>CAWGTQ010000086.1:0-129736 GCA_963825395.1 uncultured Acidobacteriota bacterium | reverse complement strand
GAGAGCCCGAAGTCCGGAGTCCGAAGTCCGAAGCCCAAGGCGCAGGACCCGGCGCTCCGCCTCCTCCAAAGCAGCCGAAGCTGTTTAAAGGCAGTGATGAGTGAGGAAATTGACCATTGACGGTTGTCGATTGACGAAGGGACCAAAGGAGGATTTACGTTCTCAGTTGTCAGTAAATACTTTACTAATTACTGATGACTGATAACTGACGGCTGACAACTGACGACCAGCAATCGACAATCGACAATCGTCAATTACCAATGGCCCGACAACTCCAATCCGACAAGATTCTGTTTGGCGCCGTGGTGGGCTTGGTGCTGTTTGGCGCCCTGATGGTCTTCAGCGCCTCGGCGGTCATGGCGGCGGATCGGTACGATAACGGGAATTACTTCCTGCTCCGGCAATTGGCTTGGGCGGGAGTGGGCCTGATCGCCGTTGCAATCTTGATGCATACGGACTACCGGCGCCTGGCAAGTCCCCTGGTGGTTTTTCCCGCGCTGGCGCTGGTATTATCTTGCTCGTGGTTGTCCTGTTCGTCCACCCAACAAACAATGCCCATCGATGGTTTCACTTGGGGATGGCAAGCTTTCAGCCTTCGGAGCTTGCCAAGATTATCCTGACTGTCTTCCTGGCGTATTTCCTGGACCAGCGCAAAGGCGAGGTGAACGACTGGAAGCACACCCTGGCCCCCATCATTCTTGTGGCCGGCATCATGGGAGTGTTGGTGTTGAAGGAGCCTGACTTGGGAACCACCTTGGCCTTGGGCATGGTTCTTGCTGCCATGCTCTTCTGCGCGGGGTTGGATCTTCGCTATTTTGCCCTGGCAGGACTTTTCGCGCTGCCTGCCCTGTACTGGCTGATCTTCCACTCCGCCTATCGGCACAAACGCATTTTGGCCTTCTGGGACCCCTACGCAGACCCCTTGGGCAAGGGATTCCATATTCTCCAGTCGTACATTGCCGTGGGGACTGGCGGCATCACCGGATTGGGATTGATGGAAGGCAAGCAGAAACTCTTCTTCCTGCCCGAGCCCCAGACGGATTTCATTTTCGCAGTGATAGGAGAAGAGCTGGGTTTGATCGGGACCGTTGCGATTGTGGCTGTGTTCGCTCTCATCCTGGTTCGAGGGTTGCGCGCTAGCGCGGCCTGCAAGGATGACTTTGGGCGGCTACTGGCGATCGGGTTGACGGTAATGATCGTCGGACAGGCGCTGGTGAATATGAGCGTGGTACTGGGATTGCTTCCCACCAAGGGTATTCCCCTGCCATTTGTGAGCTACGGAGGTTCGTCCCTGTTGGTGAATCTTGTGGCGGTAGGGATTTTACTGAATATTTCGCAGCAGGCGAGTTGAGGGAAGAGCGAAGGAACAAGTCAAAAGGCAAAACGCAAAAGTCAAAGGTCAAAACCGCGGGCCAGAACCCAGGCTGTTGCTCGATTTTTACTTTTCCCTTTTGACTTTTGCGTTTTGCCTTCTGACTTCCTCTTTGCTTTTTTATTGGGGATACCGTGGATGAGTACGGCGCCTCTCCGGCGGTGCGTATCCTGATGGTCGCTGGCGGAACAGGCGGGCACATCTTTCCGGCCTTGGCGGTGGCGGAGGAATTGCGCGGGCGCGGCGAACGGGCGTTTCCCCGCTACGAGATCGAATTCCTGGGCACGCACCGGCCATTGGAAGCTAAGTTGATCCCGGCGGCGGGCTTTCGGCTTCGCACCGTTGACGCGGCGGGCTTGAAGGGCATCGGCGGCATTCAGAGGTTGCGCAATCTGCTGGTCTTGCCACGTACCGCGATTGAGGTGGCGGGGATTTTGTGGGAATTGCAACCCCAGGTTGTTGTGGGTGTGGGCGGCTACTTAGCGGGGCCGGTCATGTTGGAAGCGGCGCTGGTGGGTATTCCCACGATTTTGATTGAGCCGAATGCGCGCCCGGGTTTCACCAACCGCCTTCTGGCTCCGGTGGTACGGGCCGCGGCGGTGGGGTTCCGAGAAGCGGCCCACCTTTACGGAGAGAAAGCGCTTGTGACGGGGCATCCCGTGCGCAGGGCGTTTTTCGACATTCCGCCGCCTCGCCACGCGCCACTTGTAGCACAGACACTCCTGCCTGTGGGGTGTGGGTCACAGCCAGGAGCGGCTGTGCCACCGTTCACTGTTTTTGTGGTGGGGGGGAGTCAAGGTTCGAGGGCGATCAACCAAGCGGTGTCGAAAAGTTTACCACTGCTTTTGCGCGACCCCGGCGGGATTAGAATCGTCCACCAAACTGGTGAACACGACTATAATGAAATTCGGAAGGCCTATCGGGAACGAGGCTTGCTCGCTGAGATTCACGCCTTTATCGATGACATGCCCGGGGCGCTGGCGGAGGCGGATTTGGTGATTTCCCGCGCGGGCGCTACGGCTGTGGCCGAACTGGCCGCTGCTGGTCGAGCGGCAATACTGATTCCTTTCCCGGGCGCCACGGATCAGCACCAATTGGAGAACGCCCGGGCCATGGAACAGGCGGGAGCGGCGCGCGTCATCGTGCAATCGGTACTGACGCCTGATCTGCTAGCGGGACAGGTCAGGGACTTGATGGCGAACCCCGCGACGCTCGAACGTATGGAAACGTGCGCGCGCCGTTTGGCAAGGCCCGACGCCGCGGCGCGGATCGCGGATATGGTCGAACATTTTGTGAGGACATAGCTGAAAGCTAAAAAGGATGCTCGGTAAAATTCGCAAGATACATTTCGTAGGCATCGGCGGCATCGGGATGAGCGGCATCGCCGAGGTGTTGCTCAATCTGGGTTTCGAGGTTTCGGGTTCCGACCAGAAAGCGACCCCCGTAACCGAACGGTTGGCGAGCCTGGGCGCCCGGGTGTTTGAAGGTCATGCTGCCAGCAATGCCAGCGAGGCGCAAGTGGTGGTGGTGTCGTCCGCCGTGCCCGCAGACAATCCGGAAATTGAGGAAGCGCACAGGCGGCAGATCCCCGTCATCCCGCGCGCCGAAATGCTGGCGGAATTGATGCGCATGAAGTTCAACGTGGCGGTGGCCGGTGCCCATGGCAAGACCTCGGTGACTTCCATGATCGCCGTGATGACGGCGGAGGCGAAACTCGATCCCACGGCGGTGATTGGTGGGCGGCTTGACGTTTTTGGCTCCAGCGCCCGGTTGGGCAAGAGCGATCTGATGGTGGTGGAGGCGGATGAGAGCGACCGGTCGTTTCTCTTCCTGCTGCCTACGATTGCCGTGGTCACCAACATCGACCGTGAACACCTGGACCACTACCGCGACCTCGAAGATATCGCCGCGGCGTTCGTTTCTTTCATGAACAAAGTCCCTTTTTACGGGACCGTGGTGGCCTGTTTCGACCCGCCCTGGCGGGGGCTGATGCAAACCCTGATTCCCCAGTTGCGCCGTCGAGTGGTCACCTACGGGATCATGGATGAGGGCGCCGACATTCAAGGGAGGATTCGCGAGCTCACGCCCACGGGGTCGGTGTTTGACGTGGTGGTGAAAGGAAATGTACTTGGGCCGTTCTCAATTCACGTCCCCGGCCGGCATAATGTGCAGAATGCCCTGGCAGCCGTGACGGTAGGATTGGAACTCGATCTTACCGCCGAGCAGATTCGCCTGGGGCTGGAGCGCTTTCGCGGCGCGGATCGGCGCTTTCAGATCAAGGCGGAGATAGATGGCATCACGATTGTAGACGACTATGGCCACCACCCCACGGAAATTCGCGCCACCCTCGACGCCGCACGCCTGCGCGGGGCAAAGCGCATCATTGCCATTTTCCAGCCGCACCGTTATACGCGCACCAAGTTCTTGCTGGATGAATTTGCCGGCTGCTTCGCGGGTTGCGACCGCGTTTATGTGCTGGATATCTATGGGGCCAGCGAAAAACCCATTCCCGGCGTGAGCTCTGGATTGCTGGTGGGCCGCATGCATGAACTGGGGCTAAACAACGCGCGCTACGCGCCGTCCGAGGAACAGGTGTTGGAGGAACTCTTGTACGACGCGCGGCCGGGCGACCTGATCATCACCATTGGCGCGGGAAGCGTTTGGAAGATTGGTGAGGCGCTGGCGAAGGAGTTGGGAGCCAGGAGCCAGGAGGCAGAAGGGAAAGTCAAAAGTCAAAACGCAAAAGTCAATAGTCAACAGTGAAGAGGCCAAACCGGCCGGTTTTGACTTTTACGTTCTGACTTTTGACTTTGTATCACCTCTGCCTGGAGATTGAGTATGGAATTGGTGGAACAAGACGGACTTCCCATTCCGGATGATTTGGAGCCGCAAGAGGAGTCTCCTTATCTGCGGCGGCAGAAATCGGTTCCCGTGCGGCGCAGCCGGATATCGCGGCGAGTGCGCGTGGCGCTGTTTGTGATCGGAGTGCTCCTGCCCGTCGGTTTCGCGGGCTATGGACTGGCGACGTTCGCATTGACCTCTCCCTGCTTCGTGCTGACGTCACCGGACAGACATCGTGGTGACGGGAAACCACTTCGTTTCGCGCGAAGAAGTGTTGGGCGCGCTGGGGCTGCCGTTAACGGGAAACCTCAAGAGGGGAACAAATGTTTTCCACATGTCCTTGGATGTCAGACGGCGAGGGGTGGAAACTCTGCCCTGGGTGCGGACCGCCTCGGTAACCCGCATCTTGCCCCACGGGCTTCTGGTGCACCTCACGGAACGGTCTCCCGTGGCCTATGCTAATGTCGGCGGGCGAGTGAGTTTGGTAGACGACGACGGCATGCTGCTGGAAAAGCCCGGCAACGGGGTCTTTGATTTCCCCGTGCTTTATGGACTGGAAGACCTCCCCAGCATCGATGAGCGCCGCGCGCGCTTGGCTCTATACCTGGAGTTCATGCGGGAATTGGGGGTGGAAGCTCCCCGCGCCGGGTGGATGATTTCGGAAGTTTACCTGACGGATGCGGAAGACCTCAAAGCCCTGCTCGTTAATGGGCAACAAACCCTGCAGGTGCATTTTGGGCAGAAGGATTTCCTTCCTCGATTCCGGAATTTCCTGGCCCTGCTTCCGGAAATTCAGAAAACGAATGGTAAACTTAATTCGGTTGATTTGCGTTATCGCAATCAGATCGTCGTGGACCCGCAGACGTCAGCAGCGGCTGCGGGGGCGGCCGCTACCGCCGGCGGCGAACGGAAGGAATAGAATAGCTGTCAGCTTTCAGCTCTCCGCTATCAGTTTAAGCAATGACGAATATCTGATAGCGGGAAGCTGATAGCTGAAGGCTGATAGCTGATAGCCGATCATGGCGCGCAAGGACCACTTTATCGTCGGACTCGACCTGGGAAGCGTTAAAACCAGCGCTCTCGTGTGCAAGCCGAACGCGGAAGGGAAGCTGGAAATGGTTGGCTTGGGCGTCGCGGAATCGAAGGGATGGCGCAAGGGTGTGATTGTAAATCTCGACCTGACGAGCGCTGGCGGTGAAGAAAGCCATGGAGGCCGCGGAAGCTGCCGCAGGAGTGTCCATTGGTTCTGCTTACGTTGGGGTAGCTGGCGCGCACATCAAAGGAGTGAACTCCCGGGGGGCCATCACGCTGGGGAAGTCCCCCGCCGCGACACGCGAAGTGGAGCGGGATGACATGCGGCGAGTCATTCAGACGGCTCAAGGCATCAACCTGCCGGAGGATCGCCAGCTTCTGCAGGTGCTTCCGCAAAAATTCCTGCTGGATGCCCAGGACGGCATCCGGGACCCGGTGGGGATGGTGGGGGCTCGCCTGGAAGTGAATGTGCACCTGGTGACGGCGTCCATCTCCGCTTCGTCAGAATGTGGTGACGGCGGCAAACCGCGCCGGGGTGGTCGTGCAGGACACGGTTTTTGAGCCGCTCGCTTCCGGGGAAGCTTGTCTGACGGCTGATGATCGTGAGCTGGGCGTGGCGCTGGTGGACATCGGGGGCGGCACAACGGACCTGATTGTTTATCATGCGGGCGTAGTGCGGCACACTGCCGTCATTCCCGTGGGTGGCGAGCACTTCACCAACGATATTGCCGTGGGGCTGCGTACGCCCATCCCGGAAGCGGAAAAGATGAAAAAGGCGTGGGGCGAGCGGGATCCCTCCAAGCCCGCAGACGCCGTGCTCGAGGTCCCCAGCGTGGGGGATAGGCCCTCCCGCGTGGTGAGTTATGCCATGCTGAGTGAGATCATTGAGCCGCGCGCGTCGGAACTGCTGGAGTTGATCCGGGCGGAAATTGGCCGCTCGGGTTGCGAGAAGCAGTTGGGGGCCGGAGTGGTCCTGACCGGTGGCGGAGCCAAGCTCGGCGGTTTGGCGGCCCTTGCGGAAGCAGGCATTCGCCATGCCGGTGCGGGTGGCCATTCCTACCGGGTTGGAGGCGATGGGAGAGACGCTCCCCGACCCGGCGTTCGCGACCGTGGTAGGGTTGGTGATTCATGGATACCGCCTACGCTTAATGCGTGACGCGAAGCAGCCCACAGGGTTGTTGGGAAAGCTCTGGAACATCATTCGGGGAAAAAATGATTGAGGACGAGGATAAAGGAGCCACCATGGGGAGTGAAACCGGCATGGGCGACCTCCGGGTTGATTTCTCGGATGAACTGCGCGACGGCGCCAGAATTAAGGTGATCGGGGTCGGGGGAGGCGGAGGCAATGCCATCAACCGCATGATCGCCGCCGATGTGAAAGGCGTGGACTTTCTCGTGGCCAATACCGACGCGCAGGCACTGCAGACTTCCAAGGCACCATTGAAGATTCAACTGGGCACCAAGTTGACCAAGGGATTGGGGTCGGGCGGCAACCCGGAAATCGGACGGCGGGCGGCTCTGGAGGACACGGAAAAAATCATCGAAGCCCTGGAAGGCGCGGACATGGTGTTTGTCACCACCGGGTTGGGCGGGGGAACGGGGACAGGGGGTGCTCCTATCGTCGCCAGCCTGGCGCGCGAGCTGGGGGCGCTCACCGTGGCGGTGGTTACCAAGCCCTTTGCCTTCGAAGGCAAGCGCCGCATGATGCAGGCGGAGCAGGGTTTGGCGGAGCTGAGTCAGGGTGTGGATACCGTTATCTGCATTCCCAATGAGCGGCTGATGCAGTTCGTTGATAAAGGGACGAGCTTTTTCGAGGCGTTTCGCATTGCCGACGATATACTGCGGCAAGGGGTGCAAGGAATTTCCGACATCATTACCATCACGGGAATTATCAACCGTGACTTTGCGGATATCAAAGCGATTATGGAAGGCATGGGCTATGCCGTGATGGGAACCGCGGTGGCCACCGGAGAAAACCGCGCCGTGGAGGCGACCAACCGCGCCATGGCCAGTCCCTTGCTGGAGGACGCGAGCATCAACGGAGCCCACGGCATTTTGCTGAACATTACCGGTTCGAACAAGCTTACACTTTATGAGGTGCATGAGGCTTCGACCATCGTGCAGAAGGCCGCTGCGGATAATGCTAACATTATCTTTGGCGCCGTCCACGATGAGTCGATGGGAGACGCCGTCAAAGTAACCGTGATCGCCACCGGAATTAAGTCCGAAAGGATGGGTATCAAACCGCTCCCCACGCTTTCCCCGGCGCTGCGCACCGCGCAACAGAGCGTTAAGAACATGATGGCCAAGAAAGAGAAACTGCCGGTGGAAGCGCAACCTCCCAATGTGACTACGGAGATTCAGGAGGACGATCTGGACGTGCCAGCCTTTATCCGCCGCCGTAAAGCCGAGCAAAAATAGTGGGAGTGGAATACCTCTTGCCTTCTGCGGTCAATTCACTGTATTTATCGGAATCCTGGCTTTGTGGCCCCAGCCTGCGGAAAACCCCATGGCTGGCTAACATCATCTGAGGAAGAGGCGCGGGTCTGTGCTGATGACCACCGGGGTAGAAGCCGGGAACCCCAGGCTACCGCAGCCGAGTGCCATTCCCAGACGTAAACTGAAGGAGACTCTTGAGACGGACGCCCCAAAGTAGGCTGGCGAGAACTATTGGAGTGGTTCTCGCTCGCCGGATTCTTAACAAGCTGCTCTTCCTCGACACCCGTCACTCCCAAGCCAGGCACTGGGACCTTGATCACCATTGTGCACGACGTGCCGGTTTGCAATGCGATTTCCGCCGATGTCGTCATCCAGGACTTGAGTTTTACTTCCGTAGAGGGTCAGAACACCGTGGGGTACATCACCACCACGCCCTCCTTTGCCCCGGAAATCCGGTTGAATCTCCAACAACTTCGTGATTTCAACACGATCCTGTATGAGTATCCCGTTCAGGCGGGGACCTACTACCAGGCGACTCTTAATTTTGAGGATGCCACGGTAGCAGTATATAATCCAGCCCAGACCCCGCCCGTGCAATTCCTTACAACGAGCTTTACGACCAACAAGCCCATTATCACCATCAATCCTCCTTTGACCATCACCGCCGGGCAAGCCAACGTTATGGTTCTCGATTTTGACGTCTTGAGCATGCTCTCAACGAATTCCTCGGGGAACCTTACCGGTAAAATCACTCCTGTGGCCAACATCACGCAGTTGTTAGCGACCAGCCCAACAGGGGCCATCAATCCCAATGGATTTGCCGAACTGGACGACCTGTGGGGATTTGTCAGGAGCATCTCAACCACCAATACCACATCGAATCCCACCTACACGGGAAGCTTCCAGATGCAACTCCTTTCGCCGTCCACGGCGGACGCCCCAGAGGTGCCGGTAAATTTGACCGCCAACACCAACAAAATCGGTTTTGCGGCCTCGACCAACTCCTCCCTAACAGCTATGTGGAAGTCGATGTAATCCTGGATAGCCAGGGGAACCTTGCGGCAAAGACGATTGAAGTCCAGGCGGTTGAGAACCCTTTCCCAACTCAATCAGGGGTGATACCCAGCACGGCACTGATTGGCCCGATTGTTTCAATTCACGACGGATCCAGCCGGGAATCCTGCGCAACTCAATCTATGGGTGCGCGACGCCGAACCCGATGATACTTCCACGATAGCAATGGATAGTATTTACCAGGTCGACCTTACTTCCAACCCCACCTATCAGGCCTCGGTTATGGGACCGAACTTTGCCAACCTTTCTTTTGGGCCGCAGAATTTGGCCGTCGGACAGGAGCTTGTGGTGCACGGAGCTTATACCAAACCTCCCGCTTCTCAGGGGACAACCTCGACCTTGCCCTTTACCGTCGAACCCACGGAGATTTATCTGAAATTACAGTCGATCCAGGGGACGATGAGCTCGATGGTGCAGATCGGGTCGGACGACGAAACCGGAGTTTTTGTTCTCACTCCCTGCTGCACGCTGTTGAACGGGACTCCCATCTACGTCGTCACCAATAACCAGACGACTTTTACTAATGTGACGGGCTTGGGTGCCATAACTCCTGTGAACACCTTACTGGTCAGGGGCATGCCCTACTACGAGCCGCAGGCGGTCACTATCAACGGGGTTGCCATCCCCGCAGGCACGCTCGTCATTCAAGCTAGGCAGGTGCACGTGCTCCAGTAGTGCCCGCCGCGCCATCACCATGCCGGCAGATTTTGAGCCTTCTTCTTTTTCTCGCCCGGAAGCCGGGTGAACCCCAGGTTGCTTCCCGTGAGCATTTTGGTCAGCAGGATGATTTGACCCGCGTGGTGGGAGAAATGTTCGGCGACGTGGAAGACGGCTTCCGTTCCCGTCACGTGATACTTCTGGATGGTGTGAAGGCGGGTCAAGTCTTCGGGCGAAAGCTTGCCCAGGACGCCGCACGCTTTCTCTACAGTCTTACGGAGGCGGCTCACCAAAACCCGCCGGGGGAGGGGACCGCGCTCGCTGAACTCCAGGTCACGCTGGCGCACGTCCGCCGCGCCGCCCAAGCCGGAAATAATCCATTGACGAACATTGCCCGTGAGGTGCAGCACCAGATTCCCCACGCTATTGGACGCCTCATTGGGCCGCCACCAGATCTGTTCGGATGAGAGCTGTTCGAGGCAACTTGCTATGCGCGGCAGATAAACTTGTCTCAACACATGCCGAGCCTGCGCGATAACGGGATGGGTCAAACCGGTCTTGGCCATAATCCTTATCGCCTCCTGCTGGGAGGGGCTCAAAGTGACGTTGCGCCGGCGAGTGTACCTCGCCAAACGGCGACATTAAGCCGGCACCACATCAAAATGCTCCGCTGCACTCCCTCGCAACGGATATCGTGAAGGCCGTTTTGGCTATCGCTCTTGCGCGACCTCTGCTCCAGGCAGGATAATAGCCTAAAAAAATGTCGAACGTCCAGCAGTTGCGCAACCACGCAGTATCGCAATCTCTATTTCGTCCTACTACTTTGAAAGATGCCATTGAACGTCTTGGGTTCGTCCAGGCAGACCCCATCCGATCCCCCGCGAGGGCTCAGGACTTGATCCTTCGTCATAGGGTCAAGGGTTATCGAGCGGGAGACCTTGACCGGCGTTACGTCTCGCTTGATCTTGAGGAAGATCTCCTCTATGCCTACGGATACGTTTCACGGAAGGTCTGGGAGTTGTTACATCCCAGGGAGCCAGCCCGTGTGCCTGATCTCGAACGAAGGATTCTCGAAACGGTCCGCAGATCGGGTCCCATCCACCCGAGCAAACTCCAAGCGGATTTCGGACGTGACCGGGTCATCAATGGTTGGGGCGGATACTCAAAGGCCACAAAGTGCGCTCTGGAACGTCTCCACTACGTCGGTCTTCTGCGGGTTGCTCGCCGGGAAAAGGGCATCCGCGTCTACGAGGTTGCAAGCTTGCCTGCGGAGCCCCTGCCGCCGCGCGAGCGGTTACGGAGGATGATGGTCGTCGTCGCCAACATTCTCGCGCCGGTTGCGGAAAAGACTCTGCAGGCGATTGCAAGCCGTCTCCGGCGTTTCGTCCCGGGCGTCGCGGACCATCGAACGGTGCTACGTGAGTTGCTCTACAGTGGCGAACTCAAAGAACAGTCCGTCGATAATATCAGCTATGTCTGGCCTGCATGCCACATCGTTGGCGAAGAGCCGCCGCGCCGCGTGCGATTATTGGCCCCATTTGATCCGTTGGTGTGGGATCGTCGGCGATTCGAGCATCTCTGGCAATGGTCCTACCGCTTCGAAGCCTATACACCTCCAACCAAGCGTCTTCGCGGCTATTACGCCATGCCCCTCCTATGGTGTGAGCGGGTCATCGGTTGGGCGAACTTGAAAGTGGTCGGACAAGGCCTGAGCGTCGATTTCGGCTTCGTCGAGAAGCGCCCTGCTGACAGCGACTTCCGCGTGGAAGCAGACGCCGAGATCGCCCGCCTGGAAGCCTTTCTGAAGCTGAAGAGAGGCGCCCAGGAGATGCCCCATTCATAGCGTTGACTTTATTGGCTGACGGCTGGTGGTAGAGGGTTCCGCTCCTTGAATTGACGTTGGTGCCAGTAAGGATAAGGGATCAACGGTTCGCTCGCCTCATCCAGTTTCGACATTTGGTCCGGCGTTAACCGCCACCCCTCCGCGCCGATATTCTGCTTGAGCTGCTCTTCATTGCGTGCGCCAATGACGATGGTTGAAACCGTAGGCTTGCGGAGCAGCCAGTTCAGCGCAATCTGCGCAACGGTCTTTCCCGTCTCGGTGGCCACGGCATCGAGCGCGTCGACGACTCTATAGAGATATTCTTCCGGAACCGGAGGTCCGGCCTCCGCGGTGCGATGCAGGCGGCTTATTTCCGGCAGCGGCTTCCCACGCCGGATTTTGCCGGTCAGCCGTGCCCATCCCAACGGGCTCCAGACCATAGCCCCCAGTTTCTGATCGAGCGCGAGGGGCATGAGCTCGTTCTCGTAGTCACGGCCAATCAGGGAGTAGTAGACCTGATGCGAGACGTATTTCGCCCAACCATGCTTTTCCGATATGGCCAGCGACTTCATCAAGTGCCAGCCCGAGAAGTTCGAGCAGGCGATATAGCGGACCTTACCGCTGCGCACCAGAGTATCGAGCGTGTACAGCACTTCATCGGCGGGCGTCAGCGCATCGAAGCCGTGCATGTGGTAGACGTCGATGTGATCGGTGCCCAGTCGCTTCAGGCTACCCTCGCATGCCTGGATCAGGTGATAGCGGGACGAGCCGACGTCATTCGGACCTTTTCCGAAGCGGAAGGTCGCCTTGGTGGATATCAATAGCTCATGGCGTCTTCCCTGAATGGCTTGTGCGAAGACCTCCTCGGACAAGCCGTTGGAGTACACGTCCGCGGTGTCGAAGATGTTGATTCCGGCGTCCAGGCAAAGGCCAAGCAGCCTTTTCGCCTCTTCCACACCGGTCGAACCCCACGCCTTAAAAAACTCATTTCCTCCACCGAACGTGCCCGTACCCAAACATAGCGATGACACCTTCAGACCCGAGCTTCCCAACGTTCTGTACTCCATTTGTTCTCCTCCTTCTCAGTGGGGCGTCCGCCGACTGCCCGTTCTAAGAACCACCTAGTGTAGCGCGACCTGTTCGGTAGGTCCGCGGCTTTTTGTTATCAATTGGGGATGAACCAAGGAACTACAAAATACGTCTGCGCGACGTCCGCTTCGCTTTCAAGTTTTCACGACTCAGCTTTTCCGCTTCCGTGGTGCCACCGTGCCTGGATTTCCACCCGAACCTTACTCTTCCAGTCGGGATTTTCCCAGTAGGTGAGCCAGAGGTAGAAGGTGGCGTAGCTTCGCCAGCCTTGCCATGCTCGAGCCATCTTTTGCACACGTTCGGCGGTTGGCCGCTTGCGAAGTCCGTAGAAATGCTGAATGACTTTCTGCAAACCCACGTCGGCGGCGGGCAGGCAGTCCAAATGCCCTAGCGCGCGCAGACCCACATATTGCGCCGTCCAGTGCCCCACGCCTTTCAGCTCCAGAAGTTTTTTGTGGGCCACCGTCGGTTCAAGCTGTGGGAGGTTTTCCAGGTCGAGCGTGCCGTCGAGGACCAGGCGTGAAATGGTTATGATGTACCGAGCCTTGGGACCGGACACCTGGAGGGGCAGCAATTCGCTCGGGGTAGTGATGGCCAGCGCGGCTGGCTCGGGAAACGCGCTGTATCCGCGGCCCTCGAATTCCACCCGAGCGCCCGTACGTGTCGATCATCGCTTTTTTCACTTTGTGCGCGAAGGATAGGTTCACCTGCTGCTCGATGATGGCGGAAATGAGAATTTCAAAAACTCGAGGGGCTTGCGGCACCCGCATACCCCGGAAGTGAACGATGAGCTGACGAAGCACCGGGTCCGCTTCCGCGAGCGCATAGAAGGGCTGGAGGTCAAGGCCGGTGGAGAATTGCCGCTCGACCTCGCTGGCTACGGCCCGCCGCGCGCGATCATTGTCCGGGCCCGCCAAGATTCGAACCCGCAGGGCAGGCTTGTCCCGGGGCCCTTCCTCACGGACTCCGTAGAGAATCAGTTGCTCGCCAAGTTCCAGTACGCGGCGGTATTCGCCGTCCACAAAGTAATCCAACAAGGGAGCGAACTGCCGCCCGTTGCGCAAAGCGGGGGGAGCCAGGATAAACCGCAGCGTTTGAGCGAAGTTGAAGGGCGCGCGTGGATGAATAAGCATAGCTCCGAAAGTGTTCACCTTATTTTGCCCTGCGGCGTCGTGGCGCGCAAGAGGCGGCAGGTTTTGAGTAGGGGGCTTGCCCTCGCATGACCGGCTGTTGCAAGCTACAATGTGACAAGAGTTCGGCATCGGGTCCAGTCATTGTTGGGAGGCCTTGCGAGCTACTGGAATGAAGACGCACACCATCGCGATCATCGGAGGCGGGCCGGCGGGTGCGACGGCCGCCGAGAGGTTGGCGGAAGGCTGGGGATCGCGTAACGCGCGTGGCAGCGGGCATCGCGTGCTCGTCTTCGAAGAAAAAATCGGCTGGGAAAAACCCTGCGGTGGCGGGCTTACTCACAAGGCCTTGCGGCGCTATCCCTTCCTGGCGCAGGAGGCCAGTGGCGCGAATTTGCTGCACGACGCGGAGTTCATTGCCCCTTCGGGGACGGCGATGCGCATTCATCTGCGGGCACCCCTGGCGGTTTATTCGCGCGCCACGCTGAATCAGATGCTCCTCCGGCGCGCCGAGGACGCGGGCGCGGAAATTGTGGCCGAAAGGATCCTGCGGCTGCGGCGAGCAGGCGCCGGTTGGGAAATTGAAGGCCGCGCGAAGACCTATCGCGCGGATTTTGTCGTGTTGGCGGCGGGCGCGCGCACCCGGCTGCGGCAGACGTTGACAGCAGATTTTCTTCCGCGCGATTTCATGCTGACCTTCGGTTATTACCTGCCCGTCGCGTGCCAACCTCTGCGCGTGCAGTTTTACGAGAAATTTGAAGGCTATGCCTGGGCCTTTCCACGGTTGGACCACGTCTCCGTGGGCATCTGTGGAAAGGCCGGTGAGGAGACCATGGCCGCGCTTCGCGACCGGCTGGGCGCTTTCATGCAAAAGTTTGGCTATGCTCCCGACCCGCAGCGAATATTCAGCCACTTGCTGCCGTCGCTTTCCGTGGAAAGCTGGGGAAGCCTGCGGCTCGTGGGGAAGGGGTGGGCCTTGGTGGGAGATGCCGCCGGATTGGTGGACCCCATCACCGGCGAAGGGATTTATTACGCCATGCGCTCCGGCGAGCTGTTAGCCGAGGCTCTGCTGGAGGGTCTCCCCCAGGTTTATCCGGAGCGACGTGCGGAACGAATTCGGCAGAGCATTGGCGCTGGGGGCGCGGCTGGCCAGGATGTTCTATCACGGGGAGTTTCTCGGTGGCGGCGTTACCACCCGCATGATAGAGTTCGGGACGCGCAGCAGTAAGTTTCTTGAGGTCGTGCAGGATCTCGTTGAGGGTTCGCTGTCTTACCCGGGGCTCATGGCACGCCTCACCGTGGGCTTGGGCCACACGCTGATGGAAACAAGCGTGGGGCGGCTGCGCGAGATGTTCGAACTGACGCAGAAATCCGCGTAGGAGGCCGGAAGCATAAGGAATGAGGGAATCAAAGCTCTCCCCCGGAGAGGACGATGAATCATTTTAGATTGTGCTCAGCCCTTTCCCCATGGGAGAGGGCTGTCGATTAAGCGCTTCGACCAGGATGACAGCGGGGAGGATTTCCAGCAGCCGCTTTTCAAATCAGGGACCAAATTCATGCCAACCAAATCGCAAGTACTTTTTGCCAAGGCCCGGCGGCTGATGCCGGGTGGAGTGAATTCGCCAGTGCGCGCATTTCGTGCCGTGGGCGGTGATCCCATTTTCATGGCCAGCGGCAAAGGCGCGAAGATGACTGACGTAGAAGGCAAGAGTTACATCGACTACGTGCTTTCCTGGGGACCCCTCATTTTGGGTCATGCCCACCCCGAGGTGGTGGAAGCGCTGGCGAAGGCGGTGGAAATGGGGACCAGTTTCGGCGCCTGCACGCCAGGGGAAGTGGAGTTGGCGGAGCGCATTGTGGAGGCTTATCCCTCCATCGAGCGGGTCCGACTGGTGAATTCCGGCACGGAGGCGACCCTTTCCGCGTTGCGCGTGGCACGGGCAGCGACAGGACGCGACAAGATATTGAAGTTCGAGGGCTGCTATCACGGACATGGAGACAGCCTGTTGGTGAAGGCAGGGTCGGGAGTGGCCACCCTGGGCTTGCCCGATAGTCCCGGCGTGCCGCGCGCGCTCGCAGAACTTACCGTGACAGTGCCTTTCAACGATCTGGCGGCGCTGGAGGAAGCATTTCACGCGCATCGCCATGAATTGGCGGCGGCGATCGTGGAACCGGTGGTCGGCAACATGGGTTGCGTGCCACCACGGCAGGGGTTCCTGCAAAAACTGCGGGCCTTGACGCAAGAGCAGGGAACGGTCCTGATTTTCGACGAGGTGATGACGGGTTTTCGCGTGGCCTATGGTGGCGCGCAGCAGCTCTACAAAATCGATCCTGATATGACCACACTCGGCAAGGTTATTGGCGGTGGCTTGCCCGTGGGAGCGTACGGCGGCAAAGCGCGATTGATGGATCTGGTGGCCCCGGCGGGACCGGTTTATCAAGCGGGGACGCTTTCGGGAAACCCTTTGGCCGTGGCGGCAGGACTGAAGACGCTCGAGATCCTGCGGCGTCCGGGGCTCTACGAGCGGCTGGATTCGCTGACGAGCAAACTGACCAATGGGTTGACCGCGGAAGCGCCGCGGCAGGGCGCGGCTTTGACGGTAAACCGCGTCGGCTCCATGTTTACAGCCTTTTTTACCGCGGACCCCGTCAGCGACTACGCTAGCGCTAAGAAGTCGGACAAAGCGGCCTACGGACACTTCTTCCGCTCGCTTTTGGAAGCGGGCGTCTACTTTCCACCCTCGCAGTTTGAGGCTGCATTCGTTTCCACTTCCCACAGCGAGGGTGAGGTGTCGGCAACTTTGCAGGCCGCGAGCTATGCATTCTCAGGATTGCGGCCGTGAAGCTACCCGCGGCTAGGCAGCCTTGGTCTCGGGCGCAGTGCTTGGCAAGGTTATGGGCGCCGGCATGGTCTTAGCTGATTTAAGAGATTTTAAGCCGGCTTGGCTTGGCAGCAGGCCGCCAGCGGGTTTGATCCATACCACCTTGTATTGCCTGATGTTGGCGGGGTCGTTTTCGAATTGAACTTGGATGAGTTCACCGATACTAAGGCGAACGGGGGTCTGAATTCGAAGGCCGCCTAAGGACGAATCCAGCGTCGCGGCTGGAATAAAGGTCCTTTCTCCCTCGGGGTTCGCGACCAGGGCGATGGGCATTATGACCTTGTTTCGTAGTGACTGCCGATCTGGACGAGCAAAAGGGGTCGCCATAAGTTACTCCTACGTAGAGCCAGACTCCCTTTCTGTAAACTGCCCTAATGTCAGCGAAGCAATATAACTGCCGAAGTACATTAGAATTTCCGCATCGCATCAAATTTCTAACTTCATAAGAATTAGGTGATTAGATGATTCTGGTCATTTCGGAAAACCAGCTATGAATACACGTCACCCCTTTGATAGGGAAATATATAACACCTGACTGATGCAATCGACTTATACCGCAATGAGGGGTGTGTTTTTTCATCCTGAATACTCCACTAGCATCATCGGCGCGTCGAGGCCAGCCCGGAATCAGGACCAGAATCACCTGTTATATCGGTCAGGACGAGAACGGGCTTGAGGGGATTTTGGTAACCCAAGGCGAGTTGGCAATCAGGCGTCCACGAGTACTTCTCCTGCGAGAAACGCCTTCATCCGTTCGAGCCCCTTGGATCCCGCTGTGAGCAAGCAGATGGCGGCCAGGGGAGGGCACACGCCGGCGACGAGAATTGCCGGTCCGAACTGCTTCTGTGGACCGAGTATGAATCCGGTAATAACGGGGGCCGCCGCGCCTGCCACCACGGAGAGCGTGTTCAGGTATCCAATCGTCCGCCCTACCATATTCTTCGGCGGCACGTGTTGGGAGATCGTCCAGTAGTTTGAATTCCCGATTCCCGTCGCGCACATCGAAAACGTGAGGATCGGAAGCGCCCAGGACCGATCCGGGATGACCAGCAGCAGCAAAATTGCCGCCGTCCCGGTGTATCCCACTACCCCAAACCACAAGCGTGCCCGGAAGACTCCGATTCGGGCAGCTAATTTGTCCACCGCCGCGCCCGCGCAGACATTCAAGACGGCCATCGTGAATAGGGCCGTCGAAAGCACCCGTCCCATTCCGAGAGTGGAGAACCCTCGGGAGAGGACCAAGTAGCTCGGTATCCAAGTCAAAACGAAATACCAATAATACGAGGACAGGAAGATGGACAACGACATTGCCCAAAAGATCCGATTATTCAGGAGCATGCGCCAAGTCCATTGCCGGGGCGCCGCCAGATCGTCAGCCGCCTTCTGCGCTTGACGCACGGCACGTGTTCCGTCGGAGGGAGTGGCGAACAGCCAGCAGGGCAACCAAATCAGTCCTCCCAATCCGGTAATGGCAAACATCATGCGCCATCCAAACCTGTCCAACAGAATAGCTCCTACCAGCGCCCCCAGTGCGGGTCCGATATTCTGGCCGGCAATATAGATTGATGTGGGGAGGCCCTGGTCCTTCCCCGCAAAATTATTTCGGATGAAGGATATGCTTGCCAGCGGAGCGATCGATTCAGCGAGGCCAAGCGCCATGCGCATGCCAATGATGTCGCCTGCCCCACGGCTTAGGGCGATGGAAGCTGAAGCTATCGACCAGACAAGGAAACCACTCGCGTAAGCCCGGCGGATGCCAAACCGGTCCACGAGTGCGCCGGCCGGGATCTGAAATGCGGCATAGGTCCAGAAAAAGGCCGAGAGGAGCACCCCCATCCTGGCGGGCGCGATGCGGAAATCCCGCATGATCGATGGCGCTGCAATGCTGAGGTTGCCGCGGTCGATATAGCAGATCACGATGCCCAAAAAGACGAGCGAGAGGACAAGCCATCGTCGGTTCATGTCGCTGGGTCACCTTTTCCTATTTTTTTCGTCCCCAGAAAGGCGTCCTTCACCTTCTTGCCGGAGGCTTGCCATAGTTTAATTATCACGAAAACAATCACCGTGGCGTAGGAAACTGCAATCCACAAGCCGACCGCCTCGATGGGCAAGCCATACCAGGCTCCGATCGACAGGCCGACCATCTGCCTGTTCTGGTAACCCCACCAGCCGTAAGGGAGGGCCAACGTCGCCTCCCAGATGAGGCTGATCAAGACCACGATGAACAGAGTCAGGCTGAAAGCCCGCCAGTTGATGAACCGCCGAGCCGAAGGAAAGAAAGCCGCCGCCGGAACCAAGGCCGTGGCGACGAGAAAGGTGAAGTATCCCGGGAAGCCCTCGGGGTCCGGCGAAAGCGCCCTCTTGTACACGATGGCCGCCGCGATCAGCACGAGTCCCAGCACCACGGAAGTTTTATGGAATTGCAAGAGACGCGGGATTTTTCGGGATTCTCCCGGGTAGTCCGCAACGTTGTAAGCCGCGAACCAAAACTCGTCCGCCCAGACATAGATCAGCAGCACGGCAATGAAGCCCGTCAAGTAGAAGACATACTCTTCAATAGGAACCGGCTTGCCCAGGGCGGGCGCCGCGATTCCCAGCGTCGCTCCCGGGTTGGGGAAATAGAAGAACCAATGGGCGAAGAAAAAATCCAGTCCGGCGCCACAAGGGACCAGTATCGCGGTGGTGCGCCAGAATGCCCTTCGCGGAATCTCCACGCCTTCGTGCGGCAGGAACCAGCCTGCAATCACCCCGATCGGCACAATGAACAGCAACAGGCTCCAGGTATAACCGAACGGAGTAGGGTTGGAACTGAAATCGTGAGGCACCTCAGGGACGCGCACGGTGTGCAGCGTGATCGCTGCGGGAATAACCACCATCAGCAGCATCAGGAGAACGATGTGATCACTCTGGCGCGAAGTGAGCGTCTTCCGGGATAGGGTTTCGGGCATGGGAAGCAACCTCCATTTGCCTTCCATCTTACCCCAATGAAAGTTGTCAGTGGTTGGTCAGTCGGTGGCCTTGTCATTACCTGCAAGTGAATAGTGGGTGCGGGACATGTGGATGTAGCGCGTCTCGCCCTCTGTGGTGTGGGCATCCTGCCCGCGCATTCCTGGCGATTGATCCCTCTTTCGTACCCTGCCCTTCGAGGCTCCGGTTTTGGGGCGGGAGCGGGACGCTCCCGCGACGGCCGGCGGGACGCCCGCGCTACCTCTGCTACTACCGTCAAGATTTGGAATGGGGACTCGATCCGTTGGACGATATTACTCCCTCCAATCGATCCAGGAATTCCTCAACCTCTCCCGGGTCGCGAAGGCGGAAGGTGGCCTTGGTTTTAGTATGCCCACCCACGTGAATAGCCAGGCCGTGCCGAAGGACCGCGAAGGCGGACTCATCGGAAATATCGTCGCCGATAAAGATGGGTAGCGTATCCGCAGGAAATCCGGCGAGAAGTCTTTGGGTAGACGGGCCTTTTCCGACAATGGCGCGAGGAAGCAACTCCCAGATTTTTTTCCCCTTTAGCAAGCGCAGTCCCGGCCGAAAATGATCGCGGGCGTCGAGCATGATCTGCTCGGCAACCTCCACCGCCGCCAACTTGGCCCCGCGGTAATGAACTGCCAGAGCATAACCCTTATCCTCGAGCAGGATGCCGGGCAGAGCGGGGAGCCGCTGGGCGAGCCAAAGCTTTGCCTGGTGCAAGAGCTGTTTTTGCGCGGGGGGAAGTGTGGCCCCGTGCCTTTCCCAGCCATGAAGACCCAGCAGATGAACGCCGGCCACTTTTACATGCCGCCGCAGATCGGACAACCTTCGCCCGCTCATGATGTAGACGCTCGATCCCGTATGTTGCGCCAACCGGCGAAGGACCCGCCGAACGGGCGGGCTGAGGCTCACCCCGTCAGGGTTGTCGATTAGGGGCACCAGTGTGCCGTCAAAATCCAGAAGCAATAACCAACGGTTCGTCGCCCGAAGCTGTCTCACCACCCGCGGCCATGAATCGAAAAGGTGGCGCGGGCCTATCGACAGATTGTTCCGATGGGCCGTCATCCCACCTCCGACATGCGTATCGAGCCGGATTTCACAGAGGTCGGTGATCAGGTCCGCGGCCCAACGGTAGATGTTGAAATTCTTCACGATTTGCCGCATTCGATGCATCCGCGCGCTTCTTTCCGAGGGATCCATGACCAAGGCGAAGCGGATAGCTTCCGCCAACTGCTCGATGTCGTAAGGATTAACGATGAGGGCGTCGCGCAATTCGCGGCTGGCGCCGGTGAAGCGGCTGAGGATCAGAGCTCCCTGATCGTCCTCGCACGCTGCCACGTACTCCTTGGCCACAAGATTCATGCCATCGTGAAGTGATGTGACCATGCACAGGTCTGCGGCCTTGTAATACCTCTGGATTTCCTGATGACTGTGATGCCGATTCAAGTAAAGGATAGGTTTCCACTGGCCGGTCTGGAATCGCCAGTTGATGCGGTCCGCTTCGGACTCGACTTCTCCCAACAGATCGTGATAGCGATTGATGTGGGTTCGACTGGGAGCTCCGATCTGGACAAATGTGAATTGTCCCAGGTAGGTGGGGTATTTTTCGAAAAAGCGCTCCAGCCCTTGGAATCTTTCCAGGATCCCCTTGGTGTAATCCACGCGCTCGACGCCAATGCCCATATACGTCGCCTCCACGCCATGCTCCTTCAAGAGGGCGGCACGATCCAGGTAGGGCGACGCGTGCGGGGGGCGATCGGCTTCGGGCGCTTCCGGGCAGGCCACGCTGATGGGGAAAGGCCGCACCTGGGTGAGGTGGCCCCCGCGTTCGACCGTGAACCTCTCCCAATTCACTCGGGACTCGATCGCGCGGTCGACCGTTTCGAGAAAATTGTTGCAATGGGATTGGACGTGGAAGCCCACCAAGTCGGCGCCCAGCAGACCCTCCAGCAATTCGCCGCTGCCAGGGGCAAATGCCAAAGGCCTCAGGGTTGGGCCAGGGAATGTGCCAGAAGATGGCGACACGCGCGCCGGGCACTTTCTCCTTCAGCATCCGCGGCAGCAGGGCAAAATGGTAGTCCTGCACCAGCACCGCAGGCTCTTCCATCCCCTCCATTTCCTGGAACAACGCCTCCGCGAACTTTCGATTCACGGCCTGGTAGTGCTCCCAATCTTTGGCGCGAAAGGTGGGCCGCGTGTGGGCGATGTGGCAGAGAGGCCAAAGGCCCTCATTGGAAAACCCGAAATAGTAGCCTTCCTCCTCCTCTTTGGTCAGCCAGACTCGCTTCAGCGTGTATTGAGGTTCATCGGGAGGCACGCGCAGGCAGTTCCGTTCGTCCACGGTTTCGCGATCGGCATCCCCGGAGCCGTGCGCGAGCCACGTGCCCTGGCAGGTCCGCAGGATGGGTTCAATCGCCGTAACCAAACCGCTTGCCGGAACGGTGACTTCCACGTTTTTTCCCCGGTAAACGTGCGTGTAAGGTTCGCGATTGGAAACCACAAAGAACGGCCGGTCCCCCAGCTTGCTCCGCACGTGCAAGCGCAAGCGTTCCGGCGTCCACAGTGATTCGGCGGTTTCGCGAAGCCGCGCTTCCTCCTCCGCCGCGGCCCGGGCGACCTCCAGGCTCTTTGGCCAGGTGCGTCACCTCCTGCGCCAAGGGTTTGAAAAGGTCCTCGTCTCAGGCCGGACCTGCCCGTACGCTTGCCCGCGCGGATTTCCCTGATCCACTTCGTGGCTCGCGCCATCGGCCCCACAATGCTCCAGCGGATGATCAGCAGGGTGACCAGGGCGATGAATACCGCCTGCGCCAGCACACTTAGAAAGGTGTCCCACCAAAGGCGCGAGGTCTGGGCCTTGATGAAACTGGCATCGTGAAAGAGCGCGAGCGCACCCGGCACCTCCGCTTCGTCGCGAAGCGGAAGAATGTAGATGTGGGTAAGCTTCCCATTCACCGTGGTAAAGCTCGCGTATCTCTCTTTGCTCGCGATCACCTGGATTACCTGGGGAAGCACGACCCGCAAGTAATCCTCCAGTCCAGGGGTCATGGCCAGGCTGTCTCCTGACTTGTTGAATATCGCGATACCTTTCAGGTGTTCGCTGCTTCCAGAGTCGGCTACAACTGCCTGCAAGCGCTTGTGCGAACGGGGGTTGAGCAGGGGCTCAACTTTTCCTTCCAAACTTTCACCCACCATCGCGGCGCGATTCTCCAATTCTTTTTGCAGCCCGCGCTTCTCCGCCTTCACTTGGAACACGGCAAAGAGAAACGACACGAGCGTGACACCGACGACGAGCGAGAAGATCAAGCGGAGACTCATGCGCATGGGGTGGTTACCTCCTCGGTATCGCCTACGGACCTCTGTACGCGATACACCATCTCCGTTCATGCTCTGGGGCGCCCCTGAAATTATAGCTGTCCAGAAGAGTAAATCAAATCAAGCAACGGGTGGTGACTCATTTTGAGGTGGCACGGCCATCTTGGCCGTGACGGCACATGGGCGGGACGCCCGTGCCACCTCAAAATGAGTCACGACCTGCTATTCTCAGGGGGAGCGGCCCTCACGATTTTGGAGGGCTTGTCTGTTCCAGTTTCCACTCCACCTGCGACAGAACTCCACCCAGGACTCGAGCATCGTTGCAGGTGAGATTCACTTTAAGCAGTAAGCGGCGCAGCTTGATCAACATAGCCGCGCGGCTTTTGGGTTGGAGATAACCCGACACATCCAACAAGCGCGCGGCGCGCGCCAAGACGTGATCGAGGGTTTGCAAGTTGGCGGGCTCTGAGCGATGCATGGTATCACGCGGGGGCCGCACCGAAACAATGCCCGCGCGGACCAATTCATACACGCAGACAGCGACGGCCTGCCCCAGGTTCATGGAAGGGCAGTCCAGTGTCGTAGGAATACGCACCAGCGCGTGGCAGTGGCTCATGTCTTCATTCGAAAGGCCGGTCTTCTCCGAACCGAAGAGCAACGCGGCTCTTCCGCTGGCGTTGCGGCGGCCCAGCCAGGCAGCGAGTTCCGGCAGCGGCAGGAGCTCGCGGCCGACGGTGCGGCGGGAGCCGGTGGTCGTGCCGACCACCAGCGTTGCATCATCGATGGCATTGCCGAGGGTGGGCACGGCGCGCGCTCGACGCGATCACCGCCTCCGCGCCAACCGCCGCCGAGCGCGCCTCCTCCCACGTGGGTTCAAAAGGGGCGACGACCGCCATTTCCAGCAAGCCGAAATTCGCCAGCGCCCGCGCCGCCGCCCCGATATTCAGAGGATTGCGCGGGCGCACCAGCACGATGCGCCAATTTAATTTAGGCTTCATGGAGGGAATTGTAGCAGCAAGCGGCGGCAGCAGGGGAATCGCGGATACTCTCCTCACCTCAGGTCAACCCTACCCCACCGCCCGCGCTTACTTTTGGGGCGGAGCGGCGGCTGGCGCCGTTTGATCCTTTGGTTTGTCGATTGATTCCACCGTAAGATGCGCGACGCCCGACTTGAACTGTTTATAGTCGGTGTAGCGAACGACTTCCTTCATGTGGACGGGCGGGCCATTGGAGAAGTAGAGGGTATCATCGGCCATGGTGTAAGTGGGAAACCAGAACTTGCCATCCACCTGCTCGCGCCAGGTCGTAAACCGCGGGAACAGGTTTTCCTGGCCGTGGTGGGTCTTGTCCTGGGGCACCTGTTTGCCTTCACTCTTGACGATCTGCAAGTCCCGGTCGTCAACCCACACGATGCCCTGGAAATATTGCCGGTTCTTCTCGATTTCCTTGGGCCGGATGGAGAACACGTAGGCGGTAATTTCATCCACCTTGACGTGGCCCAGATACTTGATGTCGTACTCCGGCATCTCGTCCGTGGTAAGGACAAAGGGTTGAATATTGCGAAAACCTTCAATGTCCTCCTTGGTGACAATCAAGCCCTTCAGCGTGTTCAGGGGCGCATAGGTGACCTTCTCGATGCGCTTGCCGCTGTCGTCATAGAGGATGTCCCACTCCTGCTCATAGGTTCCCACGACTTCGTTGCCGGAGCCGAGTTCCTGAACCTTGTTGATCTGGTGGTAGGTGTAATTGTTGCGGGCCTCGCGAAAGATCTTCTCCTTGGCGGCAAATTCCTGGATGATGTGCTGGATTCCTTGCGCGTCGGGATCCTTCAGACCCGGAGCGTTCGCCACAGCCGGGGTCTCCGTCGGTGCTTCCTTTGCCGCAGGCTGATGCAAAACCGGCTCGGAGGATGACGGTGTGGCAGGCGCAGGGGAAGGAGCGCTGGCAGCAGGTGCCGGGGCCGAGGCAGCGGCCTGCCGCGTATGCAATACCGGCTCCGAGGACGAGGGTGCACTCAGCGTCGGGGGGGCAGCCGGCGGCGGTTCCGCCGCCCGAGGTTCCGGGGCGTCCGGGGCGTTGGGCTTGCCCTCTGGCGGGGGTTCAGGAGCAGGGGGGGCAGTAGGTGGGGCTGCTGCGGAGGGTGCGGGTGCAGGCGGGGGCGTACTCACCTTTGCGGCAGCGGCCTTGTTTCCCGCCTTCTGCAGGGCGTCAATCAAATCGTCGCCCGCGCCCTGGTCGTGGAACTTCTTGGCCAGGTCCGGATTCATTTGGAAGTCCACGCCACGCTGTTCGACCATCTGAATAATCTTGCCACTGGGTGAGCTTCCGAGAAGGAGCAGCGTGATGTCGTCCTTCGACAACGGTTGGTCTGCCGGGGCAGTGGCCAGACTTAGCAAGCCAGCAACCATCAGCAGGGCTACTCCCACCACAATTTTCGTTCCGAGATTTAAATTTAATTTCATCGCGGAGTACCCGTTACCGCTTGCGCTTCCCAATCCTATGGAAGCATCGTTAATCTATATCTATAGAGTCTTTCCTGCCGGTAAAAGTTGTATGGCCGGCCCGTCTCAAAGGGTGGGAACCTGGAGTGATTCCCCCCGGCGGCTTTATACAGAAGAACTTGCCGCCCCGACGGAAGTGAGCCCGGGAGCAAGCGGGGCCACCGGTTCGGTTGGGTAACCGAGTTCCAGCCAACCGTCGAATCCCCCCAGTAGCGGCCAAACCTCCCGGTAACCTTTCTCGCTAAGTAACCGCGCCATCCTGGCGCTGGTGGCTTCGTTGGGTCAAGTGCAATACATCACCACCGGACGGCCGCTGCGGGATTTCCGTGTAACGCTTCTCGAAATCATCGGGCGGAATCCAGATGGCCCCGGCGACCTTGACCCCATCTCCATGGTAGCCGAGGTCGGACCGCAAGTCGACAATCACGATGGCGTCACCGCGCTCCAGGCGCTCCTTAAGTTCGGGCGCGGAAATTCGCGAGCGCTCCAGGAGGCGGTAAAATCGCCATCGCTCCACCCACTTGAGCAGGAGGCAGCCCGCCAAAAGCACTGCCAGGATAAGCACGCCGGTTCTTCCGAAAGCCGCCAGCCACTCCATTGCCCACTCGACTTGAGTGCGAAATGCCAGGCCCAAGGCTATCGCCGAACCCGCCCACAATGTGATTCCGGCAAGGTCCGCGGCGATAAAGCGCAGGGGCGCAACCTTCAACATCCCCGCCAGAGGTGACGCAACGGCGCTCAATCCAGGCACGAATTTGGCCACGAACAGCGATTTTATCCCATATCGCTGGAAGAGCCGCTCCGTGCGATGGACGCAAGAATCCGGCGACAGTGAAAGGGAACAGAGCCGGCGCAGAATGGGCCGCCCACGCGACCGGCCGAGGTTGTACCAGAATCCGTCGCCCCCCAGCGCCGCGACAATACATACGAGGAAAACCATGGGCAGGCGTAGGTGCAATGGGGTGGCGAACGCAGCGGCGACGAGAATGAGTGGGTAGCTGGGTACAGGAAGGCCAAGGTTTTCAGCAAAGACGGCCAGAAAGATGAACGAGTATCCGTATTGGTGGAGGATGTGGACCATCGGAACGGCCGCATTGCGTCATCAGTTCAGACGGAAAATTGGCGACTGCGCGTCGCCCGCTGCGCGCGCCGGACGCGGCGTCTGCAATGCGCGGGCAATATCACGGACACTCCTCCCGCAGTGGAAAGGGTGTTGCCATATCCTCTCCGCGGTCATCCCGTGGTCTGAATGCTTGGGTTACAACGATTGTGGCCAATCACCGCTTAGCGCGCTCGCCGGCGATTCTTCAGGCGCATCTGGCGCAGCTTGCGGGGATTTCTCTTCGGTTTGGAGATTGCAAAAGTTACCGTTCCCACTCGGCGGACTTTCCACTCCTGAACCGAGGGTGTGGTCTGATCCGTATCCATAAGTTCTTTTCCGATCCTCTCTGCACGACTTGTCACAATGATTATAGCGGATATCCCAATTTCCTGCTGCGGGGATCATGCGAATCGGTTCTACGTCCCCGGCGGCACGCCCATGGCTTGTTCCCCAAACTTGTTATGGTGCGCCGACGATCGAGGTGACCGCGATGGTGTCGCCGCTGAGTGTGCCCGTAACTTTCACCTTGGCGCCCGCGAACGGCTCGGGCTTTTTCTGGTCGCTGAGTTGATAAATCTTGCCGCTGGGATCGATGAGGATATACTTGGCTCCTCCTTTGACGCATTCCAGCGTGCAATCCTTGTCGCTCTCGCCGGCCATCATGTGCTTGGCACCACACATGGAGTCACCAATGCTCCCCACAAAAGTCTTTGCAGAGTCTTTGCCGGGCGCAGCGAGGCTGAGGCCGACTGCCAGCAATAATCCCAAGACTGGAAAAGTGAATCGCTTCATGCCAACCTCCACAAAGTTTGGTTTTCCCGATACGAAGCCGGATTTTAAATTGCCCCGCGGTGCTCGCCATCCGGGAGACGGCAACGGCACACGTCCTTGTTCATGTTCAGTGACGGCTTCAGGTTACGCGATTGCAGGAAACCACGATGCTGACCGCTGGCGGCGGCCGTTTTCCGACGTTCGTTGAAGGCATAGAGCCAAGAGACTAAACGGCCACCCGCCGCTCGCGAGTGGCCGTTCGGACGTTGGTTGTTGATGCCTCGCGGACCTAACTAGACTTCTCCGCTACGCTCGCAACCGTAATGCTGTCACCGTTGACCGTGCCCGTCACCGTGACGCTCTTCCCACCCAGTCCTTTGAACTTATCTTGGGCGTCAAGCTGGTAGACTTTTCCCTTCGAAACTAGCACGTACGAGGCCCCGCCAGAAACGCACTTCTCGACGCACCCTGCCGCCGCGTCTCCAGCCACTGCATGTTTCACCCCACAATGCGAGTCACTCACTGTCCCAGTAATGGTTTTGGACGCTGCCCAGGATAGGCTGCCAAACACCAAAACCGCAAAAGCCAAAAGCACTAGTTTCTTCATCGCTCCTCCTCCGGGGTTGCCGTGAATGTACCACTTCAAAGGCCTTGCCAAAAGGTCGCCGGAATTTATGCCCAGTTCCGTATCCCCTAAGGCCACAGTGCGGACACAAAAGCTCCAGATTTGTCATGCCCCTGAAATGTACTTTTCCGACCCCTACAGGCTGTTATTGTAAGCGCAGGATCTGATATTACGCAAGCTTGAAAATGACAATTACCGGATTCCCATCGCGGATGACCGGAAATCCCACGCCTACTCTTGTTCTTCGCTGGTCTGTTTGGCTTTTTCGAGCTGGTTCTGGAGTTCAGGAGAAGTCTGGGGTGTTCCCGCAGGGGTTCCCTTTAGCGGAGGCGCCAACTGGCTCAAGGTTCCCTCGAGCCAGCGTTCCATCGCACCACTGTCCACGTAAACCTCCGTCAGGGGACGCGCGCGATACTTGGAGCCCATACCCGATTGCATTCCCAGCACGGCAAACCCTCGCCGCTTACTCCAAAGTAATTTGCCCGTTTTGCTCCACAAATTCATTTCGGCGGTGGCGGCGTACACCCAACCATTGTCTCCCAGCCCCGCCAACGGCGACAAGACGCGGGATTTCCGGGAGGCCACGGCCTCCGTCATGTCATCCCACGAGGCGACTGAGGCGTGAACTTTGGCCTTCACTTTGATGACGCGGACCTCCAGCACCGCGTCTGAGCGAGTTTCATCCGCGATGGTCGTCATCAACGAGCTTTGGGATTGCAGATATCGTTGCATATCGACTTCGCCGGTGTTGGGGTCGATCGCATCCAGCGGGGAAGTGGAAACCTTGGTACGGCTGGCGATTTCCACCGCCAACTCAGGCGGGGCCACAAACCATCCCGCGTTGTCCGCAAGGTACTTGGAAATCGCACTGATTAACCCCTGGGAATTCTCCACATCCTCCGGCCGCGGCAGGAGGATGATGCGCTTGATGTTTTCCCGCATCAGGTCGGTGGGGACGAATGTTCCCCCCTTGGGATACACAATGTCTACCAGGTGGTTCACGCCACCTTCGGTTGTGTACCATACGGTCACCGGTGCGGCGATGCCGACGAGGGAAGTGTAGTCCTTGTCGGTAAGGATTTGGATCTCCTGGTTCTTCTTATCGAACACCAAGATGCTGTCCGGTGTGACGACCGTGGCATAACCTTCCAGCTTAATTCCGGTGTGCTGGGGCTTTGGGGCGGCGAGAGTCGTTCCTAATCCCCAGATCACCCAGATGAGGCAGGCATAGGAGACCCCTAAAGCCCAGGGTCCTGAGCAAATCGAGAATGGTTCTGTCTTCATTTGAGTACCGGGGACGTGTGACTACCCTTCGAGGGGTTCGGGGCACTTACCTTATCCCTCGCGGTCCACAGTTACGTCCCTTTAATCTGCCCAATCTGCGAAATCTGTGGACTCCCGGCTACTTGATGTCAACGACGTACTTGCCAAAGTAAATCTTTGCCGGTGCACCTTTAGCGGCAGTCACCAGCAGCGGCTTGGGTTGCTTGACGCTATCATCTTTCTTGGCGGCGCATTCACCCACCTTTTCGCCCGCTTGGTTATAGATTTTGAACGGGGCGTCGGCGTTGCTGGTGGGGGCGGGGCGGTCCAGCCCAAGGCCGTAGCTGCCCACGCCGATAGCATTGCCGCAAACGGAAATCCTGGTTTCCGTAATCAACATGCCCATGTATTTCTGCTGGATTTGCGAACTGTATCCCGAGGTGTCGATGAGACCCAGAACCACGCGCGCTCCCTTATCGCTTTTCAATAGGGCGGCATTCCGCTTCTCGACAGGGATACGGTTCCCCTCCAGGTAGAAGTCCGCGGGCACAGCGCGAGTGAAGGCGTCGCCGGTGACGAGTTCGAACCCGGCTTGGGCGTGTGCCGTTTTGGGCCAAACCGCCAGCAGGCAAACCATGGCGATGAAACCGACGACCATCAAAGATTTCTTCATGGGTTTCCCCCCTTGCATTTTGTGTAGTGTGATGACCTGAGGCCATCCGAGACGGGCGAAGTCTATCATGAATGGCTCACCCACTCTAGTCGTACGTCATCCCTCGGGGAAAGGAGGGCGGCGTATACTTACTTTGAGGCCGGATGCTGCTGCTTGGCGTGCAGGGCTTCCATCGCCAGCCACTCCAAAGTGAACATGCTAAGCGTACACGCCGGGGCTTCCAGCAGGGAAGGAAGCAAGATTCCCAGGTCTGAGCCTTCGGCCAGCTCGCGATCGTTACTGTCCGTTAGGGAAAGCACCCGCGTCCCATTGGCCCGCGCTTGTGCGGCGCAGCGGTGTAGAAGTTTCTTGATTTTCGATTGCGAGCCGGAAAGAAATAAAACCGCGTCATCACTTCGGGCGAAGTGGGCGAGTCCGCTCCAAAACTCCGAGGCTTCCAGGGCCTCTACCGGAAGGCCGGCCAGGAATCTCAATTGCCTCGCTGCCCGCCACGCGGGATAGTGATAAAAACCTCCGCCCACGATGCGCAGCCGGGGAAAACCTGCCGCTTCTGCTGCGGCCGAGCGGACCACCGATGCAAGCTGCGTGAACACCCAATCGAGTTTGTCCGGTAGCTGATCAAAATCCTTTTCCACCAAGTCCCACCAAGGCTTGGGTTTCTTCAGCACCCGCGTGGCTTCGAACGCCAGGAAATTGACGGCGGCGTGCATACAGACCGTCACGGCGGGCGATTCCGCATCACCTTCGGCCCGGGTGAGGAAAACATGATCCGCCAAATTCACCAGCGGACTGTCGGGAGTATTGGCCAACGCTACCACTGTGCAACCACGCTCAAGCGCGCTGCGGGCAAGTTCCTGGGCTTCCGGCCATTCTCCCCTGGCCGAAATCATGACCAGCACCGACCGCGGGCGCAGGAGGGAGAGACCGTAGCTCTGGAAAACTTCCACCGGACGCGCTACCACCGGTAAGCCGAGAAAGTATTCCAGCGCATATCCGGCGGCCACACCCAAGGCGGCGCTATCCCCCGCACCGCAGACGTACACCGGACCGTCACCCCACCGGACCTTACGTATGACCGCCCCATATTCGGCGTGGGCTTTTTCCAGAGTCATACGCAAAGCGCCCGGGATTTCTTGGATCTGCTGACGGTTTCCCATAGATTTCATCCTCATGAAGGCTTTTCCCTGCCTGTAGGAAACGAGCCGCGGACTTAGAAATCAGGTTCGCGCTACGATTCTTCCTGCCCCATGGTTCCGGCGCCGTCCGCCGCCGGCGCTACCTGCGTGGCCACAAACATGTGCGCTGAGAGGTGTGCGCCGAAGAGCAGAATCAGGGCGCCCGCATACGCCCAAAAAAGCAAAGTGACGGACAACGCAAAAGGCCCGTAGACCTCCCGGAAATGCACCATCGGCTTCGTTAGAGAATAAATGCCCCCTCCCACTTCCGTTAAGATTCCCGTGGCGATGGCGGCGGGGAGAGCCCGCGCGGCGGGAACTTTCCCGTTGGGCAAGAAATAATAGATCAGGAAATAGATCGAAACCACGAGGGGCACCGAGGCAATTTCCAGGACTACGCCCGACACCAGGCTGACGAAGCTCCGGGAAGGTATCCAGCCGATCAAGAAAGTGATAGCCGTTTGCACGGGCGTGATGGCAAGAATAAAGCACAGGGCGAGAACCCCTGAAACCAAGGCAAGGATAAAAGACATGACCTGATTTTTCAGGAAACTGCGGTTGCGATGGAATCCCCACACTTTATTGAGAGCGACCTCCAGCGGCAGGAACACTCCCGAACTGGTAAAAAAGAGCATGAGCACGGATACCAGTTGGAGCCGTGGCCGCCCTTGGGCCACAAGCACCAAATTGTGAAGGACCGATTCCGACCCATTCGGAAGGTGTACGCGCAGCAACTGGAGGACCATGTCGTAGGCCTTTGCCCAATGCAGCCAGCGCCGGCAGACCGCCAGCAAAATCAGGGTGAAGGGGAAAAAAGAAAGATACGCGTTGGCAGCAATCGAAAAGGCGTAGGCATGCACCTCGGTGTCGAAGATGTAGCGCACGCTGGGAAGTAGGAGGTCCGCCACGCGGATGCGCGTCAGGCGACCGCCCCAATATTTTTCCAATTCTGTTGCCGCACTTTCAAGCCACATGGGATGAACCCCACTCGCATTTCTCACCACGTCTGGACGGAACCGACGGAAGGGCAGAGCTTCAGCCCCGCCGAAATCGCGGCCCCCGCCCTCTGTTTGTCCCGCGCTCCCCAACTACAAAAGGGAGGCGCAGTATAGTTCATCAGCGCCCGTCTTGCCAGAGGATGGTGTCTTAGTTTGAGGATGTAGCGGCGAGTTTACCTCGCCAAATGGCGGCGTGAAGCCGGCGCCACATCCGAAATTTTGTTCCTAGCTCTCATTTCTCACCACGGTTTGGAAGGACGGGGATTCCCAGGTTGCGGAAAGATGCCTCCCCCTTGGCAATCGGAGCGAAGCTTTGGAGTGCGTGCAGCTCGCTGCCGCTTTCCTTCCCGCAAGCTTGCTTGCGGCAGTTTCTTCCCGCAAGCTCTCTTGCGGGAATCTCCACCCCCACCTCGATCTGTATTCGCATTTCTTCCCTGCAAGCACGAGTGCCAGCGAGCTGGCTGGTGCAAAAGCGCCAGCAAGCTGCACGCACTCCAAAGCTTCGCTCCGTATGCCGTGCCGTTGGACCCAAAATGTAGAAACCCCAGACCCACGCCATTGGCTTGGTCTGAGGTAGTCCGCCCCATTGGGGCTTCTTCGCAAATTAGGACACTACCCGATATATGCGAGAAATCCACTTTCCAGTGGTATAATGAACGGCTTCGGGTTCAGGATTTATTCAGGGGAATAAAAGTACGCGGGCGGCAGGCGCCGCCGGTTCAGCAATTTCCATTACCGACACTTTGCTTCATCAGCTTCATCACTGGAGGAGCGCAATATGCCAAGGAAGAAGAGAAACTCGCGGGAACATCCGCCGGAAGGTTTTTCGCGGCGCGACTTCTTAAAGGGCGCCGGCATGGCGGTATCGACCGGTTTGCTGGCGGCGCCGGAAGCGGGGGCGGCGGCGCCGGAACCTTCCCCCGGAGTGCTGGGGCCAGAGGCCGTGGCGATTACTCTCGATATCAACGGCAAGGCGCACAACTTGAAGGTAGAGCCGCGCGTGACCTTGCTGGATGCCTTGCGCAATCAACTGGACATTACTGGCGCCAAGAAAGTGTGCGACCGGGGAGTGTGTGGCGCCTGCACGGTGATCATGGATGGACGTCCGGTGTATGCGTGCAATGTGCTGGCCATCGAGGCGGAAGGCCATCGCATCCTGACCATCGAAGGATTGGGGACGGCGGGGGATCTCCATCCGGTGATGGCCGCCTTCGTCGCGCACGATGCGCAGCAGTGCGGATTCTGTACGCCGGGCTTTGTGGTGGCCTGCAAGGCTTTCCTGGACAAACATCCTCATCCGACGATGAAAGATGTGGAACATGGCCTGGGCGGTAACCTCTGCCGTTGCGGCACCTACGCCGGGATTCGCGAAGCCGTTCTGGAAGCGGCGAAAACCCTGAAGGGAGGACGCGCTAATGGATAAGTGCAAATATGATTGGCCGGCGGCGGGGGAACGCAGCCTGATCGGCAAGCGCATCACGCGCATTGATGGACCCGCCAAAGCGAGCGGGAGAGCGAAATACACTTACGACATCAGCCGGCCGGGGCTGCTGATCGGAAAAATCTATCGCTCGCCCTACGCCCACGCCAAGATCACCGCGCTGGACACTTCCGAAGCGGAGAAGTTGCCGGGGGTGAAAACCGTGCGGGTGATTTTGGGGGTGGGGAAAGAAACCAACTGGGTGGGCGATGAAATTGTGGCCCTGGCGGCGGAGAGCGAAGATATCGCCGAGGATGCTCTCAGCAAAATCAAAGTGCAATTCGAGCAGCTCCCCTTCCTGGTGCTGGAAGAAGATGTGAAGCAAGCCGGTGACTACGCCAAAGCCGCCGGGGCCAAGACGGCGGGTGATCCCGGCAAGGCGTTCAGCGATCCCGAGGTGGTTATTTCCGAAGGCTATTATGGCATCCAGACCATCACCCATTGTTGCCTGGAGGCGCATGGAAACGTGGCGGAGTGGACGGGGGAGAAACTGCTGACCTATTCCTCCACGCAGAATGTTAGCGGCCTGCCCGGGCAAATCGGACAGGCGTTGCGCGAGCAAGGGGTGAACGTTCCGGACAAGGATATCGAGACCATTTGCCAGTACGTGGGGGGAGGATTCGGCAGCAAGTTTTCGCCCGACGAATGGGGCATCCATGTGGCGCACCTTGCGAAGGCCACGGGCCGGCCGGTCAAGCTGATGCTGGATCGTAACATGGAACTGGAAGGGGCGGGGGCGCGGCCCTCCTGCTATGCCCAAATCAAGGTAGCGGCGAAGAAAGATGGCACGCTGGTGGCGTGGGATTCGCACTCCTGGGGTACGGGAGGTCCCACGGGCGCGGATATGCCGCCGCTTCCTTACGTGCTGGATATTCCCAACCGCTCCACCCAGCATACCTCCGTCAGCACCAACACCGGGCCCGCGCGCGCCTGGCGCGCACCGAATCACCCCCAGGCAGCGGCGCTGACCATGTGCGCGCTGGAAGATCTGGCCGCCAAGCTCAATATGGACCCCATCGAGTTTTTCTCCAAGAACGCGGACCTTTCGGGCGAACGGGGGAAAGTTTACCGGGAAGAACTTGAAAAGGCCGCCGAGCTTGCGGATTGGAAAAAGCACTGGCACCCGCGGGGAGACAAAACCACTGGGCATATCAAGCGCGGCCTGGGAGTGAGCATGCACACCTGGGGCGGACGCGGGCACAACAGCATGTGCATGGTGAGTATCCACCCGGATGGCTCGGTGGAAACAACTCTCGGAAGCCAGGACTTAGGCACGGGGACGCGGACGGCGATTGCCGTGGTGGCGGCGGAGACGTTGGGGCTGCCGGTGGATGCCATCACCGTCAACATCGGGGATAGCAAGTTTCCGGCTTCGGGCGCTTCCGGGGGTAGCACGACGATCGGCGGCGTCTCGGCCTCGACGCGGCGAGGCACGGTGGATGCGCGGGACCAACTTTTTGCCATCGTCGCCCCCATTTTGGGGGTTCCGGCAGACCAGTTGGTGGCGGTGGGCGGGTCCATTCAGGCCAGGGGCGATGCCACGAAGAAACTGAGCTGGAAAGAAGCCTGCGCCAAGCTGCAGGTGAAAACCATCCAGGCCCTGGGGAAGAACCCCGGCCAGTGCAAGCTGGGGGATAGCGGCGTGGGCGGGGTGGAGATTGCCGACGTCTCGGTGGATACGGAAACCGGGCTGGTGAAGATCAACAAGATGGTGGCGGCGCAGGACTGCGGCCTGATCATCGACCTGAAAACCGCCGAGAGCCAGTGCTATGGAGCCCTGATCATGGGCATCTCCTACGCTCTGCACGAACAAAAAATCATGGACCCGGTCACGGGGCGCATGCTGAATAACAATATGGAGTTTTACAAGCTGGCGGGCCTCGGGGACATCGGGGAACTGGTGGTGCACATGATGACCGGTCCCGGCTACGACGAACGCGGGACGATTGGCCTGGGCGAGCCGCCGGTGATTTCTCCCGGGGCCGCCATTGCCAATGCCGTGGCCAACGCCATCGGAGTGCGCGTACCGACCATCCCCCTGACTCCGGAGAAGGTTCTGGCCGCACTGGCGAAAGGAGGGGTTGCCTAATGCAAGCCTTTGAATACGCTCGGCCGAAGTCGGCGCAAGAAGCCATCCAGTTGCTCGCCGGTGGGGAGGGTGAAGCCCTGGCCTTGGCGGGGGGCACGGACCTCATCAGCTTGATGAAGGACGGGGTCGCTACGCCCAAGCGCCTGGTGAGCCTGCAACACGTCAGCGAACTGAAGGGAATTTCCTATCGCAGCGGGGCGGGGTTGCGCTTGGGCGCCGCGGTGACGTTGGAAGAGTTGCTGGAGAACGCGGAAGTGCGCGAGCACTACCCGGGTTTGGTGCAGGCGGTGGAGGGCGTGAGCAGCCCGCAAGTGCGCAGCACGGGAACGGTGGGGGGCGACCTCTGCCAGCGCCCGCGCTGCTGGTATTATCGCGCCGGGTATGGATTGCTGGCGGTGTACAACGACAAACCGCTGGTTCCGGACGGTGACAACCGCTACCACGCCATCCTGGGGAATTCCGGGCCGGCGTATTTCGTCAGTCCCTCCAGCCTGGCGCCCATCCTGATCGCCTTGGACGCCAAGGTGAAACTGAACGGTCCGCAAGGGGCGCGGGAACTTTCCGTGCAGGAGTTTTTTGTCACCCCCCAGAGCGCCCAAGAGAGCGAACACGCGCTGAAACCGGGCGAACTGGTTACGGAAATCCTGGCGCCTCCTCCGGGGGAGGCGAAGATGGCGGTCTACGAGGTGCGCGAGAAGGAAGCGCTGGATTGGCCGCTGGCCGCGGCGGCGGTGGTCCTGAAACTGGAAGGCGGCCGGGTGCAGAGCGCGCGCGTGGTGCTGGGACATGTGGCGCCGGTGCCCTGGCCTGCGCCGGAAGCGGAAGAAGCGCTGAAGGGCAAAGCGGTGGATGAAGATGTGGCGTGGGAGGCGGGTAAAGCCGCGCTCAGCAAGGCGACGCCGCTGTCGAAGAACGCCTATAAAGTGCAACTGGCACGGGTGGCGGTGAAACGGGCCATCCTGCGCGCCGCAACGTAGGGCCGAACGGCGTTCGGCCGGGGGCTCGCCCCTACCATGAAAGGAGAGGCCTGATGACTTCTGATCCTGCTCCTCCCACCGTGCAGTCTCCGGTGCAGTGCCGGATGATTCGCTCTAAGTGGATGTTCATTGAGGCGGAACCGGACCCCACGGTTCCCCGCTCGGGTGGAAGTATTTGCTGGTGCGTGCATACCCAGAAGTGCATGGGGCCGGATGGGCAAATCGTAACCCCGGAGGCCTGCAACTCGGAACGGCCCTGCTACCAGGCGCTTTAGACAAAACGGGACCCTGCCGTCGACTACAGGTTGCGGAGAGAGGCCTCCCCCGCGGCAATCGGAGCGAAGCTTTGGAGTGCGTGCAGCTTGCTGCCGCTTTCCTTCCCGCAAGCTTGCTTGCGGGAATCTCCACCCCCACCTCGATCTGTATTCGCATTTCTTCCCTGCAAGCACGAGTGCCAGTCAGCGAGCTGGCCGGGGCAAAAGCGGCAGCAAGCTGCACGCACTCCAAAGCTTCGCTCCGATTGCCGTAAGAGATGCCTATTCCAGAACTACGCTCCGTACACCGCAAGGGACGCGCTCTCCGTCTCCGAGATAATCATGACGATGAAAATCGACTGGATGAGTATTGAGGATGACTTCCAGGCAGAAGCCGCTGACTTTTAGCTACGCCGGGAGGGGGGGCCTACCCGCAGCGAGGCATTTCCATCACCCCGCCGAGGCCCCATCATTTCCCGCGGAGCGAAGCTTTGGAGTGCGTGCAGCTCGCTGCCGCTTTCCTTCCCGCAAGCTTGCTTGCGGCAGTTTCTTCCCGCAAGCCCTCTTGCGGGAATCTCCGCCCCCGCCTTGATCTGTATTCGCATTTCTTCCCTGCAAGCACGAGTCCCAGCCAGCGAGCTGGCTGGGGCAAAAGCGGCAGCAAGCTGCACGCACTCCCAAGCTTCGCTCCGTGTGCCGTAAGGGACAACTATTCCAAAGCTTCGCTCCTGGAACCGAGGAGTGATGAGAAGTGTGGGCTATCCCTTAAAGGGAAAGCCGGGACCCCCTGGACGTAGCGGGGGCGTCCTGTCCGCTGTGGCACGGGCGTCCGAAGCTGTGAAAGAGTACGACTCTTAGCGCAGCGACGCTGAGACGCAGAGAATTGCTTCTTGGTTTTCAAACCTCTGCGCCTTCGCGCCTCTGCGGTGAGAGATAGGGGGATTCCCTCGATCGCCCTTTCAGGGCTTAGGCCGGGAAACCATCCGTTCACCCCGGCCGTTGGCCGGGGCTGAGGTGGTTCGCCCCTTCGGGGCTGGGGACCAGGAAGGCACGCTCCCTCATCTCGAAATCACGACGTCAAATTAGGACACTACCACTGATCCAGGTAGTGTCTCAGTTTGAATCTCAGAGATCAGGATTTGATATTCCTTTTCCTCCCATGTCATCCTGCGCTCTGCCCTTCAGCGCGAAGGATCTGCAATGGTCTTCGAGGGTTGGTACCTTTTTCGGGCGCCCGGGGTTCCGCGGGGTGTTTTGCTGGCCGAATGGCGCGACCGTCTTGCAACTGAACGGTACCTGCGGGATAGTTTCAGTCAGAAGAAGCACCCGACCAAAACCTTCCGACGATCAGGTCATAGATATGATCCGCCGCGTACTCATCTGTTAGCCCCGTAACATCGAAAGTCCTCGCCCAGCTCCATATCTTGAGTTGATAATCGTTCGGTGTCCCACCGACACTTTTTATCACGACCCAGTGATCGAACTTGAGGTTTTCGGGAGGAGGAGGACCAGGATTGATAAGTCGGGCGTCTATTGCCGCTATAACAAAACTCCCATTCCTCAGCGCTCGAGCGATGCCATCTATCATCTGCTGGACCCCTGCTTGAAGCGTCTTGAGGGTCTTTGTATGCGTATCGAAACCTATCTGCTTCCTCACGACGCCGTGCAGCCATTGCTCGCGGTTCCTGTAATATTTTTCCCACTCTGCCGGGTCGTTTCTGGCGATGCAGTTATGTGCGATCGTCACGTTGGCGCCGAGCAGGTCGCGGAGGATGAAGGCCAGCGTATCCGTCCGCAAGGCCAGGTTTCCTGCGCGAGTGTAATACTTACGGGAACCAATGCCAAAGATCCGCGGTTCACCAAAATACGTATTGAAATCGCACTTCTCGGTGGTGTACCTGCTCGGGTCGGCCGCTTTGAGCAGATAGCCGAGGGCGCGGCTCACGCAAAAGTCGGTAAAGTGTTGCTGATGGAATAGCGGTGCGGCCTGTAGCGCAGCCTCGGCGTCCAGTCGATCCTGCGTGCCTGGCGCGGCGTCGTGCACGTCTTTCTGTAACTTGGGTCGCTGTTGATGCCACATCTCAGCGTCTCGCCGGATAAGGTACGGGAGATCGATGTGAAACGATCCACATCCGGCGGGGAACTCTTGCAGACCTGGATGATCAGGAATCACCGTGTCCCCCCGCCACAAATCCCAAAACGTCGCCGCAGCCAGGTCGCTCGCCGTTTGCGGGCGCTGAAGGAGAAGTACGTGGAGGGCGGCAGCCATTCCGCAAATGCCAAACGGGCCCTGGTCCACGTCCTTCTGACTCAAGATTTGTGTCCAACGATCGCGGATCTGCTGTTTGAGCTTACCCGCCTGGGGCCCGTGCGGATTGGGAGCCTGAACGAGTTCACGTAGACGGCATCGGGGGCAGTAATTCTGCACAAAATAATCATATCGGTAGTTACATACGCCGCAGGTTGGCATGGCTCGTCCTTTCTTGCATCTGTTTTCCTGGCAGGATTCCTCGGGGCCTTCCCATCCTGCCGGGATCCTTGTGCACAGCCCTTACCCCTTCGTTAATCGGAACGTTTGTAGTGGGAAACACAAACCGGCGGGAAGCTCGCCGCCGGTCGTTTCATCGGACGGGGCCCCTGCTTCTCCGGGACTTCGAAGTTGACGTGATCGGCGATCCGAAGAGCCTGCAGGCACTCACTGAGGTTGGCATTCCCGTCGGCTTCTCAACGCTAACACTGCTGTCAGGCACGCCCGACTCACGAGGTGCCAACAGCCACCTCAGATAAATCGGAACGGAAATAGACGGCTAGATGGCGGGAGTATCTACCTCAGATGTGCCGGAGTCAAGAAGAAACGTTATACCGGTTTTCCGCGGAGGGCCGGTGGGAAGGTCGTTAGCGAATGACCGGTTTTCGGCAGTGAGTGGTGAGGGGTCAGTGAGGATTGGCTAGTGGTTAGTGGAGAGTTCGGGTGGATCATGTGATTCAGTCAGAACGAGATCATCGATGACGTAATAACTTGAGCGGTTCGGGCTTCCCGATGCCGCTGAACGCGGAAACCGGGACGGGAAGCTGTGAAAGAATTAACAGTTTCACGCCAAGGCGCAAAGACGCAAGGCAACGCAAAGAAATCTCCTTTATTCACTTTGCGATCCTTTGCGTCTTAGCGTCTTTGCTTGAGCTGTTTTGTTCTCCAATCGATTTTTTCACAGCTTCCGGGCGCCACGTTTCCAGGTTTCGATGACCAACCTCCAGAGCCCGTATCCAAGCCTGCGGACGATACCAGAGAAGGACAGGCACAGCGTGAGTCAACTGAAGCTACGATTAGTTCCTGGTAGTGATAATCGACCACAGTCGGCTCAAGAAAATTCAAACTGAGACACTACCCCGATCCCAGCCGGGTTGAAACCGGCGGGGGAATAGGATAAAATGTCCATGGGGCGTTAGATCTCAATTTGCTCCGTGGAGGTTGGGTCATGAGGAAAGTCATTTTCCCTCTCGGCATAGGTCTCTTTCTGCTTTCGGCTTGGGCCGTTCCTGGAAGCGCCGCCCTGAAGGGCGATTACCTCGAAGCGCGCAGCGCCGACGTTTACACCGGCCCCTGCTTTGCCATGTCGGAAGTGGGCTTAACCGGCCAGGAAGCTATTCTGGCGTGGAAAGTTCAGGAAGGAGACTGGCAGGGCATCCCCCTGAGCGGATTGAGCGTGGTGGCGGTGGTCAGAGCCCACGCCACGCTGGGCGATCCTTATCACGACCCTTATCCGGCGCGCTCGGTGCTGATCGTGGATTCCCGCGCCAGCCAGCTGCAGCGGACGGCCCTGGCGGCGTTGGCCGAATCCATGGCGGGCGGCTTGTTGGACCACGTGGTGCGGGTGGAAACGGCGCCCATCCAAATGACCGTGGAACATGGTGATCTCCACGGCGCGGCTAAGCTGGTGGCCGGCAATTTGGCCCGAATTGAGACGCGGAGCCTCTGCCAGGGCGATCACCTGTGCGGGAACGAGTCGATCTATTACCCGCCCCTCATTGCCCTCGCCCACTCCATGCCCGCCTTCACCCTGGATAGCTCGTTCTCGGGACAGGGCCTGGGGGAAGTTTGGAAGAACGTGGACAAACGCAGCGCCTTTGTGGGCAGCTTTTAGCCGCGATGACCTTACGTCCGAACAACGGGAAGCTTCCGCCCGGGAGTTTCCCGTTTGGCATTTATGGCATATAGTGGGCTATCGCGCTTTATCCACTATCGGGTATAGGGAGGCTGGGTCCATGAAACTGCACCGTGCACTCGCACTGGTTCTGGCGATTCCACTCTGGGCGGTGGTGAGCGCCTTCGGCCAGGGTAGCTATAAGACGGAAGCCATCGGCGCCGCGCCGGCGGAGGTTCCCGCCCCCCTCCAGAGCACGCTCGATACCCAGGGAGTGCGCGTCTCGAGCGATCAGGGGGCAATCCTCTGCGAAGTATGGCTGCGGAAAACTCTTCCCAGCAGCGCCAACCCTAATACCTCCTCGGACGTCCTGTTTGGGACGTTGCCCGAGGGAGCCTTCCTGGGGGTGCTGCACTTTCCCAAGGACGCCACGGACTTTCGCAGTCAGACCATCAAAGCCGGGTATTACACCTTGCGCTACGCTCTCATCCCCCAGGACGGGAACCATATGGGCGTCAATCCTTATCGCGACGCCTTCGTGCTGGCGCCCATGGCCGCTGACCCGGGCCCGGACAAGACCCTGTCCTTGGAAGACCTGGTGAAGCTGAGTTCGCAGGCGTCCGGCACCCCCCATCCCGGCTTCCTGGTGGGCGCGCAGGTTAGCGGCGCTAACTTCCCTTCCGTCGCCAAGGACGACTCGGGCAACTGGGATCTGCAAGTGAAGGGACACGGACCAGGCGGGGACCTGCCCCTGGCCTTCACGGTGGTGGGCCATTGGCAGGGGTAAAGGAATTTTCGATGGCCGCTGGGGGATTTTCGATGGGGGCGCGAGACAAGCGCATTTTGGATTTTGCATGGGGGCGTGGGGCGCACGCATCGACGCAAGCCCGGGCAGGAGTCACCTTATGCTGCCCGCTCAAGGCGGGCTTTCGGCCTCCCTTGGCCGTGACGGGAATTCATCCAGCTTCTGAGGGAGAGGGATTCAGCTCAAAATGAAAGCATCCATGACAAATCAGCGGCAACGGGACGCGGCCTGCATTCTCTCGCTTGCGCTATCATCCCTTCTCGCTCCCAGCCTCTGGGCCGCTCAGGCCAAGCCTCTGACCGTGCTCGAAGGTAAACTGCTGACCACCCGCGGAGACTGTCCCCTGCTGAAGATGAACGGCCGGGAACAAGCGCTTTCGGCCAACACTCCCTACCTTCTCCACACCCTGCAGGACAAGCGCCTGGACGGCCGCGAGGTGCGCCTGGAAGGAATCCCCCAGCCGGAGGGCTCCTTTGAGGTCCATTGGCTCTACACCCTTCACGATGGCAAACTGTTTCGCGTGCGCTATTTCTGCTCCACCTGCAACATCGTGGCCCTCGAACCCGGCAACTGCGTCTGTTGCCAGCAACCCACCCAACTCCAGGAAATTCCCGCGGACAAACCCCAGAACGAGTGAAGGACGTCGGCAATGGCGACACATTTGATCGTCAGGCTCGGGTTGTAGAGCTGAGCTTTAGCGCAGCACATGCCGATTCTTCGCCTCACTCAGCACAGGCTCTAAATTTCGGCGCTACAAGTACCACTCTCAATGACGCACTGGATTACCCGGATTTCTCAGTGCGCCCCAAGGGTGCAGATCGCCAGTGGGTGAAAGACCCACGCAGATAGTAGTCGGTAAGACTGGTAGCTGATAAGCGGCCCGACCGGGTAACCGGGAGGGCCGGAGCCTTGTGACCAAGGCCACGCATGGTGGCCGAGCAACCCTGCAGGCCGTAACGCGAAAAGCCTACCGCGCGCAAATGGTCAATTACGCGGACGATTTCGTAATCCTGAGCAGCCGAAGAGCGGCGCGGACGCTGGAGTAATTCCCGCCACGCTTCCCGGTGAAAGTCACCCGGTTGCCGGGACCCCAGAACCCGCATAAAGCCGCAATAAAGGTCTTGACCTTGTCCCAGAGTCAAACTATTAATGGGTGGTCTTTCTTAATTGATGGCTTTGAGAAAGGCTGCCGGCACTGGATTTTGCGGTTACCGCCGCTTGGCCGGCCACTCAACCTGTTCTTGGGGATGAATATATGAAATCTGTCCGGCTCTCGATTGGGAGTTGGGCCTACTGTTTTGGCCCTTACCAGGATCACCCCGTTCCATTTGATGCGGTGGTTACCAAGCTCGCGGAATTAGGTTTTGATGGGGTTGAGTTGGGCGGTTTTCTGCCCCATCCCCATCCCGCGCAGTTTGATACCAAGGCCAAGCGAGCCGAGTTGAAAAGGAAAGTGGCTGATTCCGGTCTGGCCTTCTCGGGGCTGGCGGCGGACTTGTGGTCCTGCCCCATCATTCCGCAGGATGACAATTCCCAATGGTTAGCCACGTTTGAGCGCAACCTGGAGTTTGCCGCAGACATGGGTATTGATGCCATTCGTGTGGATACGGTAAGCCCGCCGGATGTGTGCGAGAAGGCGGGGATTGATCACAATCTTGCCTGGGAGCGAGTCGTCAAGAGCTTTCAAGAGGCCGCCCGCCGGGCCTCGTTGCGCGGCATTCGCGTGTTGTGGGAGTTTGAGCCGGGCTTTGCTTTCAACAAGCCCTCTGAGATTCCAAGACTGGTCGATGACGTTGCCCATCCGAATTTCCAGATTCTCTACGACACCTGCCACGCCCACATCGTGGCGGCGGTGGGAGCGCGACAGCCCGGCCGGAAGGAGACGCTGCCGGGCGGCGCGTTGGAACTACTCGCCCGCCTGCGCGGCAAAATCGGCCACGTTCACCTGATCGATTCCGACGGCACGCTGCACAATAATGAGACCAGTACTCACGCTCCATTTGGGCAGGGCGTACTGGATTTTGACTTGCTGATCCCGGAAGTTCTGCGTTGCGGCTTGCCCACCAATTGGTGGACGATTGATCTTTGCTTCTGGCCGAACGCCTGGGAAGTGACCGCGCAAGCCAAGCGGTTCCTGGAGGGCATGGCTGCGAAATATGCCGGGCCGCGCCCTGCCGCATAATATTGCTCATGAACCCATGGGCTGGGGGACCTATTGTGGATAGTCCAGCCATGCCCATGCATACCCGGAATTCCGTGCAACGGGACAAAAGTCCTTAATTCGGTGTAAGGGGACAAAGAGTCCTTGATTTTGCGCAAGGAGGCATCCCAATGGCTTTCTCCCATCAAACGGTTGCGTCCCGGTTTGGCGCCGAGGTTTACACCTGGTTTATGAAGGAAAGCGGGCGGGCTCATGCCAACCAGCTCGACCACATGGTCCAGATAGTAGCCCAGGCAGGATTCCGTAGCATTGAGCCGATGCACTTCTGGATGGGCGACCTTCGCGACCCGGGCCGGCTGGCGGCATCTTTACAGGCCCACGGCATTGAATTGGCCGGCGTTTCGCTGGTGCTCGATTGGAACCACGATGGTGAAACCGATATGGAGCGGCGGGAAGCAGATGCCACCATGGATTTGCTGGCCCGGTTTCCCGGCGCCATGCTGGGGGTGGTCCAAATGCCGACCAGCCGGGATGACCTGGTGGAACGGCGCCGGCGTCTGGTAGGCAATCTGAACGCCGTGGCGCATCGCGCCGCCGAACGCGGCATTCCCTGCAGCTTTCATCCCAACTCGCCCCACACATCCATTGCGCGCACCGCGGAGGATTACGAAGTGCTGCTGGGCGGGATTGATCGGCAGGCGCTCGGCTGGACGCCCGACGTCGGCCACATTGCCAATGGTGGAATGGACCCGTTGAAAACCATGCAGCAATATGGCGAACTCATCAACCACGTCCACTTCAAGGATTGGGACGGCGACCCGGAGTTTTGCCTGATGGGCAAGGGGAAAGTTGATTTTGTGGCGATCACCCGGTGGCTGCGCGACCGTAGTTACGCCGGTTGGATCATTTGCGAAGACGAGGGTGCGGAAGCCGTGGACGACCCCGATGGCGTGACCCTGCTGGATGGCGAATGGGTGCGCACCCAACTCCTGCCCTCTTTGTAAACAAGGAGCCGACATGCCTTACGTTGAGACGCATGGAATTCGCATGTACTACGAAGAGCACGGCGCGGGCGACGCGCTGATCCTGATCATGGGCATCACGGCGCGCGGCGAGGTCTGGGAAAAGCACCGGGCCGTGTGGCAGACGCGTTTCCGCTGTATCGCCGCTGACAATCGCGGTGTGGGCCTGACGGATAAGCCCGAGGGGCCATACACCAGCGCCATGATGGCCGACGACTTTGACGGCCTGATGGGGGCGCTGGGAATTGCTCAGGCTCGCGTGGTGGGCTGCTCGATGGGCAGCATCATCGCCCAGCAACTGGCGCTGCGGCATCCGGCGCGAGTGCGAAGCATGGTACTGATGTGTCCGTGGGCGCGATGCGACCGTTACGCTCGGGATGTTTTTCAGCATCTGGCCGACTCGAAAGCCCGGCTCCGTCCGGAAGAGTTCGTGCGCTATGTCCAACTGTTAATTTTTGCCAAGCCATCCTGGGACGACAACGCGTTCCATGAGCAGATGCTGAAGGATCGCCTACAGGCTGCGCTGGATCCTCTGCCGCAGCCCCTGCACGGGCTCGAAGCTCAGGCCGCTGCCTGCATGGAGCATAACGTTTTGGATCAGCTCTCCCGCATCCAGTGTCCCTGCCTGGTGATTGACGGGCGGGCCGATGCTTTCACCCCCGTCTGGATGTCGCAGGAAGTTGCCGAGCGCATTCCCCATTGCGATCTTCACCTTTACGACCATGCCGGTCATGCCTTCCACTGGGAACGCCTGGAGGATTTTAATCCGCGCGTCCTCAAATGGCTGGTCGAGCATTGAGGTGCTGGAATAACCGGGACAGTGATTTCAGCGGCGCTTCTCGCAGGGGATGAAAAACCTACAGTAGGGTAGCGCGACCAGTTCTGTAGGTCCGCAGCTTTTAGGTCCAAATCTTCGCGGCAGGGCAATAACCGGCAGCCTTTTCCTGGAGTTTCTACATTTCAGGTGAGGAAGCTTTGATTTTGCGCGACCATCCCTACCCCAGTCATCCAGAGCCCGCTTTTTGGGCGAAGGACCCCGGTAGTTCGTTCTTGCCGATACGTCACGATAAACTGCGGGGGTCCTTCGGCCCGCAAGCACCGGGCCTCAGGATGACCGTTGCGTGGTGAGGGTGCCCTATTCCCACGGCTCCCGCCATGGGCGTCAGCACCGGCTTAATAGGGAGCCGTTTTCATCAGGCTAAGGGGAACCAGCTTTGAAGGCCTCATTGGCGGGGACGCGGTAAGAACTCTTTCGCATCAATGTGGCTTATGGCCGGACTGCCCCGCGATACCTGCTCGCCAGCCAGCCCCCACCTTAGGCCAATCTGCTGTTGACGCATTGGCCCCAATGGGGCACAATTTGGAAGATGCCGACAGTCGTCGAGACGCGCCACTTCGCCGCGCGTGCCGAGAAATTCTTGTCGGAGAATCAGCGGAATGAGCTTATCGATTTTTTGGCAACTCATCCCTTGCAGGGTGATGTCCTGGCCGGCACGGGGGGCATTCGCCAGGTCGGATTTGAGAGGAGCGGCAGAGGCAAAAGGGCTGGTGTGCGAGTGATCTATTACTATTACAATGCCGAAAAACCGATTTTCCTGCTTGAGATCTTCGGGAAGAACGAAAAGGTCAATCATACGGCGGCAGAAAGAAATGCGTTGGCCAAAGTTGTAACGGAGATCAAGCAGCAGCTTCAGAGGAGAAAAATATGAGCAAGCGAGCTTTTGAGGGAATCCTGCAGGGCCTGGAGGAAGCCCTCGCCCACACTCAGGGCGACAAATCTGCCGCCGCGCGGGTCGTCCGCGTTGCCGTGAAACCGGCCGACATAAAGACCGCCCGCAAGAGAGTCGGACTGAGCCGCCACGCTTTTGCCCGCACCTTCGGCCTAAGTCCGGCGACGCTGCGTAAATGGGAAAACGGTGAGCGCGAGCCCACAGGGGCAGCTCGCATCCTGCTAACCATCATCAGCCGCGAGCCCGAAGCTGCCCTCCGCGCCATTCGATAGTCGGTTGATCGCAGGCGTTAAACGGCGACCCTCTGGTGCGCTACCCGATCTCCGCGGTTCCCATGGGTGGCGTCGGCATCGATGTTTATGTCGGTGACCCTTGCACCGCCCCTCAGCCTTGCCGACCTAAATTGCAACCCCACGGTTCGTAAATTGGTATTAGCACTTTGAGGATGTTGTGACAAGATGAAAGCCGCAGAGTAGTTCCAAAAGGCGGAACAACTCTGCGCTACCCGCTCTTAGGTCCAAGTCTTCGCGGCACGGCAATAACCGGCAGCCTTTTCCTGGAGTTTCCACATTTCAGGTGAGGGAGCTTTGATTTTGCGCGACCATCCCTACCCCGGTCATCCTGAGCCCGCTTTTTGGGCGAAGGACCCCGGTAGTTCGTTCTTGCCGGTACGTTACGATAAACTGCGGGGGTCCTTCGGCCCGCAAGCACCGGGCCTCAGGATGACCGTTGCGTGGTTGGGGTGCCCTATTCCCATGGCCCACAGAGCTGTGAAAAAACCAACAATCTCACGCAAAGACGCAAAAGCAGCGGGTAGCGCGGTGGTAGAAAAGCATGGCGCAGGGGGGTATACTTTCCACGGCGCTGCGTCGGAAGAGAACGTTTCTTCCGGGTAGCAGACACCAAAGAACGGGTGTCTGCGCTATCCGGGCTGGAGGGCAAAATGGAAATTCTGGCGAACTCTGAAGGGAAGCAAAAGGCGAGACGCGAACAAAAATGGTCTCGGGTCCAGCGGCGCTCAATAAAGCGGGACAGGCGCCAAAAATCCGATTTTTTCTCAGGCATTTAGAACAATGAACGACGGTCGCAAGAATTTGGAAATAAGGTGCCTGTCCCGCATTTCCTGAACAATCGAAGACCGAAAGTCCGCCTGGAGACAATATCGAACAAAGGGAGGTAATAACTGTGATTCGCGACGTGTCAAGAAACCTTAGAGCGAGGAGCATCCTGTCGTATGGCCAGAAGGTCGATCCCGCTTCCGGTGACGAGGTTACTTACGTAAATACCCATCAGGTGCATGTTACTGCCGACGAAATCATGTTGCAGGATGCTGGAGGGGCGTCGCTACGAGGGGCTCCGGTAGACGTCACCATTGACGAGAACGCGTCGGGGGTGAATGGTCTCGACACGGGCACAAAGTCTCCCAGCACGTGGTACCACATCTGGATAATTTCAAAACCCGTGGGAGGTGCGCAGGGGCTTCTGTCCTTATCAGCATCAAGTCCGACGTTACCGGGAGGTTATGCCTACAAGGCGTATGTAGGGGCTGTATACAATAACGACAGCGACTATCTGCGCCTCTACATTCAGAATGGCACACTGGCATGGGCAGACAAGACAGCACCTTTGGGCATGACGGCCTTTCCCACCACCCCGACAAGTGTTGATCTGTCTGCTTCAATTCCGTCGACCGCCGCCTCGGTCATCATCGAGTTGTCGGGTTTGACGACTATTGGTGGATATTTCATTTCGGATGTCGATGTGGGCCCGACTTCCACCGGGCCCTGGTTTGATCGGTGGATGATGGTGGCAGGAACACCTGGGGGTCCCGGCGGCATTGATCATGTGCAGTTCACTTCACAAAATGAGATCATCTTGGATTCTCCGCAACAGATTTTTGCTTATACTCACACGGCAGATGACCGGTTACAAATACAGGTATTGGGTTGGAGGTATTGAACGAGATTTGAAAGTGTCTTCCGTGGATGGCGATGTTCTCCTTGCCGGTCGGGGTAGGGGCCACGGACGGCCAACGTCCCTACCCCGACAACCCACCCCGCTTCATTGATGAGAAAGCGCGTAGGCCCTCATGCGCTGCTTTTGCAATAGTAGAACCTCCAGCTTGACCACGGCCAGTCTCCAAGGGAACTCACCAGCCCGCGCGTGACGGGGTTGTTGTGCAGGTAGTCCAATTTCTGCTGAAATTTTTTCTCGGAGAAGACATTGAAGCGGGTAGCGCGGAGGTAGCCGCCGTCTGGCTTCCTCCGCGGTTCTTAACATGGAAACATCAACCCTGATATTAGCATCCAAACATGAAATCCCATGGGCGCATGAAGAGCCGCAGACGAACGCAAAGAACGCTTATGTCTGCGCTACCCGCTCTTAGCGCCCATACATGAAGCTAGAGGGACGAGCTGGCGACCAGTTGATCAGGGATCCTAAACCGCCGAATCCGTAGGAAAGAGGATGAAATGCTCACAAAGATTCTTGTCTCGCTGCTCTTGATCTTCGTTCCTTCGGCCTGGGGACAAGACCACTTTACCTCGGGCGAATTAAGAGGGTTCACCAAGTCGCCCACGGAAGCAATCATAACACGTCTAGATGAACCGGTCGTTATCCGTGCCGTCACAGGCACGGTAATTCGTTCTGTCGGGGACCAATCTCCGCTTGAAAGCACGCTTATCGAGTTGCGAGGGCCAGATGATTCGACAATCATTCGAGCGGCTAAAACAGATCGTCAAGGCAGATTTCATCTGCGTAGAGTGCCACCCGGAAAGTACATGTTCAAAGCCACGTCGTTAGGTTTTCAATCTGTGGTCGGCGTCGTGATCGTTTCGCCGAAAGCCGCTCCGCATCGCGTCTTAAATCTGCGTATGACGCCGGGTGTGTGAACCTAGGCAGAAATGTGTGAGCGGGTAGCGCAGAGTTGGGCGTAGCGGGTAGCGCAGGGTTGGGCGTCGTTGGCCCTACTCTGCGGTTTTTAACATGATAACGGCCACATATTAATACACGATGACGAAAAGCAACTTTTTCGACTTTAAATGCGCGTATGCACACGGAAGGGAAGTGGGACGCAATCGATGCGCAGTCGGCAAAACCGTTCTTGGTCCTCCCCGCCAACCCCCGCGTATTCCCGCATGCTCGACCACTTCCAGTAAAGCCGCGGACCTTGAGGAGCGCTACAGTCTGCGACCACTTGGCCGTGTAGTTCGCCAAACGGTGGATGCGATCTGCGTGTCATTTTTGACGGTAAAGCGGGTAGCGCAGAGTTGGGCGTAGGTTGCCCTACTCTGCGGTTCGTAAATTGGTATTAGCACTTTGAGGATGTTGTGACAAGATGAAAGCCGCAGAGTAGTTCCAAACGGCGGAACAACTCTGCGCTACCCGCTATACCGGTCCAGGCGCCATCGGGGAAGTTGAATCACCGGGCGCCACATCCGCGCGTAGCCCGATTACCGGCAAGTAGAGCGGGCGATCCGGCGGGGGGAGGAGGGTCCACCGGGGGCTGCCGCAGAGCGAGCCCAGCTCTGCGATTCACGTTCCCATGGTTCTCCCCAAAACCCTCGCTCGCTTTATCGACGCCGCTTCGAGCCAGGACGAAATCGCAGGGCTGATCTCGCCCTGCCCGTTTCGGGAGACCGCGGGGCTGCTTACTGGTGGGAAGGGCCGTTATCGACAGCTATGGGTAAACACGCCCTAGGGTGCTGTCCCGCCTAATTCTTTACGGCAGCGTACGTTGTCAGGGTGGCGCATACATTGACTTCGATGTATGCGCTACCCCCCGTTAATTGGAATATGCTAAGTGGGACGGCACACGAGCGACTGGCGAGGAGCTAGCGTCCCCGCAGAAAAGCGTTCCACCAAGTCGATCAATTCTCCGGCCTTTATGGGTTTGGCGATATAGCCATCCATGCCCGCGGCCAGGCAGCGTTCCTGGTCGCCGCGCATGGCGTGGGCGGTCATGGCGATGATGGGCAAGTGTCCCCCGGCGCTCTGTTCGCGCTCGCGGATGGCGGCAGTGGCCTCGAACCCATCCATCTCCGGCATCTGCACGTCCATCAAGACCACATCGAAAGTCTTCGCGGTCCAGGGCGGCGAGCGCTTCGCGTCCGTTGGTAGTCACCGTCACGGTGTGTCCGTGCTTTTCCAGCAGGCGCTCGGCGAGCTTCTGGTTGACGGCATTGTCCTCGGCCAGCAGAACGTGGAGCTTGCGTTTCTCCTCGCGCAAGGCGTGCCGGGTGACCAGCGCCGCCGACTCGAGCCCGGACCGCGAAGTACCCAGAACGTGTACCAGGCAGTCCAACAACTCCGACTGGCGGATGGGTTTGGTGAGGTAGGCGGCCACGCCCAACTCCCGGCAACGCGCCGCGTCGCCGCGCTGCCCGGCCGAGGTCAGCATGATGATTTTGCTTTCCGCGGCGGCAAGGGAGTTTTGCCGGAGCCGCTCGATGCAACGTGAAGCCATCCATGTCGGGCATGTGAAAATCGGTGAGGATAAAGGCGAAAGGATACGGGGATTGCTGCACCCACGCTAACGCCGCCGCCCCGCTCTCCGCCAGGGTGGACTGCATTCCCCAGTGGCTCAGCATCTCCTCGAGGATGCGGCGGTTGGTGGCGTTGTCGTCCACCACCAGCACGGCCAGTCCCGCCAGGGTGACGGCGGCCACGGCCTGGGGCGCTTGCGCCGCCTTGCCCACCCCCAGGCTGGCGGTGAAGTGGAAGGCGCTGCCTTCTCCCTCCACGCTTTCCACCCACATCCGGCCGCCCATCATCTCCACCAGGCGTTTGGAAATCGTAAGTCCCAGGCCCGTGCCCCCGAACTTGCGCGCCGTGGAGCCGTCGGCCTGCGAGAAAGCCTCGAAGATGAGCTTCTGTTTTTCCGGCGCGATGCCAATTCCCGTGTCCTGGACCACGAAATGCAGCCGGACCTGATCTTGCCGTCCTGGACTCCAATGCAACCTTGAGGCCCACTTCGCCCTGTGGGGTGAACTTGATGGCGTTGCCGATGAGATTGACGATGATTTGCCGCAAACGGCTGGGGTCCGCCACCACCACCTCCGGCACTTCCGGGCGGAAATCGCAGGTCAGTTCCAGACCCTTCTGATGGGCGCGCAAGGCCAGGGTCTTGATGGTGGGCGCCAGGCTCTCTTGCAGGCTGGAACTCGATGGACTCCAGTTCGAGCTTGCCCGCCTCGATCTTGGAGAAGTCGAGGATGTCGTTGATGATGGTGAGCAGGGACTTCGGCGGACGACTTGACCATGCGGGCGTAGTCGAGCTGTTCGGCGTTGAGCCCCGTGTCCAGCAGCAGATCGGTCATGCCGATGACGCCGTTCATGGGAGTGCGAATCTCGTGACTCATGTTGGCCAGAAACTCGCTCTTGGCACGGCTGGCCGCCTCAGCGCCCTCTTTCTCCCTCACCGTGCGGAGGTCGACGAAACTCTCCACGAGCACTGGTCGTCCCGCCCTCTTGACCGGGGATACGGTCTTTAAGACCGGGATTTTCCGTCCCGCAGCGCCCAGAAGGACGCGCTCAGATTGGTCCACCTGCTTGCCCAGGTCGGTTATCGGGCATCGGCTCACCTCAGCCGGGCAAATGAATCCGTGACAGATGTGACCTACCACTTCTTCGCGTGCGCGGCCGGACATTTGGGCCGCAAATCCGTTGATATCCAGAATCCGGTGATTCTCCGCATCGACAGTGATGATTCCCACCGGCAAGATGCCCAGCAGGGTCTTCAGATACGACTCACTCTCTTCGAGGCGGGCCATTAGCGTTTCGTATTCTGCCGGCATACTGACTGAGGAGCGGAAAGCCGCTGCCAAGCTCTCCGCATGAGCAAGAAGGGTTTCATTCCCAGCCTCCAGGCGCTCGTCGGAAACGCCTTGGGGCACCCCCTCTGCGGCGGCCGGTCTATCTGGTCCTTCTCTCGAATATCCCATTGAACGCCCTCAGTCAAGCCATCCTTGCTGGCATCACCCCATTTCGGGTTTGCCCGCACTTTTGCTGCGGTCGCTCTCTTGATTCATTGCATCAGACTTGGTTTTCCTTACGCCAGAATCGGCTACCGCGCCTGTGTCAACGGGTCCCCCAAGTACTTCAAATCCTTGTGGAACCTCCGCGCTGAGTGAGGGAAATCCGCCGCCCTCCTCGGCCTCCAAACCATTACTTCTAATTATATTATCGACCGACTAGATTTGTTTCTTTAGTCTAGAGTCCTGAGTCAGAAGTTCGTTGCATAGAGCATCATGGTGGTTGGGGAAATTTCCAAGCCCCGGCAGGGGCGATATCATTTCACTGCTGTCCAAGATAATCGATCCTCGGTTGTCCGGCCACTGCAAGGAAAGGCTTTAGGACAGGGTTGATCGATAAATGAGAAGGAGGTTTCGGTTTCCATGAGTTCGTTGCCTGTCCAAATCATGCCAGTGAAAGTGCAAGCTGCTGGGGGCCGGGAATAATCGGGGGTGTACCGAAAGGGTTGTGCAGCCAATCGCGCAAGTCCCGATAGGTAAACAGATTCAGGCGCAGCATGGAAGCGAGATTGGAGAGCGACCAGTTCGCCTGCGAGAGGTGGTGGAGCCACTTGAGCAGGAGCATAGGCGATCAAGGCTGTCCAAATCTGGATGTGCAGCGCGTTCTCGGTGGTGCCGACAAAGCTCTTGATTTTAAGGTTCTGCTTGAGCGCCTTGAAAAACAGCTCGATCTCCCAACGGTCCTTGTAGATGTTGGCGATGGTCGTCGCCCCGAAGTCGAAGTGATTGGTCAGCGAGCACGATCTCGCGCTCATTGACCGCGTCCCAGACGACGACGCGGCGCAGGGGGTGCTTGAAGGTTTGCTGAGCCTTCTTGCTGGTGAAGCGGATGATCTCATCGGAAAGGATGTTACTGGTGGGCGGCGGTTGCCGTGACTCGATGACTTCATAGACCATGTGGTGCATGGGGCGAATGACGAAGAAGACGCCGCCGGCGATCCAGCGGGCAAAGAGGCGGAAGTCGTTGTAGCCGCGGTCGACGGCGACGATCGATCCGGGAGGCAGATCGAAATGATGGGCCATGCGGACGTCGCTGGCGCGGGCAGGGGTGAGCAGAACGTAACGCGGCAGGTAGTCGTCGTGGTCCATGAGCACATGCGCTTTGACCCCGCCTTTGGTGCGACGGAACTGGGCCCAGGGGAAGAGCGACAAGCAAAGGGAGACGGTGGTCGAATCGAGCGAGAGCAGCTTGTTCTTGAAGCGGAAAGTGCGCTTGCGAACCCCCAGTTGTTGCTGCGCGCGGAAGCGCTCCAGGACGGTATAGAACAGTTCCTGGTAAAGCGCGGCGGGGCGATGTTGGTTGGCGTAGGACAAGGTGGATTTGTTGGGAGCCTGGCCGATGCCCAGATGCACCAACTTGCCCAGACAGCAGCTCAAGCCGTTGCAGATCTCGCGCAAGGAATCGGTATGGCCCAGTTGGCAGAACAACATGGCGACGAATTGGGTCCAGCAATCGAACCCCTTGGCGGCCCGCTCGGCTTGATGCTTCTTCACCAGAGCCGCGAACTCCAAGCGGGGAAAGTGATGCAACAGTTGATTGAACAGGCTCGCGACTTGTACCATGGGGGCGCCCTCCTCAATGGCGTTCAGAGATGTCTCAGCAACATCATTCTGAAGCCGCCGTTGCAGGAGGGCAACTGTGCCGCTCACGCATCACCTCAAAAACTTGTCTTGGACACGAGTGATATCATTTAGCCCATGGCGTGAGCCATGGGATTCGGACCCTCTCCTTAGTCCCCCGTCTCCCGCCTGGGCGGGAGAGGGGGGAGGGGGGAGGGGCGGACGTTCTGACCCACGGCTTGCGCCGTGGGCTAAAATTATGTCGCCCACTACGTGGGCTGATTTTGCCAACGAACTTCTGACTTAGGACTCTAGGATCTAAATCAGACTCTACAGCCTTTCCGGAAGTGGGGTATTCCGAATTGAGTCGCCAACGAGGCGTTCATAAGCAACTCGGCCAACAAGAACGTATTTGGGGTGGTACGTGTACCCGGCAGTGGCCAGTTTCCGACAAGCCGAACGAGCCAAGTGAATTGTCCGAACGTTTGGAGCAAAAACCGGGCGCGGTTTTGGGGATAGGGTTTTGGGACTGGCGCCAGACGCGATCCGACAGCCGATTGGTACACCTTCGGGCCGTATTCGAGACAGAGATTTGAGACTCCGGAAACCTTGATTTCAGGCCCTTCCAATTTCGTCCCAAAACTTACCCTTTGTGCAACAGCGAACGGCAGCTTACTCAAAAGGCATCCGGCGGTTCCCAGCCAAAAGCGGACCTCGGGTTATTGGTTACACTCACAAGGCGGCGTGCAGGTCGTGTACAATCTCATTTCTGCGGAACGTCGGCTCAAGCTATTCTGAAGAACCTGGGGTGGAGATTTTGTAACATGGCAAAGCTCGTCTATGGAATGAACCAGTCCTTGGATGGCTACGTCGACCATCTGGAATTTAGGCCAAGCCCGGCGCTCTTTCGTCACTTCATAGAGCAAGTGCGCGACCTGACGGGCAGTGTGTACGGCCGCCGCATGTACGAGATAATGCGTTATTGGGACGAAGACTGCCCGGAGTGGGTCGCGGAGGAACACGACTTCGCGGCGGCGTGGCGGAGCCAGCCGAAGTGGGTTGTGTCGCGCTCGTTGAAGTCGGTCGGACCCAACGCCACACTTGTCGAGGATGACATCGAGGCGGTGATACGTGGGCTGAAGGCTCAGCTCGTTGGGGAGATTGAAGTTGCCGGACCAGACTTGGCAGGAAGCCTAACCGACCTTGGTCTTATTGATGAGTATCGACTTTACCTCCACCCCATCGTACTTGGTCGCGGCAAGCCATTCTTCTCCGGCCCTCGGCCGCCGCTCCGTCTTGTGACCAGCGATCTAATTGGCGAGGACGTGATTAGGTTGACGTACGTTCCCGCTTAATCGCGCGACTCGCCCGACGGATTGCGCCGGGGCGTCAGGTCCGCTTTGGGTCACGTCCAGGCATTCCAGCTTGCGCGCCAATCTTCCCCGAAAGCGGTCGCACAAAGGAACCTTTGTGAGGAGGTCCCGAAAGCGGGAGGTCAGCAGAGGGTGCAGGTACCCTTTTGGAGCGGGCAGCACACACGGACACGCTCTGTCCATTCCTGTGTGGCTGTTCCTCGCGCGTTTGAGCGAACCAGCAGCCGGACGCGAAGAAGACAGTGACAAGTGACGAGTGGAAAGTGGCGAGTCGACAGGTTGAGTCCCGAGTCCCGTTTTCCGTCCTTGGCCCCCTCGCAGTGCCCCCGACACTCCCCCGCTTCGTTTATCGGCGGAAGTGTGGAGGAGGATGAAGGAATATTCTTTGTTGGCGGCGGGGCCCCTCGGGAAGAGACCCCTCATCCCCACGACAAGCAGGACGTGGGGCCCCCGGCCCGCGACGGCTGGTGAGAACGCCCGTCGCGGGCCACTCCTTGGAGAAGGAAAACACAGTTTTTACGCGCCTCCGCGCGTAACCGGTTTTCCCTCTCCGCGGGGGAGACGGGTGGGCAGGTGAGCCCCAACGGGGCGAAATAACGAAGCCCAGGCTGAAGGCCTGGGTACGACGAAGCGCACGAAGGTGATTTTGTTCGCAAGCCCTGAAGGGGCGGAACACATCTTCCCAACCCAATCTCAAACGCTCGTCGTCGGCAATGCCCGAGGAGTTTCCGGTAGCCCTGGCGAAGATGTGTTCCGCCCCTTCAGGGCTTGGCCCGCAACCATCCGCCCTTGACCCAGGCCTTCAGCCTGGGCTTCGTTATTTCGCCACTTTGGGGCTCAACTCAGCGGGACCCAAACCGATACCCGACCCTGAAAGGGCGGGACAATCCTCTTCAATCCCAAACGTACTGCTGATCGTAGGCGATTCCGTGCGCGTGTAAGAGCTTCCGGAATTCCTCTTGAAAGCTGACCACGCGGTGGTGGCTTTCTTGTTGTGTTACGTAGAGTGGCGGAAGCGATTGCGGCATGGGGGAACACCTATCCCACCCCTTCAGGGCTGGCGGCAGAATTGGGGGATCATCTAAACCCGGCCGTTAGCCCATAGACGCTAACTTAAGGCCGTCCCGCGATTGCCGGAGAGTCGCCAAGCGCTGTCATTCTGAGCCCGTGTTTTGGGCGAAGAACCCCCGTATTTCGCTTGACTCGCACCTACTCGACCTACCGGGGTCCTTCGCCCCGAGGAAGTGCATGGGGGCTCAGGATGACAGCCTTCGAGGGTTCTTCAGCCCAACGATTTAAGTTAGAGCTTATGGGCCGCTGGCCTGGGCTTTGATATACAGAGCGACATAAATGTTTGCGTATTCGGATGTAGCGGCGGTCTCCGACCGCCGTCTGGAGTTTCTACATTTTCACGCGTCGGCGGCGCGGGTGAGGGCGCGGTCAGTGAGTTGGAAGCCGAGGGATTGAGGGCATTCGGGGTGGTCGACCATTTCTTGGCGCAGGAGGGTGACCAGGTCGAGGCAGGAAGGGTGGTGGGCCTTGCGACGCCAGCGGGGCAGAGGCTGATAAGTGGCGCCGCGTTCGGTGCCGAAGGCTTGGAGAGCGGCCAGGAGCAGTGCGCTATAGGCGGCCACCACCAGGGCGGGCTGTTTGGGCACCGCGTCGAGGTTCCACAACTGAGCTTGTCCCACCCCCAAGGTCTCCTTCTCGTCGCGGTGGTTGACTTCGATCTGCCAGCGATCGAAGTAGATTTGCAGCAACGGGGGGGCGGAGTGGCGCAGGTCGGTGGAGAGCAGGTAGACCGGTTGGCGGTAGTAGAGCTTGCTGCTTTTGCGTTTGCGATAGGGGGTGGGAGCCACGACGAAGAGGCGCAGGGGGATCTGGCCGGCGCCGGTCCGCCAGTAGACTTGCCTCACCTCTTTATACCGGATGCGGCGGCGCTTGCCTCCATAGAATAACTTGGTTTGCTGCCAGGGGCGGGATTCGTCCTGCCGGACCTGTTCGGGGGTGAAGGGGGAGGGGGCGTAAAAGCGCCGCGAAGGCGGGGCAGCGCGAAAACAAAGGCGAGCATCCTTGCGGGCGCGGGCGATCAGCTCGGTACGGTCGCGGAGAGCGCGGAAACAGGTGCGGTTGCAGAAGCTGCCGTCGAGAGCCAGCACCAGCACCTTGCGGGCTCCTCCGGCTTGGTCCAGCGCCTGGCGCAAGGGGGCCACGCTCTCGACAAAACGCTGCGAGAGGTTATGCCGCTTGCTCATCTTTTTATATTCCTGCCAAGCTTCCGCACTGGCCTTGCGGGAAGGCTTCTTCAGGGGCGCCGCCTCGGCAAAGCGCACCGGCAGAGCGCGACAACTAACGTTGCCCTGGCGATGCAGGGGCAGCAGCAGAGACGCTTGCAGAAAGCGCAAGCCGCGCATGAGGTTGACGTGAAAGGGGGGCGAGAGGGGATCGCGATGATAGCGCGCCTGGGGAATGGCGCGGCCGGTCTTGCGCAGGCGAGTGTCGTCGACGGCCACGCCCACCAGGCGGCCGGGACAATAGGGCAGGGCGCGCCGCCACACGCCCGCAAACAAGGTCTGTGGTTCCCAGCGACAACGCGAGTGGAGAAAGTACTCGCTCGACCAACTGCGTTGCTGGCGGCCCTGGGTCCAGAGGATGCGCGACAGACAGCGTCGGCCCACGCAGAGCAAAGAGCCCAGGGCTTGGCGGGTGGCGCGACGCAGGGTGCGGCGCTGCGGGAAACTGGCGTGCCAGTCGGCCACGATCTCGGACCAGGCGGCGAAGAGCGTCATCGGACCTCCGGGCGCAAGGCGAAAGTGTTCTTGCCGGTGCGCAGAAAGCGATCGCCGCGGGCGACCTTCTTGCTCAAGGAAGAAACCAGGCTCTCGCGGTCGACGGGGACGTGGAAGGTGGAGTGGATGCGCTGGAGGAGCTCGGAGACGTGCAAGGGGGCGCGGGCCTTCTTGAGTATGTCGAAAGCCATGTCCACTTGGGACAGACTTGCGCGGGGGCGCGGCGTGGCGGGCACTTCTGCCCCGCCGCGGAGACGGCGAACGGCCCGCAGTTGGGCTTCAAGAGAGGCCTCAAATATCGAAAGAATGGAATCCTTGAGATCGTCGGGCAAGATCACCTCCAGAGCGGCAGCTCAGGAGGAAGATAGCGGAAATAAGGTCGGTCTGTCAATAGAAATCTTACTGTGCCAGACCTAAATGTAGAAACTCCAGGCGGCGGTCTCCGACCGCCGTCGTCGATCGGAGATCGACGCTACAATTTATGTCGCTCTTTATAGGTCACCCCTTTGGGGCTGAGAAGTGCGAACCTCTAGTTCAAAATTACGCTGTCAACTTAGGACACGCGAAACCTGTCCTCGTTCCGCCGGGGAATCGGTGGAGAAATGTACGTTGATTTACTGCTCGATGGTGAGAACTTCCTCGACGATGCCCTTACGGACCCCGTACATTCGCTGGTGAAGGTGCACGGTGCCGTCATGATAACGAACGGCAAGTTCGATCTTGTCACCCACCTCGACCGGTACGCCTGGCTCCAGAAGCTCGATGGGTGCATGTTCGGCGTGCAAGGCTTTGAGGAGTAGTCCATCAATTCCCTTAACCGAGGGCAAACCCCTCTCGCCGCTGATCGCCTTCACGCCGGCGTCCACGACGATGCGCTCCCCGTCCGTCTTGCTCACGATGGTGACCAGCACACTCAGCGCCGGTTGGAAGTCAGGCGCGGAGAGAGCATACCCCGTGTCCATCAGTAAGAAGGACCCCGCTTGGTTTTCGGTGACACCGGGGTAACTCCCTGAGATGAGGTAGTCTCCCGTCCCGCCGCAGCTTACGATTTCAACCGGAATGCCCAGGCGTTCGATCAACTTTTTCGAACCCGTGAGCCCGGCAAGAGCTTGCCGGACCGATTGTTCTTTCTCCGGCCCGATCGGAAGAAGCTGCAGGTGACCCTCGTAACCCATCAAGCCGCGGAACCGGAGACCGCTTGCCACGACTTTCTTTGCTAGAGCCGCGGCCGCTTCCCCCGGCTCCACGCCGCAGCGCTTCAGGCCCAGGTCCACGTCCACCACCACGTTCAGCTCGGCCCGCTTGTCCCGCGCGATGCGAGCCATGTCATCCACAACTTTGGCATTGTCCACAGCCACGATTACGAGAGCTTCGCGGGATAGCTCGGCGAGCTGCCGGATGGGATTCTCCCCGGCGATCTCGTTGGCGATCAGGATGCTCTTAATGCCGGAATGGGCCAGGCGTTCTGCCTGCCACAGCCGGGCACAAGTGATCCCAATGGCGCCCGCTTCCATCTGACGAGCGGCTAACGCGAGCACGCGGTGGTTCTTGAAGTGTGGACGGAGCTTGGCGGGCTTGCCCCTGAAGAAAGCGGACATTTTGGCAAGATTGGCTTCCAGGACGTCGAGATCGGCAATCAACGCGGGCGTGTCCAGCAGCCGGAGGGGAGTCCCTTTCATGAGTGACCTTTGGTTGTCTCCGCTCCCGATTGCCGGGCAGAATCGCTTATGAGCGGAGTATCACATTGCGTTTGGCGACGTAACTGCCTCCACGAAAATAAAGGCGCAAAAGTCTTCCCCTACGGCAGAATTTCCTTGTAGAGCGTCACCGTCACGCTCTCCACCAGCGGCGGGGCAACTTCGTCGAAGAATCCCTTGATATAGGAAGTGTTGCAGTGAAAATCAAACGCCTCTTTGCTTTTGTACTTTTCAATGAAAGTGATGCCGCGTGGATTGTCAATCGCTTGGTTGAGTTCGTAGCGAATGTAGCCCTCTTCCTTGTACGTGGGTTCCAATAGGATGTGGAGCGCTCGAAGGAGTTCGTCCTCCTTGCCCTCCTTCGCTATGAATTGAGCTACGCAAACAATCTCATTTTCCGCCTTCTTCAGCATATGTTTCCCCCTTAGGAGTTTCAGCCGGCCGACAGCCTGCTTAGGGAGTCTTTATTCCTTCGCAGAAGCCTTCAAAAATCATCGTCGTGGACGTGGCGCCAGGGTCGGGGTGGCCAAGGGTCCGCTCCCCGGAGAATCTCGCCTTCCCGAACTTGGCAACAAAATTCCTTGTGGCGTCCGCTCCACGACCAGCCGCCTCCGCCGCTTCACGTAAGGACTGCTCAACATCCTTGCCCGCGTTCACGGCGCCGCGCAACGCCTCGACGGCGGGCAGCAGGGCATCGATCATCGTCTTGTCGCCGATCTGTGCCTTTGTCTGCTTCCGAAGCTGCGCGACCCCCGCCTCGAATGCGCCCGCGAGGCCCTCGACATCCAGGGCCTGGTGTTCGCCAACGTTTTCCGCGACACCTATGAAGAAGCTCCCCAGTAAGGGGCCCGTTACCCCGCCATCGATGCCGAGCAGCGTCCATCCAACTTGAGCGATCAGCTCGCGCAGGCTCGCTTCCTGGTTCGCGGCCACAGTCTTCTCAACCTCGTTCATGGCACGACGCATCGTGACACCGTGGTCGCCATCGCCCCCCGCCGAGTCCAATTGAGATAAGTAGTCACTGCCATCTTTTACCTTGGCGATGGCGCCTGCGAGCATGGCAGTAAACTCCGGCTTGCCGACGAGAGCGCTCATAGATTTCAGGTAAGGACCCGCCCTAACGCACTACCATATACGCCGCATCGCAAGGGGCATCCCAAAGCCGTAGAAGTTCACGATCCAGGCGCGCGATGAACATCTGGAAGCCCGCCTGCTCCTGTGCCGTAATGTATTCGCCCACCAAACTGCGGGCAATCTTGATTCCTTTCGCGTCAAGCAACTGGCTGACGCGGCGAAATACGATAAATAACTCCATCAAGGTCGTCGCACCCATCCCATTCATGATCACGAGCAATTCGTCGTTCGGGCGGGCCTCAAGATCCTCCAACAAGCGGTCGAGCATGATCTCCGCGGTCTCGTCGGCACTCTTGAGCTTCATGCGGCCGGGGCCGGACTCGCCGTGCTGTCCCGCTCCAATTTCCATCTCATCGTCACCGAGGGAGGAAAGTTCCAGACCGGTGGCCGGATGCATGGCTGGGCGCACAGCCACCGAAAGTGTTCGCATGTTGCGTTCCAAGCGCTCAGCAATGGCAAGAACCTGCCCAAGGGACTGGCCTTCTTCTGCGGCTGCGCCCGCAATCTTGTATACCGGCAGAAAGCCCACCAGTCCACGCCGTTCATCCGGCTGATCGCGTGAACCGGAGGCGATGTCTTCGTGGAGCAGAACCTGCTTCACGTTCAGTCCCTGCTTGCCCGCAAGGTCCATGGTGACATTGGCAGTCATGACATCGCCCTGATGGTTGAGCACAACAAATAAAACTCCCGCACCGCGGTCGGCAAGTTTGATCGCTTCCAGGCAACGGGGCGGACCAGGAGCGGAAAAAATCTCGCCGGGGACGCTGGCATCCAGCATGCCCATACCCACAAATCCGCTCAGGCCAGGTTCGTGGCCACTGCCTCCGAGCGTGACGATCCCGACCTTCCCCATCGTCTTCGGAACCGCGCGGACCACAATGTTCTTTCCTGCCAGCTTGATTTTGTCAGGGTAGGCGAGGGCGTATCCTTCCAGGAGTTCGCCCACCAGATTTTCGGGGTTATTGATGAATTTCTTCATTTTCATAAGGGTTAATCCCAGTCGCTCAAGCCGCCGTGTGCCCAGCAGCGCTCGACCGTGGCTGGCAGTCCTGCTTGGCGACAGGAGAATATACCAGCGGTCAGATCGTGTTTCTACCAAAATCCCATGGGGAAATGTCACAACCCTACGGCGCAGCCATAGCGTCCTCGTGGAAACGCATCGCGGTGGAGCGGCAGCTGAATGTCAAAACGCAAAACTCAATGCGCGGTCGTAGTTTTCTAACAAAGATCGAAATGTAATGTTATAGATTCAATGCCACCACGCCCCTAAACTTTAATTTGACCGAAGCTAAGGGGCGGAACATAATTTTCCGCGAACCACATTTTCACACAATATTGATTGATCTTGTTCGTGGCATCTGGGGGGCTGCTCAATGAAACCCGATAGATCAGCCCTGGGGGCACTCGCAGGACCCTTTGCTAAAAGTCAGGCTCGATTCCAGTTGGGGGACCTCCACGTTTGGGATGCAGCAAAACGGCATTACGGGTTGGGAATGTAGGTCATGATCGAAAACCGGTGTCTCATAGGAATTGATGCGGGAACGTCGGTCGTGAAGGCCGTAGCATTCGACCATGACGGAAATGAGGTTTACGTCCACGAGGCAGCCGTGCAACTGCGTCGCCCCGAACGATCATGGGTCGAGCAGGACATGAACGAGCTGTGGGAGACGGTGAAGGCTTGCCTCGGGGAGGTCGTTCGAAAACTCCAAGCCTCCAAAAGGGAACTGGCGGGCATCGGGATCACCTCGACCGGCGATGGAACCTGGATCATCGATCGGGAAGGCAGACCGGTTCGGAACGGAATCTTGTGGTGCGATGGGCGCGCCAGCAACGTCATCGAAGCGTGGCATTCGCAGGGGATCGCCGAGGCAGCGTTTGAGATCTGCGGAACCTCCGTCTTCACAGGCTCGCAGGCCGCTCAGCTCGCCTGGTTGCGGGAGTTTGAGCCCGAGTCTTTGAAAAGAGCCCACATCATCTTTCACGCCAAGGATTGGCTCTTTTTCAAATTAACCGGAATCATCAGCAGCGACGAGACGGATGAATCCCTCACCATGCTTCGGATGTCGACCCGAAAGTATGATTCGGAACTATTCCGGATTTTTGGGATCGAGGACCTCTACCCCAAATTTCCATCCGTAAAGCCCACGGAGGCTAATGTGGGATTGATTTTGCCCTCGGTCGCCCAGGAATTAGGAATTGCTGCGGGCACGCTGATTGGATCCGGGCCGATGGACGTCGCCGCGTGCGCGCTCGGTACGGGCGCCATCGAGCACGGCCAGGCTTCGTCCGTGCTGGGGACGGCCGGGATCCACCAAGTCATTATGAGCGAGCCCCTCATTGAGCCCAAGATGGTGGGGATGACCCTCTGCCACGGAGTGAAAGACCGCTGGCTACGCATGTTAGCTGCGATGACGGCTACACCGAACCTCGATTGGTTTCTCAGCGAACTGGGAGGAAGCCTCCAGTGTGATCCGGCTGGATCGAGCGAGGACAAATACAAATTCATCGAAAGTCTCGTAGCTTCTGTGCCGGCAGGCTCGGACGGCGTCATCTTTCACCCTTATCTCTTCCCGGGAGGTGAACGTGGCCCTTTCGTCAAGCCCACGGCTCGGGCCAGTTTTACCGGTCTGAGCCTCAATCACTCCTGTCGGCACCTCTTGCGCGCTGTATACGAAGGCGTAGCCTTTGCCACGCTGGATTGCTATCGCCACATGCCCATTGATCCCGAAGTCGTGTGCCTATCGGGTGGGGGCGCAAAAAGCGCGGTGTGGTGCCAGATTCTGGCGGATTGTTTGGGTAAACCGATAAGTGTCCCCGCAGGCTCGCAATTTGGAGCGAAGGGAGCCGCCCTCAATGTCGGGGTTGCGGCAGGTCTCTACTCGTCTGCCCAGGAGGGCGTAAAGCATGCGGTTAAGATGAACCGCTTTTACAATCCCAATTTATCCCTTACGAGGGGCTACAGAGAGCTATATGAGGTCTACAAGGGTACGGCTGAAATGCAAATGGACTTATGGGATCTCCGGGCCAGTATACTCAGCAGAGAGCGGAGGACATAATGCCTGAGGATTACGAGGCGCTTAAATCCGCGATCATCGAAAAATGCCGGGTCCTGGAGAAAATAGGTTATTTCGTCGGCACGTGGGGAAACATCAGCGTCCGCGTTCCGGAAGGTTTCATCGTGACGCCGAGCAGGATTGGCTATGACCGGATTCAGCCCAGCGATTTTGTCTTGGTCTCCGCCGAGGGCAAGGTGGTTGCGGGGCATCGATTGCCCTCCTCGGAGACCGAAATTCATCGCGCCGTTCTGAACAAGAAGGGGGACGTGGGAGCCATTATTCATTCGCATTCTCCTTACGCCACGGCAGTCTCTTGCCTCCACCTGGCCATTCCACCTTTTGTTGAGGACCTTGTGCAAATCATTGGCGGTCAGGTGAACTGCACGCGCTATGTTCCGGCCGGCCAGCACACGCGAATTGCCGAGGAGGTGGCCAATACCATCGGTGAGGAGAACGCCGTGTTGTTGGCAAACCACGGAGTAATGTGTTGCGGCCGGGACCTGGAAGAGGCTTTCGTGGCATCTCAGATTCTGGAGAAAGCTGCGTTTATGATGCTCGCGGCCGCCGCTACGGGCGCAATGATTCGCATACCCGAGGAGCATGTACGCTCGGAACGACATCGATTTCTCTATAAGTATGGGACGGCTGGCGATGCTCCCTCAAAGCCCGATCCGAGTAAGCCGTGAGCGGCCATAACGCAGACCTGTTCTGCCGGTCAGCGGCTAGTATCCTATGGGCAAGGAAAAGCCGCGGACCTACAGAACAGGTCGCGCTACCCTTGCTCAGGATGACAGCATGGGACGATTTTTCCGCAGCCTGTAATGCCGAACCAAAGTGGGGGAAGAAGTGAAGAACCTGTTACGAGACAACCTCCGGCAAATTTATCGGTCTGCCATCGGCCGCCCGCGACGCGAGCTGGTTACACCCGCGCTGATTCTCGACCTCGACGTTGCGCGCCGGAACATCCAATTTATGGCGGAGCGCCTGCGCGGCATGAAGGCCCGGCTCCGGCCTCACACCAAAGTGCAGAAGAGTCCGGAACTCGCCCACCTGCAAGTTGAGGCCGGCGCCATCGGTGTCTGCACGGCGACGGTTTGGGAAGCCATTGAGATGCGCCAATCCGGCATTGCTGACGTGCTTATTGCCAACCAAGTGGGGGGCAAGGAGAAGATCAAAGCGCTGGCGGAGGCAGCACGGCAAGGGGGGCTAACCGTCGCAGTTGACGATGCTGGTAACGCCAAGGACCTTTCGGATGCGGCGGTGGCGGCCGGGAGCAAACTCGATATCCTGATAGAAATCGACGTGGGGATGGGGCGCGGGGGAGTCCGCTCTCCGGAAGAAGCGGTGGAGCTGGCGCGGAGCCTCGCCTGCCTTCCGGCTCTGCGTTTCCGGGGTGTTCAAGGTTACGAAGGCCACTGCATGTTGGAGCCCGACCGTGCGGTGAGGATTGCCAAGTGCCACGCGGCACTAGATTATATCGGTTCGATTTTGACTCGATTGAAAGAAGCCGGATTTCCCTGCGAGGTGGTTTCGGCAGGGGGGACAGGCACTTACGACATCACGGGTAACGACCCACGGGTGACGGAAATCCAGGCGGGTTCCTATGTCTTCATGGATAACTTCCACGGCAATCTTGTTCCGGGGTTCTCCCGCTCTCTTACGGTTCTGGGTACCGTGGTAATCCACCATGGCCGGACCATCGTTCTGGATGCGGGCCGCAAGTCCATAGGAATTGACTTCGTGCTTCCAACCTTGGTGGATTATCCATTCTATAAAGCCCGTTACTTCGCGGAAGAACATGGGTTGTTTGACGTCGATGAGCGATGCGGTCTAAAACTCGGTGATACCGCCGAGTTGATCCCCGGTTATGCGCCCTCCACCGTCAACCTTTATGATGTGTATCACGTTGTGCAGAACGGCGTGGTGACGGATATCTGGCCGATTTACCCGCGCGGGCCGGGCCACGCAGGGCTGTTGGCCTAAGTATGCCGTGCACCGAGGAAAGCAAACCGACGACTGCCAAATTTGGGAGAGGAGGTCGAAAGCCATGAAAACTTTAGCGGCGCCTTTATCTGCACAAGAATTTGACCGGCTCTTCCAGGCCGTCTGCAACTGGGGACGGTGGGGGCCCGACGATGAGCGAGGGACCTTAAATTACCTCACGCCGGCAGAGATTCGCCGGGCCGCCGCTCTCGTGCGATCGGGAAGGTCAGTCTCCATGGCCCTCCCCATCAACACCGTGGCGGGTCCGGACAATCCCCACCCGGCTGTCCACTATATGGTGCAGAGCTTCGATGTCGGCGCCGGACGAGAGCCCCAATTTTCATTGGATTACCTGGCGTGCGAATTCCACGGTGATTGCCACACCCACATTGATGCTCTTTGCCATATTGCCTACAAGGGTCAACTCTACAACGGCAAACCCGCGGCGAATGTGACCTCCCGCGGCCCGTCGATTCAAGATATCACTGCCTACGCCAACGGCATTGTTGGGCGCGGAGTTCTGCTGGATATTCCCAGGCTGCGCGGCGTTAAATGGCTCGAACCCGGGGAAGCGGTGACGACGGAAGAGTTGGAGGCTGCGGAGAAGGCTCAAGGTGTGCGGCTGAGCAAAGGGGATATCTTTGTTTTTCGCACCGGCCACCACCGCCGCCGTCTGGAGCTTGGACCGTGGAACAATGGTTACGACGGAGAAGGTAAGGCTGGACTTCATGCCACGGTAATGCCCTGGTTGCACGAGCGCCAGGTGGCGGCATTTTTTCCTGATGGGGATGGAGAGACGGTTCCCAGCAACGTGGAAGGAATTTTCTATCCCATTCATGCTCTCCAGATCGCCGCCATGGGAATGGTCTGCGCCGACAGTTTACAGTTTGAGGAACTCGTCCAGGTTTGCGAAGCGGAAAGCCGCTGGGAATTTATGGTCATGGCGGCGCCCTTGCGGCTGCCGGGAGGGACAGGGTCGCTGTTCAATCCTCTCGCCATATTTTGAACGGTCCGCGGAACAACTCGAGGCGTTGGCACGGAACGGAGCGGATGTAGCGCGACCTGTTTTGTAGGTCCGCGGCTCGTATCCGATGGGCAAGGAAAAGCCGCGGACCTAAAGAACAGGTCTGCTACGCCTCTTTCGGAGGGTGTCCCGGCCAGCTTCCGACGCTGGCGGGTGAGGAAGGAGAGAAGGTCATGAAGGTGCATTTGGGAATCAACAACATTTACGCAGCGAAACGCTGGCCGGAGCCCGAGGAATGGGGGAGGCAGGTTACCCAGCGCTGGGGATTGAAATACGTGCAATTCTGTTTTGACCTACTGGACCCCCGCTCGACCGTTGAGGCGCGACAGGCCATGTGCCAGAAGGTAAGACAGGCGTCGAAGGAGTATGGGTTTGAGATTCACAGCGCTTTCATCGGCGGTGGCGCCTACGCCTACAACCTGCTGCTTCATCCCATGGAGGCGATGCGAAAGGATGCGCTGACCTGGTGCGAGTTGGCCTCGCTTACCGCCAGTCAATTGGGCGCGCAGGGAGTTGGGGGGCCTATTGCCGCCGCCAGCATGAAGGATTACCGCGACCCCGGCAAGCGGGAGTTTTTGCTGGATACGCTGGTGGAAGGGATGCAAGCTTTCGCGCGTTCCGCCGCCCAACAAAACCTGAAATTCGTTTTCTGGGAGCCGACCCCCATCGCCCGTGAGATGCTGATTCACCTGGATGAAGCCAAGCAGCTTCACGAGAGGTTGAATCGCCATAGCCCCATTCCCATTCATTTCCTTCTCGATGTCGGGCACCAGTGCAGCTACGAGGCGACGGGAAAAGATCGTGACACCTACCTCTGGTTGAGGGAACTGGGGAGGATTTCACCTGCCATTCACCTCCAGCAAATGGATGGCATTTGGGATCGCCACTGGTCGTTTACCAAGGCACACAACGCCGAGGGCGTGGTGAAGATGGATGAGGTGGTCAAAGCCCTGGAGGAATCCGGAGCCGAGGAAGTATATCTGTTCCCGGAACTTATTCACCCCTTCGAGTTTCCGGAAGACCAACTCCTGGAAGAGTTGGATGAAACTTTCGACTACCTGAAGCAGTTCTGCGTCTAAGGGGGTATTTCTGGATAATTCGCCAGCCGACCACCCGGCCAACCTAGCCGCGCCCGTCCCCCACTTACGGCGAGTTCTGAGTCTCTCCGACTTGATCCTCTACGGCATTGTGGCGGTGACCCCCAGTGCGCCGGTAACCGTATTTGGATTATCGTCGGTGCAATCGCGGGGGCACGCCTTGGATACCATCCTCTTCGCCATGGTGGCCATGGTTCTAACCGCTATCAGCTACGGACGGATGGCGGCCCTCTACCCATCGGCGGGGTCTGCGTATACGTATGTTGGCCGTGCCCTCAATCCCCACCTGGGGTTTATGGCGGGTTGGGCGATGCTGCTGGATTACCTGATTATCCCCCTCTTTTGCGTCGTCTATGGATCGCTCATAGTGCAGCGGATGATCCCGCACGTGCCTTACGTGGTGATCACGGCGTGCTTCGCCGGCGGCATGACCTACTTGAATGTCCGCGGGATCCGTGCGACCGCGCGGGCCAACCAGGTTTTGATGACCTTGATGGGAGTGGTGCTCGTAGCCTTCATCGGACTGGCCATACGGTACCTGGTTTTTCACCAAGGCTGGGGAGATCTAATTTCCACCTTGCCTTTTTACAATCCCCAGGAATTTGACCTGCGCGCGGTCCTGCACGCCACGTCCTTTGCCGCGCTCACCTACATTGGTTTCGATTCCATCACCACGCTTGCAGAGGACGCTCACAATCCGAAGCGAAATGTTCTGCTGGCCACCGTGATCGTCTGCCTGTTCACCGGAATTTTTGGAGGACTTCTGATCTACCTGGCGCAACTGGCGTGGCCTGACTTCCGCACCTTCCCGGATATTGCCACGGCTTTCATGGATGTTACGCGCCGGGTGGGTGGAACCTGGCTCTTCGAAGCCACCGTCTTGCTCCTCACCATCGCCAACATTGGCGCTGGACTCACCGGCCAAGTGGGCGCGGCGCGGTTGCTTTTCGGCATGGGGCGGGATAATGTCCTGCCGAAGAGGTTCTTCGCTTACCTCGACCCGAAACGCAACACTCCCACCTTTAACCTGGTGTTGATCGGGGCGTTCACGTTCGCGGGGTCTCTCGGAAAACGCTATGATTTGATCGGGGAGTTGCTCAACTTCGGCGCTTTCCTGGGTTTCATGGGAGTCAACGTCGCTACCATCCGGCAGTTCTACTTTGTACCCCAGGTCGGCCGGCAGAAGAACTTCTGGAAGGATTTTCTCGTGCCCGGCCTGGGATTTGCCATTTGTTTGATCATTTGGCTGGGCCTGGGAAGGCTCGCGAAAATCGTCGGCTGCGTGTGGTTTGCGGCGGGTCTGACATACTCCGCGATCCGTACGCGGGGTTTCCGATTGGAACCCGCGATGATTGATCTCAGTGAAACATGATAGAAGATGAGAAGCGAGCAAACTACCCCAGGGCGTCAGGAGTTGTGATAAAACACCATCTTAACCGCCGGGGCGCTGAGACGCTGAGAAAGGCCTTTTGGTTTTCACAATTCCGCGCCTCTATGAAAATGGACGTGGCAAAGGCACCTTGGACTGCGGCGGCTCGACGCCGCCTTGGTCATCGTCCTTGGGGTTATTTCAAGGCGGCGTCGAGCCGCCGCAGTCCAAGGTGCTTCGCACATTTTCATGCACAGGGGCGAGCCGCAGGCTCATGCGAGTCCGCGGTGAGATATTCAGTTGACAATCTGGAAGAGTTTTCCAGCGAAAAATTGTTAGTATTTGATATATGCGCGCCGATTTCAGTGTTCATATATTGAATGGAAATCGAACTTTGCAGTCGAGGAGTTGGTTCGGGGGAGAGAATGGCTGCTGGCTGAGGTTCCATCACTAATTTCTAAGATTTGGTATGGCCAGCGATTTTATATGCGGAGCCACATAACTTGTGGCGGCAGTCATAGACCGCCGCTACAAGGGATTGCGCAAAAACCTATGTCGCTCTGTATAAAACCTAAGGAGATTTTATGCGCTTGAATAAACGCGTTGCGATCGTTACGGGAGCAGGTGCGGGCATTGGAAAAGCGATTGCCTTGCGGTATGCCTGTGAAGGAGCCAAGGTGGTGGTCGCTGAAATCAATGCTGACACCGGCCAGGCGACGGCTGACGAAATTCTGGACTTGAAGCAGGAAGGTGCTTTTGTGCGCACGGATGTGGCGGAAGAATCAGACGTTCGCCGCATGGTGGAAACGGCGGTCGAGCGCTACGGACGCGTCGATATCCTGGTCAATAACGCCGGCATATTGCTGGACGGCAAGGATAAGCGCGTGCATGAGCTGAGCAACGAGGTGTGGGAGCGCACGCTGGCAGTCAACCTGCGCGGGCATTGGCTTTGTGCCAAGTATGTCATCCCGATCATGTTGAAGCAGGGAGGCGGCTGCATCATCAATTTCGCTTCACCTACAGGCATGCGGGGCTACCAGAACCTCACGGCCTATAGCACCAGTAAGGGGGGGATCATCGGCCTTACTCGCGCCATGGCTGCTGATTACTCGCGAGATCACATCCGCGTGAATGCCATTGTGCCCGGCACAATCGATACACCCATGAACGCGTCTACATTGTCCGACGAGCGCCGTCGGAACCAGTTGATTGCGATGGCGCCTAGCGGCCGTTTGGGAATAGCCAGCGACCTTGCAGGAACTGCGGTTTTCCTGGCATCGGATGATGCCGAATACTGCATGGGAGGCTTTTATACGGTCGATGGCGGCTTGATGGCGGTTTAGCCGCGGCTAGGGATTCAGCGAGCCATCAAGGCCGCGTGATTTAAGGGGCGCCCCCCTCTTCTGCGGGCCGAATATTGAACGCGCGGCGCCTCACGTGGCCGGACCACAGGGGGAGAATGTTGCAAGGTACGCTCGAATTCATGGCCATTCGCGAATTGACGCCGATAGGCAAGCGGCGTTGCTCCCACCAACTTCCTGAACATCATCCCGAAGTAACTCTGATTGCAAAAGGCTACCGCCTGGCTGATGCTGGAGATGGGTTCGCCCGTCGAGGCCAGTAAATTTTGTGCTTTGGCGATGCGAAAGCGATTGACGTAGGACCGAAATGTTTGTCCCGTTGCCCGTTTGAAGAAGTACATGAAATGCGATTTGCTCATGGCGCATAGGCGGGCCGCCTGGTCAACGAAGATCGGCAAGTCGAAGCTCTTTTCAAGATAGTCAAAGAGCGGCTGCAACCGCTCCAGGTCCGCCTGCTTGCGATGGATATCCTCCTGAGTGCCGAGGTAGGCGGAATAATGCTTGACCAGCAGCATCAGGATCATCTTCAGATAGGTCTTGACGGCGAGTCGGGCGTGCACGGTGGTGGCAGGGAGTTCCTCATGAATCCGCAGGATCAGGCTTAGAATTTCGCTGGGAAGGCCGGTGCTCCCGGAAATGACATGCGGGAAATCCGCTCGTTGCACAAGGAAGGGCATCAAGTATTCCATTTCCTCGCTCGTCCCATCCGTTGCGCGGATTAAGTCCGGCTCGAAAAACAACACCGCCAGCCGCAACTGACAATTGGGTGGATCGACCGTGCGATGATAAAGGTCACCTCCAATTACCACCATGTCGTTTTCTTTGACCTCGAAGAATCGATCCTGGACCTGAAGAGTGGTCTTGCCGGAAGCGACAAAGTAAACCTCGCAGTAATGATGACGATTCATCCGAATGCAGTTGCGGCCGCTGAAGCTGAAGAAGCGGACATCAATGGGGAAGGCGGGATCAAACGGGTAAAGGTGGGTCCCTTCCGCGTTGATCTGGGGCTCAACCACTCGGAAGCCCTTTTCCCACGTTGGGGTGATGGTGTTCATTTTCACCTCCTAGCGGATAGCTGCGCAACCCGAATTTCGAAATCACAAGCGATATTTCTTACTGGTTTTGGATAAGAGTATAACGACAATTTTTGGAACGGTCAACTTGTCCCCTCTCCCTGATGAGCCAATTCGCACCTTGTTATATTGATCACCCGGACAGCGTGTTTTCAATGGTTCCCGGCGCGGAGAATCGTTTACGCTTGGTAAAATGCGGTCATCATCGCCAGATGGGAAGCGGGAGGTATTTGACAAATGGTCTGGTGATGTCACTTATGGGCACCGTAGTTTTACGGCAAAAATTTATACAGATATGATAGATGGTTTTGGGCCCCGGAACTAACGTATCTGCCGAGCAGCAGGGGTTCAGTCTGCTCTCGCGACGTTTTGCAAGTGTCCCAAACGCACAAACATGAATGGCGGCGTTTATAGACCGCCGCTGCAAAGGGCCAAACCGTACACGATCAGTCGGGTGAATGAATCGGATAACCGATGCGCACAATGTCACCTTGAAGCGAGGGGGAACAAGCGCCATGCACCGACGTAGCTTCCTGAAAAACACATTGGCGGGAACGGGAGTGGCTTTGACCGGCGATCCCTTATCTATGGCCATTCAACCAGAAGCTCCACGGCCGCCTTCGCCTGACGAAAATGAAGTCCCTGGCTGGGGCAACTCGCGTTGGCCGGCTACGGGCCCGCTGCGAGCCAATCCGGCGAATCCCCGCTATTTTACGGATGGCAGTGGGCGCGCGATTTTCTTGACCGGGTCGCACACTTGGGCCAACTTTCAGGATTCGGGTATGGCCCCCGTGGCGCGCTTTGACTACCCTGCCTATATCGACATGATGGTGAAGCACAACCACAACTTCATGCGCTTCTGGCACTGGATGCAGGCTGCGTATGCGCCCTGGACGGACGAGAAGATTCTGTTCGAGCCGCTGCCCTACTTGCGCACAGGTCCGGGCGTAGCGCTGGATGGACTGCCGAAGTTCGACCTGACGAAGTTCAATCCCGAGTATTTTGAGCGGATGCGCTCGCGGCTGATCTATGCCCGCGACCACGGGATCTATGCGGCGGTACAACTCTTCCAAAGCTTCAGCGAGAAAAAGCAGGGCGATCCCTGCGACCCCTGGCCCGCTCATCCCTACAATGGCAGCAATAACATCAACGGCTTTGACGGCCAGGAGGGCAGCACGGGGATGGTCAGCCTTTACCGGCCCGAAGTGCGGGAGATGCAGGCCGCCTACCTGCGCAAAGTCATTGACACCGTGAACGACCTCGACAGCATTCTATACGAGGTCATGAACGAGGGCGGTAACAAGGATTGGGACTGGTGGGTCGTGGATTTTGTGCACGATTACGAAGGCAAGAAGGGAAAACGGCATCCCGTAGGACTGACCGGATATAACTCGGAAGGGCTGAAGTCGATGCTCGCAAGCCGCTGCGATTGGGTTTCGCCGGGAGGGGATGACGGCGAGTATTTCAAATATGACCCTCCGGATTGGGACGGCAAGAAGGTGGCGGTGCTCGATACCGACCACCTGTGGGGTCACGGGGGGACCCCCTCCTGGGCCTGGAAGAGCATTTGCAGAGGCTACAATACGCTCTTGATGGACTCGTGGGTTCCGATCCCCGGGCACCCCTGCGGGGAAGTGAATTGGGCTTCCCGGCCGGGTTACCCCACTCGCGACTTGAACCGCGCGGATGCTTGGGTCTGGGAACCGGTTCGCAAGGCCATCGGCAACACGCGCACTTACGCGAACAAGATGAATCTTGTAGAAATGGTTCCTCACGACGAACTGGCCGCTACCAAGTACTGTCTTGCCAATCCAGGGCATGAGTACCTGGTTTATCTCCCGGAAGGATACAACGTTTCCGTGGACCTTTCCGCGGCCTCGGGAACAGTCGAAGTGGAGTGGATGCATCCGGTCGAAGGCTACGTCGTAGGAGGCGGTACGGTCAAGGGTGGCGGAAAAGTGGACTTTTACGTGCCGTTCCCGGGCCCGACCGCGCTGTATTTGCGGGTCGTTTGAGGCATGGTAGCGCGACCTGTTTTGTAGGTCCGAGGCTCGTCCCCAATGGGCAAGGAAAAGCCACGGACCCACAAAACAGGTCGCGCTACACAATCTACACTTCTCCTCAGGCTGAGTTTCTGACCGTCATGGGCAACAAAAAGGAGGGACACGAAGACATGTTAAAAGCGCTCAAGGCATGGACCATTGTCCTTCTATTGGTTGGAGGCAGAGGCTACGCCCAAACGATCCGGTTGGATAGCACGAACCCCCATTATTTTTACTTCAAAGGAAAGCCGACCCTGCTGATCACGTCCGCTGAGCATTACGGAGCAGTGGTCAACAAGGATTTTGATTATGTTCAATACCTGGATGCGCTCAAGGCCTACGGTCTGAATTACACGCGCATATACCCCGGGGTATTGTTCGAGCCGGTGGGAAAATTTATGCCGGGGAATACCTTGGGTCCGAGGCCGCGTAGCTTGATCCTTCCGTGGGCGCGGAGCAACCAGCCGGGATACATGCTCGGCGGTAATAAATTCGATCTCGACAAGTGGGACCCTGAGTATTTCGCGAGATTGCGGGACTTCATCGCCAAGGCCGCCGAGCGGGACATCGTGGTCGAGATATGCCTCTTTAACTCCCAGTATTCTGATACTTGGCCCATCAGCGCATTGAATTCCGAGAACAACATTCAGGGAGTCGGCCAGTGTGAGTTTCTGGATGCCCAGACGATGAAACACCCGGACCTGGTAGTCCGGCAGGATGATTACGTTCGAAAAATCGTTCAGGAGGCAAATGATTTCGACAATGTCATCCTGGAGATCTGTGATGAACCGTCGCTCTTTACGCCTATCCCCGAGGCCGCTCCGTGGGTCGTCCATTTTGTGGACGTGATCAAGAACGCCGAAAGCGCCCTACCCAAGCAGCACCTGATTGGCCAGGAAGTCCAAGGCCCGGCGGGAGGCCCCATCGACCTCGCCGGCAACCCTGGTATTTCGGTGGTCATCACTCAGTATCTTTATTACTCAGGCGACCAGGAGATGGGGGGATTGAAGGGCCTTGACTACGAGTATTTTCACAACAAGCCCATTGAGGAAAACGAGACCGACTACTACCCCCTTTCGTACAGGGGAGACAAGATCTCCGACTCCCGAGTCGAAGCCTGGGAGTTCATGGTCGGAGGCGGCGCCAGTTTCAATCAATTGAACGGCCTCTTTAATCCCGCCAACCCTGCGGGAAAGACGCCGGACAATGCCCAACTCCTGGGCGACCTCCAGCGCCTGAAGGGTTTCATGTACAGCTTCGATTTCATCAAAATGCATCAGGACAAGCAGCTTGTAAGGAGCGAAGTTCCACCTGGCGCTCACTGGAGGGCCATCAGCGAACCCGGGCGCCAATATGCCTTGTATCTCCATCATAGCGAAGGGGGAAGCGGGGGAAGCTACATTGCTTCTCCAGGAAGCTACAGCGAAAATCTGCTACTCGACCTGCTGGCAGGGACCTACAAAGTGGATTGGGTTGATCCCGCCACTGGATTTTTAATTCACTCGGAAAGTGTCACGCACCAGGGGGGCACCAGAACATTCACTACGCCCACCTATATTCTAGACATAGCCTTGCGCATCAAACGCATCTGACGACACCCCAAACGCACAACTGCAATCGCCAAGAGTCGGCACCCAGGGTCGGCGAACCGGCTACTTCGCGTTCCCTTTTGTAGCCGGAATTATCGAGGGTCACCTACGAAATGGTGGACCCAGGGCGGCGCTTTCTTGCAGTTGCAATCGTAGTTTTAGAACAAAGAATTGTTGGAAACCTGATAGACATTGTGCCCACTGGTTCCTAAAGTTAAAAAAACTGCTTATTTAATTGGCCTGGCCTTCGCCGGGCTTGGCGTCGGGTGAGATGGTATTCGAGGCTTTGGCGTTGTGCAGATGGGGTGATGGTTTCGCGGATCTCCGCTGTCCCCAGCGCTGATGTCACGATTGGAAGCAGCCTAATGGAGGCCTGACTGACAGAACCCTGAGCCGTCTCAGGGCTGGGTGTATTCGGGTCGCACACGATCAAGGTTCGCATCATTACTGGCGCAGGTTACCACTTTGCTGTCATTACGGCGCTCAGGGTGCGCCGCTAACCGCATGTCCGAGACAAATTGGGGAGGGTGACACCATGATTCAGAGATCAGGCTCTTTCCGTATTCGTTTCCAACTTTGGTTGACCGTTGCATTTCTGCCCGTGCTTGTGTTTTCCGTTGGCGTGTTCTTCTCGGGCGTTCAGGTGAATGCGCAGGTGCTAAGCGGCATCAACGGTACGGTCACGGATGCAAGCGGAGCTGTCATTACCGGGGCGCACGTGACGGTTACCAATAGCTCTACCGGGGTGGCATCCTCGGCCGTAACCTCTTCGGAAGGCACCTTTACCATCGTCGGGTTAATCCCCGGACAGTATTCCGTAGCGGCGGAGGTAACAGGATTCAAGAGAACCCAGACGGATGTAACAGTTGAAATCTCCAAGATGTCGACCGTTGCCCTTCAAATGCAGCTTGGCTCTGTCACCGAGGCTGTGGAGGTAAAAGGATCTTCGATCTCGCTCGAGACCACGTCCCCAAAGATCGGCACAACCCTCGAACCTGAGTTGGTCCAGACAGCCCCCATCGAAATCAGTAGCTTGGCCAGGCAGATCGACGCGTTCATGTATCTTGCGCCTGGCGTTGAGGGCAGTTCCACTTCCCATACCATCAATGGCGCCGTGACTTACGAAAATGCAGTTCAATTCAATGGCATTCCCGTGGCGTTTGTGGATTTCTCTGGCAACCAAACGTACATGAATCCGCCCTATGAAGCGGTGAGCGAGTTCCGTGTCAATAGCTCCACCTTTGATGCGCAATTTGGGGTGGGACAAGGCGCCGTCAGCTTCAGTATGGCTTCCGGGACCAACCAGTTTCACGGAGATGGCTTCGATATATTGCGTAACCAGTGGTTCGATTCCGTGGGATTCTTCCCGTCGCGCTTCAATGCCAGTGGACAGCCCATTGTTCCCGTGGACCAGCAAAACGACTATGGCTTCACAGTCGGTGGGCCCGTAATCCTTCCCAAGATTTACAATGGCAAGAATCGCACGTTTTTCCATTTCAGTTTGGACTTGTTTAGGCAAAACCTGGCCGAGAACGCGATTGGAACCGTGCCGACGGCGGCTATGAAGGAGGGTGATTTTAGCAATTTTGTGGATTCCTCCGGCAACCAGATCCCCATCTATGATCCCCAAACAGGCCTGCCTTTCCCTAGCAATAAGATTCTGTCAACACGCTTCAGCGCTCTTGCCAACTCGGTCCTGCCGAGTATTCCGAACCCTAACGTCACCGGTCTGGATTCGGGCAACCTGAGCAATGAGGCTCCCGCCATAACTTCTATACCGATCCGCCAGCATATGTGGGCCTACACCATAGACCACAATTTGAGCTCATCCCAAAGCATCCATTTCAGCGAATGGCGGGACTCTGTGACGGAGCCTACCTTTACATCGGCTCCCATCGTGCCTTTAAGCAACGAGCTGCAAAGCGGCATCCATAACGTTAACCTTGCTAACGGGTTTTTGCTGAATTATTCGAAAAGCATATCGCCGACCCTGATGATGACAGCCGGCGCGAATTGGATTGGGTACACCACGGGCCTAAACAATGCCAACCTGAACGTGAGCTTCCCCGGTGTGGTGGGCGGCACCACATTTCCACTTGTCACCTTCGATGGCCAAAATGCTCCAACAGCTTGGGGGGTTAACGGGGGGTCTTATTTGGAATGCTGTTCGGGCGGACTTACCGTAGAGGACAACCGCAGATTAGGCCTCGTCCTCGTCAACAACTGGCTTTGGACCAAAGGACGCAACAGCTTCAACTTCGGGGGAGAGGTCCGTCGCACTTACCAGAACATTATCGCCTGCGTGTTTTGCAGTGGTACGTTCGATTTTAGCCAACGGTCAACATCCACTCCCAATGCCAGCGATCCAAATTTCGGCATGTATGGCAGCTCCTTTGCCAGTTTTCTTCTGGGCTTGGTAGATTCCGGCGAACGCCAGTCTGCCGGTAAGCTGTACATGCGAAACAAAGCGTTTGCCCCCTACGTCCAGGACAATTATAGGGTTAATAAGCGCTTAACACTCAATCTTGGCATGCGGTATGACATCCTGGTACCATTTACGGAAAACCATAACAATATCATTTTTGTGAATCGTACAGAGCTTAACACCGGCGCTGGCGACCTGCCGGGTGCTGCCACCAAATTCGGCAATTGTACGGGATGCGCCGGAATCACCCGCGGGGCCATTCACTGGAAGAACTTTCAGCCCAGAGTGGGCTTCGCCTACAAGGTGAATTCTAAGACTGTGATCCGGTCCGGTTTCTACATATCCTATCTGGATGGTGGCGCATATGAATATGGGACTTCCTTTAGTGCTTCTTTTATGTCACCCCTGCTGAACGGCGAATATATCCGCGCCGCAACCGGTAGCAGTGTTCCGGGTTACGGAAGTTGGGATGTGACCCCAATGCCATTGCCACAGGCAACCCCCTTTAACCCAACGATCGGGAATGCAGGCGTCATATTCGATTTCCCTCCCAATAAGGTTGGCACGGCCCCATATGATCAAGCATGGAATTTCGGTGTCCAGAGAGAGCTTCCCTGGAATATGTTTCTAACGGTGTCGTTCGTTGGCAACCACGCGGTTCATCTTCCGACTACTTTAGCGCTGAACAACCAGCCCAACCCGTCCATCCTCACTGAGTTCCCAAACCCAAATGTTTTGGGCGAACTGGTGACCTCTCCGGATGCTGTTGCTGACGGAATCAAGGTTCCCTATCCAAATTTTGTCCAGCAGTTTGGAGCTTCGGCGATTGTGGAACAGGCCCTGACTCCGTTCCCTCAGTTCGCGGGCTATTTTCCCGTCTATGAAATGGATGGAAAAGCCATGTACAATGGGTTGCAAGTTCAGGCAGAGAAGCGTTTTTCCAACGGCTTAAGCTATCTGGCCGACGTTACGATATCAAGACTCGATGCGAATACTGCGGTCGGATCCGGGCCGTATTCACCCAACGGGATGAACGCATTTAACCCGGGGCCGGAGTATGTGCCTTCTTATATCGACCAGTTGTATAACACACATTGGGTTGCGAGCTACGAGCTACCCGTCGGCCACGGGAAGAAATTGCTTAATTCCAAGAGTCTGGTGTCGCGACTGTTGGGTGATTGGCAGGTCAGCGGAATCCTCACTTATACCGGCGGCTTTCCTTTTGGAGCTTCCAACGACTACAATCCGTTGCTGGTGAATAGCTTTGATCGCCCGAACATTGTCTCCGGCGTGAAGTTACAGACGTACAACTACAATTTGTCGAAACCCTACTTACTTGGAGGCACACAAGCGCCGCCGGTGCAATTCCCCACGGATGCCTTCCAAAACACCGGGCCTTGGGGGCTTGGAAATTCGGTGCGGGCTTATGCCGCCTTGCGAACTCCGCCTTTGAGGGACGAGAATTTCGCTGCCATGAAGTACTTTCATATTACGGAACATGTGCGAGCCACTATACGCCTCGACTATTTCAATGCTTTTAACCGAACGCAACTGCAAGCTCCCGATAACAATTCGCTCGATTCGACGTTTGGCGAGGTTATCAACCTGAGCTCACAAATCAGTAATCGCCAGGGACAGGCGACCTTCCGGCTGGAATTCTAAGCGAGTTTGCATCACACTCCCATCTTCCTCGAAAGGTGGGAGTGTGGTGGGCTACGGATTGGGTTAACCAAAAAACAAAATGAAAACCCTAATGCTTCAGGATTGTCGAAACCGAAAAATGCCCGCCCTGCTCGTGGTGCTCACGTTGCTGGGCTCTGTCGGGACGGGGGTGCGATTGGCAGCGGCGCCGCCCGATGGTCCCGGCGCAAGTTCTCCTGTCTATCCGCTCAAAGTCAGCACCAACGGACGCTACCTGGTCGATCAGAATAACACCCCATTCCTGATCGTCGGGGATACGCCCCAAGGTTTAATGGGACAGTTGACCGAGGCGCAAGCCGAGAGCTACTTTGCCGACCGGCAGGCACACGGATTTAATACGATGGGGTGGATCGACGTGGCCTGCGCGGGGCACGACTTCCCCAACAACATGGAGGGCGCCACCCCCGACGGTATTCGCCCTTTTACCGGATATGTTTCCGGCGGGACTGATTACACCCATTATGATCTCACCAAGCCCAACGAAGCCTACTTCACCCGCCTCGATCATATCGTCACGCTCGCGGCAAAACACGGCATATGGGTCTTCATCGATCCCATCGAGACGATTGGGTGGCTCGTGACGCTCCGCAACAACGGCCTCACCGCGGCTTACGCCTATGGACAGTATCTCGGCAACCGATATAAGAGTTTTCCCAACGTGGCCTGGTTGAATGGTAACGATTTCAATACTTGGAAAGATCCTAAAGATGACGCCTTGGTTGAGGCCGTGGCTAAAGGAATTAAGTCCACGGACCCGGGCCATCTTCAAACTGTCGAGCTCAACGTATTTACCAGCTCTTCCTTCGATGATCCCACTTGGGTACCGCTCATTTCTCTTAACAGCACCTATACTTATTCGCCGACCTACATGCAAATGCTGCATAGCTACAATCAGACGCCTGTCGCGCCTGCCTACTTGGTTGAGGCGCACTATGATTGGGAGGATGTCGGCAAGCCGCCGGATTTTGGGACGCCCTCGGTGCTCAGGCGCGAGGAATATTGGACAATGCTGAGCGGGGGGACAGGGCAGTTTTACGGCAACCGCTACACCTGGAGTTTTGCATCCGGCTGGGAGTCCCATATCGATACGGTCGGGGTGACACAGCTTAAGGTTTGGAAGGAGTTTTTCTCTTCCTTGCCATGGCAGGATCTGGTCCCGGACCAACAGCATACGGCAGTCACCGCCGGGCTGGGAACTTTTGGGGACCTCCAAACTCGCGTCAGCAAAAGCGATTTTTGCACTGCCGCCAAAACGCCAGACGGCTCCTTTGTTGTTGCCTATATGCCCACCGCGCGGGAGATCACTGTCAACATGGCGAGTTTGAAAGGGCCGGCCAGCGCCAAGTGGTTTGATCCCACGAACGGAGCTTACACAGCAATCCCTGGGGGGCGCTTCGCGAACACGGGAACGCGCCAATTCATGCCTCCTGGGAACAACCATGATGGCGACGGCGACTGGGTTCTGTTACTCGTTGCTTCGGGTTCCACCCCCTAGGGTCTGCGCGGGTGTCATGCGCCAAGTAACGGGAGCAATAAAGGGTTGGCGGGAGATGCCCAACACTCCCGCGGCATTTGGTGCCTGGGATTGCAGCAAGTCACGTTTCAGACCAGCCGACGGAGGATGGAGTCTCATTTGCGCCTGAGGACGGGGTGAAAAGAGCAAAATTAACGACTATTACCCTCCCGGATTATCCCAGCCGAAAACTACCGGCGCTGCTCCTGGCGCTTACGTTGGTGGGATCTCTTGGGGTGAGGGCGCAAGTGGCCGCGGTGCCACCTGAAAGTCACGGCGCAAGGTCTCCTGCCTATCCGCTCAAGGTCAGCGCCAACCAACGCTATTTGGTCGACCAGAACAACACCCCCTTTCTGATCACCGGTGACGGTCCCCACGCCCTGCTTGCGATGGTCTCCACGGCGGACGCCGAGGGCTATTTCGCCGATCGCCAGGTTCACGGATTCAATGCAGTCTGGATGAATATGCTTGTTGCCAGCCCCGCTTATTATGACAGTCGGGATGACGCCAGTACCTATGACGGTATTCGCCCGTTCACCGGCTACCTTGCGGGCGGGACAGATGCCGCCCATTATGATCTCACTAAGCCTAACGAAGCATACTTTACTCGTGTTGACGAGATGCTCACGGCCGCGGCAAATCATGGCATCGTGGTTTTTCTTTATCCCATCGATACCTGTTGTAAGGCTGCACCAGCCCGTACCATATGGCTCCAGGCATTGCACACGAATGGCCTGACTGCCGCGGCCGCCTACGGCAAGTATCTGGGTGAACGCTACAAGCGTTTCGACAACATCGTTTGGTTGCACGGCGATGATTTTAATACCTGGCAAACCCCTGAGGATGACGCAGTGGTCCAAGCCGTGGCAAAAGCCATCAAGTCCGCTGACCCAAGAGCCCTTCAAAGCGTCGAGCTGAACGTCCCTACCAGTTCCTCTTTAGATGATCAATCATGGGTGCCGATTATTTCTCTCAACAGCACTTACACGTACTCGCCGACCTATATCGAGATGTTGCACAGCTACAATCAGACACCTATTATGCCGACCTACTTGGTTGAGGGACATTATGATTTGGAAAAGGTTGGCGACCCGACGGACTACGGGACGCCGTGGGTGCTTAGACGGCAAGGCTATTGGACGGTCCTGAGCGGGGGCACAGGGCAACTCTACGGCAACGCCTATACTTGGCCTTTCATCTCCGGATGGAAGTTCCATCTCGACACGGTCGGAGTGACCCAGTTAACGATCTGGAAGGAATTTTTTTCTTCCCTGCCGTGGCAGGATCTGGTTCCGGACCAAGACCATGCGGTAGTTGTTGCCGGGCTCGGAACTTTTGGGGACCTCCAAACTCGCGTCAGCAAAAGCGATTTTTGCACTGCCGCCAAAACGCCAGACGGCTCCTTTGTTGTTGCCTATATGCCCACCGCACGGGAGATCACCGTCAACATGGCGAGTTTGAAAGCGCCGGCAACCGCCAAGTGGTTTGACCCTGCAAACGGAGCTTACACAACCATCCCTGGGGGGCCATTCGCGAACACGGGAACACGGCAATTCAAGCCGCCCGGGAATAATCACGACGGCGATAGCGACTGGGTTCTGGTGCTGGATGCTTCAGGCTCCGCCCCCTAAGATCTGGGCGGATTGTCAAACTCCAAGTAACTAGAGCAGTATAGAACGGCGAAGGAACGCTCGGGCACAGGCTGACCATACGACTGCTGCGGTGTCTTCCCCCACCAAAGCGAATCACTTTGCTGGTGCCGACGCTTGCCAACGAAAGACCGAACCCGGCCTCCCTACCGACCCGTACGATCTCATTTACGTCACATCCCCCCGCCGCTTGCGGGGGCGGGTCACGGTTGTCCCGGCATCCCATCCGCCGCTGCCAAACGAACCGCAATTCGACCCGAGGCCGGTGATGCCGGTCTTATGAACTTGACGCAAAACGCGAGCCGGCCTATGGTATTGTTCATAGCATAGGTTCAAGTTAGAAACCCCAGCTAATATGGAAACCTCGGGCAATAAGCTTACCCAATCGCTGCAAACGATCCTGGGATTGCTGCTTGGGATGATTGTTATCTATGCGGGTATCAAGGCCCTTCCCGTCAACTATGCTTATCTCCAATTGAAGAACCACGTGAATACGCAAGGGCGCATTGTCCAAGTCGATGAGCGCTACGCGAAACCCCTGGGTGAAATTATTCGCCATCACGCCCAAAGCTATCGCATCCCGCTTGATCGTGAAAAAACCAAGGTCGAGATGAATCCCTCGGGGATTCGGATCTCGGCCGACTACTCAGCGCCCATAGACTTGAGTTTCTTCCAACTTAACCTGCCGGTCCACATTCAATATCCCGAACACAAACGGGCCGCGTCCCTAACCAAGGGCCGCACGATCTTCGTCATTGGGCTCCTTCTAAGTCTGGGCTGGTTTTTCGAGGGGTTCTTGATCTACCGGAAATACCGCGTCGTCGCAGACACGCCCCTGACTTCGATCCGCGGTATCGCCATGGGACTGGTACAGATTCGCGGAAAGGCCGTGGGAGAGAAGACTATGCTCAGCCCCGTTTCCCGGCTGCCGTGCTTCCTCTACAAGGTAAATATTGAGCGGTGGATGGGCAAAAACGGCTGGTCGCAATACCGTACGGATGCCGCATGGGTCAGCTTTTATCTTGAGGACGAAACGGGCAGAGTGTGCGTAAACCCGCGCGGCGCCGAATTCGACATCGAGCAAACCGGGCAGCGTGAAATCAGCAGGCGGGCAGCCATGCTCTCGGGTGACGACATGGATATGCCGGAGCGGCCGGTGACCGATCCCGTATGTTTTGCCTCGGACCGGGAACTGCTACGCTATATTGCGCGGGTTGAGCAAGGTATGCGGACCGGGCATTTTCAGGGGGCGGACTTGTCTTCCCCCGCATCCGTGGAGTCGGAACAAGGCAAATCACAGGCCGGTATATTCCAAGGGTTGCAATTCCTGAACTCCAGCTCTCTGCTGAGCAGCGGTGGCCAACTCGCCGGCGGCTATGATCACTCCGCGGGGGACTATCGCTTGACCGAACATTGCATCCAGCCCGAGTACTCGTATGACATCACCGGGACCTGCGCAGAGAATCCCGCAGTGACGAACGAAGTTGATCACAAGATCATCGCCAAGGGTAGGAATTCCCCTACGTTCCTGATTTCCAATCGTACGGAAAAGGCGATTGAAGGAACGCTCCGCTCGCGCGCGCTGCGATACGTCTTCGGGGGCGGACTGCTGGCCATCGGATTCGCAACTGCTCTCCTGCAGAGCTTGGGGTTTTTATAGCGAGCAGCGCATCAACAGATTACAATCCGGTCTGGCGCGGCCTGTTTTGTAGGTCCGCGGGTTTTCCTTGCAATCGGGAACGAGCTGCGGACCCACAAAACAGCTCAGCGCTGCCCTTCCTTCACAAATCACGCTCAATTCGTCGCATGACCCGATGAATCGCTCCGCCCCAACGAAGGGAAAATGCATGGTATCCTGTAAAGAGGGCAAAGAATGCGGTGCATTGGAGTGAACTTCAAACCAGCGCCGTTAAACTCAAATGAGCGCTCTTGCCGGGCACATCAAAACCGGCCATCAGGAGGGAACCTTCTTCAGAATGAGTGATGTCAGTCCCACCGTAAACTCGCTTGTCGAGACCCTGAAACGCCGCATCGTGATTATCGACGGCGCCATGGGCACGATGATTCAGGCCCATAAGCTGGAGGAAGCCGACTATCGCGGCAAGGAATTTGCGCGCCATGGCCGCGACCTGCGTCAGTGCAACGACGTCCTGAATATCACCCAGCCCCAGATCATTGAGGACATCCATCGGCAATATCTCGACGCCGGCGCGGACATCATTGAGACCAACACCTTCAATTCCACGGCCATCTCGATGGCGGAATACAAGCTGGAAGGCTTCATCTACGACCTCAATCGGGCCGGAGCACAAGTGGCCCGCCGCGCCGCTGACAGGTTTATGAGCGAGAATCCCGCGCGCCCGTGCTGGGTGGCAGGTTCCCTCGGACCCACCAGCCGCACGGCCTCGGCGTCGCAGGATATCGCGAGCCCCGCTGCCCGCGCCGTGACCTTCGATCAATTGCGGGACGCTTACTACGCGCAGATCCGCGGCCTGGTGGACGGCGGCGTTGACCTGCTGCTGGTGGAAACCATCTTCGACACACTCAATGGCAAAGCCGCGCTCTTTGCCGCCCAACAGTATTTTGAGGACACGGGAAAACGCCTGCCCCTGTTGGCTTCGGTGACCGTCGTTGACCTGAGTGGCCGGACGCTCTCCGGCCAGACCATCGAAGCGTTTTGGATCTCGGTCTCCCACGCGCCGCTGCTGAGCGTGGGCATCAACTGTGCCCTGGGCGCGAAGCAGATGCGCGCTCACATCGAGGAGCTTTCCCGCCTCGCGCCGATATTTACAAGCTGCTATCCCAACGCCGGCCTGCCCAATTCCTTTGGCGGGTTCGACGAAACTCCGGAAATCATGTCCGCGGATCTGCGCGAGTTTGCCGCGAACGGCTGGGTGAATATCGTTGGCGGGTGCTGCGGGTCCACGCCCGCTCATATTCGCGCTATCCGCGAGGCGGTCCGCGAATTCCCGCCGCGCGTGCCTCCCCAGGTGGATCGCTACTCCCGCTTTAGCGGCCTTGAGCCGCTGGTGATCCGGCCCGAAACTAACTTCGTCAATATTGGCGAGCGCACCAACGTGACCGGGTCGCCCAAATTCGCCAAACTGATTTTGAGCGGCCAATTCGAGGAGGGCTTGACCGTCGCCAAGCAGCAGGTGGAAGGCGGCGCGCAGATCATCGACGTCAACATGGACGAAGCCATGTTGGATTCCGAGCAGTCGATGACCACCTTCTTGAACTACATCGCTTCGGAACCGGATATCGCGCGGGTCCCCATTATGATCGACAGCTCGAAATGGAGCGTCATCGAGGCGGGGCTGAAGTGTATCCAGGGCAAGGGCATCGTGAATTCCATCAGCCTCAAGGAGGGGGAGGAGATTTTCAAGCAGCGCGCCCGCCTGATCAAGCGCTATGGGGCCGGCATGGTGGTGATGGCCTTTGACGAGGCCGGCCAGGCGGACTCAACAGAGCGCCGCGTCGCAATCTGCACGCGTTCGTACCGGATCCTCACCGAAGAAGTGGGCGTGGACCCATGCGACATTATCTTTGACCCGAACGTCCTCACCGTGGCGACGGGAATCGAAGAGCACCGGAACTACGCGGTGAGCTATATCGAAGCCACGCGCCAGATCAAGGCTACGCTTCCTCACTGCAAGGTGAGTGGTGGCATCAGCAATATTTCCTTCTCGTTTCGCGGCAATAACGCCATCCGCGAAGCCATGCACTCAGCGTTTCTGTATCACGCCATCCGGGCGGGCATGGATATGGGCATCGTGAATGCCGGGCAACTGGCCGTTTACGAGGAACTGCCTCGCGACCTGCTGGATCTGGTGGAAGATGTCCTGCTGAATCGCCGCGCGGACGCCACGGAACGCCTGCTCGCCTTCTCCGAATCGGTTAAGCAACGCGGCCGAGCGGAAGTTCAGGAAGACGAATGGCGGCAAGGGACGGTCGAGGAGCGTCTGAAACACGCGCTGGTGAAAGGGGTGGCCGACTATATCGAGGGCGACACCGAGGAAGCCCGGCAGAAGCTCGGCAGGCCGCTGAGCGTGATCGAAGGCCCGCTGATGGCCGGGATGAGCGTGGTGGGTGACCTGTTCGGCTCAGGGAAAATGTTCCTGCCCCAGGTGGTCAAAAGCGCGCGTGTGATGAAGAAAGCTGTCGCCTATTTGCTTCCTTTCATGGAGGCGGAGAAGGAGGCGGGCGGCAAAGCTCGCGCCGAAGGCCGAATTGTGATGGCCACCGTGAAAGGCGACGTGCACGATATCGGCAAGAACATCGTGGGCGTCGTCCTGGGCTGTAACAATTATGAGATTATCGACCTGGGCGTTATGGTTCCCTGTGAGAAGATTCTGCAAACCGCGCGCGATACCCACGCCGACATGATCGGCTTGAGCGGGCTCATCACCCCCTCGCTCGATGAAATGGTCCACGTGGCCAAGGAAATGGAGCGCGAGGGGTTCACCATCCCGCTGCTCATCGGCGGCGCCACCACCAGCCGCGTGCATACGGCGGTGAAGATCGCTCCCCACTTCCGCCAGCCGGTCGTACATGTTGTGGATGCTTCGCGCGCCGTGGGCGTGGTGAGCAAACTCAAGAACCCGGAGACGCGGCCGGCATTCCAGGAAGAGAACCTGCGGGAGCAGGAAAAGCTCCGCGCCGCGCACAAGCCGGCTGCCCAGAAGTTGCTGACGCTGCGAGGAGGCGCGGCGGCGCAAGCCGCCCATCGATTGGAGCGAAGCCCGTCCTCCGCGCCCCGCCTTCACCGGAGTGCGAGCCTTTCCCGCCGTGCCGCTGGGGGAGATTGTTCCCTACATCGATTGGACGCCCTTCTTTCAAGCCTGGGAGCTGCGCGGAACGTATCCGAGGATTCTCGACGACGCCATCGTGGGCAGCAAGGCGCGCGAACTGCTGGAAGACGCGCAAAAGCTGCTGGATCGCATCGTGGCGGAAAAACTCCTCACCGCCAACGCCGTCATGGGCTTTTTCCCCGCCAACACGCGTGGGCGACGACATCGAAGTTTATGCCGATGCCGCCCGCTCCTCCGTGCTGACCGTCTTCCACACCTTGCGGCAGCAGATGGAAAAGGCGCCCGGCCATTACAACTGGGCGCTCGCGGACCTGATCGCGCCCAAGCAGACCGGCCTGGAGGATTATCTGGGCGCTTTCGCCGTGACCGCCGGCGCCGACATTGAACCCCTGCTGGCGCGGTTCCAGCAGGATCACGACGACTACAATTCCATCATGACGAAAGCCCTCGCCGACCGCTTGGCGGAAGCGCTGGCGGAGTTGATGCACAAGCGCGCCAGGGAGTGTTTGGGGTTATGGCAAGGATGAAAACCTGACGCTCGAGGATTTGATTCACGAGCGCTACCGCGGCATCCGTCCGGCGCCCGGCTATCCCGCCTGCCCTGACCACTCCGAGAAGCGCGACCTCTTTCACGCCTCTTGCAGGCGGAGAAGAATGCCGGAATTTATCTGACGGAGAACTTTGCCATGTCGCCGGCCGCCTCCGTGTGCGGGTTCTATTTCTCCCACCCGGAAGCCAAGTATTTCGCCGTGGGGAAGATCGACCGCGATCAGGTGGACGATTACCATCGCCGCAAAGGCATGGACCTTCGCAGCCGTGGAGCGCTGGCTCCGCCCCATCCTGAACTATGATCCCGACCTTCAGGAATCCCCGCGCGAAAACCTTGGCGTGGCCGTGTCGTCTTGAGTACGGGCATCGGGCGTAGGTCATCTTAAGGAACCCGGGCATAGGTCCGGCTCGAGCCGGGCTAGGGTTTAGCCGCGACAGGTTCCTCGGTTTTGGCTACCGGGCTGGCAGGAGCATTGGCCGGGGGTGGATTGGCAGGTGGCTTCGGTGTGGCGACTTCCTTCTTGGGTGGTTCGGGCGATTCCCCGGGAGGCGTGGTTTGCGGGATGGGCTTGCTCGCCGCAGGCTCGACAGTGGCAGAAGCTGTCGGCGCCAGCAGGCGTTCCGGCTCGGCGCTCGCCAGAATATCCTTCACCTGGTCGGGGGTTTTTAAGAGGGGCGAGTGAGCGAAATCCTCCACCGGCTTGTCTTTCAAAATTTGCCCCATAAAGTCCAGCCAGATCGGCAATGCCACGCGAGCGCCTTCTTCTTTATTCCCAAGGGTGCGATGGTCATCAAAACCCACGTAAACTCCGCAGGTCAGCGAGGGTGAGAACCCCAGGAACCAGGCGTCAGTGAAATCGTTGGTGGTCCCGGTCTTCCCGGCAATCGGGTACTTGGCCGCGAAGGCTCTTCCTGACACGGCGGTGCCGGAGTTGAAGACTTCGCGCAACATTGAAACCATGATACGTGCCGTCGAAGCTGGAATGACGTCGGTCACCTCCGGCGGAAAATCATCGATCAGCCGGCCATCGTAATTGGTTACCCTTGTCACCATTCGCGGGGCGATATGGACCCCATCGTTGGGAAAGGTGGTAAAAGCCGACGTGTGCTCGAGGAGTGTCAGGTCGGAGGCGCCCAAGGCCAACGGCAGATTGGGGACGAGGCGGGAAGTAAGCCCAAATTTGCGGCAGAGCTTGATGACCTTGTCCACTCCGATGCGGGCAAGGGTGCGGACCGCGGGAACATTGCGTGACTCTGCCAGGGCGTGCAGCACGGTGATCGACCCCTCGAATTTATCGTCATAGTTGTGGGGTGCCCAAATTCCGGAGGAGGTGTGGTAGCTGACGGGCGCATCGACTACCCTGTCAAAGGGAGAGGTCCCATCCATTATCGCTTGTGCGTAAACATAGACCTTGAAGGACGAACCCACCTGGCGCTCCGCCTGCACCGCGCGGTTGTACTTGCTTTCCGTCCAGTCGTATCCTCCCACCATCGCCTTGATCTCTCCGGTGGAGTTGTCAATGGCCAGCACGGCGCCTTGCACATCGGGTTCCTGATCCAGGGTGGCTTTGGCGGTAGCTCCCTTGACCTCCTTGATCAAAAAAAGGTCAACATCCCCGGGAGCAAACAAGTTGGCGGGAAGAGTTTCTTTCGTCCAGGCAAAGTCCGGCGGGGTAATTCGCGCCGTCACGTTGCCGAAGCGCACCTCAGCTTGATCGGGTTTCACGTCCATCACCAGGCCGTGGACCAAATCACCCGCGGCGGGGGGGTGCTTCCAGTCGTCGTCAACATAAGTTTCGAGGGTGATGGGTTTTCCGTCGGCAGTAAGACGGGGGTTCTTCAGAATGTTCTTTTCCGGCCCTCGCCAGCCGCGCCGCTTATCGTCGTTGCGCAAACCCTTTTTCAACACTTCTTCCGCCACTTCCTGGGTCTTGATGTTGAGCGAGGTGTAAACGCGCAAGCCTTTTTCGCGGACGGCTTCCGGCCCGTATTTCCTCTCCAGGAACTGCCGGACCTCTTCCACAAAGTAGGGTGCAACCGTGTAATTCCAGCGTTGGATGTTTAACCCCAGGGGAGCAGCCGTGGCATCGCGGAGCTGGGCGGAATTGATTTTTCCCGTCTCGAGCATGGCGAGCAGCACCTGGTTGCGCCGCCGTCGCGCCGAGTCGGGATGCACAATCGGTGAGTAAGCCGTGGGCGAGCGAGGAATTCCCGCCAGCGTCGCTGCCTCCGGCAGGGTCAATTCATTCAGATGCTTGCCGAAATAGAATTGCGCCGCGGCCTCAAATCCGAAGTTCCCGTGCCCCAGATCCACCTGGTTGGCGTACATGGTGAAAATCTGCGACTTCGTGAAGTAGCGCTCAATCTGGATGGCCAGCAGCACTTCCTGAATCTTTCTCCGGAAGCTCTTGTCGGGCGTGAGGAAAAGCATCTTGCTGAGCTGCTGGGTTAAGGTGCTTGCGCCCTGCGTCTTGCGCCATTCCATCAGATCTTTGCTGGCGGCGCGGATGATTCCGACAACATCCACTCCCAAATGGCTCTCAAAGTGCCGGTCCTCGATCGCAATCACCGCGTAGCGAAGGGCAGGAGGAATCTGGTTGTAACTCACTATGACGCGGTGCTCCAAGGCAAAACTGCCAACAGCCGTGCCATCGTCCGCGTAGATTTCCGTCATCACATCTGGGCGGTAATCCTCCAACTCGCGCACCTTGGGGAGATCAGAGGAATAAACAAAAACCAGTCCCCCTAGCGCACCGACTCCGGCAGAGAGCAGGAGCAAAATCAGGAAAACAAATTGGCCGAAGATCTTCCGGCTGCTCATGTGAGGTGGAGGGTCCCGACGCGGTGGCACGGAAGTGATGGAAGAAAAATCTGGAGGCATCAGCGATTCATCCGAAACTCATTTTAGGCGTACGCAACGCAGCAGTCAAACCCCGCGTGATGGGAGTAGTAGTGCAGGATCTGCCCGTCCCCAACATCCCCGAAGAAGCCCCGGCGCCGGCAATTCTCCTCACGTTAAAAAAGCAGCAGCACCCCGCGCGCGCCCAGGCTCACGACAATTGCCAGCACCAGTAGTGCGGTGGAGGCGGCGAGCGTCAGGCGCCAGCCGAGCTCGCGCATCATAGAGGCCAGGGTGGCCATGCAGGGAAGATAGAAAGTCACGAAGAGAGTGAAGATCAGGATTTGCGCCGCGGTCATTGCGCCCAGGACGTGCGTTGTGCCGAGCGCCTGCATCAGCATCAGCAGCGAGAGTTCTTTGCGCAGCACACCGAAGATCAGCGTCAGGCCGACCGATCTTGGCAGCCCCAAGAGTGCGGTGAGGGGAGAAAGCACGGCGTTGATACCGTGTTGCCAGCCGTAAAAATCGACCAGGCTCAGCACTACGCTGCCGGCGACCAAAAGGGGAAACGCCATCAGTACGAACTCACGCAGCCGCCACCAGGTCTTGATGGCCACCACGCGTGGTGACGGCACGCGATAGGCGGGAACTTCCATTAACATGCCGGGTGAAATTTCCGGCCAGATGAGCGCCAGCACGTGCCCTGCTACGGCGACCACGATGATGTTCAAGACATAGATGCCCAGGGCGTAATTCGCGCCCAGGTAAAATCCCACCAGCGCGAAGATCACCGTCATGCGGGCGGAGCAGGGAACCATGACGGCCAAAAACGCCGCGATAAATCGGTCACGCCGGGTGGTGAGAATGCGCGTGGCCATCACCGCCGGAACGCTACATCCATACCCGACCAGCACGGGAAGAGTGGCCGTTCCGTGCAGCCCCAGCCGGTGCATGGCCGCGTCCATCAGGTAACCGACGCGCGAAAGGTAGCCAATATCTTCCAGAATCGCCAGGCCCACCAGAAACGGCAACAGGTAGGGCAGAACTATTGCTACCGCCCCGGCCGTTCCCAGCACCGCTCCCTTGGCGCTTGCAAACAGCGCGCCTTGCGGATTCATGTGCTGCGACAGCGCTGCCACCAGGGCGTCGAATAGGTTGAGAATTCGATCCTCACCGAGCTTTCCCACGTCGAAAATCAGCCGGAAGAACCCCAGGAAGACGCCCATGAGCACCAGATAGCCCCAAACGGGATGCATGGCCAGGCGATCCACTTGCTCGCGCCAGTCAGCCCGCGGCCGGGCCACGCGCGCCACGCGCTCAAATAGGGCGAGGCACGCCGCATGCCGCGCGGCGGAGACCGCTGCATCGGCGGGCTGCCCGGTGCGTAGGGCGATTTCCGCCTGCGCCCACTCTACCATCGGCGCTATTTCCGGCTCCTTGCGCCGGGTTTGTGCGGGATCGCTTTGCACCCATTGCAAAGCGCGAAAACGCGGGGGAGGAAACATCAATATTTGCGATTGGTGATTGGCGATGGGTGATTGAGGCTTCATGGCACGGAAATCTGCGGGTGGCGATATCGGCGGGGGCAGAACAGGAAGCACCGCCACCGCCGCCGTGACGCGCGAACCTTGTGGACCTTCCATCCCTGGGGGACGTCCACAACAGGCCGACGAACAATGCCCATCCGCGCAAGAAAATGCCGCACGATCCAGGGCAGGTGAATGTCCTGACTCCTCCCCCCTAATTCCTGACTTCTTAGGAATGGCCGCCGGTCGCCCCTGTGCGCCCGCAGCGATCTTTTCCGCCAGTTCTTCCACCATGCTTTCCGCTTCCGGCGCATAAACGAAGGCACGCGGGCGATTGTTCCCCGCAGCCACCTCCTGTGCCGTGCGGAAGGTTTCGATAATGCCCTGACCGCGGCCTCCTATTGCCTCCACCACCGGCACGCCCAGGGCGGTTCCCAGGGCATGCGTGTCGATCGTCATGCCTTTGCGCGCCGCCTCGTCCATCATGTTCAGGCAGACCACCATCGGTGATTCCAGGTCCAGCAACTCGAGCGTCAACTCCAGGCTGCGGGCTAATTGCGATGCGTCCAGGACATTGACGATAACGTCCCAATCTCCCCCTAATAGATAATCGCGACTGACCTCTTCCACCGGGGAGGTGGGCGTCAACGAGTAAAGGCCAGGCAGATCAATAAGTTCCAGCACTTCTCCGCCCACCCGCGCCTGTCCATGGGTGTACTCTACCGTTGTACCGGCAAAATTCGAGGTGAGCGAGCGGTAGCCCGCGACTGCATTAAAAAGGGTGCTTTTGCCTGAATTGGGTTGGCCAACCAGTGCGACTTTCACTTTAGGACTTCGACGCGGATCTTCTCCGCCAGTTGCTTGCCGACCGCAACCTTGGTGCCTTTGTTGTCGATGACCAGAGGGCCGCCGAAGGGGGCGCGGCGCAACACCCGGACGCGGTCGCCGGGTTGGATGCCCATCTGGTTGAAGGAACGACGAACTTCCCAACCGCCAGTGATTAATAGGATTCTAAGTTCGGCTTGGTCGCCAGCTTCATAGAGATTAATCGGTGAGCCAAAGTTCGCGGCGTCTCTCATATGACTCTTTCCAGGGCAAGAGCGATTCCAGACTACAAGCGAATCATCTGATGAGATTGCTGATGCCGAAAGTGGCTAATTGCAAATGATTTGCATCTAATGAGAACCCCAAGGGGCCCTTAAATATGGTCTTTTTAACCGTCTAGGGTGGGGGGGATTTCACGCCATAAGCCTTTCTGTAGGGGGGGTAGGATCCCCAGAAGTCGGGACAAGGGAAACGGGGCTCGGGTCGGCTCGGGAGTTTTGACTGAATCTCCGGTCTCTAAGGTTCGATGGCCCGACCCCACCGGCACAGCCGTACAAAGCTAGTCCCCAGTCCCGAAATCCGCATCCCGAGTCCCGAGTCTTTCAATCCGCGCCTGGATGTCCCTCAGCCAGGATTCGTCCCGGATTCCCGGGAGATTTGCCCGAACGTTCCCGATTCCTCCGCGCCGCGCCGTCTCCGCCAAGTCCGACGCCACGCGCAGGTCGGACGCAGCTTGCGGAATAGTAATCCCCGCCAGGCTGGCGAGTTCGTGCGCCACTGCCGTCGCTAATTCCGCCGTCTCCATGGGCACGGCAGCAGCCTGCTTGCTGCCTGCCTCGATGGCTTGGTCGCGGGTGGCTTGCTCCGCCTCGGTGGATTTCGGCAGCTTGATAGCACGCATGACGGCTTCATAACTCTGCGCATCGCGGTCGACCGATTCCATCAGGCGCTCGCGCCGCGTGGCCAGGCGCTCGCGCACGGCTTCCAGCGCCGAGTGATGAGTGCTGAGCGACTTCCGCTTCAGCGACACGCCGCAAACCATTTCCCCCAAGCTCGCCGCCAGTGCCCCCGCCAGCGCCGCGACGCTGCCGCCGCCAGGGGTCGGCGTGGGAGCCGCCACCGCGTTCACAAACTCCTCGATCATCGCCTGCAGCGGGGCTTGGGGTATTGACGATGGACGATCGTCCGTTGACGATTGGCCGACGTTCGAGTTTCGACTTTCGACTTTCAAGTTTCGGTCCTCCATTACCTGTTCCAGGCGATGCTCTACCACCAATTCCGGCCGGAAATTCTCGACCCGCAGGAGATGCACTGCGGCGTCGTCCAGCGCCTGACGCGGCACCAGTCCCACGATCTCGCTGCCCACCACCTGTATGCCAAGCGCGGCAGCTTCCCGGGTTACCGCTTCGAAAACCGTAGCCAGTGAGGTGGTCTCAAAATCCGTCAGGTTCATCGACACTTGCGCCAGGTTGCGGGCTTTCAATTCCACTCCCATCGCCTTCACGCAGGGGAATCCGCCGCTCGAGGCTCGAATCTTCTTGGCGATGGCCTTGGCGGGCGCCACGTCTGGTGTGTCCAGGTTGATGTTGTAAGCGATCAGGAATTTGCGCGCTCCCACCACCGTGGCGCCCGCCGTGGGGTGCAGGGCGGCCTCGCCGAAATCGGGGAGGCGTGCCGGGTTCGAGCCGATCTCCTCCCGCACTCCTTCAAACTGGCCGCGCCGGATGTTTTCCAGATTGACGCGCTCCGGCTTGCGCGCCGCAGCTTCATAGAGATAGGTGGGAATTTTAAAGCGCCGCCACGCTTCCTCCGCCACCCATTCCGCGATGCGGACGCAATCTTCCAAAGTGACTCCGGCCAGGGGCACAAAAGGCACGACGTCAGTGGCTCCCAGGCGCGGATGCGCCCCCTGGTGATGGTTCAGGTCGATCAACTCCGCCGCTTCGGCGATGCCGCGCAACGCGGCTTTGCCCACGCTTTCCCGAGTCCCGGCAAACGTGATCACGGAACGGTTATGGTCAGCGTCCATTTCCCGGTCGAGCAGGTAAACGTCCGGTCCTGCGAGCAGAGCGCGAACGATCGCTTCCACCACCGCGGGATCGCGCCCTTCACTGAAGTTGGGTACGCATTCGATAAGAGTTTGCATGGTGCGAATGTAACACAAGAATTGTTAACTGTCCGAAGTCCGGTGTCCGAAGTTAGGGGAGGAGTGCGGACCTATTTTGTAGGTCCACGGCCTTCTCTTCCTGGTAGGACTTATCGCACGCAAACTTGAACCCCCAGCCATTGCTTCCCGCGTGCATTCTCCCGCCATGCCTCTCCAAATACTTTCACCGTCCGTTTTGCAAGCCGCGCCTCACGCAATCTCATGGACATTCTGGAAGAATACGTTAACTGTATTTTTTCTATAAGATCTACACAAAGGGCTCATTCTCGCAATTTCAAGAACTCGACAGGGAGTATCTCTTTTATTTTCATGGATATATTCTCAAAACTAGCTAACTCCTTTATTTTCTGTACGGCCTCTGGAGGAGGCTTTCAGTCTCTTTCTATCTCCTGTGTTTCCATATACATCGTAACAATCAGTCTGACTGCCCTTGTTTTCAATAACATCTACACAGTCTAAATTAACGGTGTATTGTTTTCAAGCAGATTCAGGCTTCGCTCGCGGTTTTTGGGGGAGTTTCTTCTCTGAGGTGCGGCCCCTGCTGGCTGCCACACGGACATCGCCGCCGCCTCGCTTTCTGCCCGGCGAAACATATCCACGATTTCGCGAAAGAAGGGGTCCGCGGCCTGTTCGGGAGTCAGGAAGGCCCGCGCCGCTCGATGCACCGAGCAGGGCGGGGCGTTAAGCAGGAGCAGGAAGAAGTTCTTATGGGCGGCCGACCGTCCACCGGTCCGCACGCTGTTCATCCGTGCCTGGCCCTTGCCCCGCGCCGTCCGCGGCCCCCTCGATTTCTTAGCGCTGCGTCGGTTGGCCTCTAAGCGAGCAAGGGTCAGGGTGGGAGACTTGCCCAGTGACATGGCAGCACCTCACGGCGGTCTACCATTCTAGTATACACACTAGCCTAACAATTGTCAAGAGACAGATTGTCTCAACCGTGAGTCATTTTGGTTTTTTTGTAGCGGCGGGTCTATCCGCCGAATGGCGGCGTAAAACTGTCCTGACAGCAACCGGCCTTATCCCATTGACATGTGTAAGGCTACAGGCTACACTTGACACGGTGAAAATACGGAACTTTATCCACAAGGGCCTGAAAAGGCTCTACGAGGAAGATAGCTCGAAAGGAGTTTCATCGGAAACGGTGGATAAGCTCCGTAAGATGCTGGCATTTCTCGATGACATGCAAGACCCTGAGGAATTGCGCTTGCTGCCGAGCTGGAAAGTTCACACGCTGACCGGAGGGGGACTTGGAGCCTGAACGTCACGCGCAACCGGCGGTTGACGTTTTGCCTCGACAGCGCGGAGCGCGAAATCTACGACGTGAATTTGGAAGACTATCACTAGGACGGAGGAAGAAAACGCCATGCCCATGAAGAACCCGCCCCATCCGGGAGATTTCATTCGGACGGAGATTATTGCGCCCGCGGGCCTGTCGGTAACAGCGGCAGCAGCGGCACTTCAGGTTTCCCGGCCGACCCTGTCGAGCTTGCTCAACGGCAAGGCCAGTCTTTCCGGAAACATGGCGCTGCGTATTGAGAAAGCCTTTGGAGTGAAGATGGACACGCTCCTGCGCATGCAAGCCTCCTACACCATCGCCCAGGCCCGCAAGCGCGAGAACCAAATCCATGTCCGGCGCATTCATCCGCTTGCCGAAATTCCCGCCTGAACCTCGGCGGATAAGGCGGGCTGCAGCGGACGGTCGGCTTTTGGCGTCTGCGATCTCCCAAACGGGCTCTCTCCTGGCACGGCATTGTCGTGGCTACCCGCTCCCACAAGTCCCTTCGGGAAATCGCAGACCCCCCACAAGAAAAGAAGTCTACGCCACCCGACGGGGTGGGGGCCGCCTTTCCCACCGCTGGCTGGAGTGGGCTACAATATTCTCTGCCTGTTACGCAGGCTAAGTGGTTGTGGGTTGGCTTTTGTGGCGTTATTATTCGGCATAGGACGAATCAACCCATCAGGATGGCGCGCTGCGAACGCACGGGAGAGACGACATGGTGAGGTGTGGTTCCTGTGGTGAAGGCAGTCCGGAAGCCCACCGATTTTGCTCGACGTGTGGAGCGCCGCTCGGCTCCAACCCGCTGGTGACCGCAGACGTTGCCACACCGGAGGTGGCGCCCACGCCCGGCAAGAAATCCTTGTCGAAGCCGCGGATTCCTTCCGGCGGCCCTACCAGCTCAAGCGGTCAAGCGAGTGAGGGTCGTTTCCTGCCGGGCACGCTGCTGGCCGGGCGTTATCGAATTGTCGCCGTACTCGGCAAGGGTGGCATGGGCGAAGTCTATCGCGCCGATGACCTGATTTTGGAACAACCCGTGGCGTTGAAGTTTCTGCCCGAAGCCGTCGACAAAGATGAAAACGCGCTGGAGCGCTTTCGCAACGAGATCCGCGTGGCGCGCCGCGTGTCGCACCCCAACGTTTGTCGCGTGTACGATGTCGGCGAAGTTGAGGGCCTGACTTTTCTTTCCATGGAATACGTGGACGGGGAGGACTTGGCCTCTCTGCTGCGGCGCATCGGGCGCCTGGTGGGCGACAAGGCTCTGGAGATCGCGCGCCAACTTTGTGCCGGGCTCGCGGCGGCGCATCGCGAAGGTGTGCTCCACCGCGACTTGAAGCCTGCCAACATCATGCTCGACGGCCGGGGGCGCGTGGTGATTACCGATTTTGGTTTGGCCAGCCTGGCCGATCGCGTCGAGGGCATGGAGGCGCGCAACGGCACGCCCGCCTACATGGCGCCCGAGCAACTGGCAGGGCAGGATGTGACCGCGCTCAGTGACATCTACTCGCTGGGCTTGGTGCTTTACGAAATCTTTACCGGCAAGCGGGCATTTGCCGCCGAAACCCTGGTGGAGCTGGTGAAGCAGCGCAGCCAGCAGCCCCTCAGCACGCCTTCGACGTGGGTGAAGGATCTTGATCCCGCGGTGGAGCGGGTGATCCTGCGGTGCCTCGAAACCGACCCTCTGAAGCGGGCCACGGGCGCCTTGGCCGTGGCGGCGGCGCTGCCGGGTGGGGATCCTCTGGCGGAAGCACTGGCGGCCGGCGAGACTCCCTCGCCGCAAATGGTGGCTGCTGCCGGTGAAACCACCGGTCTCGCCCCGCGCATCGCCGTGGCCGGCCTGGCAGCGGTGATACTGGGATTGGCCGCCGTGGTCTTCATCGGCCTGAAGGTGAGCGGCCTTCAACTGATGAATGGGATTTTGCCCCCCGAGGTTCTGGACGAGAAAGCCCGCGAGATCATCGGCCAGCTCGGCTACTCGGCCTCCGCCGCAGACCATGCCGCGATGTTCGACTACAACACGGATTTCACTGATTACGTGCATGAGCACACCAAGCCACGTCCTGACTGGCCGAAGGTGCTCGCCCAGCGGCCGCAGGTGCTGATGTATTCATACCGGCAAAGTCCCGTGGATTTGGCGCCGGACGGTCTCCACAAGTTCATGGTGCCGGGCGTTGTGACCTTTGACGACCCGCCCCCCATCCAATCCGGCATGATCAACCTCACTCTTGATGCGCAGGGACGGCTGAGCTACTGGCAAGCCATCCCGGAGGAAGTGGAGCCCAATCCGCCTCCGGCGCAACGGGTAGATTGGAAGCCCCTCTTCGCCGCCGCCGGCCTCGATCCGGCGCAGTTCCAATCGGCTGCGCCCACCCGGCTCTCGCTCGCGGCCTTTGACGAGCGCGCTGCATGGACGGGGTTCTGGCCGGGCACCGATTTCCCCCTGCGTATTGAAGCGGCCGCCTGGCGCGGCAAGCCGGTCTTCTTTGACTTGACTGGACCCTGGTCGCCCCCTCGCCGTTCCCAGCACGAGAGTCTGACGCCGGGGCAGCACGCCAGCCACATCATCGCGGTGATCCTGGCCCTCCTGCTTCTGACCTGCGGCACGCTGATGGCGCGGCGAAACTACGTGCAGGGCAGAAGCGACGTGCGCGGCGCCTTCCGTTTGGCCAGTGCGGTGTTCGTTATCGATATGGTGCTCTGGGTGTGCCTGAACCACTTCCTTCCCACCCTGGCCACCCTTCGAGCACTTGCTCCTTGCCCTCATGCATGTCGATTTTTCTCTCCGCAGTCACCTGGATGTTCTACGTGGCGCTCGAACCCTACGTGCGACGCCACTGGCCGCACGCCATTATTTCCTGGACCCGCTTGCTGGCGGGCGAATGGCGGGATCCATTGGTCGGCCGGGACCTTCTTTGGGGGGTCCTCCTGGGCTTACTCTGGTCCGTCATCGTGAGCGTGGGCTTTCTTTTCCTGAAGCGTGAGGGCGCTACACCCATACTTCCCAACATTGAACTCTTAATGGGAAGCCGGGAAGTCCTCGGTTCCTGGCTCCAGAACGTCGGCCAGAGCATCTTCGGCACTCTTGAATTTTTCCTGCTGATTTTCCTGCTGCGGGTGATTCTGCGTAACAAATGGCTGGCTCTGGCCTGCTTCGTTGGCATCTATACCGCGCTGAACACTCTCCAAAGCGATCATCCCCAGATCGTGTGGCCGGTCTGGTTGATGGTTTATATGCTGGCCGCCGCCGCCGTGTCGTATTTCGGGCTCATCGTCCTGGCGACAGCCATTTTCACGGCGGATGTCATACTGAACGTTCCCTTCTCGCTCGACTTTTCGAATTGGTACGCGGCCCATGCCGCCGCGATTGTGGTAGGCTTCGTGGCCCTTGCAGGTTGGGGGTTCTATACGTCGCTGGGTGGGCAAAAAGTGTGGAAGGATGAGCTTTTCGAATAACTCGCGCCCAGCAAGCTTGGTTGCGCAGACCTGTTTTTCAAGGTCTGCGGCTCTTCACACCTAGCGTACCCAAGTGCCGTGGACCTGCAAAACAGGCGCTACGCCAAGGGCGCTACCGACTGTGCATTACCGCGAGTAAACGATCTTCCCTCGCTTCACCGTCATCACACAATGATTCACCGCGAAGTAATACGGGATTTCGCGATAATCGTTGACATCCAGCACAATCAAATCGGCCTGCTTGCCCGCTTCCAGGGAACCGATGCGATCGGCGCGGCGCAAAGCGCAGGCGCCATTGAGGGTGGAGGCGGCGATGGCCTCCGCCGGCGTCATCCGCATCTGCGTGCAGGCCAGCGACATGATGAATTGCATATTCAGGGTAGGGCTGGTGCCCGGATTGAAATCCGTGGCCAAAGCCACCGACGCGCCGGCGGCAATAAGCTTGGCGCGCGGGAGGATAGCGCTTCAATCCCAGATGGAAATTGGCTCCTGGCAGAAGCGTGGCGACCACGTCGGATCGTGCCAGGGCGCGAATATCCGCGGCCGATAGCTTGTCGAGATGGTCGGCGGAGGCGGCGCCAGACTCGATGCCGAGGCGCGCGGCGCCGGTGCGGGAAAGTTGCTCCGCGTGAATCCGTGGCACCATGCGGTAATGCCGGCCCGCCGCCAGCACGCGGCGGCAATCTTCAATGCTGAAGGCGCCTCGGTCGCAGAAGCAGTCGATGAATTCCGCCAGCCCTTGTTGCGCCACCGCGGGAATCAGCCGGCGGATGATTTCGTCCACATACGGGGCAGATCGCCCTTGAAAACTCGCGGGGAGCGCATGAGCGGCAAGCAGCGTCGGGACCAAATCCAAAGCCGCGTCCGCTTGCAAAAGTCGAATGACTCGCAGGACCTTCACCTCCTGCGCGAGGTCCAGCCCATAGCCGCTTTTCACTTCGACCGTGGTCGTGCCGTGTGCCGCAAATTGGTCGAGAAAGGTTCGCGCTCGCTGCGCCAGAGATGCGATGCCAGCCCTTCGAATCTTCTGCGCGGAGGATTGAATCCCGCCGCCGGCGCGTGCGATTTCCTCGTAAGTCTTGCCGCGCAAGCGCAAGTCGTATTCGTCCACCCGGCTGCCGGCAAAGATTAAATGTGTATGCGAATCGACGAAGCCAGGCATGACCACACGCCCGCGGCAGTCGATGGCCTGACCGCGCAGGCGCAACGCCTCGCGTTCCAGCGATCGAGTGGTGCCAACGCGGAGAATCGTCTCTCCCTCGGTCAGCAGGCCGCCCCGGGGGATAATTCCCAGTTCGCCGAGCGCCGCACCACGGCGCGGAACCGGCGGGCCTGACAGCGTGATCAGTTGCGCGGCATTGCGGAAGAACAACCGAGGTGGAGAAGCGTGTGGCATCGAAGGAGGTAAGGGTGGTTGGAATGGTCCGACTCTGCCCGGGCACCGGGGCGTTCCGCTCGGCGAACGACTTAACCCGCCAATTCCGATCTTAGTACGATATAATACCGCTCCAACGCATTCCGGAGGTTTTTCATATGCCCAGCTACGACTACGCATGCAAAGAGTGCAAGAAGACTTTCAATCTGATTTTAACCGTGGCCGAACATGACAGGAAGCGGATCGCTTGCCCCAAATGCAAAAGCAAGAAAGTTGAGCAACAGTTTGGCTCGTTCTTCGCAGTGACGTCAAAGAAGAGCTGAAGAAGAGTGACGAGTGACGATCGACGAGCAAGAAATGCCCGGATCTGACTCGTTACTTGCCTCCCGTCACGGTTTTTGTTTGCTCAGCACTCTTCACTCCTCACTGTGGGTATCTTCACTCCGGCTTTTTTTGCGAAATCTACCGCTTCCTCATAGCCCGCATCCACGTGGCGGGCCACGCCGATCCCTGGGTCGTTGGTCAGCACGCGATTCAGCCGCTTGGCCATCTCCGGTGTGCCATCGGCAACGGTGACTTGCCCCGCGTGCAGCGAGTATCCGATCCCCACCCCGCCGCCGTGGTGGAACGAAACCCAGCTCGCGCCTGAAGCGGTATTGAGCAGCGCGTTCAGCACCGGCCAATCGGCGATTGCGTCGCTGCCGTCTTTCATGCTCTCGGTTTCGCGGAAGGGTGAGGCCACGGAGCCGCAATCAAGATGGTCGCGCCCGATGACGATGGGCGCCTTCAGCTCGCCGCTTGCCACCAGATCGTTGATACGTTCGCCGAACCGCGCGCGCTCGCCGTAACCCAGCCAGCAGATGCGCGCGGGCAGTCCTTGAAACTTCACGTGCTTGCGCGCCAGGCGAATCCAACGATTCAGGATGGCGTTGTCAGGGAAAAGTTCCAACACCAGATCGTCGGTGCGATAGATGTCGGCAGGTTCGCCGGAAAGCGCCGCCCATCGGAACGGCCCGCGGCCTTCACAAAACAAGGGACGAATGTAGGCGGGAACGAAGGCGGGGAAATTGTAGGCGTCTTTCACGCCCCCGCGCTCGAAGGCCATGGTGCGAATGTTGTTTCCATAATCGAACGTAGCCGCGCCGAGCTTCTGCAATTCCAACATGCCCGTCACGTGGCGCGCGATGGAATCGTACGAACGTTCCAGGTAGTCTTCGGGATTCTTGCGGCGGAGTTCCGCGGCCTCTTCCAGGCTCAGCCCGGAAGGGACGTAGCCATTCAGGGGATCGTGCGCGCTGGTCTGGTCCGTAAGCAAGTCGGGGACAATGCCGCGGCGCGCGAGTTCCGGGATGACGTCCGCGCAATTGCCCACCAATCCGACTGACACGGCATGTTTCTGGCGCACCGCATTTTTGAGGATGCGCACCGCTTCATCCAGCGAATTGACGCAAATGTCGCAGTAACCCGTGCGGATGCGGCGCTTGATGCGCTCCGGGTCAACTTCGATGCCGAGGAAGGCGGCGCCGTTCAGCGTGGCGGCCAGCGGTTGCGCTCCACCCATGCCGCCCATGCCGCCGGTCACCACCAGTTTGCCGGCCAGGTCGCTGCCAAAGTGCTTCTGCGCCGCCGCGGCGAAGGTTTCATAAGTCCCTTGGAGGATTCCTTGCGTGCCGATGTATATCCAACTCCCGGCCGTCATTTGGCCGTACATCATCAGGCCCAGCCGCTCGAGCTCGCGGAATTTTTCCCAGGTGGCCCAGTGGCCCACCAGGTTGGCGTTGGCAATCAGCACGCGTGGCGCTGCTTCATGCGTTTGAAAAACTCCCACCGGCTTTCCCGATTGGACGAGGAGCGTTTCATCATTGCCGAGGCCCTTCAGCGCGGCAACGATGGCGTGGTAGCAAGCCCAATTGCGCGCAGCCTTGCCCGTGCCTCCATAGATGATTAACTCTTGTGGACGTTCCGCTACATCAGGATCAAGATTGTTCATTAGCATGCGCATGGCGGCTTCCTGCTGCCATCCCTTGCAGACGAGCGTTGTGCCACGTGGGGCGCGCACCGGCTGGTAGGAATCGGCGGAAGCTGCCGCGCTCTGGATCGTGTCGGGCTGTGCCATGTTTGTTCTCTCCCTGGGAATATTAGCCCAACGCTCGTTGAAGTGAAAGGGAGGGGCAAAAGTTCAAGAGTTGAAAAGTAGAAGAGTTAAAGAGGAGATGTGGCGCGTCCCCCACGGGCAAGGGAAAGCCGTGGACCTTGGAAAACAGGTCCACGCTACACATGCTGCTAGGAGAGTCCGCTATGAAAGTGTTGGATTTTCTGGGCAAAGTGATAGACTCTCACAACGGCATGGGTTCGAGCGAAATCACAACCCTCAACGAGTTGCTCCTGCAGGCGGTCGCCGCGCACTCTAAGCCGGACTGTTTCCTGTTTAAGCGCGAAGGGCGATACCAGGGTGTCTCCTCGCAGGAGGCCTTACGCAAGGTGGCAGCATTGGCCTCGCTGCTCAGCCGCCTGCACGTCGAGCGCGGCGACCGCGTGGCCATCCTCTCCGAAAATCGGGTGGAGTGGGCCCTTACCGACTATGCCTTGATGGGCCTGGGCGCCATCCCTGTGCCGATTTACACCACCCTGCTCGAACCCGACATCGAATACATCCTCCGGGATTGCGGGGCGAAAGGAATCGTGTTGGCGACTGAACCGCAGCTTGCCAAGGCTATAAACGTGCGGCCTCATCTGCCGGATTTGAAATTCGTCCTCGCCATGGATTGCTCCAACCTGCAAGGAACGGGAGCGGATTGTTGGGAGGGCAGCATCGCGCTCGAACTGGGTCTGGTTCCAAATGCCGTGGAGTCATTCACCGCCAAGGCGCTGACCGCGAAACCGCAGGACGTCGCCACTTTTCTTTATACCTCCGGCACTATGGGCAAGCCCAAAGGCGTCATGCTGACGCACGCCAACATTGTTTCCAACGTGCTGGAATGTGCGAAGCTTTTTCCCCTGACTCGCGAGGATGCGTCCATATCGCTGCTGCCCCTTTCCCACATTCTGGAACGAACGCTTGACTTCCTCTGCTTTTGGAAGGGCGTGTCGATCGCCTACGCGGAGAGCCTTGACGCCCTCCCGCTGAATCTGCGCGAGGTCAGGCCTACCTTGATGGGCGTGGTTCCTCGCGTGCTCGAGAAGATTCATGATCGTGTCATGGAAGTCGTCCGCGCCGCCCCCCCGGCGAGGCAGAAAATCTTTTACGGGGCTCTGGGAGTGGGAAAACAAGCCTTTCCCTATCGCCTCAGGGGCCAGCGATTGCCGCTGGGGTTGCGCCTCAAGCATAGGATCGCCGATGCATTGATCTTCTCCAAGGTGCGGGACCAACTGGGCAGTCGTATCACGATCCTGGCTTCCGGCGCCGCTCCCCTCGCGCAGGAGCTGGCCGAGTTTTTCTACGCCATGGGCTTGCCGGTGTATGAGGGCTACGGCCTTACGGAAACCTCACCCGTGATTGCCATCAATTATCCCGGTCACACGAAACTGGGAACCGTCGGTCGCCTGATCGGGGGCGTCGATGTCAAGTTCGGGGAAGAGAATCATGATCCGGAATGCGGGGCGGGCCGTGAAATTCTGGTGAAAGGGCCAAACGTCTCGCCCGGTTATTACCACATGGAGGAAGAAAACCGGGTTGCTTTCGCAGGGGGCTGGTTCCACACCGGAGACCTGGGAGCGATGGACGAAGAGGGATACCTCCGCATTACCGGCCGTAGGAAAAACCTCTTCAAGACCTCGGGGGGCAAATACGTTTCCCCCGAAAAACTGGAAAACCTCTTTCAGAGCCATCCCTATGTTCACCAAATCGTGGTGCTGGGTGACGGACGCAAGTTTGTGGGAGCATTGGTGGCGCCGGTTTTCCAGCGCTTGGAGGACCACGCGCGCGCGCATGGTGTTGCCTTCGAGACTCGCGAGGAGTTGGTGACGCATCCGGAAATCTGCGCTTTTATGCAGCAGTTGGTGGACGAAACCACGCGCTGGCTGCCGCCGCACGAAAAAATTCGCCAGATTGTTTTGCTGCCGCGTGAACTAACGATGGGGGACGGCGAGGTTTCGCCGACCTTAAAGGTGAAGCGGCGGGTGGTGGAAGAGAAATATCGTGATGTCATCGAGGAGATGTTTTCACGCCACGCGCCGCAAAAGCAGGAGTCAGGAGACAGGGGTCAGGCGACAGAAGGCAGTAAGCAGTAGGCAGTCCGCAGAAGTCATGAGCCAAAGGTCAGGAGCCCGGTGTCAGAAGTCAGAATGAGACCAGCAACCTCCTGGCTTCTGACTCCTGTCTCCTGACTCCTTTTAGAAGATATGCAACTTGATGGTCAAGTACTTCTTGGGGTTCTTGCGGAAGTCCGCCAAGAACTCCTTTAGGGATTGGGAGCTTTCACTCAGATTGTTGAAGAGAGAAGCGTCAGTCGAGAGTTTTCCCAGCGTCCCCTGGCCCTGGTCGATGCGCGCGGTAATGGTATCCATGCGAGCCAGGGTGGAGTTCATGCGGTTGTAGAGTTGCTCGTCCTTGGCCAGCTTCCCGAGCGTGCCGTGGCCCTGATTGATGCTGTCGATCAAGGTGTTGCCATTGGTCATGAGCCGATTGAGATTGTTGAAAGCCGAGGGATCGGAGATGAACTTGGCCAAACTCCCGTTCCCATGTTGGACGTCATCGATGACCTGGTCCAGGCGGTCGAGGGTCGCCAAGGTGCGGTTGTAAAGGGTCTCATCGACCATGAGTTTGCCGATGGTTCCTTCGCCGCGCTGGGCGCGATCCACCAGGATCTGGGCGCTGGAAATGGTGGCGTCCATTTTGTTGTAGAGCCCCTGATCGTAGAGCAGTTTGCCCATGGACCCCTTGCCGGCCTGGATCTGTGTCGTGATGTCATCGAGCTTAGCGGACAGGGAATTGAGGTTCAAAATGACCTCGTTGGTGTTTTGCATGACCGCGGCGATATCCGCTTTCTCGGCGGTTTTAACCGCACCGCCGTCCGCAATCACCTCATGGCCGGCCGTGCCGCGTGTGATGTCCACGTAACTATCGCCCAGCAGCCCCACCGTCTCCACCGAGGCCACGGAGTCGGTGCGAATCTCGGGCTGATAGGCGCGCGCAATCTTCAATTGGACCTCCACGGCGCGCTGCCGATCGGTGTAAGGAGAAATCCCGATCTTGACAATGTTGCCCACGAAAATGCCGGCCAGCCGCACCTGCGCGCCCTCGCGCAAATCCCCAGCGCTCGCAAGGTAAGCCTTTAGAGTGTAATGGCGGGTGAAGAATCCTTCCTGGCCACTGATAAAGAAAACCCCGATGGCAAAAATGACCAGGCTGACAATTACCATGATGCCGACTCGAAGCTTGGCCCACTGCACACGCTCTTGTTGAGGCATAGTTGGTCTCCTCCACGAAGTTCGAAGCTCTATTGTAGTCCATCCGCGGGGCAATCGGGGACACGGGAAACGGGATACGGGGTACGGGACGCGGGGCTCCGGTCACGGGATGCCGGGTTAGGGGTCAGGGAAATAGTGAATGGCGAATGGTGAAACCACACCCCAACTCACTCTTCACCCTTCACAATTTACTATTTCCGTATCCCGTGTCCCGAACCCCGGGCCTTTAAGCCAGGAACTTGCGCAGGTATGGATCGGGAGAGTGGGTCAACTCCTGCTCGCTCCCGTGAAAATAAACCCCTCCGTCGCGCAGCACCAGGAAGCGCGTCGGCGCTCGAGAAGTGGCCGGGCTGTCTTGTGGCACGGGAACCAAAGTTTGTTTTTCCGGGGAGAAGACATAGTTGGCCAGCTCGTAGGCATCTTGCAAGCGGTGCGTGACCACCACTGAGGTGACGTGTTGCACGTCGCGCAGCTTGGCAATCAGCACATTAATGGTGTGGCTGGTGACGGGATCGAGCCCGCCCGTAGGCGAGTCGTAAAGCATGATGGAGGGGTTGCTGACAATGGTGCGCGCAATCGCCACGCGGCGCCGCATTCCCCCGGAAAGCTCCGAAGGCATTTTCTCGATGGCGGGTTCCATTTCCACGAAGCGCAGAACCTCGCGCACGCGCTGTTCGATGGCGGCTTCGTCGCCCACATGCTCTTCGCGCAAGCGATAAGCGACATTGTCAAAAACCGAAAGGGAATCGAACAGCGCGCCTTCTTGAAAGACAATTCCCATGCGCTGGCGAAGGGGCTGAAGGCTGGCCTCGGAAAGGGGAACCAGGTCCTGCCCCTCAATCAGCACCTGGCCGCCGTCGGGCTTCAGGAGACCCAACATCAGCTTGAGGAGGACGGACTTTCCCGAACCGGTCACGCCCAGCAGGATCAGGGTCTCGCCGGCTCCCAGAACAAACGAAACACTCGCCAAAACCTGCTTGCTCCCGAAGGAGAGGGAGACGTTGCGAAGCTCAATGGCGGGAGTATTCATGGAACACACGCGGCACGGGATACGGGGCACGGGGTTAGGGATTCGTGGCTCGCGACTTGGAGTTTCGGGAGCTTAAATCCGGTAATGGCCAACTATGATTTTCACCTTCTGTCACTGCGGGTAAGAATTCCCGAACCCCCAGACCCAAATCCCCAACCCCGTGTCCCGATCTAGAAGAAGCCAATCCCAATCAGAAACTTCGTAATGAAAAAGTCGACCACCACGATGAGCACCGAGGCCACCACCATGGCCTGGGTCGTGGCCCGCCCCACCCCCTCCGTACCGCCGGTCGTGTGCAGCCCCTGGTAACATCCCACTAAGGAAATCAGGACGGCAAAGAAGAAGGGTTTGATGAGTCCTTGGGTGACATCATGATAAGTCAGCGCCTGGTAGGCTGAGGTCCAATACTCGGCCGTGGTTAAACGAACCGTGTAATAGCTAATTAAGTAGCCTCCCAACAAGCCGCAGAAATCCGCCAGGACGGTCAGAAGGGGCAGTGTCACCACGGTGGCCACGAGGCGAGGGATGACGAGTTTGCGCAGGGGGTCGGTGCCCAGGGCGCGCATGGCGTCAACCTGCTCGCTGACGACCATGGAACCGAGTTCGGAAGCAATGCCGGAACTGTTGCGGCCCGCCATCATCAGCGCGGTAAGTACGGGGCCAAGCTCAAGAACCAGGCTTAGAGCTACCACTTTGCCCATCAATCCCACCTCGCCGAAAGCGCTCAGCGTGCGGTAGGATTGCAAGGCCAGGACCCCACCGGTAAAGAAACCGATCAGCAGGACGATGGGCAGGGAGCCGAAGCCGATCACATCCATCTGCATGAGCGTGTCGACAAGGTAGCGGGGCGGTGTGAAAGCGTGCCGCAGGGAGTCAACCAATAGGAAGGTGAATTCCTGAACCGCCTGCACCCAGCGCTTCATGACGCCTATAATCATGATAAGGATCATCGGGCTCGGTCAGTCATTCGCTTTAAAACCCTCAGGATGACTGAATGGCCACTGTAGCCAGCGGGGCGGGCGAAGTCAAGCGCCGGGAAGGATTCGGGAGGTGGGATTCAGGATTTAGGGCGAAATCCTGCCCCCTTTTCCTGGATCCTAAACCTTGAATCCCGAATCCTCGGTTCCAAATCCTCGATCCTAAATTCGGCGGCGTGACAAAACCGGCCCGTCCCATGGCCCCTGCGAGCACCCAGCACGGAGAATTCGACTGGACCTTGCAACTAGAGGCGGACGGGTGTAAATTTCCGGACGGGCAAAAACTGAAAACGGAAATTCCGCACTATGACAAAGAGTAGAACGAATCCTAAGGTTGATGTATTTCTTAGTAAAGCCAAAAAGTGGCAGGAAGAATTTCAGAAATTGAGAATGATCATTCTTGCCTCTCATCTCACCGAAGAACTGAAGTGGGGTAGTCCTTGTTACACATTTCAGAAAAAAAACATAGTTTTAATACATGGATTTAAAGAATATTGTGCGCTTTTGTTTTTCAAGGGTGCCTTGTTAAATGATGCCAATGGTATTCTGATCCAACAAACAGAGAATGTTCAGGCGGCACGCCAGATTCGGTTCACCAACGTTCGAGAAATAGTTGAGATGGAAACCATCTTGAAAGCCTATATTTATGAAGCCATGGAAGTGGAAAAAGCCGGTTTGAAAGTGAATCTTAAAAAGACTACAGAATTCATAATTCCTGAAGAATTTCGAAATAAATTAGATGAAATCCCTGCCTTGAAAACTGCTTTTGCTACATTGACGCCAGGACGGCAAAGAGCATACATTCTCCATTTTTCTGCACCCAAACAATCCAAAACTCGGGAGTCAAGGGTTGAAAAATGTATGCAGCAAATTCTCAATGGAAAGGGATTAAATGATCAGTACATTCGATGAGCAAGCAAGTAGCGCGGACCTGCGGTTAAAGGTCCGCGGTTTTTCGGCTGTAAATGCGCGTAGGCACATCGAAGGGAAGCGGAACGCGATCGGTGTGTAGCGGATAGCCACAGTCAGTGATTTGCTGACTGTGGGCCTTTCTTACCGCCATAGCCGCCCCTGAGTGGCACCTGCCGCCCGCCGTTGCTTCCAACCTAAGAAGAGCCCACGGTCAAGAAGCATTGACCGTGGCTACCTCCTCTCTTCGAATACTCGTGGTCACTTGGTCGTACTGTCGCCTTTGCGGAAACTAGCCGCTGCCGGGTACACGTAATTCCGCAAAAAGGCTGGCTGGCGCGCGCAGGGTGAAATCCTGCGACGTTGGCATCGACGCGCATCGATCGACCGAGTCGCGGAGCCTTGCTCTGCGCCAACCTGCCCTCCTGCCCCGACACGCACGGGTAATGGCCCATAACGTCTGCTCCCCTCTTTCTGGTGCGGACGCAGGGCACTTCCGCGGCAAGGCCGTTATACGGCCACGTGGCGCCCAATTGACGCGAAGGCGACTTTTCATTCCGAATCCGATCGCCACGCAATCAATCACGGGAATTTCACTGACGGAATATGGTATTTGCAGCAGTTATTCGAGTGGCAGCTGGTTTTGTCATGGAAGCTACACAACCAAGCGAATCGCTTCCGAGTACGCCGTGCACGATGTCAAGGCTGTGAGCAAAGGCGACGCGGCTGAGTTTCCATTGATTTCGGTCGAACGAAGCGTGGCTATGCCTGAGTGTGATCGTCTACAACTTTGCCAACCTGCGGCGACGATTGGTACTCCCGAAGAGAATCGATAACCGGTCGCTCACCAGCTTGCTGCAGAGGTTGGTGAAAACTGGTGGTTGATTGGTCAAGCATGAACGATACTAATGGCCCCTATTAGTAGAAAGTCATTTGACGGGGGGGATGTTCGCAGCGATGGTGCGGTGGATGGCGGCGTTGCCCGTACCAGCGGGGTGGGTGTGCGGTCGACTGGATCGGATTTCAGCGAGGAGGACCAGGGGACGGAAAGTCTCGGAGATACCGGTCGGACTTGGGGACCTACAAGAGAGGGAGAACGGGTGCCTTCCGTGGTCGCTGGAAGCGCCAAATATAGAAAACCCGACTGGCAATTGCATTTGGGGCCGTAACGTGTATATCGTCGGCCGGGCCGGCGTGCATAATGGAAATTCAGGGTTGTATTGGACCCAGTCGGACTGCGACTGACTCTCGGTACAACCTGACGTCTGATCGAGGTACCTCCCGAGGGGGAGCTATCGAGGGAATCCCGGCGGTGAGCTATGAAACGGGCGCTAGCAGCTAGCACTCTTGCTTTCTGGGCGTTCGCGCTCTGCGTAGAACTTAGGGCGCAAGGCCCTGCTGCGCCCGGGAACCGGCTGCCGCCTGAAAAAGGCGGATTCACGCTCAAGGTGGATGTCAGTATGGTGCTGGTGGAGGCGACCGTCCGCGACGACAAGGGCAGGATTGCCAATGATCTTAAGCGGGAGGATTTCCGCGTGCTTGAAGATGGCGTGGAGCAGCAAATTATCTATTTCTCGCGTGACGAGTTGCCTTTGGCCGTGGCACTGGTGGTGGACGGCAGCAGCAGCATATCGCCCGTGCTGCCTGAACTGCACCACGCCGCCTACGACACCCTCTCGCAGCTCAAGCCGGAGGATCAAGTCGCCCTGTATGCCTTCGCCGCGCACCCCGAGCGGCTCGTCGATCTGACGACTGACCGCAAATCGATTGCCGATAGCATCATGGGCATTGGTTCCGCGGGCGGCACCAACATCGCCGATGCCCTCCACGAGGCGATCGACTATCTGGGGCAGGAGGCCCGTGACCGGCGCCACGCGGTCATCATGATCTCAGACAACCAGCCTACGGCGAAAGGAGAGTTCAACGGCGACGACGTGATTCGGTTGGCGCTCGAGACCCAGACGATCGTTTACAGTGTGAGGTTCGGACGTGACCGCCTGGAAGGCACAATTGACGAGCCGGGCTGGATTCCTGGCGCGCGTTGGGTCAACAAGATCATGCTCGAAACGGGCGGCGAGATCATCGATATGGCTGCCGTGGGATCGGCGCAAAAGGCGATGGCCGCCGTCATCACGCGGCTGAAACAGCGCTATACACTCGGCTACAAGAGTTCTAACACCCGCCGTGATCGTGCCTTCCGCGCGATCGACGTCCGCCTTTCCGACCGCGTCCTGGATTCAAAACACCCGTACAGGATTTTCGCCCGCCATGGCTACTACCCAGCGTTCGAGTCTGCCCCTCCCAGCAAACCTTCGCCATGACCTGTTGTGCCACCCGCCTGCGCCGGGATTGGTGTTTCTCACCAACCTGGTTTGGGTGCTGCGTGCGCGGGCTCAAAAGGCTAGCCTTGGTCGCCGACCGTAAGCGGGATTCGGCCCGAGAAACAGGAGTTGGCACCCACTCTGCGGCACCCGGCATCTAATTTTTCCGGGCGTTGATGCCGGACGCGAAATAACTCGGAGGTGAAAGCATGATTGAATCTTCTGATCTGCGGATGACGAGAATTCCACTCAACCACGGAGCCGGCCATATGCCCGCACTTGGCTTTGGCACCTTAATTCCCGACGCAGCCGTGACGATAACTGCGACCAGAGACGCACTGGAAGCCGGATTTCGACACTTCGATTGCGCGGAACGATACGGGAACGAGCGCGAGGTAGGCAAGGCGCTCGAGGCAGGACTTGCCGCGGGAGGGATCGCGCGCGAAGACATTTTTGTTACCACAAAGCTGTGGAACACTAATCACCGGCCCGAGCGCGTCGAACCGGCTTTCGAGGCGAGTCTGGACAGACTCGGGCTCAAGTATCTGGATCTCTACCTCATGCACACTCCATTTGCATTTCAACCCGGGGATGAGCAGGATCCGCGGGATCAAAACGGCAATGTCCTTTACGACCACGACGTGACTTTGCTTGACACCTGGAAAGCGATGGAAAGTCTCGTGGATCATGGCAAGTGCCGGGCCATCGGACTTTCAGACATCAGTTTAAACAAACTGAAGCCCATCTATGAATCAGCGAGAATCAAGCCCGCCGTGGTCCAAGTAGAAGCACATCCGTATCTGCCGGAAACGGAGCTGTTGGGATTCTGCAAGGAGGAGGGTGTTGTCTTTTTGGCTTTTGCACCATTAGGTCACGGGATGAGGCCGGGTCCGCTCGATGACCCAGTCATTTCAGCTATCGCCGCGCGAGTTGGAAAGACCCCGGCACAGGTACTGCTGGCTTGGGCGATGCAGCGCGGCACGGCTTTGCTGACCACGCCTAGGAGTGCGGCCCGCGCGAGGGAGAATTTCGATATCTCTACCCTTCCGGAAGACGCGCTTGACGAAATCAATCGAATTCAAACCAGACAGAGGCTGAATGAAGTGGTGAAAACCGGCAGCCCGGGTTTCATTCCACGAGGTAAATGAACATGAAAGCCGAAACACAGCCAGAGCAGTCCATGCAAGAGGAACAAATCCGTTCGACCCTGAATACGCAGTGGCACGCGTCGGCCGTCGGCGATGCAAACGCGAAACACGATATTTACGATGACGATGTCATTTGTGACTATCCCTAGTCGGGCGAGCGAATCCTCGGGCGATGCAATTTGCTTGGCGGATAGCCGACCATTGACGCCAGGCAGCGAGATTCCCCTATGGGTCGAGCCTTCCGAAACCGCATGATTTAGATCGCGTTGAACGTTCAGCCTCCGGAGAACGCCTGTGCATAAGGTGGCCCGGCGCTTTGTTCAAGTAGCGATGGGTCCTGATTAACGCGGTTTCCGTCCGCGTGATTCAGTTGGCCACCCGATTCGACGAGATAGCTACCGGATCGTCGCTAGCCTTGATCGGAAATGCCTCGGCCCAAGCGCGTAACTTTTGGGCCCGGCAGGATGGTGACGGGCCGGGGCATTTTCGATAAGGAGACTTGAAGGAAGCCGCTGGCGCGCACGACTAACTGGCGTAAGAACTCCGTGGCCAGCAGCGTCATCAGGCGTGTCTTACTACCGTGCGCGTAATCTTTCCAGCGGAAGGTGACGCGTTCACCGTCGAAAGATACGAGTCGATGGTTGGAGATGGCCACGCGGTGGGTGTAACGGCCGAGATACCGGAGCACCTGCCGCGGCCCCCCGAAAGCGGGCTTGGCATAGACCACCCAATCCTGACGGTGGAGGCGGCGCAGCAGTTGGCGGAACTGCTTTTCGTCAGCCAGGGCGGCGGAAGGTCCGGCGCAGCGAAATTGTTTGCGGCGGTAAAGGCGTTTGAGGCCGGCGATGAACTTACCGCGGAAGACCCGGCTCAGCACCTTGACGGGAAGAAAAAAGCCGCGATAGCGGGGAGGCACCCAACGGCCGTGATCGCGCTTTCGGACTATCTGCGGCGGCACTGGCCAGCCATCCGGGAACAGCTGCTGAACGGAACCTACGAACCGCAGCCGGTGAGGCGGGTGGAAATCCCCAAGCCGGACGGTGGAGGGATGCGAAAGTTGGGCATTCCCACCACACTGGGTCGACTTATCCAGCAGGCGGTAATGCAGGTTCTGCAGAGGCGGTGGGACCGGACGTTCTCTGACTACAGCTACGGTTTTCGGCCGGGACGCTCGGCTCATCAGGCCGTGGCCCAGGCGCAGCAGTATATCGCCGGGGGTCACGGTTGGTGCGTTGATCTTGATTTGGAGAAATTCTTCGATCGAGTCAATCACGACAAACTGATGGGGAGGATCGCGAACCGGATTGAAGACAAGCGGCTGCTGAAGCTCATACGGGCATTCTTGAATGCCGGGGTGATGGAGAACGGGTTGGTCAGCCCGAGCGTGGAAGGGACTCCGCAAGGGGGACCTCTTTCGCCTCTGTTAAGCAATCTCGTGCTCGACGAACTCGACCGAGAGTTGGAGCGCCGGGGACAGCGCTTCGTTCGTTACGCGGACGACTGCAACATCTATGTTCGCAGCGAGCGGGCAGGTCAACGGGTGATGAAGAGTGTCACACGATTCGTCACGCAAAGGCTCAAGCTCAAGGTGCATGAGACGAAGAGTGCGGTGGCGCGACCACAGGAACGAAAGTTTCTCGGTTTCAGCTTTAGCACCGGTCCGGAGGTCAAGCGCCTCATAGCGCCCAAGGCCTTAGACCGGTTTAAAGCACGAGTTCGGGAGACCACGCGAAGGGCGAAGGGCGTCAGCATCGAGACGACCATAGCGGAACTGGCTCCGTATCTGCGGGGCTGGCGTAGCTATTTCGGCTTCTGCGAAACCCCTGAAGTGCTCGTTTACCTCACCCGCTGGGTCCGCTTGCGACTGCGGGCGGCTCTGTGGCGGCAGTGGAAAACGCCACGCCGTCGCCGAGCGGCGCTGTTGCAACTGGGGGTGCGCCCACGGCTGGCCAGCAACACCGCCGGCTGCGGACGAGGCCCTTGGCACGATCCACAGCCTTATGTGTCGGGCTTTCCAATGCGTACTTCAAATCACTCGGACTTCCAACGCTGGTCGAGGGATGTTAGCGTAACCAACTCGAACCGCCGTGTACGGACCCGTACGCACGGTGGTGTGGCAGGGGTCGGCGGGTGACCGCCGCCCCTATGCCGATCAAGTCGCGTTCCCGTCCTTGTGGCTGCCCCGAGTTTGGCGAGCATGATTAGCTGTGAATTCACGAATACTGGGACAAGGCAGAGATTCAGCGTTTAAACGCAGCGCTACTCTAGACCGCTCCCCTCCAAGAAACTTGGGTCCGAATTGGGTCTGATAAGGCGGGGATTTATCGGTAATTGAGTCTGGGGGAGGAGGGGAAGTCCTTTCGCACCAACAAAAGTAACCGCAGAATGAAGAGATCCAGAATCTGCAGTCCTACCGTTAGACGACCTCCCAGTGGGGCGTTCTGATACAAGTAAACGGGCCGCCACGCGCTTGTCAAGGCTTCTTTTCAAAATCCTTGACGCACATTGCCCGGGCAAAAATGCTGGATGCTCAGAATAATCGGAAGCTGACTTCTACCATGACTTTCACCGGCACCGGCGTACCATTTCTCAAGGCAGGTTTGAACTTCCATGTCCTTACGGTTTCGACAGCTTTTTCATCCAAGCCAAGACCGAGGGGTTTTACGACTCGGCAATCCGTGACGGTACCAGAGGCATCGACGATGATCCACAGGACGACGGTGCCTTGGTACTTCGCCTTTCGAGCTTCCTCGGAGTACGCGGGATCGGGCTTATAAATGGGGATCGGTTCGCTGACGCCACCCCCCACGCTATAGACCCCCCCACCCACGCCACCGCCCTCGCCGGGACCCAGTCCGCCGCCTTTACCGGAACCAATTCCGGTGCCCTCTCCGCTCCCAATGCCACCGCCAAAACCTGGGCCGTTCGACGCAGGCCCCGCCACCCCATTCGGATCACCCCATGGCATGTTGGCACTCATTTGCGGCAGCTTCAATTCCGGTGGCCCCAGCAGCGTCGGCGGAACCGGGAGCTGCGGGTGCGGGTTCGGGATTACCGCCATGGGCGGCGCGAGTTGCGTCTTGGCAAACTTGGGGATGGCGCCTTTCGACGCCGGGGTTGGCGAGCGGTCTCCGCCGCCCCCGCCGCCTCCGGCCTTCCTGCCTTTCGAGTCGGGACCTAATTGCGGGAGGTAGGGCGAGATATCCACGGCCTCGATCTTGGTGGCTGCTTTCACTGGCTGCCACATACGGGCAAGAACGTAGGGAAGCACAAGCAGTGTCAGGGCGATGCTGTGCACCAGCACGGAATTGACCCAGGAGGCTGCTTGCATGCGATAGTCGCGCCAAATGTCGGCAGGGTACGGACGGTTCTTGAATATGAACGAGCTCGCTAATTCGCCCAGGGCAAATCCTGCTATCACCCCTAAAATCAAACCGGCGTCTCGCCTCCAGAACCAGCCGCCCGCTCCCAATACGAGGGCAACGGCGAACGCGCACAGGGCACGCTTTTCATGCTGCGCATAGTTGTATATGCCGATCGGGTCACGAGGCTTTTCAAATGCGACCTTGATCTGGGAGGGGAGATCAACAAACCACGGGCTGAGGTCAGTGGCAGGTAGCTTGACTTCGCCGCGATAGTAGTGCGCGGGCACTGTCACTTTAGGCTCCCGAAGCCGGTCGCGGATCTGCCGGTAGGCGGAAACGAAAAGTGTTGGGGACTCGACAAACGTAACCTTGAATTGCTCGTCTGGCGCGGGCGTATTCCTCGGTGGAAGCTTTCCCCGGCCGACTTCAACCTGAAGGTTGGTGGTTGACATTAACCTTTGTTCCCATTCCTCGGGCTAACCCTAAACCCGGGCGCGAGGCCTTACGTTACCCTTTACAGTGATGGCGCACGGCGCCACTGGGTTGTATCAGTTTGGGCTTTGCAATTCGTCCGCTACGAACCTATTTCATATTACCACACCGGGCGCAAGATGATAAAGCCCAAGATATCCTCGCTGCTGTCCTAGTTTGGACGTAGCGCCGCCATCTTGGCGGCTCAATGCCGGCTGGAAGCCGGCACCTGGAGTTTCTACATTTCCGGCGAGAAGACTTTCATTTGGAGCGAACACACGCTCCTGTCACCTTGAGCCCGCACCTGGGCCGAAGGACCCCGGGAGTTCGTTCCTCCCGGTGCGCCGCACACAACGGCCAGGGTCCTACGGCCCGACACCCCGACGCGGCCCCATCATTCCCCGCGGAGCGAAGCTTTGGAGTGCGTGCAGCTCGCTGCCGCTTTCCCTCCCGCAAGCTTGCTTGCGGGAACTCCGTCCCGCAAGTTCGCTCGCGGGAATTTCAACCGCGCGTAGTCGGGCAATTTGATGCTGTAGCGGCGGGTTTACCTCGCCAATGGCGGCGTAAAGCCGCCCCTATCATCAAATTGACCCGCCGCCCAACCTTTAGGGCAATTTGCCCGCCAGCAAGCTGGCTGGTGAAAAAGCGGCAGCGAGCTGCACGCACTCCAAAGCTTCGCTCCGTACACCGTGCCGTTGGACCCAAAATGTAGAAACTCCAGATGCCGGCTGGAAGCCAGCACTACATCTGAAATTACGACAGCACCATACCCCCGGATATGAAAAGGCCCCTTGGGATGGACTTGGCGGGGAAAGGGATGGGGTCAATAATCCCATTCTCCGCCTCGATGACACAATGAATCGCGGACCCTCACCGGGTGCTTTCTGCCCTGTTGCTGTTTCCCATCCCTGGCTCCTCAAAACCGAACACTTGGTCCGGGAATTGTGGCTCCCGATTTCCGAATCCTTTCCCGACCGGCTTGAGATACGTGCACCGACTTGATACACTGTTGATTCGATTTCAATTCAGATTAGGGACGGTTAACCTCTTATGCCAGCACGAGCTAGTTTCCTTGATCCGTTGGAGCCAGCCAATGGCGAGCACGGGAAGCTTTACGTAGTCGGCACCCCGATTGGAAATCTTGAGGATATGACGCTGCGCGCCATTCGCATCCTCAAAGAGGTTGACCTGATTGCCTGCGAGGACACTCGCCGCACGCAGAAACTCCTGAATGCTTACAAGATTCAGACGCGCACCGTTAGTTACCACGAGCACAATGAGATGACGCGCGCGCCCGAACTGATCATTCAGATGGAAGAGGGTAGCAGTATTGCCCTGGTCACGGACGCCGGCATGCCCGTAGTGTCAGACCCGGGCTTCCGGCTGGTGCATCTCGCTGTTCGCCACAGCATTCCCGTGATTCCCGTGCCCGGCGCATCGGCCTTCGTGGCGGCGCTGGCCGCTTCCGGATTGCCCGTGGATAAGTTCCGTTTCCTGGGATTCCTGCCGAGCAAGAAGGGCGAGCGCAGGAAGGCTTTGGAGGAAATCAAGGGCGCCACCAAGACCCTGATCTTCTACGAAGCGCCGCATCGCCTGGTGGAGATGCTCAAGGACTCGCGGGAAATCCTCGGCGAACGGGAAATCGTAATTGCCCGAGAAGTGACGAAGGTCCACGAGGAGTTCATGCGCGGAACCATTGGCACCACCCTCGAGTATTTGAAGAGACGGCCGGCGAAGGGCGAAATTACGGTACTGATTGGCTTGCACGCCGTAACAGACGCTAACGAAGGCGCCCCGCGTGAGGCGTCTATCATCTCCGAAATTCAAGCTGTCATGGCGGAACGCAAAGTCGATGAGCGAACCGCATTGAAAATTGTGGCCCGCGCCCGCGGTGTCTCCAAAAGCGACGTCTACCGCCTGTTGCAAGTGGAAAAGAACCGAAAGAATTAGCCCCACTTCCGCATTTCCCGCCACTTTGCGTTGTCCCAGCATCGCCACCTTTTCCCGACATCATATGCCGATTTTGGCATCCGATTGCGACCTTCGCTGGAATTTTTCCATGGGCGAGGGATCGTGGGGTGCTGGTTTATGGTCATGAAAAAGCCTTACAAAGCCTTAGAAACCATTGTTACCTGTTAATTTAGCTGTTTTCCGGCAACGACAGAAAGACCCCCTTGGGAAAAGTGGTTTGGTGACCAGATTGCCCCCTGAGGGCTAGATCGAACCGACAAGGGGGATACGATGAAGCGCACACTATGGTTTTTGACAATGGGCTTGACGTTGACGGCGGGCACGGTTTGGGGCGCGCAAGGCACTGCCCAGGCGAGTTCCACACAAGGTAACGCGGACGTCTTCCAGAGGGCTGAGCAATCGATGGTTCTTATTCTTGTGGGGGACGGCGCTGGTCGGGTGCAGTGTGTAAGCACCGGGGTGATCATTCGGGCAGACGGAATCGTGCTCACGTCCTATCGCCCAATCAAAAGTGCTCAGGAAGTCCAGGTGCGGTTGAGAGATGGCGAAATCTACGACCAGGTTGACCTGATTGGATTCGATGAGCGCCGCGACGTGGCGGCTTTGCACGTTGTGGCTAGCGGGCTTGCCTCCATCCCGGGCACAGCCTTGGGAGCGCCCGTGATGGGCGATAAGGTCCACGTGTTGAACGTCGATGGGACGATGGAGTGGTCGTCTTCTGAGGGTATGCTGGGTCCCGTTCGGCTGGCCGATGAGATCCCGGGGGCAGGCCACGGCTATCGGGTTATACAGTTCATGGCCTCGCTTCCTGCGGGTGCGATCGGCGGCGCTTTGCTCAATTCCCGCGGTCAACTTCTGGGACTCATCACGGGTTCGCCGAATGCCGGTGGACCGCAGTTTGCCGTTCCCGTGGAGAGCGTCGCGGGCTTGCCGGCGCAAGGATTGCGGACGGCGCTCGGCAATGGAAAGAATCTCATACCGCCCGCGACTACCCCCAATTTGCAAGCCGTGCAGGACGGCCAGTCCGCCCCGATCACGGCTCTTGCGAGTGCCAGGACCCTGCGTGTGACCTCGAAGACTACGTTTTTCACCCCATTTATGCTGGAAAAGGAACTGACGGACAATGCGGAGTTTCGCGCCCTCGGACTCAATGTAGTGAATGGTAATCGGGGCGGGGAACTGCTGGTAAACGTGGACCGGCCCTTGTTCACCTATGATTTTACCTATTCGGTGAGTGATTCCTATCGAGGAATAATCCTCGCTACGGGTAAAGTCACCGCCATCGACGGCCCGCATGCGGCGGCGGGAATTGCCACGAGGCTCGTACAGGAATTGGAAAAAGCGCGAGCATTGCAAGCGGTGCAGGCAAACGGGCAGGAAGCGGTCAACGCTCAGCAGTGACCACGATCAGCATGTGACGTGAGCGAGTGTGCTTCGCGTCCACGCCCAATGAAAGGCCGTCAAATGCCCTCAGAGCTATACATAGGAAGGGTAGCCCCTCGGAAGCGGACTCCTGCGCAGTAAAATTCCCCGTCTTCTTTGACGCAGCGGACCACGGTGGCCTCGGCAAAAAAATCGGTGGGGCCCTCATTGGGCCGCGCCGGACCGCGGCCGGGGATGACGACGGTGAGAGTGGCAAAGAGGGCCAGATTGTGTTTGGTAAGAAAGGAGAGTCCGCGCCGGCTTACTTCCAGTGCGGTGGTGGAATCGTCGTACGCGTGGCCGGCCGAGTCCAGCCCTCGCACCTGGATGCGGATGGCCGCTTCCACCCGGCGCTGGCTTCGTCTTTCATCGTTGGGGGGGGGCACCAGGGTCACCTTGTTCTTTCAGGAAACGATTGTCGCTTCCGACCTGCCAGAGGTGGCGGCGAGCGAGGCAAAGAACGCGTCTACGCGGTTGAGCACTTCGTCCGTTTCGCGCGCGCTTTGCACCTGCCGCCGTAATTCCGTTCCGTTGCGCACGCCGTGCGTGAACCAGCTTGCAAACTGCTTCATCTTGCCAATGGCGCCGGGAATTTCCTCGGCGACGAGCATGGAGTAGTAAGTGCGAATCAGCTCGTAACGGTCGGCATCAGCCGGCTCGCGGTACGTGCCGGTGGTGAAAAATTCCGCAAGTTGGCGAAAGATCCACGGATTGGAGGCGGCCGCGCGCCCGATCATCACCGCGTCGCAGCCGGTCTGTTCGTGCAGCGCCCGGGCGTCCTGGGGTTTAAACACATCGCCGTTGCCGATGACAGGTATGCGTACAGCTTGCTTGATCTGCTGGATGATTTCCCACCGCGCCCGGCCGCTGTAACCCTGGAGGCGGGTACGCGGATGGATGGCCAATGCTTCCACGCCGCAGTCCTCCGCCAGGCGGGCCACTTGCAACGCCACAATCTCCTCGTCGCTCCAGCCGGAACGGAATTTTATGGTGAAGGGCATCCTCACGGCGGCACGAATCGCGCGCAGGATTTTTTCCAGCAACGGCAGGTCGCGCAGCAGTCCGGAGCCGCCGCACTTGACCACTTTTTTGGCGGGGCAGCCCAGGTTCAGATCCACGATGTCGAAACCCAGAGCTTCGATTTGGCGCGCGGCGTCCGCCAGGTGCGCCGGGTCAGCGCCGAAAATCTGCGCGCTGATGGGCCGTTCTTCCTCCGTGTAATGAAGATAGCGTTGCGAACGGAAATTTTGGCGAAGCATGCCCTCGCTCGATACAAACTCCGTCATGATCAACCCGCAACCGCCCAAGCGCTTGATGAAGCGGCGGAAAACCGTGTCAGTGATGCCGGCCATGGGCGCCAGGATGTGCGCCGGTTGGATGGCAACGTTGCGAATGTGCAGGTCTCGAAATACCATGCGTTACGGCACCACCAATCCTTCAGCTTTGGCCCGTTTTCCCTGGTTCACATCGAACGTGTCGGAAGTGCCGGCTCCCAAAACCAAGGCGGAGGCCACAGGCAAGACGTCCAGGGTATTCGTCGCGAGACGAAGCGTACGCTTTTCCACAAGCCGTTTGGCCCTGTCGAACACCGCGAAGGACAAAGGCTTGACCTCGAATATACCATTCTCCCTGCCCTCCTGAAATGAACTTTGTGCCGCTTTGATCTGCGTAGGAGCAGTTCCTTTCGAGAAACCCGCAGAGGGAAAGCATCGGTAACCAAGTTTCTGGACAACGACCCGCCCGCTGGACCGCACAAAGCTTGCTTCCCGAGCGACACCCATTTCCGCGGATCGCTCGTCCGTAACTTTTGGGTTGACATCTTACCCAAAGTGTGGATAGTTGGGTCATATGGCTACCCAAAAGGAGAAAGAACGGCTGGAACTCTTGCAAGGCACGCTGGACCTGTTGATCCTGCGGACGCTGATCTTCGGCCCGCAGCACGGGCAGGGCATCGGACGCGCCATTCAGCAGACGACCGAGGACGAACTCCTGGTCGAGCACGGGGCGCTTTATCCCGCGCTCCAGCGCCTGGAAGAGCGGGGTTGGATCGCGGCCGAGTGGGGAACCTCCGCGAACAACCGCAAGGCGCGCTTCTACACGCTCACGCGAGCGGGCCGCAAGCAACTCGTCAAAGAAACCACCAAGTGGCGGCGACTGGCGGCGGCCATCGGGCGGGTTCTGGGGCCCGAGGCCGGGGAGGGTTAAGGCGATGTTCTGGCGAAAACGCAAACAAAGCGACTTCCGGGCGGAGATCGAAGCGCATCTCGAACTCGAGGCGGAGCAATGAAGGAGCAGGGTTTGAGCGAAGAAGAGGCGCGCAGCGGCGGCGCGGCGCGCCTTCGGCAACGTCACCCGGCCCAGGAGCGCTTCTACGAATCGGGCCGCTGGCTCTGGTGGGACCACCTCGTGCAAGACCTCCGCTTCGGCCTGCGCGTGCTGCGGAGGAATCCCGGCTTCACGGCGACCGCTATCCTGACGCTGGCGCTGGGGATTGGCGCGACCACCGCGATCTTCAGCATCGTGGATACGGTTGTATTCAAACCTCTGCCGTTTCCTACCGCTGACCGCCTGGCCCGGATCAGGTCAATTTTTGCCTCCACGGGCGTGGGCAGTGGCGAAGCGTCCTACCCAGACTTCCTTGATTGGCGGGCGCGGAATCACGTCTTCGATGGTATGGCTGTTTTCCGAACCAACGACTTCACTCTGGTTGGCGCACGGGAACCACTCCATTTGCAAGGGGCGGTAGTTTCTGCGCAGCTATTCTCTTTGCTGGGGGTGACCCCGGCGCTTGGCCGCACCTTCCTTCCGGAAGAGGACAATCCTGCCGCGGGGAGCGGCGCCGACCCCGTCATCTTGAGCTATGGGCTGTGGCAACGGGAGTTCGGGTCGGACGCGTCGGTGTTGGGCCACACCCTCCAACTCGGGGACCAACCCTTCACAGTCGTCGGGGTCATGCCGCGGGGATTCCAGTACCCCATTCAGGCGGAGGCCGTGGAGCTATGGACCACGATTGCCGTTGACGCGCGAGGTGGCGACGATGATCACGGAGCGAGGCGCGCATTACCTCGACGTCGCTGCCTTGCTGAAACCCGGGGTCAAGTTCCAGCAAGCGCAAGCTGAGATAGCGGGGATTACTAGCGCGATGAACCAGCAATACCCGGAGCAGAAACCGCGGACGGTGCAGATTGTGCCGGAGATCGAAGGTACCATTGGCCCTCTCCGCACTCCGTTGTTCGTGCTGCTGGGAGCCGTGGGCTGCGTTCTGTTGATTGTGTGCGTCAACGTAGCAAACCTGCTGTTGGCGCGGGCCACCGGGCGGCACAAGGAGATGGCTCTCCGGGCTGCCCTCGGCGCCAGCAGACGCCGAGCCACTCGCCAACTGCTTACAGAGAGTGTTGCGCTGAGCCTGCTCGGGGGTGGCCTCGGTCTCGGGCTGGCGATAGCGTCGCTCCGGGTACTGGTGCGGCTCATCCCGGCTGACGTTCCCCGCCTCGACGCCATTGGCCTCGATGGGCGCCTGCTCGCCTTCGCTTTGGTGATCTCGCTCGTGGCAGGGATCTTGTTTGGCCTCGCTCCCGCCCTGCAGGTCTCAAAGGTTGGTCTTACCGAATCGCTCAACGAGAGTGGGCCGGGTTCGGGAAGCGGAGGTAAAGAGCACAGGGGCCTGCGCGGTGCTCTAGTGGTGAGTGAGGTCGCCTTAGCTGTCGTGCTGCTGCTCGGCGCGGGCCTTCTGATGCAAAGTTTTCTACACCTCACTCGGGTTGATCCGGGATTCGACTCCAATCATGTCTTGACGTTTCAGCTCGATTCGCCGGCAGGAAAGCAGGGGGCGCAAGTCCCGAGATTCTTTCGCGAGGTTGTGGCGGGGATCAGCGCGCTTCCGGGCGTCAGCTCGGCCAGTGCGGTCGCGTCGCTGCCTTTGACGGGAGACAATATCGGATCCAGCATTGAAATTGAAGGGGAGCCCCTCCCGACGGGCTCACGACCCTCGGCTGATTTCAACGCGGTGGAACCAAACTATTTTCGAACACTGGGTATAACTCTGATTTCCGGGCGGGACTTTACGAAAAGTGACGATTCGAAATCTACCCCCGTCGTGATCGTCAACCGCACGCTGGCGCGGCGCTTCTTCCCCAACCAGGACCCGATTGGGAGGCACGTCCGGCCCGGGATCGGTAACGGCTATGGCCCCGGCGAATTTCCGATGCGCGAAATTGTGGGCGTGATCGGTGATGTAAAGCAAAGCGGCTGGGCGCCGAAGCCGCTCCGGAAGTGTATGCTCCCTTGGCACAGAGCCCCTTCAGTACCATGTGTTTTGTGGTACGCACGGCAAATGATCCGCGCGGCATTGTCGGGCCGGCCCGCCGCCAGGTAGCCTCCTTGGATAAGAACACGCCCATTTACCACGTGGAGACCCTCGACCAATACTCCGCGCAGTCGGTGGTGGCGCCGCTTTTCATCACTCTGCTCCTCGGTGGTTTTGCGGGCCTAGCGCTGCTGTTGGCCAGCCTGGGAATCTACGGTGTGGTCTCTTACATCGTCGCCCAACGCACGCACGAAATCGGCATTCGCATGGCGGTGGGGGCGCGAGAAGGGCGACGTTCTCAGGATGGTCATTGGGGAAGGGCTCAGGCCCGCTCTGGCTGGCGTCGCGATCGGAATTGTCGGCGCGCATAGGTTAACGCGCCTTTTGTCGAGCTTGCTCTATGGCGTAAAGCCGGCTGATCCGCTCACTTTTGTCGTGGTCTCGGCGATTCTGACCGGCGTGGCGCTGCTGGCATGTTACATACCCGCCCGCCGGGCGACGAAGGTCGATCCCATGGTGGCGCTAAGGTATGAGTAAACGACGGGACTGAGCATCGCGGCGCCCATGACCGCTTAGCGCTGTAGTTGTGAAGGCACACTGCCCTGACTCCTCGGAAATCCCCTTCGAGGAAGCCTGTGCTGCCACAGCACTTGCAGGATTGATCGTGAGTAACGCCGTAGTATAGACCAACACAGGTTAAGTTATCTATCTAACCCTATCCTCGATGCCGCTTCGCTATAGTTAAGGAATCCTTCGGACGGCAATTTCGATGGCCCCTACCACGGGACGTTATTGCCGCAGATGTTCAGAGCGAAAAAAGTAACTCATGATCCCGAGCAGTCGGAGCGTATATGCAGCCGGGACGAGGGTAAGCTGTTGGAGCAAACGCAGCGCGAAGCGCTTGTAGAGGTCGGCAGTATTTCGTGCTCGCCTTCGTACATCAGTGATTGGGTGCGCGCCTACGTGTGCTGGCAGGTAGAGGGCGGCACGGATATGGAACTCGGGGGCCTTTACATAAGAAGTGCAATCGTGTCCTTTCGGTAACGCTGCTTAACTCCGGGTTCCTGAAGTGCTAGCGTCGGTCTCATGCCCAGCGGGGCAAGGAGGACCGACGATGACCAACGAGATCTCTGACATTCCCCCTGACATGCGGAAGGTTTATCGGCGTCTGCGGCGATGGCGCGGTTCACACACTCGCCGTGTACCGTTTCCGGATGCTTTGTGGGCGGCGGCAGGAGAACTGGCGCGGGAGCATGGGATAAATCGCACGGCGAAAGCTCTGCGTCTGGAATATGGGAAGCTGAAGGAACGAGCGGAAGCGCTCGGGGCGACAAAGAAGGTAGTGAGGAAGGTCCCGCCAGCGATCCCGCGCCAGGCAAGGTCAACCGTGCCGCCGACGTTTATGGAGTTGCTAACGCCGCGGGTCGGAAGCGCGACGAGCGCGGTAGTGGAATTAGAAGGGCCGCGGGGCCGGATGAAGATTGAATTCAAGGGCGTGGTCCCGGCCGAGTTGGTGGCTTTGAGCCGAGCCTTGTGGGATGGCGAAGCATGATCCAGATTAATGGTAAGGAGCCGATAATGCGAAGGAGAATTCTGAAGAGCAACAAACACAGCACTTACAGGCCAACTTGCTTACCATAATGGGTAGTGTGCACTCTGGGAGCATTTCACCTGGAGGTGCATATGTCAGATATTTACTTCAACCACGAGACGTGGATTTCGAAACTCAAGGACCACCTGGAACAGGAACGATACGCTTCGAAAACGATCAGCCGATGTATAGCGGTGGCTGGTCGTTTCCTGGCATCTCTTGAAAAGCAGCACGTTAGGGTCGACACTACGCGGCCAGCGAATGTCGAACAGTATCTGCAGGAGGCACGACGGAGATATCGTCGGCGCCACGGTCATTCACCTGACTACAAAGGCTGGCGGTGCGTACAAACGAGTAGCATCCGCATGATTTTACGCTTGGCCCAAGGCCAGTGGCCACCGATATCGGTGGCGGCTACGCCTGCTCAGAGATTGAAGCAGGATATTTGCGGAGAGTACGCACAGTGGATGATCGGCTTGCGCGGACTCTCCCAGGTAACAGTTTCTGATCGCGGTGCCGAAGCACGGCGTTTTCTTGATTGGCTGGGACAGCGTCTGGTACGAGGGGAGCTTGCCGACCTTACTCCTGTCGATGTGGACGCTTACGTGAAGGATCGGGCAGGCTCCCTGTGCAGGCGCACGCTGAAGGGGCTGGCCACCAACATCCGAAGCTTTCTGCGCTGGCTGCACATGACAGGGCAAACCACCCGCGATCTTTCATCCACGGTGATTACTCCTTCGTTTCATGCGTTCGAAAGCATTCCTTCTGCCCTTCGAGCCGAGGAGATACGGGAGGTCCTGGCGGCGACTCGAAAGGATTGCACGCCTAAAGGAATACGCGATTACGCGATCCTGATGCTGCTTTCCACGTACGGAGTGCGCGCGGGGGAGGTGGTGGCGCTTTCTCTGGATGACATCGATTGGCGCAAGGAGGTCATTCGCATTCGCCACAGCAAGACGGACTCTACATCCTATCTGCCGTTACTGCCCGAGGTGGGTGAAGCGCTGCTTAAATACCTACAGAAGTCGCGGCCCAAGACGCCTATTCGGGAGATGTTTATTAGGTGCCACGCGCCGTATCGTCCATTCCAAGACGGCTCGAGCCTATACGGTCTTGTCCAGTGCCGGCTCGGAGCCGCCGGGGTGGTCCCCACAGGCAAACACGGCCCTCATGCCTTTCGTCATGCCCGCGCCGTAAGCATGCTCCGTGCGACGGTGCCGGTGAAGGAAATCGGTGATGTGCTGGGTCACCGCGCGGCAGATTCGACATTGGTTTATCTGAAGCTGGCGACGGAGGACCTGCGTGCCGTGGCCTTGGAGATTCCGGCGGAGGTGAAGCCATGAAAACGGCAGCCACGTCGATGGAGGCAACCCCACAGAATTACGTCCGGGAGTGGCTCTTGCGCGCTCCCCAGAAACCCAAGGGTTACCTCTGGATCCTCAAGGGCTTCCAACGTTTTGTCGCCGAGCAGGCGGAGGATAAGTCCGTATCAGCGAAAACCGTACGTGACTGGCTCAACGATCGAATCCGGGTGTGGCCGTTCCGCAGGCTCGCGGAGCACGCCTGCGTGGTCGATCGTTTCTTGAACTGGATGGTAAGCAGGGGTGTACTCCCCAACAACCCCTTGGCGGACTTGAGAACCCAATATGGACAGCGAGCGACTGCGCCGGTTGTACGGGCACTGCTGAATCCGAACTTCGAAGCGGCGCTGGAAGCTCTGCGGCCCGCGCTGCGCTTCGGGAGTTTTCTCGGCCCAGTGATGCACGAGGATGTGGCCCTCAGGCAGGCCATGGGCTACCGCTACACCACGCAAGAGAAACGGTTCCTCCGGCTGGACCGATTTCTTCAAGGTCGGCCGGATCTCTCTAGTCGCCCCTTGACGGTGTTGATTCGCGAATGGACAAACACACGATCCGGTCCGCAACAGGCATTGGAATGCCACCTGACGGGCAGAGCTCTTTCCAGAGCGTTGTCGCGCATCGATCCAACCGTCGAGAACATTCCCTGGGATAGGCGGATCAAGCAGGAAGCGCACCTACGGCACCGTCGGCCCTACATCTTCAGCGAACAAGAGGTTCGGCGCTTGCTGGCAACGGCGCTCAGCTTTCCCTCTCCGCGATCACCCTTACGGCCGCACACAGCGCACATGATGCTGGTGATGGCCTACTGTGCCGGTCTCCGCATCGGCGAAATCGTGCGGTTGAATGTGGAAGACTTCGACGCGAACGACCGGAGCATCGAGATCCGCGGCACCAAGTTCTTCAAGTCGCGGCGCTTGCCGCTCTCGGACAGCGTGGTTGCCGCATTTCAGTCATACCTCGGCGCTCGCCAACAGGCGGGGGCACCGACAAAACCGGACACCCCACTGTTCTGGCATCCCCGGCCAGCCGGCCGATACTCGTACTCGAGGGGCCGGAATCTGCTCGTCCGTGTCCTACGGCGCGCGGGACTCAAGCCGGTGACAGGACGCAGGGGACCACGCATTCACGACTTGAGACACGCCTTTGTCGCAAACCGGATGCTCGCGTGGTACCGCGAAGGTGTCAATCCCCAATCGCGCCTCCCTTACTTGGCTACATATCTTGGGCACAAGGACATCAACTCGACGCTGGTGTATCTCACCATCACCCAGGAGCTACTTCAGCAAGCCTGTGAGCGATTTCGCGTGCGTGGAGCCCGCATCCTGCGAGCTTCGACGGAAGGAGGCGAGGCATGAAGCCCACCCCGTTTCCTCAGTTGCTGCATGCCTTCTTCCACGAATGGCTAGCGCAGCAACGCAATGTCTCCCATCACACCGTGCTGTCCTATCGAGACAGCTGGCGGCTGTTTCTCCGGTTCGTCGCGGCGCAAAAGGCCAAGTCCGTTGCCAAGCTGAGTCTGACCGATCTCACCACTGAGGAAGTTCTGGCGTTCCTGCAACACGTTGAACAGATTCGAAAGTCCTCGATTGGAACCCGGAACTGCCGATTAGGTGCGCTGCACAGCTTCTTCCGCTTCGTCGCCGACCGCGAACCGTTGGCCGCTGCGCAGTGCGCAGCGGTCCTGCGTATCCCTACCAAACAGGCACCCAAACCTCAGGTCTGTGATCTGGACGAAGAGGAGATCTCCGCAATTCTCGCCCAACCGGATCGGTCGAG
>CAWGTQ010000085.1:0-31614 GCA_963825395.1 uncultured Acidobacteriota bacterium | reverse complement strand
ACCAAAACCACCTCGTAGCCCTCCGCCTTCAGCGCTTTGCAAGCTTGTGTCCCGGAATAGTCAAACTCACACGCCTGGCCGATAACAATCGGCCCGGAACCAATGATCAGAATTTTGTGCAAATCAGTACGTTTGGGCATGTATCTAATTCTGAATTATGAATTACGAAATATGAATCGAAAATGCCGCCCATTCTTGGGTGCGCCATCCAACCTACTTTTCCGCAATTCATAATTCATAATTTATAATTGTCTAAACTCTTCCATCATTTTCACAAACCGGTCAAACAAATACGCCGAATCGTGCGGGCCGGGCGAGGCCTCGGGGTGATACTGCACGCTGAACAGGGGCATGTTTCGATGCCGCAGGCCTTCGAGCGTATCGTCGTTCAGGTTCTTATGGGTCAGAATCACCTCGCTCGCCTTCAGTGAATCCGGGTCCACTGCAAAGCCGTGGTTTTGCGCGGTGATTTCCACCTTCTGGGTTTCGAGATTCAGAATGGGATGATTGCCGCCGTGGTGGCCGAACTTGAGTTTGTAGGTCTTCCCTCCCAGGGCGAGGCCGATGATCTGGTGGCCGAGGCAGATCCCGAAGATGGGTACGCGCCCCATCATGTCGCGCACCGCCTCCGCCGCGTACTCGATGGGTTCGGGATCGCCCGGCCCGTTGGATAGAAACACCCCATCCGGTTCAAGCTCCATGACCTCTGCCGCGGTGGTCATAGCGGGCACGACGGTGACGTGGCAGCCGACATCTACCAGCCGGCGCAAAATGTTTTGCTTGATGCCGTAGTCATATGCTACGACATGGAATCGCGGCTCAAGAGACGGGTGACTTTCTCCTGCCATAATGTGGCGCGAGGGCTCAGTCCAATCATAGCGCGAGCTTGCCGTAACGTGGCTGGCAAGGTCAAGGCCGACCATGCTCGGTGAGGCCTTGGCTTTCGCCACCAAAGCCTGCCCATCGGTATCAACCGTGGAGATGACTCCGCGCATGGCACCGTGCTTGCGCAAGTGACGGACGAGCGCCCGCGTATCGATGTGGGAAATGACAGGAATGCCGTAGTTTGCGAGGAACTCAGAAATTTGTTCTTCCGAACGCCAATTGCTGGCCAATTCGGAAAGCTCACGTACCACCAAACCTTCCGCGTAAGGCCGCGCGGATTCACAATCGAGCAGGTTCGTCCCGTAATTCCCAATGTGAGGGTAGGTCAGAATTACAATCTGCCCTGAATAGGAGGGGTCCGTGAGAATTTCCTGGTAGCCGGAAAGAGAAGTATTAAAAACGACCTCGCCAAAACGTTCGCCAGAGGCGCCAAAGCCACGCCCCCGAAAAATTCTTCCGTCCTCTAGGGCGAGAATCGCGTCCATTCACCCTCCATGATCGGGAGATCAGGTGATCCGATGATGGGGTAGACAAGACCGGGTGATCGGGTGATCCGGTGATCGGATGAACTAAAACCAGCGCGCGGCGAATTTGCCTCTTGCTCACCCGATCTTCCGGTCATCGGCTCACCCGATTATCTGACCCATCCCATTTGGCTCAATGGCCAGTACACCAAAACCGCCTTGCCGTATATGTACTGGCGATCGACGGTGCCCCACTCGCGGCTGTCATTCGAGGAGCTGCGATGATCGCCCAGCACGAAATAATGATCCGGCTCAACACGCACCGGGGGAAAATTCTGATCGTCGAGGTAACTGGGCGGAACATAGGGCTCGCGCAAGGGCTTGCCATTCACCAGGACGTGCCCATCGCGAATGCTAACTTCATCCCCAGGCAATCCGATCACTCGTTTGATGTACGACTTCGATGTATCGAGCGGATAACGGAAAACCACTACGTCGCCTCGCTCGATGGACCGGAAGCGGTACAGAAACTTATTTATGAAAATCCGTTCGTGATTTTCCAGGCGGGGCATCATACTGGTGCCCTCGACCTGCACGGGCTGGTAGAGAAAGACAATGACGATGAAGGCCAAAAGCACCGACAGAATAAGGTCGCGCAGCCAATAGCGCGTCTCGAAAAACCATTTGTGCGCAGTACTCGTCTCTTTTCCTTCGTCAGCCGCCGCCAATTTGATGTGCTCCTGGCCCTGCTGATGCTTCGACCTATTTTTATACCACAAATTCGCCGTGGCGTACTAGGGTAGAACGGCCCGCCGCGGGCCCAACGGCGTTTAAAGTTTGCCGTGTGCTCGACCTCACCCGGGGATTCCTTCCCCTCGCAACCGGTCTTCCGGCCATTGCTTTTCCGCGACCGTTTGTGTACAAACAAAATGGGTATCGGATTCCGTAATTACTACAAGGACTCGAACGCGCAAGGAGATGTGGGTGAGCTCGCGCAATCCGTTTGCCAAGTTGGCGGCATGGGCTCTCCTTGCCGGATGCAACTTCATGGCCCGCTCCCCCTTGCAAGCGCAATCTCCTTTGCCAAAGGCGCAGGCAGCAATGCCCGCCACCGCTTCGGCGCCAGCTTATTCGGCCAATCGCGGCCACTGGAATTTCGGCGCGCAGTTGGGATACTCCATGGAGTACGGCTTGGATTGGCACGAGGTTTCGCACATCCAGATGCTCATCGCCCAGCCCCAAGTTGGCTTCATCGTACGAGATTTCCGGCGCTCGCCGGTGCGGCGCTTCGAAATTATCGACGAGGGAATTCTCGGCGGGGCCGTTCATCCCAGCGCGGCCTATTTGGCCGGTGACGCCTTGATCTTTCGTTTCGATGGCAAGGAGCATGGCCGCTGGGTTGCCTTCCTCGACACCGGCGTCGGCGTGCAGCGTACTCCTTTGAGCATGCACGTCCCGGAAGTCAATGGCTTAACCCAGTTTTCGCCACAGGGGGGATTCGGCTTGCAGTACTTTATACGGCCACAGCGCGCCTTGGTGCTCGAGTGGCGAACTATCCACATGTCGAACGCCGACCTCGTCCCTCCCAACATGGGATTCAACAGCAGCCTGCTTACGATCGGCTTCCGCTGGCTGCGCCGGCCAGCCCAATCGGGTGATCGGGTGATCCGGTGATCGGCTAAACAAAGGACACCCCGGCCGGTTTTGCTTCTTGTTCACCCGATTTCATCAACAGCCGCCCGATCATCCAAATACGTCTTTGACTTTCTCGGCAGCGCGACGTTCCAAGGGGTGATTATCAACGCGCACGAAGGGAGCGAGAATCTCCAGCCAGCGCCGATGATCGCGCGACAGGCGGGTAGGGGTGACAACGAAGACCGAGATGTAAAGGTCGCCATGGCCGCGGCCTTCCAGGCTCGGCATACCCAATCCGTGCAAGCGAAACACCGAACCGCTTTGTGTGCTCTCGGGGATGCGCAGGCGCTCCTCGCCACGGAGGGTGGGCACAACAATATCCGCGCCCAACGCCGCCTGGGATATGGAAATCGGGATGGTGTAATAGAGGTCGTTGCCACGCCGTTCGAAGAAAGTGTGCTCGCGGATTTTGAGAATGACGTAAAGATCACCGGGAGCGCTGCCGCGAGTGGCCACACCACCCTCGCCGGCTACCCGCAGGCGTGTGCCATCGTCGACGCCAGGTGGAATCCTCAAGTCCAACACCCGCTCCGTGTTTACGCGGCCTTCGCCCTTGCACTCGCTGCACAGCTCGCGAATCACCTGGCCCAGCCCCTGGCATTGCGGGCAAGTGCGAGTGACAGTGAAGAATCCCTGCTGGTGCCGAAGCTGCCCGCGCCCGCCGCAGGTGAGGCAGGTCACGGGCTTGCTTCCCGGTTTGGCGCCCGTTCCTTCGCAACTATCACAAGCCTCCCATCGCGGGATCTTGATTTTGGTTTCCAGGCCCTTGGCCGCTTCTTCCAGGCTGATTTCCAGGTCGTAACGTAGATCAATTCCGCCTGCGTTACGGCTGCGTCCGCGGCCGGTCCGGCCAAATACGTCACCGAAACCAAACAAATCGCCGAAGATATCTTCGAAATCGGAAAAGATTGTGGAGTTGAAATCCGGCGCCCCGCCCCCCGCGCCCCCAACGGCCGCGTGACCGAAGCGGTCGTAGGCCGCGCGCTTCTGCTGGTCGGCCAACACACTGTAGGCTTCCGTAATTTCTTTAAACTTCTCTTCCGATTCCTCTTGTTTGTCGGGATTGCGGTCAGGGTGGTGCTGCATGGCGAGGCGGCGATAGGCGCTCTTGATCTCCGGGTCGGAGGCTTCCCGCCCCACTCCCAAAACCTCGTAATAATCACGCTTTTGCTTCAATCAATAGCCTCAATTGTGCCAAAAATCATCATGCGGGCAGCGCCCGGCCCCGCGCCCCGGGTTTTCTGCCGTTTCCTTAGTGGCGCCGGTCGGCGGTGGGAAAGCGCTGTCATTTTTCATCCTGCCCAGTGTCCTTAGCCGGCGATTCATCCGTCGTGTCTGGCGCGGACTCCCCCCCCACCGCCACTTTGACAATCGCCGGGCGAAGGAGCTTGTTCTTCAGCCTGTACCCGCGCTGCAACTCCTCCACTATCTCATGCTCGCGCCGTCCCGGGGCATTCACAGTTTCGACTGCCTGATGCAGATAGGGGTCAAACAATTGGCCGGCGGTGTCGATGGGCGCCAGTCCGGCGCGGCCCAGCACCTCGTGAAGTCCACGGTAAATGAGTTCCAGACCTTGGTAAAAAGTCGCCGGCACGCTCTCATCGCGGTGCAGTAAGGCGCGCTCAAAACCGTCGAGGGTGGGGAGCAAGGAACGAATCAAATCTTCCGCCGCATGCTGGCGCAGTTCCTCTTTCTCTTTTTGCGTACGTTTGCGGAAATTCTCCAGCTCCGCCTGCTTGCGCAGCAGACGCTCGTAAAGATTCTTACTCTCGGCCAGTGCTTTTTCGTAAGCTTCCGCCAACCCCGCCACGGGTACGGTGGGAACTGCCGCCGCAGATGCTTCGTTCGCAGGAGCAGATTCGTTCTCCCCGGCCTCGCCGGATTGGGAAGTCATGATCGAGTCTCTTTCGTTGTCCATAGGTCCATTACCATCCGATATTCGGCGCGCCCCCGGGAGCGCGCGGCCAAACCTTACAGGGGGGAAACCAGGCTCAATTGGAGCTGAGTAATAGGCTGCATAAATGGGCCACATACTCGACCGTACTTATGGCGCGATCGTACTCCATACGTATGGGTCCCACCACACCCAGAGCACCTACAGCGCGGTTACGGTATTGCAGCGGCGCCACCACCAGCGTGCAATGGTGCATCTGTTGCTCGGCATTCTCCCGCCCGATCAGAATGCGTACGCCCGCTTCCGGAGTTTGCAGGCAGGTTTCCAAGATGCGGGCGAGCTTGGCTTTTTCCTCGAGCGTTTTCACCAACTGTTTGATCTTCTGCGCATCCACAAATTCGGGGCCCTCAAGTATCTTGGCCGTGCCGTCCACAATCAGCCCGCCCGTCTCCTCTTCCGAGAGCGCGCCCCACATGAAGAGCGTGGCGACTTTCCTGAGCAGGCGGTCGCAGAGGATCTTGTCCGCTTCCATGCGATGGAAAAGTTCCAGGCGAATAGTGCCGAGTGACCAGCCATGGAACTCCCCGTTGAGGAAGTTGGCGGCTTGGTCAAGCTCCTCCTGCGTGAAGGTATCCTCCAGACGAACGACGCGATTTTCCACCAAATCGGGCTTGGATACGATCACCACCAGGACGCGATGGTCAGGAAGGTTGATAAACTTGATGTGCTCCAGCAGCTTTTCTTCCAGCGCCGGCGCCAGCACCAGGCCCACGTTGCGTGAAACCTCAGAAAGGGTGCGAGAAGCATTGACCATCAACCGCTCCAGCCGATCGCCGTTGGGGCGCAAAGTCTGGTCAATGTACCGCTCCGTTTCAGGGCCCAGACGCACACCCGTCACGACACGATCCACGTAAAACCGATAGGCCTTTTCCGTCGGAACACGCCCTGCCGATACGTGCGGCTGCATCAGGAAGCCGCCATCTTCCAGTACCCCCAGGACCGAGCGAATCGTCGCGGAACTCACCGGGACCGGCATCAGCGCAGCTAGCGCCTTTGACCCCACAGGGAAACCACTGGCGATGAATTGGCGAACTAAGGCCACCAGAATTTCCCGGTATCGATTGGGTAGGTCAAATTGTCCCTTCATGTTGGACCTAACCGACGAGATATCAAAAAGTTCGAGAATGATGACTCCTCAACTCATTCTATCGGCGGCGGTGCGCGGTGTCAAGATTGGCAGAATTATGAAGAGATCGGACCATCGGTTCATCGCCTCATCGATCCATCGGCTGATTACGTGTTGGTTTTGGATAAACAATTGAACCGATGATCCGATTTCAGCCCTATCTCCTTTCCCTTCAATAGATTATCCAAAAAACGCGATAACCTCTTTGTTTTCATCAATTCATTGGGAGCACTTTTTTCTCCCCTTTGTTTTCAATAACTCATTGGGAGGACTCTTCATTTTTAACATCTTTTAGGCAGTGCGCCGCCCGAGTGAAGTTTCGGAGCGCGGGAGCTCGCTCCCGTTTTTTCCCCCGCGGACTCGTCCGGGGGATGTCGCCGCACCGAGTTGCGGCGAGAGAAAGCGGCGACGAGTCGCCGCACTCCGAAACAGGAACCCGGTCTGCAGCACGCCGCGCTGGCCATGCAACCTAGTCTACACCCAATCATCACCGATGTCAAGAGCAAAACGAATCTATAGGCTACAGTCAATACATCAAACCCCCACGACATGACGCTACGTTAGGGCGATGTAGGGTCTGGCACACAAGCATAAGGCGGGGCGCCACAAGGCCCCTCCTTAAGACTTAAACGTGCATCCTGGATATCAATTTTGGCCCGACCATTTATTCCCGCGCAGGTCCTTCCAGGGGCCGCCCTCGGCGTAGCGCTCGGGATGCAGTACTTTTGGACGGGGGTCTTCCGCCGTGTCGACCTGAAGGACTGTACACCTGACGAAGCAAACTCTTAGGGGATTTCGCTGGTAAGTGAAGATTACCCTGAAACGAAAAGCGTTTTGAGGACACCATATAAGAGACCGACGCAGCAAACGAGACTCAAATTTTCAGGTGGGAGGGTCGATGGAATAGACGTGAGTAGGCCGACCGCTGCTTTGCCTTCTTCGATTTTTGTGGATGCGTCCCTTGGCGGGGCATATCGGCGGTCGGCTTCACCTTGAGAAGGAGAGAGAGAGCCGGCTCTTCAGGAAGGGGAATATTGATTGGCTGACCTGGTCGTCCGGCCTTTCACAAGCATTGGAACGACCTAAAATGTCGAACCGCTTCTTCGCCACGACCTCCCGCTCGTTTTCACCACGATCTCATGATGGACACCGCGGGAAGAGGGGGGAGAGGGCTCGTGAACCCCCGGCTCACGCCCCATAAGCGTTAACCTAAGGATGAGTTGTTTCCAAGTCCGCCGCCACCCGGCCGGAACCTCGGCTCGACAATCCAGGTTCGGCAAGAAACGCAGGCGACAAAGCAGGGGCATTTCCTCGACCCCGTTCGGGGCAACAATCCGTCCAGCGGACCACGCAAAGCTTACTTTCCGAGTGGCCGACGATACGCCCTCAACTTCCGGGGAACGTATTCACTCCGAGGACGTTTTTTGACCACGTGGTTATTCCTGAGTGAGCAGTCAAACGCCAATGGGGTTACAATCACGTGGAACAAATGCGGTAATCAGGGAGGCGCTAATCGGGCTGCAAGAAATCGCCACATGCTCGGCGCCCTGCGGTTCAAGCCAGTTAGCAGAAATAGAGGGCATCATCTTCGCCGCAGAATTTTTCTCTGCTACCTATCAGGTCAACGACTGTTTCTAAAGGGGGCTCAGTATGAGAGTCGAACCAGTTCTATCGTTGGCGATATCAATGCAGGCAAGCAAAGGGATATACGCGCTGCTTCTCGGGTCCGGAGTGTCGCGCTCAGCTAAGATTCCTACCGGCTGGGAAGTTACCCTAGACCTCACCCGCAAGTTGGCAATTATGAAGGGCCAGAATTGCGAACCCGACCCTGAGGTTTGGTACAAAGCGGCCTTCGGCGAAGACGCCGACTACGCTCGACTGCTAAAGGGAGTCGGCAAAACACCCGCGGACCGCCGGGCCATCCTGCGGGGATACTTTGAAGCCTCTGAAGAGCAACGTTTACGGGGAGAGAAAGTCCCGGCACAGGGGCACAAGCGTATTGCAGAACTGGTTTCCAAGGGATACATCCGCGTCATAATTACTACAAACTTTGACCATCTCATCGAGGATGCACTGAGGGGTCTTGGGATTGAGCCGGTCATCATAAGCACGCAGGACGCAGTCGAAGGGGCTCCGCCCCTAAGCCACGCCGACGCGCTGATCGTCAAAGCACATGGCGACTACCTTGACGCACGGCTCAAAAACACCGCCGAGGAGTTAAGCCATTACGACGAACCCCTGGATCGATTGCTCGACAGAATTTTCGACGAGTTCGGCTTGGTTGTCTGCGGTTGGTCCGCGACGTGGGACGTCGCAATGAGGAACGCCCTTGAAAGGTGCAAAGGACATCGTTTCACAACATTTTGGACGCGAACTGGCCCACTTACCGACGAGTCGATGCGTCTGGTGCGATTGAGACAGGCGGAAGTCATCGAGATCAAAGGCGCCGACGCTTTCTTTAGCGAATTGAGCGCGAAGGTGTTCTCCCTCGAGGAGATCAGCAGACCCCATCCCCTTGAGGCTAAAGTCGCGGTGTCGACGCTCAAAAGGTGTCTGCAAGAAAGTCACGCGGAAATGCGGCTCAACGATCTCGTCGGTGGGGAAACGGAGCACCTATACGAACGTTTAGTTGAGAGGAACTACCCGGTCAGCGAGAGGACTCCCGGCTATGTTCCTCCCGTCGACGCCCCCCATATTGTTGCGAGATTCAAGCGTTACGAGGCGGATTGCGAGGTCCTAGTTAGCCTTTTTGTCACCGGGTGCTATTGGGCAGGAAAGGAGCACGAAGACCTTTGGTGGAAGTGCTTGGAGCGTATCGCCAACCCCCCAATGGACTTTCCCTCTCCATTTACAGGATTCTGGTATGGATTGAGAAGATATCCCGCGTTACTCCTTCTTTATGCGGGAGGCGTGGCAGCCACGAGCCACCGACAGTACTCTACTCTGGTTAAGTTACTCACTTCAGCAGCCGTTTCCGATATCGGCAGCGGCGAGAGGCGGCTATTGGTCCTGGTCAATCCCACGAAGATGCTCAACGAGATTCCCAGCAACATGTTCAGGGAAATCTTTCAAGTGAGGGAGGTCTATGGGGCCAGCCATCGACTTGCCCAAACGCTCCGCGACCCCTTTCGGCGACTGTTGCCTCAGGACAGGGACTACGAGGATGCGTTTGATCGTTTCGAACACTTCCTCGCGCTCGCTTACGCGGACATCGCACCGGAAATGGCGCAGGGTTGGACACCGATCGGACGCTGGCACTCTGGAAAAGGGAGTGTGCTCGAACGAGTCACAAAAGAAGCGGCGGACGCGGGTGATGATTGGGCGCCACTTAAGGCTGGGCTGTTCGCCGGTGCAAAAGAGAGATACGCCCGAGCCCTCCAGATCGCGCAAAGATCCTTCAATAGGTACTACGCGGCTTGAATGCCGGGGACAGGCACCGGATTTCACATGTCTTCCCCGATACAGGCTTCGAACCACGGGCACAATCGATGAAACGCAGCACCTGTCAGCGGGTTTTCCCCAACGCGAGTACGAATAGCTGGCAACGAAGGGCAAAAGAATGCTTCCCCATCAGACAATGCAATCCCTTTGGGCTACGCATTTTCCTTCGTGGATTTGCGTGGAAACAACCGAGACCTGATCTGAGTTCCATAGCGCTGCCAAGCTTCAGGTCTCGAATACAGCTCGATCGGAAGCCAAGCAGGATGGTCGACCAAACCGCCATCCATGAGGGCCGCTATGAAAGCCAAAGGCCGGTAGCCGATAAGCCCGCGTTTGCTAAGACCTTCGATTGCTTCAACCCCGTCGCGCGAAAGACCTGCACCGATTAGGGCATGGTGGTACTTCCTGATGAATTTCTTAGCCTTGGCGGGCATTAGCGTGAGAATGGTATCGTCCGCTCCCCGGGGAAGCTCGCGGATTCTCTCCGGCGGAAAACGCATCCAGATTTCTTGATCCCCGGCGAATGAGCCAGTTCCCAGCGCCGTAACCGACAATCCTCCGGTCATTTCCAACTTTGCGAGCAGGCCCAATTCCGGCTCTGTCAACGGTGTGTCTTGGACGGCATGGGTGTCGATCGTATCCGGGCCCCAGACCCAAAACTTATGGACCGCAATGACTGGTACCCCGTCTACTTCGTCGGCACTGGAGTAACAAGCAAGGATGTAGTCAACCTTGTCGTGACTGTGGCGGTGATACCGAAAGTTGATTGCGAACAGCTCAGCCTCAATTCTCGCAATCCGGCCGTCGCTCATCTCGGCCACATAGTCGGGACAGACCTCCTGTGACAGAATAATCCTCTTGACGCCAACACGCTCCAGGTTCTGTTCGAACCAAGCCCTAAAGTCGGATTCTTTAGTGAAAATGAGGGCGCGCTTCATTCAGCGGCTCCACAGCGTCAAGAATTCTATGCCCAGTTGACCTACGAGACAACCGCGCGGCGCCCTATTGTGGTGGCCAGGCGCCTTCGGTACTGGCGCGTGCAATCATCCCTGGTAATACCCGACAGGTTCGATGTGGCAGCACAGGGTTTGCCGAATCAACGCTCACTTGGTCGAACCGTCGTCAAATAATAAATATGCTCCGCATTTCATCCCTAATCGTCAAGCCTGGACGGGCACTCGGAAGCTATTCCGGTCCAGACGCCATCGGGGAAGTTGATGTGCCCGGGTTGCCCGCGAGTGACGCCGTAGGGGAGAGCGAAGTCACTCAACTCCGCTATCGCCGCCGATTGGGAAACTGGAACCCGCCTCAATCCGCCGGTGTCGGTCCGATGCTGACCTTCAACCCCGAGTGCTTAGGTTAACGCTCATGCGGCTCACGCCCGGGGCCACGTTCTACTCTCGCGCCACGGCTGGGCGTGCTACTGCCCCAACTGCCTGCGGAACAAATTAATGATCGCCTGGTTTCGGAAGGAACGGGACTGCATCTCGTCCCCGATCTCCAGGTACTGTGGGTGCTTGGGCGTCCAGGTGGGCCACTCCGGCGAAGGTTCCGGCAAATTGGGATCGAAGGTTTTCACGAATGCGGCGAGGCATCGCATCATGTCGGCGGAAAGCCTTTCATCCTCGCCCATCATATTTCTCCTCGCCCGGCTCTTCACCGCCCCCAGAAAGTACTCGCCATCCGCACCGTGCAATGCGCCCAGCGCTCCCGGCGGCACGCGAACAAAGCGCTCGACGTAGACGGGCTCGCCGGCTGGCGGACTCATACTCCGCTACGCGCATGCTTCCGTATAGGAACATGAAATCCGTAATGGTTTGCGTAATGGCGGAGCGAATCTCTTCGGGCGTAGTTCCTGGATACATCGCAAACATCTTGGCGCTGACGGCCGGATAGTATTTCTGCAGATAGTCGTGGTATCCCTCCACCGTCAAGTCCGGCATTTTGAGCGTAAAGACCAGGCCCTCATCTTTGCAGGTGCCAATCATGCAGGCAACGTGATTAAACTGTCCGGAGGCAAACATCCGGTGCAAATCATCGGGCATCACGTAGCCGTCGGTAAAGGCCCACCAAGGAGCGTCGTGCGTGACCGTCATGTGCACACGGCTCTCCGGCTTCAGCCCGATCCTGCCGCGGCCACCCTCACCGTACAATTCATCGGTAACCTGCGCGGCGCGCTTGATGACGTCGGCGGTACTGAGGGCGCGCAATTCCTGAATGTGGGGCGCGATTTTAAGTCCCACCTGCTCCATCGGCGTCAACCCGTCGCGAGTCTTGCTCAGGCCGGGGTCCGGCAGGAAAAGGCGGCTGGCGCTATCGAGCATGGCCCCTTGGAATAGACCCTTCGCCAGGGGAGAAGCCAGCAGGTATCCAATACTCGTTCCGCCCGCGGAACTGCCGCCAATCGTCACCCGCTCCGGGTCGCCCCCGAAGGCGGCGATATTATTCTGCACCCAATGCAGCGCGGCAATTTGATCCATCAGCCCGTAGTTTCCGGAGGCATGATGCGGAGACTCCCGCGTGAGGTCGGGATGCGCCAGGAACCCCAGCACTCCCAGCCGGTAATTGATCGATACCAGGACGATTCCCAGATTCGCCAGGGGCTCGCCATTGATGCGCCCTGACCCGCCCATGAACCCGCCGCCATGAATCCAGACGAACACGGGCTGCTTCTCGCCCGCTTTCGCTCCTGACCAGACGTTGAGATTCAGGCAATCCTCACTCATGTCCGGTTTCAATTGGCCAGGGTTGCCTTGAGGGCACATCGGACCAAATTCCAGCGCATGACGGATGCCCTGCCAGGCGAGCGGCGGCTGCGGCGCCTTCCACCGCAAATCGCCCGTGGGGGGTTGCGCATAAGGAATGCCCTTCCAGACGTGAATGTCACTCCCCGAGCCGGCCACCAACCCCGCTTCCGTCTTTACCACGACAAGTACCTGGGCGAATGCCGCCTGCGCCGCCAGGAACATCCCGATTGCGAAAGCTTGCCGGATTCTGATTCTCATCTATTCACCTGCTGCAACAGGCGCTCGCTCTTTCTGCTCCCTACACCCCCTCCCCGCAGGGGAGGCAAATCAATAGGCGCAGGTGGAACATACGCTACGCCTGCTCAAAGCATCTCTCCCAACCCCATCAGGCCAATTCAATTTCCAGCTTGGTCGCCGACGCTGGCTTAAAGGTCCAGGTGAAGCGCGGCCCTGAAACGCTGGCCGGTTCGGTTTTGGGCACCACGGCGTTAGGATTATCAAAGTCATCGTGCGCGTGAATGTCAGGCGCGGTGAGCACGGTAACCTGCGCGGACTTTGCCTCGCCCCCGCGCAGCGATATTTCCGCCATGCATGGTTCGCTCACGTGGGGATTCACGACGGTTACCACCAGCGTTTTCCCGTGCAACGAGGCCGACCCCGCAAGCCCCCAGAGCCGCTTCCCTTGACCGAAGGAAATCTCAGGGGCATCGCAAGCAAAACGTAGCGAGGTTCCGCCCTGGTGTGATTTGTACATGTCGAAGACGTGGAAAATCGTGGTCGGGACGAAGCGGTCCTCCATGGCCAGGAAGAGTGTATTGATGTTGTTCACCAACTGGGCGTCGTCGCACATCGCCAGCTTTTCCGCGTGGCGATTGAAGATGTCGAGCGTAAGGGCGGACACCAGGGCATCCCGCAGGGAGGGAACATAGTTGAACAGGAACGCCGGTCCGAGGGGCGTGGTACGGTGCCAGGCGCCCCATTCGTCCACCACCAGCTTGACCTTGTGCTCCCGGTCATAATCGCTCATGGCCAGCCAGTGCTGAGGCACCAGCGAGTCCATGAAGTCAGCCTGCGACAACATCTGGTACCACTCGTCGGAGGTATATTCCAGGGAGTCGCCTTTGCCCGTGGTCCAGCAGTAATAGTGCATCGATAAGCCGTAGAGCCGGTCAAGCAACTGCGGGCTCTTGGCCACCAGGTTTTCCAGGAAACCACGCGTCCACGAAACCTGGGGATCGCGCATATCCGCGCCGGGCCCGGACCCGATGAACCGCAGCTTCAGTCCGTAGTCGGGAACCCAGGAGGTGAAGCGGCGAAACTCGACAGCGTACTCTTCCGGCCGGAAGTCGCCGCCGCAGCCCCAGGACTCGTTGCCGATTCCCCAATAAGTCACGTTGTAGGGTTCGCGGCTGCCGTCGCCGGCACGCGTTTGGGCCAGCGTGGTGCTACCCGCGGGCGAGTTGCAATACTCCACCCATTCATCGAAATCGTGCGGGGTCAGGCTGCGGACGTTGGCGGCCACGTAGGGTTTGGCGCCGGCAAGCTGGCAGAAGCGCATGAATTCCGCCGTACCAAAAGTATTGGGATCGTATTTCTGCGGGCCGTCGGGAGCCTTGCACAGTTGCGGGACGTTATCCCAAAAATTGGTGCGCACCGGGCGCTGCGCGCGCGGGCCGACGCCGTCGCGCCAGTTGTAGCTGTCAGCAAAGCAGCCCCCCGGCCAGCGAATCACCGGCACGCGCAACTGGCGCAGGTGGTCCACCAGCGCTTTGCGGATGCCGCCCACGTTGGGAATCTTGGAATTCTCCCCCACCCAAATACCATCGTAAATCACCGCGCCGATGTGTTCAGTAAACTGGCCATGAAGTTCCGGCGCGATCGTGCCGATGGGCTCGTCGAGCATAACTTCCACGAAACCGTTGGACGCGCGCGCGGAACGCGGCGCCAATCCGGCCGCAGCTACCGCTAACGTGGTAGAGAGGAATTCTCGCCTTTTCATGATGACGAACCTCCGGGAATAACGTCCTTTCGTTTTGCGGCGCTAGATTACCAGAATCGGGGCCGGTAGCACAGCAAAGATGAGCGCATGGGTGTGCAACATACATGTGAATGCACGTGGTCACAGCTTCGTCGAGGGAATTTGATGGGCCGCGCTCCGGCGACCGCGGGACTTCATCATTTCGCCGCGAACTGTTGGGGGGTAGCAACCAAGTGCTTTTCCAGGCTCGCTAAGCGAACGCGCAATTCCTTCATTTCTCGCTCACCCAATTTCTCTGCGCAGCCCTCCACAATTCGCTTTCCCCGCTCAACCAGCGTGCGGCGGTCTTCCGGGTCCGGTAGGGTCACGGCAATGTCGGTGAGGGCGCGCATCATTCGCAGGCTCACGGCGAGATCGGTCTGCGAATACAGGCGGATCTGCTCGAACGCCGAATCCAGCATGCGCCCGAGGTTGGTCCACATCACGCTGACGCGCACCACGCCGGGCGGATCACAAAGCAGCGACGAAGTCACTTCCCGGGAGGCAAAGCGAATCAACACGCGGCTGAGTTGGTCCACGCAGCTAATCGCCGTGCTGGGGTCATTGACGGCAGGGGAAATAGCCTTGAGCGCAATGTCCACGATCTGCAAGACGCCAAATTCGATGTCCTGCTGCAGGGTTCGCGAGGGGCCAAAGTCGAACGCGTTGCGAAGCTCAATGATTCCTGCCGCCAACAGCCGCTCGCCTTTATACACCCTCAGAAGTGGGACGCCCTCGGGAACGAACTGGCCCACTCGTCGTAAGACCTGGACCTTCACGCTGCGTGATTTCGCCGTGGCCACCATGCGCTGCGTATCGATAAAGCGGATGTAACCGGAGGTCTCGCACAGAACGGTGGTTTCCCAAGTACTCGTATCGATGGGGCCATTGTCGGCCACGCGCGGATACCGGCGCGGGTGAGGCATCATCTCATCGATCATGGCCACCGTCTCGCTGGCGATCCGGTCGACGATTTGGTTGACGTTGATGGCCTGCGAGATGTGATGGATAAAGTAGAGGAGCCCCCCCACGCAAATGAGCGAGAGCAGCATGGCGCCGAGGACGGTGAGGACGGGGGCAAAGGGTTTGGGCGTCGAACGCGCCGCCGGAAGCGCCGCCAGGCAATAACAGAAGGTGCCGAGGAAGATGCCGAGCGTCCACTGCGTCACCCGGTCACGGACAAAGCTCACGATGATGCGAGGCGAGAATTGCATCGACGCAAGGGTGAGCGTCATCAGGAGAATGGCGAAAACGATTGACACCACCGTCATGATGGAGGCCGCGATGCCTCCCAGAATCACCTGCGCCACTTGCGGGTCAGAATGCGAGGGGAAAAGGACCGCAGGAACCCAGGCGCTCAGCGCGGGTTCGCTCTCCTCCAGCCAGGAGAGCACCGCGCCGGCGCAGCCCAGCGACACGGCAATGATCAGCGGGCGCACCAGAAAACCGCCCCGCAAGTTGTACATGATGTGGCGAAACAGCAAGGGTAGGCGCTTGTTCATGGCGTTGTGCCTTGTGACCTTCGTGCTCGGAACAGCCTCAACACAGAGGTTACTGAGTTACTCCGTGCGCTCTGTGTTGAAGGCTTGAAAAGCAGAGAGAACACGGATATCCGCCTCTGGGTCGCGGCTCGGCCGCGCTAGGTTCGATTTGGTTAGATTAACAGAGTCGGGGCAAGTGGGCGAGAATTACCGGCGCTGGCGCGGGGCTTCGTCAAAGACGAGCATGCCGAGATGTCTCAGGCGTAGCGTGGGCGTCTCGCCCGCATAGGCCAAAGCCTTCCACTCAGGTGGCGGCAGCGCCTTGCACGGCCTGGCCGCTACTTTGACAAAAGCTCTGGCGGGTCAGTCAAATCTGATTTCGTCGCCCGGCAAGCCCGATTCACCGAAAACAATCTAGCGGGGCGGTTGCGTCCCTAAGCATTGGTAGCAGACCTGCTTTGTAGGTCCGCGGCTTTTCTTCGCCATAGGGGAAGAGCCGCGGACCTACAGAACAGGTCAGGGGCACGCCTGCTCATCCCCGTCCTATGTTCCATTCGATTAGCAGACTCACGAAAAGCGATGGATCATAAGAGGACTTGCGCGGCCTTAGGGACAACACTGTTCACTTAGCGGCTGTCTTCATATGGACATGCGCGAAGCGCCTTGGACTGCGGCGGCTCGACGCCGCCTTGGTCGTCGTCCTCGGCGTTATTTCAAGGCGGCGTCGAGCCGCCGCAGTCCAAGGCGGGCTTCGCCCGCAATGAGAACGCCCATTTCATGACCATCGCTAACTGAACAGTATTGGCCTCAGGGAAGGTGCGTGGTCCAGGTCTCCCACTTCGGGAAAATCGCCTTTGCCTGCTGCCCGTAAAACAAGATCAGGATGACGGCACCCGACGGGTGTACGTGAAGGGCATGCTGGAGTGGTGCGAAGTCGCGTGTCTGCCTGCCGTCGGGTAGAGTTACAGTGGCGCTGGGCTTTTCGCCGACAGCTATCACAACCTCCGCCGAACTCAAATCGTGCGGCGCGATAGTTACACCCGCAAGCAACTGAGATCGGTCAAATATCAGCGTTATCTCGTACGGACGACCCACGGAACCTGGATAGGTATAGGTGAACGCCTCCGTCATGGCTGCCTCGTCGGGCATGCGCTTAATCGGAGGCCCGAACGCCTTTGTTACATCCTCCACGCGCCAGTAGCCGATTTGGTCGATGAGTTGGATCGTCAACCTGCCTCTGGCCGGATCAAATGGGGCATCCGGGGTGCGCGGCGTGACCGTCGCAGCCGGCCCTGAAGGGGGTGCCGCCGATTCTTGCGGCCATTCTTGCGGCGGCGGAGGAAGGAGCTTGTCAAAAAGAACCACTAAGGACTTGGCAACGTCCCCCACAACAGGGATCTGGAACCCTTGCCCTTGATAAGCCTTGAACATGAGAAACACCCATATCGCCAACACCAGCAGGCCGATGGGGAATAGGATCAGCGCCGATTCGAATGTGAGGAACACAATCAGACAAACGAAATTCAGGGCGCCGAACACTACCGCCGATTGCATCGCATGGAAGCGTACTGCGGGCCGCTTGTCTGTCAGAAGGAAGAGCAACCCGGTAATCCACCCGCCGGCATAGCAAAGTAAACTGGCTGTGTTCTCCGCCATCTCGAGTTCCTCCTCGAAGCCGCTGGAACCATCGCGGGCATCCTGCGCTCACTCCGCCATGGACACAACTGGCTTGCTGCCGTGCCAGAGTCGTTTTCCGCCACTCCGCCTCTCCCAAGCTGCCCGGTCGGGCGTCGAGCCCGAGTGGAGCACGCGTAGCGCACACCTGCTTCTTTAGGTCCGCGGCCTTTTGCGGCCATTTGGAGACGAACCGCGGATCTAAAGAACAACTCCGCGCGACACGCTATGGATGCGCACCGAACATGCTTGCACCATTCGCTGCCATCTATGCCCTAGAAGAGTTGGCCAGTGGATCGTTATCGTAAATTTCCATTTTGGGTTTCGGCCCGACCAAAAAGATACACCTGACTGTCTCCAAATGCAACCGCGAGCCGGAGAAGAACCTGCATCTTCAACTTCTATGTCGGGTACCCATCAACGGCCCCCGCTTCCCTTCCCTCCGGTGGTTTGTTATATTCAATCACCTTCGCCGAACGATTGGGCAAAATCCGCTCGCGCGGTTGGGGAATGAACCGCCCAGAGCTCCGGGAGCACTCCTACTATGACTCCACCAAAAATCTATACGAATTTCATTGATGGTCAGTGGGTGGCTTCGTCCACCAACAGAACGTTTGAGAATGTAAATCCCGCCAATCGGAATGACCTGATCGGATTGTTCCAAAAATCCGGACCCGAGGACGTGGACGCGGCGGTCGCTGCGGCCCAACAAGCTTATAAATCGTGGAAGAACACGCCGCCACCCAAGCGCGGGGAATTCCTGTATCGCGCCGCCACCATGCTCCAAGAAGGTAAAGAGAACTTTGCGGAAGCCATGACCCGCGAGATGGGCAAAGTGCTGGAGGAAACCCGCGGCGACGTGCAGGAAGCCATCGACATGACGTTTTACATGGCCGGCGAGGGGCGGCGGCTGTTCGGGCAGACCACCACCTCCGAACTCCCGAACAAATTCTGCATGACGGTGCGCAGCCCCATCGGCCTTTGCGGGCTGATCACCCCGTGGAATTTCCCCATGGCGATTCCCTCCTGGAAGATCATGCCGGCGCTGATCTGCGGCAATACCGTGGTACTGAAACCCGCCACGGACACGCCGCTTTCCGCCTACAACCTCGTGCAGGTACTGGAGGAAGCGGGCTTGCCTCGCGGGGTGGTGAATCTGGTGACGGGCACCGGCGGCGATGTGGGGAACCCCTTGGTGCGGCACCACGATGTGCGCGCGGTTTCCTTTACCGGCTCGACGGAGATTGGCCGCACGGTTTCCCAAGCTTGCGCGTCAACCTTCAAGCACTGCTGCCTGGAAATGGGCGGCAAAAACGTCATCATGGTGCTGGATGACGCCAATCTGGACCTCGCCGTCGAGGGCGCGCTTTGGGGTGGCTTCGGAACCACCGGCCAGCGCTGCACCGCCACCAGCCGCGTAGTGGTGCAGAAAGGCGTTTACAGGGAATTCGTCGATCGCTTCGTAACCCGCACCCGCGCGCTGAAAGTCGGGAACGGCCTGGACGCGACCGTGCAGGTGGGGCCGCTCATCAACGAAGCCCAGCGGCATACGGTGGAATCCTATGTCGAGGTGGGAAAGAATGAGGGCGCCAAGCTTCTGTGCGGCGGCGAACGGCTTACCGGCGGCGACTTCGACCACGGCTGGTTTTACGCTCCCACCATTTTCGGCGATTGCGATCCCCACATGCGCATCGCCCAGGAGGAGATCTTCGGTCCCGTCGTCTCCGTCATCCCTTGCGATAACCTGGACCAAGCCATTGAGATCGGCAACGGCGTCGCCTACGGCCTTTCTTCCTCCCTCTATACCCGCAATGTGAACAATGCCTTCACCGCCATGCGGGAAATGGAAACCGGCATCTTCTACGTGAACGCTCCCACCATCGGCGCGGAAACTCACTTGCCTTTCGGAGGGACTAAACAGACCGGCAACGGCCACCGCGAAGCCGCCACCGCCGCCCTGGATTTCTACTCCGAGTGGAAATCCATTTACGTGGATTACAGCGACAAGCTGCAACGCGCGCAGATTGACACTTAGACTACATCCACGGTTCGGCGACACGACCAGGTGCTCGCAGACATTAGCGCGGAGCTGCTCCTCAAGCTCCACGCTACCCCTCCGGTCGCCTACATATAGGGCGAAGTATCCGCCAAACGCCACGCGAGTGAAAATCTCCTGCCATGCTCTACACTCCTTGCGGAGAACTCTCGGCAAGTTTGTGCCAGAGTGGAACTGCAGCGGGTAAATCGCGGGTAGCCATCTCGTCTGCTCACCGGGGAATTGCTGCTTTATAAACCGGCGGCCGAGCAGGTACAATATTAGGCGGGCCAAATCCACTAAACGGAGAAAACCAGCCATGCCACTGACCACGGACGAAAAACTGTTGACCCTTAGCCATGACATTATTGAAGGATTTGACAAAGCAGATGGTGGTATTCATCCTGGGTTCAGACCCGCTCACGCGAAAGGCATCCTGCTGACAGGCGTGTTTACGCCTATGTCAGAAGCCGCCTCGCTTACCCGCGCGCCCCATCTCCAGCAAAATTCCACCCCGGTGACGGTGCGCTTTTCGGACTTCGCAGGAATTCCGACCGTTCCCGATAACGACCCTCAGGGTGCGAGCCCTCGCGGCTGCGCGATTCGCTTCCACCTTGCCGAGCATGTTCATACCGACATCGTCGCCCATTCGGTCGACTCCTTCCCAACGCACACGGCGAAAGAATTCCTGGACTTCCTCAACGCGTTGCTTGCCACGGATCCTGCGGGGCCGCACCCCAATGCCATTGAGCAGTTCCTTGGCGCCCATCCCGCGGCTTTGCGATTTGTGCAGACTCCCAAGCCGATCCCGACCAGCTTTGCCAAGGAGTCGTTTTTCGCGGTATCCGCATTCAAGTTTACCAACGCGCACGGCGTGAGCCGCTACGGGCGCTATCGGGTGCTGCCGTTCGCCGGCAATGAATATCTGGACGAGGCCGGAGCGGCCGCGCGGAGTCCAAACTTCCTCTTCGACGAGATCAAAGAGCGGCTCGCGAAGGAACCCATCAAGTTTCATATCGTCGTACAGTTGGCCGAGGACGGTGACACCGTTGATGATTCCACTGTCCGCTGGCCACAGGATCGTCCTCAAATTACGATCGGCGAAATCAGTTTGAAGGGGATTACTCCGGACAACGCCAGGGAACAGCAGCAGATCATCTTTGATCCCATCCCTCGAGTGGATGGCATCGAGGCCTCGCCCGATCCTCTCTTTGAGCCGCGGGCGAATATCTATCTGATGACCGGGAGACGGCGCAGAGCGGCCGGGAAGCAGTAGAAATTGGCCAATAACTCTGAAGGATGTGAGCCCCTAATGAGGTTGCGCGCGGAATGACGGCAATAGCAAGCCGCAGACCTTGGAGAGCAGGTTCGCGAGAGAACCAAGCTGGCGAAGGCTGCGTAAGGAACCAATGAACACATCTATGTCGAGATTTCTACCTACCCTCCGCCAGCGGATTTCGCATGCGCGGCGCGAAGCTGCTGGGACTCCGCACGGATTTCTGCCAAGTCCTGCTCCAACTCTGCCCAGCCATACCTGAACTGGTAATCAGGGTTCATGTGGAACGCGCCCTCAAAGGTCAGCATGCGGTGCTTATGGAACATCACGTAGAGTTTTTGTTGGATAGGATATCTCGCGTCATAAAACTGCAGCAGGTCAAGGACCGGCGGCCGATCCTTGGGTCGCTCCAGGATCCCATCGCGGTAGAGACCCTCAACGATGTCGACGGCTTCTGCCACCAGTTTGTCGGAGGCCTTGAGGATGGAATCTGCGGCCTCGAGGTTCTGCTGGGCGAATGAGCGCGCGTGGCATTGCGCGCAGACGTTAACCATCCGGTCGCGCTCTGCCTGCCATCCTTCCGCGGACAGGCGCGCCACCTTGCCCACCTTCACCACATCGAGGTGCGCTGTGGGTTCGCCATCAAGAGTCAGCAGGCCCAGGCCGATCAGTATTTTCTGCCGGTACTGAAGCCACTCCGGGTCATTCTCCGGTAACCGCAGGGCCTGTTGTCCCCATGCAGTACGCACCGCGTGATCGCCATTCGGCATGTGGCAGGTTGCGCAAACCGGAGAACGCGGGCGGTTGGCGGAGGCCTGAGCGGGATTCTTGAACCAGTCCGCAAGCGGGGAACTCCAATTCCAACCTGCACCCTCCACCGCGTAGATCATGCCATGCTTCGAGGTGGCGAACATCTCCCACTGCGGATGGATGGGGCCCATGTGGCAGGTCATGCAGGCTTGAGGTCGCCGGGCTTCCGCCGCAGAAAACAAATGGCGCGTGTGGCAGGAATCGCACTTGCCTTCATCCCGCCCGATCCCGTGGCAGGCGCCGCAAAGTTTCTCGGGCTCGACAACGGCCTTGGATTGCTCGGGGGTGGTGAGCGCGGCCATCATGGCTACCCACGCCACCGCGTGCTTCCCGGAGGGAAACTGCTGGAACTGCGGCGTGTGGCAGGCTGCGCAATTGCGGGGAGAAACCCGCCGCCGGACACGTTTGTCCTCGCAAGCCGTGGTTGAATTGATTATCGCGCCTGCCGCGTCTTTGATAGGTAAGTGACAAGCGGCACACCCCACGCCCGTGGCAAAGTGTTTGCTCAACTGCCAATCACGAATGGCGCTGCCGGTGATCCCTTTATCGACGTGGCATTTCAGGCAGGCGCGGCTCTCCTGGGGGACTCTGTCCCAGGGAATTTGATCCGTCTGAAGGTTGCCCGGACCCGCCGCGTCGGACAACGGCGCGCCCTTGATTAATCGCGTCGGTCCTGAAAGCAGGATGACTAGAGCAAAAGGAATTGATGCCGTGCCTAACAAAACCAGGTGCTTGCCACGCATGGTGTTCTCTCCTTGCAGCGCTGCCGTTCCGGCGGTGTTCTTCGCTGCCGGCAAGACCCGCGGTCAGTAGGGCACGCGTCAGCTCTCACCCAGAGCTGCCGCTGTATTTTGCGTTCTTCCATATAGCCGTCCCAACACGGGACAGCGCAGATTCTAACCCTTCGGACAAGAATTCGCTAGCGCTGTGCACGCCATGGCGTGCCCGGTCCCAGGCATGCTGACCTCGGTCATGGCGGTGATGTATTACCTCACCGCCTTGCAACTCTCGGGGTCTTTCTTAGCTCATATACAACTGAGTAGCCGACGGTGGATATTATCACCACGGACCCCGAGGTGTAGTCCTGCCGGCGGGTCCGCACGCTAGATTACTGAAAATCCCCTGTCAAGTAATATTTTTGGCAGTAATATTTTTGGCAGGAAGCAGGAGAAGGATGATTGGGACTTCTAAGGGTCAGCCGCATGATACCATCATGAAAGCTTGCGGAGTGTCACAGCATCGTGTTCACTCCCACAGCCTAGCCGTTCCAAGGAGGCGTACAAATGCGGTCACGAATATGGATGGTGATAGCAGCCGCACTCGTGGCGTTCGCAGTCTTCAGCATCAAGAAGCAGCGGGAACGGGCGGAAGCCGAAAGGATGATGACATGGGGATGAGCCACCTGCGCGAAGGCGCTTGGATTGACGCCAAAACCGCCCAGTGGTCCTTCCTCGACCACCACGCCAAATGCGCGAAGCCCCCCAGCAATCTTGCCAGCATCAGTATGCCGGATGCTGGTCGGGAGTCCATCCGAGACATTCCCAACGACTCCGGTGATGAGAACCGCGAGAGGCTTCTGCTCACGGTCATGGCGCTGGCGGCATCCGGCTACCGGGGCATGGCAATCCAAAAGCCTCATTGGACCCGCTGAGCCAGTACAAACTGTCTTCCGTCCGCCAAAGATAGATTAAGGAAGAAGCCGAAGCGTTTGGTTACAGCACCAGGAAACGGGGCTGCGGCACTGTCAGCCTTGTCAATCTCTGCCTCCTTGAGGTCCAGGGGCTCTAAATCTCCACCGCCCCCCAGGTCAAAAACAACTCCTGCCGGGTCCGGCGAGACGTCCACAATCCTTACCTCGGGTCCCTCCATTTCATCGCAATTACGAATGGCCAGCCACAATGGTGTCTTTTGCGTTTTCCAATGGTCCAGTATTCTCAACCCCTCCGCAGATGAAATCATATTCCCCTCCCTTTGCCGAGATTCCGGCTACGAGATATTGAGGTCGCTAGCGTCGAATTTTCAGCGCCAAGCCAACGTCCCTCTGAAGCTAACCGGTCAGTGCCCGAACTCTACGGTGCGTGTTAGGTCTATTGCATTAGAAAGCAAAACGCCCTGAGCCTTACATGGCTTCCCGGGGGAGTGTTGGGCGGCCAGCCGACACTAAGCCGTGAAAGTGTCCCGAGGTGGATGGCGGCCTGCTCGCTGACTACGTGATGGTCTTTCCGAGTACGCTGTCCTTCCGTTAATTCGTCAGGAGTTCCCGTTCTGCTTGGAGCCAGTCACGAACTTCGTCGCCTGGGATTGCGCCCCGTTCGAGGTAGAGTTCATACGCTCGGAGTCTCACTTCCTCTTCGATTGTGGTCGGTCGCTTCGGCTCAAGCTTCTGAGCGGCAGGAAAAGAATTTTCATGTTGAGTGTTCGCTGTTTGGCCATCTTCAGTAGTGATAGGTTGCTTCAGCTCGACGTTCTGAGGGGCAAGAAAAGGAGTTGGTTGCTGTCGTGCCGTAGTGCGTCCCATAGGGCACACCTCCTTTGATATACATTTGCCAATAGCAACAACCTACCCGATTTTCGGACCATTTGTCAACGTCCGACGGACGGCTCTGGGGCTATCCTCCAGCGCGACCTGAAACTCACCGAAGAAGAAGCGTACCTCACCTTGCAGCGCGAAAACCGGCAGCGCCGCAAACCGATGAAAGACGTCGCGGACGCCATCCTGTTGGGGGGAGAAGGGGTGTCAGGTCCCGTGTCCTGTTTCCTGTCCTTGGCCCCCTCGCAGTGCCCCCGACACTCCCCCGCTTCGTTTATCGGCGGCCGTGTAGAGGAGGATGAAGGAAAACAGAGTTTTTACGCGCCTGCGCGCGTAATCGGCTTTCCCTCTCCGCCGTGGGAGAGCGTGGGCAGGTGAGCCCCAAAGGGGCGAAATAACGAAGTCCAGGCTAACGGCCCACAAGCGTTAACCTAAGGACTCTGGGTTGAAAGTCAGCATCGGACCGACACCGGTGGATTGGGGCGGGTTCCAGTTTCCCAATAAGCTGCGATAACGGAGTTGAGTGACTTCGCTCTCCCCTACGGCGTCACTCGCGGGCAACCCGGGCACTTCAACTTCCCCGACGGCGTCTGCACCGGTGCTCTCCGAGTGCCCCGTCACCTAGGGTTTACCGTCAGCGATGGTACCCAGACCACCTCCGAGGCTTGCCGACCGTCAAGTGACCAACGCGATCCTGATCCTCCCCACTGTCATGGAAGGGCGTTTTTCAGGCCCAATCCGGCAAAGTACCCACTCAGCATAATTCCCGCGTGCGCCAGCGCTGGGTCGCCAGCCCGTCTGCCCGCCCTCTTATTTTGCTGTTAGTTAGCATGCGAGCTACTGTAGAATTCACTATCTCGGAACGACGGACACCGTCGGTGCCCTAATATCGGCGTGAGCCCATCAATGGCGAAGCCCTACAAGTGCCGCTTTGGTTTGGCCCAAATCTCGGTTAACCCCGCCTATGCTGATGAACTTGTCTCCTGCATCCAGGAACCAACATTTCCAGGAGATATAGAGAAAACGGGTCTTTTCACGATAGCTGGCATTGAAGAAATAAATGCCCTCCGCCAGACGATCTCGGATCGCTATATCGCGCATCTCAACCACAAGATCGAGGCTGTTATCCGATTCGGCCGCGAGCGACAAGTTCAGTTGCTAGTGTTCCCTGAGTACTCGATACCAGCAGAGAGCTTGCGATTGTGCAAGACCCTATGTGATGAGTTGCACCTGACGATCGTAGCTGGGAGCCATGTGGTCACGCTCAGTCCCGCCGCGCAGTCAGTCTACAGTGATCTTGAGCTTGCCTTACCAGACCGGCTTGGTGGGCTAAACAGCGCTGTCCGACAGGCAGTTTGCCCGGTGTTTAGGCCAAATAAACCCCCTTTGGTATTCGTAAAGTACGTCAAGTCGAAGCGTGAGACGACTCTCATACCAGGAACTCCGAGCGTCCACAATTTCGAAATGATGACTGTCGCCGGAAAGCTAGAAGTTCAGATCATGATTTGTATCGAGGCCCTTTCGGAGTTCTCAGCCCTTAAGGAAAAACACACTCATCCAAGGTCCGTAGCAATCCCAGCTTTTAGCCCGAAGTGTGATGACTTTTACAGCCTGGCCCGACTGCTTCTTGGTCAGGGCAAGTGCACACTCTTGGCGAACGTTGCCGAATTTGGAGGATCGAAGGTGTTCGTCCGAGCCGAGAGGGCACCTTTTTGGTTCAGCGAGTCTGACGGAAGCAAGCCTATTCCACAAAATTCTGAGGCTCTGGTTGTCGTCGAAGCCGATTTGGAAAGGCAATTCGAAATCAGAAAGCTTGCGAAGGAGTCTTCCGCAGTTTCGGAGCTGCGCGTGTACCCGCTTCTATATCCGAGCAGCTCAGGGGAGGCTAAAAGCTACGCTAGTGGACTTGAGCTGTGTTCCGCCTCTCCGAAGAAACTGGAGCAACTGGGCGAGTTCGCACGTCCATTTATCGACCTGAACTTGAAGGTTTTTCCGCCACTGCTTCAGGAAAAACTTCGCCATTTTACGGCTCATTTGGTGCCCGGGGGTGTAATTTCGCCCGAGGAGGCGTACGATTGGCTAAGACCGATACTTGTCACGGACACGCCATCAACAAATGCTCTGCGCTGGGAACTGTGCAACCGAGATCTTCAGACGGTCAACCAACTTCAGCTGTCGGGAAAGCACGTGTCTCGAACAAAGGACCTGACCGATGTGTACGCGCACCTCTTGAACAAACGGAATGGACTGATGGACTTTATCCTTTCTACGGAAGTCCCTGAGCAACATGCGCAGAGCCCGCAAGATCGGTCAGAGCATTCCCCGCGGTCGGAGTCTCCCTTTAAAGACAGGGCCACCGAATTCGATCAAATCGCGGAGTTCATCACTCAGGCACACGAATGCGCTTTCATACTCAGCGGGATGCGAGGTATCGGGAAGACTAATCTGGTACAAGAGGCTTTCCGCCAGGCAATTCCGCCTCGAAGAAAAATTTGGTTGCAGTTGACTGAGGGAATCTCTCATTCACGATTAGTTGTCACGTTAGCCTCTGAGTGCAACTTACGGATCCCGGACGATTTGGATGTGTCGACGCCAGAGAGACAATCTGAAATCGAGCAGCGAATTCTATCCTATCTCTCCCAATCCCCTAACACGATCATTGTCGTCGACGATTTCCAGTTCCTCCTTACCAGCGCCGGCGACATTGAAGACACTGGCGTTCGGCACCTCTTGCGCAGCCTCATTCAAAACGCTGAGAAGACAAGGACCAAATACGTTTTTATTTCAGATGTTGTGCCTAGCCCAAGTTCGTCACCGGGAAGGGTTTTTTGATTATTTTGGGTCTCGGTGATTCGTTAACGCTTTTGTCTTCCGCCCGACCTTTCTGAAGAGTGGATGTAGTGTAGACCCACCCTCTTGCGGTTGGGGTATTCAGCGTGACACTATTGCCTCGATGTTTTTGCGACCCAATCATCGGGACAAAAACGGCAAGGATCACACCTATTGGTCGCTGGTTGAGACTGTACGCACACCCGACGGTCCGCGCCAGCGGACCTTGTGTTACCTGGGCGAACTGAACGACTCGGCGCAGGCGCGCTGGCTGAAGGTGATCGAGGTTTTCAACGAGCAGGGCGAGCGCCGGCAGTTGAAACTGTTTCCTTCCGATGTCGAACTGCCGGAGAACGATGCCGACGTGGCTCAAGTGCGGGTGAACCGGGTTCGCTTCGAGCGGGTGCGGCAGTTCGGAACTTCGTGCTTGGGCCTGGAACTGTGGAAGCGTTTGGCGTTGGACCAGTTCTGGGAAAACTTGCTGGATGGGGAAGCCGCTGACGTACCCTGGTCGCGAGTGGCGGCGCTTCTGGCGATTAACCGCTTGTGTGCGCCCTCCAGCGAGTTGGGGATCGAGGAGCGCTGGTATCCCACCACGGCGCTGGATGATCTGCTGGGGATCGCGGAAGGCAAGATCAACGACACCCGCTTGTATCGCTGCCTGGATCGTCTGCTGCCGCACAAGACGAAACTGGAGCGACATCTGAAAGAACGCTAAGGCGAATTGTTTGGTGCCGAATTCGACGTGTTGCTTTACGATCTGACCAGCACCTACGTGGAAGGCCAAGCCGAGAAGGACCCGATGCTGCAGCGTGGCTACTCGCGCGACCATCGGCCCGACTGCAAGCAGGTGGTGATCGCGCTCATCGTCAGCGCCGAAGGTTTTCCCTTGAGCTATGAAACCTTCGACGGCGACCGTACGGATGTCACGACCTTGGAAGCGGTCATGCGTATGGTGGAACGCAAGTACGGGCGGGCGCGGCGGATCTGGGTATTTGACCGGGGGATTGTGAGCGAGGCGAATCTGGCGGCGCTGCGCAGGCGGGGCGGGCAGTACCTGGTGGGCACGCCACGCGCGAAGCTGAAGGGGATGGAACGCCAACTTCTGCAAGGCCCCTGGACGCAAGTGCGGGAAGAAGTGGAAGCCCAGTTGGTCCCCCTGCCGGGCGGCCCCGAAACCTACGTGCTGTGCCGCTCGACGGCGCGGCGGGAAAAGGAACGGGCCATCCGCCGCCGCTTCTCGGGCCGCATGGAGCGAGCCTTGGCGAATCTGGCGCAGCGCGTGGAGAAAGGGCAATTGAAAGACCGCTCGAAAATTGAGCGTCGCTTGGGGAAGATTCAGGAGCGCTATGTTCAGGTGGCCGACTTGTATGAAGCGGACCTCCGTCACACGGGGGGAGGCTGCGTCTTGAGCTGGAACCTGATCGAGGAGCGACGCGCTTGGCGGGAGGCGCGAGAAGGCGCCTACTTGCTGCGCACGAACTTGGACGGAGCGGCGGTGGAAGAGCTCTGGACAAAGTATATCCAGCTCACCGAAGCCGAGGCGGCTTTCCGCGCGCTGAAGAGCGAGCTGTCGATCCGACCTTTGTTTCATCAGCTGGAGCCGCGCGTGAAGGCACACATCCTGGTGGCCTTTCTGGGCTACGCGTTGTGGGTCACGCTGAAGCATCTGCTACGACGGAAAAATTCCGCTTGTTCGCCCCGCCAAGCCTTGGCCCTGCTAGCCACCGTTCAAAGTGCCGACATTGTTCTGCCGACCACCGATGGCCGGGAGATTCGCTTGCGGCGGGTTGCCGCCCTCACTGCTGAACAACAAAAACTTCTGACGGAACTTAACATCTCGTTACCCGATCACTTCAATTTGAACTTCGAATGTAGTGTAGACTCGGCTATAGCCTGAACTGATTCAAAAGCACTTATCTGGCTCTTGGCCTTCTTCATGACGAACTTGGGCTAGGCTCGGGCCTGAACTGGAAGCAATCTGTCGCCGTTACTCGCTTCAGGGCCTTGGCAACCGCGATACCGAGCGTCTCCTCCTTTATTGGTTTCGGTCTCAAAACGACACGTTCACAGGACAACCCCCCACGCCGTCTGAGCGTTTGATCTCCATTTTGGGAGGCCATCCACTAGCTACGAAAATCGCAGGAGGGCTCTGGGCCGAACACCCATCGGCGGACATATCACGTGAAGTTTCGATCTTTAAGGAGTTACGCGAGCAAATAGTCGCTTACATTTTGGAGAGACTTTCGCTGTCAGCCGTGCAGAGCGACCTCATGCACTTTGCTTCAATTTTTCGCCTTCCGGCGCCGAGAGACGTATTCATCATTTGGCGCGGTCAGGATGCCAACTACCTTCTTAACGCGCTGACAAGTCAGTATTTGATTGAGAGCTCCGATAAGGGTTATCAGCTTCATCCCTTGGTCCGTGCCTTTTATTATGATGCTCTTCCCCTGACGACAATGATGGAGTTCCACAAGATTGCCGCTAGGTTCTACCACGAGCTGTTTGAGAAGACAAAGAAGACAACAAAGCAAATAGTCCCCGAATACCTCGGCGAGGCCGTTCATCACTCCCTTGCGGCTGGGGACAGGCATAAGGTCCAAGAGTTGGCATTCTATAGGCAAGAGCTGCGACCAGTGGCCCAGTTGCACTATCGTGGGGCCAACTACGAGTTAGCCCTAAAGGAGTACAAGGTGTTAGTTGAGATGGACGATCGGGATATCGACGCACACTTCCATCTCGCACTCATTTATGCTCGAAAAGGTCGATGGCCAGATGCCGAACTCCATTTTGGCAAGGCCAATGAGATCCGCCCCAATTCTCCGTGGGTCCTACAAGGATTTGCTGCGGCAAAGCTAAGGGCTAATAAGTTGGCGGAGGCGGAGGATTTGCTACTCAAGGCCGAGGCAATAAACCCAAACCACCCGGCTACGCTCGTGGACTTGGGCCGATTGCGAGAGAGACAAGGTAATCTGCCAGCTGCCGAGGACTATTATGCTCGCGCCATGGACAACGATCCCGAAAACTCGTTTGCGTGCTACCTAATGTCCCGGTTGCTCTACCGGCAGGGTGATACCTCGGAGGCTTAGCAGTTTGCGCTTAGGGCCCTCACCAGAAACCCGACGGACAGCCGAAATAAGCAGCTAGTTAAAGAGCTAGAGGACAAAATAGGTTTAGTCGGTGAGCGCTAGTTCTCTTTTGACTACGCATGTGAACGCGCAGCCGATCCGTGTGCGGCGGGGCAGCCTCTAGCAGCGTATCGCATCAGTACCTCGTTCAGCGACGGGAGGTCTGGTTGACTAAGACAGCAACAATTCTGATTGCTTCAACTGTCAAGGATCTCGCAGCTTACCGACATGCCGCCATTGACGCGATCCGCCAGCTGTCGTTTCAAACAATAGAGTTCCGGAGCCCGGCGGGTGACCCGATCATGTTGGAAGAGGCAATTGAACAGGCAGACGCTATCCTGCTCATAGTTGGGTACCGTTACGGATCGCTCAGGCCCGGCACACAAAAGAGCTGGGTCGAGACCGAATACGAGGCGGCACGGCAGCTCGGAAAGCCTATTCTCGCGTTCTTGGCGAGCGATAGTGCGCCGTGGCCAGCGTCAGCAATAGATGTCGATCGCACAAGGGTCGAGGATTTCCGCAAGCGTCTTCAGGGTGAGCTTACTACAGAGAGGTTCTCTAGCCCTTCGGAACTTGCGACAGAGGTTGTTGCGGCTTTGACGAACTATTTCGCTCGACTCCGAGAACCTGAGCCAAGGAAGCCAGAACCGAATCAAGGAACCTATTGTGTGAGGGTGATTCGAATGCTCCTGAGTTCTCCCGGCGACGTCCCCGAGGAGCGGCATCGAATCTCTCAGGCGGTGTTCCGATTCAACCAAGCCGCCGTCGAAGATAGAAATCTCTTCATAAAGCTGATTCGATGGGAGGAGATGGCTCCGCAGATCGGCCCGGGTCCCCAAAATGTCATCAATAGCCAGATGGTTGATTATCATCTCTTTGTGGGAATTATGTGGAACCGGTTTGGAACACGGACGGGCGTGGCTGCCTCGGGAACAAAAGAAGAGTTTGACGCCGCCGTTCAGCACTGGAAGGAACATAGAAGGCCGTGGATCACGTTCTACTTCTGCGACAGGCCATCCAACTTAACGACGGTCGAGCAACTCGATCAGAAACGCCTTGTCCTCGAGTTTCGAGAGACTCTAAGCAAAATGGGCGTGGTCCGAGCATATCTGAGCCCCGACGATTTCGAGGACCTAGTCTATAGAGACCTCCAACGAATCACGAACACACCAGAATTTGTGGCTCTCTTGTCATCACAGCATTAAAGTCCCAGTTGATTGGGACGCTCCCCATTTGCGGGGCACTAACGTGATCATACTTACTCTCTGATTGCTATTTTTTCGATCGAGAGCCGAGTCAGCGTCCTCCTGACTGCGGGCTTTTCTCATACCCGATGCCCCAACGCAGCCGCTCTCGGCAATCTGGATGTGGGGCACGCTGCTAGAGGCAAGTCGCTCAGATCCTGGATAAGCGCACCCGGAAAATACTCTTTCCCTGTTCCCCGAGAAATTTGTTCGCTCGTCTCACTGAAAGTAGTTACGGCTAAGACGGTTCCGCTGGGTTTTAGGGATTCGGCATGAAA
>CAWGTQ010000084.1:0-31551 GCA_963825395.1 uncultured Acidobacteriota bacterium | reverse complement strand
TCGGGTCGAGGACTGGCGCGGTGTTCCGAAGGTCTAGCCTAGCTTGTTGCTCCCCGTTTCCTCTGGGAGCGCCTCAATAGCCCCACCGTGAATCCGTTTCCAGCCCCCGCCACATCGCACCCAGCGTGCAGATTTCCCGCACTGGGCGCACCTGTTTGCTTGGTGCCAAGAGTTATGGGGCCTATCGTGCCGGGGCGACTTTCGCACCTGGCCTCGACGCACTGGTATTCGTTAAACAGACCCAGCCGCTCGTATATCCATTCGCTACTCCACCGCTTCCAGCCGAAGCCTTTGCGTCCCCGGGCACGCATCAGATGCTGCCGGACCTTCTTCTCTACCCAGCGTTTGACCATGTAAAAACAAGGACTCGAATGTCCGATCCGAAAGTAGTTCACCCAACCGCGCAGGATCGGATTGATTTCGCAATCACTCTCTCCACAGGCCAGCTGACGTGTTGTCGGAAGATCTCCCTGAGCTTTTCGAACAGCGCCGTCCGCTTCTTCAGCTTGGGCGCATAGTATGGCCGCCACTTCCGCCGAAGGCTTAGGATGCGCCGATACTCAAAACCCAGGAAAGTAAAGCTCTCTCCCTTCTTCAGATCCACCATCCGACTCTTGTCCTCGTTGATCACAACACCGAGCTTCGCGAACTCCTCGCGCAGCCGCCGGTTTACCGCCTTCACCAGCCAGTCCCTCCGCCGTTCGGCGTCGATCAAGATCACCATGTCATCCGCAAAACGTGCATATTGGATGTCGGTGTACTTGCCCCTCCGCGTGGTGTCCACCGCTTTCTCCAGCATCCGGTCTACCTCATTCAGATAGAGGTTGCTGAGCAACGGCGATATCACTCCGCCTTGGGGAACGCCTTTCTTCCCGGTCGCTTGCAGAATCATCTTGAGCAAATGCATGACCGCATCATCTCGGACCCGTCGCGCCACTTTCTCTAACAACAGAGAATGCTGCACGTTATCGAAATAGGCGCTGAGATCCAAATCAATGATGCGCGTCTTCTCCTCGACAATCCCTTGGGCTACCCGGGCTACAGCTTCATGCGCTGTCCGTTTCGGTCGGTATCCATACGACCCTGGTTGGAAATCCGCTTCGAAGATCGGCTCCAGGATGAGCTTTAACGCCCCCTGAACCACTCGATCACGGATGGCAGGAATCGACAGGACGCGGACTTTCTTGCCCCCATCCTTGGGAATCTCCTTCTTCCGTGCCCGCATGGGCCGATACGTGTTGGTAACTAATTCCTCCCGAATCTGCCCGAGAAAACTCTCCGCGCCGCTTTCCTCAATGGCTTCGAACGTGACCCCATCAATGCCTGGTGCCCCGCCGTTACTTCTCGCCATCCGGTAGGCTTCCCGTAAAGTCTCCATCTTGCAGACGTGGACGTATAGTCCCCAGAAACGCCAAGGCGGTTCTGCCTTCGCCTTGACATATAGACTCCTTCTCAGGTCCTGCAAACTGATGGGTGCTTTTCTCATTTCACCCTTGCCTCCCGTTTTGTTAGAGCCATTACAAACAGCAGGGCCTCTTCGCTCCACGGATGTTACTCCGCTTCCCCGCTACTACAGACCCAGCCGAATCCCTCTCGTCGTCCACCGACTTCCCGGTGTCGCCGGTTATACGGTTTCCCTGCTCCGCCGATTTCGCGACGGGACGAGGAGGGTTTCTCCAGTTGCGTAGCATGACCTTGCCGCCGTGCTGTCCCTACCAACCCCGCCGAAGTGTTTCGCCGCTTCAGTCCTTGCGACGCTCCATGCTGCCTTCGCCCGAAAAGTGAGGGCTCGGCCTTCAGGGTGCCGTACTTTCGAGGCCATATGGGTTCACTTGCGTTACGGCCCGGTGGCTCGCTCACCATCCTTTTAGATGGCTTTGTCAATAGGCTTCAGGATTTTCAGTTTCCTTCCTTCCTGCTATTCAAGCTACGGGGCTTTGAACTTTTACCCCGGTGGGACTTTCACCCACTGTTCATGCCAGCCTTCGCTGGACGCACACTTTTCTGGCCGAATCCCCAACAGCGCCGGAACTATCTGCGTGGCCACAACTACGAGAGAATGAATTCCTTCGCGGTCAACGGGAGACTGACTTCGCACGGGCAACCCTTTGGGGGTTGACCGGTTTGGTCGACACAACGGCGACCCAGGCGCAAGTGTCAAGGTGGCACAGCAGACCTTATCTCTTTTATCGGGCGATTGAGCCAAACGAAAGGGTAATACGGTGGGTCCTTTTGTTGCGGGTAGCCGGCCATCAGTGCTAAAAGAAGAGCTTCTTCCCCATCCTCGCCATTTGTGCGAGAATACGATTGATTTTTGACACTCGATTCCAACTGTGTCCTCCTAAATCTGTTCCGCGTGAGGCCCAACACCCCGCTGTCAGATTCACAAAAGGGTATGAAGAATTCCGACACCAAGGAGCCAGGTAGGACGGTAACACTGCCCCGAGTCATGGTGGCCACAACCGCCATGCTCTCCTTCATCTCCTTTTGGCGCGCCGCAGCCATTGTCCTGAACGATCTGGCGTCATCCGCCTTCTATGCTGGCGGCATCGCCGAGGAGGCTGTGGGGAAATCCGCTCCCTGGTTTATCCTGGGGGTCATGCTCTTCTCCTACGCGGTGCGGGCGGTTTACGTAGAGAGCTGTAGCATGTTTGTGCGCGGCGGGGTCTACCGCGTAGTCAAAGAGGCCATGGGCGGGACGCTCGCCAAGATCTCCGTTTCCGCCCTGATGTTCGACTACATCCTGACGGGCCCCATCAGCGGCGTTTCCGCAGGCCAATATCTGGCGGGGTTCCTAAACGAATCTTTACGATACCTCCATATTCATCTCGTTCTTTCCACCAACGCCACAGCCGAGCTTTTTGCGATCCTGGTAACACTTTATTTCTGGTGGGAAAACGTCAAAGGTATTCCCGAATCCAGTGAGAAGGCTCTCCGCATCATGCAGTTCACCACGTTAATGGTGGTGCTCATGATCGGTTGGTGTGGCTATACGCTCTGGGTGCGCGGAGGGCATCTGCCGCCGTTACCGTCCCTGACGAACTTCCACTTCCCCCCCGAGGCTTTGGGTTGGCTCCGCAACAGCCGCTTGCCCCACACCATTGGCCTAGTCGGAATCCTGATCGGTTTGGGGCACTCCGTCCTAGCGATGAGCGGCGAGGAATCGCTGGCGCAGGTTTACCGGGAAATTGAGCACCCGAAGTTGCCAAACTTGAAGAAGGCGGGCCTGGTAATCTTCGTCTACAGCCTGGTGTTCACCTCGCTCGTCTCTTTCTTCGCCGTGATGATCATCCCCGATGAGACGCGGAAGGGTTTCTTCGAAAACCTCATTGGCGGCCTGGCGATGAATGTTGCCGGGCCCCTCACGCTCAGGCTGGTCTTTCATGGGTTCGTCGTCCTGGTGGGCACACTGATTCTTGCCGGCGCTGTAAACACGGCCATCGTGGGTTCAAACGGCGTGCTCAACCGGGTTTCAGAAGACGGCGTGCTGGCGCCTTGGTTTCGCCGTCCCCATCCGCGGTTCGGAACTTCCTACCGCATTATCAACCTCGTCGTTGCCCTGCAACTCCTGACCATTATCCTAAGCCGCGGCAACGTCTACCTCCTGGGCGAGGCTTATGCTTTCGGCGTGGTTTGGAGTTTTGTGATGAAGGGTCTCGCGGTCCTCGTTCTCCGGTACAAACAACCCGGAGCTCGCGAATTTCATGTGCCGTTGAATTTCAAGCTGGGCACGACCGAGATTCCCGTCGGGTTGGGACTCATCACCCTCACCCTGCTGGCCATTGCAGTCACTAACATCTTAACCAAACAAGTGGCGACCATATCCGGCGTAGCCTTCACGCTGGTTCTTTTTGGTGTCTTCACGGCCTCTGAGCGAATCGGACACCGAAAGGGGATCGGGCACACTGAACTCGACCAGTTTCACCTGGCATCCGGTGAGGGCATCACACCCGAGAGGCTCGGCTGCCGGCCGGGGAACATCCTGGTCTTAATCCGCGATTACAACACCCTTTATCATCTGGAACGAGTTCTCAAGCGTGTGAATCTGGCTAAGCAGGATGTTGTGGTTCTTCACCTCCGAGTGCTGATGCGCGCGGGGTCGGGAGAAAGCGGCTTGATGCCCGATCAGTTCTTTGGGACGAACGAGCAATTTCTTTTTACACGTGCTCTCTCCCTGGCGGAGCACGAGGGTAAGACCATTCACCTTGCCATAGCTGCCGCCACTGACATATGGGATGCAATCCTGCGGGCTGTTCAGTCCTTGGAATCGACTGCCGTTGTTCTTGCCCTCTCGGCAAAGATGACGATTACGGAGGAGGCCCGCCGCGCCGGCGCCGCATGGGAAAGGCTTCCCGAACCGAAACCTCGTGTGACCCTCGAGATCTTCACCCCGACGGGGCAGGAAGGAATCTTCTTCCTCGGTCCCCATTCACCGCACCTGACACCCAACGAAATCGACCTTCTGCACGGTCTTTGGCTACGATTCAGTGATGAACTCGCGCCTGAGGAACTCCATCACCACGACATCGTCCACTTTGCTCTAGACGAACTCAAGCAAGAGCTGGCCGAAGGCAAGGATGCGGAGGTTCGCAAAAGGCTCAGAAAGCACTTGGAAGAAATTAAAGCCCGCCGTCCGCCGGAGCCGTGAAGCAAGTAGCGCGGACCTGCTGTACAAGGTCCGCGGCTTTTCGGCATCAAATGCGCGTATGCACATCGAAGGGAAGTGGAACGCGATCGATGCGAAGTCCGCAAAACCGTTCTTGGTCCCCCCGCTAACCCCCGCGTATTCGCGCATGCTCGACCACTTCCTGTAAAGCCGCAGACCTTGAAGTGCAGGTCTGCGCTACGGTCCTTTTAAGCCCCAAGGGGGCTCAAGAGCAAGTAACGCGGACCTGCTCCTCAAGGTCCGCAGTTCTTCCGCCCATCACAACGAAAAGCCGCGGACCTCAAAATCAGGTCCGCCCTACCTTGCTATTGCCTGGAGGATTGTTCCATTTTGGCGATGGATCGCCTGCGGTAAACCGCAGGCGCATGGAGTTTCTACATTTCCGGCGAGAGGACTTTCGTTTGGGGCGAACACAGGCTCCTGTCATCCTGATCCCGCACTTGGGGCGAAGGACCCCGGGAGTTCGTTCCTCCCCGTGCGCCGTGAACAAAGGCAAGGGTCCTTCGGCCCGACACCCCGACGCGGCCCCATCATTCCCCGCGGAGCGAAGCTTTGGAGTGCGTGCAGCTCGCTGCCGCTTTTTCACCTGCCAGCTTGCTTGCGGGAACTCCATCCCGCGAGTTCGCTCGCGGGAATTCCAACCGCGCGTAGTCGGGCAATTTGATGCTGTAGCGGCGAGTTTACCTCGCCAAATGGCGGCGTAAAGCCGCCTCTACATCAAATTGACCCGCCGCCCAACCTTTAGGGCAATTTGCCCGCCAGCAAGCTGGCAGGTGAAAAAGCGGCAGCGAGCTGCACGCACTCCAAAGCTTCGCTCCGTACACCGTGCCGTTGGACCCAAAATGTAGAAACTCCAGTCGCCTGCGGTAAACCGCAGGCGCGCGAGGTCGCAAGGCGACGGGCCGGGCCGCATTCATACACGGCAATCTATGCGCCACCCGCGAAGCACATCAGAGTTACCCACGCCCAGCGGGATTACTGCGTGCTGTTTGCTGGCAACCGAGCTATATTCTGGTACAATGACCATCAGGGACTTGAGTTGGGCTTAACGGTCAAAAAAAGGGTCGAAATTTGAGAGGAGGTACTTAACGTATGAATCTACCTCAATTCAATGCCGAGGCATCGCTTCGCCGGAGCACCGGTATCTATGGAGGCCAGGCCGTTCCTGGCAGATCAGGGGGCGCCGCAGTTTTGCCCATGTTGCCGATTTGTACCAACTGTTCGACAGTCGGGAGATTCCCCGGCATCGGAGGTGTGGGCCTGCGATCTTGTTGCGAAGAGGTGTGGACGTGCAGCCCCATAGCGAACCGATGTTCGTCGTCCTGGAATTGCTGGTCCGAGAGCTGCACTCCTCCAGCTGGGTTGAATGCTCCATAAACAACGATTGCACGCCAAGGACCCTAAGAGGCGCTCATCCGGGGCGGCGCTGCCCACTTGGACGTATAACGCCCAACCGCGGTCGTGCAAGACAAGCAACTGGCCATCGAGTGAGTAGCGCGGACCTGCTGTACAAGGTCCGCGGCTTTTCGGCCTTAAATGCGCGCATGCACATCGAAGGGAAGTGGAGCGCAATCGATGCGAAGCCCGCAAAACCGTTCTTGGTCCCCCCTGCGTATTCGCGCATGCTCGACCACTTCCTGTAAAACCGCAGACCTTGAAGTGCAGGTCTGCGCTACGATCCCTTTAAGCCCCAAGGGGGGCTCAACTGAAGTGGGCGTCCGTAGCAAGTAGCGCGGACCTGCTGTACAAGGTCCGCGGTTTTTCGGCCTTAAATGCGCGTATGCACATCGAAGGGAAGTGGAACGCAATCGATGCGAAGCCCGCAAAACCGTTCTTGGTCCCCCCTGCGTATTCGCGCATGCTCGACCACTTCCTGTAAAACCGCAGACCTTGGAGTGCAGGTCTGCGCTACGATCCTGTTAAGCCCCAAGGGGGCGCAAGTGAAGTGGGCGTCCGGAGGTGGTTGGCGGCGGCGATGAGCCGCCCTAGAGGCGGGTTGACATCTGTCCCATAAATATGGGAGACTCTCGGCATGAAGACTACACTGGAGATTCCGGATTCCATTTTTCGTCGGGCCAAGTCCGCGGCTGCCGAGCGCGGAGTCCCGCTCCGTGAATTTGTGACGCAGGCGGTTCGAGAAAAGCTGGCGGCTGATTCCACCGCTGTCGAGAGGCCCTGGGTGAAGCACATGGGCAAACTGAAGCATCTACACCAGGAGACGGAGCGCATCAACCGTCTGATCGAAGAGGACTCTGAGAAAATCGATGCGGAGATGTGGCGTTGATCCTGGACACAAACGCCTTGTCGGCCGCCGCCGACCGTGAACCCGCCGCGCTTGAAGTGATTGCCAGGGCCGAGCGCCTGGCGGTTCCGGTGATTGTCCTGGGCGAGTATCGGCTGGGAATAGCGCAGTCGCGGCGTCGCAAGGACTACGAGAACTGGCTTCGTGAGTGGGTGAAAACAGTGGCGGTCCTCGATATCGACGAGGAGACCACATATCACTACGCCGCAATTGGCTGGGAGTTGAAAAGATCAGGCAAGCCGATTCCCGCTAACGACCTCTGGATTGCCGCGCTCTGCCGCCAGCATTCCCTGCCGCTGATCAGCCGCGACCACCACTTTGATGGGGTTAGGGGCCTCGAACGAATCGATTGGTGAGCAAGTAGCGCGGACCTGCTCCTCAAGGTCCGCGGCTTTTCGGCCTTAAATGCGCGTATGCACATCGAAGGGAAGTGGAGCGCGATCGATTCGAAGTCTGCAAAACCGTTCCTGGTCCTCCCGCTAACTCCCGCGTATTCGCGCGGGCTCGACCGCTTCCTGTAAAGCCGCAGACCTTGAAGTGCAGGTCTGCGCTACGATCCTGTTAAGCCCCGAGGGGGCGCAAGTGAAGTGGGCGTCCGGAGGTGGTTGGCGGCGGCGATGAGCGGAGGACATTCGGTATTGACAGCTCAAGCCGAAAACGCTAGTCTTTAAACTTATGATACGCGCGCTGGCACACCACCATTATCATCATTATATTTTCGGGGTGGCGTGTCAGTGGGCGAATGCTTAAACCACCAAGCGAGATCGGCAAAGCGGCCCGCTGACAGAAGAAATCAGCGGGCTTTTTCATTTTCCAGCAAGGGGGGCTGTGCATGTTGGAGCTCAAATATCAAGAGGACGGCCTGATTCCGGCCATCATTCAGGACCGGCACACGGGAAAAGTCTTAATGGTGGGGTACATGAATGCGGACTCCTTCCGCCAAACCCTCGCTTCCGGGTTCGTCACCTTTTACAGCCGTTCGCGTAAGAAGCTGTGGACCAAAGGTGAGACTTCCGGGCATCGGTTGGTGGCGAGAGAAATTCGAGTGGACTGCGACCAGGATGCACTGCTGATCCAAGCCGATCTGACCGGCCCCGGCTGCTGCCACCTGGGCTATCGATCATGTTTCTTCCGCAAGCTGACCCCCAAAGGTGAGGAAATCATCCTCGAGCGTGAATTCGATCCTGCCCGCGTCTATGGCCAGGAGCACCCGGAGAGCCAGACATGAGCCTGCTGAAGTTGGGATTGCCCAAAGGGAGCCTGCAAGAAGCCTCGCTGCAACTTTTTCGCCGCGCGGGTTATGAAATCAGTGTCAGCTCGCGCTCGTATTTTCCCTCCATCGATGATGAGGAAATCGAGTGCATGCTGATCCGCGCGCAGGAAATGGCGCGCTACGTTGAAGACGGCATTCTGGACGCGGGATTGACCGGCAAGGATTGGATTCTGGAAAACGAATCGAAAGTCATCGAAGTGGCTGACCTGGTTTATGCCAAGCAAACGTTCGGCAAGGTGCGCTGGGTGCTCGCCGTCCCGGAAAAATCCCCTTTCCAGAGCGTGCAAGACCTGCAAGGGAAGATTATCGCTACGGAACTGGTGGGGGTCACCCAGCGCTACCTGGAGCGGAATGGGGTAAAAGCCAAAGTGGAATTTTCCTGGGGCGCCACAGAAGTAAAACCGCCCGTGCTGGCCGACGCCATCGTGGAAGTTACCGAAACCGGCTCCTCGCTGCGAGCCAATGGGCTGCGCATCGTCGAGACAGTGCTCGAGTCGAACACGAAGTTTATCGCTCATCCCGGCGCCTGGGAAGATGCCTGGAAACGCCGGAAAATTGAGACGCTCATCATGCTTTTGCAAGGGGCCATCGAGGCCGCGGGCAAGGTCGGCCTGATGCTCAACGTCCGCCGTGATGACCTGGAAAAGGTGCTGTCGGTTCTCCCCGCTTTGAAGCGGCCCACAATTTCGGCCCTGAGCGATTCCGATTGGGTCGCCGTCAACACCGTCATTGAAGAAAAAACTGTGCGCGAAATCATCCCGCGCCTCAAGGCCGCGAACGCGCAAGGCATTGTGGAATATCCGCTGAATAAAATTGTAGTTTGAAAAGCAGGGACGGGTGTCCTGAGTTAGAGCCCGTTTAAGAATTCTTCCCCGGCCGGTCGCACAGGTTCGAGCCCCGTAGGGGCGAAATAACTTCGTCCCTCACCCCGCCTTCGGCACCCCTCTCCCGCACGGGCGGGAGAGGGGATGGGGGTGAGGGAGGGTTCGCTGACCCACGGCTCACGCCATGGGCTACATTATGGTGCCCACTGCGCGGGCTGAATCCTTGAACGGACTTCGAACTCAGGATACGAGCTATCAGCCAAAAGCAGCGGAATGACCTGTTTTTGCTGGAAGCTGAACGCTGAAGGCTGAGAGCTGAAAGCTGAACGCTGAGAGCTGAGAGCTTCTATTTATGCTGGATATCATTCGCAGTAACGATACGAAAGCGATTAATAGACTGCTCCGCGCGCGCTCGACGTCTTTGACCGAGGCGGAGGCCGTGGTGCGCCCCATGCTGGAGGACATCCGGCGCCGCGGTGACCGCGCCCTCTTGCGCTACACGAAGAAATTTGACCGCGTCGACCTGCGTAAGACCGGCTTTACGGTATCCCGCGAGGAGATTCGCCGCGCCTATCGCGAGGTGCCCCGCGGCTTTGTGGCGGCGGTGGTCGTGGCGGCAGCCAACATTCGCAAGGCGGCGCGCCGGCAGTTGCCTCGCCCATGGACATGCCACACGCGCGCCGGCGTTAGCGTTGGACAGATCCTCCGGCCGCTCGAGCGCGTGGCGTGCTATGTTCCCGGCGGGCGCTTTCCGCTGCCTTCAACTGTCCTGATGAGCGTCATTCCCGCGCAAGAGGCGGGAGTTAACGAAGTGATCGTTACGTCTCCGCGGCCCGCCCCGGCTGTTCTGGTGGCCGCTGACCTGCTGGGCGTAAAGAAGATCTACCGTTTGGGCGGTGCGCAGGCCATCGCCGCTTTCGCCTACGGAACTGAGTCCGTGCCGCGCGTGGACAAGATCGTGGGACCGGGGAACCGCTACGTTGCTGCCGCCAAAAAGCTGATCGCGGGCGAGTGCGGCATCGATTTCATCGCCGGACCTTCGGAACTGGTGCTGGTGGGCGGACGCGGCAACGCCGAGTGGATCGCGGCAGATTTGGTTGCACAAGCTGAACACGATCCCGATGCCGTGGCAATTTTCATCACCACTTCCTTCAAATTGGCGCTTCGGGTGCAGGCGGCCGGGCGGGGAATCGTGGCACGGCTGGATCTGCCGCTCGCGGGCCAGTCGCTTGCCACGCAGGGCGGCATCATCGTCACCCGCAATATGGCAGAGGCCGCGGAACTCGTCAACCGCCTGGCCCCTGAGCATCTTACGCTTTTCGAGGGCGCTACGGGATTGCTGGGACGCGTCCAATCCGCCGGCTCCATCTTCCTGGGTGCGTACAGTCCTGTTGCCGCGGGAGATTATGCCTCGGGGACGAATCACATTCTTCCCACCAGCGGAGCGGCGCGTCTGCGCGGTGGCTTGAGCGCCGCTGATTTTGTGAAGGCCATTTCCGTGCAACGCCTCAGCCCCCGCGGATTGGCGGGACTCGAAAAGACTCTGGTCACGCTGGCAAATACCGAAGGCCTTAGAGCACATGCGTATTCCGTCCAGACCCGCTTTGTGGGGAAAGGCGCCCAACTCTAAGGGATGGTTGTTCGCGAGATGGGCGGCATGGGCTGGACAAATTGACGCTCGGAATCGTAGGCTGGGGGCGATGATTGCGGCAAAATGTCTGAAGCGGTGAGATTACAGTCCACCAAAACGCCTTTTGCGGTTAAGTGCAATACAATCTGTTATTTACGTGAAATATGGCCGTTGAAATGTCGCGGGCAGTCCCCCTTATTGGTGGACTATCCACAATACGCGTCCGGGAGCGCCTTAGGACTTAGCAAATGATTCGACCACGCCAAGCTATTGAAACCTTGAAAAAGTATCGCCCACCCCAAGAGGGCCGAGGCGGCAAGATGCGGCTGGACTTTAACGAGAATACCGTGGGCTGCCCGCCTCAGGTCATTCGCGCGTTGCGGTGCGCCTTGGACCCGGAAATGATGACGCGCTATCCCGAGTACGACGAGGGGCGTCACACGCTCGCCGCTTATTTTCGTGTGAAGCCGGAGGAGATGCTTCTCGCCAACGGCACCGACGACGCCATCAAAATGGTCTGCGACACCTTCGTCGATCCTGGTGACACATTGCTGGTCCCCGCTCCCACGTTCCCCGTGTACGAATTCTTCCACAATGTTGCGGGCGGGAAAACCCTGCGCATTCGCTACGATGAACATTTCCGCCTGCCCACGGATGAATTCGTCGCCACGTTGAAAAAGCAGAAAGTGCGTTGGGTGGCGCTGGCCAACCCCAACAATCCCACCGGCACGCAGATTCCCAAGCCCGCGTTGAAGGCCATTCTGCTCGCTGCCCCGGAAACGGTGGTGCTGGTCGATGAGGCTTATCAGGATTTCTCCGGCCAGACCATCCTGCCGTGGATTCGCCAATATCCGAACCTGATCGTGACGCGGACGTTTTCGAAGGCCTTCGGTCTGGCAGCGCTCCGCATGGGCTGCCTTTTTGCCAACCCCCAACTCATCGATCCCTTGCAACGGGGGCAGAATCCCTTCGCCGTAAACTCGCTTGCCTTGATGTGCGCCTGCATCGCTATCCGCTACGACGCTCAGGTGCGCAAGTATGCTGAGACCATCCGCGTGAACCGCGCAGGCTTCTGCCGCTGGCTCGATGTCCACGAAATTCCCTATGTCCCCAGTTCCGCGAATTTCGTCCTGACTCGGGTGGGAGAGCACGCCCCGGAAATTGCTCATAAACTGCGGGAGAAGAAAATACTAGTGCGCGACTGGAGTTACGACCCGCACCTGAAGGGTTACCTGCGATTCACGATTGGCTCGCAAGTGCAAACGCGCCGGCTCATGGCTGAACTTCAGCGCCTCCGAGGTCTCATCCAGACTCGCAACGGCGAACGAGCTTGGAAAAACATGGTCTCCTACTCTTCCACAGGATGGTTTGCATGAAAGCGCGCATCGCCTCCTTGCATCGCAAAACCGCCGAGACCGATATCCGCGGGCGCCTGAATCTGGACGGCCGCGGCACTTACAAGATCTCGACGGGTGTTCGCTTTCTTGACCACATGCTGGAGCTCTTCACCCGGCACGGCGGCTTCGACCTGAATCTCGAGGCGCGCGGCGACCTGGATGTCGATCAGCATCATACGGTGGAAGACGTGGGCATCGTTCTCGGCCAACTCCTGCGCGAGGCGCTGGGCTCAAAAAAGGGTATCAATCGCGCCGGTTATTTCCTGATGCCCATGGATGAAACCCTGGCCATCGCCGCCATTGACCTAAGCGGCAGGCCCTACCTAGTGCTGAAAGCTCCCCTGAAGGTGCGGTACGTAGGCGATTTGCAAGCCGAACTGCTGGAAGATTTCTTCCATGGCTTCACCACCACTTCTGCCGCCAATGTGCACCTCAAAGTTGCATACGGGCGATCCAGCCATCACGCTATCGAAGCCCTGTTCAAAGCGTTTGCGCGAGCGCTGCGCTTTGCCTGCTCACGCGACCGCCGCTTGCGAACGCAACTTCCCAGCACGAAGGGGCTTCTATGATTGCCGTCCTCGACTACGGCGGCGGGAATGTGGGCTCGGTGCTCAAGGCGATTGAGTACCTGGGCCTGTCGGCGGAAAGGATCGATCAGCCGGCATCAGTGCGGGCTGCAGAAAAAATCATTTTCCCCGGGCAAGGCCACTTCGGTGCCATGATGAAGGGTCTCGCGGAACGCGCGATGCTGACGCCGCTGAGGGAAGCTTTCGAAGCGGGAAAACCTTTCCTCGGCATCTGCCTGGGCTTGCAGGCGCTCTACGAATCGAGCGAGGAAGCCCCCGGCGTCCCCGGTATGGGCATCCTGCCGGGCTGCGTTACGCGCTTTCAGGGAGTTTTTAAGGTTCCCCACGTCGGTTGGAGCCAGCTTGTTCTCCGCCCCGAGACACAATTATTCCGCGGAGTCGCCAACGGCAGCTTTGTGTACTTCTGCCATTCTTATTACGGGCCCGCGACGCCCGAAGCTTGCGCCGTCACCGAATATGGCCAAACGTTCGCCGCGGGGATCGAAATAAACAAGATCTGGGCTGTCCAATTTCACCCCGAAAAGTCGGGCGAGGTTGGGTTGAAGGTTTTGAAGAATTTTCTGAGTCTGTAAAAGGTCGTTGGTCCGTGGTCAGTGGCCATAGAGCCGCTGAGATTGTCGCGTGCGACGGACTACGGACAACGGACGAGTTACTCCATGTTCGCCAAACGCATCATTCCGTGTCTCGACTGCAAAGATGGCCGCGTGGTGAAGGGCATCCACTTTGTGAACCTGCGCGATGCCGGCGACCCGGGCGACTTGGCAGAGATGTACAACCGCGAAGGGGCCGACGAACTAGTGATGCTCGACATTTCTGCCTCGCGCGAAGGCCGCGCAACGCTGATGGAGACTGTCCGACGGGTAGCGCGCCGCCTGTTTATCCCGCTCACGGTGGGCGGGGGCGTCCGGGTGCTCGATGACGCGCATCGATTGCTCTCCGCCGGAGCCGATAAGGTGGCCATCAACACGGCCGCAGTTGAAACGCCGGATGTGGTCAGGAACATCGCGGAGAACTACGGGCGGCAAGCCATTGTGGTGGCCATTGACGCGCGGCGGCTTCGAAAGTCGCCGGCGGCCTCCCGATCTGTCGCGCAGGACCCTCTTTCCGGCCCCTTCGACAGGCTCAGGGAAGGCTCTGGGGCTCTTCCATTAGAGAATCAGGCGCCTCACTGGGAAGTCGTAATTTACGGGGGCACCAAACCCACGGGCCTCGACGCACTCGAGTGGGCGCGGCGCGTGGAGGAGTTGGGCGCGGGTGAAATCCTGCTGACTTCAATGGACGCTGACGGCACGCAGACGGGTTTTGATTGCGAATTGACCGCCATGGTGGCGCGCGCCCTGCATATCCCGGTCATCGCCTCGGGCGGCGCCGGGAGCCCGGAGCACATTGCCGAAGTTTTCCAGCGGGGTTGCGCTGACGCCGCTCTGGCCGCATCAATCTTTCATTACGAGACCCACACCATCCTTAGCTTGAAAGAGTACCTGCGCGAGAAGGGCGTGCCGGTCAGGATTTGAGGGAATTATGAATTATGAAAAGCCCTAGCGTGGGGGAGTCCTAGCCAGGCACGGAGGCCGTTCATTCAGAATTTAGAATTCATAATTTGTCCCGTTTAGCACCGAAAACCTAGCCCCCGGCACCGGCTTTCAACATGATCATTCCCTGCATAGACTTGATGGATCGCAAGGTTGTTCAGCTTGTCCAAGGCAAAGAAAAATTCCTTGAGCTGCCCGAGCCGCTTGCCGTGCTCGAAAAGTTCTCAACCTATCCGGAAATCCAAGTGATCGATTTGGATGCGGCGATGGGCAAGGCTGAAAACAACGCGGAAATCGTGCGCGAGCTTTGCCGCCGCAAGCCCTGTCGCGTGGGTGGAGGCATCCGCAGCACCGCGCGGGCTCAGGCCGTCGTGGGCGACGGCGCGCTCAAAGCCATTGTGGGCAGTAGCGCCTTCACGCCGCAAGGTATCAATCAGGAATTCCTGCGTGCACTAGCCGCGGCCGTGCCCCGCGAAAAAATCCTGATTGCCGTGGATTCATTCGGCGGTCGCGTGGCCATTCACGGCTGGCGGGAAACCCTTCCACTCACCTGTGCGCAGGCACTGCCCCAGCTCGAACCGTACTGCTCAGGGTTTCTTTGCACTTTTATCGACGGAGAAGGAAGACTGCAGGGGACGAATATCGATTGGTTTCGCAGTCTGCGCGCCGTGACCCAACTCCCCATTACCGCGGCGGGCGGAATCACCACCGATGACGAGATCGCAGCGCTGGAGGGACTTGGCATGCACGCCGCGCTGGGAATGTCCATCTACCGCAAGGTTTTCCCGGAATTCTTCGTCGGCCGGCAACCTGGCAAGGCAAAACCCTGATTCTTGCTTTCTTGCGAAAACGGACCTGCAAAACGGTGTCACCCGCACAACGGGCGGGAGGTCGTACCCCCCAGCGAGGCTCACTCAGCGGTGGCCGCCACCGCTCCCCGCATGGCCGAATCCGCCGAAATGGCCGCCACCGAAGTGGCCCCCGCCCAAATGCCCGCCGTGCCACCCACCTTGACCGCCCCGGCCAAAGTGGCCCCCGCGACCACCGGAAATCAATCCGCCGGCACTCATATGAGGGGATGAGCGATGCCCGTGTGACAGCACGACGACGCTGGACCAACCATAAGTCAGCGGGCCGTTGAAGGCGCTGCCACGGAACTCACCCGCGCTCGCCAACATCACGAATTGCCCGCCCAGGGTCGGCCCCATGACGACACGCAGGGGTTGGTGGGAGGAACTATGTTCATGCATCTGGAGCAGCGCGCTTTCTGTGGTTGCGTCACCTCCCATCAAGATGGTTGGGGGCGCGGGGGTGTGGCGTAAGCCGGCGCTGGGCCCCGCATTGCCCCCAGTCATTGGAGGATGTGATCCCCTCGCGGGCTTGGCAAAGGTGTTGAGCGGGATCCCGCCGCTCGCCAGCGAGCCTGCGGCGTGCATCGCAGACGCGTCCGGTCCGGGAGGTGCATGCTGCATGAATGCTCCCTCCCTCGGTTCCACGTGGCTCACCATCTGAGGCGTAATCATTTGCCGGTTTTGAAACACGCTCGCGGGGACTGTCGTAACGTAATTCGTCCGCAGTTGCTCGAACCCGGAGTGAGAGCCCGGACCAAACCCAGGGCGAACGGGACTCGGCCGGCCCTGACCCGGATGACCACGCCCGCCCCGTGGACACCAGCCCATCCATCCTGGCCCACGGAACCATGAGACCAGGGCCGGGTTCCAGTACCCGCACCCGCCTGTGGGCATCCAAAACCAGCCAAACGCGAAGTCATAATCCCATAGTCCACAATGATAAGGAAGCCAGCCCCAGGGCTCGTTGGAGACCCAAGTCCAGCCTAATGCGGAGTACCAATTCCACATGCCCGAACTAAAAGGCGACCAACCCGCCTGCGCGTAGGGCGCCCAACCATAGCCGCTTCCGGGAATGTCGGCCCATTCTCCATAGGCATCAAGATCGCTCCAGCCATAGAGCCCTTGCTGGGTCTTTACTGACTCGTCCCGCATTGCCATTTGCACTTGCGTCTCGCGCGCTTCCGTCCACTTGTCCCAATCGTCGATGACGATTCCGTTCCGAATTTGGAAAGCCTCTTCCGGGGCGCCGGGGGTGTACTCCAGGGTCTTGTTTTCGCCAACTTGGGCGGACTTCGAGGGCGTTGCCACCTGGATCGAGCCGTGGAATATTTCCAGGCGAAGCCGCCCCTGGATGAAATCCGTCCGGAATTCGCATTTTCCTTCCGGTGTCAAGGTGGCGTCGGCAATGTTTACGCTGAACACATCCAAGTGTTCAGGCAGGAAGTGGAACGTGGCATAACCTCCCTCAAGCGTCAGGCGGTTTAGCTTGTCGCCCTGCGCATCCAGCGCCAATTGATTGAAGATCAGGCTGGAGAGTTCACCCAGACGGGCGGTGGAGCCATTCTCAAACTCCGCCTCGGCATAGCTGTTGCCTGAGGTGGCAAGCCCAAAGCCCTCCTGGAGGGGTGTATTCATCAATGCCTTCTCTGCTTCGCTCGAGCCGGGGCGATTCACGGACACGCTCCCGCTCACGTAACTCAGCCGCACAACGCGAACGTGCGAAGTCGCGCCCTCCTCAGGCGCCTCGGTAGAAGGTAATTGGGCGAAAAGACCCCGCGGCAGGACAGCCAGCCCCCCGGCCACAACCACGAGTAAGCATCGTAGGCGATCGTATCTCACCGTGGGCCTCATGGGCAGACTCGGAAGCCATTCTACATCTATTACGACGCTGCATGATCCCCATTAGTTGCCGGCCGGTAAGGGACCGCTATTTAAGGGGCGCCCGTGTCCAGACACCGTGGCGACGACCGACTCCGAACCACACCAGGCGGGCGCTGCGAAAGGGGTGAGGCTGGTGAGAACCTAATCCACATAAATACGTGGCACGCGTTTGCCGATGGAGCAGAGGATTTCATACGGGACAGTGTCAAGCAGTTGTGCAATTTCCACTGCGGTGATGGAGCTGTGGTCCGCTTGCCCTATGAGGATGACCTCATCACCGATGTTGGTACCGGCGATATCGGTAACGTCGAGAAGCGACAGGTCCATGCTGATGCTGCCCACAATGCGAGCGCGCCGCCCGTGCACGATGGCGTACCCGCGATTGGAGAGGGCGTGGCTTAAGCCATCGGCGTAACCGACGGGTACCGTGGCGATGCGCGATGGCCGGCGCGTGTAGAACGCTGCGCTATAGCCGAGGGGTGTGCCGCTGGGAACGTCCTTCATGTATACAATGCGCGACTTGAAGGTGAGGACCGGTTCGAACTCCGGCACTTTGGGAAGCTCTTGGCCCGGCGGCACAACCAGCGGCATACAGTAACCATAGAGCAGCGCGCCGATGCGCACCAGATTTTCGGGAAACCTCCGTCCGGTCAGCAATGCGCCGCTATTCGAAACATGAATCCATTCCGGCTCAACCTGCAAGCCCCGCAGTTGGGCCAGCGCCGTGGTAAACCGCTCCCCCTGCTCATCGGTTTGGGAGGCCACCAAATCCTCCGCCGAGGCAAGGTGGGTAAAAAGCCCTGTCAATTGCAGTCCTTCGAGCTCGCGGTAATGGTCCACAAAGGCTGCCAGGCGGTCCAGAGGCAGGCCCAGCCGCCCCAGTCCAGAATCCACTTTCAGATGAAATTCAATGGGCCGGCCATAGCGGCGCGCGCACTCCGCGTAGGTGTCGAGCCGCATCGTGGAGGAAATCGAGGGCGTCAACTGATACTCGATCAGGTGGGCCGGGTCGCTCATATAGAGCCCGCCGAGCAAAAGGACGGGCTGCGGGATTCCCGCCGCGCGCAACTCCAACGCTTCCTCGACGGTCGCCACGCCAAACCAGTCCACCCCGCACTCGGCAAGACACTTGGCTACCGGCACGGCGCCATGGCCGTAAGCATCGGCCTTGATCACGGCCATCACCTTGCGTGCGCCCGCCAACTGCCGAACCCGCTGGAAATTGCGGCGCAGTTTGGAGAGCGAAATTTCCACCCATGTCGGGCGCAGAAGTTTATCTGTTGGAAGATTCACGTGTAGGATTCGCCGCCCTCGTGAACTTTGTTTTCAAACTTCGCATAGGGTTTCAAGAAGACCACCGGCACGTCTCCGGTGGGTCCGTTACGCTGCTTGCCGACAATCAAATGGGTTTCAGACCCGCCTTGAACGAACTCCTCTTCGCCGTCCTGTGCCTCGGCCGCCTTCCTTTCCCGAAAGATAAAGATCACCACGTCAGCATCCTGTTCGATGGACCCCGACTCACGCAAGTCCGAAAGCTGCGGACGCTGGCCGGGCCGCTGCTCGGGCGCGCGGCTCAACTGCGAGAGCGCCAGGACGGGAACCTTTAATTCCTTGGCAATACTCTTGAGGCTGCGCGAAATGTAGCTGACTTCCTGGGTGCGGTTCTCAAATCGGCTTTGGCCGGAAACGAGCTGGAGATAATCGACAATCAGCAAGTCAAGACCCTTTTCGGCTTTCAGCCGCCGGGCCTTGGCGCGAATCTGCATGATGCTCAACGCCGGCGTGTCCTCGATGTAAAGCGGCGCTTCCGACAGCCGGCCCAGGGCAGGCGTCATGCGCTTCCAATCCTCGCGGTTGGAAAAGCCGGTGCGGAGCTTATGGCTATCGATGCGCGCCTCCGAGCAAAGCAGGCGGATGACCAGAGATTCCTTGCTCATTTCCAGCGAAAACATTCCCACGACCTTGCGGTTCGTGATGGCTGCATGGGCGGCGATATTCAGCGCCAAGGCGGTTTTGCCCAGCGACGGGCGCGCCGCGATGACGACCAATTCGCCAGCCTGCAAGCCGGAGGTCATGTTATCGAGATCTTCGAGCCCCGTCTCAATACCCGTCACGCGCTGGCCGCGGTCAAACAGGACATCAATTCTCCCGAAGCTGGTCTTTACGATCTCGCGGATGGTCGCGAATCCCGACTGCACCCGTTGCTCAGCAATATCGAAAACCTGGCTTTGCGCCAGGTCGATCAGCGTCTCGGGGTCGTCCGTGCCTTCCAGGCAGCGCGCGATGACGTTGTTCGAGGCGTTGATGAGGCGGCGAATCGTGGATTTCTCTTTGACAATCCGGCAATACTCGCCCATCGCCGCCGTCGTGCCGATGGGAACACCGTCGGTGAGCGCCGCCAAGTATGCCGCGCCGCCGGCTTTTTCCAGCAATCCCTCTTTGGCGAGTTCCTCGGAGAGAGTCACCAAATCAATGGTGCGATTCTTCTCCGAAATCTCGCTCATTTTCTCGAATGTGAGGCGATGGGCTTCCGAGAAGAAATCCTCTTTGCCCAGGAGTTCGAGGGCGAAATTGAGCGCCCCATTGTCCAGGAGGACCGAGCCCAACAGGGCGCGTTCCGCTTCGAGGTTGTGAGGAACAGTCCGGTCGCTGACAGTCACGGTCGACATCGTAGTATTGCCAATTCTACACGATCTTCTGTGGTCTTAGTGTTGGATGTTGTAGCGGCGAGTTCACCTCGCCAAATGGCGTCGCAGAGTCGCCTCGGCACCCAACTGTATCACTTCATGCACTTCGCTCAAGCGGCATGTAACGGGGGGATTGCGGAAATCTTGTGCAAAACCCGAAAAAGCTGTGAAGAAGTCTTGCCCCCCTGTGGATATTCTCCGCGCCACGGAGTATGTGCGTCGCCCGCCCCTCCATCCCAAGGGCGAGCGCGGCAAGATGCTCGTCGTTGCCATATATTTCGACAAAAGACCGCCGCGAAAGCGTCATTTACGGCAATTTGCCCTGCAAAAGCCGTGGATTTCTGCAAAATCGCCGTCATATCGCCAAATATATGAGCCTTTTCATTGTCTATTCTGTCCATGTTTTCTTTGTTTTCATACACATTCCGGCTTCGAACGACAGAAAAAGAATCCTATTTTGTGGCCGCTCTCTCGATTATGACTTCTTGTTTGTTTAGGGAGTGACAAATTCGCCCTGATGGGCGGGGATCGGTAGCTTCCTTTTCCGGCATGCGAACGGCCCTTCGTACTAAGCTACGCACTCTCGCCTTAAGTATACTTACAGTTCTAGGCTTTGTCAAGCATATTATGAGGCTACAGTGTCTTGTCGGCCGGGACAAGCAGGGCGGGGTGCGGATTTCGGGTGGCGCCGGCAGGGCTTCTTAGGGATGCGACCCCAGGGACCAGATTTCCCTATATTCATGGTGGCAAGCGGGGGTATCTTCCCCGGCCTTACCTCCCGATCAACGCGCGCCCTCCTCCTGACCAAGGCTAGCGAATAGGCAAAATATGTTGTCAATGGAATTCTCGCGGCAATTCCCGCCGGTTTTTTCCTGCCGGTAGGAAATGGGGTTGCCAGACTCGGCGGCGAAGACGAGAAAACGTCAGCCTAGCCAGCCCGCCGACTCCCGGTCAGGTTTCTTGCTCGATGCCATCGTCCTTCCATTGATTGCCGCAGGCGCCGCAGGTCCAATTGAACTTGCAGGCGCTGATGGCGCGTTCGGAGGTTCCGGGCTCGAGACTCTGAAAGATGATGTCAGGGGAATGACACCTTGGGCAGCGAGCTGAGTAATCCTCGTTCTCGCCCTGCTCCTGGGAAAAATATAGGGCCATTAATTCGCGCGCGCGTACCGCGTCTCGCTTTAGGACTTTTATCATGCCGCCGGTGTCGTGGACTGGATACAACCTTTGCAGATTTTCGCCAAAGTCACCGAACAAACAGGACCGGATGCCGGAGGAATCAAGAATATTCATGGCCAAGCGTGCCGCAGAAGAGTCCCGCGCTCTGTAACAGTTAACCAGCTCATCCTCATCCGGGAGAATTTCATGCCAGGGGGCAGCTTGACCCTGCATTTGCAAGCCCCGTTTCGAAAATTCCGCTCGCAGCGCTTGCCGCGCAAACTCCGTAAGGTCGCTGAACTTTTCCGCCAGGGCTTGAAGTTCGACCTCACTCACCTGCGCATACAACTCCCTGCATCTGTGCGACTCCTGAGCTTGGTCGGCGTACTCCATCGCGATCCGGAACAATACTCGCTCCGGTCATCGCCGTCAACATTTCCATATAGAATTGAACAGGTAGCGGATGTAGCGCATACATAAGAATCAATGTATGCGCCACCCAATGCTGGGGTACAGCCACGAGGCCCGTCCAGATTTTTCATCAGCGGGGACGCGGCGGTTAGAAGGGCGGGGATTCAGCCTCAGGGACGCCCACTCCAAAACTTCGCTCGTGTGCCAAGCGGGTGTAAAGAATCCGCCGGGACCGCAAACTAGGCGTTTTCCTGTTCGGCCTCGCTGGCAGGCTCCGAAGCCCCCTCGGGAGTGGCTTCCGCAGGAGGAGCCTCCGCGGGGGCGGCTTCCTTGGGGGGGGCAGGAGCCTTGGCGCTGGCCTTGGCTTGGGCTTCCGCCGCAGCCTTGAGCTTGGCTTTGGTCTCCTCGTCGGGCTCGACAAGAACCTTGACCGTCGCAGTCACTTCCCGGTGGAGTTTAACCGGGACATTGTACTCACCCAACACCTTAATGGGCGTGGTGAGACTGATCTTCCGCTTGTCGATGTGATAGCCTTGGGCCAGCAGCTTCTCGGCAATATCCAGGGAGGTGACGGAGCCAAAAAGATTGCCCTTATCGCCCGCCTTACGGATGACGGTAACGCTGACGTCTTCCAGCAGCGTCGAGAGATCGGCGGCATCGGCCTTTTCCTTGGCCTCCAGCTTGAGGAAGCGGACGCGCTGCTGCTCCACCCACTTGCGATTCTGGGGGGTGGCCGCCACCGCCAGTTTCTTGGGCAGCAGGTAGTTCTGGCCGTAGCCGTCAGCCACTTTTACCAACTGGCCGCGGCTTCCAAGCTTATCAATATTCTCAAGAAGAATAACGTCCATATGGAAACTCCTCTAAACGGGACACGGGACAAGGGGATACGGGGCACGCCCTTCACAACGCGGGGTACGGGGTCTGTTTGCTGTCCAGGGTCTAGCGTGTCCCGTATCCCGTCGGTGTTTACGCTCCCGCCGCGAATGGCAGCAGGGCGATATTCCGGGCGCGCTTGATGGCTTCCGACAGCGCGCGCTGGTGCGTGGAGCAAGTGCCCGTCAGGCGGCGCGGCAGGATCTTGCCGCGCTCGGCGATGAACTCGCCGACCAGTCGCACGTCCTTGTAATCGATCACGTCGATCTTCTCTGTACAAAACTTGCAAACCTTGCGGCGGCGAAAATATTGCTTCCGGCCGCCACCCCCTGGACCTTCCCGCCGTGGGGGACGTTCGCCGGCGGGCGCGCCTTCTCTGGGAACTGGCATGGTGATTGACTCCTTTATGCTTCCGCGTTCTCCGCGGGTGCAGGCGCAGTGGGCGTAGCGGCCGCAGGAGCGGGCTTGCTCCGGCGGCGCTTGGCCTCCTGCTTGGCCCGCAGGGTTTTGAATTTCGCTGCGCGCTGAAGAATCTCGTCCGTGCACACAGTGAGGTGCTTGATCACCGTGTCAGTCACCTTGAGACGGCGCTCAAACTCCTTGACCGTGTCTCCGGTGCCCTGCACGTAGAAGAGAACGTAAAAGCCCTCGCGCTGTTTGCTCACGCGGTAGGCAAGCCGGCGGCGGCCCATCTTTTCCACCTTCTCCACTTTGCCACCCGCGGAGGCAACAACGCTCTCCATCTGGGTGATGAGCTTTTGCACTTCGTCGTCGGCCACATCGGGCCGGACGATAAAAATCATTTCGTAATTACGCATGGGACCTCATGACTCGGTGGGCGGAACCCTCCGATTAAAGCGATTCATCGCCTTTTGTACGCCTTCCGAAAGAATTACGCGGACGGCCTCACTGGCCAGGTCGAGCATCTCCGCGACCAACTCCGACTCTGCCGGGCGAAACGGCCTGAGGAGATAGGAAACGTAATCCTCCACTGGCCGGTCCGGCCCTACGCCCATTCGCAGCCGGGTAAAATCATCCGCCTCAAGAGCGCCGATGATGGACTTCAAACCGTTATGACCGCCGGCGCTGCCGCGGGGCCGGATGCGCAACATCCCCAACGGTAATTCGATCTCGTCCACCAGCACCAGCAAGTCAGGCGGCGCCAACTCGTAATTCTGAAGCAGCCGGGCCACCGCCAAGCCGCTCAAGTTCATATAAGTTTGCGGCTTCGCCAGCACCACGCGCTCACCCGCGAGTTCGGTGGAAGCGGTAAGGGCCTGCGCTTCCCGGCGCGACAACTCCTTGCCGCAAGCGTCGGCCAAGCGGTCGATCGCCATGAACCCCAAGTTGTGGGGCGTCAAGTGGTACTCGTAGCCGGGGTTCCCCAAACCGACGATCAGCTTCATAAAAGCAGTGGCAGGTGACGAGTGACGAGTGACGAGCCAAAAGGCCGCCCCGTATTTTACTTGTCACTGCTCGCTTAGCAGAATGACGGGGAAACCTGGCGCCTTTATCTTGCTCGTCACTTTTCACTCGCCACTCGTCACTGCCGTTATTTCTCCTTGCCTTTCTCTTTCTTCTCGGCTTTCTCTTTCTTTTCTTCGCCGGCTTCTTCCTCGGCGCCTTCCTCTTCCGCCTTGCCCTTGCGGATGACCTCGGGCTCAGCGGGAGCCGCCTCCGCCGCCACCTCTGCGGGCTTCTCCTCTTCCACCTTGATGATTACCACGTGAGCCACCACGCGATTCGGGTCGGTGAGAACCTTCACCTTTGGCCCCATGGGCAGGTCCGACACTCGCAGGCTTTGGCCGATGGACAACGGCGTAACATCCAGAGTAACGGCTTCCGGAATATCGTCCGGAAGGCACTCCACTTCCACCTCGCGCAACATGAACTCGAGGATTCCGCCCTCAACCTTCACGCCCTGGGCTTCACCGGTCACATGGATAGCAACCTTCAACTTCAACTTGGTGTCGAGGGCGATGCGCACCAGGTCAACGTGGAGCAGCCCGCCGCGGATAGGCTCGGACTGCCAATCGCGAATCATGGCCCGGGAAGGCGCCTTGCCGCGGACCTCCAGATTGAAGATGGCGTTGTGGCCGGACTCCGAGTGGAGAACCCGGCGGATTCCCTCCGGATCAACGGTGACCGGGATTACCGGCCCGCCCCCTCCATATACCACGCCCGGGATGCGTCCCGAGCGCCGCGTGCGCCGCGCCGCATTCTTGCCAAAATCCTCACGGGGCTCTGCTTCAACGGTTAATGCTTGGCTCATAGCTTTCCACTCCTGGTCATTCGAAACTCGAAATTCGAAAATTGAGGGTCGGTTGGCGAATTTCGACCTTCGAGTTTCGGATTTCGAGCATCGCCATTTCCTCAGATGAAGAGTTTGCTCACGGAAGTCTCATCATGAATGGAACGAATAGCCGCCGCGAGCAACTTGGCCACACTCAGAACTTTAATCTTGCCGCACTGCTCCGCCTCCGGTGACAGGGGAATCGAATTGGTGGCCACCACTTGCTCCAGAGGCGAGGAGCAGATTCTCTCGATGGCGTTGGCAGCAAAGACCCCGTGCGTGCAGCAGGCATAAACTTTGTCTGCGCCTTTTGCCTTTAAGGCCCTTGCGCCCGAGACCAGAGTCCCACCCGTATCGATCATGTCATCGACAAGCAAACACGTCTTGCCTTCGACTTCGCCGATGACGTTAAATACTTCCACCACCTGCGCATCTTCACGCCGCTTGTCGATGATCGCGAGGGGAATGTTCATGCGCTTGGCGAATCCCCGCGCGCGTTCCACGCCCCCGGTATCGGGAGAAACCACCACCAGGTTCTTCAATTTCAGGCGGCGGAAATAACCCACGGTGACGGGTGTTGCATAAAGATGATCCACCGGAATGTCGAAGAAACCCTGGATCTGTCCGGCGTGCAGCTCGAGGGCTAGAACCCGGTCCGCGCCTGCGGACGTCAACAAGTCCGCCACCAGCTTGGAAGAAATGGGAACCCGCGGGCGGTCCTTACGGTCCTGCCGCGCGTAAGCAAAATAGGGCATCACAGCGGTAATGCGAGAGGCGGAAGCGCGGCTGAGGGCGTCGAGCATCACCAGCAATTCCACCAGATTGTCATTCACGGGCCGGCAGGTGGGCTGGATGACAAAAATATCGGTGCCTCGTACGTTCTCGAGGATTTGCAGCCGCACCTCGCCATCCGGAAAGCGCCCCACCTGGGCCTTGCCCAGCGGCACTCCCAGTTCCTTACAGATCTCCCGGGCCAGAGCCGGATGGGCATTCCCCGTGAAGATTTTCAGCGTGTGCTTAACCCGCTGACTTTTCATTCCATCCTCGCACGCCTGCTTGATAGTTAGATATAAAACCTGGCTGGGAGGCCTGGATTCGAACCAGGGTTCCATGCTCCAAAGGCATGTGTCCTACCACTGGACGACCTCCCAAGAAGATTGATTCATTGAATCATCGGGTCATGGAGTCATTGAAAAACCGGCCACCCTCACTGAGAGGGCCACATAATGATTCAATGACCCAATGAATCAACGAACGAATAATTCTCGGTGGTAGTCGGCGCGCACCAGTGTGCGTGCCGGGAACAAGAGCCACCCTTTGGGGATGAGTTTCGAGGCGCGGGCCATTTGACGAGACGAGGAAAAGAGGGCGTACACAGCAGACCCGCTGCCCGTCAAGGAGGCAACTTCGGCCCCGGCCCGGATAAGCCGACGCTTCAATCGCGCCAACTCAGGCCACCTCGCGAAAACGACATTCTCAAAGTCGTTCTCGGCCGGTCCCCAACTCATCAGGGGAAATTGTGGCCACGCACCGAATCTACCAATGTAAGCGGTTCCGCCCTGTTCTGTCAACCGCAAACCTGCCTGGCGATAGGCTTCCGCGGTGGAAACGGAGAAGCCCGGGAAAATAACCAGGCAGTGGCGAGAAGGAAGATCGCTGAGAGGATAAACCTCTTCGCCGCGGCCGCAGCCCAGCACCCGGCCGCCAAGGAAAAACAAGGGGACGTCAGAGCCCAAGGCCGCGGCCAGTTTCTGCCGCGTGGGAAAGTCCAGACGGTCGCCGGTCAATCGCTCGAGGCCCAAAATCGTGGCCGCGGCGTCAGTGCTGGCGCCGCCCAGCCCGCTACCGAGAGGAATTACCTTTTCAATTTGAACCTGAATCCCACCTCGCCACCCGCGGGCCTGGGCCCACGCTTCGCACGCGCGGTAAACCAAATTGCCTCGCCCGCCGGGGATCGCCGGGTTATCGCATTCGACAGCAAGTTCCTTGCCGGTTTTGGAGATGCTGATCCCCAAACGGTCGTGCAGCGTGATGGTCTGGTAAATGGTGCGGATTTCGTGGTAGCCATCGGGCCGCTGGCGGAGAACTTTAAGCCCGGAGTTGATTTTTGCAAAGGCGCGAAGGCGAAGTGCTTTTGGCAAAGTGAACGCGCAGCCAGGCGGCCTTACGTGTGGCCAACCCGAAGTTTCTTTGAGATAGCTCCGCTGGCAAAACGCGGAGCGGGTCCAGGCAGGTGAATTCTACCTCAGAAATAAGTCTTCAGTTCTCAGTTTTCAGGCGTCAGCTATAGCCAAATGGAAAAGTAGCGGCGAGTTTGCCTCGCCACATGGCGGCGCAAAGCCGCCGCTACTCCTTGCCATGCGCCGCGTGGCTCTTGAGATCGTCAAGTTGCTTCTGAAGCTCCTTAGCCTGCTCGGCATCGAAATCGCTGGAGACGGCTTCGGGCCATTCCTTCAATGCGCGCTGCCACTCCTCCTGCGCCATCGCGGTCTTCCCCATGTGCAAATATAGATGGCCCAAATGTTCGTGGATGGTGGGATCGTTCTGGATCTTGCTGGCGGCCTTTTCCAAGGGACTCTCCGCCAGGTCGTAGCGGCCCATCTTAAAGTATGCCCAGCCCAGACTGTCGAGGTATGCTCCGTTGTCCGGATCGAGTTGCAGCGCCTTCTGAATATACTTGACCGACTCTTCCAAACGGACGCCGCGGTCCGCCAGCATATAGCCAAGGTAATTCGACGCGGAGGAGTTCAGCGGATCAACGGAGAGCACCTTCTTGAACGTCTGTTCCGCCTGATCGTACTTTTTCTGCCGCTCGAAAATGGAGCCTTGCACAAAAAGCGCGTACTCCTGGTCCTCGGGTGTTGGACTCAGGTCCAAAGCTTTTTGAACCGCCTGTTCGGCGTCGCCGAAGCGCTTGGCCTGCAAATAAACCTGGGCAATGGAAAGATAGATGGAACGATCGATGGGCCGCTGGGTGAGGAAGGATTGCAGTTGCGCTACGGCCTCATCCACATGGCCCGCCTCGCCCAGCATGGTGGCGTGCTGGACGGCCAGATCCTGGTTCTTGGGATAGGCCTTGACCGCTGCCTCCGCTTCCGCCATGGCCTTATCCGGTTGGTGCTGGATGCGCAGAGTTTCGATGATCAGCATCTCTGCGCGGGGACCCTGTAACGACCCCAGCGCCTGAATTTGTTTGAAGGTGTCCATGGCCTGGGGGAACTTCAGTTCGTCGCGATACACCAGGCCCAGGCGTTCGAGGAAAAGGGCCCGGTTGTTGGCTTCCGGCACCGTATACTGGCCTCCGGGGCGTTCCGACTGCTTCACCAGCCCTTGTAGGATTTCAACGGCCTTGTCATTGTTGCCTAATGTGCTCTCGAGCTGCGCCTGCTGAAAGGGGATTTCCAGGTCATCCGGACTCAAGGACTTGGCCTTTTCAAGTTCCTGGCGCACGTCGTCAAAGCGCCCTTCCTCGCGATCGAGCATCGCCAGGCGCTTGTAAGTCAATCCGTCATCGGGCTCGGTCTTGAGAACCTTCTGCAACTCTGTGCGCGCGGCGGCGTTCTTGCCGGCGCTCAGAAGGGCCTCAGCGTAATAACGCCGAAGATTGGTGTTGTCAGGCTCCTGCGCCAGCGCCCTCTCATAGACGTCAATGGCTTTGTCGAAATGCTGGGTTTGAGAGTAGGAATAACCCAGCATGCCTAAGAGCTGGGAATCCATATCGCCTTCCGGGATCTTGCTAAGCGCTTCGATGGCTTGGTCAAAGGCATCCTGTTGGATGTAAATCTCCGCCAGGTTGGCAAGCCCTACCTTTGAATCCGGATCCGTCTGCAAGACCTTGCGAAACGCCTCTTCCGCCTTTTCGGGCTGGTTGCTTACACGATACAGATGTCCCAAGAGCAGCAGAGAATCCGAATCGCTCGGCTCCACACGCACCAGGGCTTCCAGATGCTTGATCGCTTTGGCCAGGTTTTCCTTGGCGACGCCTTGGTCCCCTTGTGTGGTATCGAGCATGTGGTAGTAAATGCGTGAAAGCAGACGGTGAGCGTCGGGGTAATCGGGATCTTCCTTCAGCACAGCCTCGGCTTCGTGAATGCCTTCATCGACGTGGCCGGTGCGCGAATAAAGCTCGGCCAGCTCAATGCGCAGGAAGTAAGAATCGGGATCAGCAGCGATGGCCTGCTTGTACTCGGAAATCGCGCGGTCAACGTAGTCAGGGCGATTGTAGACTCCTGCCAGCTCCTTGTAGCGCCGCGCCAGCATAAAGTGGTAGTAAGACTTGGCGTGGTCGGGAGCAGCAAGAGGAGCAGGGGTTGCCGGCTTGGAAGCCGACTCGGAGGCTTGTCCGGGAGCAGCAGGCGCCTGCCCCTTCGCTGCCCACAAACTTCCCCCCATCATTGCGAAAAGACCTATAGCTACCCCAATCTTCCTGACGTGTTTGTTCATAATTCCTTTCTGCCCTGCCAACCCATCCTTTAGAGAATTATCCCATAAGCATATAGAGGTGTAAAGCTACAACCGGGTTGCATGTCTGAGAGGGGCACCCAGGCATCCTCTTGGTTTTGATCCCCCCCAGAGCCAGCCCGGTTGAGGTCTACCCACCCTCAAATCTTCCCCCGCAGTGTCTCCCATGCCAGCCCAAGGTATTCATAAAAAGCCATCTGCGACTTGAAAAGCTTATAGCCATCAGGAACGAGATCGTCGGGTTCCAACCGATGGCGGGGAGCGAGGTAATCCGTGGGAGCAGCAATCGGCTGCAACCCCCTTTCCCTGAAAAGTCCCATGGCGCGCGGCATGTGGGAGGCCGAGGTCACCAGAATGAACTGTTGGGGACCAACGATGGGCGCAATTTGTCTGCTTTCGTCCTCCGTGTCCCGGGGCTCGGAAAGCCTCAGGATATCCTCCGCGCTCACGCCGAGCGCCTCGGCCACATCCGTCATGCCCTCTGCCGAGTCGTTCCCCCCCGAAAGAATGAGCTTGGAACGGGGAATTTCACGGTGCAGATGCACGCCCTCAATCAAACGAACCATCAAGTCGGGAGAGACGTGGCTAGTGATAGAGACATCCGGATCGTCGTCCCCCCATCCTCCCAAAACCGCAATGAAGCCCACGGGTGGGGTGCCCGCCCCAATATGGGTGATCACGAGAGGAGGATAACGGTGTTCTAACGGCCGAAGAAGAGCGTTGGAGATGAAGATGTTGCTGAACCCCGCCAACAGCATTGCCCCGCAGGTGACCAGCGCCTTCCCCGCCCGCTGCCGGCGCGTGAACCAGAGCAGTAACAGTCCCACAAACAGGAATTCCAGGGACAGAGGTACAGGGAAAAGGAAACGGGAAACAATCTTCTTCATAAAGAACATGGGGTTTAAAACTCCTCTTGTTGAACTGCCAATAGCCGAACGACGGGTATTCGTTATGTCAGAAGTGGGGGCCGAATAGCAAGCGTATGGATGACACGAGCGGGGCATCGTGCCTCCCGAAGGCGAAGTTAGCTACGCATAGCAAGGGCATAAGGGATTAGCCGGGCAACGCGCCTCAGCCGCTAACCCAAGTGCCTCGTCGATGCGTTTGTTCATCTGCCACTTGCTTTGCATGTGGAACGGGTGTATACAGCAACTAGCCCAGGCCTCAGTCGAGGGCGCAATTGCTGAAGTCTATAAGTTAGGTGCTCTTTCATCGTCCCGCTGATTGAAAAGCGGATCGTCCGTCCAATGCCTGCCTTGCCGGTCGGCATGAACTAGCGAGATGGTGTGGGCTGTTCGAGCCAGATCAGCATCCCAGGCGAAATTCCGGTCGGACCCGGCGGGCCTGATCGTGATCCAAACTAACAAGGAGACATCCGATGAGAACACCCTCCCGGCGTCGCCCAACCCTGATCGTTGCTACTCTATCCCTTCTTGCCAGTTTCACTCTGCTGTCGGCAGTCCCTGTATTCGCGCAAGAAGTGCCAGGGGGCGAGGCCCTCGTCCCCTGGCTCCTGATGATTTTCCTCCTGATCTTTATCCCCTTCTATATTTACTGGGCGTTGGCGACGCAGATCATCGCCAAAAAAACCAACACCGAGAACGGCTGGATGGCTTGGATCCCCATCGCCAATGCTATCCTGTGGGCAAATATCGCCAAGAAACCCATCTGGTGGGGTCTTCTTTGCATCATCCCTCTCGTCGGTCTGGTGTTTATGGTCCTCCTGTGGATGGCCATCGCTGAAGCCCGCAACAAGCCAAACTGGTGGGGAATTGTGTTGATCGTGCCCCTGGTGAACTTGATCGTCCCCGGGTATCTGGCTTGGTCAGACTAATCGCCACCCTTGAGCCCGGGGTGTAGTGGCTTAAGCTACCGCCTTCGGCGCACACCGAAGCCGGTACGATCCCAGATTACAATACCGGAAAGGCGGCAGGATCTCTGCCACACTGCGTTCAGCCTTCGGTCCTTGCATGTCCGGCCTACGATTGCTGAGCCATAGGTCTGCACGAGATAGGACCGCAAAAATGCCGACCTGAAGGTCGGCGCTATGATTGCTTCTACATGCTGTGAGCTGTCGGTCCTAGGCGGTCAGCCCGGCGCGGCGTCGGGCGAGCGGCGGCATTACCTGGACTTGGACTGGGCGCACCTAATGGCACTGTCCAAGGAAAGAATTTGGCGGTGGGCCCAGAAGGACTCGAACCTTCGACCAACGGATTATGAGTCCCTCTGAGGCCCTTGATAACAAAGGAGATCAATCACTTAACTCGGCAGACTCCGGAAATGTGGAGCACCTTCCGCAACCCCCGCGCAACCAGAATTCGCCTCCAAGTAATACTTCTGAACCAGAGGACGGGGAAGGCGGTGGAGAATGAATTCACCTTCACCGCAGAGGCTTCCAGTCGCGCCTCAACTTTCAGAACCCGACCATCTTTGGCCCCGCGCTCGGCTGCCGCCTAGCCAACCCGGAACTCCCTCCCCGCTCTGCCACGGCTTCGCCTCGGTCGAGTCAATCCTCCCACGGATTGGCATCACCAAGCAAGCCGTTAAGAAGCTTGAGGCCATCCAAATGGTCCGCGAGCAGCGGGAAAACGGAAAGCAGGTCATCGCTTACCACGCCCGCCCGTTCGTGCTGTGCGGTCTCCCCCTACGCCGCCCACCGGCCGGACAGTTGGTTCATCGTCGTCAGAACGGCAAGTTCTTTTTAGAGGTCGTCGCCCATCCGCGC
>CAWGTQ010000083.1:0-56211 GCA_963825395.1 uncultured Acidobacteriota bacterium | reverse complement strand
TTTGCCGGAATCGAATGCCAGGGAGACGATCACCGGCAATCCCGTGGTACGCGCCGCCTGTACACCGACTTTCGCCTCCTCCAAGTCACTCATGGTTTCAAAGAGCAGAGCGTCCGCGCCGCCTTCGGCGAGAGCTTGGGCTTGTTCGATGTAAGCCGCGCGCAGTTCCTCTTCGCTCACCTCTCCCATCATCAGGAGCCTCCCGCTCGGCCCTAGCGAGGCGAAAACGCGAGCGCGTCCCACGGCAGCGTGCCGGGAAATTTCCACCCCCGAGTGGTTGATTTCCCGCAGGTGCTCAGCCAGTCCGTGGCGCTCCAGCGCGAGGCGGTTGGCGCGGAAAGTATTGGTCAGAATGACCTGGCTGCCCGCCTCCACATAAGCGCGCGCGACTTCTTCCACGCGGTCCGGGTGCGTCAGGTTCCAATGGTCGGGGCATTCGCCGGCCTCCAGACCCCGCGCCTGGAATTCCGTCCCCCAAGCGCCGTCGGTGAGGACAGGACCGCGCGATACGAGTTGTTCGATGACAGTCTGCATTGACTCCCTCACATCCGACCAGCAACGATCCAGGAATGACCGAAATTCGAAACTCGAAAATCGCGGCGAGTTTCGAGTTTCGTTGGCTCGTCACTCGTCACTTGTCACTCATCACTGCTCTTAAGCTGCTGCCGGCATCTCCAGCTTGCCTTCGCGGAAGGCGCGCAGGTAGTTGGCGCAATACTCGTCTCGGCCCAGCAAGGCTTCGGCGGCGCGAATATTGGCCATTAACTGCGCGTCGCAGGGGTCCACGATGCCGGCGTCAAGACCGCGCGCCATCAGCAGGACAGCGAAGGTCTCATTGAGGAGCTTGCGCAGGGGAAGCCCGAACGACACGTTGCTGACGCCCGCGCTGGCGTGCACGCCGGGGTAGCGCGCGGTGATCTGTCCGACCGCATCCAGCAGCCCCTTGCCGTGCTCGGGACCAGTGCTGACCGGCAGCACGCAGCCGTCCACATAGATGTCATCCAGGACGTATCCTGCCGCAGTCAACAGATCCACCAAGTGGCCGGCGTGCGCCACGCGCTCATCGGCAGTATTGGGCGGCCCCGCCTCTCCCAAACACAGCGCAATGATCTTGGGCCGGAATTCTTTCAGCACCGGCATCAGCGCAGCGATGCGCGCGGGCTCGTTGGTGATGGAATTGATCATGGCGCGCTGTTTGCAGAGCGGCAGCGCACGACGCAAGGCTTCCGGGTCGGCGCTATCGAGACAGAGAGGCACCGAAACGGTTTCCTGCACGATGTTTACCAGCCACGGCAGGACTTCCAACTCCTGTCCGGGCAGGCCGCCGTTCACGTCGAGCATGTCCGCGCCGGCGCTCACCTGGCGAAGGGCAATCTCCTTGAAGAACCCCACATCTCGTGCCGCCGCGGCGGCTCCCACTTTCTTGCGAGTACAATTTATCAATTCACCGATAATAAGCATAGGCATTAACTCCCCTTAGTTTCACTTTTAGCCGCAGGCTGCAGCTCGATTCGCTTGCCGAGGTTATCCAATCCCGCGAAGCGATTGGCCAGGGCGTTGGTGCCGTCCAGGCACCAGTCGCGCGGCGGAATCAGCTTGTGGGCGAACTTTCTGGGATCGTCTCCCATGGCCAGCGCGCCCCGATAGATCACGTTCCAAATGCATGCCTGTTCCGGGCGAGCCTCGCAGGTGCCGTCGATTCGCGACCCGCCGCAGGGACCGTTGCGCAGTTCCTTGTAGCACCAGCGCATGGAGCAACCCGCGTAATCCAAGTGGTCTTGCAGGCAGTCTCCGCAACTCTTGCACCCCAGCGTGGCCTGGCGATAGAGGCTGGACGGCTCGAGCAGCCAATACCACAGGCCATGACGCCAGGAATTGGATTTGCCATTGGCCTTCAGATGGGCGCCGAAAAAGCGCGCGCCCCAGGAACCGTCGGCAATGAAGTGCCGGTGCACCTGCTTCGATAGCCACTGCGAAACCGTGGCGTGCGGCTTGGGGCTATTGAGTTGGTATTTCCCGCCGCCGTCGCTCAAGCCATCTTTGCCCGGGGGCAGCAGGTAGAACTCCTTGGCCACGGGCAAGACCAATTCATCCATGCGGCTGCGCCAGCCGCTGCCAATGGCCGCGGCGCGCTCGCCAATGGTCATGAAATCCCGATGCGAAAGGTTGAAGCCGCCGATGTGGGCTCCGGCAAAGCCCAGATCCTTCGCCGCCGCCACCATCAGCGCCGCGCGCTCCAGGCGTTCAGGCTTCTTTTCTTTTTCCAGCCGCTGGATGAGCTCGTTGGGAATCACGCAGCCCGCCACTTCCCCCGCCTGCATCATCTGCGCGATCTTCGCCGTGGGGACGTAAACGTTGGCGAGCACCGGAATGTGCCCCAAACCTTCGCGGTCCATGTATTGCTTCAGTTCGTAGAGCTTGCGCAGGTTGTATCCCAACTGCGTGATGATGAACTGCGCCCCCGCGGCGATTTTCAGTTGCAGTTTGTAGAACTGCATCATCTGGTCGGCCTCGTGGACTTTGTAAGGATTCACCACGGCGCCGGCGAAAAAATCGAAAGGGGTGCTGTGGACGGTGCGCGGCCCCAGGTTGTACTCGATCCCCTTGCGCATGGCTTGCAGCAACCAGATGATCAGTACGGAGTCCAAGTCATATACGGGTTTCGACCTGCCGGCGAAGCCCTCTTTCTGCGCGTCGCCCGTCAGAGCCAGGATGTTTTCCACGCCCATGCGCGCCAGGGCATGCAGGCGGCTTTCCAGAGAGGAACGGTTTCCGTCTTTGCCGGTAAGGTGCGCAATCGGCGTCAGGCCTTTTTCCCTGATGCCTGCAACGAAGGCCTCCGGCGGCAGCGCCGGATTGCCCCCTGGCAGGTCCGTCACGCTGATCACCTTGATGCCATTGGGTTCGGCAGCGGCTTCATTGACGAAAGTCTCTGCCTCTTTTACATTGTGATCCCGGCCCAGTACCAGTTCCGCGGTGCAGAAGAACTGCTTCTGCTCCAGCGCCAACTTCAAATGGTTTCCGGTTTCGATTTCCACCTGTGACGCCATTGACGTCTCCTCTGTTGTATCGCCCGCGCCGATGCGCGGAGAACCACCTTGAACCGCCGTCCGGGCGGCAGGCCAGCCACGTGCCGGTGCTACGTACCTAACCTCCCGGCCGCTGCTCACGGTCTCCATGCACGGAGAGCGTTGCGCGGTAACTCCTGACCAGACGGCGACCCACCAACGCCGCAAGGTGTTTAAAGAAATTCATCCCGCTCACGGGGTCCTCACGCAGGACTTGATCCAACTGATATTTTTCGATTCGCAGGACCTTAGTAGAAAGCAGGCATTCAGCGGAAGCCGTGTAGGTGTCGTTATCGACGAGGCTCGACCACCCGATGATATCCCCTACGGAGCTGGCCACATATGCCAGGAGTTGTTGCCGTCCCACGCTCAGGCGAATGCGCCCTTCCTTCAAGATGTAGAAATTCAGGGCAGATTCGTCCTCACGAAAGAGAAAATCACCCGGCCCGTACAATGCCTCGCGCTCAATACCCAGGATCTTCTTGCGCGTCTCGTCGCTGAGACCTTGAAATAGATAAGCTGATTCACCGTACATCATCCACTCCCGCCTTAAAAGAGTCCGGTCACCTTCCCAGTTTTCACATCCACATCCACACGACGCAAGCCCGGATTGGACGACGTTCCAGGCATCAAGCTGATCGTGCCAGCGCAAGGGCAGAGGAACTTCGCTCCCGAATACACCAGTACGTCGCGAATGGGCAACACCCAGCCTTCCGGAACTCCTTTGAGCGCCGGGTCGTGGCTCAAGCTCAGGTGCGTCTTCACCATCATGGTAGCGTAATCAGCGTATTTCGGATCTGCCTCAAACATCTTGGACTTGGCTTCCGCCTCGGGGGTCCACGCCACGCCGTCCGCGCCGTACACCTCGGCGGCGATGCGCTCCACGCGGTCGCGCAACTTCATTTCGAGCGGGTACAAATACTTGAAGTCAACCTCGTCCCGGCAGGCATCGAGCACGGCGTCGGCCAGTTCCAGGGCGCCCTCACCGCCTTGGGCCCAGTGTTGGGAAGATGCGCAGCGCGCCCCCTCGGCTTCCACCGCCCGCCGCACCAGCGCAATCTCTTCCTTCGTGTCGGTGTGAAAGCAATTAATGCAGACCACCGGATTGATCCCGGACCGGCGAATGATGCCGAGATGGTGCAGCAAGTTGGGAAGACCTCGTTCCAAAAGCGGTAGGTTCTCTTTTGTGTACTCCTCGGCCAACGGCAATCCGGGCGCAACCCGTGGACCACCGCCGTGCATCTTGAGCGCCCGAATCGTGGTGGTGAGCACCGAGACGTTGGGCTTCAGGCCGCTGCAACGGCACTTGACGTTCCAGAATTTCTCGAAGCCGATGTCGGCCGCGAAGCCGCTTTCGGTAACATGGTAATCGAACATCTTCAGACCCAGCCGGTCGCCGATGATCGAGGACTGCCCCACGGCAATGTTGGCGAAAGGCCCTGCGTGCACCATGCATGGCTGATATTCTGCTGTGCTGCACAGGGTGGGGTTGATGGTGTTACGCATCCAGGCAGCCATGGCACCGGCAACTTCCAGGTCGCCGGTGGTGATGGCTTTGCCCTGCTTGTCGTAGGCGACGGTAATCTCGCCTAAGCGCTTGCGCAGATCGGCCAGGTCCGTGACGATGGCCAGAATTGCCATCAGTTCGGAGCTGACCGTGATGGCGAACTTGGACTGCATCATGAAGCCGTCCTGCTTACCGCCCATCCCAATGATGATGTTGCGCATCGCCTGCGCACAGAAATCCATCACCCAGCCCATTTCCACGCGCGTGGGGTCAACGTCCAGGCGGCGCATTTTGCTGAGCTTCGCCAGTTGCTCGTCGCCATAGTTTCGTTCGTGCTGCATGCGCGCGGTGAGTGCCACCATGGCCAAGTTGTGGGCGTTGGCAATATCGTTGATGTCGCCGGTGAGGCCGAGCGAAAATTCCGTCATAGGGATCAGCAGGGCGTTCCCCCCGCCTGCCGCCGTCCCCTTCACATTCATCGTGGGCCCGCCAGAAGGTTGACGCAGGCAACCCCCCACATTCTTGCCCCGCTTACCCAAACCCTCCATTAAACCCAGGGACGTTGTGCTTTTTCCCTCACCTAAGGGGGTAGGGGTGATGGCTGTAACTTCAACATATTTCCCGTCCGGGCGGCTATTTAAGCGCTCCATGATCTTGAGGAAATCCAGCTTGGCCAGCCTGCCCATAGGAATAACTTCATCTTGCTGCAGCCCCAAACGTTCCTGCCATTCGCTAGGGGTCGGCATGTATTGTTCCGCCGCCTCGGAAATCTGCCAATCCTCCATCTGTGTCGCGTCGTACGCCATCCGTCGGCACCCCCCATTTGGTTGCTACGATCAAGGTATCAAAGCACTTACGGTGCCATTCTCAGGAGTATATGCAAAGCCCCCTTCCCTCTGGAACGGAGAGTTTGCTCCTCACGTCCAATCCAAAGGGTGATAGAGTGTGGCTCTGCGTCCGGTATCACCGTTGCTTCGGCAAGGCCGAAATGGAAGGTGGGGGCAAGAATTGCAAGAGTCAAGGGGAAGTAAGGGAGAATTAGCGCCTTGAAAATGTCGCGGCGGCTTTGGTTTGCCACCAGCGCAAAGGTCCTAAAGCCGTCCAAATTGACGTGCACACACAGAGGGATTCGGCAACGTAATTGCAAAATGATTTGTTTGCTGGAACAAAATGACTCAGTTGCCCCAAAGCCGTCCGTTAAGCTCTTCTGTGTCCTTCAGGCGAAGCGCCTGCCTAAGTCGCTGGCTTGAAGTGTCGCGGGGCATTATTAGCACACCTCCCCTTCAAAAAGTATGCCGCTCGAAGACGGGTTCTCTTTCTTCTTGCGGAAGGGTCACGTTTCCTATAAAAAAGCGGGGCTGGCGACCATAAGTGCCTTCCGCACTTATGGAACCAGCCAGGAATACCTTAAGAGAAGGAATGAACCACTATGAGCCTAAGTCAGCTTGCCCGATCGATCAATGAGTCACCCACCCTGAAGCTGAACGAAACCGCCGCATTGCTCAGGGAAAAAGGCGAACCCGTGATTCACCTGGGCGGGGGTGAACCGAAAAGCAAAGCGCCAATCGACGCCGTGATCAACTGCACCGCGCTGCTCAATACCGGCGAAGTGCGCTACACGGCGCCGGATGGCATCCCAGCTTTGAAGAAGGCTGTGATTCGTTACACCGAGGAGCACTATCACAAGCTCGTCTCGGCGGACAACGTTCTGGTTTCGGGCGGGGCCAAGCAAGCCCTCATGGTCTTGCTGCATGCGATTCTGGACCCGAAGGAAGAAGTGATATTTCCCGCACCCTACTGGGTGAGCTACCCGGAGATGGTGAAGCTTGCCGGGGGCGTGCCGGTGGTGGTGACGGCCGAGGACGGCACTTTTCACCCCACCGTCCGCGAAATTGCCGAGGCGGTGGGTTCTTACACCAAGGCGATCATTCTGAACAGTCCCAACAATCCTTCCGGCGCCATGTACTCGCGCGAATTCGTGGCGGAGATGGTGGAATTCTGCGAGAAGAAGAGCCTCTACCTGATCATGGACGATATATACAATCGCCTGGTGTTTGATGGCAAGAGCGCGCCAATCTGTTACGACTCCATGAAGGTACCGCTCGAGCAATCCAAGCTTGTGGTGATTAACGGTGTGTCGAAGACTTACGCCATGACGGGCTTCCGCGTCGGCTGGGCCATTGCCAACCGCGAGCTGGCGGAAGCAATGGGGAATATCCAATCGCAGCAAACCTCGGGCACTTCGGCGCCGTCGCAATGGGCGGCGGTGGGAGCGCTGAACGGCGTGCAATCCTCGGTGGAGGCCTTGCGCTTGACGCTCGAGAACAATCGCAACGTCATGCTCGATCGCCTGGAGGCCATCCCCGGCGTGAAAGTGGCGAAACCCGATGGCACGTTCTACTGCTTCCCCGATTTCGGCGCCTACATGAAGGATTCGCAGAAGCTGGCGAATTTCCTGCTCCAGAAGGTGCGCGTGGTGGCTGTGCCGGGAAAGGAATTCGGCTTCGAGGGCCATTTGCGCCTCAGCTATTGCGGCACCATGAAGGACATCACGGAAGGATGTGAGCGCATTCAGTGGGCACTTGATCCCAACTCGGCCAACGAACTTTACCTCGGCGACCGGAAGCTGGTGAGGGACTGGATGTAAGAACTCGGGACACGGGATTCGGGACACGGGAAAAAACCAGCGCGGTACTCCGGAGAAGCCCGAAACCCCGGCGATAAGAGACAAGGGATTCAGAGCTAGGAATTTGGGATTCAGGCGTGTCCCGAGAACCTGATTAAGGAACCAATCATGAACATATATTTGGACATTGTTTCCCCGGCTTCCAAGGAGGCCGGAGTTCTGGCGAGTGATTACGGGTTGCAGAACCACGGTTTGGTGAACCTGCGGCGCGCGTACTGGAACCTGAGCACCGCCGCGCTCTACGAGGAGATTGTGTTTCGCTCCGAGGGCAGCCTGACGCACCTGGGCCCCGTGCTGGTGAACACCGGCAAGCACACGGCGCGCGCGGCGGCCGACAAGTTTGTGGTCCGCGAGCAATCCACGGAAGATCGCGTCTGGTGGGGCACCTACAACCGTCCTTTCACGGGCGAGAATTTCAGCTCGCTGCTGACGCGCCTGCAAGGATACCTGCAAGGGCGCGACGTCTTTGTGCAGGACTGCTATGCCGGGGCCGATCCTGAGTACTCCTTGCCCGTCCGCATCATCACCCAAAAGGCCTGGCATAGCCTTTTTGCGCGCACTCTGTTCCTGAAAATCCGTAATCAGGACGCGCTGAAGAAGCACGTGCCGGAGTTTACGGTGATTGCCGTGCCGGGCTTCCTGGCTTCCCCTATGGTGGACGGCACCCGCACCGACACGTTCATCATCCTCAACTTCCGTGAGCGCCTGGCCATTATCGGGGGCTCGAACTACGCCGGCGAAATCAAGAAGACCATCTTCACCGTGCTCAACTTCCTGCTGCCGCTGGAAGGCGTGCTGTCCATGCACTGCTCGGCCAACGTCGGCCAAGACGGCGACGTGGCCATCTTCTTCGGGCTTTCCGGCACCGGTAAGACCACGCTTTCCGCCGACCCCAAGCGCCACCTGATTGGCGACGACGAGCACGGCTGGAGCGACAACGGCGTTTTCAATTTTGAAGGCGGCTGCTACGCCAAGGTCATTCGCCTCTCGGAGGAAGCTGAGCCGCAAATCTACGCCACAACCCGCCGCTTTGGAACCATCCTGGAGAATGTCGTTTACGACCCTGTCTCGCGCAACGTGGACTTGAACGACGACAAGGTGACGGAGAACACCCGCGCCGCTTATCCGCTCGAATACATCGACAATCATCTGCCCGAAAAACGGGCCGGCCATCCGCAGAACGTCATTTTCCTCACCTGCGACGCCTCCGGCGTCATGCCGCCCATCGCGCGTCTTACTCCCGACCAGGCCATCTACCACTTCATCTCCGGCTATACGAGCAAAATTGCCGGGACGGAAATCGGCTTGGGCATCGAACCGCAAATCACCTTCAGCACCTGCTTCGGCGGACCTTTCATGGTGCATCATCCCTACGCTTACGCCGAGCTCTTGAAGAAGAAGATCGTCAAGCACCATGCTGCCGTGTGGCTCGTGAATACCGGGTGGACGGGAGGGCCGTTCGGCGTGGGCAAACGCATCAGCATCGGGCACACACGCGCGCTGCTGAATGCCGCGCTGAGCGGCAAGCTCCAGAAAGTGGAGTTTCACCCGGACCCCGTCTTCGGGTTCGACGTCCCCAAGAAGTGCGAGGGCGTGCCCGCGGAAATCCTCGACCCCGCGAACACCTGGCCGAGCCGCGACGAGTACTACAGGAAGTATGACGCGCTGGCCGCGCGCTTTATCGAGAACTTCAAACTCATGATGCGCGAGTGCCCTGAACATGTGCTGGAAGCCGGCCCCAAGCGCCTTGCTGCCACGCCGGTGCGGTAAGCCAATTAACCGGGGCTTCTCAAAATGCAGGGGCCGAGCGAAGTTCGGCCCTGCGCATTCCCATTTCGGGTCCCGCCTCGCAAGTGTCAAATCTGCCATGGCAAATTCCAGGGTCTTTAGACAGGAAAAACGCCTCTTTTCACGCTAGAATGCTCAGAATTCGCCCCAGTTATCGCGAAACCCGTGTTTTTTCGGCCAAAAAACCGATTGATCATCGGCCATTTTGTCTGCCTCGACTGTGTTTTCATACACATAGCCGGGTCGACCTTCGTTTTTAACATCTCTTTGCGTCAGTGCTTCGTTCCTGACATTGATCAGCTTGTTGGGTGACAGTTTCGAGCCCCAATGGCACGCGCCGTCCCGGCCTAAACCATCGGCCGGGGTTAGTAGCGCCCAAACCGAACTGCAGGGACTGAGGGGGCTGAACCGCAAAATTCCTTTGCGTGCTGTCCGCTTTTTTTGCCAGGGACATGGGAAACTCTGCCGCGCTGAACAGCGCCGCTACCAGTCGAGTGACTCACACCGGCGCTCGTTCTACCGGCGTTAACCGGCACGCGCCGAAATGATACATCTATTGTCTAGTGACGAGCCCCGGCGCCTTGTCAATGAAATTCGTATCAATTTATGTGAAAATCGTTACGGAGAGTGCCTATTTGTCCGACCGATTTCCTGCCGGTAGGAAGGGGTATCGCGGAATTGTCGTCCATTGCTGTAGCTGACGGCCGACAGCTCGCAGCTTGCAGTCAACTGCGGTCCATCGACCTGCGGGAATCAGGTTCAAGCAAGGTAGTGCGGACCTGCAGAACAGGTCTGATTGCGCCACACTTGCTACTCCGGCTTTGTTTTGTCTGTCGGGCGCAACAGTCGCGTCTCCTGAAGGGTCATCCCGTATCCGCCGCCGGGTGGATCGTCACGATAATTCGTATGCAAATAGCCGTTGGTGAAATTCGCAGCGTAGCACAGCCACGCGGAACAGCCGTCCTTGCTGATGAACTTGGAGGGGAAGTTGACGAAGTACCCTTGCTCGCCGAAAAGGCGCATGTAGACCACGAGTTTCCACGGGCCGGTGATGTGATCGGACTCCAGAATGTAAGTGTTGAATTTTGAAATCGTGTTGCCGCCGTCGGTGATCACCAGCAGATATTTCTTCAGGGGCGCGTCGTAGGTCATGGTGACGCAGCCCGTGTTATTGTTCCAATCCACCAGTGGCTTGATCCGGGAAAAATCCCGCGTCCAGATGGGGTCCCCGGTAGCACCACGGCCGCCGAAGAATTCATATTTCGAGGCGTCATTCATATTCTGGATGCTCGGCGCGACGCGAGCCATGTAGATCTGGTCGCCGGCAATCCAACTGAGGTTCGCATCTCTTGGTTTGGGGTCGGGGTCGGCGGCGCCTTGGGCAACCAGATAGGCTTTGCCGTCGGGCGAGTATTGCATGTTTTTCCCAAAGTCCACGAAATGCGGCGCGCCCATTTTCACTTTACCGCCGGGTTTCGCCGGTTCACCGAAGAGCGGCTGAGAAGGCGTATGCGGAGTGTCGTGCCAGGTTTTGCCGAAGTCAGTGGAATAACGAAAACCCACGAGAGGTCCGAGGACATCCCAGTTGAGCCCTTTGCCCGGGGTCTCGATGAGGCAATAGGTGCCATAATACCAAACCCCGTTGTACACAAGGCTGCCGCAGGGATAGCGCCCTCCATACGGCTCCGGATTTCCCGGATAGACCCCCACATTGACGATCTTGAGATTCAACGGATCGTCGCCCACGATAGTGGCGTGGCCGGTCGTCGCTTTCGCACCTCCGCTGCTTGACTTGACGTCGCCGACCGTGCCGTCGGTCCAAGGTGAGTACAGGTTGCCGTCGGAGGCCCAGGACGGATACCACGTGTCGGCGTGGGCGTAACGAATGTGCCTGCCCGTGAAGGTAATGCCCACTATCGAGTGCGAAGGTTCGAAGGGACAGCCCGAAGGCGGCTGGGAAGGCCAGACGCGGTAGGTTGTCTCAGCTCCTACCGCCAGCCCAATCCCTAACATAACCGCGATCAAAAGTTTTGCCCTCATGCTCGTATCCTCACTTTCCCCGCAGGATTCTAGCGCAATTCCCCTTCTGAAGTTGCAGCTCTTCATTGGCCTCCGGCCTTCGCTGGCAGTCCCGGTTTGTTGTGTAGAATCAGGTGCGAAAGCTGTAGCTTGAAGGGTACGAGCATTTATTATCGCGAGCCGGGAGCAAGGCAGTGCGGGCCTGTTTTGCAGGCGCTACACTTGCTCCAGCGGCGGCGGGACAGCAATACTAAACCAGGAGAGGCTTCACGAGGGCAGGCTTGACATGTCCCCTTGGAACGCCACTTTTATCATCTTTGTGAGCGTTTCGGCGGGGTTGCCCCAAGCACGGTTCAGGGTTTCCGCCAGGAAAGTCCCGTATTTCCCTCCATTCTGCCGCTCCGCCTTAATGTTGGGATCAACTTCACGGGTGAGGTATTCCGTGACGCCTTCCAGGATCTTGGGATTGTTACCCCCCAGCGCATAATACTCAGGGTAAAAGTTCCCGTGCTCCAGAAAGTGGACAAATTCGTGATAGAGCGTCCCGATCAGGATGTTGGCGTCGGCATTGACGTAAATCACGCGGTCCCAAACCTTGACCGCGGGAGCCGTGAAAGCGGGGCAAGCAATGGCAGGGGCAGCGTCGGTGGCATTATTGGCGAGGTCGATCATCTTCATCTTGTGTGTTGGGTCGCTCAGTGCTACGACGTTGATAGCGGCAAAGAAGTTCTTAAAGACTGAGTTAAAGTAAGGGGTGTACTGTGCCTGGGGAAGAATTTTGAAGATCTTGCCCACGGCCATGTTCTGCACGGCGGCGACAACAAACGGGTCCAGATGAGGCTCATATTTCTTCAGAACGGCGTCCATGGCAACCGTGGCATCAGCGATAGTCAGTGCCATAATTTCTTTCTCCCTCCTTCATCAATTTTCGGCCTGCAACGCCCTATACCCCGACAAACCACCAAACGCAACCCGCCGGGTCGAGTAACCTTAACCAGGATTAATGGCTTTTGTCGCATTATACAGTCCACCAACTCGTTGTCAACCGCAGCGGTGTAGTGTCCCATAATTGGCTGGACAGTGTAGCGCCGCCATCTTGGCGGCATTTGCCGGCAGCATGCCGACGCTACCGCCAGCGCGACTGTCCGGGCATTTCGTGGACACTACCCTAGGGGGGTCGCGACGTAGAAGTGGAGGATGCTCCGCATCCGCACCCAGTGGTCCAGGCGCTCGAACGTGAAGCGATGAGTAAATATCCCCCGGCAAAGCTGGAAGGTCTCCCAACGGACTAGGCCGTCACCGCTCACGGGGGGGACGCCCATCCCACACCAGGCGAGACGCGCTACATCCAAGGGATCTCGGCTTTCACTTTTGCGTCGCGTACCCCTTTCGCCGGGGGAGCAGGAAGGATATCCAGCGCTGTGGTAGACTTGCGCAATGATTAACGGCGCCCATTTTCTTATCTACAGTAAGAATGCGGAAGCGGATCGAGCTTTTATCCGCGACGCTTTGGGATTTCGCTCGGTGGATCTTGGCGAGGGTTGGCTGATCTTCGCCCTGCCTCCTGCAGAGATTGCGGTTCACCCTGCTCACAGGAATTTTGTGCAGCGTCATGGCGGACACGCGCTCATGGGAACGATCCTGTATCTCATGTGTGACGATTTGCCTGGGCTCATCAAGTCGCTAAAAGCCAGGAAAGTTAAGTGCGCTAAGATTGCCAAGGCGCCGTGGGGATCGTATACGACCATTCTGCTGCCCAGCGGCGGCGAGATTGGTCTTTATCAGCCAACCCATTTGACGGCGCACGACGTCAAAGCGAAATGAACCGCGGCCGGGCTTGCGATCTCATCGATCGCAGAATTGTTGTACCCACTTCAGGTTTTTTGATTCTGAGATGATTCGGTGACCACGCCATCTCCCATTGCTCTCGTGACGGGCGCGTCGCGAGGAATCGGACGCGGAATTGCCATTGCCTTGGCTCGCGCCGGCTACAGTGTCGCGATCAATTTCGCCTCGAACCAAGACGCGGCGGTGGAATGCCAGCAATTGTGCCAAAGGGCGGCACCCGCGGGCTCCCAGTCCTCATTCGATACTTTCCCGGGAGATATTTCCGTGGCGCCCGGCCGCGAACAGATGCTGAAGGCGGTGATCGACCGCTTCGGTTGGATAGACCTTCTGGTGAACAACGCGGGCGTTGCGCCGGTTGAGCGCAAAGACCTGCTGGAAGCCACGGAGGAGAGTTTCGACCGCGTGATCAGTATTAACCTGCGGGGTCCCTTTTTCCTGACGCAGGCGGTGGCAAATTTCTGGCTCGCCGGGCTGGCGGAACGCGCGGCACGCCCGCGGCCCAAGGTCATCACCATCTCTTCCATCTCAGCCTACACGGCAAGCATCGATCGCGGCGACTACTGTGTGAGCAAGGCGGGGCTCTCCATGATGACGCAGCTTTTTGCCTTGCGGCTGGCCGGGCTGGGAATTGGCGTTTACGAGATTCGTCCCGGAATTGTAGCGACGGGCATGACCGGCCCGGTGAAAGAAAAATACGACCGCCTGATTGCCGGCGGCTTGACGCCTGTCGCACGATGGGGGACGCCGGAAGACGTCGGCCGCGCCGTCGTGGGCATCGCGCAGGACCATTTCCCGTTTTCGACGGGCGAGGTCTTCAACGTGGATGGCGGCTTCCACATCCGGCGGCTGTAAAGAAGGAAGGGGTTATAGGTTACAAGGAACAGTCAATCCTTTCTGCGCTTTAACCGGCGGTAATATACTTTATTAACCATGGCCTAGCTTTCCCGGCTTATCCGGGGTAAGAATGTGAAGCAAGTGTCGTCGTCAACGCCAAAGCCCGGATCTGATGAAGCACTCGCAGCTTCATTAGCGAAGCTGTGGCCTCACAGAGAGCACGAGTCAAATGCCGTCAAGAATCTGTTTTGCCGATTCGGTTTGCATCGCTGGCGTCAGCTGGACCTGAAAGAACTCGTACCGCATAAAGAAGTTCATTATTGCTTCTGGTGCTCTAAAGTTCGGATTGATGGAGTCGTCTATGACACCTAGGTCCAGCACAACCGGCCCTTCGGGAAGGGGCCGAAGTCGCAATCGCCGCCCCAGCGCACGGAGTGGTTAGCCAGGTATGTCGTTGCGCTTTAACCTGTCACCTCGATTACTATGATTCGCATTGACCCCGATTTGACGCCGCAAAAGCTGCTGCCCCCTATTGACCGCCTCTTCGCTGTTTCCGCGGGAAAGATCCGCGAGATTGCGGGCGCCTTCGAGGACGCGCAAGGTTCGCCGGTTTTCACCGTGCAGGGTTCCTACGTCGCTCGTGACTGGACGGAGTGGACGGAGGGCTTTCATTACGGTTCAGCGCTTCTGCAATATGAGGCCACGGGCGAAGTGTGGTTTCTGGATTGGGCCAAAAACAAAACCGTGGAGCGCATGGCGGGGCATGTTACGCACACGGGCGTGCACGACCACGGATTCAACAACGTCAGCACCTACGGAAACCTGCTGCGCCTGGCCAGCGAAGGCAGGTTTCAGGCGAGCGAGTTTGAGAAGCGATTCTACGCGCTGGCGCTCGAAGCGAGCGGCGCCGTCCAGGCGACGCGCTGGTCACCCGCGCCCGGCGGCCGCGGTTATATTTACTCGTTCAACGGGGAGCATTCACTTTTCGCAGACACCATCCGTTCTTTGCGCTCGCTGGCTCTTGCCCACCGGCTGGGACACGCGCTGCGGGGTGAGAACGATCGGCGCATCTCGCTTCTCGACCGCCTGGTGCAGCACGCGGCGGTGACGGCGGAGTTTGCCGTCTATTACGGAGAAGGGCGCGACGCCTATGATGTGCGGGGGCGCGTGGCGCATGAATCGATTTTCAATCCCGCGGATGGCTCTTACCGCTGCCCGTCCACCCAACAAGGCTACTCGCCCTTCACCACGTGGACGCGCGCGCTGGCTTGGATCATGTGTGGATACGCCGAGCAATTGGAATTTCTCGAGACGGTTCCCAACCACGAATTGGACCCGCTGGGGGGGCGGGGCAAGATCGAAAGCATGATGCGGCGGGCGGCGCAAGCAACGTGCGATTACTACCTCGAGCAAGCTGCTACGGACGGCATACCCTACTGGGATACCGGCGCGCCGAATCTCGCCAAACTCGGCGACTGGCGCAAGCAGCCGAGCGACCCCTTCAATGCCTATGAGCCCGTGGATAGCTCCGCGGCAGCAATCGCCGCGCAAGGGCTCTGGCGATTCGGAACCTATCTGAATCACCACCCGGAGCAAGCCGGTCGCGGCGACGATTATCGCCAAGCCGCACTCACCGTCGCTAAAACGCTCTTCGACCCGCCGTACCTTTCCACCGATCCCCGCCACCAGGGATTGATTCTCCACTCGGTTTATCACCGTCCGAGAGGATGGGACTACGTCCCACCTGGACGGCACGTGCCCTGTGGTGAATCGTCCCTGTGGGGCGACTATCACGCGCGCGAGCTCGCCCTCCTGATTCAGCGCACGGCCAAGAAGGAACCCTACCCCACGTTTTTCAATGTTCAAGGGAACAGGTAGCCTTTATGAAAAAGCATGTGGGTTGAATGCACAGTGCGAGGGTTAGCGCTTGTGGGAGTTGGCGGATTTCAGGATTTTCTGGGTGGTTTCGGCAATGAGGTCGCCCATGCGGGTGGTGGAGGTGGGACGGCTCTTGCCGGGAAGTTCTGAGGTGCGCACGCCGCGCTTCAGGACGCGCTCAATCGCCTGCTCGATAGCCAAGGCAGCGGTTTCCATGTGCAGCGAGTAGCGCAGCATCAGGGCGGCCGAGGCGATGGCGGCAAGAGGATTGGCGCGATTGCGTCCGGCGATGTCAGGCGCCGAGCCATGGATCGGTTCATAGAGCGCCGAGTGCTCGCCCAAGCTTGCCGAGGGCAGCAGGCCAATCGAACCCGTCAGCATGGCAGCTTCGTCGCTGAGGATGTCGCCAAACATATTGTTGGTCAGGATCACATCGAAGCTGGTGGGCTTGTCGATCAACTGCATGGCGCAGTTGTCCACATAAAGATGATTCAATTCCACGTCACTGTAAGAGCGCCCGATGCGCGTCACCACCTCGCGCCACAGCCGGGAGGATTCGAGTACGTTGGCTTTGTCTACGGATGTCACCTTGCGGCGGCGGAGTCGCGCCAACTGGAATGCCCGGTGCGCCACGCGCTCCACTTCGTGTTCACGATAGATTTCCGTGTTCACGCCGAAGCGCTCGCCATTCTTGGAAAAAATGCCGCGCGGATTGCCGAAATAGATCCCGCCCATCAGCTCACGCACGATGACGAGGTCGGTTCCCCGCACGCGATCGGGCTTCAGCGCCGAGATGCTGACAAGCGCGTCGATTACCCTGGCTGGCCGCAGGTTTACGTAAAGCCCCAGGCGCTGCCGAATTTGTAGCAAACCTTGCTCCGGGCGCGACTCGGGACGCTTCGTATCCCATTGCGGGCCGCCCACGGCGCCCAACAGTACTGCGTGCGCATTGTTGCAAATGGAAATAGTCTCAGCAGGAAGCGGAGAAGCGGTTTGGTCGAGTGCGCAACCGCCGATTAGACCGCTTTGGAAGCGAAAGGTTGGACCAACGATTTCCTCAATAGCCTTAAGGACTTTCACGGCTTCCGCCGTGACCTCGGGCCCGATCCCGTCTCCCGCCAGCACCGCAATCCGATAAAAGCTCTGCATATCTTTAATTATCTATATTTTACAGGACTAGGACACCGAATTGCAAGACTTTATTGGGGTTAGCGACAAACTGAGAAGCAAGGCTTGAGTATGCCAACATTAATCAATAACCCGTTTAAACTCTATTAGTTAACAAAGCAGAAAAGGGGGAAAGGACTTTCTACATCCGCCAAGATGCACCTTTTTTCTTTCGACCTGACCATATGGGAAGGCCCACTTTATGACCATGCTCAATTTCCCATAGGGGTCCTTCGAACCCCCCCGGACCACTCTAATGCCATGTGCTGGACGCACTCTCGTTCGTGTACCAGGTCCACTCACCACCTTGCCAGATGGCTTTTCCGAGTTTGGCTTCATTGGACCTAACAAGGATTGCGGCGGGATCCCTGCCGCGGAAGAGTTCGATCGCTTTTGCCTCATCAAAATCCGCCCACGAAGTGCGACTCGTATAATTCTCGGTGTTGTACAGATAGATGGCAGCCCCGGACGTCGAATCCGAATTTGACTCTGCTGCGGCCGCAATGTGAACGGCGTTTGCCTGTTCATCCTCGTTAAAGTTCATCAATAGTGTGTTAATGGCTCTCTCCGAGATACCCTGGCCACGTAGAAACGCCACGACCCCCTGTCGTCCGCACAATTCATCTCTGACATGGACGCTGATTCTTCGATATGTGCTCTGTGGCAGGCGAATGGCATATGTCTGCCCGGCGTCTTCCGGCAAGTACGCTCTAATCCCCACTGGGAGTCGAGGAACCATTTTAAGCGCGGCTGCCAGCTCATCAGGCTTCCGCCGGTCGATCTGTTGTCGCACCAAAGTGACTGAAGTCGCAAGTGTAAGCAGTGCCAAAGAGGCAATCGAAAGGCGCGGGGATTTGACGGTTAGGAGGACGAAACAGAGCAGCGGCGCCAACACAAGTGGTATGAAGTACTGGTAGCCGGATGTGGTCGCTTTCATGACTAGCGGCACGCTCATAATGGCTAGACTACATAACAGCCTCAGGATCAGTCTTCTCGAGGGACTGCGGCGCCCGCCCCATAGGGACGCCAGCACGACGGCAATCATGAAGGCTACGAAACCGGTCCCGGCGCTCACCCGCAACCTCTCAACAAATTGAAGTACATCAGCGTGCGAACCCGCCTTGTTGACGTTTCCAAATATCGTCTTGGCCGTGCGCAACGGTTCTACCCAGACGTAGGGCCACCACAGAAGAATTCCTGTAACGATACCGGCGCCGAAGTGAGCCAGAGACGTGATCGCACGCCGGGGATTCCGCCACGCCGGATCGGCCCACATGACAGCCAGCAGAATCATCAGCGAGCTGGCCATTGTTAATTTGCAGGCAATGGCCATAGCATACAAGAAGCCCGCGAGAAACTTCGTCGCACCCCCTTTGTCTGTGAGCAAGAGAATAAGAATGGCGCCCAGCAGTGCCGCGAAGCCCGCGGCATCGCCAGCCGCTTGCAACGACCGCCCGAAAAACTCCGGGTGTACGAAGAGGACAGCCGCGCAGAGAAGGCTTGGCCACCGGCTAACGCCGAGCCTGCGAGCTACCGCAAACAACAAAACGGGGCCCGCGCAAGCAATGAACGCCACCACTACCCGCATGAGAATTACATGATGGCGTGGGTCTACGTATGCGTCCGCCAAGTAGGCCGAGAAAGCGTCGATCATCCCCAACAGGGTATGGGGAATCCCGCGCCGCACGACGAAATCGGTCAGGAATACGGGCACAGAAAGCATCTGTAGCGGCGAACTCGGTTCCATCATGATGGTGGAAGGCACTCCGAGGAATCGATCCAGGCAGGAGAACGTAAGGTCCAGTTCGTCGAAGTTATAGAAAAACTGGTCAGGAGGATAGCGGAGCAAGATGAAATGCACCATCAAATTGATTACATAGAGGCCAAAGCTCAGCCACCAATCCGAACGCGAAAAGGCCACGCCCTCTTTTTCAAACGGTTCAGATACCATGTGGATCGGCCGCTACGATCGATTTTCTCCTGCCAGGCTCAGAGCGAGGTTGTCCATTACGGGCGGGCAGAATTGTGTGGGATTGCCAAGAGCTCACGTCCACGTGGAATCAGCCAGAACTTCTCACCACGTTTGGACGCCGCCCTTCCAAGCCCGTCGTGAGAAACCCGGGTTAGCGAGGGGGCGAATCCCGAAGTCAGTAGCCCCCTGGAAAGAACCTGTCCACGGCTTCGTTCTTGTGGACGGAACCCGAGCCCACCGCTGTTGCGTCTTCCGCGCGCTTCATTTCGTACGCGGCCTTGTTGGCAGCCTGCAAGTAGGAGCGCGCGGCAGCCTCAACGACACTGTGGCTCGTACACTTTCCCGCGAACTCGCGTCCTTCGAAGCGTGCACGGATGCGGACTTCCGCCACCCCGTCCGTGCCCGGGCCCACGGTGTGCACGGAGAAGTCGGAAACAGTTCCCGCCATGCCGCTAATGCGGTCGATCGCGCGGAAGGCCGCATCGCACGGACCTTCCCCGGTGGCCGAATCATGAAATGTCTCGCCGTCCTTTTCGAGCTCCACGGTAGCGGTGGAGCGTCCTTCGTTGGAGGAAACACTTTGGAAGAGTCTAAGGGAAAACATTTCGGGGATATGCTGGAATCCCTCATTCACAATGGCCAGCAAATCTTCGTCGTAAATGTTTTTTTTGCGATCCCCTAGTTGGGTGAAGAGGGCATAAGCGCGTTCAATTTCAGGCTTCGTCAATTGATATCCCAGCTCCTCGTAGCGTTTGGCCAGCGCGTGCCGGCCGGAGTGTTTCCCCAGCACGATGGAGTTTGACGGCATACCCACGGTTTGCGGGGTCATGATCTCGTAAGTGATGGCGTTCTTGAGCACGCCATCCTGGTGGATGCCCGCTTCGTGCGCGAAGGCGTTGCGGCCCACGATGGCCTTGTTGCGTTGCACGGCCATGCCCGTCAGGCGGGTAAGCAGCAGGCTGGAAGCGTAGAGTTCCTCGCTGTGAATGTCCGTAAAGACGGGCAGGCAGTCGCGCCGGACATGGATGGTCATCACCACTTCTTCCAGCGCCGCGTTGCCCGCGCGCTCGCCAATGCCATTGATAGTGCATTCCACCTGGCGCGCGCCGCCGCGGATCCCCGCCAGCGTATTGGCCACCGCCATGCCCAAGTCGTCGTGCGTGTGCGTGCTCAGGACGACGTGGTCCATGCCCGGCACACGCGTCTGCACATCGCGGAACATTTGTTCGTAATCCGGCTCCAGGCAAAAGCCCACCGTGTCGGGCAGGTTCAGCACGGTGGCGCCGGCCTCGACGGCCGCGTGGCAGCACTCGATCAAGTAGCTGCGCTCCGTGCGGCCCGCGTCTTCGGGAGAGAACTCCACGTCCTGGCACTTTGACTTGGCGTGCCCCACCGCCCAACTGATCATCTTCAGAATTTCCTCGCGCGTCTTGTGCAGCTTGTATTGAAGATGAATGTCGGAGGTGGCGAGAAAGGTGTGGATGCGCGGTCGCGCGGCGCCTTTCAAGGCTTCCCAGGCGCGGTCGATGTCAAGCTGATTGGCGCGCGCCAACGCGGCGATGATCGGCCGCTGGATTTCTCGCCGCGATGGCCTTCACCGCTTCAAAGTCGCCCTGCGACGCAATGGGGAATCCTGCTTCCAGAATGTCTACGCCCAAGCGATCGAGTTGGCGGGCCATTTCGATTTTCTCCGGCAGGTTCATGCTGCAGCCGGGAGATTGCTCGCCGTCGCGCAGTGTCGTATCAAAGATGAAAACTTTTTCCGGCATTCTACCTCCTGCAGGCAGGTGGGGATGGTAAGGCCATTGTGGATAAACCAGTAATGCCCGCTACAAACCAACCATCTCCAAGCACCTGCGGCCCTCCACTCGCCCCTGATTGTCCGACCGGTCGGATGGCCGCGTCAAGTTTATAATTGTTCTGATATCATAAGGTGATGTTATAGGAGCCGCCCATGGAAATCACCCAGCTTGAAGCCTTCGTCGCGGTGGTGGAGGAAAAGAGCTTTTCCCGCGCCGCCGTCCGCATGCTGCGCACCCAGCCCGCCGTCAGCCAGTCGGTCCATCGCCTGGAGGAGTGGGCCGGTGAACCGCTCCTCGACCGCTCGAGCAAGAGCGGTGTGGTTACTGCCTCCGGCCGCCTCTTGTACGACTACGCGAAGAAGGTTCTGAACCTGCGGGAAGAAGCGCGCTCGGCGCTGGCGGAACTTCGGGCGCTCGAAAGCGGCAAGGTGACCATCGGCGCCAACGAGAGCACGGCGCTCTACTTGCTTCCCGTACTCAAGCGATTCCGCGAGCGCCATCCGCGGGTGCAGGTGGCCGTCAAGCGCAGTCTTTCGCGTGAAATTCCCAGCGCCCTGCTCCGCTATGAAATCGACCTGGGCGTCCTCTCTTATAACCCCCAGAACCCGGACTTGGAATCGGCGGTGGTGAGCCTGGACGAACTTTGCTTGATCGCCCCGCCTACCCATCGGTTGGCCCGCTCCGCGGGGGTCAGCATTCGCGAACTCGGGCAGGAGGAATTCATCGCGCACAACATATCTTCGCCTTACCGGCAGCGCGTCATCGAAGCCTTTGCCCGCCACCATACGCCGCTCCAGGTCGCGGCGGAGCTGCCCACCGTTGAGACCATCAAGAAATTTGTGGGCATGGGGATGGGCGTCGCCTTCGTCCCGCGCATGTGCGTCCAGGAAGAGTTGGCGCGGCAGGAATTCGTCGCCGTGCCCGTAATCGACTTGCGCATCCAGCGCAAACTCCGGCTCACCTACCGCCGTCACGCCTCCTTGTCCGCCGCTGCGCAGGGCTTTCTGGAAGTCGCCCGCGCCCTGTCCGGAGATTTGCCGGCGGAAGGAGTCCCGCGAAACGGGATAACCTGAGCAGGTGTAGGTAAAGCCTATGGACTGGCTACCGGTCGCGTCGGGTTTTCAATCGAGAGACGAAGTCCCGGGGAGAAACGATGGCGACGCCTTTGTACTCATGAAGGTGGAGCAGGTCACCGACGTCGCCGGTCACGAGGTAGTCCGCTCTGCCACCAACGGCTGTCGCGAGAGATTTGTCGTCGTCGGGATCGCTGCACCCCCGGCGGGGCGGCTGGCGCAGAACGAGTTCAGCCCTGCGCTTCACGTCATCGAATCGCACCAGAATCGCAGGGCGGCGCTCGCTTTGCGCCAGCCTGCCACTCCACCCTGGCGATGGGGATGTGGCAGCCGCGATATTTCCGGCTGACTGGCACCCAAGGCGATCCCGCGCTAGAATAGAATCCCGAAGGATAGTTCATATGGCAGCTGGACCGCGAGCCAAGATCGAAATCCCCGACGAGAAGATTCGAGACTTCTGCGAGCGGCACCACGTGTACCGATTCGCCTTGTTCGGGTCGGTCTTAAGACCGGACTTCGGTCCCGGGAGCGACATCGATGTCCTTGTCGAGTTCAATCCGAATCACGTTCCGGGCCTGGATTTCTTCGCCATGGAAGACGAGTTGACGAAGATTTTCGGCCGCAAAGTTGATTTACAGACTCCCCGCTTTTTGAGCCGATACATTCGAGACCAGGTGATGGCTGACGCCGAGGTTCACTATGTCGCGTCATGACGCGACCGTGCGTTTGCGGCACATGCTTGACCATGGGCGCGAAGCTGTCGTTATGGCGCGAGGTCGATCTCGACGCGACCTCGACACAGATCGGCAGTTCAATCTGGCGCTCGTACGGTTGCTTGAAATCGTGGGCGAAGCAGCCAGCCGGATGACACCGGAGGACCGTGCCCTCTATCCTGATATTCCCTGGCCACACATCGTGGGATTAAGGAACCGTCTGATCCATGGATACGACGACGTGGATCTCGACATCCTCTGGCAGATCATCACCCAAGATCTCCCCCCACTCATCGCAAGACTGGAAAGGTATCTTCCCTCGGTACCGTAACCCCGCACCGTCCTCCGCGCCTTCGAGCTCGCCGAAAAAGGGTTGTAGCGGCGGGGGAATTTATCCCGATCAGATCGGGACCCCGCCATTTTCGAGCAGCGTAGCGGGTCAGAGTTATCCGTCAGCCGACGGACTATTCGGCGGCTTTTCGTTCTGGTCGTATTTTGAGCCGGGGAGCAGTGCGGAATGCGCACAACTCCGCGGTACCCGCTTGTTGTTACTCGGGATGCGCTACCAGGGATTTGAACCCCTAGTTTGTTAGAGGACTAGCGGGTAGCACGGACCCGTTCTGTGGGTCCGCGGCACTTGGTCACTGTCGGCGAGAAGAGCCGCACCTCAAAGGCGGCGGTCTGCGCTACTTGCTCCTATTCGCCAAGGTACTTACGGGTGGATACCTGACTCCCAGCACCCCGACCATTCGTTCTTGGGTTACCCAAGATAGGCGCCATAAATGGGAAGTGGCAAGTGGCAAGCCGAGTGGACGCATCACGGCCTAACCGTTCTTATGGCGACTCATCAAGCTAAAGGCGGCTACAACTGCGGATTCCCTTGCCCAAAAACCCTGCCCTTCATCTCGCCTCGAGGGGTAGCGCAGAGTCTCTGAAAGGCGAGACTGTGCGCTACCCCGCTGACCGTTTGGTTGCGGCTCCGCTGTGCTACCCGCTTTGGCCTGGTCGGCAGTGAGCCTATTGGCTCGGCCAGGGTGTGTCGAGTGAGATGGGTGATTGATTGCGCCATTCGGGAAAACGGTCGAGGTCGGGCAGCTTTGCGCGGTCGTTCATGGCGGCGACGAGGGCGGTGAGGAAATCCACGGAACCAGGAGGAAGCTGGGGGCGGAGATTCTCAATAAAATAGGGGTTGTCCCATGGGACGGTCACATCCTGAGCCACGGGAAGTTCAGGGCCGGAGAGGAAGGCTTTGAGCTGGCCGAGGAAGGGAGTGTTTGATCGCGATTCGAGCAGAGCGAGAAGGTGGGCCAGAAATACGACGCGCGGCGTGGTGTTCGCAAAAGGTTCTGCCTTACTCTGCCAGTTCTCAATGAGGAGCCCCCGCGCTTCCGCCAGCTTGCCCAGCATGATGAGGGTGAGCGCAAGATTGTTGCGGCGATGGATCGTAAGTCGATGATCTTTACCAAGAACCTTCGCTGTGGCCGCGACTAATTGCCGGTCAATCGGTTCGGCATCCCCGGCGTGGCCCTGACGGCGCAATTCGCAGCTGTGATTATTCCAGCTTCGCAAAGTGTCGGCATGCTCAGGACCTAGACGGCGTTCCTGCGCTTCCAAAACACGCCGGCGCAAGGGAATGGCTTCTTCAAAACGACCGGTTGCTTCCAGCAAGCCAGCCAGGGACTCCAGACTTTCGGTAGTCTTGGGATCGTCGATGGCCAGCGCTTTCTCACGAATCGCCAGGGTGCGGCGCATCAAGGGTTCAGCCTCGGCCAACCCTTTGGTGGCTTTCAGCAGGATCGCGAGGTTGTTGAGGCTCACGGCAACGTTGGGATGATCCGCTCCCTGACATTTCTCCACAATGGCCAGCACGCGGCGCAGTAACGGCTCGGCCTCGGGCAGCCGGTTCAAGGCGTACAGTAGGAATGCAAGATTCTTCAGGTCGATGGCGACAGTGAGATTCTCCGGGCCGAAATGCTTTTCGTCGATGGCCAGGGCGCGCTGCATCAACGGCTCAGCTTCGCCCAGGCGGTTCGTGTCTTGCAGCAAGGTCGCGAGGTTGTGGAGGCTGGTGGCAACGTCGGGATGATCCGCCGCAAGACTCTTCTCCCGAATCGCCAGGGCGCGCCGCATTAACGGCTCGGCTTCGCCCAGGCGGCTCGTGGCTCGCAGCAAGGTCGCGAGGAGGTCGAGGCTGGTGGCAACGTTGGGATGATCCGCCCCAAGACTTTTCTCCCGAATCGCCAACGCGCGGCGATACAGTGGCTCGGCTTCCTTCAGCCGGTTCGTAGTATGCAACAAGGACGCGAGGTTGTTGAGCGCAACCGCAAACCGCGGATGATCCGCCCCAAGACTTTTTTCCCAAATCGCCAGCGCGCGGCGATACGATGGCTCGGCCTCCTTCAGCCGGTTCGTGGCTTGCAGCAAGGTCGCGAGGTTGTTGAGGCTCGCTGCAACGTCTGCATGATCCGCCCCAAAACATTTTTCTCTAATCGCCAGCGCGCGCCGCATTAGCGGCTCGGCTTCGCCTAGCCGGTTCGAGGCTTGCAGTAAGCTCGCGAGGTCGTTAAGGCTCGTGGCAACGTTGGGATGATCCGCCCCAAAACATTTTTCTCTAATCGCCAGCGCGCGCCGCATTAACGGCTCGGCTTCGCCTAGCCGGTTCGAGGCTTGCAGTAAGCTCGCGAGGTCGTTAAGGCTCGTGGCAACGTTGGGATGATCCGCCCCAAGACTTTGCTCCAGAATCACCAGCGCCCGGCGCATTAACGGCTCGACCTCGCCCAGCCGGTTCGTGGCTTGCAGCAAAGTCGCGAGATTGTCGAGCGCAGTGGCAACGTGCGGATGATACTCCCCAAGACTTTTTTCCCAAATCGTCAGCGCTCGGCGATACAACGGCTCGGCCTCGCCCAGCCGGTTCATGTCTTGCAGTGATAGCGCGAGGTTGTTGAGGCTCGTGGCAACATCTGGATGATCCGCCCCAAGACTTTTTTCCCGAATCGCCACGGCGCGCCGATATAGCGGTTCGGCCTCTTTCCCCCGGTTGGTTTCCGTCAAAAGAAGTCCAAGGTTGCTGAGGCGGATGGCGATAAACTCGTGAGTCGGTTCTCGATATTTCTCGTCGATGGCGAGAGCTTTTCGGAGCAGGGGTTCAGCTTCCACAAACCTCGCTTGATTAAGAAGAGCCGCTCCGAGGTTGCTCAGAGCAATGGCGATTTCGCATGGTTCTGTCTGGGGGTCGGCTTCTTGCTGTGCAAGTGCGCGCCGGAGGAGTAGCTCCGGCCTCGTCGAGGGGTCGAAGTAGGCCAACCACTGAGAGACCCATTTAACGAGGGTGGGTGCTTCGGCATCTGCGCTATCGAGCAGTTGGTTTACGTAGGCGAGCAAGGGAGCGATTTCCCATTGGCAATCTGGTTCGTGCCATCGCCTCTCAAGGAGCCCAGACCGATTAATAGCGAGATCGACCACAGAGCCGTGTTTTGGTACTGCCTCTTCTGGCAACTTGCTTCTCACCAGTTCCTGGACCAGGCGGTGAACGCGCACCACGCGCGGCTGGCCGTCGGGGTCCCGCACTTCGGTGGCTTGCAACAGGCGCAGGCTGAAGAGGCGGCGCAGCACATTTTTCCAGGGATCGGGGTAGCCCGGTTCGGCATCGCCCGCCATTTCAGGAAACCACTTGGCTACTAGCGCACGCAGCCACGGCAGCGCCACCTGGTCGGGCGGCAGCAGGGCGGCATAGCCCAGCGCCAGTTTCTCCGCCTCGCCCAATCGTTCCAGCGTCGGCTGGAGCGTCGCGCCCAAACGCTTTTCCCCGTGCAGCACGCCTTCGCTGCTTTGGTTGGCGGCGGCATCGAGCCCTTCCAGCCCTTCCTTCTTCAGCCGCGCGAGAAAGCCGGCGCAGGTCACATCATGGGCAAACTGGCCGAGATATACCGCGGCGGATTCCACCGCCAGGGTGAAGCAGCCGAGCGACCGCACGATCTCGCGCGCCGAGTCGCGCTCGGTTTCGCTTTGGAAATGTCCATCGGGCTGATAGCTCTCGATAAGCGCAAGGGCGTCGTCCGGCGGAAGTTCGTCCACGGCCAGAAAGGAACGGTCGCGGTGTGAGCCGTGTAGCTCGTTTTCCCCCAGCCGTGTGGTAGCCAGGACATGCAACCAGTCGCCGCCATTGAGCCGCGCGACCTGCGCGGGGTCGAGGAGGCCGGGCCGATCCACGTTGTCGAGGAGGAGCAGGCAACGGTGCGGCGCCCGGGCGTCGGCGAGTTTCTTCAGCTCGCGGCGGGTGCGCTCGAATTGGAGATCGGCGTTTTTCTTCTCGTCCTCGGTGAACTCGAAGCCCATGGGCGTGGCCAGTTCGGAGAGGGCCAGACGTAAGTCCTCCTGACCCGCGCAGCGCACCTGCCAGCGTCCGCCGCCGTATTCGTCGGCAAAGGCGTGGGCGTATTCGATGGCCAGCGCGGTCTTGCCCAGTCCGCCGATGCCGTTGACGGCGGTGACCACACCGATGTTTCCGGGTTTGACGAAGTTCTCGCGCAATAGGCGGAGATTAACCATGCGGCCAATAAAGTGCGGGTTGTGCGCGTCCACATTGCCGAGACTTTTCTCCGCGCGTTCGCCGCGGAGGATGATTTCCGCAATCTGGTGATTGAGCTTTCCCATGCGCTCCCGCACGGCGGTCTCGCGCAGGGCCTCCTCACCCTGGTCATACCACGGGCGCAGATCGAAATTCTGTCGGTGGCGCAGTTCAGCCACCCACCCGGCGCAACGCTGGTCGAAATCCTTGTCATCCCAGCCCGGCACGTTGACGAAGTAAATAGGGGCAACGCCGTTGAAGCCATGCAAGTTACCGATCTCGCACTTGAGGTATTCAATGAACTCCCATTCGCAATATTCACTTTTCAGATACGACGGAGAAAGGCAGGCGAGCAGCAGGCGCGATTCGCGGAGGCCTTGAAGGATGCGCTGCCGCCAGTCCTGCATGCCGTTTATTTCTTGCTGGTCGAAGAACGGCACGAGTTGGCGAGAGGCAAATGGAGCGAAGTCCCGCTCGATGCGTTCGACAAGCTGGGTGATGCGCCCCTGCTCGTTGTCCCGGCGGGCATAGCTAATGAAGAGGTCGTAAGCCCGACTTTCCATTTTGACTTCCCGATCATCGGGAAAGCACGCGTCTCGGAAGGGGTAAGTTTGCAACACTCACGGAACCCCCGCCGATCTTGGGGTTGACGTGTGTCACCTGTTAGGGTCAAAAGTCGGCACCGATAATACGGTGTCCGGTGCGGGGCATTTGGGCAGGTCATTCATCTTCAGTACATCCGCGCCTTTCGCCGCACTTGCGGCCGACCATCTCCGGCCAACAGCTTGACCAATCGTCCGGAACGCACCCTGTTTCCTTAGCCCTGTCGTGATCGCCTCCTGTGCAAGACCCTGAGGATTCCGCACCGGAACTGGTCTCAAATAACCGCTTTATGTATTGAATTAGCGACACACCTAATGACACCAGCAACGAGAAAACTCAGAACCAGCAGCTTCGTTACAGAGCTCCCCCATTCCACTTTCCTTTAGTTGTAAACCGGAACTTCCACGATGGACTTCCGGCCCGGCCTGCAACATATACCTCATCTCAGTTGAATGCAACTGGGCGTATCGCGCCATCTAAAATGTAACCCTGGGAGGAGTGGTCGCGCCATTTAGCGGGGTAGCGCGGAGTTGTGCGCTTTTCGCACTACTCCGCGGCTCTTAATACGACAAGAACGAAAGCCGCAGAGTCTCTGAAAGGCGAGACTCTGCGCTACCCCGCTACCAAGCTTACCGGACCTAAGGAACCAACGACATTATGGAATCAGACACGCGGCGCAGTGTCGGCAGTCGCGATAATCTCACATTAGATAATGTCAAAGTACGGGATCCTTGGGGATCGCGGACCCCAAAAGGCGGGGGTCTGCGCCAGCCCGCGGATCTTCGTGGAATCTTGATCAGTTTGATTGGAGTATTCCAAGCGTCAGACTTTTTTCACGGCAGTCACCCACCAGTTGTGAGGAAAGTTGGGAGTCTTAGTCGGAAATACAGGGAGTTTCCAGCGTCCGTGGTTGGCTTCAGGCTGACCGGCCTGCGTCAGTGCGGCTATCCAGCCGCGCGAAGACAGGAAAGACTCGGGGTCGTCCATGGTCCCGATCCAGGGAGCTCCCGATTGCACCTGCATTTCCACCCACGCCTTTGTGTAGGGCGAAGTCAGCATTGCGCTGTTCATGACGTCGAAGCCCAGCCGGGTCCCGGGCGCGGATAGCAGCGTGACCGAATCGATAATCTCCGTCGCCGTTTCGTTTGAGAGGTAGAACAGAAAGCCTTCCAGCAGAAAGCACGAAGGCCGGGCTGGGTCGAACCCGGTTTCCACGAGGGCTTCTTTCCAGCTTCCGGTGAGGTCCTTTCGAATGATCCGGCGTTCGCAGACGGCCGTTGCGCCAAGCGACTGCAGGACAGTCTCTTTGTAATCCATAACCGAAGGCTGATCCATCTCGAAAACGCAAACCCCAGCCGGCCATTTGAGCCGGAACGCGCGTGTGTCGAATCCGGCAGCGAGGAATACAACCTGGCGGATTTTATCAAGGCTAGAGATTTGTTCCAGGAAATCATCAAAGTAGCGGGTGCGCAGTGCCATGGTGATTGTGCTGTCTTCGGGACGCTGTGCTATCCAGGACGCCCCCTGCTCGCCCGCCAGCGCTTCCGCCCATGGATCGTGGAATAAACGATCCTCCCGACGGCTCTCCCTGGCGCGTACCGCAGCGGTCCAGCAAGCAGTTGCTGCCAACGTTGAGTTTGAGCCTTTGCATTCGGCCATTGCAACTACCTCCAGGATTTGAAATGGCCCTCATTATATTTGATGAGGTCACCGGAGGGCGATCCTGTCAGCAAGTAGCGCGGACTTGTTCTGTAGGTCCGCGGCTTTTCGGCTTCAAATGCGCGTATGCACATCGAAGGGGAGTGGGACGCGGTCGATCTGCATTCGGCAGAACCGTTCCTGGTCCTCACCACTAACCCCCGCATACTCCCGCATGCTCGACCACTTCCAGTAAACCCGCAGACCTTGGACTGCAGGTCGGCGCTACGATTTCTGCACGAATCCCCGGCGTACCGGATTTAAGTGGATGTATTCGACCTTCTCGCCGTCACAAAGATAAATCGGTCGTACAGAAACGGCCGGCGCAGACGCGACATCGGCATAATCTACGCGCACATCCAACGGCGCGCAGCGCCTAAAAGCCGCGGACCTTGAGGAGCAGGCGCGACGATCTCCTTGTCCGCGGGTTGTTGGGAACTCAATCAGAGGGTCGGTATGGAAACTGAGCCAAGGTCCGATGCGAGCAATATCCGGCACACTTTCTTCAGGTACGGGCTGGGCGTTTCGGTGGTGGGAAACTCGAAGGCGCACTCCCTGAAAACGACATGATGCATTTCCACGGGATTCTGCGTAAAGATGATTCGGCAATCTGTGAAGTCGCTGTTTCCGAAGGAACCCCCGTCGAAAAGTATGGTTTTGCCTTTCGGCCGTATCCCTCTCATAATGCCCACCCATAGAATGTCGGTTAAAGCCCGAGCCTGGCTGTCCCGACGGCGGGGCGTTCGGCGCCATCCTCGAACTTGCAAATTGGAGAAATCGCAGGACCGTTGGCCAGTAATCCAAGGCCGATTCATCGGCTTGTTGCAATTTGCCCCGTATCGCTGTCAGCGTTTCCCGGTCCGCCGCTCCGTGGCTGGACTGCTGAATATCGTCCTGCAATTGCGGCAAGGAAGTCTCGAAGGTCTTCTGCTCCAAACGGCTGATTTCTTCCAGGGTGAGAGGCGAGCGGTTCGCGCCAACTTTAGCGGGACTTTCCGCGGAATTCACTGCCCGGTTGCCAGTGCAGGCGCAACCGGTAACCATCGCAATGCAAGCTGCACTCACCATTACTCTAGCGAACGGGCGGAGCTTTCTTACCGAAGGCATGGGGGCATCAAAGGAGTTCAGCAGAATATCCAGCCGCGGGCCGAGGGTTATTTTTTGGGGTTTTCGACCTTCTCGGCCCGAGTTTGAAGCCTTCTGCGCGAGGGCAGGCGTCGACCGCCGCTACCGCGGGGCACGGCCCTATGGAACGAAGTCGGTGCCTCTCCAGTAATTCGGAACGGTCACGTACTCGAAGCGATTGGGATCGGCTTTCACCAGCGCGTCGGCCTGGTTGTTCCAAACCGTGCCGTGGCCGATCGTGCCGTTACCATACATGTTGTTATCCTGGATGACGGTCTGATCGAGGATATAGTTGCTGAAGCCTTGCCCGTTTCGGGAAATGTCCTCCTCGTGTTGGCTCCAGTCGGCGTGTTGCTGGTCATTGGCAATGTCGTTGGCTTTCATTCGCGCCGTGGCCTGTGCGCCAATTTGGTGAATGGCAGCGATGGCGGGAGCAGCTATGGCATTTGCTTGCTGATTCACCACCGCCTGGTTCACCTGATAGCTCTGGAGAATCGCGGCCATGGTGGCGCTGTACCGGTCGACAAACCTGGGATCGATCTCGTAGGTGGAAATCGCAACCGTGTAGTCGCCCATTCGGTTAGGAGCAGTCGTGCACGCCAGATACTCCATCTCCCAGTAATCCTTCTCCGTTATGTTAGGCGGTGGCGGCTTGTTTGCCCCTAAAAGCAACCCGTGTCCGATGGCATGGACGCAGCGTTGGCCGGGAGGTCCGGCAATCGGCTCGACGCTGGCGATCCGATACTCGAGGCGTTGGTTGTTCACGCGCCAAAACTCCTTGATAAGACCCGGAAAACCCCGGACCGGATCCACGTTGGCCGGGTAGACCATTTTGACGCCCATGCCCGCGGTCATGCCGCCGTAGGGCCGGTAATTAGGATTGGCGGTTGCCCCCCGGACCAGGTTGAGGTTGATCATCGCGTTGTAATTGGACTCGCGGGCAAATGTAGTGCCCCCGTTGCCTTGAACTACCCAGCCGTTGGGAATGGCAATCATAGCCGAATGATCCTGATTCCACACCTGGTGCAGCGGTTCAGGCGGAGCCGGCCTGCCGCCGGGCGCACCGCCCTTTGGTCCTCCCCCACCCGGCTGCCAGACGCCGAACAACTGGCTTCAGCAGGGGATTCATCGTCGAGCTAAAATGCGCCGCCGCATCGCTCACCAGGGCCGCTTCGACCGCCTTGGGACCTGTCTGAGAAGCGATCACCATGCCCGCCAGTGGGACGTTGCCGCCCGGATGGTTGGTTACCGTAAAGAACACCGCGTCCGAATTGCTGCCGCGCACCCGGAAGACCCTGCCGACCTGCGGTTTATCGCCGCAGTTGTTCTGCACGATGCGCAGAACGCGGGCCATGGCCATGGCCGGGGTAGTGGCTCCATCTACCAGTCCGTAAACGACCTTGCCTCCCTGGGGATTGTTAATGGTTTTCAGCGGGGTTTGGGCACCCACAGGGTGCGAACCCATCGCCACAAGGAACAACCCAAGAACCAACGAAAAGGAAAAGCGCTTGTAATTGCCCATGATTGTCACCTCACTTTGTTTTCCCAGCACTTCGCAGGAGTTCACTGGCATTTCCATCCGCGGGCCGGCGCCGAGGGTTGCTTTTTGGGGTTTGCGATTTCACCAGCCCGAGTTCGAAGCTTTCGGCCAGGGTCAGTAGTCCACCCCCTGCCAGAAATTGGGAGTGTTCACAATTTCCCAGCGATTGGGATCGGCTTTCACCAACGCGTCTGCCTCGGAGTTCCACACCGTGCCGTGGCCGATGGTGCCATTGCCGTCCATATTGTTGTCCTGGATAACGGTTTGATCGAGGAGGTAGTTGCTGAACGCCTGATTACGCCTGTCCTGGCTATCCTGCCCAGCTTCCCAGGTACGGTTTTGTTGATCGTGGGCGGCAGAATCTGCCTGGGCCCGTTGCATCGCAGCCTGGCCGATGGCGTGGATTTGGGCAATGGCGGGAGCAGCCATGGCATTGGCTTGCTGGTTGATGACCGCTTGGTTGGGCTGAAAACTGGCAAGGATAGCGCCCACGGTGGCGCGCTCCCGGTCAGCAAGGTTGGGAGGGATCAGGCTCATGGAAAGCAAAACCATGTAGTTGCCCATCGGGCCAGGGGCAGCGGTGCAGAGCAGCGCCTCCATCTCCGGCATGTTGTTCGCCGCCCCGCCTCCCCCACCCAGGACCGCATGCCCAGTAGCATGTACACAGCGTTGGCCAGAGGGACCTTGCACCTGCTGGGCGTGGTCAATCCGTAGGATGGGGTTTCCGCCGTTCACGCGCCAAAACTGCTGGAAAAGATCCGGAAAGGCCCTGACCGGGTCCACGTTGGACGGGATAAACAATTTTGCCGGGGTTATTGGCCGGTCTGCCGTAGGACTGGGCCTGGCGCTGCCCAGCACCGCGAGGGTCGACTGCCAAGCGGGCAAAATCCAAACCGACGACTTCGGAATTGGGACCGTTGACAATCATGGTGCCCTGGCTGCCCTTGAATGTCCACCCGTTGGGGATGCCCACGCTGGCAGAATTGTCGGAAGCCACAACCTGGTGCAACGCGGCTGCCGGGGCCGATCCGCCGCCGGTCGCGGAGCCGGAAGTTTGCCCCGCCCCGCCCGGATGCCACTCGCTGAAGAGCTTGGTGAGCATGGGATTCACGGTTGAGCCAAAGCGCGCCGCATCGTCTGAGACCATGGCGGCTTCCATGCGATTGGGACCGGAGGGAGCGGCGATGACCATGCCCGCCATCTGTTTGTTTCCTTGCGGGTGGTTGACCACCGTAAAGAAGACTGCGTCGGAATTGGTGCCGCGCACCTTGAAAACTTTTCCCACCTGGGGCTTCTCACCGCAGTTGTTATGCACGACGCGCAAAACTTTGCTCATGGCTGCCGCCTGGGTGGTCGCGCCCCCCACCACTCCGTAGACGATATTGCCGCCCTGGGGATTGTTAGAGGCTTTCAGGGGGGTCTGGGCACACGCATTGTGCGCAGAGATCACAATCAGGAACAGCCATAGAAACGACGACACCGAAAAGCGCTTGTAATTGCCCATGATAATCACCTCATCCTGTTTTCCCGCAACCTCGCGGGAGTGGGTAGCAGGACTTTCTCCTGCCCGGGGTGGCGCATACATTGCGTTTTATGTATGCGCCCCAACCAATGCACAACCTCACAGCTTCTGAGCCTACCCCCGTTGTAGCTTGGGTTGAGCGCATACATAAAAGGCTCTGTATGCGCCAACCGTGAAGGGCAGGCGCGAGGCATGCCCCTACTTGGCCGCCACGTTTTCGTGCAGAAAGGCCACAACTTTGGTCACTGAATCGTTGGCCGCGTCCGGGTCCCATTTGATGGTGGCTGTGCCGCCAATCGCGGCCGGGTCCCGATACGAAAACGAAGGGCCAGAGCGGTTGAAGTCATGCGTGGCGCCGGCATATTCCACCGTGGTGAGGTCGAAGTTGAACTTCTTTTTCAGCAGGGTCTTGAGTTCGGGAACGGCCTTACCCTCACCGTAGGAGTCTTCCGTCCCATAAAAGACGATGATGGGCACGCCAGTTAATCCGCTGCTGTGCTCAATGATCTTAATGAGCGGCTTCGATACCGGGTAAAACGCGGCATGGCAGACAAATCCTTTTTCACTGCCCATCCATTTTTGGCGGTTTTCCTCGACGGCGGTCCTCATGGTGATGCCGCCGCCCAACGAGAAACCCATGATGCCGATGCGATTGGGGTCGATGGCCGGGTTCTTCCTTAATTCCTTCAGTGCCGCAAACGCCATGGGCAGGAAGGAATCCGGGTGCGGGCGGTCCATGGGCCCGGTAAAGATGCCTGTTTTGAAGTCCACTTCAAAGATGGCGATGCCGGCGCCCAGCACCGGTTCGCGATAAAGCTTGCCGACTTGGTTGATCCCCGAAGTCCCGTGAACAAGTACGATGGCCGGGACTGGGCTAGACGCGCCGTCTGGCAGGTAAAGTGTCCCTGAAAGTTGGTAAGTCTGGCTCTTGTCGAGGGAAGAGAAGTTGATCTTAGTTTCCGCAGCCGATGCTCCAAGGGGTATGACAAAAAGACTTAGAAAAACTACGGTAAGTAACCCCATACATCTGAAATAGCTCATCAGGGCCTCCCATTACCCATAATGAATCCTCTCCGAAATACAGCGAATCCGAATCCCGCTCTTATGTAGGGACACCTCGTTTTGCTCCTACACTCAGACAGCGCAAAGCGGCGGAAAAATGCCTCAATTTTCCTGCGGATGCGAATTGCTGGTGGCAATGGCCGGCCCTGAGGATGTGAAAACAGAGGAAAAAGTAGTCTGCACTCAACGGCAGAGCCTCTTTCCGGCGGCACGCCGTGCCCTAAAGACACTACACCTGCTATGCATATTAGCCACTAATTTCCAAGGGCGTCGATGTCATAGGTCAGATCGCGAGGTGCTATTTGGTGGTTTTTCGTGATATTTGTCGATTTGTCGACTTCTTGGTAGGTTTTCCTCAGAGGCCGCGAGGACATCCTTCATTAACCCGTTAGCCCCAATACTGTTCATTTAAGTGTTTTCTTGTGCTATTGCGGACGGGGCGGGAGGTCCCCCAGAATGGCCCGAACTGTCGGAACTCTGCGTGCCGGGAACCGCATTACTGATTACATCCCGGCTTTTCGCCATTTACGAACTCTGGCAGAAAGCGGCGCAGAAAGGTGCGGAACTGCTGTGGCGAGTCCGCCAGAATGCGCGCTTGGAGGTGGACCAACGCTTCGCCGATGGCTCCTATCTCAGTCGTATTTATCGCTCCACCGCGAGTCGCCGGAACCGGCGCAATCCCATCGTGGTCCGCGTGATCGAGTATCGTCGGAAGGATGTGCCGGGAGCGGAGCCCATCTATCGCCTGATCACCACGATCCTCGATCCCGGCCTTGCCCCGGCCCAAGAACTGGCGGCGCTCTATCACGAGCGATGGGAAATGGAGACGACTCTGGACGAGTTGAAGACCCATCTGCGGGGTGCCCAGATCGTCCTGCGCAGCAAGACTCCGGAACTGGTCCGACAGGAGTTTTATGGGCTCCTCATGGCCCACTTTGCCCTTCGCGGTCTACAGTATTGGGGCCGGCCCCGTCCGCACCCCATCATTCCGCAGAATAACCGTGCTCGTGGATTCTATGCGGTCTGCGAGCGTCTTTGAGCCCCCGCATTGCTTCCGAAAAGTTTCGGTCACGTAACAACCGCGGTGCCGAGCCCGTTGAGCGGCGCCAAGAGGCGGTCTCCACGAAATGAGGCTCTCCGTTTACTTCATTGAACTACCCTTTAACGGTGTTCGCCGCCGGATTTTCCCTTCTGATATCCGGCGCTGCGCTCCGCGTGCGAGTCGTGGCCGGCGTTAGGAACGATGTGGCCTCGCCCATCCCGAGCTTCGTTCGGTTGGAAGTGGCTGAACGGCTCCGCTCCGCGCGGGGGCAACGGTCCTTTGTAACCGTGGTGAGGATCGTAGCGGTTATCGACGTGACCAGCGAAGCCTCTGGGTCCATGGAACCATGGGCCCGCCCCTATGAATATCCCGCCCACGAAAAAATCGGGTCCATAGTAGCCGTAGGGAGCACAGTCATACGGAGCATAATCAAAGTATCCGTACGGGCAAACAGGCTCCACTCCAATGCTAACGGAAACCTGACCCGGCGCTGTAGACACACCGGTCATCAGCGCAACCGTGAGAGCAAAGAAAGCAAGCGACTTCCATCGGAACATAATTCCTCCTGGAGCCGGCGGTCGAATCTGCCGTGATTCCTACTTTAACATGCCGAGTTTGGCCATGATACGCTGGACTGCTCCGGAATCACAAACTTTTTGTTAAAATTCTTCGTGCCGATCGCCTTCGGAACGGCCGGCTTAAGTGAAGAGTATTGCCGTTAGCCTGAGCTTCTCACCACGCTGCGTCGCTTTTGGCCAACTGCGGAAAGGGCGGGGCATCAGCCCCGCCGAAACTGCGGTTCCGGCCCGATGTTTGTCCTGCATACCGAGCCGCATGCTTTCAAAAAGATCAGCAATTCTCGGACACACGCCTGGACGGTTATCTTACTCAGGATACTCGGAAACCATCTGGCCGGTCGTCGGATCCAACGTAAGTCTTGGGGCGTGATGGTCAAAGTCAAAGAACCCGATCAGCGAGCCCGCCTTCACGTCATTGGAATCTCCGCCGATGCGCGGGAGCTTCCAATTATCCTCGACAAACCGAATGATGGACGACTGGTCCGTCATCCGGTGGTCGATGTAATTGCTCTTGGCGTAGCGTGAGATTACGATCAAGGGCAAGCGTGGCCCATAGCCGCAACGGCCGGGATTGCCGCCCTCGGGAGTGGTCCCGCAGGAGCCGGAGCTGGCAAGCTCGTCGTCACTGGCACTGGATTGATTGATGACGGTATCCATCTGGTGGTCGTACCAACCATCGTCAATCAATCGAGCGATTCGGTGAACGACGCTTTGCTCGGCTCCACCGGCCTCTGCGGGACGACGACGCCCGCCGGTGGCGTCAACGACCGCTGCGGCTACGGTCCGCGCCTGCCGTTCATCGTTATTTCACCCTTCGCCAAAGAAAACTTTGTCAGCCACTCCCTCGCCGACCAAACCTCGATCACGCGCTTCACCGAAGATAACTGGGGGCTTGGGCTGCTCCCCAACAGCGGGGCCTTTGACGCATTCGCCGGATCGATCCTCGATATGTTTGACTTTGTTCACGCGGGTGGCCAAGACCGCGACCGCACCCTAATCCTCGATCCCGACAGTGGCGAGCCCGTTCAGAAGTAACTAGTGGGCCATCTGATTTCTAAGACGTCCGCGGGAGTGGCTTGTCCGGGACCAAAATCCCGCCGGAAATCACTCTGCGGCATGATCCTCCCCCCCACTGTGAACCACATCCATTTGTGCGTTTTCAGTGGTTAGAGCGAAGTCGCTCAGGTCCTGCCACTACTTGCACTTTTCACCCCTCACCACCGAGTCCCGATTCCGCATATAATAGCCGGCTCGAATTTTGCCAGGCAGGATTCTGGGAGGAGACGCATTCATGTTTAAGCTCGTGTTGTTGCGGCACGGAGAAAGTATTTGGAATAAGGAAAATCTATTCACGGGTTGGACGGACGTAGGGCTCAGCGAGAAGGGCCTTCAGGAGGCTGTCGACGGCGGCCGCCAGCTTCGTAAAGACGGCTTTGTTTTCGACGTGGCGTATACTTCGGTGCTGAAGCGCGCCATCAAGACTCTGTGGGTGGCGCTGGAAGAAATGGACCAGATGTATATCCCTATTCACAACACCTGGCGCTTGAACGAGCGCCACTACGGTGCGCTGCAAGGATTGAACAAGGCCCAAACCGCCGAAAAGTACGGTGAGGCACAGGTGAAAATCTGGCGGCGAAGTTACGACATCCAGCCGCCGGCGCTTACGCCCGATGATGACCGCTTCCCGGGTAAGGATCCCCGTTACGCGGGCTTGAGCGCCGAGGATTTGCCGCTAAGCGAGTGCCTTAAAGATACCGTGGCGCGCACGCTGCCCTACTGGCATGAAACCATCGCACCCGTGGTGCGTTCGGGCAAGCGGGTCATTATTGCTGCCCATGGCAACAGCCTGCGCGGGCTGGTGAAGTATCTGGATAACGTGTCCGAAGCGGATATTGTGGGATTGAACATTCCGACTGGAATCCCCCTGGTGTACGAGCTGGACGATAACCTGAAGCCGCTGCGCCACTACTACCTGGGCGACCCCGAGGCCGTCGCCCGCGCGGCGCAGGCCGTCGCCGACCAGGCGAAGCGCAAGAACTGATAAGGCCGTAGACCTATCGAGTAGGGCTGACGGCCGACAGCTCACAACTTAGGGTGGGCGGTGGTCGAGGGAGCGTGGCACGAATCGGGAAGCGAGCGTGCCGCGGGGAGGGGCCATGTGCGCTATTCTTGCACGCTCCCTACCTTGGGCGAGGTAAGGGGTTAGGGGTGGTAAACACACGGCTGGGGTCAATTCCGAATTCCGGATTTCTGATTCCAGACTCCGGATTCCGAATGGATGGGAACACTATGAAGTATCAGCGTTTCGAGGAGTTGCCGGTGTGGCAGTTGGCGATTGATTTGGCTGTTCGCACCTATGAGATGACTGAAGCGCCGGAATTCAAGGGACGTTACAGCTTAAAAGATCAGATCGAGCGGGCGGCGGTCTCCGTTTCCAATAACGTCGCCGAAGGGTTCGCCCGGGGCACGAACCCCGAATTGCTGACGTTTCTTTATATTGCCCGCGGGTCAGCAGGAGAAGTCCGTTCGATGCTGTGCATGCTCGAGAAGATGGCGGCGTTCCGGAATCTGGAATCCGGCATCCGGAATCTGAAGCAGCAGACGGAAAGCGTTTCGAAGCAGCTCGGCGGCTGGATTCAAGCGCTCTTGAATTCAGGAATGAAGGGACAACGGTACGTCACAGACAAGGTTCGCACCGGCGACCAGAGGAAGATTGAGCGCGACGAGTTCCTGAAAAAGCTCGAGCGGATTCGTCAGGGTGGCGATGCCGATGCCACCGCGGCATGATTTGCCATAGGCATCCGGAATCAGGAACCCGGCGTGCGTTGTCCGGAATCGGGAATCCGGAATCTGCTGATAGCAAGCGTCGCGGGCGGCCCCAACTCAATTCATCTTGACGCGTTTAGCACTGTCGGGGGCATTCAATTCAAATGTAGATCCGGGCAGAACTCGATTCACCTTCACGGCGGAGTAAAGCGCGATGGTGTAATCGCCACCGCTTTCGAAGAATTTCTGCTGTGTAGGCAGCCAGGATTCTTCGCTCACCCAGATTTGGATTTTGGAAATCTGCGCGGCGACGTTTTCCTTGCGGGGCACGAGTTCCAGGAGGGCGGTGGTGTCGCCCTCCAAATCTTCTTCCTGAAGATACTTCACATTGTAGGCTTTCTTTAGCTCGCCGGTATCCGTACCGAAGCCTAGAAGCAGGAACTGCTGCACCAGATCGCTCTTTTGTGTCAGGTCGTACTCCTGAATCTGGTTGATCTTAGGAAAGTAGATTTCCCCTTTGCTCTTTTTGAAGAGGAGGATCTTGCGCTCGGGCTTTTGGATGTCAATGCGAATTTCCGTCGTCTTGCCCCGGCGGAAGAAGAGTTGACCCGCTTCTTTTGACTTGTCGTCAACTAGCACGGTGACCTTGGTGTACTCCAGATTGGCGGAGACGGTTTTCAGGCGTTTGGATGCCTCATTCATATCGGAAAGAATTTCGGTGAGATCGGTCGGGTGTTTGCCCTTGCGGGCGCCAGCGGGAGGGGCGAGCGCCAACGCCATGACGCCGGCCAGCAGCACTCGCATCCAGGTGTTGAGAGAGTCTCGCATAAGACCGCAAACGTGCTCCCGCCGAATCCGACAGTGAAACGAACTCCTGCCGGCGGCTGAGTTATTCCTCCACCATTACAGTATAGCCCAGAACGACCTGGTGGCGGTCCCGGACAGCATCGATGGATTTCACGGTAAAGGCCTTTTGAAGGTGTTCCTTGAGGATGATGGGGATGGCGTCTTCGGGCCTTTGATCGAGCGAATCTACCAAGCGAGCATCGACCAGGTATCGCACGTCCTTATCGACGCGGCCCATCTCAACGATGCCCTGCTGGTGCCGCAAGTCCGTCAATTGCAAAGTGGGGCGATCGTTGAACCAGGCTCGCGGGGAGAGGAAAATGAAGGACAGGATAGCCAGCACAATCAGGTCATACTGCCAACTGCCGCGTTCGTAAGCCCAGAAGATGCTGCGCGTGACCACCAGTTTGATCTTTGAGGCCACTTTGCGCAGCGTGGACTCACCGTGCTGGGTCGGTGCGCGCGGGAAAGAGTGTTCGTGGATATCAGTCGTTCGGGCCATAGGTCGTAGACTGGAAAAATAGCCAGAAACGCGGCAAGAATCAATCGGAAATAATTCGCCCGTCCCGCATGCGGATAATCCGGTCCGCCACGCCGGCGGCCTCAGGATTGTGAGTGATCATCAGGATGGTCTGGCGGAAGGTCCGGTTGAGTTCGCGCATCATGTCGAGCACCACCTGGGAGTTCTCCGTATCCAGATTGCCCGTGGGTTCGTCGGCCAGCAGGATTTTGGGCTCACAAATTACGGCGCGGGCAATCGCCACACGCTGTTGTTCGCCGCCCGAAAGCGCAAAGGGGCGGTGATTCAGCTTCTCCTCGATTCCCAACATGCGGGTAACAGTTTGGAAGCGATGCGGGTTGAATCCGTTACCCTGAATGTGTTGGGCGATGGCAATGTTGTCCCGCGCCGAAAGTGTGGGTAACAGGTTGAAGCGCTGGAAGACGAACCCAATCTTGTGGCGGCGAAAACGCGTGCGGTCGCTGTCGGACATCTGAAGAAAATCGTTGCCGTCCACGCACACCTCACCCTCCGTGGGGCCGGTCAAGCCGCCCAAAACGTGCAGCAAAGTGGACTTACCACATCCCGAAGGTCCCACCACGGCCACGAACTCGCCTTCCTGGACCACCAAATCCACACCGCGCAACGCCGGGACATCGACTTTTCCGAGGCGGTAGATCTTCTTCAGAGCCTTGGTACAGATAATAGGTTCCACGTGATCCTTACGTTCTCCCTCGGCTAGATGCGGCGCATGGTGAACTACGGGGGCTGCGGGCGCTTGGGACCTACAAATGCAGACGTACCCCACACCAGACAGGTTACTCGTACGCGAGGGCGTCCACAGGGTCGAGTCGGGCAGCCCTGAGGGCGGGGTAGAACGCTCCTAGCATACTCCCGACCAAAGCCAGGATGCCAGCGTAGAGTCTCCAATCCCAAGTGAGTTGGACGGGCAGCGTGGGAAAGAGTTCTATGAGTACCTTCCGCATAATCACCGACCCGATGAAGCCGGCGATAATGCCAACCGCGGTTAGTAACGTTGCCTCTCTCAGGATGACGGAAATGATGTAGGTTTTTGATGCCCCGAGCGATTTCAAAATGCCGATCTCCCGGGTGCGCTCGGTGATGGTGGTATACATCGAAAGGAAAATGACAAGAAACCCGATCCCCACCGCGATCCCAATCATGGCCGTAATAAAGTAGTTGAGGCCAGGGAGATTATTTGATGTCATCAGCACCATGTATTCTTTGATCGGCATGATCGAGTAATTTGGCAGCAATGTCCGTATGGCCTCGGCGGTTTGTTGTGTGAATGCGGGGTCGGTGCACTTGACGAAGAACATTGATGCTTTGTCCTGCGCGCCCATCATATCCTGGGCGGTCGGCAGCGGAATAAACATGCGTGCGCCTTTGCCATGTTCCACGATCCCGGCGATGCGGAAGTCGTGGTTCAGGAGAGAGAGAGTTTGCCCCACTTTGGCGTGATTGGCATTGGCATAAACGTCGTCCACCAGGATGTCGTACGGCGCTTGGAAGGGTCCTCCCGCGTGATAAACAAAGCCTCCAGAAACGCGGTCAAAACTAGCCAGGTCAATGCCGTAGATTATACTCAGCGACCGGACGGAGTTGACTAGAAAGAGGGCGGGTGCCACCGCCAGCACACGCGGTAACTCCTGCAGCCGGTCGCCGATCTTGATGGGCATAGGGGCCTGCGACATTCCGATGATAAAGGAAGAACCGGGGGGCTGCACCAGGATGTCGGCGCCCACACCCTCCACTCGCCTGGCGCTATCGTTCACCAGTCCATGGCAAAGACCCACTACCAGAATGACCATTCCAACTTCAATGGCCACGGCCAGCACGCTTACCGCGGTACGGATGGGCCGGTGCAGAACATTGGAGATGATCAACTTATTGATCATTCGGGTGTTCCCCTTGCTTTGGGGCACTCAAGTCTATCAACTCCGCTCCCTCGGGCTTTTTCAGGTCGAATTTCTCCGGGGGGATAGAGTCGTTGAAGGTGGCCTTTTCAATGGTGATCGTAACCTCGTAATCATCTTCGGGCCGGTTCAGTTCGATGCGGGTTGGATAGCGGATACCCTTAAAATCCTGATAGTTGGAGTATTGGACATCTTCAGTGCAAGTGCCATCCGGCTCATAGAATTGAGTCCGCACTAACTCCAGGTCGGCACGGTCGAACCACGCCTTGCGCCGCAGTATCACGTGCCGGTCCCCTAGCGGCTCGACGATGTTTACTATAAAGTAGCGCTTGGGTTCGGTGCGGCGGTCGAATTTTTCCCGAAACGTCGTCTCGGTTTTCGGGTCAATGGAGGGAACAATCAGCGCCTGCAAAATGTGTTGAGGCCGAAGGTTCTCTAGGGCATTCTTGGCGGGATGCTGGAACGTGGTCTTGCCGATAATGAATTTCTGCTTGACCGGAAGGTTCAACTGGAATTCCTCGCCGGTCGAAACCATATCAAAAATGGTCGTCCGTACCACGGGGGCTTGACCAAGCAAGCGAATAGTCGAGGGCCTTTGCAGTAGGACAAAGCCCTTTACATCGTGATATTCCTTGATAACCCCTGAATAGACCGACCCCGCCGCGGGTTCCAAATCAACCGTGGCGGTCATGGTGTGGATGTCATTGCTCCAGGCGTCGATTTTGGCCACTAATTCGGCGAGGCTCGCATCGCGGGCGGGCAAGGTCTGACCCGGAGCGTGGACGCGGGTCACCTTCCGCACCAGACACCCCGGCGTGGCCAGGAGCATGGCGGCAAAAGCTAATCCGGAGAATACCTTTACCTTCTTAATAAGTGCGATTCGCAAGATTCCAGCCTCAAATCTAACAGACGGCATGGGATGTGTCAATCCGGTCTGGCTAACATTTAACTCCTTTAATCCGAATCTGCTTGCACACCCCCACAGGATTTGCGTGAGGCCATTTCATGGTCATTCACCACCTTCCAACACGGTGGATGCCCGAATGCCGCACGAGTCTGCGTCCCGGGACTTATCCATGTCATTGATTCTTAATGCCAATTGCCCTTTATTTCCCCCTGATCTGCCTCCCAGACGATGCTCGGGCAAGCGTGGTCCCAAACTCTGCGCCGCTCCGCAGACGCCAGAGTTGCACCGATAACCAAATAGCCGAGGCCGGACGCTAAGCACCAAAACTGCGCCCCGTGCGTTTGATGCGGCAAGAGTCGCGAATGTAAACCGGTTTGTTCGGTGCGTGTCTGCTATGACTTAGCTCGATCTATGTTCTCACAAATGTCCCTTTGGGGACGACCATCCCCACAGTGAGCTTCTAGAAGAATTAGAGCCACATGCCTGCAAAACTTAGGTGTCACTTCAGAACCGTTCAAACACGTGGCGGGTTTGCGCAGAGGCTCGGTCCCCTCCCAAACCTGACTTATGTTGGCGGTTGGCCTTAGGGTCTCCGAATCCAGCGCCGTTGCGGGGTTATGTCAGTATTCAGACCGGTTGAAGAATAATGAGGGGGCAGAAAGATCTAGCTCGAAAGCAGTGGTTCGACCGATTGTTGAGGGAGCCCAAAATAAAATGAGGGGGAAGCTCTCTCCCCCCTCCAAGCGTCGGGTCTTGGGTCTAAACTCCGAGCTGTCGCTGGCTACCCTCTAGGTATGTCCCGCGTCGGCTCGTTGATTCGTTAGAGCAAGCTGGATTCCAATTAGAGTGCGAATTCCTTTATGCCTGCCATAACGGTAACTTGTTAAGATTCAACAGATTTTTGTCTCGGACTCCTAAGGGGGAGGCGCAAGATAGGTTGCGAACCTATCAATTTCTATATTTGAAATCCCAAATACAGAATTCTTCAAAAGATGCTCGGTCGATAGGTACCATATAATTGTGTACCCCTAAATTAAACCTGTTGACGAACGCGTGCGCTGGCGTGCTATCCTCACTCCTTTGAGGCCCCCGGTTCCGGCGATGGATTCTGCATCGGGCCCCGGGAACCTCAAGTGGTAGATTATCGTCGTCCAGTGAAGCTGACGTGCCCTTTTGGGGGGAACGCCTTGGCTGCTGGAAGCCCATGTTCCGGGCCCGAATATGATTGATATTCACTGCCATCCTCTACCCGGGGTAGACGATGGCGCAAGGTCTTTTGAAGTGGCAGTCGCGATGTGCCGCATCGCGGCCGAGGACGGTGTGACGCATCTGGTGGCGACGCCGCACAGCAATTACAGCTACATATTCGACCCTGTCCTCAACCGGCAACTGCTTGCCGAGCTCCAAGAAAAAGTTGGCGAAAAACCTAAGCTCCTCCTCGGATGTGACTTTCACCTCTCCTACGACAACATCCAAATCTGCGCGGAGAATTCCAAAGATTTCACTATCAATCAAACCTCTTACCTGCTGGTAGAACTCCCGGACCAGTTCATTCCTGACCACCTTAGCCGCGTGTATTACGACATCCAGATTGCCGGGCTTAAGGCCATCATTACGCACCCGGAACGGAACCCCCTCCTTCAGCGCAAACCAGATCTGATTGAGCAATGGGTTTCGATCGGATGCTTGGTGCAAGTCACGGCACAATCGTACACGGGCGGGTTCGGCTCCAAAGCGCGTAAGTTATCTGAGCGGTTGCTCGACGCCGGCTTGGTCCACTTTTTTGCCAGCGATGCCCACGACATAAAGAGGCGCCCGCCGCTTCTCTCCCGCTGTTATCGCAAGGTGGCAAGAGAGAAAGGCGAGGAAATCGCCGACCTGCTTTTGCAAAAGAACCCGGAAGCCGTCATCAACGGACGCCCCTTGCCTCCCCAACCGGACCGGTGCGAGGGTAGAGGTGACAGGGGAAAGCGCAGTTGGTTCTCCTCCCTGTTGGGCCGGTGAACTTGTGGTCACGCGGCGAGGCCCCCATTTGCAAGTTGTAAGTTTTCCCAGAGAATTCCAAGCCCACACGCCTTTCGGCGGGGAGAGGATACATCTGCCTTTAGCCCGTGATGTGAACAGCAGTGGCTCTAACCCACGCTATTAAGCCAATGCCGGGGCGGCTGCGCCCACTTCTTCAAGAAATCGTCGATTTTCCCGGTATTATAAGTCTTGCCGTGTTCGAAGCTGTGGGTGGGTTGCGAATGCAGCAAGGCGCCCTTGGAATCCAGGACGAAAAAATGTGGGTAATCGGGGATTTTGGGATAGTGCGAGAGGAAGGATTCGTTGGGGTTTTCCTTGCTGTAGTTGATCTTCACGGTTACGTAATGGGTGTCGAGTACCTTCCTAAGTTGGGAGTGGGTCGCAAACGTTTCGTCCATGATGTTGCAGTAGACGCACCAGTCGCCGCCAACCTCCAGTAAAATCCGCTTTTGCGCTCGGGTGGCTTCGGCGATGGCATCCTGAAGATCCTTGGCAGGGTCCCGCGACGCATCGTAGGTGGCACCCGGTTTGTTAGTGGCGGGCGCCGGAGGTGCAGATTTATGGCCCAGCTTTGCACCCATCGAGATCACTGCTAACAGGAATATGATAAGCGCCGCATTCGATTTCATAACCACCCTTGGTTCTGGCACGAAAAGGCCTCCTTGGACGCAGGGCCTTCGGCCCTTCCGCCCCCATACGCAAATCGTACCAACCCGGCGCGGTGCGAGGCAAGAGTCATGAGGAGCAAAGCGCACTGCTCACTTTTGCCATTACACCTGATCTAACCCCTGGCACTTGGAACCTTGTACCCAAGATGAAGTACTCAACTCCTGACTCGCATACACCGTTTCAAACCACGATATTCTGGAACGCTGAACTTCAGTTCTTCCTTGGCCGCGCCGTCAAAACCACGGCGCGGTGGAAAACCCTCAAGGCTGGAGAGCAAGCCTTGCCCTACATCTTCTCTCAGCTCGCGGCCGGGCAATTACGTCTGTACCAGCCCCTTCTTCACGGCGAAAAGCACAAGTTCCGCCGTGCGGTGGAGGCCGAGAGTGTCCATCACCCTGGCGCGATGGACGGCCACGGTGTTAACGCTGATGTTGAGGAGCACGGCAATTTCTTTGTTGGATTTCCCCTGGGCGATGAGTTGAAGGACTTCCTTTTCCCGGAGGGTGAGGCGTTCGTACGGGTCCTGCGTGTCGTCATGGAACGATCCGGTCTTTAAACTCTCCAGCACGATGTGGGAGATTCCCGGGCTGAAATAGGCTTCGCCTTCCGCCAGCGCCTTCACGGCGCGGTTGAGGTCCACCTCAATCGCGTTCTTCAGCATATACCCCTTGGCGCCAAGCTCGAAAGCTTTGCGGATGTAGGCTTCGTTCGAGTACATGCTGAGGATGAGGATTTTGACCTGGGGATCGTCTTTGAGGATTTCCGCCGTGGCCTCCAGGCCGCCGAGTTCCGGCATAGAAAGATCCATCACCACAACTTCGGGCTTCAAAGTTTTGCACTGCTCCATGGCTTCCAGTCCCGTCCGCGCTTCTCCCACCACGGTGACCTGAGGATCGTCTTCCAGAATGCGGCGGAATCCTTGCCGGACCAGGGTGTGATCTTCGGCCAGCAGGACCCGAATCTTCTTTCCGGTTTCAAGTGTAGCCACGGTTTATATGATCTCCTTGGGGTATTGGGTCAGTTTGAAAATGTAGTGGCGAGTTTACCTCGCCATGTGGCCGCGTAAAGCCGCCTCTACGTCAAACGGGCCCACTACCCTCCTCGGGAAGAGAATGTAAAGAGGGACGCCGGAGGGGAACCCGCACCCTGACTGTGGTGCCCTTCTGGGGCGCGGAGTGAACCGCGAACGAGCCCTGCAGGTGTTCCGCGCGCTCGCGCATACCCATCAGCCCCATGCCCTGGCCTGCGGCTCTTTTCATTTCCGGACGGGCTTCAAAGCCTTTCCCATTATCGCGGATTTCCAAGTCTAACACGTTATCTTTTTCTCCCAGCGTTATCCACGCTTCCCGCGCCCCGGAATGGCGCGCCACGTTGCTCAGCGCTTCCTGAACGATCCGATAAACGTGGATGGCCGCCTCGGGAGGGAAAAGCCCGTCCGCAAGCTTTCCCCCGTAGTGTACCTGCACACCCGTCTGGCGCGAGAACTGTTCCGCGAACCACTCCAGCGTTTGTTGCAGGCCGAAATCGTCCAGGATGGCAGGACGAAAAATCTGGGATCCGTCGCGCACGCTTTGCAAAGTATCTTCCACAATTTTTTTGGCGGCGCGCACGTCTTGAACAAAAATGGGGTCGGTATCCGCGGCTTTCTGCCCCGCGCGCCCCAACATGAGGCCGATTGCTGTGAGAATCTGCCCAAAGTGGTCGTGCAGGTCGCGCGCTACTTGGCGCAGGGTTTGCTCCTGTACTTCAATCAATTTCCAGGAGAGCATCCGCATCTCCTCCGATTGCGATTGCAGCTTTTCCGCCAGGTGGTGCAGGCGCTCGAAGGTCTTGCGGTTGGCTTGCAGCGTGTACAGTCCCGTTCCCAGCGCGACAAGGAAAAGCACGCCGATGAGCAGCAGGATGTCCTTGGAGACCTGCCCATACACCAGGCTGACGCGCTGGCCTGCCTCCTGCTGCGCCTGGTCATTCAGGTTGAGCAATTGTGAGACGACACGTGAAATCGTTTCATGCTGCTCTTCCAGTTGCGACCGGATGAGGTAGCGCGCGGAATCCTCATGCCCCTGGTCCGCCAGATTGAAAGCTTCGTCGGCGAGCAGCCAGAAGTTGTCGAGGATGTCGCGCAGTTGCCGCCGCAGCTCATCGCCGGCAGGAGTGTTCGCGGCGTACCGGGCCTCCAGAGCAAGGCGTTTGTTCATGTCTTCGTGCAACCCCGAGAACTTGCCTTTCCAGTAGAAAATCGGGTAACGGCTCTCCGGAAGGGTCATGTCACGAAGCGACACGGCGAGCTGGAAGGTATCGTCCTGCAAGCCCAAGAGCTGAAGCGAATCCTTGCGGTTCTTCTGCACTACGTTGACCTGGAAGTCCTGCAGCCAACGGATTTCGCGGATCGTGTAGGTGGCAAAGATGACGAAAATGGCGAGTGTCACACACAAGCCCAGCCAGAGACGCCGCGAGGGCGAGGGGATCTCACGCAAAAGATCGTGCTCGCCTTCCGGCAAGCGCGGGACTTGCACTGCGTTCTTGGTCGTGGAGGCTTTTGCCGATTCCTTGGTTTCTTCCCGCATAAGAAGGGTGGTTCCCGTCTCCAGCGTGAACGACGCTCCCCAGTTGCGCTGGCATCCTGCCGGCCTTTGCCGCGTTCGCCCCATGCGTGAGGCGGACGCCTTCGTCCCAGGGCTTGGTTATAAGTTATCGCAAGGGAGTGATTGCGGCAACTCGGAATGGAACGGGAAGTGGGATGATGGATTGAATTCGCAACCCTCGCCCCTCCTTGCCATCTTGAGGGAAGTGAACGATCTGCATTGGCACTTCCGAACAAACCTCTTCACGCCGGCCGCACCGCTTCCAGTAGTGCTACACTCTGCACAAACTCGACCCATAGGTCATTCAGATTCACCATCGCTCGCGCCGTCATTTTGAGCCCGCTTTTTGGGTGAAGAACCCTTGTAGTTCGAATTGCGCATGCACTCAAGCAAACTGCCGGGGTCCTTCGCCCAAAAAGAGGGCCCAGATGATAGGGGCGGTGAGGATAGAAGGGTTTTTGGAAGGGAGATTAGGGGCGAGGAACGGCGGCGCCCTGGAAGTGAGCCTTGACGTAATTCTGGAAAGCCGTTGCGAGCTCGCGTGTGACTTTCCCCGGAGCGGGATATTTCCAGTTGGGCTGAATGCTTCCCACGCCGGCAACCTCGCGCGTTGTGGAGCTAATGAAGACTTCCTCCGCCGCATCCAACTCGCTAGGGGTAAGGTCCTGCTCCAGAAGCGTGTACCCTGCGGCGGAAATGACTTCTCGGAGGACCTCGCGGGTTATTCCCGGCAGGCAGCCGGAAGACAAGGGAGGCGTAAAAACCTGGCGGCCGCGCACCAGGAAAATATTGGCCGATGTGCATTCCGCCAGGTGGCCTTGTTCGTTCAGCAGCAGTGCGTCGTCGAAGCCATCTCTGTGAACGCGTTCAAGGGTGCCGGCGTTCTGCACCCAGGAAAGCATTTTGGCGCCCGCCAATTTCCCGATCGAAAAGATCGCGTTGGGGACGAGCAACAGCTTGTGGGCCGCCGGCCACACGGCCAGTTCGCGCGTAAAGATCAGCAGATCCGTGGCGGGGCAGCCGGGTGCGTCAGCCCAAAGTCCGCCTTGATTCTTGATAAAGGATAGCCGCGCCGCGCCTTCCAGCCGATGGTTGGCGGCGGCCAGCTTCACAATCGCTTCCCATACGGTTTTCTGATGGTAATCGAGCGCAACACCCAGGCGTTCCGCGTCCCGCACCATCCGCTCCCAATGCCGGTCGAAGGCAAAGGGAACTCCTTGGTAAATACGCAGCGTTGTGAAGACGCCCCAACCCATCAGCAGGCCCATCTGGCCGGGAGAAAGGCGCGCTTCTGCGAGGGGAATAATGCGGTCGTTGTGATAGATGAGGGAATCCATCCTGTCGCTTACCAAGGGATGTGGACAGTGACCGGATAATTCAGTCGCAAACGGCATTGGGTGTCAGGGGGCATGTTCACTTCGCGCCCGCGACGCCAAAGGGCTTCGTAGCTGATGAGGGCGGCTCCGCCCAAGGGAAGCGCCAGGGAGGCGCCGGCCGAGCCCACCGCGGCAATCTTCAATGCGCCGTATGTTCCCAGAGCTGTGAATCCACCGGCCAATGTCTTCCATGATATCGTCCGGTTGCTGGTCAGGTGGCCCTCTTGATCAAGGTGAATGTCGAGCGCTTCGGGGTGTTCCAGAGCTGCAAGAACCGCGGCGACGGTTTTTTCCTGGCCATCTGGAAGAGTGATTCGATCAAAACGCAAGCCGAGTTCCGCCGAGCGATGCATGTGACCGGCATTGCGGATTATGGTGATGTGTCCGTCCAGCAAACTTCCCGGTGGCAGGGCGATCTTTCCTTGGACGAAAACGGGGTTCAAAACTTCGGCGATGACGGGGTCGTTGACGTGGTTGATTTGAGAGTGAATTCCCGATAATACCTGGACTCTGACTTCCGTCTCCGCGGGAACAGTCAGCGTGAGGCGCTCGGCAACGCTCTCGCTTTCTCCCGTGGTGTTACGGTGAAACAAAGGCGCGCCCGGGTTGTAATCCTGAGCCATGGCCGCGAACGCCAAGACCAACACGAAGATGGCGGCCCGCCTCAAATTCATCATCGCAACATCCTCCCCACAGTTCCACCGGGTCAACTGAGTTTCCGTCACGCCGGATGGCACTTTGCCACAACTCGCGGCGAATTGTAAACTTGCCCCTACTCTTCTTGACCCGTGTATTGTCTCCCTTGGCTAGTTGAAAATCAAGCGAAAGGTTGGGACGAGCGGAACCGACAGTTTGGGCCTGAGGGGGTCATTTCTACAACCCCCCGAAAATAAAAGGCCCAACCCCGATGGTTGGGCCAGGAAATGGAGAAGCAGATGCCGGTTAACCGAGCTTTGTGACCTTGTCGGCCTGAGGTCCCTTTTGTCCCTGGACGATCTCGAACTCCACTGTGTCGCCTTCTTGCAAGGTCTTGAATCCTTCACCCTGGATGGCCGAGTAATGGACGAAGACATCAGCTCCGCCTTCCTGGCCGATAAACCCATACCCTTTGCTGTTGTTGAACCACTTTACCTTACCTTGAAGTCTTGCCACTTGCGCCCTCCTTGATTTTGCTTTGGGGTTGCTGCCCCTTGAGTAGTGCCCAAAAAGAAAAAAGCCGAAGATCTCTTCGATCCCCGGCCGTTTATTCCTATGAGCACTTTCCCAACGAGAACACTTTCCCAACTCCCTCATAAATAGAGATAGCTTTTCTACCCTCAATTTGTCAAGAAAATAGTTGCAAGAAACCCTCTCAAGAAGGAACTTCTAACCTCATAGAAATTTATGCCGAGGCTAATTCGGCCCCAAAGAGCAACAGGATTCCCACGAGCGTTTTCCCATCGCGGATTTTATTATTCTTAATCATTTGCAATACTTTGTTGACGCTAAAGAATCCGGTTTCGATCCGTTCGTCGGCATCGGGTTGGCCTTTGGACGGAGTCAGATCCCAGGCTTCAACAAGATGCATCTTCTCACTCAGAATGCCCGGGCTAGGGTAGAACTCAAGAAGGGGCTTGAGCACGCGGGCGTGGTACCCGGTCTCCTCCAACAACTCGCGGCGCGCGCTCTGACGAGGGGTTTCTCCCCGTTCCATACCACCGGCCACAAGTTCCCACAGGCTTTCTTGCACCGCGTGCCGGTACTGGCGGACAAGAATCATGCGGCCATCAGGAAGATGGGGAACGACGACAACCGAACCAGGGTGGCAAACAACTTCGCGCGTGGTCTCAACGCCACCCGGTTCAATGACACGGTCAACTTTCAATTGCACTACTCTTCCGCGGAAGAGGGTTTTGCTCTTAAGGACTCGGGCTTCCTTGGGCATGGATATCGACCTCACCGTGTGGCAATGCCTCGATGAAACAGGTCCTGGCAGTATAGCACCTCAGCCCCGCCGTGCCGACATGAGCGCGGGAGGTCCCAGGAGGGCTCGTCACCAACCCCCTGCCCTCGTCACCACCACAATTCGCTACACAGCTAATTGACCTCGTCGAGCTTCTCGACGTACCCTTTCGCTTCCTTCGGATCCGTCAGCGCTTTCAGCGTGTCGCGGTCGTGTTGGATTTTTTCTTTCAGCTTAGCGTAAGTCTCGTGCTGGGTCTTGCTCGCCTCCACGACTTCTTTCGAGGCGGACGGATCCTTCTCCACCTTTTCCAGACAGGTGAGCAGGCTATCCACCGCAATGCCGAAGAAAGTAAGTTTGTTCACAGCATTTTTCTGGTGGTAAGAACTTTCAAAGGCTGGAACGCTCTCCTGCTTAACGGTCGCGACCAACTCCGCAAGTGATTTTTTTGATGCCTCCCTCATGGATTCCTCATCTTTACAGGCTTGAGCGGCGGCGAAGTGTGGCCACACCACCAACCCGAATCCGAGGCCCATCAGGAGGGCAATCCCACGTATGGTTCTCATGGTTACACCTCACCCTGTAATTCTGGATATGCACCTTTGGGATCGCTGCCCACTGGCAGCCGATCTTGGGAGCCCGAGGCCGAATGCTACCGCCCATGCTAGCACAGAACGCGAAGGTTTTCTCTCCGGCGCGCATTCGGCCCGCCGCCCTGGCGTTCACGTAAGCTCCGATGTCGAGTATAATGACGTGACGAGGCCGATCATAAAGGCAAGCATGACTCGAGCTTCAAGCGCAGGGGGAATGTTCTCAATATGAAAATCACGGCACTCATAGTTGACGATGAACAGCCGGCTCGTGACGAACTGGCGTTCCTGCTAAAGAGCTTCCCCGATGTCGAAATCGTTGGCCACGGAAAGAACGGCGTTGAAGCCGTGAGCATGGTGCGCGAGCTGAATCCGCAAATAGTGTTCCTCGATGTGCAAATGCCCGGTCTCGACGGCTTTGGTGTGATCAAGCGCCTGCTGGAAAAGAAAACGCGCCTGCCGTTCTTCGTTTTTGCTACCGCTTATGACCAGTACGCCGTGCAAGCCTTCGAAGTGAATGCCATCGACTACCTCTTAAAGCCCGTTTCCAAGCCGCGGCTGGAAAAAGCTATCCTGCGAGTGCGTCGCCTGCTCGAAACCGCCGACACAACCAGCCAGAAGCTCGACCGCTTGGTGCAGATGGTGGAGCAACGCCCCTTACCCCAAAAGGGTAAGTTGGTGGTCAAAAGCAGCAACCGGCTCTTCCTGGTCGATTCTGATGAGGTCATTTACGCCAGCATCGAAGACGGTGTGATCAGCATCGTCACGCGTGAACTGGAAGGTCAGTCCAACTTTCGCACCGTGGAAGAGCTTCAGGCCAATCTCGATCCTAAGGTCTTTTGGCGCGTGCATCGCTCTTTCCTGGTCAATGTAAATCACATCAAGGAAGTGGTCCCCTGGTTCAAAAGCTCCTACCAGCTCAAAATGCAAGATCGCAAACAGACGGAAATTCCCGTAAGCCGCGCCCAAACCCGCAGGCTGCGCGAGTTTTTGAACCTGTAGTGGTGGTTTGGTGCGCCTTGCACGGACGTTCGTCCCCCCAGATGCGGAGACTACCTTTCCAGAGCTTGCCGTCGGGCATGACGCACGGTGAGGATCTGCACGCTCTCGTCTTTCACGCGATATAGGATGCGGTAGATGTTGTGCCCCTCCCCGTAAAGAAGTTGGCGGATTCCTCTAAGCCGAAATCCTGGATCGGGGGCAAAGGCGCAGCGTTCCGGCAACTCCGCCAAGCTTTCAATTGCGTCCAAGAGAGCGTCAAACCATTCCAGCGTCACGGCCTGCGCCAGCCTCTCGATATCGCGTTCAGCGCGCTTGCGATACAGGACGTGGTAGGCCAAAGTATTTCTTCCTTAACTCCGCATGAACTTCTGCTGCCGGACGACCTTCCCCTTGCTCGGCAAGGGCCTCGTTGACCGCCTCGACCGTTTCCATTCGCTCTTTCCAGTCTTCATAGGCCTCCGCGTCGAAAACTACAAAGCGCGCTTTCCCCTCTACCGTCAGAACCATAGGTCTCCGGTTTTTCTTGAGAAGCCGGGCAAACTTGGCGGTCTGGCGCTTGAACGCCGTCAGTGGATGTATGTCTTCCGCAACGTCAATCATCTAAGCACCTCATAAGCATCTTATCAGATGCTTTACTAATGTGTCCAGTCACCTCGGGGTGACTCAAATTGCGTCGCACTTTGCTTCCGCCTGGTGCAATCCTTCGATCGCCCAACTCTGCCACAACGACTTGGGCGGCAGCCAGAACCATCCGCCTTTGGCATCGCCGACCGTGCTTGCCGTGCCACGGGCAGCAAAGGCAGCGGTCAGTAAGCATATCAGGGCGGCCCGGCGTTCGTGGTCCTTCTCGGTCCTAAAGCGGTCCCAAATTTCGTCTGGTAGACTCAGACCCTCTGATAGCCTTGAGATCAGGCTTTTATCCTCAACCGCACGCTCATAGAGCCAGTCGAACTTCTTACCTGGCCCCAGTTTCGGGGCTGGGAAGACCTCTTCTTGCAGCAGTACACCAAGGAACGCATTTGGAAATGCTTCTACAATTGGGCCGTCACTCCTAACGAGCCTCGCCGCGCGAGAATACCGTGGATTCATCAAGCACCTGCCTGAATTGAACGCAAGCTTCGGCTGCGGCGCGGCGCAAAGCCAACCCGCGACCACTAATGTGACTAAGTCCCGGCTTGCACCGTTTTGCAAAAGGAGCCTGAATGAATGTGTATTCGCATCTGCGGCGAACGAATTCGTTGGCGCCTTTCGGGAGGAGCGGCCCGTCAAGGGCAATCACACTTGGTCGAAAGCCTTCCGGTATCCGTGCTTTTCGGTCCTCCCATGGCGTTTTCGCTTGCGAAAGATAGAGTTTATTGCCGTCGAGGCACGCGATTCCGGTTGTCGCACGTTTCTTAGCAAAACCTACATCCACCCCCATGAGCTTCGGCGCTTCCACATCCTTCGCCGACCGACTTCGACTGGGTTCGCGCGAAGCTGTGTTACTGTCAGGCACCTTTTCGGGCCGATCCCAGCAATATTCTGAAATCGCCTGCACCAGCCCTGCCATGGTGGACTCCTGCGCCTCGATGGTGACTGTAAGGCCGAGCTCGCGGAGGGTTTGGGATGTAATTGGGCCGATGGAGGCAACGACCACGCCGCGCAACGTTTCTGCGAGCCGATTTGGTCCGACGAGTTTTGCGAAATTCGTGGCTGTTGATGAACTAGTGAACGTGATTGCATCGGGCGGCGGAGTGAGCAAGTGGGCGACTTCTTCGAGGGAAAGTTCCGGCATGACAGTCTGGTAAGCCTCCACCACTTCCACGCGGGCTCCGCGCTCCTCCAGCACCCGAGGAACGAGGTCCCGCGCCACCCGGGCGCGCGGAATCAGGAACGCCTTGCCCCGCAGATCGCGGTCACCGAGCGCCGCGATCAATCCCTCCGCCATGTACTCCGCCGGCAACAGATCGACCTTCACGCCCGTGCGCGCGAATTCGGCCGCCGTTGCCGGGCCGATGGCGCCGATCGTCAGTCCCTTCAAGGCGCGAACGTCGCGTCCTGAGGCAGCGAGGCGTGCCAGGAAATTCCGCACTCCATTCGCCGAAGTTAACAGCAGGTAGTGAAACTCCTCCAGCCTGCGGATGGCGGCATCGAGCGGCTCCCACGAGTCCGGCGGCCGGATCTCAATGGTGGGAGTCTCGATAACTTCGGCGCCCAAGGCGGCCAATTCCTCGCGCAACCCGCCGGCCTGGTCGCGCGCGCGCGTTATGGCGATGCGCTTGCCAAACAGCGGCAACTGTTCAAACCAATTCAGCCGGCTCCGCAGGCTCACCACCTCACCAATGACAGTGATGGCAGGCGTCATGACGGCGGAGGCTTTGGCGGCGATGTCTGCGAGGGTCCCCGCGATCACCTTTTGGTCCGGCAAACTGCCCCACTGGATGACGGCGGCGGGCGTGGCGGGGGCGCGTCCATGCTCCATCAAGGCCTGGGTAATGCGTGGCAGATTCCTCACGGCCATGAAGAAAACCAACGTGCCGGGGCAGGTCCCCAGTTGCGACCAGTCAAGACGCGAGGATTCCTTCTCGGGGTCCTCGTGCCCGGCGATAAAGGTTACGGTAGAAGTAATGTCGCGGTGCGTAATGGGAATTCCTGCATAGGCGGGAACGGCGTGTCCCGCCGAAACGCCGGGTACAACTTCAAACTCGATGCCGGCATCGGCGAGCCATTCCGCCTCCTCGCCCCCGCGCCCGAAAACAAACGGGTCACCGCCCTTCAAACGACATACCAACTTGCCCTCGCAGGCGCGCGCCGCCAGAAGCTGGTTGATTTCACTTTGCCGCATGCGATCGGCTTCGCCCCGGCGGCCGACGCAAATCTTCTCAGCCTCTGCCCGTGCCATACGCAATAAGTCTTTATTTACCAGGAAGTCGTGGACGACGCAGTCGGCGCGCTCGAGAATCTGTTTTCCTTTGAGCGTCAGCAGCCCCGGGTCG
>CAWGTQ010000082.1:0-22865 GCA_963825395.1 uncultured Acidobacteriota bacterium | reverse complement strand
CGAGTTGGTCCGCCGGGGCTAATGCTTTCGCGGGTCCGGGATGAAGTTTCTAATCGCATTTCGCGCGATCCTAATCGCCAGCCAGATGTCCAATGCCAGGAGTGTGGCCAGGATAGCAGCGAGCAAAGAGTATGTGAACTTGTTTGCCTGAGCTCCCGGCAACGTCTGCGGGGGAACTCCGCCCATGGCGGCAAGCGCCCAAAGGATCGCGGAAATAAATACGGCAACGTCGATGAAAGCGTGCGCCATTCCCCACAAATTAAGTCCGACGTAGAAGTAGCCCCCACCCGGAATCAGGAGCGCGCGGACCAATGCGGTTTTCTCATCCTTGAATTTCAGGCCGCAACGGCCACATTCGTAAATGCCCGGCGTAAGCGCGGCAAGGCACTCCGGACAGAAACTCGCCATCGAGAGCGCCGCCGACGTTTCCCCGGCGGCCGCAGGCAGCATGACGTTCAGCAGGAGCTGAATTTTCTTCGTCTCTTCCTTGTGGATTCGCCAATAGGTTTCCTTTGCGCCTTGGCGATATTCGAGATGGAGTTTTCCATAGAGGACGCCCGCCACGTGGCCTTCCTTCACGTCGCCCCAACGGGCGCTTCGCACGTTGCTGTCCCACTGCCCATTTCTCTTAAGAGATAAATGAAGAAGTCGCCGATTCGTCAGGATCAGCGCGGACTGCATGAGGTAGTGGGATTGCACGCCCAGCAGGTAGCGCTCAGGCTTGCCTGGCATAATCTGCCCCCGCGCAAAATAGAGCACTAACTCATCGGGCTCAAGAATTTTTCGAAGGGGCCCCTGAAGCTTTTCGAGTCCCCGCTTTGCCCTCCTGCCTGCGCCGCGCCGCTCGACGCCGTGGGAGTCCGTGAAGGCAACATCCTCTCGTATAGGAAATCCCCAAGGCGAGGAAGTTCGCGCCTGTTGCTCGGGATGAACCGTAATCTCCGCGGCGGGCATACTGATCACTTCGAAACAAAAGTACAAGGTCATCAGACGGCCCGCATTTTACGCCCAGCGCAAGGGTGTCACAAGATGGAATGTGACTTGCATCCCTCGTTCAATCGGCGTGCCTCCACTTGACACATGAGAAAACTGTTTTCGATCATTGCCTTCATGCTCGGAACGACGTGCTGTCTGTGCTGTGGCAGGCGGCAAAACTTAACGATACAAAACCGGCGAGTTTGGATAAAATAAAGACCCCCGAGAGGACGTACGAGTACTGATGACACGGCCCTGTCGATACGGACTCGACGTCGGGAAAGGAAAACACTGGATCGTTTTGCACGGGAACCCTTTACTTCAGAAGGGCTCGGAGCGTCGCCGGTGGGCATGGGCGGAACGCCCGTGTCCCCAAATCTGCTGGAGGTTACATGTCAAACGCAAGTTGCGATATTGGACTGATTGGTCTGGCGGTCATGGGCCAAAATCTGGTTTTAAATATGAACGACCATGGCTACAAGGTGGCGGTATTTAATCGCACTGTCTCCAAGGTGGATGACTTCCTCAAGAATGAAGCTGCCGGCACACAGGTAGTAGGCGCGCATTCGATGGCGGAGTTTATTCAATTGCTCAAACCACCCCGGCGCGTAATGCTGATGGTGAAGGCGGGCGACGCTGTCGACCACATGATTGAGGAGATCCTGCCGCATCTCGAAAAGGGCGACATCATCATCGACGGGGGCAATTCGCACTGGCCGGACTCCAGCCGGCGGACGAAATACCTTTCCGAAAAGGGGCTGCTTTTCATCGGAACCGGCGTATCCGGAGGCGAGGAAGGCGCGCGCCATGGGCCCTCGATCATGCCGGGCGGCAACCTCGCCGCGTGGCCGCATGTGAAGGAAATCTTCCAGTCCATCGCTGCCAAGGTTGAGGACGGCACTCCCTGTTGCGATTGGGTGGGTGAAGACGGCGCCGGACATTACGTAAAGATGGTACACAACGGCATCGAGTACGGCGACATGCAATTGATCTGCGAGGCCTACCAGTTGATGAAAGACGTTTTGGGCCTCGGCGCCGACGAACTACACGGAGTGTTTGCCGATTGGAACAAAGGTGAACTCGATAGCTACCTCATCGACATTACCAGCCAGATCTTCGCCAAGAAGGATGACGACGGCACGCCCATTGTCGATAAAATACTTGATACCGCGGGCCAGAAAGGGACCGGCAAATGGACCTGCCTCAGCGCTCTTGACCTGGGGATGCCGGTGACCCTGATCGGGGAGGCTGTCTTCTCCCGCTGCCTGTCAGCGCTCAAGGAGGAACGCGTGGCAGCCTCGGCCATCCTGCGAGGGCCGCGGCGCTCCGCAAAAAAACTCGACCGCGCGAAGTTTGTGGAAGACGTTCGCTGCGCGCTCTATAGTTCCAAGATTATTTCTTACGCCCAGGGTTACATGCTCCTGCGCGAGGCCGCCAAGGATCAAAAATGGAATCTGAACTTCGGCGGTATCGCCCTCATGTGGCGCGGCGGGTGCATCATCCGCAGCCGCTTCCTCGGCGAAATCAAGAAAGCCTATGACAAGAATCCGCAACTCAGCAACCTGCTTCTGGATAAATTCTTCACCAAAGCCCTAACGAGGTATCAAGCGGCCTGGCGGCGCGCCATCGCCCACGCGGTCAAGGGCGGTGTGCCCACGCCCGCGTTCGCTACGGCGCTGGGCTTTTACGACGGCTACCGTACCGGACGCCTGCCTGCCAACCTGCTGCAGGCACAGCGCGACTTCTTCGGCGCGCACACCTATGAGCGTGTGGACAAGCCGCGCGGCGAGTTCTTCCACACCAACTGGACAGGGCATGGCGGCACCGTGGCTTCCGGCCAATATAACGTTTAGAGAAGGGCAACCATGAAATACGGTCTCAATATTCCTTCTACGGGCGCCCTGGATTTCTTATCCCTGGGCGCCCTTGTTCACCGCCTCGATCCCGGGATTATTCCGTTCCGCAAGGCTACCGAATGCCAAATCCACGTGAGCGGCGGTGAGTTCAACTGCGCAGCTAACCTCTCGGATTGCTTTTGCCTGCAAACGGGGGTGGCGTCGGCGATGGTGGATTATCCCATTGGCGATCTGATCGCCGAGCGGGTGCGCGCCATGGGCGTAAAGTCCTACTACAAGCATTTCAAGCACAATGGCGTGAACGGCCCCAACATGGCCGCTGTGTATAGCGATCGCGGCCTGGGTGTGCGCGCTCCCGTGGTTTTCTATAATCGCGCCAACGAAGCCGGGGCCATGCTCAAACCCGGCGATTTCGATTGGAAGACGATCTTTGGCGCTGGCGTCCGCTGGTTTCACAGCGGCGGAATCTTTGCGGCATTGTCTGAAACCACCGGGCAGCTCATCGCCGAGGCCATGAAGGCGGCCAAGGCGGCGGGCGCAATCACTTCGTTTGATCTGAACTACCGTGCCAAGCTCTGGAATATCTGGGGCGGCCATGAGCGGGCTCTCGCCGTAATTGCGCGCATCGTCGAGCACGTTGACATCCTGGTGGGCAACGAAGAAGACCTGCAAATGGGCTTGGGGATTCCCGGCCCGGAGGTCGCGGCGAAATCCAAGCTCGACCCCAGCGCCTTTTTCGGTATGATTGACAAGGTGGTGGCGAAATACCCCCATGTCAAGATCGTGGCGACCACCCTCCGCGAGGTGCACTCGAGTAGCCGGCATGGTTGGAGCGCGGTGGCCTGGATTGATGGCAAGACCTATCTGGCGCCAACCGCCGAGTTGGACATTCTGGATCGTGTCGGCGGCGGCGATGGTTTCGCCTCTGGTTTTTTTTACGGATTGCTGACGGGTGAAGAGCCGGAAGCGGCGGTAAAGCTCGGTTGGGCACACGGCGCCTTGCTGACCACCTACCCGGGTGACACCACCATGGCTACCGTCGAGCAGGTGCGGGCCTTCGCCAAGGGCGGATCAGCGCGCATTCAGCGATAGTGGGGATTAGCTAGCTTCCTTGCAGGATTCAAGCCTTCGGACGTGTCCTAATCTGGATTTGGAACTGGCGTGCGAGCGGCTGTGGGGGCGCACGCAACTGGGGGAACATGAAAACTTTACTAAGATATTCTTCGCTATGGATTCCTTTTGTATATACGATGGCTATGAGTGGCATCGCCCTTCTTGGCTGGGGTCGAAGCACTATTTCTTTTCCCGCAGGGCTTCCGGCGTTTATTGCCTTTCTTCCCATGGCTTTCTTTCTCTCCGCAATCTCTATGCAGAGCCACATTTCCAGATTGGAAAAGCGAATTGCCGGCCTGGAAAAGCAGCCCGGGTTGGGAGCGGGTAAGATTTCAAATTAGGACACCACCCGGACTTCCGAAAGGTGCAAACTTTGGATGGCAACGGTATATAATATGCGGACTCTCCGGTTCGATTCTTTCTGGCTTTGGCGGCATCTAAAATATGGTAGGGCTTTGATAGAGCTGAGCAGGGGAGTGCCACAACAGATTTACTGAGCGTTCTCAACCGATTTCATACCTGTGGAGGACTAATCGCTTGGAAGGTCAAACCGCTACTTCAACCTCGATTACCAATCTAAGTGCGTCGCAACTCGACCAGCTTTGCATCAACACCATTCGCTTCCTTGCCGTCGATGGCGTGCAGAAGGCCAATTCCGGCCATCCGGGCATGCCCATGGGGGCGGCGCCGATGGCTTATGTGCTATGGACTCGCCACTTGAAACATGATCCGGCTAACCCCGCCTGGCCGAACCGTGACCGCTTTGTGCTCTCCGCAGGCCATGGCTCAATGCTGTTGTACAGCTTGTTGCACTTGACGGGATACGACATGCCGCTGGCGGAACTGCAACAGTTTCGACAGTGGGGGAGCAAGACTCCGGGCCATCCCGAGCATTGGTTAGTCCCCGGAATTGAAACTACCACGGGTCCATTGGGACAGGGTTTCGGCAACGGCGTCGGCATGGGAATCGCCCAGAAATATCTGGCCGCGCATTTCAATCGCCCGGGCCATGAAATTGTTGATTACAAGGTTTATGCCATCGCGGGCGATGGCGACCTTATGGAAGGCGTATCGTCAGAAGCCGCCTCGCTGGCGGGTCACTTACAGCTTGACAACCTGATTTATTTCTACGACGACAATCACATTTCCATTGAGGGCTCCACGCAGCTTGCTTTCACCGAGGACCGCGCCAAGCGCTTCGAAGCTTACGGGTGGTTCGTACAAAAGCTTGATGACGGAAATGATTTGCAAGCTATCGATGCGGCGATTCGCGCCGCCCAGGCGGAGCGCGGACGGCCGTCGATCATCATGATTCGCACGCACATTGGTTACGGCAGCCCCAACAAACATGATACGGCGGAGGCCCACGGCACTGCACTCGGGGTCGAGGAAGTAAAACTCACCAAGCTAAATCTCGGCTGGCCATTGGAGCCGGCGTTCCTGGTGCCTGAAGAATCTCGCGCACATTTCCGCTTGGCTCTCGAAAAAGGCGCGAAAGCGGAGGCCGAGTGGCAAGCCAAGTTGGCGGCTTACCGGGAGGCGTTTCCGGAACTCGCGGCGGAATGGGACCGGTACACTCGGGGTGAATTGACACCGGGTTGGCAGGCGAAGATCCCCACTTTCAGTCACTCGGAAAAGCCGATGGCGACGCGGCAAGCGTCAGGCAAAGTCCTAAACGCTATTTCACCCATACTTCCCACCTTGCTGGGCGGTTCGGCGGACCTGGCACCTTCCACCAACACGCTGATCAAAGGCGAAAAGGACTTCGAGCCCGGCAGCTTCGGCGGCCGCAACTTTCACTTTGGCGTCCGCGAACACGGCATGGGCGCAATTATGAACGGCATGGCCCTGAGCGGGTTGATTCCTTACGGCGCCACCTTCTTTGTCTTTTCTGATTACCTGCGCCCGTCTCTGCGCCTCGCGGCATTGATGGGCGCCCACGCGATATTCGTTTTTACCCATGACAGCGTTTTTCTGGGTGAGGACGGCCCCACGCACGAGCCGATTGAACAACTTGCGGCTTGCCGGGTAATTCCCCATCTTTGCTCCATCCGGCCCGCCGACGCCAACGAAACCGCTGTCGCGTGGCGGGTTGCGCTCGAACACAAAGGCGGCCCCGTTGCATTGATGTTGACCCGCCAGGTGCTGCCGATTATCGATCGCACCAAGTACGCGGCGGCGCAGGGCTTGGAAAAGGGTGCATATGTTCTTGCCGATGCCAAAGGCAAGACGCCGGAACTTATTTTGATCGCCACTGGATCGGAGGTGGCGCCGACGCTCGAAGCTTACGAGAAGCTGAGCGCGGAAGGCATTGCCACGCGCCTGGTGAGTATGCCTTCGTGGGACCTTTTCGAGAAACAGGCGCAGTCCTATCGGGACGAGGTACTGCCGCCGGACGTCACGGCGCGGCTCGCTGTGGAGGCGGCGGTGCCTTTTGGCTGGGAACGTTATGTGGGGCCCAAGGGCGCTGTGCACGGAATTAATCGCTTTGGCGCATCTGCTCCGTATAAAATTATCGCTGAGAAGCTGGGCTTTACGGGAGAGCACATCGCTGAACGCGCACACAAACTCTTGGGACGTTAATGGTTTCAGGGTGTATGGCCTAAATTAGGACGGGGTGGAGCATTCCCCACCAGCGCGAAATAGGCGCAGGGGTGGCACGGAGGCGTGAGGCAGGGTTCCACGTCTCACCTGCCGCTTCGTCGCCGGCCGCGCGCCAACAACGGGTAGGAGGATTCTCATATGAGCAGTAATCCACTGCGGGATCTGAACAGCTTGGGCCAGAGTGTCTGGTTCGATTACATCCGCCGCTTGGAGCTGACTTCCGGGCATCTCAAACAGTTGGTCGATGTCGATGGAGTCTCGGGGGTGACGTCCAATCCCAGCATTTTCGAGAAAGCCATCGCCGGCAGCAACGACTATGACGACGCAATCCGGAAGTTGGTGGAGGCGGGCAAAGAGACCCCGCTTATTTTCGAAGCCCTGGAAGTTGAGGACATTCGCACGGCCGCCGATATCTTCCGCCCGGTTTATGACTCCACCGATGGCCGGGATGGCTATGTCAGCATCGAGGTGGCGCCCACCTTGGCGCGTGACACCCAGGGCACGATTGCGGATGCCCATCGCCTGTGGCGCGAGGTCGACCGGCCGAATATCCTGGTGAAGGTTCCGGGAACGGCGGAAGGACTGCCTGCCATCGAGCAACTTTTGGGCGAGGGCATCAACATCAACATCACCCTGCTGTTTGCGATCGAGCGCTACGAGCAAGTGGCTATGGCCTATCTTGCCGCGTTGGAAAAGCTGGCGCGCGAGGGCAAGCCGCTGAGTCGCATTGCCTCGGTGGCCAGCTTCTTTGTGAGCCGCATTGATGTGATGGCTGACCAGCAACTGCAAGCGAAACTGCCCGCGGCGAAGAGCGCGGAAGAAAAACAGCGGCTGGAATGGCTGCAGGGCAAGACGGCCATTGCTAATGCCAAGCTCGCTTATGTGCGGTTCAAAGAGATCTTCTCCAGCGCGCGATACCAAGCCTTGGCACAGAAAGGCGCGCGGGTGCAGCGAATGCTCTGGGCTTCGACCGGCACCAAGAATCCTCAGTACAGCGACACCCTTTACATTGACTCACTCATTGGTCCCCACACCATCAATACCATGCCGGTGGCCTCTCTTGCGGCTTACCGCGACCACGGCAAGCCGGCCGCGCGGATCGAAGAAGGCTTGGACGAAACCCGGGCCGTGATGCAGCAGTTGGCACAAGAGGGAATTGAGCTCGCGGCCATTACTCGGAAGTTGGAAGACCAGGGGGTAGAGTCCTTCACGAAGGATTACGAAAAGCTGCTCGCGGCACTTGCCGAAAAAGGCCGGCAATATTGCCCGGCGCCGTCGGTGCAGCCTGCGGCCATCGGCGGTAGCCTGCAGGCAGCCACGCACGCCGCGGTCGATCGATTGGAGGGGCTGGGCTTTGCGCGCCGTTTGTGGGATCGTGATGCGACGCTATGGAAGCAGGACCCCGGCCATCAAAAAATAATCCGCAACGCTCTCGGATGGTTGGACGAGGCGGGTGCCATGCTCAAGCAATTGGATGGTCTCCAGGGCTTCACCCGGGACGTCAAGAACGCGGGCTACGCCGATCAGGTTTTGCTAGGCATGGGAGGCAGCAGCCTTTGCCCGGATGTTTGCCGCGCTACCTTTGGCACGGCGCCCGGCTTCTTGCAGTTACACGTGCTGGATTCCACGGTCCCGGCCAGCGTCGCCGCCGTGGAGGCCGCCATCGACCTTGCCCGCACGCTCTTTGTGGTCTCAAGCAAGTCGGGAGGGACCACCGAGACCATGAGTTTCTTCCAATACTTTTATGAACGAGTCCGCTCCATCAAAGGGGACCAGGCGGGAGAGAATTTTCTGGCAATTACCGATCCTGGAACATCCCTGGAAAAACTGGCCAAGGAAAAGAGCTTTAGGCGTATTTTCCCCGGGCAGCCGGACATTGGTGGCCGCTATTCGGCCCTCTCGAATTTTGGCATGATACCGGCGGCGTTGGCGGGTGTGCATATTCAGGGGCTGCTGGAACGCGCGTCACGCATGGCTCAGGCATGTGGAGCGGGTGTGGCCGCGAAGGAAAATCCCGGCCTTGTCCTCGGTGCGGCGCTGGGCGAAGCCGGACTGAAAGGGCGGGACAAAATCACCTTCGTGATTTCCCCTGCCATCGCGGCTTTTGCCGATTGGGTGGAGCAACTCATCGCGGAGAGCACCGGCAAGGAAGGTAAGGGGTTGGTCCCCGTGGCGGGCGAGGCGTTGCGCGATCCGGCAGGCTATGGGCAGGACCGGCTCTTTGTGCAAATCAAGCTGGCATCCGACGCTGACGAGTCCACGGAAGGAGCGCTCAAAGCGCTCGAGGCTGCCGGGCATCCGGTGATTCGAATTACCCTGCGGGACATCCTTGACCTCGGGGCGGAGTTCTTCCGTTGGGAAGTGGCCACGGCCACGACGGGCGCGCTGCTGGGCATCGATCCTTTCGATCAGCCCAATGTGCAGGAAAGCAAGGACAACACTAAGAGCCTGCTGGCGGAATATCGCGCCAAGGGAAAATTCCCGGAGGGAAAGCCCCTTCTGGATTCTGACGGCTTGGAGATCTATGGCGATCCTGCCATCCTGGGGGGGGCGCCTTCCGCGGTGGGGGCAATGCTGGGGGCCTTCCTGAGCCAGGCCCGGCCGGGGGATTATGTGGCGCTCATGGCCTACCTTCAGCCCACGCCGGAGCACACTGTAGCGCTGCAATCCCTGCGCCTGAGCCTGCGCGATGCCACCCGTTTGGCGACGACCCTTGGGTACGGCCCACGCTTTTTGCACTCCACCGGGCAACTCCATAAGGGCGGAGCAAACAATGGCCTTTTCATTCAGATCACCGCGGACGACACCCTCGATTTGCCGGTTCCCGGTGAGCCGTATACTTTCGCAGTTTTAAAGCACGCACAAGCACTAGGAGATTTACGTTCGCTCGTGAGCAAGCAGCGGCGCGTTTTACGGCTGCATCTGGGCAACGATGCAGACGCCCAACTGGCACGGCTTGGGCAACTCGTGCAAGATGTCGCTCAACCGTGGGCGCAAGCGCAGGCGGGATAACAATTTGGGATTTTGGATTACGGTAGCGGACTGTACCCGAGCCTAAGCCAAAACCCTTCCGTGCCGTCTGCGCTTTTCAAGCCTTAAGAGTGTGCGCGGTCCGCCTCGGTGACCTCTGTGTCAAGGTTTTCCGACCACGGAGGACACCGGGATGCTATGTACAGTAATCCAAAATCTAAAATCCAAAATGGATAGAGAGGTTTCATGCCGGAAACAGCCGAGATGGTTAATCCCTTGCGTGAAGGAATCCGCCTGCGACGGACGCCCGATCCGTGTTCGATGGTTATCTTCGGCGCCTCCGGCGATCTTACGGAACGCAAACTGATTCCGGCCCTCTTCTATCTTACCCGCGAGCGCATGTTGCCGCCGGGATTCTCCGTGGTAGGCTGCGCGCGTACCCCCAAGACCGATGAACAGTTCAGTAAGGAAATGTCGGAAGCGGTGAAGAAATTCCTTCACCTGACCGCGGAGAGTGACGCCTTCATTGAAGGATTCGCCAAAGGACTGCACTACGTCGCCGATGATTTCAGCACCCCCGAGGCCTATCAAAAACTCAAGGACACCCTGAACCACCTCGACCAGGAGCATGGAAGTGCCGGCAACCGGCTTTTTTACCTTGCTACCCCTCCCAGCTTTTTCCCCGTCATCGTCAAGCATCTAGGCGTGGCGGGATTGGCCAAACCCAAAGATCCGGAGAAAACCTGGACCCGCATCATCCTGGAAAAACCCTTCGGGCGAAGCCTGGAAAGCTCGCGTGAATTGAATCAGACCGTCACCAGCGTATTCGAGGAAGATCAGGTCTATCGCATCGATCACTACCTGGGGAAAGAGACGGTGCAAAACCTGTTGGTATTCCGATTCGCCAACGGCATATTCGAACCCTTCTGGAATCGCCGCTACATTGACCACGTGCAAATCTCCGTGGCGGAGGAGTTGGGGGTGGAGAATCGGGGCGCTTACTACGAAGAGGCCGGCCTGCTGCGCGACATGATCCAGAACCACGTTCTCCAGTTGCTGAGCCTGGTGGCCATGGAGCCTCCCACAACTTTCCAAGCTGCGGCGGTGCGCGATGAGAAGGCCAAAGTCATGGGCGCCCTGCGCCCCATTCGCTTCGAGCGCGTGCCGGAATTCGTGGTGCGGGGGCAGTACGGGGAAGGGTTCGTGGGGGGTAAGAAAGTGCCCGCCTACCGGACCGATCCCAAGGTATCACCCACCTCGAGCACCGAGACTTTCGCGGCTTTCAAATTCTTCATCGACAACTGGCGCTGGGCGGACGTCCCCTTCTACCTGCGTTCCGGCAAACGCTTGCCCAAGCGCGTTTCCGAAATTTCCATCCAGTTTCGCCGTGTGCCGCACCTGCTTTTCAAAGGCGCCGGCGCGGAGGGAATCGAGCCCAACATCCTTTCGATTCGCATCCAACCCAACGAGGGGATTTCCCTGAAGTTTTGCGCCAAGCTTCCCGGAACCACCATGCAGATTCGCCCGGTGGAGATGGAATTCCTTTACGGGGAATCGTTCGGCGCGGCCCCCCCCACCGCTTATGAGACCCTGCTGCACGATTGCATGCTCGGCGATGCCACGCTGTTCAATCGCGCCGATGCCGTGGACCTTTCCTGGGAGTTTGTGGATCCGATTCTCGATCGCTGGAAGCAGGACGGAAGCAGCGGGCTGGCCCCCTATGCGGCGGGCAGTTGGGGACCGAAAGAGGCGGATGACCTCATCGAGCGCGATGGCCGGCAGTGGCGCAGACTGTGAAGAACAGAAGGCAGTAGGAAAAAGCAGTAGGCGGAAGGCGAGTGCCTTTTGCGATTCCCGGCAAGCCAGCCTGGGCAGAAGGGGTGGCAGGAGGCACCAAGCAGAAGGGTCACGGCTCCTGTCATTTCTCCCGAACCATAGGCTGTTACGTGTGGACTTACTTTGTTAAGGTATTACCCATGTTGTTGCTGAAAACAAGTGAGATATGAAATTGATTTGGCTCAAATTCACCTTGAACCCGTGATATTTGAGAAAAATAAGCCACTTATCGTTGCGAACCTGAGATGTTCTTGAAAGGAAAGGAGAAATCCATTGGGTGGCACGCTTCAGGCATTTGCCCTAGGGGAGCCTCGCCCCGCCAATGTGGCGGAGATTGAAGCCGGGCTTTCGACCATGTGGAGAAGCGCGGCAGAAGCCTCGGGTGCCGAGTCCGCCGTGACGCGTGCTTCCGCGCTGACTTTGCTCGTTTACGTCGATTGCACGGAGGCGGTGCAAGAGGTGAGCAACCTGCTTGCCGAAGTGACGCGGCAGAATCCTTGCCGCGCGGTGGTGATGGTGATGGACCCCGAGGGGTCGCCGCCGAGCCTGATGGCTTCCGTCTCCGCCCACTGTCACATGCCCGTGGAGGGCGAAAAGCAGATTTGTAGCGAACAGATCACCTTGAATGCGCGCGGCGAGACCGGCCCTGAACTTGCCAGCATGGTGCTTCCCCTCACGGTTTCGGGGCTGCCGATTTACCTTTGGTGGCGGGCGGAAGGCTTCGCCATGCCCGCCTATTTCGACCAGATTTTGCGCGTGACGCAGCATGTGATTGTGGATTCGGCGCGTTTTTGCGCCACTGGGGCGGACCTGCGAGCGCTGGCCGCTTGGCTTGAAAAGTATGCCGGTCGTATCCGCCTTTCCGACTTGAACTGGGCGCGGACCACGCCATGGCGCGAAGTGATGGCCCAAAGTTTTGATTCTCACGACCGCCGGCCTTATCTCTACCGGATCCGGGAACTGCGGATTGAGTACGAAATGGGATCGCCGCGGCTTACCACGCAGCGCGCGCAGAGCCTGCTGCTGACTGCATGGCTTGCCACTCGCCTGGGTTGGGAATTCCGGCGGGCTGAATCGCGGGGAGAAAACATGCCTCGCGCCCTCTACTTTCAATCGGACGGTCGCGAGGTGAAAGTGGAAAGGGTTTTGAGGAAAGTGGATGGCGGAGGAAGTGGAGTATGTTTTTCCTTCGTGATCGAGGCCGACGGCGCGCGCTTTTCCTTCTCGCGCGGACCGGATGGCAAAGTAGTACAAACCCTTGCCGAGGTCCCGGGCCAGCCGCCCATCGGCCGCACGGTGCGGATTGAAGCTGGGGATGAAGTGGAAATTCTGAACGACGAACTGATGCTGGCCGGCCGCGACCACGTTTATGAAGAGGCCCTGGCGCTGGTCGCGCGAATGACCCATTGACCATTTTCGATTGTCGCTTGACGATGGTCGATTGCGCCGTCGCGAGTTTCTACGGAGCGAAGCGAAGGACTGGCAGTTACTTTTTCAATCGACCATTGTCAGTCGACATTCATCAATTAGCCCATGGAGGTTTGGCAATCGACAATCGGCAATCGAAAACCGTCAATCCCGAGGTCCGCATCTTCGACGGGTTGGAACCCTTAAGCTGGGCTGCCGCTACACGCTTGGAAGAACAGGCGCGGGTTAAAGCCATCGAGAAGAAACCTTTTTCCGTGGCGCTCTCCGGCGGCTCGACGCCCAAGCTCCTTTACGAACTGCTCGGCAGCCCAACGTTCGCGGGCCGTGTGCGCTGGCCGAACGTCCACTTCTTCCAGGTGGATGAACGCTGCGTGCCGCCCGACGATCCTCAGAGTAATTACCGGATGATTCGCCAGGCCCTATTGGAATCGGCGCCGCTGCCGCAGGAGAACTTCCACCGCATGGCGGCCGAGCGCCCGGACCGGGAGCAAGCGGCGCGCGATTATGCGGAAGATTTGGCGGGCGTTTTGCGTCCCGCGCCGGGGGAGTGGCCACGCCTGGATTTGGTGTTCCTCGGCATGGGCCCTGATGGACACACCGCGTCGCTTTTTCCTGGCAGTCAAGCGCTGGGCGAACGTACGGCGTGGGTCGTGCCAAACTATGCTGCGTCACTTCAACTCCTTTCGCCTGACCCTGACTTTGCCGGTGCTCAACGCCGCAGCTCATGTTATCTTTTTAGTGGTGGGAGCGGATAAGGCTGAGACATTGCGCCAGGTGCTGGAAGGCCCTGCGGGACACTTTCCCGCCCAGCTCATTCAGCCCGCACGCGGGAGCCTAAGCTGGTTCCTTGATGAGAGCGCGGCGCATTTGCTAAAAGGGCAGTGAACAGTGGAGAGTGGACAGTGCAGTGAACAGTGAATAGTGGATAGTGAACAGTGGGCAGAGGCGTGCTAATTACTCTCCACTTTTCACCGTTCTTGGGGGTGGCATCTGCAAGTCAAAATTGCTCCTTCGATTCTTTCTGCGGATTTTACCCGCCTCGGAGAACAAGTGCAAATTGTTGAGGCGGCAGGCGTGGACCGCTTTCAAGTGGACGTGATGGATGGCCGCTTCGTTCCCAATATTACTTTTGGAACGATCGCGATCCGCAGTTTGCGGCCATTGACGCGACTGATCATCGAGGCCCACATGATGGTTACGCCGCCCGAGGATTTTATTGAGGCTTTCGCCGACGCGGGAGCCGACACGATCATTGTCCATCAGGAAGCCACCCCCCACTTGCATCGCGTCCTCGAGCAGATTCGCAACCTGGGGAAGAAAGCCGCCGTGGCACTGAACCCTTCCACGCCGGCGTCCACCCTTTCGGAAGTGCTCGATATGGTGCAGCTCGTCCTGGTGATGACGGTCAATCCGGGATTTGGCGGCCAGAAATTTATCCGGGCCACGCTGCCGAAGATTCACCAGGTGCGCAACGCGCTAATTGAGCGCGAACTGGAATGCGAAGTGGAAGTGGATGGCGGCATCAACGAACAGACCATAAGTTTGGCGGCGGAGGCCGGCGCGGATGTCATGGTGGCGGGCTCCTCCGTCTACGACGCGCCTGACGGCGTGGGGCCAGCCATCGCGCGACTGATTTCCTGTGCCGGGGGGAAGAATTAGAAAAGTCATCAGTCATCAGTTTTCAGTTAGACTCCGCGGCCCTTGAATGTTTGGGCGGTTACTGAGAACTGATAATTGAGAACTGACGACTGTTAGGAAAGAGGCTGTAACCTCGCGAAAATTGGGGCATCATAAGTATGGATAGGCTTTGGGCCATGCAGTAGTCGCGGGGGGAAAGCTCGATCGGCAGGCAAGGCGTGGGAGTCGGCTGAGGCTGCCCATTGGGTGCGAGCTGATTTGAACTCATAACTCTGATGACTGAACTACCTCAAGCTACTGTGGCACGGGACGAGTCGCAGCTCGTGAGCGAAGCAAAGGCGGGGAACTACTCCGCCTTTGAAGAGCTGGTGAACAGGTATGAGAAAAAGATCTACCGGCTGGGGATGAACATCACCGGAAACCGTGAGGATGCGGAGGACGTCCTTCAGGACGCTTTTCTGAAGGCCTTCGAGCATCTGCCCGATTTCCGCGAAGACTCGCGCTTCTACACCTGGATTGTGCGCATCGCCGTGAACGAAGCGCTAATGAAACTTCGCAAACGGCGGAGCAGCCGGGAAGTTCCGATGGACGACCCCGAGGACGAAAACGGGGAAGTGGTGGTGCGGGAGTTCGCCGATTGGAAACCTAACCCCGAGCAGCAATTTGCGCAGTCGGAGTTGGAGCGGATCCTTCAAGGAGCGGTTAATTCGCTGCCGCCGGGATTTCGCACCGTCTTTTATCTACGCGACGTGGAGGGATTGTCCACGGAAGAAACCGCCGAGCTGCTGGATTTGACGGCGGGAGCGGTCAAGGCCCGGCTCTTTCGCGCGCGCCTCCGATTGCGCGAGGAATTGAGCAAAGTCTTTAAACGAGGGGGAAATTCGTGAATTGCAATAGGGCGATCAAAGAGATCGGCGGGTATCTGGACGGCGAGTTGGACGCGGCATTAAAGCGTACCCTAGAAGCTCACTTGACCTATTGCAATCACTGCCACGCCGTATTTGATAGCACGAAGAAGACCATTGAGCTTTACTGCGATGGCGAGCTCTTTTCACTTCCCGACGAAGTTCGCACCCGCTTGCACGAGGCCCTGAAACGCAAGCTGCAAGCGCACACGTAGGATTTGTTTTTCTGGCTTGCAATTATTGCGAGCGGGGCGCGGGAAATGCGCCTGGCGCGAGCATCATCGCAAGGGCGAGTAGTGGAAGATCCAGGTTCGACAGCGAGAGAACGCGCGTAAGATGAGTTGATCTGCTACCTTATGCTTGACAGTTCCGGCTGACCACCCGTACAATTTTTGGTTTGGGTAGTGCTCGTGGAGGAAATAAGGCAGCGCATGGACAAGAAGAAAGTTGAATACTTCAAGAAGCGCCTCCTGACCAAACAGGAGGAACTGTTGCGACTGGTGACCAAGTCTGAGCAAGATGGGCGCGAGGCCGACGAAGAGGCCACGCAAGACATTGCCGACAAGGCCGCGAACTCTTACACCAAAGAGTTCCTCTTTCATCAGAGCGATGAGAATCGCCGGGTGCTGCAACTCGTGAATGAGGCGCTGGAGCGCATGAAAGACGGCACGTACGGACAATGCGTGGCGTGCGAGGAAGAGGTCCAGCAAAAGCGGCTGGAAGCAGTGCCCTGGGCCCGCCACTGCATCGAGTGCCAGGAAAAGCAAGATCAAGGCCTGCTTTAATTACCCTCGGATTTTCCCCCTGCGAGGTTCGTCTTCTCCCAGGTACTCAAGCAGCCACTCTCGCCAGCCTTCACTCCTTCAGGAGTTCCTGGACGGCTTTCTTGCCGTTGCCTTTCCCACGGATTGCGCCCTTTGCGGAGGTGAGCTTTCGAGCGACGGATGGCTGCGCATCTGCCGGGCCTGCTGGGCGAGTTTACAGCCGTGGCGCGGGCCTCTGTGCCCACGCTGCGGCCTGCCGTTTCCGTCTCCCCGCGCCCTCGATTCGTCCGTCGGCGGAGTGCGGCGCGTGCCGGGAGGATGAGCCGGTCTTCGATGGGGCGCGCAGCTTTGGCCTTTATGCTGGGAAGCTTCGTCAGGTGGTCCTGCGCTTGAAGTTTGCCGGAGACGAACGCTTGGGCGAGCGCTTGGGGGAATTGCTGGCGCCCACCTGGGATTCGTTGCCCCAAGCGGGCGAGTTCGTCTCAGCCCTCATCGTTCCGGTTCCCTTGCACCCGTCGCGCCGGCGTGAGCGCGGCTTCAATCAGTCGGAACTGCTGGCGGCGGGCTTGGTGCGAGCGCTGGGGAGGCAGAGTGGTGGGGCGGCGCCGCAGATTGCCAAGGCCTGCTTGCGCCGCAAGCGCGCCACACCTCCGCAGACCGGATTGAGCGTGGCCGCCCGGCGCGAGAATCTGCGGGGAGCTTTCGAGGTGGTCAAACCCGATGAGGTTCGAGGGCGCGCGATCGTGCTGGTTGACGACGTCATGACCACCGGAGCAACGCTTTCCGCTTGCGCGCGGGCCTTGAAACGCGCGGGTGCGGCGCAGGTCATGGGCCTGACGCTGGCGCGCGCTACGCCCCAGTTTCCCGATCTTGCACGGGTTGATAGTGACAACACTGTTGACGGACTTGACCGGGACTCGACATAATAAGATCGGGGAGTCGGACGCTGATCGCTCCCGCGGGTGAAACTCGATGTCGGAGGATGGCCACCAACGACTTCTGCAAGAACCCGTACTGGTGCTCAACGCCACGTACGAACCCATCAATGTCACTGCCGTCCGGCGCGCCCTGGTGCTGGTGCTGAAGGGCGTGGCGACCACGGAAGAAGAAGACGGCATGTTTATTCACTCCTCACAATTGGCCTTCCGCGTACCGTCGGTCATCCGCCTGCTGGAATTCCGGCGCATTCCCTATCAGACGCGGGCGCTTTCGCGGAAAAACGTGCTCCTGCGTGACCGTTACACCTGCCAATTTTGCGGCCGAGTGATGCCCGCTCACGAACTCACGCTGGATCACGTCATCCCTCGTTCGCGCGGAGGCCACACCGATTGGGATAATCTGGTCGCCTGCTGCCACCGCTGCAATAACCTGAAGGGGGATCGGCTGCCGGAAGAGGCTGGCTCCGCCTGCTGCGGCCCCCGCACCCCTTCACCCTTCACACCAGCCGGCAAATCATGCGCATGATGGGCCGCTCCGATGAGCGCTGGCGCAAATACCTGTTTTGCTGAGCACTTTCCCGCAGAGTGATGAGCGCATTCTTTGCCCTTTTCCAGGGCCATCGGACTTTGCTTCTGGCGAGCTGTTCTTGCGATTACTGAAACCCAGAGGTGATCGTACTCTTGGACTCCAACCCACAGAAAGGAACGATGATGATTGACACGGTACAAGGATTCGACCGTAGCAAACGCCAAGTTTTTCGAAAAATGCTAGGCTTGGGAACAGGATTGGCAACCGCAAGTCTTCTAATTCCGAGGAACTCTTCCACCCTTGGATTGAATGCGTCGGCCGAAGCTGCGCAGAATCCCGCGGCGTCCTTTGCCGGGATTTACGACGTGAGGAGCTTCGGCGCCAGGGGAGACGGCAAGACAGCCGACACGCCCGCCATCAATCGGGCCATCGAAGCGGCGGCCGCTGCGGGTGGCGGCACGGTACGCTTTCCGGCGGGCACGTACCCGTGTTTTTCCATCCATCTCAAGAGCAAAGTGACCTTGTATCTGGACCAAGGTGCAACGATCTTGGCTGCCGAGAACGGGGAACAAGGCAGATACGATCCGGCTGAGCCGAATGCGTGGGAACAGTATCAGGATTTCGGCCACAACCACTGGCACAATGCGCTGTTGTGGGGAGAGAGCATTAGTGACGTGTCCATCCTGGGGCCAGGCCTGATCTGGGGCCAGGGTCTGACGCGCGGGCCTGGCGAGGAGGGCGCTGGCGTCGGCGACAAATCCATCAGTCTTAAGAACTGCCACAACGTTACCATTCGCGATGTTTCCATCCTGCACGGCGGGCACTTCGGCATTTTGGCCACGGGCGTGGACAATCTCACCATTGACAATCTCCTCATCGACACGAATCGCGATGGGATGGACATTGACTGTTGCCGCAACGTGCGTGTCTCGGATTGCACCGTCAATTCTCCATGGGACGATGGAATCTGCCCTAAGAGTTCTTACGCGTTAGGCTACGCGCGAGCCACCGAGAACTTGACGATTACGAATTGCTTCGTCACCGGGGGATACGAAGAGGGCACCGTACTCAACGGGACTTGGAAAGAGTTCCCCCCCGACGTTAAGATCCCGCGGACAGGAAGGATTAAGTGCGGCACGGAGTCGAATGGCGGCTTCAAAAACATCACCATCTCCAACTGCGTGTTCGAGAAATGTGGTGGCTTGGCGATCGAGGCAGTGGACGGGGCGCTGGCGGAAGACATTTCGATTACCAACGTCACCATGCGTGACCTCTCCAACCCTCCGATTTTCCTGAGACTGGGCAGCCGAATGCGCGGCCCCGCAGGGGTTCCCGTGGGCCAACTGCGCCGCGTGAATATCAGCGACATCGTGGTGTCCAACACTGCAGCGCGCTGCGCCGCCATCATCAGTGGGATTCCGGAACATTCTATCGAAGACTTGAGGCTGAGTAATATTACGGTCTTGCATCAAGGCGGCGGGACACATGAAGACGCCGCCATCTCGCCGACTGAGCAGGAAAATGGATATCCCGACCCTAACCGATTCGGCACCATGCCGGCCTATGGGTTCTATATTCGTCACGTGACGCGCCTCGAGATGAACCATATCGATGTTCGCTACGAGAAGGAAGATTTCCGGCCGGCCTTCGTGCTGGAAGACGTTCAAGGGGCGGACTTCCTCCGGATCAAGACTCAGCGGGCGGCTGGCGTTCCGACTTTCGTACTCAGGAAAGTCGGTGACTTCAGCACTTATCTGAGCCGGCCGGTGCCCGACACCCATCTGGAGAACGTCACGCAAGAAACGCTTTAAGACCATACGATCTTGTCGCGTGGGTGGGCCGTGTGAAACGGAACTCGAAAGAGTTAACCCGCTGGCATAACGGCTGTTTTTCAGGTGCACTGGTCGGTCAATTCAAGGGATGAAGAAGTCCTGAAAAATCTCCTGAAAGAATCTCTTGACAAGCCAATATCCACGTGGTTTTAGCTAAGCGCTTTACATATCAGATGAAGCGATTTAGGTGATTTGCAAAACGATGTTGAGAACAATATGTCCGGTGCAATGATTCGTTCCTGATTACCATGCGAGCACGACTCAAACGATGAACACGTTATTGTTCGTCACCATGGAGGGCAGTGGAACCCCGCGCCGGAGCAAGGTATTACTCGAGGTGATGTTGGGTCAATTTAACTCGCGGGTTGGATCTCTTTGCCCTGAGGTTTACAGACGGCATCATGCTCAGATCGCCGAATTAATCGCTTCGCAGACGAGCCGCCGGACCGGGTTCCGCTGCCGGATTGGTACGGGACAGTGGATGGGAAGCATCTGTATTTTCAGGCGCGGCCAGTGGTCGGCGGCATCTTCATCCGAATGCTGCTTGAACCGGGAATGTGGCAGAAGTGGGCGCACACGCACGCCGCTGGGGTGAATTCGGACCAGTGAAGGCACCTACGTGCGCCCCACAGGAAAATGTGATCTTCTCGGCGCTTTGAGCTTTTCGCCTGGAGTTTCGAGAGGAGTGTGCTGCCCTCCGCCAACGTTATTTCTTCTGGTTAGACCTTTCCTAGCGGCAGATTCAGGCGCCTGCACTACGCATTGTTTGGCTCTCCCGCGGCGCTCCAGGCGAGGGGGTTTAGTTTACTGGCTGCTAGATCCCCGGGCTTGAGACCGGGAAGCCAGCGTTCCAGATCCCGAGCGCGGTTAGGATTATCGGGGACGGTTATGCGCGCCCCGTGCGCAAACCAGATAATGGTCATGACCTCGCGTGTGCGATTCACGGAATTGCCGGGTGCTCCGTGCAGGGTCCATCCGTAGTGGAAGGTCGCATCGCCCGCCTTCATCGCGGGGCACTGGGTGATCGCGAACCCGCGCGCGTGGATGAAAGCTTCGAATCTTGCTTCCGATTCGTTACTGATCGGGAGGTCCCCCAAATAGAGTTCGCGGTGCGAGCCGGTGGCAAAACGCAAAGTTCCCATCTCCGGCGTCACGTCGACGAGCGGCATCCACATGGTGACCGTATTTGAAGTGTCTAGCGGCCAATAGTGCTGGTCCTGATGCCAGGGAGTAATGCCGCCGCCCGCTTCCTTAAGGAGAGCCTGATCGTGGTAAATTCGGACCCCCTTTACGCCTAAAAGGCTCGCAGCAATTTGGGCGAAACGGCGGGATAAAACGAAACGGCGTACGCCCTCGTCGACCGGCCATAAATTCATGCCCTTCAGGAATGCCCTCCCGTAAGTATCGCGCTCCTCAAGCGGCGTTGGTTCGGGGCCATGGTGGTCCCGAGCCGCGAGGATCAAGGGCCGGAATTTGGCGACTTCCTCAGGTGTGGCCACACCTCTTAGCAGGATATGGCCGTCGCGCTGGAAGAGCGACACTTGGTTTGCATCCAATGGGAATTCGCCACTGAGGTCGGGTGAGGAGGCGTCATTAAGCGACATCGCAAATTCCCTCCTTCGTGAACTGGTCGATTACGTTCGCTCCTCCGGCGCCACGCACCGCATAGACACCGGCCTCGATGCCGGTTGAGGCGAGGTAGCGGCTGCGCGTGCTTTCGGCAAACGCCTGAGCCTGTTCCTGGCGGACGATTGCAACCATACAACCGCCGAAGCCGGCCCCGGCTTGGCGCGCGCCTACTGCACCTGGAGCATTGATCATCGCGTCCATCATAGCGTGCATGGACGGAGCGCAAATTTCATATAAATCACGAGCGCCAAGGAACGACTCCCTACACAGACTACCAATCCCGATTTCGTCACCGCTTGCCAACGCCTCTGCCATCGGACGCACACGGGCGTCCTCCTCCAGTATGAAGCGGCAACGTCGGAACACCTCCGCGGGCATGGTCTCTTTGTGTTTCATCAGGTCCTGAATTGTTGCATCACAGAGCGCGCCAACACCGAGATGACGCGCACCTTCCTCACACTCCGCCCGGCGGGAGCTGTATTCGGATCCTACAAGCTCGCGTTTCGATCGGGTGTCGCAGATGAACACATCGAGCCCGGACTTGATACTCCAGCAATCGTGAGAGACCGTCCGGCAATCCAGCACGAGAACCGAGTCGACTTGGCCGAAGCACGAAGTGTACTGGTCGAGGATGCCGCATTTCACGCCTGCCCATTCATGTTCGGCACGTTGACAGAGGCGGGCCATGCGCGCGGGGTCAATCTTCCATCCACCCGTCAGTTGGAAGGCCGTGGCGGTTGCGCACTCGAGCGCAGCAGACGAACTGAGGCCGCTGCCAATGGGAACCGTGGAGTGGATGACGGCGTCGAATCCGCGCAAGGGAAGACTCTCAGAGGCGAGCACGGCCGCGACGCCGCGCACGTAGTCTGCCCAGCCGGTCCGAACTCCGAGAGTCAACGAACGCAGGTCAAAGCTTTGCTCGCTGTCGAGGCCGATAGAGTAAACGCGCACGATAGGGTCGAGCCGCACGCGACCAGCAATCCAAACGTCACGGCTGATCGCCATGGTCAGCACATGGCCCAGATTGTAATCTGTGTGACTTCCCATCAGATCCACTCGCCCCGGCGCGCGGACAAGAAACTCAGGCTCTGTATCAAAACGTCGCCGGAAGACGCTGGCAATGAGGTTGTAACGATCACTATGCTCGCACATATATTGGGGTCTTCTGAAAATCTCACCGGAAAGCGCTGAGCATGGCTCCGACGCTTTCGGGGCGTATATCACTCTGCATGCGGTGCGAAGGGCCAACCAGGAGCCCCGTGCCGCGGGGAGCAAGAACACGCATGCACGTTTCTGTTGCGGCCCGAATGGCTTTTGCATCATCGCGCAATAGCACGTCCTGCGTTGAGATCCCACCGTAAAAGGCCAGATCATTCCCAAATTCTTGCCACAACCATTGGTGATCCAGCACCTCGGGTTGTATGGGGTTCAGGGCCGTGAGACCAATATCAACAAGATCCGGCAGAATCGCGCGGATATCGCCATCCGAGTGGAGGATTACCGGCAATCCTGCATCCCGGAAAACAGCGAACATCCTGGCCAGACGGGGCTTGAACATCTGTTTCCAGGTTCGTGGGGAGAACAGGAGCGAACTCTGCGCACCGTAATCATCGCCGAAATAGCCCCCATCGACTTTCAAGGCCACAAACCGGCGCGCCAGGGCTACTTGAATCCAGGTGATGCGATCCAGTAATGCCTCAACCCATGCAGGCCGATCCATAATGTCCACTATCAGATCGTCAAAACCCCGCAATGACCATGCGCGTTCGAACAGAGCAAAGCCGAAGTTAGCAATCACAAAGTGAGTCTTGAGCAATACGTAACGAGCCGAAGCAGACGTACATAACA
>CAWGTQ010000081.1:0-86695 GCA_963825395.1 uncultured Acidobacteriota bacterium | reverse complement strand
CATCGTTCTTGAAGAAAACGGTACCTGGAACGTGTGAAGAAATGCGCTATGAGAATCGCGGGGCAGGGGCAAGTCGGGAGGCACGATGATTTCACTTGGAGTGGGGGTCATCCCGGGTGCGGATAATGTTGCTCGGTGGGCGCCGAGGGCAGCAGGATTTCTTACTCAGTATCTTTGGGCACTTTGGTGCTGTGTACTTACGCCGGCGCCAGAGCGCCATCGGTGAGGGTAGGTCGTCGCCGCAGGGCGAACCATCTCGTCAGATTGTAACTGAGCGCCGCCCAGGTAGCCTCCATCGTTGCTTTCAGGCGGCCGCGACAGCGGAACTGGCGCAGGCCGCAGCGTTCTTTAATCCAGGCGTGGGGAAACTCGGCGAGGCGCGAGCGTTGGCCGTAAATCTGCTTGGCTTCTTCCGTGGCCATCTTGGCCTTGAAAGCCACGGTCGCCGCGGGTTCTTCCAGGCGTGAAATCGACCGGACCCAAGCGGGACGCGCTTTCGGCGGCGCGCACTGGCTGCGCAACGCACAGTTCCGGCAAGCCTCCTGCGGCGGGCGATAGACGTGGATGCGAACCCCGTGCTCGCGGTTCTGTATCGCACGGTGAGTCAGGATTTCTCCCGCCGGGCAAGTGAAGCAATCCTGCCCGGCATCATAGGGGAAGGCGCTGGCGAGAAACGCGGCGCTGCGGCCCTGGGCATCGCGTTCGCCGGGCTTCCAACTCTCCTGCCACGATCCATAAAAGTCCACTCCGCAGTTCGCCGCCGCCGCGACCGAGGCATGATTGGTGTAGTCGCCATCGGCAACCACCTGCTCGGGGCGGCGTCCCAGCGTTTGCTCACAGCGGTCCAGGGCCGGCGCCAGTTGGTGGTGATCGACGGCGTCCGTGGTCGCTTCCACATTCACGATCAGCCCCTGCGCGGCGTCGGTCAGCAGTTGCAGGTTGTAGCTGGGAACCGTGCCCCCCTCGCCATTTCTCATCACGTGGGCTTCCGGGTCGGTGCCGGAGGCGCGGGCCACAAAACTGTCGCGATCGTCCTTTTTCTCGCGCTGCAAGCGCTCCACCTCGCGCACCGCCGCCTCCAAACGGCTCTGGCGTTGCCGGGCGGCACGCCGCCGCGCCGCCACCTGCCGCTTGGCCATCTGCTCCTCTTCCGCCGCTTGTTCCTCCATCAACCGAACCTGCTCGCGCGCCAATTGCAGGTGAGCTTCCAGCGTCTCCTGGCGGCGGAACGTATTGCCGCCGGCGTTGGCCTTGATCTTCGTGCCGTCCAGCGTCACCCGCTCCAGAGTGATCAGACCCTCGGCGCTCAGCATCCCCAGCACCTGCACGAACAAATCGTCCAGCGCCGCCTTTTGACTGCAACGAAACCCGGAAAGCGTGCGGTGGCTGACCGGCCCCAGCCCGCACAGCCACTGAAAGGCCGGTTCATATTCGCACTGGCGCGCCACCTCGCGGGCCGAACTCATTCCCGCGGCTGTAAGCATACAGCCAGAGACTGATCAAAACCTGCGGATCGGTATGATCTCTCCCCGCCCGCCCCTCCACCGCGGCGATGGCGGCATAATACCCGCTCAGATCCAGCCGCCCTACCAACTCCCAAATCGCGCGCGCAGGGTGATCTTCCTCAATCAGTCGCTCCACATCAATCGCCCGCATCACCATCTGCCGCCGATTCACGGCCACTAAACGGGGACGAGTAACCTTAGGGTCGGTGTTCATGTCTCCAGTGTACCAGAGCCCAGATATTTAAGCTATGTATTTTTGTCAATTTCCAGTCTTTTTAGATTTTTTCACACGTTCCTGACACCTTTTTCCCCGGACCTAGGCAGGTGTGCAAACGGGGCGTCCGTGTCTTAACCGTTCCCGGCGGGACGGGGCGTGCCTCCCGAGGATGCTTTTCGCATGCGCCATCGAAAGAAGATGTCGGCTACAACAAAGAACCCGATCCAGAGAAGGCTATCCAGCCCCGCTTGTCCGTAGTCTGCAATCGTTCTCGGCCTTTCGAGGATTTGTTGCACCAAGTGAATGGCTGAACCTATAAGATTGGCAGCAAAGAACGCTCGAAACCCGATTTCCCAATAACGCGCGTAAGGTGGCTCTCGACGGAGCCAGTAGCGAATATAATGCCGCCAGTCTAGGTTCCAACACAAGACGATCAAGAAAGCTGCAAAGGAAAAACCGAGATTCATATGATCGACGCCGGGATCCGTCTTCATCCACTGGTTCCACTTGGCCTCCGACTTAGAAGCGTATGCTGAGCGCTCAGCCGGGGCCGGCAGGCTATCGGCGCGTACCTCCAAACGAAGAATCTGACCGTTGTGAAACGCTATTCGGACTGGTAAGCCTTCTCGAATGGGCCCGCCGTGCGAGGCGGATTGATTGAAGCCAGATTGAATTTCGTAGTCCGAATAGCAGAACCTTTCGCTGCGAACGCTAAAGCATTCCTCCTGGTGCCCTTCGTACGGCATAGGATGAAAATTTTCGACTTGGCCTTCGACCACCGCATAATTTCCGTATCGGTACGCCTCTACGGATTGCCGGTAGCTAGAGAAAGTAGACCTAAAAGCAATTAGGACCCACAGGGAAGCAAACGCGAGCATGAAGTAGCCCGTCACCTTTGCTTGCTTTTGCGAAGCCCACCTCCGTCCAATCCAAACAAGAATGGTGCCAATCAAGACGAAAATTAGGCCAAACGCCGGGAACCACCACTCAAATGGTTTTTGCGTGATTTCGAAGACGGTGACGTATGGCATAGTAGGCTATAGGGAAACTCTACGACTCTCTGCATTTTAGTGCAGGCCGGCAATTAAGCGGGCATCAATTGTTCGACCTTGGCGTGAAAGGTGTCGGAAAAAGGTGTCAGGGAAAAAGGTGTCAGGTACCTTTGTTCGGCCGCCCTGCCGCCAACATCAACTCGCCGGACTCTGCCCATGACGGCATTCTACCACATCGTTCCTGAAGGAAACGGTACCTGACACCTTTTCTCCCTGCCAGCCCGCGAGTCACCGAACTATGTGCCACTTTCGCTCTAAGAAGTAGAGGAGCATTGTTATTGGGGGCAGTGCAATTATGATTGTGACGCAAAGACCGCGACAAGTGCCGCCCGAGACTAAGCCAAGCCGCGAACCCCAGTAGTACACCATGCAGGAACCCGACACTCCAATCAAGGTTGTCGCGGCAAAAACAAGTCGTGTGTCCCCATCTGTCCTGACGCGGTACCAAAGGGCGAGATACATCAACGTACCCCAAACCGCAAACGCGACTAAGCAAACCAACCACGCGCGAATGAGTCGGTCCAAAGGAATTGTGAGCAAATGGCCTAGCAGAAAGAATACGGCAATCGTCACCCCTAGGGCGCCGAGAAAGAACTTCGAAAACCAAGTTGGGAACCTTTCTAGCTGACGCATAGAGTGTCTCCTAACCGTGTGCTCAGTGGATTGGGGGGAAAGGAAAGGTGTCAGGTACCTTTTTTCGGGCTGAGGTGGGAACAAGGTACCTGACACCTTTTCCCGTCTTTTCCCCCCTGTCCCCCCTGACACATTTTCCCCCATCGTTCTTGAAGAAAACGGTACCTGACACCTTTTCTCCCTGACACCTATTCTCCACCTTTTCTGCCTTTTCCCTCCGCCTGACACCTTTTCCCTCCGGGATTATATTCCCGCCGCCATTAAAAACCGAAAGAAAAGCCGCGGAGTCTCAAACCCCCGAGACTCCGCGCTACCTGCTTTGTCTCTGACACCTTAATGGCCAGTTGTTGCCTTGCTATCCCCGGCACCTTTAGTCGCAAAATCCTTCATCGATAGCTTGATCCGTCTTTCCTTAATGAAGTCAGAAGTCACGATGACCTCGCCCTGCAAGTCGAAGGGCGCGTCAGAGGAGGCGTCCTTTTCGATTTCAACAACCATGAAGTCCCGAAGAAAATCCGGGTCCATGGCCGCTGCACCTACGTCTATCGATCCTTTGATGACGGTGTTCCACGACGGGTCATTGTCCACCGAAATGTTCCACCCGATAGGGACGTTGGGCAGTAGTGCGATCCTGCCCGAGCGAACATGTATCTCGAACCCGACGATGCGCTCATTGTTAGCAACGTGCAGAGCCGGAACCGAAACAGAAATGGTTTGGCACTGGGCTCTCATACCGCCCAGAAAAGCCAGTGCAATAAATGCAAGAACGATGTACGTCTTTTTCACTGATTTGCTATTCATTGTGGCACCCTCGCAGTCACAGGCACTCTGTTGGTCGAAGAGCCGGCGGGCTGGCACAGAGACGCTTTTCAATCTCTGCGTCTATGCTCTGGCTAGTGTGGGGGAAACGCAGACTCTCACCAGCACGGAGTCTGCGCCAGTCGGCGCCGGCGCGTCCAGAAAAGATTCACCACAGATTCCGATGAGCCTGCGGCTCGCCGCTGTGCATGAAAATGTGCGAAGCACCTTGGACTGCGGCGGCTTGACGCCGCCTTGAAATAACCCCAAGGACGATGACCAGGGCGGCGTCGAGCCGCCGCAGTCCAAGGTGCCTTTGGCACGTCCATTTTCATAGCAGAGGCACGGCGATCACAGAGAAAGATACTCTCCCCGAGGCCGGCAGGATTTACGGTTCGTCAGTTTATTTTACTCCGTGACCTCTGTGCCTCGGTGGTGAATTCCTGTCGGGTTGCGGCTCCGCCGCACGGCGCAATCGCTCAAGAGCGGCTGGCAAACTCCACCAGCGGCGCCACACCTCGTTCTAAAGGTGCGGAGTGGGAGAAAACGAGCGTCTTGATACTGGTGTCACCGGCCAGACGGCGCGCAAGCTCCACCAGTGATTTGCGATTCTGTGCCGAGCTGTGGTTAAAGATCCAGGGCGCGCCTGTGAGGTGGCCGTCCTTCCCTTGGTTGGCGCTGTCACCCAGGAACAGGTTTTCCCCAATGGCGAATGCAGCGCTTCCCGGCGTGTGTCCCGGCACGGCGAAAACGCGGACTTGGTACGGGCCCAAGGGCATCACCTCGCCATCCTGAAGCGTCCGTGACAGGCGAATACCGGTGGGCCGCGGGGACTTGAACCGCATGATCGGAGCTCCACCCGAGGAACGGCCTTCCACCACGTCTACTTCTGCGCCCAGCGCCATCACCTGCGCCTTTTGGAACTTGGCAATCGCCCCGATGTGGTCGGAATGACAATGGGTCAGCAGAATCACCTTCACATCGTCGGGGCCCAAACCGCGACGAGACAATTCCGCGAGAAGAGCCTTCCCCTGGACATCATTGCCGGCATCGATTAGAGCCACCTCGTGGTCGCCTAGGGGGACCAGGCCCGCGCTCACAAACCCATCTTTGACGAGGGACATGCCGTTTATTTCCGCCCGCTCCGGCAGGCGCCGCCAGGATATCATCGGACCAGCGACCACGATCACCGCAACAATCAAGATCACAATGACTGCAAGGACCACGATCATCCACATACCGTTCCTCCTTAATGCGGGGTCCCCGTCTTGGCAACGTGGGCAATACGAGTATACACCGGCATTTATTCCCGGTCTGCCCGGCCCGGGCCCGTAATTTAGCAAGAACCTGAGGAGACCGGAGCAACGAAACAATCATCTAATCACGTACCGTCACGCAGACGATGGGGAGCATCCCCTGTGGCGGGCGGTTGGTTGGGCTCGCGCCGAGCTTTGCGGAGCGTCACGGAAACGCGCGATCGGGTGCGAAGCGCTTTCACCAAGCAGGGTCAATTCCACGAAATTGATCTAGCTCAGATTCATGTGCGGGCTTTGCTTGACCAATCCGACGATTGTCCTTAGACTAGAGTTTTGTCCAGAGCTTATGGGCCTGTGCCAGCTATGCTGCTACTAAGGCGACTGTCTTCCAGCCTCGTGTTGGTCTTGTTTTTTGCTGGCTGCCTGCGGGGTCAGGCGAGCCCGCCGATTTTTCCGCTCAGCGACGTCCGCGCCGGCCTGAAGGGCGTGGGACGAACAATTTTCGAAGGCGACAAGATCGACGAATTCCAGGTGGAAATCCTGGGTGTGCTCAAAAACGCCATTGCCCCCCAACGGGATCTTATCCTGGCGCGGCTATCGGGCGGCCCTCTCGCCACGACCGGCGTGATTTCCGGCATGAGCGGTAGCCCGGTCTACGTGGACGGCAAACTGGTGGGCGCGATCTCACGCTCATTTCCGCTTTCCAAGGATGCCATAGCTGGGATCACACCCATTGAAGAAATGCTCTCGGTTGTCCCTTCCTCGCCTGCATCTACGGCGCACGTGGTGCCCAACGAGAGCTTTAACATCGCCAATGTCTCAGGCGGCTCGGCTGACCTCGGCCGGGTCATTATGACCGAAAACACCGTCGAGAACCTCTCCTCTCCAAGGGAGCCGGGAGCTGCGGGGACTTCGTTTTCCAGCCTGCCGCTTCCGTTGCGTTTCGGTGGTTTTTCGAATGCCGCCGTTGACTTGTTTGCGCCACAACTCCGCCGCTTGGGACTGGAGCCGATGCAGGGCGGGCTGATTTCAGGAAGTGCGCCGAACACGCCGCCGAGCCCAACGGACCTTGAGCCAGGTTCGATGATCAGCCTGCTGCTGGTGCGGGGCGACCTGGACCTGAATATCGATTGCACGGTCACCTATCGGCAAGGAAATACCCTTTACGCGTGTGGTCATCAAGTTTTAGCGGAAGGCCCTGCGCAGTTTCCTTTCGCGCCCGCGCACGTCATCGTGACGGTGCCCAGCATTGCCTCTTCGTTCAAGTTGGATGCGCCTGGCGCCATCGTGGGCACCATTCAGCAGGACCGTTTCGATGCCATATACGGCCGGGTGGGCGAGAAAAATCCGTCGATGATTCCCGTCCACGTCCACCTGGATTCGACGCTCAACAGGAAAGCCGATTACAATTTCGAGATGATCCAGGAGCCCTTTCTCTCCCCGATTCTCCTTAACCTTGCGGTGACTTCCGCCCTGACGGTTACCGAACGCTCCACGGGAATTTCTACCCTGAATTTGAAAGCGAAGATTCGGCTAGCCGACGGCCAGTCGGTAGATCTGGAGGATGTTGTCTCCAGCGAGGTGGGGACGGCCAACATGGCGGGAGCCTCAGTGGCTACGCCTCTGGCCGTGTTGATGTCCAGTGGATTTCCCGACCTAAAGGTTAAAGATATCGATCTGAGCGTTGTCTCACTGGACGAAAAACGCACCGCCACCCTCGAGCAGGTGTGGAGCACCAAATCCGAAGTGCGGCCCGGGGACCATCTGGAAGTGACTGCCCTCCTGCGCCTCCCTTGGGGTGCGACCCTGACCGAGAAGATTCCGGTGGATGTGCCCGACAGCGTAACGGACAAGATGCTGTCGCTCGTGGTGGGCGGGGGTTCCAGCATCAATGCCCTGGAATTTCGATTCTCGGCCCTGGGGGGTACGCCGCGCGACTCGCAGCAATTATTGCGCGCCCTGAACCGGATGCGGCGGAACAATCACGTCTACGCCCTTTTGATGGCGCCTCAGCGCTCCTTCGTGATGCAGGGAGACGAGTACCCGTCACCTCCGCCTTCCCTCTTGCAGACTTTTATGGCGGACCCTGCCTCCTCCAACGTGGTTTTCAGCGGAACGTCGGTGGTGGGAGATTATGAAACCAACCCCACTCCCTACGCTATCCACGGGCAGAAGACGCTGATTCTCAAGGTTATAGGCCCTGGAATGTAGCCGCCCCCAGCCGGCCGGCTGGGAGGACTGTGAGAAAGGTTGGGGAATGAAACTCGGCAGATTCCTTTACAAGCTGCTCATAGCTGTGATAATCCCTTTATCCGCCTACGGGGTTGAAACCACATTTTGGCAGGTCGGCTCCTTTGACGAGTTCCTCCAGGGGACCCTTACCGGTGTCTCCCTGAGCAAAGAAGGCGATTTGACGCTGGCGCCCGTGGCGCTCGCCGTCTTCAGCCCTGAGGAAGCTCTGGCCCTCTCCCTGGCACGCGATACCCACGGTAATCTTTATGTCGGCACGGGGCACCAAGGCAAGGTCTTCCGAGTGAGCCCCGACCTAAAATCTGCCCTGCTGTTGACGGCCGAGGAGCCGGACATCTTCGCCCTGGCAGTTGGCCCCGACGGGGATCTATATGTGGGCAGCTCCCCGGAGGGCAAAGTTTACAAAGTCTCTGCCGACGGCAAATCGAGCGTTTTCTACGATCCAAAGACGAAGTATATCTGGGCGTTACAGTTCGACGCACAAGGGCAACTTTACGTCGCAACCGGTGATAAGGGACAAATCTTTCGCGTGGACCCATCCGGAAAGGGAGAGATCTTCTTTGACAGCAAGCAGACGCACATCATGTGTCTGAGGCTTGACTCCAAGGGAAATCTGTTGGCCGGCAGCGAACCGAACGGCCTGATTTATCGCATCTCGTCCCAAGGGAACGCCTTCGTAATTTTTCAGGCTGCCCTGCCAGAGGTTCACGATTTAGCGGTAGATTCGCAGGGTCATATCTTTGCCGCAACCCTGGGAGGGGCGGGCGGCAAGGGATTACCGGATTTACTCCTTGCTCCCCCTCAAGGCGGTCCCGGCGGCGGAGTCACAACGATTACCGTCACGGCCTCGACTGAACCCGAGTTCACTGCCAAGGGACAAGCTCCACCGGGAGAATCGAAGACCCCTAGCTTCAACCGGTCAACGCCCCCTACCTCCCCGATGCCTCCCATGCAGTTTGGAAGTGGGCACGGAGCTTTGGTTGAGATCTTCCCGGATTCAACAGCGGAGACCGTTTGGAGCTCCGGCAACGAAAGTATTTTCGGGTTGGCTGTCCGGAATGACCACGTCCTGTTCACCACAGACAGCAACGGACGGATTTTCGATTTGGACGCTAAGCCCGACAGCGGAAGACTGATGATCCTCACGGAAACGCATGAGTCGCTTGCCACTCGCCTGCTTCTTGGAGGCTCGGACCTCTACGCGGCCACAAGCAATGTGGCCAAATTGTTCCGCATTGGGGCCTCCCCCAGCCACGAGGGAACCTTTGAATCGCCGGTGAAGGACACAAAGTTTGTTTCGCACTGGGGAGTCTTAGCCTGGAGAGGAGATGTCCCAGCGGGTTGTACGTTGCAGTTTTACACACGCTCGGGGAATTCTGACCGTCCCGACCACACCTGGAGTGATTGGAGTGGCCCCTACGGCAACCCCGAGGGTGATGCAGTGACGAGCCCTCCCGCCCGCTACATTCAGTGGAAGGCGGTCCTCCGCTCTTCGGGGAACGGTTCGCCCACTCTGGATGAAGTGACGGTCGCTTATTTGAACCAGAACCTGCCACCGCAGATCCATTCATTGAACGTCAGCACATCGAGTGAGCGGACGGGCGCCCCGGGGGCGTCAATAAACTTACAGATGGGCGCCGGGATCACCGTAAACGCCTCACCGTCAGTTGGTTTCGGCGCCACGCCACAGCCAACTCCCTCCGGGAAAGCTCCCATAACCCTGACTTGGCAGGCCGATGACCCCAACGGCGACCAGTTGGTTTACACTCTTTATGTTAGGGCCACGGACGAGCGGGAATGGCATCTCCTCAAGGATAAAATACACCAGGCAACATACACGATTGATTCTACGGCCCTGGCGGACGGCAAGTACTTGGCGCGCTTGGTCGCGTCGGATGAGGAGTCCAATCCTCCCAATTTGGAGCGAAAGGCAGAGTTGCTGAGCGCCCCCTTCTGGGTTGACAATACACCTCCAGACGTCGAAGTCCTGAGGCAGACTGTCACGGGCTCCACAGCAGAGGTGCAATTCTCCGCGGAGGACAGCACGTCTCCCCTAAGGGGTGCGGATACCTCCCTGGATGGGCAGGATTGGCACGAAATACTGTCCGATGACGGCATCGTGGATTCGCGTAAGGAAACCTTTACCTTGAAGCTCACCCATCTTGCAGCTGGGGAACACATCCTGCTTTTGCGTGCGTCCGACACCTCGGGTAACGTAGGTGTTGGAAAGGCGGTTATCAGCATCCCCAGAAGCCAATAAGTGCGGTAGTGGGGCAGCCTGGCTTGACGCCGAGTTGATGTAGAAGGGGATCGACCCTTCGGGGTCGATGGACATTTTTGCTGGAGGGCCTCAGTCCGTAGGTTTCACCTACGCTAATGATTTTGTTCCCGTTCGGGGAACGAGACCTAACCCGTAACCCCAGGCGCGGGGTAATCGTCAGGAAGAATACAACTCGAAAATCTTGCCCCGCATCTCACCAGACGAGTTGAGGTGCGGCCGGTAGTGAGACCTCTTGAGCACAAACAAGACACCGGCACCGAAGGCTGCGAATGAAGCTCAGCTTATTGCGCGCGCACAGCGAGGTGATGAAGAAGCGTTTGCGGCGCTCTTCGAAGCTCATAAGCGGCGCGTCTACTCGCTGTGTCTGCGGATGACGGGTAACACTGCGGAAGCGGAAGATCTGACGCAGGAGGCATTTCTCCAGCTCTTTCGCAAGATCTCGACTTTCCGCGGTGAGTCAGCCTTCTCGACGTGGCTTCACCGGCTGGCGGTGAATGTGGTCCTGATGCATTTGCGTAAGAAGGGACTACAACAGATATCGCTTGACGAAGTGGATACTTCTCAAGACGAACCGGTCAAGCGCGATTACGGCAGTGATGACCGGCGGCTGATTGGCTCGGTTGATCGCATCGGCCTACAAAAAGCGATTGCCGATTTACCCCCCGGCTATCGGGCGGTCTTTGTGCTGCACGACGTAGAAGGATACGAGCACAATGAGATCGCCGAAATTATGAAATGCTCGGTGGGGAATTCCAAGTCGCAGCTTCATAAAGCCCGCATGAAGCTGCGCGAGCGGTTGCGTCTGGATCGTGGTATGAAGTCTGCGGGTGAATCACTTCCGGCCGGGGAACCGGTGGAGGAAGTGTAGAAGGCATTATGGAAGAGAGTCGATTCCAATCGTTCGCCGCTTGCTCGCGATTTGATGACGAGGTGGAGGATTATTTGGACGGCGAAGCGCACCCATTCATCACCTCCCACGCGCGAGACTGCGCATCATGTGGCGCCCTGCTGGCTGACCTCCAATCAATTCGAAGAGCAGCGCGGGATCTCCCTCTGGAAGAGCCTTCCCGCGCGGTTTGGGCCAACGTACGAGCGCGGCTGGAGGTGGAGGGAGCCTTCGGCGTGCCCGCTTGCCGGCAATTCGGCGCCGAGCTGGAAGCTTATATGGAGGGGGAATCGCGCCCGTTCATCATCTCTCACTCACAGGATTGCCCGTCATGCGGCGCTCTGCTATCAGACCTCCAATCGATTCGGCAGGCAGCGCGGGACCTGCCCCCGGAAGAGCCTTCCCGCGTGGTTTGGGCCAACGTACGAGCGCGGCTGGAGGCAGAGGGAGCTTTCGGCGTGCCCGTCAGCGGGTGGCGTGAAATCCTGTCATGGCGCATTCTTCACCACGCAATTCCCTTGGGAGTTTTAGCCGTTCTGGTATTCGTAGGATCCGTTCTGACCCTGCCTCTTGACAGCGTCCAGCGCTGGGGCGGCACGGATGAGGCGGCTGGTTCTCCCGGCGAGGCCCAGATGGCAACGGCAATGCCCGCGGGCGAGGATCGCGCTCTAGCCCGTGTGGTTTCTGATCTGGAAAGTAGTTTTAAAGCCAATGAAGCATCCATGGCCCCTGACCTGAAGGCCACGTACGAAAAGAGCCTGGTCTCCCTGGATGGTTCAATTCGCGAGTGTCTGGACTCGCTGCAACATGAGCCCAGAAATACGCTGGCCCACGATTATCTCTTGACGGCGTATACGAGAAAGGCTGAAGTTTTGTCTTCTGCGTTGGAGTTCCAAGGGCGTTAGAGAGAGGGACACGGGGTTGATGAACCGGACTGTCGTAGGCTTGAGGTCGGTCAGGAAAATCCTGCTTCTTTCCATAGTCATTTTCGTCCCCGCCGCTTTAATGTGGGCCGCGGGCGAAGGCCGGACCGAGAAGACTTTTGATACCACACGTGAGCCGCGCATCAGCTTGAATGACGTAAAAGGCCACGTCCTGGTGCGTGGATGGGACAAAGCCCAGGTGCATGTCGTTTACACGGTGGCTTCTCCCCGCATGGAGGTTGACAGCGAAATCCTCCCCAGCACCGGTCCCGCCGAAAAGGTTCATTTCGATACTCACCTTCTCGATGCGACTCTGCCCGTCGGCGAGCAGGTGGCCGATTACACCTTGGATGTTCCCGCCGGGGCCAGTTTGGAAATCCGCAATCCGCAGGGAAGGATCCGCGTGGAAGGAATGCAAGGTGATGCCTCCCTGCAATCGGTAGGCGCCGACATTTCCATTCGCGATTACTCCGGCCATCTTTCCGTTCATTCCGTGGCCGGGGATATCGAAATCATTCGGCCCTCCGGCAACGTGGAAGCGTCCTCCATCACCGGCAATCTGCACTTTATTTCGCCCGCCACCACCAAACTGCATGGCAGCACCACCTCCGGGCGTATTCTTTATGAAGGCGATTTCATGGTCCGCGGCGATTATATTCTCTCCGCTTACAGTGGCGACGTGGATATCGTCTGCCCAGCCTCCGCTTCTTACGAGTTGCGCGCCAAGACCTTGAAGGGCAAAGTGATCAACACCATGCCCATGACTCACCGGCGGGAGTCAGCTTCGCCTTTGGGAACCACGAATAGCCTGCTGGGAACGCACAACACCGGCAAGGCCACCGTCGAGCTGACATCCTTCAGCGGAAACATCCACATTCGCCCGCAAGAATAGAAGGCAGTGGTTAGCGGATAGTGGCTGGTGCTAACCACTATCCACTAAACACTACCCGGTGCTTTTCAATTCCCGTCGACCGAAAAAGCCAGGAGAACGTTTCCGCTAATCGCATTCGTGTACCCGGCATTGACATAGAGCATGCCGTCCACAATGGCCGGGCCGGATTGGTTCATTGAGCCGCCGCTGGCCTTGACTCCGTTGACGGTGGGGAAGTCGTGCAAAGCGTCGAAGTCCCAGATGATGGTGCCGTTGCGAATGTCGTAGGCGCGCAGGTGGCCATCGAGAGACCCCGAGAACACCACCCCGGGTAGCACGGTGGCGGGGGCCATCTGTGCGGCGCTGCATCCTGGCTGTGCCGCACAAGCAGGTACAGGCGGCGGAGCAAACCAAACCCTTTGGCCCGTAGCGAGCTGCAAAGCGAACATACCGCCGCCCGCGCCCGGCCCGGAATCATCCCAATCGGATCGGGGAAAATAGGCCACGCTGTCGTCCGCCCCGCCTCCCCATTGAATTCCTCCCAGAGGCCCGCCGTGACCAATTCGAACCTGCCACAAAATCCTGCCGCGATGGTCAGGGTCAAGCGCGTACACGACTCCCGACTTCTGAGCGGCGATCAGCATACGGCGGCCATCCGGTAGAGATCGCAGGATGGGCGGCGATCCAAAGTCGAAATCATTCCCCGGCCCGCGGGGACAATTGGCCCTGTCGGGAGCGACGCAAGCAATATTCCATCGGTCGTTTGCGGTAAACTGCTTCGACCAGAGCATCTTTCCGGAAGTCATGTCGAAGGCGATCAATGCGTCAGAATACCGGGAGTCGGGGTCGGAATAGCCATTGCCGGTGTCTACGTAGATTGCGTGGGCCTTCAGGTCTATCGTAGGAGAGGACCATACCGCGGCGCCGGCAGGCCCCCATAGTTTGGTCCCAGCGGTGTTTCGCCGGCCCGTAAGTTTGGCACTCTCAGGGATAGTGTAAGCTTTCCAGATGATGTTACCAGACTGCGGATCGAGCGCCATCACGCTTCCCCGAAAAGTGCAGCAAGGATATCGCGGGTCCATGGCAGCGCCTTCCTCACCCGAAGAGACGGGAACGTAGAGCCGCTCGCCAAAAAAGACGGGGGAGCCCGTAATGCGCGAAGCGGGGTGCAAATCAGCATGAACTTTCCACAGCAGACGGCCGTTTTCTGACAGGACGGCATAAACATTCCCGTTGGTGTCGCCAAAGAAAGCGGTATGCCCCGCGGAGTCGATGGACACGGCCGTCTTGACGGTTGCCTCAGCCTTGTAGGTCCAGTAAGTACAGCCCGTGCGGGCATCGAGGGAGTACACTGTTCCGTCCTCACTGCCCACAAAGAGTCTGCCACCTGCCACCGTCGGCTGACCGTACGTCGCCGACGCGCCTGGGAACCCGAACGCCCATTTCAGCTTGAGTTTGGGGACATCGTCGCGGCCCAAGCCCGCCTTTCCTCCCGGTTGAAATCGGCTGTTGGTAAGATCCGCACCCCAGCCGCTCCAACTGGGATCGCCGGCGATGGAGAAGGTTCTGGCCGCACAACTTCCCGCCGGTGGCCCCGGCGTGACGGGATCCGGCATGCCCAAGAAATCCGCCAGAGCATTTCTCTCGTCCGGAGTGAGGCCGGCACCTTGTTCCCTCATTCTGCCGGACTCGAGAGAACGCAGGATGGAGCCGCGCGTCATCTGGTGAAGTTGTTCCAGCCCGGGGCCGGAATAACCACTTCCAGGATGGTGGCAACTGTAACACGAGGTTTGAAACACGCGGGCGCCATCCGGACGCTCGCCTGCGGAGTTCTGGGGAAAGCCCAAGGCCAAAAGGAGGAACAAACGCATCATGAAGAAAGTCATAGGGCCTTTCTCGTCTCGCTCGGCAGCGGCGTTGGTTTCCCCAAAACAGAGCCCAGATTCCGACGCTTACGGGATGTTCAGCTCATCACCGATGGCCGGATCCGCCCTCCGGCTCACTGAAGCGAGCTTGATTCGAAGAGTCCCCGGGAGGCTCGCACAATGACCAAGAAACACAGTGCAAGAATACTCCTCATCCTCGCCCCTTGCCTCGCCTCAAACAGAACAAAAACGGCAAGGATTGGGCCAAATGTCCGTTCCTTTGGACTCCTCCGTATGCTTATGAAAATAAGATAGTTAGCCAGCAGTAATCCGTAAGGGCCTTCCCGCGGAAAAGAGGATTTTACCGAGGGAAAGCCAAGAATTACATTGTTTAGTAATATATCGGCGAGTTTACCTCGCCGCTACATCATCAGACTGAGACACTACCAGGCAGAGGGAAATGTTGCGCGGTGTATGACCACACCACTATAATCGTGTTTGGACACTTCTGATGCAGGACCCCGTCGAGGAATGATTCGCCAACGCCGAAAACTAATCTACCTCCTAGGCTTTATGGGAAGCGGGAAGTCCACGGTGGGCACGTTGCTGGCAAGTGTGCTCGGCTGGCCTTTGATCGACCTCGACACTGTGATCGAAGCCGGACAGGGTTTGAGCATTCGGGAGATTTTTGAAAACTCCGGCGAACCCTTCTTTCGCCAGATTGAGCATGCCGCGTTGACGGAGGCTTCCAAAGCCGACCCTGCGGTCATCGCCCTGGGCGGCGGCACATTTGCCCAACCCGCAAACGTGGAATTGATCCGTGAGTCGGGAGGCACTACCGTTTGGCTCGACTGCCCACCGGACATCCTCCGTACGCGTTGTCAAGGCTTGGAAAACCGCCCACTCTTTCGCGACGAGCAGTCGTTCAATCAGCTTTTTATGGAACGGGTACCCTATTACCACCTGGCGGATTTTCGGATCTCGACGGAGGGGCGCAAACCGGATGAGGTCGTCGAGCAAATCTTGAGTTTGCGGGTCTTCTGACCTGAAAGGAACATGCACTGGCCTCTATAAAACGTTGTGCGTTGCTGATGGCACTTGTCACGCTGCCGGCCGGCATCCCGGCTTCGGGTCCGCTCATGGGACAAACCCCCGGTGTCGCGCCTCCTGACCCAAACGATCACGGCACTTTTGAAATCATTTCCGCTGGGAAAAGCATTGGGACCGAAAGGTTTGACATTCGCGTCCGCTCCAACCAGATTGTGGCCCAAGGGGACATTGACCTGCGGGTGGAAGAAAATGGCAAGAGCAATGAGGTTCGAACCTCTTCGAGCCTCGTGCTTGACGCTCAATTCGTCCCCCTTTCCTACTCCTGGATCCAGAAAGGGACGCAATCCTCTCAACTCAGCATTGACTTCCGCGCCCAACCGGTCCGCGTGCGATACAAAACCGTGAGCGGGCGAGACGACCGGCGGGACTTTAAGTTGGACAAGGATGTCGTCGTGCTTGACGACAACGTCGTTCATCATTACCAACTGGCCGTCGCCCGCTACGATCAGGCCAAGGGCGGCACGCAAACGTTTCACGCCTTCATTCCGCAGGAAGCGCTGCCGGGAGTGATCACCCTGAATTCCTTGGGCCCCGAGCCCATAACCGTCGATGGAGATAAACGGACGCTCCGGCACTTCCTCCTCACCACGGAATTGGCTCAAATCAGCGTTTGGGTTGACGATCAGGGCCATCTCCAGATGGTTTCGGCGCCCGACGCACAGTACCAGGCGATGCGGAAGAAGTGATATGGACAACATTCTCATCACCGGTGGCGCCGGGTTCATCGGATCGCATCTGGCGCAGCGCCTGCTCCGGGAAGGCAAACACCTCGCGATCGTCGATAACCTGGATGATTACTATCCGGCTGAACTGAAGCGCGCCAACCTGGAGGAGGTCAAGGCAAGCGGAGAGTTCCAATTCTTCCCGGCCGATATTCGCGACGGCGATAAACTTCGCGAAGTATTTGCCACATTTAAGCCGGATGCTGTCATTCACCTGGCGGCGCGCCCGGGAGTACGCCTGTCGTTCGCACAACCGGAAGCGTATACCTCTATTAATGTAGTTGGCACCACGCAGGTGTTCGAAATCAGCCGGCAAAGCGGCGTCCGGCGCATCGTGTTCGCTTCCTCAAGCTCAGTCTATGGACAATCGGGCCGCGCGCCATTCCGGGAAGACGCCACCATTTCGCACCCACTTTCCATCTATGCCGCCACGAAAGTTGCGGGTGAGGCTTTGGCCTTCACCTATTCGCACGCCTATGCCCTTTCGGTGGTTTGCTTGCGCCTCTTTACCGCCTATGGGCCGCGCCAGCGGCCCGACCTTGCAATCCGCAAATTTGCCGGCATGATTCAGGAAGGGAAGGAAATCCCTATCTTCGGAGACGGCAGCCTGGAACGGGATTATACCTACATCGACGACCTTGTTGACGGGATCCTGCGGGCCCTCGATGCCACCGGCAACTTCGACATTTTCAATATCGGAAACTCACATCCCGTGCGCGTTGACGAAATGGTGAACACCTTGGGACGCGCCCTGGGAAAAACCGTCCGGATGAAGTTTGTCCCCACCCCCGCCGGCGAAATGGTCCTCACCCACGCCGACCTCGCCAAAGCCAACCGCATCCTTGGCTATTCGCCAAAAGTCAACTTCCAAGAAGGAATTCGCAGATTTGCTGAGTGGCTGAATTCCCGCGGTTAGCCAGAATCGTGGCCGCAGCTTGCATACCAACCCCGAGCGATTCCAGCACTCATCACGGCCAAACATTTCTGGTCTATTCCCACGATGGAGATTTTTCCCCGGAATACAGGTACGCGAAATCATTTTGTGCGGGAATTAACGCGAAAAAATAGCATTCAGAAGGGCCGCAAAACGAAAAGAGCGGCATCCGGTCTAAGACCGGATGCCGCTCGACGTCGAAACTTAGCTTGCTAGAGCCCTTGGCGCTTGCTGCATCCCAATTAGGGCGTGGGTACACCCGGCCCAACCGGCACCATGGGTGGGCATGTAGAGCCGTAGATCTCATCCGCGCTTACGTCGTTTTGAGTAATTTGCCAGTCGAGCGTGCAAGCCGCGAGGAAATTCGCCTGACTCGCTGAAGCCTGCGCCGCCGCCGCCGTCGAAGTTGCGGCGTTGGCAGCAGAGGTTGCGGCGTTGGCGGCAGCAGTTGCCGCGTTGGCCGCGCTGATGGCTGCGGTAGCATTCGTATTCGCGTCCCCGGCTCGGCTCATGGCCACGCCCGCCAGAATTGCGGCAGCGCCGCCAGCGCCAATCGCCGCGACTTCCAGGGCAGTATTGCCGCCACCGCCACAGCACGCGCCACCCTTATTATTATCAGCGGTCTTGGGGTTGATGACGATCGTCTGCCCCTTGCTGACGTTTTTCGTGGCGCCATGATCATCCACTTGCAGCGCGCCTTCCTTGGCGGAAACGACCAGGGAGCCATTCAGCATGGCCACCTCGCCAAGAGTCTTAAAGCCCGCGGAAGGGGTAATGGAAATCTCGCCCGCCTTCACGCGCACGGGAGTTCCATCGTTGGGGTGGAGCATGGAAACATTGCCCTGGCTGAGCAAGACAGTAACTTCATTGTTGGAGTCCCGTAAGAAGGAGGCAACCGTATTCCGGCCGAATATCACTCGGCTATTATTACCCACAGCGATCACAGCAACGCCGTCTCTGACCTGCAGGCTGTCTCCGCTGAAGATGGTGGTGTTAACCAAAAGCGACTGGCCGCCAACGGTCGCGTTCATGCTGCCAGCTACTGAGCCAATCACCGCAGAACCAGCGAGTGCCGGCACCGTTGCGACCGCCCCTATAAGGAGTGCAAAGAGTGTGATTCGTAATACTGTAGTCTTCTTCATCATTAGGAATACTCCTTTTCGGGTCCCAGAAGCTTATCTCACTGCTCCCGACCCAACGTATAATGGTGCCCAAAAATCAGACCCATTTCGTGCGTGCATTATTATGTCCTCGAACTTTTTTGTCAAGGGTTATTTTCAGAAGAATCTAACTTTTCTGCGCTGCCGCACGCCCCAGTCCGCGCCACCCTTGCCAAGCACCACATCATCATAACCCATTATAGTCCAATATGTTACCGGAACATTACCGAACGGTTATTTTTTGCAGAAAGGAAGATTAGACCACATTAAAATTAGTTATCCCCCTAATAAAATGTTTCCACAGGTACATTTCGAGCTGGGTTAACGGTCTTCATCATGACAATAGGCCCGTCCCGACCGCATTGGTGATTCGAGGCGTTGGGAATCTGAACCCTTTTTGACAGCGGCGTCAATTACCAGTATTTCAACTGACAACGTGTCATGAGCAAGAGAAAAAATTGCTTCGAATCTACCCCTTTGCATTTTGTCTACTAATGCCGAGGTCACTTTTCATGACAGCGGGGCTGAGTTCAGCCCGGCCAAAACCGTGGGTGAAAAATCCCTGCTGACGACCGGCTGCTTTCTGCACCCCTTGGGTCTTGGGATAATAAAAGAGGCTTTACTCCCGCGCGGCAAAAGGCCAAAATGGGAAATCGAGGCGGTATGGCTGCGCCTGCAAGGGCTAGTCATGGTTCCTTAGGTCTTCCTGGCAGGAAATCTCAACGGTACGGATTTTCGTCATTGTGCCGCTGGCGAGTTCGTATTGTGCGGCAGTGAGGGGTTCCAGCCAATCGCCGCGCGACCCTAGCGAGAACTCTTTCATGAAATCATGGCTTAATTCCCTTCCCTCCCCCAGTCCGACCGCGCGCCGCCTTGTCGTGGGGATTGCAGTGGCTGCGCTCTTCTGCATATATGCGGTGGAGGTCACTCTCTGCTCCCGGGATCTTTCCGCTACGTGGGACGAACCCTATCACATCATTGCCGGTTATCGCTATTGGCAGGCCGGTGATTACGGCCTCAACCCTGAGCACCCACCGCTGGCAAAACTGGTGGGCACGCTTCCGCTCTTGTTCATGCATCTAAAAGCCCCCTCGGTCGGGAGCGACGATTCCAAAGCTACCGTCGTCACGCAAGGCCGGGCTTTTGTCTACGGGAATGACGCTGACGCCATCCTGCTCCGGGCGCGTCTGGCCGAAGCCGTTGTCGGCTTGCTCCTCGTCTTGCTCCTGTTTGAGGCCGGATTTCGGATGTTCGGTGCAGGGACTGCGTGGATCGCTGCCGTGCTCGCGGTCTTCGAGCCAAACCTGCTGGCACATTCCACGGTGGTCGCCACCGACTTTGCTTTCACGTGCTTTTATTTGGCGGCGGTTTACGCCCTTTGGCGTGTGGCGGAGCAACCCACCCTCCTTCGCCTTGCAGGATGTGGCGTGATGTGCGGATTGGCGCTGGCCTCCAAGCATTCCGCCCTCCTCCTACTTCCCACTCTGGCAATGTTGGCCGCCGTGGAAATCGCTTGCGGGTTCAAGGCCGCCGGGCAGGACGCATCCGCGCCACGACGAGTTCTCGGCCGGGAGATTCGCCTCTGGATCGGAAGGCTGGTTGTCATCTACGGGCTTGCTCTGCTAGTCTTGTGGGCCTTCTACGGGTTTCGCTACCGAGCACGTCCCGACGGCATGCCGCTTTGGCTAAGCCTCCCCATTTACGCCGCGTTCATAAAGGGACACCTTGCACCCTGGTTGGTGAAGACCGCCGCACGATTCAAGCTGCTGCCGGAGTCCTATCTGTTCGGTCTCACCGACGTCATATTGGTCACCAGGGGCCCACGGCTCTCCTTTCTCCTGGGCCGTCTTTACCCGCACGCCCTGTGGTATTACTTCCCCGTCGCCTTCGTGATCAAATCCACCCTCGGATTTCTGGCGCTCCTGATTATGGGATTGGCTGCAATCAAGCTCTGGTCAGGAGAACGGCATCGCAAGGCAGCCTATGTCCTGCTTCCGCCCGCGCTTTTCATGGGCGTCGCCTTGACTGCGGGCACCAACATGGGTATCCGGCACGTCCTGCCGATTTACCCTTTTCTGATCCTGGCCGCTGCCGCGGGAGCCTGGGCGCTGGCCCGACGGCATCAGGCCTGGGCAATCGTCGTCGCGGCGCTGCTGGTATTTCACCTTGCTTCCTCCCTCCATACGCTTCCCGATGACCTCGCATACTCCAACGAGTTATTTGGGGGGAAATCCCAGACGTATCGATACCTATCTGACTCCAATGTCGATTGGGGACAGGGGATGCGCGAGGCGGGCCTATACCTTGAGCGGCACAACATCAAGGATTGCTGGCTCGCTTACTTCGGCACCGCCGACCCTGCCTACTACCATCTTCCTTGCAAGATGCTGCCTGATCCCTTCCGGCGCTGGTGGCATGATCCCATACAAGTCCCGCCCGTGAACTACCACGGCGTGGTCCTCATCAGCGCGACGGAGGTTTCCTCTCCCTACTGGGGTGCGGACCCGTTAAACCCTTACAGCAGCTTTCTGCAAGCGAAGCCTGCAGTCAACATTGGGGGCTCGGTTCTGTTGTACGAGGGAGAAGTTGATTTGCGCCAGGCTGCGGCATTCGCCCACATGTACAAAGCCTGGGATTATATTGCCGCCAAAAACCAGGAAGCAGCCATCCAGGAAGCCCTTAAGGCAGGGGAACTTGCCCCGGACCATCCCGCCCCACCCTTCATTATCGGATTCATCCTGGCTCAGGCCAAGCGAACGGAAGCGGCCCGCATCCAGTTTGAAGCGTCGCTGAAACTTGCTGAAGCCGCCCACCCCGAGTATCAGCCGCTGTGGGTGGTGGCGGCCAAGGCACAACTGGCAATTCTGCCCTGACATGGATTTCTCCCTTAGCGATTGGGTAATCAGTTCATCGGACCATCGGTTCATCGGTGGATTTGCCGATTGGCGATTATTTCGCCGATTCATCGGTGATTGGCTGATCTGAGGTTTGCGATTTGAAATTTGCGATTTTCGAAATCAGCAAATGGATTCATCCACTCTGCAGGCACTGCCGATAGCCGATGCGGGGAGGTGTGTCACGCGGGGTTTGGCCGTTGGCGCTGCCTGCTTGGCTGTCATCCTGATTGGTCATGGGTCCGCTGCCCACCGAAGGGCATGAAAATCGGAGCGGCTTTTCGGTCTTTCACATTGATAGACGTCTGAACGCGCTTCTCATTAAGAGCCGCCGGGTAATGCAGAATGCGCACAACTCGGCGCTTCTACTGCAATCCTGTGCGGTTGCGTGCCACTTGTAGGAATGGGCCGTACGGCCAGGTGAATTGTTCCGAACCCATCGGGTCAGTCCGCATTCTCTTAACGATCATCAGCCGCGAACCCGAAGCTGCTGTCCGCGCCTGCGATAGTGGGAGATTGCACACGCCAAGAGGTGATTGTCTGTGCTGCCCCGGAAACGCATTAACCTGTGGACAGATCCACTCCGGAGAAATGCTTGCACGCATTGAGTAGCTTCTCCTGCCGTTCCACGTCGCGAGACGCTGGGTTGGGTGTACGGAGCCGCAGATGATAGAAGTACTCACCTGTAACCTCCGCTGCAGGGTCATCGCTCGCTACGAGCCACACCTGGGTGCGGTGGGCAGCATCCAGGTCATCCGGCGCCCCCGCGCCTCCCATCTTCGTCGGCACCCAACCAGGCTCAAGAGCGTTGGAGAGAACATTGACCCAGCGGCGTGCCACTGCGAAGGCCAGGAGCACATCGTGCAATTTGGTATCGGAGTATGCCTGTTGTCCCTGCCATGGGCGGTGCTCCCACGCGAGATCCTTCAGAGTTGCATCACCGCTCCGGTGAAGCCCGGAACTCAGGTAGACGAGGCGCTTGGGTCGCTGGATCAGCGCGGTCAGGATGTACGGTGCGAGCGTGTTGACGGCGAAAACATGAGGCAGTCCATCTTCGGTCGCAATGCGCCGGGGCTCCCGATAGCCGACGGCCGCATTGTGAATGACCCCGTCGAAGGAGCCGAGCCGATTCACCTGCTCGGCTACGCTACGAGTCTGGGTGATGCTCGAGAGGTCACCGAGGACCACGGTTTCCGCGCCCGGCACGGCGGCGAGCGCTTCCTCGCCCCGCCGCTCATTGCGAGCGTGCAGGACCACCCTGTGTCCCTGCTCAATGAGGAGCTGCGCGGCCATTCGGCCGAGCCCGTCGGAAGAACCTGTAATGAACACCCGCGCCATGATTTGTCACCCCTTTTAAGTTAAGGATGCAGGGAAAGCCCTTCACGATACAGGCGCCCGTAGCGGCGGGGGAATTTATCCCGATCAGGTCGGGGCCCCGCCATTTTCGAGGGACGCAGCAGATATACTCGGCCCCGAGACGAATTACCCTGCGGCCCTTTCTCATAGTGCGGCAATGAATAGGTCGAGATTTCGGTCTTATGTGGGCTTTTCTCGTCTGCGGCAAAGGAAAAGCAGGGTAGCGACAAAGGCGTAGTTTGCCTTCGTCTGCGGCTTTTCGTTCTCTCGCATCAGTAACGAGGTAAAACTCGTCGTATTCAGAGCCGCGGATTAGCGCACAACTCGAGCTACCAGCTCCGCGCTAGGGCCTTCCGGGGGTCTGAGCGAGCGGAGCTCACTTTGGAGGGGCTGCTTGCTGGATGGTCTGGACCAACTCCTCGTTTCCACCCGCCTGGCGAAAATCGTTCATGTCGTCAGCGGTGGGTGCGAACTTGATGCCACGGTCCTTGATGAGATCCTCGATCCTCGCGATGGGAACATCTCCCTGGAGCAAGGAAACAATCTCTTGTTTGCTCAATGCTCGAGGCTTGAGGGGTGCCATCTCGGGTGTGTAATGAAGGGTGAAGGCCAGCTTGGTCTCCACGTGCGCCGAGTTGGAGGCGGTAATCCTGATGGGGGTATTTCCAGGCTTGATCTGTAAGGGCTCTGACCAGAACTCAGTCGCCTGGGCATTTTGCGGCCGCATGTTGGCAGTCGAGCCGTTAATGGTAACAACGAGAATGCCGCTGCTGTCCGTGGCTACGCCGCGGATAACCAGCGGGGATACATTGAACTCGACGGTTTGATTCGGGCTTACGCCGGAGGGCGACGCCACCACGATGGCAGTGGAAGAAGGCGGCACGGAGGTCTTGGGCTCTGCTGATGGGGCCACAACGGGTGCCGCCACGACAGCATCGAGCTGAAAGGTGAAGCGCTCGGAAGTTATTAGGTAGTAATCATAGCCGTAGGCCCCGTTTAGGCTGGACCAATGAATTGGGCCGTTTGTAAGCTCGACGCTTTTGGGGACGTAGCCTTCCTTCGTCAATCTCAAGCGGACCGGTTCCACGCCATGGGAACTCAAGGCGGTGCGCTTCACACCAAAGTAGTACCCAGGCACCTTGATGGAGCACGGCGTGATGCAAGTAACGCTGCCGTTCATGTCGACCTGTGCTCCTGCTGGGATGGTTTCGATCAAGACCGACTTGTCACTTGCAAGCGCGTGCAGGCTACTGAAGGAAATTGCAACCGTCACAGCAAGAATTGCCCCTAACCTCGGTGATAGCATTCAATCACCCCCCGTAGGTAGCATGCCGAGTTTCCATTATGGACCCGCAACTTACACCTGAACGCCCATGATTGCAATAGCCAGTCGGTTTTTGGCCGGCCGGCGCGGATAGCGGGGAGCGCAGTGGGCGTAGTTTGCCTTCGTCTGCGGCTCTTCGGCCTTTCACATTAGAAAGACATCTGAACGCGCTTCTCATTAAGAGCCGCGGTATAACGCAGAAAGCGCACAACTCCCCGCTACCCGCCGCTCCCCCGATTAGGGCGGTGGAATGGTTTGCAGCGGCGGGTGGGCTTGGCGGGGAGATAGCGCGTGTAATCGGGGAAAACGTGGGTCACGCTTTGTTCCCCCGCCGGAAAGTTTTCGGGTAAACCGTCCATCGCTCTTATTCAGGCAGCATTGCTCAAGCCTTAAATAAAGTTCTTGACTCCCAGGGTCTCCGGCGAGTATCTAGAGTGGAGGCTATCTTCCTTGTGCAGAAATGGTGCGGCGAGAGGCTATGCCGCGCCACGGCCACTGCCCATCCCCGCACGGAGGGAGGTTCGCATGCCGCTGACGAAAAAACCAACGTTGACCGAAAAGAGAATTGCCGCCCACCAGGCGAACGGGAAGTGCGCGAGAAGGTGCGCCAGCTTCTGGAAAATATCCTCAAGCGGCAGCTGGAGATTTGCGGGGTTCAGCGCAAGGTCACACTGCGGGAGTCCCTGACGGGTGCGTCATCTTAGGAACGGGTAAATCGCGCCACCCCTCCCAACGCACGGCTCGTGCAGCGTATGCAAGAATCCGAGGGGAGTCCGGTGGATCATTAACTTGCTGCTGAGGATTTGACGGAACCCCGCGAGTAATGAGCTGGGGAAGACCCCTCGCAAACCTTGAATGTTATTGAAAAAACAGCACATTAGTGAAGAATCGAGAGATTCGCAATGGGCGTGGCAGAAAACCAAATTCTTTGAAAATAGGGCCGTTAACAAGGGCACCTCGGGGCGAGAGTGGGAAAAAAGGATGTCGAAATGTAGGTATAACCTTGAATGTCGCTGAAAATAAGTTAGATATAAATTGACTTTGCGCAAACTCGCTCCGAACCTTGAATTTTGTAGAAAAATAAACAACTTATCGGCGCGAACCTTGAATGTTATTGAAAGGAAGGGAGAAAGGCGTTACAAAAACTCTGAAGCCTGAAATAGGCTCATCCTGAGATTGCTCTGGCGATGGCTGTGCTACTTCCGCCCGACGCGACACTCTGCCCCGTATCGGCTATCGGTAGTGTTGGGGCAGAAGATGAAACAATTTTCCGACTTCGAAAATCGCAAATCTGAAATCTCAGACCGAAATTCGAAAATCGAAACTCGAGGATTCCAAATCACCAAGCACAAATCGTTAATTTCCCGATCTGCCGCTGGCCCTCCAAATGCTATGTAATCACGGTTCGGCGTGCTGAGAGAGCCGGACAAAAAGGAACCCCTAATGGAAATTCGCCGCAAGGATGCTTTGGACTATCACCGGCAGGGTCGCAAGGGCAAAATCGAAATGACGCCCACCAAGCCTTGCCGCACCCAATGGGATTTGAGTCTCGCCTACACGCCTGGCGTGGCCGAGCCTTGCAAAGAGATTCACAAGGATCAGGACCTTTCCTTCGAATACACGGCGCGGGGGAACCTGGTGGCGGTGGTTTCCAATGGCACGGCCGTCCTCGGCCTGGGCAACATTGGCGCGTACGCATCCAAACCCGTGATGGAAGGCAAGGGCGTGCTTTTCAAGCGCTTTGCCGATATCGATGTCTTCGATTTGGAAGTAGGCTCGCAGAATCCTGACGATGTCATCAAATTCTGCCAGCTCCTGGAACCCACCTGCGGCGGGATCAACCTGGAAGACATCAAAGCCCCGGAATGCTTCTACATTGAGGAGACCCTGCGGAAGACCATGGCGATCCCGGCGTTTCATGACGACCAGCACGGGACGGCCATTATTTCCGGGGCGGCACTGCTGAACGCATTGGAATTGGTGGGCAAGAAAATTGACCAGGTACATGTGGTCTTCAACGGCGCAGGCGCGGCGGGCCTTGCCTCCGCCCTGCATTACGTGCGTCTGGGCGTGCGCAAGGAAAACATCACGATGTGCGACATCTTCGGCGTGATTTACGAAGGGCGCGCCGAGGGCCTGAATCCTTACAACTCGCGCTTCGCCGTCAAAACCACAAAGCGCCGCCTTGGCGAAGTGCTGGAAGGCGCGGACGTGTTTGTGGGCCTTTCCGTGGGCGATTGCGTGACTGGCGAAATGCTCCAACCTATGGCGGAGCGGCCGATTATTTTTGCTCTGGCGAATCCCACTCCCGAGATTAGTTACGATAAGGCCAAAGCCGCGCGGCCCGACGCCATCGTGGCCACGGGCCGCTCCGACTTCCCCAATCAGGTCAACAATGTTTTGGGTTTCCCGGGAATCTTTCGGGGGGCGCTTGATGTGCGGGCGCGGGCAATTAACGAAGAAATGAAGGTCGCCGCCACCCACGCGCTAGCTGCCTTGGCCAAAGAGGATGTTCCGGATTCCGTGCTACGGGCCTACGGCTTGGGCCGGTTGCAATTTGGGCCGGAATATATTAATCCCAAGCCCTTCGATCCCCGCGCGTTGATTTGGGTGTCGGCCGCCGTAGCGGAAGCCGCTATGCGTACGGGGGTGGCGCAGGTTCAAATCAATCTCGCCACCTACCGCGATGAACTGGCTCGCCGCCTGGGGCGCACCTATGAAGTCATGCAGAACGTGCGCCACCGAGCCCAGGCTGCGCCCAAGCGCATCGTCTTCTCCGAGGGCGAGCACGACAAAGTGCTGCGCGCCAGCCATCAGATTATCGAGGAGCGCATCGCCTACCCCATCCTCCTGGGACGACCGGCGGTCATTGAAAATCGAATGAAGGACCTGGGATTTGACGACGTGTGTCCGAAGATAATGGACCCGCTGCATTCCGCTCACTTTGAAGCGTATGTGCAGGAATTCTATCGCCTGCGCCGGCGGCGCGGCGTGACGCTGAGTGAAGCCCGCGAACAGATGCTCAATCCCAATTATTACGGCGCCATGATGGTGCACATGGGGGATGCGGACGGTTTTGTGGCGGGCGTCAGCCAGTATTACCCAGATACCATCCGGCCCGCCCTGCAAATTGTGAAGACCCGGCCCGATGTGCACCGCGTCGCCGCCGTTTTCATCATCGTCACGAAGAAAGACATCTATTTCTTCGCCGACACACATGTGAACATCCAACCCACGGCGGAGGACTTGGCAGAGATTGCGATGCTCGCCGCGGAGGTGGCGCGGGAATTCGGCGTCGAACCGCGCATTGCCATGCTTTCCTTCTCCAACTTCGGCAGCAACAAGCACCCACAGGCCGAGAAGATGCGGCGAGCTGCGGAGTTAGTTATCGATAAGGACCCCAACCTGAAAGTGGATGGCGAAATGATGGCCGACACGGCGTTGGTGCCGGAAATCTTGGAGGCAGACTATCCCTTCTCCAAGCTCCAGGGAGGCGCAACAGTGCTGGTCTTCCCGGATCTCGCGGCCGCCAACATCGCTTACAAGATGATGATGCGCATCGGGGGGGCGGAGTCCTTGGGGCCCATCCTCATGGGGCTTTCGAAATCCGTCCACGTGCTCCAGCGGGGCGCCACGGTGGAAGAAATCGTCAACATGGCCGCCATCGCCGTCGTCGATGCGCAGAAACACGGCGTGCAACTGCAAGTGGTGCCCCGACTTCCGGCGGCGTGAAGGAATTCGACCTTAGCCCCGGGGCCAGCACATCATTCAAAGCGATTGATGACGCCGCGGCAATTCTGATGTCCACACAGGCAGCGCATGGTTTCATCCGTATCGTCGTAGTTGTAATCGATGGTCAATTCCTCGCCCTTGTGAATCGCGCGTAGGCTCATGTATATAATGTGACCCTTCATAATGCGCGATACCAGGTTGGGCTGGCACGAGTGATTAATCAACTGCGCGCCGGAGCCGCCTACTCCGCCGTCGAGCGTCCAGTAATCGTCAAGGACGAACAGGTAGGGTGTCTTTCCGCGCCGCTTTGCCTCACTCGGTCCGATTTTCTCACCGCGATACTCAATCACCTTGCGGTTTGCCGGGATGTTCTGGTCCGCGTAAACACCCCAGCGGTGAATCTTGGACTCGGCGGCCCGAAGGCGATAACAGCAGTACTGGGGATCAATGACAGGAGCAACCGCCCGACCATTTTTAGACTTGGCCATAACGCAAAAACGTAGTGCCTCCTTGCTTGAATGTGACTCCTCCACCCTATCATACCAAGGGGCCCCAAGCTCACGAACGACTCAGCCCCGCCGATGGCCACGCCCCAGAGGGTAAACTGCCCGAAGCAATGGTTGCGCCACGGTTGGAGGGCCGCGTAGCGCAATGCGTCCGGTCCGGCAAACGAAGCCTGTTCCGCCGGTAGGAAAACGATCATAAGTGGCGTTACTGGCTCACCTTCAACACCCAAGCCGGCTGCGCCCACAACTCTTCCGGGAGATCAGGAAGCTCGATCGATATCCCGTCCTTTGCCGTCCTGAACTTCAAGGGCACCGTGGACCCGAGCAGAGTGACCGACTTCGCGCCAGCCACATCCTTGAGGTGAAAGTTCCGGCCCGGCCAGCGCGGCAGAATCACGAATAGGTCGCTGCCCTTCGTGGTGAAGAAGGCTTCGATGCCCGCCTTGCCGGGCTCGGGCTTCGCCGCCAGCTTCGTCACGTCGTAGGCGGTCTCAAACTCTTTGTTGTAATCGATCTTGGGAACTTCGCCGGCGCTCCATTGCCGCGTGGCTTTCCAGGGTTTCGTGCCATAGATCGCTTCGCCGTTCACCTTCAGCCAGTCGCCGATTTGGAGGAGGCGCTCCTCCATCACGACGGGGATGGTGCCGTCGGCGTCGGGTCCGATGTCGAGCAGCAGGTTGCCGCCACGGCTGACCAGATCCACCAGCATGATCACGAGTTCGCGGCCCGTGTGGTAATCCTGCAGGCGCTCCGCGCGGTTGTAACCGTAGCTGAAGCCCATGCCGCGGCTCTCCTCCCAGGGATGATCCATGCCGGTCATGCCGGGCGTGTATTCGGTGGTCCAATAGCCGCCGTGTTTGTGGCGGGTGTCCTTCCCCCAACGGTCGTTGATGACCACGTCGTCCTTCACCGGAGACTCGTTGAATAGCCAAGCGAGCAGTTCGGGGCTGTGCCACTCGGCCGAGGTCAGATCCCACTCGCCGTCGCTGAAGATGATGGCGGGCTTGTAGCGGGTGACGAGGTCCTTGAACTGCGGGAACATGTGCTCCCGGATGTAGCGCGGCTTGTCCGTCAGCCACAGCGGGTTGTACCACTCGTAAAGCGAATAGTAGCAACCCATGCGCAGACCCTTCCGCCGAACCGCCTCGGTCAGGTCGCCCAATAGATCGCGCCGGGGCCCGATTTCCACCGCATTCCAAGGCCGCCCCCAGGTGGCAGAGGCCTCCTTGCTGGGCCACAAGGCGAATCCCTCGTGATGTTTCGAGGTCAACACAATGTACTTCGCGCCTGATCGGGCAAAGACGTCGGCCCAGTGATCCGGGTCGAACAATTCGGCCCGGAACTGCGGCGCGAAGTTCTGATAGGGAAAGTCCGCGCCATACATCTTCTGGTGATAGGCCCAGGTGCCTGTCTGGATGGGATTCGCTTGGGGATTATCCCGGCCGTTGGTCATCGCGTTCCAGTACCACTCAGCGTAGGCGAGCTTTCCCGGGATCACCGGCGCATAGGCCGGCACCGAGTAGACGCCCCAGTGAATGAAGATGCCGAACTTGGCGTCGGTGAACCACGCCGGCGTGGGCCGTTTGTCGATGGAGTCCCAAGTTGGTTGGTAGGTTTGAGCACTGAGGCTGCTGACAAATAGGAGAAGGATCAGTAACAATTTCATCGGCGGTTTCAGTCCATTCTGGAATTCGAGCTGCAATTGAGGCTGCAATCACCGGGGGCCGAATGCGATGAAACAAGCCGTCCTAATAACGGGGAGTGCAGCGCACCCAGATCGCTGGAGCCAGAATTCCCGACTGCAATTTCATCTCTACGCCAAAACCATACGCCTGCTGCGCTTTCGCGTCAAATTCATCTCGGCCGGCTATGGACTTTAGGCTGCTCACAAGCTATTCTGTCGGACCTTAGAGATCTTTACGGTAGCTCATATTCAGGTCGAACCGGGGGGCAAGCCGTGGGTACAATCACGAGCAGTCTACGTTTAGCAAGCCGCATGAACCGTCTGGGAACGGAGAGTGCTTTTGAAGTTCTCGTCCGCGCGCGGGCGCTCGAAGCTCAGGGGAAAGAGATCATCCACCTGGAGATTGGCGAGCCGGACTTCGCTACGCCTGCCAATATCGTGGAAGCGGCAACCTGCGCTGTGCGCGAGGGTTGGACTCACTATGGCCCCTCGGCAGGACTTCCCCAGTTGCGGGAAGCGGCGGCCGCCGATGTTGCCCAGCACCTCGGTATCCCCGTTGACCCGAGCGAAGTCGTCATCACGCCCGGCGGCAAACCCATCATGTTTTTCGCCATCTTGGCACTCGTTGAGGAAGGCGACGAAGTGCTCTATCCCAATCCTGGATTTCCGATTTACGAATCTATGATCCGGTTCGTGGGCGGCAAGGAAATTCCTTACGGCCTGCGCGAAGACCACGACTTTGATGTGAACGTGGATGAAGTCCTGGCGAAGATCACAGACCGCACGCGTCTGGTGATTCTGAACAGCCCGCACAATCCCACCGGCGGAGTGATGGGCCGCGCGGAAATCGCCCGCCTGGCGGAGGCGCTGGCTGACCGCGATATCTTTGTCCTGTCGGATGAAATCTACGACCGGCTGATCTACGAGGGCGAGCACTCCAGCATCGCCCAGTTCCCGGGCCTGAAGGAGAAGACCATCATCCTGAATGGCTTCTCCAAAACCTACGCGATGACCGGCTGGCGCATGGGTTACGGCGTCATGCGCGCCGACTTGGCCAAGCAAATCACGCTGCTGATGACCAACTCCAATTCCTGCACTGCCAGCTTTACCCAGATTGCCGGCGTCGAGGCGCTGCGCGGCCCGCAGGATTCCGTCGCGGTGATGCGCGAGGAGTTTCGCCGCCGTCGCGCTGTAATCGTGGACGGTCTGAACCGCATTCCCGGCTTCCAATGCCGCCAGCCGCACGGGGCGTTCTACGTTTTTCCCAACATCCGCCAAACTGGCAAATCATCGCGCATGCTGGCTGACGCACTCCTGGCCGAAGCCGGGGTGGCCTGCCTCTGGGGCACCGCCTTCGGCGACTGGGGGGAAGGTTATCTGCGCTTCTCGTTTGCCAACTCCGTCGAGAACATCAAGAAGGCACTGGAACGAGTTGAAGGTTGGACGAAGAAGAACCTGTAATCGATGAACAGGTGATAGTGGGAAAGCACGTAGCCACGGTCAGTGATTTTCTGACGGTTCTTTTCGGTGATCAACCTCGTGTCCGTTGCGGGCGCGGCCAGGATGTTCCCCAGGGAAAAAGGCCACGGCAAGAAAACCTCTGACCGTGGCCTTCTCTTTTTGGTGAATCGCTCTCCATCGCGAGGCGTGGGTGTGATGGGTATAAGTCAACCCGGGCCCACAATTCTTGCATCCAAAACACAAAAGGAGGAATAACCCATGCGTAACCTGGTTGGGATCACGACCATTTCTCTTTTGGCAGTGGCCCTGGGAGCGGCCGGGAAGAACCCACCGCACAACGATGTGTTCACAGGTGGACCGGCGGACGAAACGCAACTGGCCCGAGAGGTTCGCCACGAGCTCCTGATGTTGCCGTACTACTCGATTTTCACCGACCTCGCCTTCAAGCTGAATGGCAGTGTGGTGACGCTGGACGGCGCGTGCCCTCCCGACCCACCCTATGACATCCATAAGGACGCTGAAGACGTGGTGAAGCGAATCAAAGGCGTAACGCAGGTCATCAATAACATCAAGGTTCTACCGCTGTCTCCCATGGATTGGCAAATCCGTCGAGCTGAGGCGAGAGCCATCTACGGCGATCCGGAGATCGGGATGCGGTACGGTGATCAGGCGTTACCGTCGATTCATATCATCGTCGATAATGGGCACGTGAGGCTGGAGGGAGTGGTGGACAACCAATTCGATGACACCCTCATCCGAACCCGCGCCAACGCGGTGCCCAACGTCTTCTCCGTGGATGACGATCTGGTTGTCCTGAATCGCCCCAAGGTGAAGCCGGAATAACTTTGGGCGACTGGGCTGGCGACCGCGCCGGCGGAGTCTGCCCGGGCCAAGGCGCATCAATGATGCCGACGTAGCGGCACGCCATGGCGTGCCCGTACGAACGCCGTGGCGTGCCCCTACGAAGGACGTTCACGCCAATAACTCGCGCTGGCGGGCCAAGCGAACATCACGATCACTGGCGAAACGCTGGATGCCCGTAAAAATTGACTCGGGGTCCAGGCGCGCCTCGGCGATGACCTCCGGCTCGAGGCCCCCGGTGAGCCATTGATTGTCCCAATCCGAGGTCAGCGAGTAGGCATCCGTCAGCGGTCCCAGGTTCCGGATCGGCATCACCCGCCGCGTCCCGGTGCTCACTACCATGAGATCGTAATACGCCTCGGGAGGCAACACGGAACGGCGATACTCCTCCGGTTGCCGGTCGAATAGTTCCTCGCTGACGGCGGCGATGACTTTCACATTGATCCCGGCTTCTTCCAGGCGCGGTCGCAGGCTGACCAGATTGACGGTGGAACTGGAGCCCTGCACCAGCACATAGCCGGACCGCGGTTTGCCTGGGGCGAAATCGCGAATGACGTACAGCCCTTTGGCCGCGGCTTTGAGATCGGGATCGGCAAACTTGCTCCGGTCGGCCACCTTAAAGTCCGGCCGCGCTACCTCAATGGAAATGATGCCCACTTTGGGGTCGCGCGCGGCAATCTCCGCGGCAGCAAAATAGCCCGGCGCCACGTCGTTGTAATCCCAGAAATTCAGGTGGATGGTCTGGCCGCGGGGGAACAGCTTCCACACTTGCGTCGCAAAAATCCCAAAGTGGGTGCGCGCGTCAGCCGCCGTTTCCGGCCCGGAATGGGCGGCGAGAATATGCAGAACCCCCATGCGGAACCGGCTGTCCTGGTTCTGTTGACTCCAGACGCGGGCAGGCGTATACATGAGCGGCGTAAAAGCGCCGTAGGTGCCGCTCATTGCCCACACCCCGGCGAACTGGTTGGGATCAACACTGGCGCTCTGGCTTACCAGTCCGATGGCCGTCGAAACGTTGCCCGCCTCCTGGATCGCGGCTTTGATGCGTGTCCCCAGCGGGTTGGTCTCCGGATTGTAATGCCCCCACAAACTGCCGTGCTCCATGTTGATGGACTCGGAAAGGTCGGCGGCAATGGTGAAGAAGCGGTTGCCGGTGATGTAGTTCATCCACTTGATAAATTCTGAGATCGCCCGCCGTGTCCCGGCCATCTCGCCGGGCTTGCGGAAAAGCGTGATGGCCACTTGCTTTTCGGCGCCGGAAACGGGATTCGTCACCGTCACCTTCTGCGGTTCAATGGGAAGATTCGCCACCCGCAGGCGTTCATCGAGGAAAGGATCGCGGTGAATATCAAAGTGCAGCGGGAAGTCGTCCTTGACGGAATCACCAATCGCCACCAGCCGGTCCGCGAGCCAGTCTCCCAGACCGTTACGGTCGAGCAGCGACATCACGACATCAATATTGGTTTTGAACTGGATCAGCCGCTCGCGCGGATCGGCGACCGGCCCCTGACGAATGCCCTCGAAGGTTACGCCATACTGCTTCTCGAAAGTGCTCGCCAGCGCGACAAAGTAGTCAGAATTCATCTTCATGCTGTACGGGTGGCTTTGATAACTGATGATTTGATCACAGACCCCGGGAATCTTGCCGCCGACAGCGCCGGGCCAGTACCCCTTCGTCGTCAGGCCAATAACGATGATCGGGCGACGGTCCTGGTCGTCCCAATCCTCCATGGTCTTCAACGCGGAAATAATCTGGCTATAGTCGTTGCCATTCGGCAGCGTCAAGACATTCCAACCGTAGGAGGTCCACTGGTCCACAAGCCGGTAGGCGTCGAACTTGCGGTCGACCACACCCCCGAGAAGCACGTCGTCGATGCCCGCGTTGTTGTCCGACAGCAGGACACGCAGGCGCTTGCCCACCTGCAGCGCCAGGGCCTGAGTTTTGAGTTCCTGCGCGTGCCCTTCGGTCAAAGCAAATTCCCCTTCCAGCGCAATCACCTTCAGAGAACTCGGGGCGCCCACAATATTCCAGAACGCCGCTTTACCTACCGAGGTGGCAATTCCAATCCCTGACGGGCCGCCGTTCACGTCGTTGGTCACATCCACGCTTTCCGCATGGCCGGCCAGGGCTTTGATGCCGCGCAACTTTGCTTGAGCGAACAGTGGATAGTCAGCCAAACCGTGATCCTGTAGAAGATTCTTCAGGGCGCCGGCGCCGCGGCGGAATCCCAGAGCGTCGATCGGCAAAATGGCCACTTTCGGGTCCACGTAGTAGCGCGCATCGCCCGTAGCTTTAAATTTACGTTCCAACGCTTGACCCATGATCATCCACAGCGCATAGCCCGTAGGAATATTGTGCCCGCCCGCCAGCATGAATTTGTCGCAAAAGGGATGCTTCGGACGCCGATAGTCGTAGCGCAGTCCCCCCAACTCCGGCCCTGCCAGATGCGCCGCCACATTGTAGGGCGTGTACGCCAATGGCCCCCCAAAATGCCCGGTCTGTGCATAGTTCCCGAGCAGCACCAGGGTCATACACGTCATGTACCCAATGTCTTCCAACCCCCCCGGCCGGTCGATCTGCAACTCCCACTGCTCAACCGGCAACGGCAATGAATGCGCATGTAAGGTCAAGTTCCAGCCCTCCCGCATTGTGGGATCTCAAGCCACTTGGAATAATAGTCCAAATGCCCACCTCCGTAAACTCAAACGCAATCTGATCCTTGTCTCACCGCTCCATAGAACTGCCCATTGCACGACCTGCGGCTCAAAGTCCGCTCGACGAGGCTCCGGCCTTATTCAACTTTGGAATAGCGAAACGTTCGGTGGCATGAAAAGGATGACGCTTTGCCTGCTCCCCCGGCTCGGCCTAGCCTCCGGATCGCGGGTGAAGCGGTCTGAGGCAAAGAATGGTGGTGAGTCATTTTGAAGTGGCACGGCCATCCTGCCCGAGTCTCGAGCTTGTAGATTTTGAAGCGAGGGATTCGTTCCCCAGCGCTCGAAAAGTGACAAAAAAGCCGATGGTTTCAGCAAAATACGTGTCGTTCCATGTAAAACGTTGCTCCGTTGTGTAGAAATGTCGCCTTTCTATCGGGCAACTTGTCCTGTGTTCCTTTGTGTTCATACACATTCAGGCTTCGGTCGTTACTTCTTAACATCTCTTTTTTCAGGGCTCGCTCCCCACGCGATTTTTCCCCTCCGCCGCGACGATGGCACCTCTCCTGCGCCGGATAATTTGTCGTGGATTTTCCGCGCCGGTCTGGGCATTCGTCCTTTCCTCCCGGTGACCCGGTGGGACTGCCGCGCTCCCCACCCCTCACCCCCAAGGCAGTCCCGAGCCCAGGTGTCTTGTCAATTGAAATCTGGGCGGTTTTCCTACCGTTAGGAAAGGACTTTACAGATGGACCGCCCTTTTCCTGCCAGTAGAAAACCCGGAGTTGCGGGCTGCCGATATTCAACTGTTTCCCATAACATCGTGGGACCACCCTTCATTTTTAAATCTCCCTTTTCATTGTCCCGCGTTTGGCGCTCCCCTACCCCCTCTATCCTAGGCTAAAGCTAGGTATGTTGTCAAGTGAATTCCGGCGGAATTTCCTGCGGGCAGGAAAAACTTTCACAATTCCCGCCGGCGATTTCCTACCGGTAGGAAATGGCGCCGAGAGCTTGCCGGGAAGGATGACAAAACCACCCAATCGCCAGCGCCGCCGCGCTCCGGGGTGGTATGGCCGTTTATCGTCTTGTGGTGCACGGGTTCATCTTCACCGAGACGGAAGAAGGCAAGACTGGCCTTGCTTGCATTGCGGCCTTTGCGGCTTCGCGGCTTTGCGTGAGATCTTTCGTTCGTTGTAGGCTCGCCGGACCGCTGGGAGAGTAATTCGGACAGCGCGGGCTCGCGAGGCGCCCGTACGCGCTGACTATCGATAGAGCCCGAAATGCATCCGGTAAATGGGAAGCGAGAGGTAGGTCAGGAATCCGTTCACCAAGTAGAGAATCCAAAAACGCTGAGGCAGATCCCGCCAGCGCAAAATGATTACCAGCGTGGCGAGTATCTCCCAAGGCAGTGCGAGCAGCATCGCCGTATCCGCCGCCCAGGCCAGCAAATCCAACCGCCCGAAATACCCCGAAATCTCTGCAAGGGCAATCGGTATCACGTATGCCGGCGGCAGAATCATCCCCACCGCCGTGAGGTACTTCGCCGCTGTTGCCAGGATTCGCTCACTTGTAAGGATCGTCAAGAGGGTTGCTTCTCCTCCCCCATATTGCCACATTGACCCTCGTGCCGCGACTCAGACTTATCACCGCAGAGGCGCTGAGGCTCAGAGAAATGCCTCCTTGTGCCCGGTCCCCTGCGCCCCCGCGTTTCACGAACCGCCCCGAGAGCATATTCGAGACAGGGCCAAACGGTTCAACCCGTTCAGGACCGAAATCGAGTTTTCCGTGCTTCGATTCTGGAGGTTTTACCTGCGGCTCATGATGTTGCTCCCCTTCCGGTTACAAGGAAATCTCACCCACCTTCCGCCGAATGGGTTCGAGCACCCCCGCGCTAACGAGCAAGCCCATCGCTAGGACATACATTCCACCCGCCCACACGAAGGCCGGTTTGTACCCGTGAAGATCGATGACGCGCCCAATGACCAATTGTGCTGCGGCGCCTATAAGGGTCCCGGCGGCCCCTGTCATCCCGTAAAGGACGGCCACGTGTTTGGCGGGAGAAATTTCCGTGATGACGGTGTGAATATTCGTCGACCAGGATTGATGGGCAAAAAGCGCCAGGCTCACCAGCGCTAATGCCAGGTTCGTTCCCAGCGCGAAACCGGCTGAGGCGCCGAAAGTGCACAGGGAGGCGGAAACCAGCAGGCAGATCTTGCGACTGCGAGCTGGGCCCATGCCTCTACTGATCAGGGCGCTGCTTGCGGCCGCCCCGGCAATGGCGCCCACAAAAGAGCAGAAGTAAGGCACCCAAAGAAGTCTGCCTACATTACCGAGGGAGAGTCCCCGGGCTTCCTGAAAATAGCCGGGAATCCAGAAAAGGTAGAAATACCAGGCTGAGTCTGAGCACGCCCTCGCCGCCAGGACGCACCAGTATTTCCTTGTCCTGAGGACTTCACCCAGCGTGACCTCCTGTTCAGCAGGAATGCCGGCCGCCGGGTTGCATTCTTCCACTGGCACCGGGTCGGGTGTCCGTTCCGCACGCTGGATTTGCCGATGCACCCAAAGCCAAGGCGGAAGCAGCAGCAAGCCCAGCGCGCCAAGGAGAAGAAACGTCGACCGCCATCCATAATGAAGGGTGATCCACGCCACCAGCGGAGGCGTTATCAACATCCCCAGGCTGATGGCGGAGAGGATTGTGCCCACGGCCTTGGCGCGGCTGGCAGGCGGAAACAACCCGGCAGCGCCGCGCATGGCAGCGGGATAGTAGATGCCTTCTCCCATTCCCAGCAGGGCCTGGCAAAGAAACAAGCTGCGGAGTCCCTGCAGAAACGCGTGGGCCATGCCGGCGAGTGACCAGAAGACAACTGCCAGCGTAAACGTGCGGCGGTATCCCAGGCGATCGGCAATCCGTCCCCCCAGGATGTAGAAGACTGCATACATCACCAGAAACGCGTGAATGGCCAGGCCGTAATTCGCGTTGGTCAGTGAAAGGTCTCTCCGCACGTTCGGCATGACCACACTTAGCACCGAGCGGTCGAGGTAATTAATCATGGAGCCCGCAAAAAGGAGCAGGACAATCAAACGGGCGAAGGATTTTTGCCAACTGGGCTGGTTAAACATGTGACGGAGGCTTTATACTACATCGCGCTCAGTGAAGGAGAATAATCATGACCCACCGGGAACGCATTCTTGCTGCTGTCCGTGGCGAAATCCCTGACCGGCTGCCCTGGGTTCCACGCCTGGAGTTCTGGCACCGCTCCCGCTTGCGCCAAGGCACGCTGCCCTTGGAGCTTCGTTCCCTCACCCTCACCGAAATCACGGACCGCCTGGGTGTGGGCTGTTACGCTTCCATCCCCGACTTCACCGACGTCGCCGACGAGACCGCCATGATCGACCGTACGCTCGGGTTGTTTCATCTTCCGGTCATACCTTACCGCATAAGCTTCGAAGACGTGGATCGCCGCGTCACCCGCCACGGACAGGAAACCGTGGTGGAATATCACACGTCCGCCGGTTCGATTCGCACGGCCTCGGTATTCACGGAGGAAATGCTGGATGCCGGCGCGTCCATGTCCTGGACCACCGAACATCCCATTCGCGAGCCCCGTGACTTCGACGTCGTCGGGCACATCTTTTCGCACTTGAGAGTTGAACCAAACTTCGAAGGCTACCTGGCCCGCCGCGAGGAGGTGGGCGAGCAGGGCCTGGCGATCGGCTATCTCCTGGGAACAGCCTGCCCGATCCAGCACATCATGAAGGAACTCATGCCGCTCGAACAGTTCTTTTACGCCCTCAACGACTACCCGGAAAAAGTTCACCGGCTGGCGGATCAAATCGCGCCCTTCTTCCAGCAGATCCAGGCCATCGGGGCGGACTCCCCGGCAGAGGTCCTTCTCCTGGGCGGAAACTACGACGATTCCATCACGTATCCTCCCTTCTTCGAGAAATACATTTTCCCTGCCCTGCACGATTACGCCGAAGTCCTGCATCGGCGGGGCAAATTCCTGATGACCCACACTGACGGTGAGAACCTGCGGCTTTTCCCGCTGTACCGGCGGAGCGGATTCGATATTGCTGATTCTGTGTGCCCCTACCCCATGACCCGATGCCGGTTGGACGAGATTCGCGTCAACTTCGGCGAGCACGTCACAATTTGGGGGGGGATTCCCTCCACTCTGCTTTGCGACACCAGCACCCCGGAAGACGAGTTCCGCCGCTCCATCGATGAGACCGTCGGGCGCTATGGCCGTGAAAGCCATTTCATCTTAGGGGTCAGCGACATGGTCACAGCCGATTGCGAGTGGGACCGGATGCAGTACATCACGGAAAAGGTGGCTACGACTTAAGCAAAATCCACTTCGCAGGGACCATTCTTAGGCCCACAAAACCAAAGCTTGGCTGGCAGACGACCCGTAGCGCATAAATATGCGATTGCGGCTCCGCCTCACTGCCCTGCACGTTTATTGTTTTTCTTGCTTCTCGCCGGGTGGCGAGCCGAAGGGGGTTTCCATTCCACTTTGCGCGGCCCGGAGGGCCATGGGGTAGGCAGCGGCGGTCAACAAGGCGGCGTGATATTGGACCAGGGCGGCGGCACGCTTTCCATTCAAGTCATCGAGCCGTCCCAGGTAGATATGCGACCAAGTCACGATGCGCAGGTCGTGGGCGGTGGCAAGGGCTTTCTGAAAGTACTCTTCCGCCAAGTCGGGTTTTCGCGTGTTGGCGTAGACCACCGCCAGACCATAGATGGCGCGCTCGCTTTGGGGATCATCCTTTTCCAACACCGTGTGGTAGGTGGTCTTCGCATCCAGATATTTCCCCTGGAAAAACTGGTTGTCGCCCTGGTCGAGGAGCTGCTCTTCTTCTGACCGCGCCGGGGCCGCCTTGGTGACCGGCGCGGGCGGGCGAGTGGCAAAATGCACCGGGAACAGCCGCCGCTCCTCCGTTCGGGGATCGATCGCGAGGATCATGGGCTTGTAATAAGTCGGCATGGAAGCCTCCTGGTGCTCGAAAACCAGAAGCGATTCGTAAAAATAGTGAACCAGGATGAGGCCCTGGGAAGTCATCTCATCCAATTTCTTTTGCGCATCCGCAGCAGGGACTTTATCCATGCGCAGTTCGAGAGCGCGAATCAGGCACTCCGTGACCAGCAGACCAAAATCCTCCTTGAAGTCCAACCCGAGCATGGGAGCCTGGCGAGCGTTGGCAGCAAGCATGGCCTTCTGGGCGATCTCGGCTCCATACTTGGCAGCCAGCGGATCCAGGAGAAAGTGCATGTATTGAAAGCGAATCTCACCGAGCTTAAGGTCTTGCGAGGGCGTTATCACCAAAAAGTAGTTCAGGCCGTAAATCCGCGCGTGGACTTGCTCCGGCTCGCCCATCAGGTCGATGTAAATGGCGTAAGTCCGGCCCAAATAGCCGCCGGCGGGAAAGCGCAAGTAGGCCTCCGTCAGCACAAAGCTTTGCCGGACCGCGTCCGTATAGCGGGCCACGGCCACGTCGTACTGCTTCTGGACCTGCGACCAGATGACCAACATCTTGGCTTGTGCGTAAAAGGTTCGGAGGAGGGGAAGAAAACCCTCCACATCACGCGCGTCAGGAGGCACTTCTTCTTCGGGGACCGTCACCTTGAAGTCCGGTGGGGAGCCCACCAGCAGCGCGAGGGAAATGTATTGTGCCAGTTCCCTGCTCGGGTCATCTTTCACCCGATGCTGGTCGTAGAACTTCTTGAGTTCTGGCAGGATGGGGGCGTTCTGAGCATCAAGGTATTCACGCACCCTTCGGCGCGCGTCGCCGGCACTGGTTGCGCCCATGCCCGCGTCGTACCCGGCGGCATTCAATGCCGCCAGCACGCAGAAGAGCTGCTCATTTGATTCCAGCAAGACGTTCCCCGCCGATTGCGGGCGCGCAGGAGCGGGCGCCATCAGCACGGCCAGAAAAGCCGCGACGAGACACCAGGTCCCCGGGCGCGCCGGACGGCTGCGGCCGCAAGTAGGCCCCCGGTCAGACTTATATTCCCGATAGATTCGGAAATGCCAAGAAAGGAATGGAGTCAACGGCACACGGACTACCCTCGGACCGTGATTCGCCGCAGGGACAGAACCACTTCCCCATCCGTGGGCTTGCCAAACATGGTGGCCGGTTGGAAGATGCTGAAGTAAATCATCCGGTCTAAACGCTGCATGAGTTCCGGCGAACCCTGGCCGGAAAGAACGCGATACCCTTTCACGCGGCCTACGGCGTTAATCTGCGTCACCAACACCAAGCCGTTATCACCGGCGTTGAAATCCATGGGCGCCAGTTCCTGCACCCGCGCAGGCGTGGCCCACTGCACCGACACGTCGGGATCATTCGTGATTGGGACCACATTTGATCCCATGAACAGGCAAAAGCAGATCACCGCCGTCAATACCCCGCCGGTTGCCGGTATCAGCAACGGTTTGAGGGCATTCTCAAAACGCACCCACAAACCGGACAGGGGATTCTTGTGGAGTCCTTGCGACACTTGCACGCGCAAACGCAACGCGACCTCAGGAGGAACCTGCCGGCGCGGCAGCGCCTGCAACTCCTCCCGCACCCAATGCCATTCCTCAAGCTGTTCCCGGCAAACTTCGCAGAAAGACATGTGGTAGCGGATCGACTTCCTTGCCTCCGGCGTGCACAGGTCGTCAAGATAATCCGAGAAATGATTCCGAATTTCCACACAGCTCTCAAACATGTTGCTTGCCCACATAGCTCGCCAACTTTCGGCGGAGCAGTTCCCGACCGCGCAATAGTCGGGATTTGACGGTTCCCTCAGCCAAACCCAGCACCAGAGCGATGTCTTCGTAAGAAAGCCCCTCGATTTCGCGCAACACCACGACGGTCCGGTAGGGCGGCGCCAGACTCGCCAGAGCTTGCTTCACCACCACTTCCCTCTCAGCCTGCTCGAAAACCTGATAGGGGTTACGCTCACTCGAGGCGGCTTCCGAAGCCACAGCGGCCGATGGAGATTCAGTGTCATCCATGGAAACCGGCTCCCGCCAACGACGCCGAATCCAACTCCGGCGGTGGTTCGATGCTTCGTGAACGGCAATGCGGTAAATCCAGGTCCTCAAACTGCTGTCGCCATTAAATCCGTTGATCCCCTTGAAGACTTTCACAAAAACGTCTTGCAGGACATCCGATGCGTCGGCTGCGTTCTCTACGATGTGCCAAACTAAATTGAAGACCGGATTCTGGTAAGCCGCCAACAGGTATGCAAACGCGTCTTGAGAGCCCGCTCGCAGTTCCGCTACGAATGCCGCTTCCTCGTTCACTGCGGGCAACGTTTGCTCGAGCGCTATTCCTACCGACCGGGCGATACCCATAACGCCCTCAAGATATCAGTTCCGAGCCCGAACTTCAATACCGCGCCTGCGTGCATTCCTCTCTTTCTAGTTAGAGTGACACCGGAGACTAAAGGTTTGTTCCCAAAAGTGCGCGTGTCGGTTGAGAAATGCGTCTCAGTGAAGAAACCAATAGCGACTTTGTGTCAATTTAGTTTCAGTTCTGGAGGCGTGATGTTTTCGTAATTGCCGCCAACTCGATCGCAATCGGAGATTGAATATTGACTCTCCGTTGTTGCCAGGCCGTGTTGGGCGCGGACCGCGTTCGTGTCAGTGAGCCACCGAACCGCGGTGAAGCCATTGGGAACCGCCACCGCCTTTGGCCAAGTTTTCCCCCGAATATGGGCAACCGCTCTTCTTCATCCGCTCTTCTTCATCTAGTCGCTTCGCTCCCCCAATGTTATACTGACCAGGTCGCTGCGAATCTGAATGGTGATCTGGGAACATCGCTTGCAGATGCGGGCGCGGCGCAAAGCCACGGAGAGGTGTCCGAGTGGCTGAAGGAGCACGCTTGGAAAGCGTGTTCACGAGTAATCGTGACGTGGGTTCGAATCCCACCCTCTCCGCCAGTTCTAACATTATGAAAGAAAGACAGTTAAAATCAAGCCCTTTGGAATCGTGCTAATTCTGTGCTTGACTTCTAACTAGGGGTGCGCTATGTTCCGGGCCGGAGAAAGCACACATGAGCGCACCTATCATCACGATCTTTGTCAGACACTCCCTCCATTGCCAGCACGCCGGGGATGAATTCTATAAGCGCTGTGATTGTTGGAAGCATCTCCGGTACTCCTACGAAGGCAAACAACACCGCCGCGCCACAAAGGAAAGAACCTGGGCCGGGGCCGAACGGGTCAAGCGGGAAGAGGAGCTACCCTACGAAAGCATTGGTAAGTCCGTGGAACCGAACCGCCCCGCGACGCTCCGCCAAGCCGTGGAGACATTCACCCGCGACAAGCAAGGTCAGAACCTTGACGCCGCTGTGCTGGGCAAGTATCGCCGTGAACTAGGCCGCCTAGTGGAGTTCTGCGAGCATCGGGGGAAGTTTTACCTGCCGGAAATCTCCCTGCCGGATTTGACGGAGTTCCGGTCATCATGGGAATCTGATTACCCGTCCTCGATCACGCGCCAAAAGGTACAGGAGAGGCTTCGCGCCTTCTTCCGGTATGCTGTGCACGCGGGATTCATTCAGCGCAACCCCGCCGCCGCTATGTCGCCCATAAAGGCCGCGCAAGCCCCGACGCTACCCCTCACAGATGACCAGTTCAAAAAACTACTCAGCGCCATTCCCGAAGAATTCCCCGACGCCGCAAAGGCCGCCAGGATTCGGGCGCTAATCCGATGTATGAGATATACCGGACTCGCCATCGGGGATGCCGTCTGCCTCGAACGCGCCAAAATCCAGCATGACATCAGACTGAAGATTACCCGCATAGCCACCAGCCGTGCCAAGACGGGAATTGACGTGTCAGTGCCGATTCCCGCCGATGTCGCCAAGGAACTACTCGCCGTGGCCAACGGAAACCCGCGATACGTTTTCTGGCAGACAGGCAACGGGCAGCCACAGAGCGCCGTGAAGAATTGGCACCGTGATTTACGCGGGCTATTTCACAGAGCCGGAGTGCCAGGGGGCCATCCTCACCAATTGCGCGACACTGCCGCCGTAGCGTGGTTAAATGCCGGTATCCCGCTTGAAGAGGTGTCAAGGCTACTAGGGCATTCGAGTATCAGGACAACAGAAAAGCACTATGCGCCGTGGGTGAAGTCACGCCAGGACCGCCTTGACGCGCTTGTAATCGCCACGTGGAAGAAAGGCCACACACCTAAAGCCTCTTGAGTTGCTGTCTCTCAATTTCGAGTATCGCCCCGAAGGGAACAATCTTCCTGCCGCGCCCGCCCTTGGGAGCGAAGTCTAGGACCCGCACGCCGGCATCTTTGAGCCTGCCGTAAACTGTGGGCCGGGCAATCCGCCATCGCGCCGCAATCTCAGGAATCGTGAGGAAGTCTTGACGGTCGGGCGCGGCCTCAGTTTTCGCGGCGCCGCCTTGCATCTCCGCAGCACGCGCTGGAAGCGCCGTCAAGTACACAAGGAATTTGTCAAACACGTCTTGCCAGTTCACGGCCTGCATATCCATAAGTTTTTCCTATACCGATGTTGCGCAGACGTGCTAGGGGGTTACAGCCGCGCCCACAGCGGCAAATTTCAACGCAAGAGGCATTACCAAGGGTAAGGGGGCGGAATTTTTCCAAGGCCGCTATTTTGACCTCCTAGCGTAATTACTGCGGGGGAAAATTTTTGGGCGCGGCAGAGGGTTAGATCCCCGACAGTGTTCCCACGCGGTAAGGGTTTATCGGGCAGTGCCGCGCCCAAACTAATTAGGAATTCCTCGCATGTACCAACGCCATCTGCTTGTACCCATCCGCCATTACCGCGCCCTGGGAGCGCCGGAAGCTGTCCGCATCGGGCGTGTTAATGTTGTACACCGGGGAGTAGACAATCGGGCGGCTCCCTTGAGCGCCCAGCGAAGGCACGATACTACCCGACGCCTTGGGCATAAACCACTCGGGATGCTTCTCTCCCACCACGTAGGCACGCCCAGGAGTCACGTCGCCGCCACCAGCCAGAAACCCTCCGAACTTGCCAAAGAGGCCGCCAAGGGACTTCGCGAGAGAACCAAAAGCGCCTTGCATCTGCGAAGCTATTTGGTGTAGCTCTGAACTGTCCCCGTTGCCCGCGATACCTTCTCCAGCGGGTCCACCAATCAGGGAATGCACCGCATTAGTAAGAATCGTATAAAACGGAGAACCCTGCGAGCCGTCCGCCTTGGTGCTCCCATGCTGCCCAAAGAGGCCGCCGATACCGGAAGTCAGAACCGATACACCCTTTTGCAGTCCGGCCTTGACAATGGCTTCCTCCATCGCCGGAAGTATCTCGCGAAAGTTCGCCTTGCCCTTTACGGCCAACTCCGCAAACTTACTTTCAAGCTGGTCAATCGTTCCACCGATCGTTGCGAAAAGCTTGCCGCTGAAATTATCCCCGGTTGTAATGAGCGAGTCCGTCATTTCCTTGAACCGATCTGACAGGCTGCCGAGCTTATCCATTTTCGCAAGCTGCTCAATCATCCTCTGGCCAGCCGGTAACGCGGCAAGTTCCGCCTCTGTCAGTCTGGGGAATACCGCCGCCAATTTTGCAAAGGCCGTAAAGGAAAGCTGTGTCTCTTCCCGCAGCGCCTTCTCTTCTGTGCGTGTGGCATCCAGGCCCAGCGGAAGCTTAGCGAGCTGCGCAAGCGTCTGCGCGATAAATGGCGAAGGGCCGCCAATCGCGGACGGCATACGCTGCGGGACCTCCAGTGTCGGAGCGACCGCCTTCGGGAATAACTTGGGCATCTTCGGCAAAACTGGCTTAATCTCCATAAGCTTTTTCTGGTAAATATCTAGCGCCAACCCTTGCGCCTTCAGGCTCTCCGCATAGGAACCGCCCGCCGCTACCGCTTTTTGAATCTCGTCAACCGTGTGCCGGTATTCCACCCCCAGCTTAGCCGCTTCGTTGCTTCCAGCGTTGAGCAAGTCCAACTGCTCCTGCTCCCGTAAAATCAGCTTCGCGAGCACGTCCGCGTGCGCCTTGAGGCCACTTGTCAGTTTTCCAGTCTCATCCCCATTGGCCTTTTCGCCCGCCGTCAGGCTTTGAATGCGGGTGAGGAAATCCGTCATACTCTGCTGTGATTTCGCGCCCTGCGCGTCCGCATCTTTCCACATCTTGATGGCAAGGGGGATTCCGACGCCGGTCATCGCCGCCTGAATCGCCAGCATCCGCAATCCGAACTCTTTCATGGTTGGTAACGTGCCCACCATGGACGTTATGAGGCCGGTCAATTTAGGAATCACAGACTCGCCAATCGCAAGTCCCAGGCCGGACAGCTCGGCCTTAATTTCAGACATTGCAATGGAAAATTGCCTTGCCTGCCGCGCCGCGTTATCGTCAAAGAAGATTCCGAACCGACGCGCCGCGGCCTCAGCCGGACCATATCCCTGCTCCGCCAGAAGCTTGAGCGTTGAGACATTTTGCATCCAACCCTTCCCTAGTAATGCTTGCAACTCTACCTCACGCTCAGCGGGGGTATGTAGCGCGTATATATTTTTCAGTACGACCTGTAAGGCGTCTCCCATGGGCTTAAGACCCTTACCCGAGGCATCAAAAGCTCCGGCCATTACCTGCTTAAGAACCTTTGCGGAGTCCGTTCCGGGCTGGATAATAGCCTTTTCCAAATTCACCCCAGCCCGCGCAAGAGATGTGGTGAGAGAATCAAAGTCTCCGCCCGTCTCTTTCGCAATCGCCATCAAGCCGGACATCTGCGCCGCGCCGATCCCTGTCTTTTCCGATGCTTCAAAAATCTTGGAACCGACCGCCGCCGCGTGATCCGCCAGCGCGAACATGCCGCCTGCGAGCGCCGTGGCACCGCCGAGCATCGAGCCCAACATAAGCGTGCCCAGCCCGCGCCCCTTACTCGCCGCCACGTCAAACGCCTGTGCGGCCTTACTCCCCAAGCCTTCAAGCACTCCGCCAACCTGCTTGCCAACCGCGCCCAGGTTAGCGAGCGCTCCGCCCACTTCCCCCAGGCCCGTGCGTATGTCCCTGCCCGTCTTCTTTGCCGCAACACTGGCCTTATCCATGCCGCTTAGAAACTTCGCTGTGTTGCACGTCAGTTCAACAAAAATACTTCCGAGTGAGAATGCCATCCCTATCGCCTTTCTTTAGACTAGATTAGCTAGCCTAATCCACCTTCGATTTGCATTGAAAAGTACTTTGTAGCCCATACCATCTTGCTAATTTCGTCCACGTGTGCGCTGGATTGGGACAGCGGTCTACGGGAGGCAGCATAAGAGCTATTTAGACCCCATACCCCCCCGCCGCCCTGTGTTTGGCCTGCAATACCCCAGCAAATCCGAGACAATCTTTGCGCCTTCCGGCGTCTCCTCGACTTTCGCCCATATCTGCTCAACGTTTTGCTCTTCCTCTTGCTTGGTAATCGCCGACACGTCTTCTCGCATTACGCGTTCCCGATGTTCCTCTTCACTCTCCCAAACAGGCAATTCTTCGTCTTTTGAAGCGCTGCAAGCGCCTTGTTTTTCTTTTATAGAAAACGAAGACGAAAACGAAGACGAAGACGAAGACGAACAGCTATCGTTTGCCATTGGCTGTGCCATTGGCTGTGCTATGCGTTTGCCATTAGCTCTGCTATCGGTTAACCCGGTGCGGCTGGAATTCCAGCGCTTCTCAGCGCCCGTTTTGCCAGCATTGCTTTTGCCATCTCTATATGCCGCTTGCATTTCCCGCTCATGCTCCAACCGGGCATTGACTAAATTTCCGTTTTCCCCCTTGGAAAACTTTTCCCCCACTTGCCGCCACACAAGGCGAAGCGTGTCCTCAGACACTCCAGCGATTAGAGCAAGTCTGTTAGGCGCACGCTTCACGCTTGCCATTGGCTCCGCTATAGCTGTGCCATTGGCTGTGCCATTGGCTGTGCTATCGGCATCCGGCATTGGAGGAATGCTGCCGTTGACCCATTCTGAGCACAACAGCCGAACATAGACGCCTACTTCCTCTGCCGTCCATGATTGTGTGTCCATCACGAAGTCCGCCGAATAAAACCTAAAAGCCGGACTCTTACCGATCTGCGATTTACTCATTAACTTTTTCCCAGCGCGGGGATATGCGCCAGCCGAAACCGGCCCTCGCACACAATGACACCGCGCCGCACAAGTGAGCGCAGCGCCGCCGTAAACATCGCTAAATTCTGCTCTGACCACCAGCCATTCCGGGGACCTGCCAATTCTTCCAATTCAAATCTTGAAAGGCTTCCCCCGTCGCCTAAGATGCTTAGCACCCTGTCCTCGAAACCAACACGTGGAACCGTGCCAGGTCGTTTCCATGCCATCTCAGCTTCCTTTCAAGCCGGGGAAGTGAGGGCTTACCAAGCCGCCACTTCCCCAGCCACCACTAGCCCGCATTACCAATCGGGCATGCCCGTTTAGGCCGCGTTCTGCAAAAACCGGACCGGGGAGTCAGTCGTTACCGGGCTACCAGCTTGCGCCGCCAATAGAGCGCCATTACACCGCAGAAAGCTCTTAAAACCGACCAATAAATTTTCGATATAGCCTTCCGCCTCCGTGATGCGGATCAACCGGCCCGATTCCATCTCGCCGCCGTCTTTGACCACACGAACCACGAAATAGCCCAGAGCCCCGAAAAGAATCGGCCTAGCATTTGCCCCGATGTTTGGGAGTGAAGGGCAAATCCCCACGGGATAGCCCAAGAGGATGCGCTTTCCGTTGACGTAGATTGGATGAATTATAGGCCTTCCGTTTTGGTCCATAAGGAAATCCAGCGCCGCCAGAGTGTTATCGTTCATCAGCCAAGCGCACTTGCCCGATGCCCTCCACGCGGGATTGACAGATGTGCGGAGCGAAATCAAATCAGGATAACCGACTTGAGTAGCCCCGGAAGGAGAGGCCGAATTAGGATCACCATTCGCGACTGCGCCAAGGTCCGACGCCGCCAGTAAGGTGGCAATCAAGTTCGGAGCAATTCCGCGCGCCAAGCGCAAGCCCAGCGCCTTGGATAGCATCGCAAGCAAGTCAACGGCGCTATCTTTTAACAATGCACTGGAAGTTGCCACAACCTTCGAATCCCAAAGCGGGGCTTGCCCCAATTGAACCCTGAATAGGGTTGGGTCGGTTTCCCCGCTTCCTGTTCCCTCACCCACGATTTGGGCCGCCGTCTCCGTATCGTCCAACGCGAACAGGTCATACGGGCCGCCGGAATCTGTTTCGACCACAGTCGAAAAATCGTCCGAGAACACAGCATCATAGGAACGCATTGCATCCCAAACCATGCTGTTGAATGCCTCGGGAATATACACCCCACCCGTGGAGCTGGTAAGGTCCCGCTGCTCAAAACTGCCGGTCTTTAAGTATGTTCGAACCTCGGCAGCCTCTGCTGCGGTCATTGAAGAACCATATCTCATCGTCGTTTTTCTCCCTTCATCTTTGCCGGTCAAAATAGTCAGCTTGCGAGCGATAACCGCAGCGCGCTGACTGTCTGTAGTACAGCTATCTATGGCGGCCATAAACCCGCTCTTACCCGGTGTCGTTGGATTCACGGGCAGCGCCGCTTGCGCCGGAGCCACAACTTTACGCGGAGTGGATTGCCGCTTGCGCACCTCTGCCGGCTGACCCTCCGGCCAAAGCAGCGCCGATGGCATAGTCTGCTGCTGCCGGGCGGAAACCGAAGTCTGCGGGTAGGCCGCGTAAGTCACGGGCGACACGTCGAACAGGTCAACATCCGTCAATTCCCGCGTGCTTGTGGGATTGCCGTTGCCGTCTTTTCCATCAATCCAATTCTGCCCTTGAACGGTGAAGCCGAAAGAGCATTGCGTAATATCGCCGCGCTTGATGCTGGCCCGCACATCGCGCCCAACCTGGGTGTCGGGAAGGTCGCAATCAAAGTAAAGCCCTATCCGATCCTCCGATAGCCGGAGAGTTCCCGCCGTCGTGCGCCCCAACAGCATATTGGAATCGTGATTAAAGAGGCAGCGCACGTCCGGGTTGCCCGCCAAGCAGCGCGTAAACGCTCCAGGCTTTACGACCTCACGAAACCCTCCCAAATCTTCGCTGGGTCGGTTATAGACCGCCGCGTAACCCGCGATTCCACCCGATGCGGAAACCCGGAACTCCGAATATCTCCGTTCAGTTTGCATTGTTCGTAACCTCCCTTGTGGGGCGCAGTGCGGCACTGTGGGCAAAAGCGACATCTTCCGGCCAACTTACGTCTTCTTCGCCCTCCTTTGTAGGGTGCAGTACACCCCCATCTAATCGAATAAAATCTTGGCCTTCTCGTGGACTCGGTGCCAAAGACAGCATTCGGCCAAAGCGTGGATCGGCATAGACACCGACCAGTATCGAATAACCGGGCCGGGTTCCGAATCTTTGCCGCATCGCAAGCAACATTTCCCGCGTAGCCTCTTCATACGCGGCGCGCCCGTGAGTCGCAAGTGTGTCGGTCAAAACCTTGACGGGGTTTTCACTCGGGAAAACAGCCAAATGCCGCCATCGTCTGATGCGCTTGAGCGTTTCATCGGGAAGCACGCAAGCCGCATTTTTTTTCTTACGGTCGAACAACATTGTTAATACCTCCATTTCTAGCCTCGCGTTTCGGTTGCAGGGCACAGAATTTCAAATTCCCGTCGCTGGAATCCCGCATGTGCTGGAATGTGCATAGGTTCAAAGAGCCAAAGGCTATCAAAGCCTAGTAGCTCCGCAACCCTTTGTTTCTCATGTGGCGCGAGTTCCGGCCCGATACCGTTCAAACGGTCAGAAAGATTGCCAGGCGAAATGTGCAACACTATGGCAAGGGTCCTTTGCGAGATACGTCTCACCCGTAACGCTACTTTCAAATTCGGTGGATACATAAAGACCTCCGTTTGACACGTTCGGCCTTGTGGCCAAATAGAAAAGGCCGCCATTCGGCAGCCAGATTTTAAGCTTTAATCGGATAACCCCGCTCACTGTGCTGACTCCACACTAATTAAACTTGCAGCGTTTTTTGCAACCGACTCATCTATTGCGTAGCTTGTTGATAAGTCTGTTGATAAATCTGTTGATTCCCCTGCCATTCCCGCTTCTCCGAGAAAATCCTCGCTATCAATTAGCAAGATGCGGCCATTCCTAAGTCAATTGACCATTCGGGCTTGGCCCATCACCACCGAACAATTAACCAATATTCTTCCCCTATAGAAGAACACCAGAAACCTCTCATTTCCTCTCATCTTATTCCAGTTTTTTTCTGACACGAGACCGGGATAGTGCTTTAGTACCAGACATATAGTCCATGCACCTTCTTCCCTCATATAAGAACGTCGGAAACTGCCACATGGAACGAAAATATACTTTCGCCATCAAAAGCAAACGCCGCCAGGAAAGGCGGCGTTTGTCGATCCGGCCCAGGCTCGGAATTAGGCTGCCTCGACCTGCTCTATCATTTCTCCGACAAGCGAATGGAGTGTCCGCAGTTCCTTTTGCTGCTCCCTGATACGGACATCACACGTTTCAAGCACCCTGTTCGCGCCAGAGCAAATCTCCGCGAGATCATTAGCCTCTAGCGCGTCGTTATCGATATCTTCCCAAAGAATCTGAAGCGTGCAGGCCGTGGCCGCTATCCTCTCGCGTGGGACTTCAATTCCATCGTTAGCTACGTTTTTCAGGGAGCTTTGAATCTGATACAAATCTCCCAATATTTTTTCTTTTCCTTTATTCCTTTGGTTCTTCGCCATGATTCACACCCTCCCTTTTCTCGACCTTGTACCGGTTGATAATCTCTTCAATTCCACGACGGATAAGCTCGGCAACGGGTACGCCGATCCGCTTAGAAATTGCCTTGAGTTGTTTGATTTGGCCCGTCTTGAGAAATAGACTTGTGCGCTTCATAGGTATACATGTATATCAAGCTATGCCTGCCTGTCAATGGCACGAAGGTACCATGCGGGCGGGGGGCACTGTCCAGTCAAAGCTTTACATATTTGTGTTAATTTTGTGCTAGTCTTTCGTCTGTGGCCGACACTACCGACAAGATAGACACTAATTATCTGTAACTTACAGATTCTAAAACATGCTAATGGGTTCGAATCCCACCCTCTCCGCCATATTTGTCTGACGTAATAAACTACAGAGGAGGAACCTCTTTCGGCCGTACGGAAATTGCACAATTCAGAAATGAGGATTGATCCTCGACGCCTGATCCAAGGCCCCCAAGACAGACTCCGGGAGTGGCGGATAGAGCGGAGTGCCCGCCTCCTGGGTAGAGGGAAATATGTTTCCATTTTGAACTCTGTTTCTTGCAAAGCCACCACGTCGCCATTCCCCATCCCCATGTAACGCGGGGCCGGGATAAAATCTCTGATCCTCAGCCTGTTCTCTGCCCGGGGGTAATGCGGCCCCTTGCAGCCCTTGCCACAAACCTCGGGTGCTGCGAGGATGCTTGCCATCTCTTGTTCGCTGCATGGTAGGGGTGACGTCGGCATCACTTTGGGTGCCTGCAGCTTGGCCGTGACGTTCTCCGACACCCACGCGTTCTCGACACAGAACCGGAAGAATGCGCGAACGGAATCGAGACATTTCAGCGACGTGAGAGGGCTAAGCTTTAACGTTGCTCTCCTTCCTTTGAGTATTACAACGTCCAACTGTTCGATAGATCGGCCCTGCGTGAGGTTGCCGAGCGCTTTGAGGGCGGATTTATGATTGCCGGTCGTTTCGTTGGTTAGAATAGGGACCTGTGCATCCAACAGGACGAAGGTTTGATCAAAGCCCGCCAATTGAAGTAAGCTAAGAACCTGCGGGGGTGTAGCTCAGCCGGATAGAGCATCGGATTTCTAATCCGAGGGTCGGGGGTTCGAGTCCCTCCACCCCTGCCATGTTTTCAAGCACTTCCGTCCACCCCCCTAGGCTGTTGGCCAATTGGGTGATACACATTGCGGCCAGTACCTCCATTAAGCAGCGGATTTTAAAGGAGGCCAGCGCCCAGTTTCGAGCCGAGGTCCTAAAATTCGTGGGCCGAAGGTCGCATTCTCGCCATCTGCAGGGCAAGACTTCAAAGCTAAATCCGGCAATCCCGTGCTGGGAGTGACTCTGCCAAGAATATCCAGAGATGTTCACCCCAATGGGTGTTCTCAAGAGCCGACACCACCCCATCCAGCCTGAAGTGGAAGCTGAGCTTGAGGAGGTCCACATTGTCCGCGTCGTTAACCGCTCACTTCGAGCGCTATATGGCGAGGTTGATCGAGTAGAAGCCGATGGTGATTTCGCCTTCCAGATGGCGGCGGATTGTGCCCAATGTCAGGCTGAGCCCATGGCCGGCTTTTTGTCCTTGGGACGGTAGCGGTAATGCTATGCGCTTTCCGGATGCGGCCGGTTGGACTGGAGGGTGTAAGCACGCCGGTTGACGAAGAGGTGGAAGTAGTCCGCCCCCACAGTGCCGGACGCTCTGAGGTGAAGCTTCCGCATACTCTCCTCCCTGAGGTCGTGGGTGGACATTGACGAGCGGCTCCAACAGTGTTAGAAGAAATGTCAGGGGTATTTTTGGTAGTTGAGGGGGGATCCTATCTCTCTTCAACGGAGGTGGGCTATGGACAGGCGAGACTTTCTGAAGAAGGGAACCACGGCAGCGGCAGGTTTGGCCGCCTCAGACGCGATTCTCACCCCGCTCGCTAAGGCGTCTGATGCAGGGGACAACGCGAAGCCAATTCCGAGGCGGAAGTTGGGAAAGACCGGCGAAGAGCTTTCCATCGTGGGCTTTGGTGGAATCGTGGTGATGAACAACAGCCAGTCTTTTGCCAACAATATCGTGGCGGAGGCAGTGGACCACGGCATCAACTACTTTGATGTGGCGCCCAGCTATGAGGACGCGCAGGCTCGCCTGGGGCCGGCTCTGGAGCCGTACCGCAAGAACGTTTTCCTGGCTTGCAAGGAAGAAGATTGGACCAAGGATGGCTGCGCCAAGTTGCTCGAAGAATCCCTGCGCTTGCTTCGCACCGACCACGTGGACCTCTATCAATTTCATGGTTTGACCAAGATGTCAGAACTCGACCAGATCCTCGGCCCGAATGGCGCCATGGAGACCTTCGAAGCCGCCCGCAAGGCAGGGAAGGTGCGATTCATTGGCTTTTCGGCACATTCGGTGGAAGTGGCTCTGGCGGCGATGGACCGCTTCAGATTCGATACGATTTTGTTCCCGATTAACTTTGTACTCTTCTCTCAAGCAAACTTTGGACCACAGGTCATCCAGAAGGCGCGAGAGAAAGAGATAGGAATCTTGGCCCTGAAAGGAATGGCCAGGTCTACATGGCCCCAAGGCGAAAAGAGCGATCACCCTCATCCAAAATGCTGGTATGAGCCAGCCGACTTTCCGCATCAAGCAGCTCTCGGATATCGCTGGACTCTATCACGACCAATCACCGCAGCCATCCCTCCGGGCGATGAGAGATATTTCCGGTTGGGGATGGACATTGGCCAGCAGTTCGAACCCGTCACTGAACAAGAAAGCGCCAAGCTGTTGGCAAGCGCTGCTGGAGTTAATCCTATTTTCCACCTCGGAACCGCTTAGAAGCTATTGCAAAACCCTTTGTAAGACCTTGCATGAGGCAGGCGGTACAAATAAAGGCTCGGTAAAAGGTCAGCGGGCTGCGTCCGCGAGGGCCGACGCCATGAACTCCTTGGCCGTCCGCCAAGCGCAGGAATTGGAGAAGGCGTTCTCAATGTCATCGTCGATCAACATGATGTGGAGTTCGCGGCATTCATCTCCTTTCAAATGAGATTCGGGCGGCAGGCGGGGTTGTTAAAGCAAAGGGAGTGGCAGCATCGCGGCAGATCAAGGCAACTTTGGTTGAGCCCGATTTATGGAATTAAGCTAGGGTCCAAGGCCAGCGACCGATCTGAGGCGGCCGGGCAATGGAGATTCGGATGGAGACAAGGACCCTGTTAGGAATGGATGCTAAAGACTCGAAAGATAATCGGAAGCGGTCAGGTTTCCGAGGCGAACTGTATTCGCGCGCACGCCCACGACATTCGCGAAGTACTCGAGGATGGCGATCAACTCCAAGGCGGCCGGCGTTTCCCGCAACCGCAGCCAATGACGCGTGACAAGGGAAACGAAAACTAACATAAAGTAGAGGATCAAGAGGCGCTCATCGTAGGTGTAGCGTTGGTTAACTTTGCCAGCGTTTTTGATGAGATAGGTGAGAACCAGGAAGTCCAATCTGAGGGTCACCATGAGCCGCGGGTATTCCACGGGAAGGCCGAACTCCTTGAGGGCCTTACGAACCGAAGGGAATTCCAAGCTGTTGGCGTTGACGATCGCCTGGCAAGATTCCTGCGCAAACTGCCGCCGCAAGATCTTCTGGCAGACCACCTCAAGATAGAAGAAAAAGAGACTCGTCGATAAGATCAGAATCAGAACGGCCAGGAACATATTGCACCTCAACGCAGCTTACTAAGCCCCAAGGGCCTCGGCCGACTTCGGACCCCGTCAAATCAGCAAATTCCGGACACAACTGGGGATTCCCGGCCGAACTCTGCGAGCCTTCTGGTACTCTAGTAATAGTGTCCTGCGTGCTCGTCCCGTTTCACAAAAACTTGTTGCTTGGGTCAGCCCGCGTTGCTGACCGAAAAGGATAACCGGCACTCCCGCAAGGGTATCTTGACCACACACTTCCCTGCGTGGTGAGAGACTCCGGTTAGAGGCCTGAAACGGCGACATTTGTGTTTCTGGAGCTATGGTATCTCCCGGACAGTTTAGACGTGTCGTTCGATCCCGTAGGAGGTCCAAACGACACACTTGGATTCGCCGGGATTTCAAGGACTCTCAGAATATCGGGCGTCCCGAGGTCTGGTGCAACTGCTCGCCCCACGCGGTGCCAATGCCGGAGCCTAACGGAAGCCCGCGTGGTATGATTCTTTGTGTGAGTCAACATACTGTGCTTACGACCAGATTTTGAGCACGAATTCTTGAGGAAAAGGGATAACGCTCCAAAACCTGGGTCCCCAAGAGGAACATGAACATTACGGAGAGCAAGACATGGATTAGGTTTGCGGCGCTGCTGTTGGGTACGGCGGCCATGGTGTGTCCGGGCCCAGCGGTCCGGGCACAAGCGGCTCCCCCGAATACGGGCAGCAGCAAGTCGTACGAGATCGACGTGGCCGGGACAAATGTCTGGGTGGACACGAATGTCAACGTGCGCGGAGGGGCGAAGCTGCGGTTCACGGCCACCGGGAAAATCACTTATCCGCCTGACACATCGTACAAAGGAAAGTCGCGAACCTTGGGGACGTTTGGTCCGGACGGGCTCCCGCGTGGATGGGCTGACCTGATCCACCAATACGCCGTAAAGGATGCCGGCCACGGTGCGCTGATCGGCCGAATCGGTTCTGACGCTTATGCGCAGGCGTTCTTGGTGGGCGCAAGCAAGGAATACGACGTGCCCGTGGCAGGAAGACTGTTCCTGGGGATCAATCAGAGTATGAGCGAAGCCTCGACCGCGGACGGAAGTTTCCACGTAACGGTCGAAGTATTGAACGAGGGTTCAGCGGATGCCACCAGCGTTGGCGGTCCAGCGGAGACCCGCCTTCCAAGCATCACCCCCGATTTGCTGAGCAAAATCCCGCGGCGCAACTCCGATCCCAACGGGAAACCCGGCGACATGGTCAACGTCTTGATCGTGGGAACACAGGATCAGGTGGTTCAGGTATTCACTACCGCCGGATGGGTCCAGGTGGATAAGTCGGTGGGGAGTGCAATGCTGAATGCCGTGAGGGGAACGATCGAGAAGAAGGACTACCTGACGATGCCGATGAGCACGCTCTTTCTCTTCAACCGGCCACAGGACTATGGATTCGCACACGGCGAGCCGGTGAAGGTGGCGATGTCACGGCATCACTTGCGCGTCTGGAAATCGCCGTACGAGGTCGACGGGCGGCCGCTGTGGTGCGTGGCGGCTACGCACGATATCGGATTCGAGCGGGACCAGCGGAACAATGGCGTGACGCACAAGATCGATCCGGCAATCGATGGCGAACGTGAATACGTGAATGGCACTCTTTCGGGAACGGGGCTCGTTATCCAGCGGGGTCACGTTACGCCGGCCGATCCGCTGACTACTGCCAAGACCGCGACAGGCGGGGAGTTTCACTCCGACGGACGCATACTGGTGCTCGTGCTCAGGAACACGGCGAGCAAGAGCAACTAGTTTGCCCTTTGGCATCTCGATGTACTTCATCGGGGCATGATGATCCCAACATGGCGGGACGAGCTCGATGTGGAGATGCGAGATGGGTGGCATCCAAGGTTGGTCGGCAGTTGCGTCAGGCGCCGAAATACCATAATGGGATCGACCTGCGCTTGGAGCGGACGGCGCGCGACGGTGGGGCGCTAGCTGTCAGGTCCCGCCTGGACGATTGGCGCTTGCGTTTGCTACATTAGCTTTGCGAAGGACGTACCGATAGCGCCATAACCCAAGATGGAGGATTCATTTCTATGTCCAAGCAAGACGAAGCCGCTCTCATCCTGAAACTGTACGAACTGCGCAGGGAAGACTCGTTGCGCAAAGCGCGAGATTGGTATTTTCGGGATTTCAATCCGCAATCGATAGCTGACTTTAACGAAGGGATGTTTAACGAGCACAGCGGCCAGTTACGGGCGGTGGTGTCCTATTGGGACATGGCCGCGGCGCTTGTCAACGACGGCGCCATTAGCCTGGACCTTTTTGCAAATACCCATAGCGAGCACATCGTCGTCTTCTCGAAAATCGAGCCGTTGCTTGGCGAAATCCGCGGCGTATTTGCACCCCAATTCGCGGTCAACCTCGAAAAGTTGATTGACGCGACACCCGATGGCCGGAAGCAGGCTGCAAATGTTCGCGAACGCACGAAAGCTATGCACGATCCGCTTGCCGCAAAGCAAGCCAAGGCCGACCGGCAAGGTTGGAGCTGATCGCGAGGGCTCCGACGTGAAATGGCGGCCGAATTCTTCGCCTCCGAGTTGCGTCCCCTGGAGATTCCCCCTGAGCAGGTGCTATCCTCGAAGGACCTTTCTTGGGCAACGGCCTGATATTACACGCTGATGGAGCTAATGGGCCACGCGATCCAGCATTAGCCGCGCTTGCCAGAATTCCGGGTTGGCGGCAAGGGCGGCCATAAACTTGGCCGCCGCTTCGGGACTGTGCTGTTCATACAAATCCAGCAAGCCCGCAGCATAGAAATCTACAGCGGCACGTTTCTCTCCCAATCTCACTTGCATCAGCGGGCCCAAGGTCTTTGCCGAGGCTTCATCCTGTCCCAACCGCCGCAGGGCCAAACCGCGGTACAAGTCGGCCAGCGGGGAGGTATCCCGGCCTTCCTCGGCCGCCTGCGTCCATGCCTCGCGGGCGGGGTCAGCCTTGTCTTGCGCTCTCAGGGCCTCGCCCAACCAGAACCAAACTTCCTCATCGTGCGGCTTGTCGGGTTTGCCGGAACCAAGGTTATGCGGATACTCGAGCGCCTTGCGGAAGGCGGCCTCTGCCACCGCCGGCAGATTGTCATCCATCGCCCGCCGGCCCTTTTCGAAGTTCGCCAGCACGTACATTTCACGGACGCGCACCCCACCTTCCCAAGGCTTGAAGTGGTGGTCCATCAAAAGTCCCACTGCGCGGTCGTATTGCCGTTCCTGCGTCAGCAGCAGCGCCCGGCGCACCAATACCGTGTCGCGGTCGCGAACGGAGGCGGGCGCCTCCGCGAATAATTTCTCGCGGCGGCCGGCGCTGCCCAGTCGGAAATAGATCTCATCCAGATCCGCGTAAAGCCGGTAATCTTCCGGGGCCAGCTTCACGGCCTGCTCGTAAAACGATGCGGCATCCGGTAAGTCGTTCTTCACACGCCAGGCATAAAGGCCGAGGTTCCGCATCACTACCGAATAATCAAAACCCTGCCCAAAAGCCTGTGCCCAGGATTGCGCTCCCTCTTCGTAACGCCCATGAGCGAAAAGATAATTGCCCATGAAGAACAAGGCATGTGCGTCCAGGGGATGGTCGCGCAACTGGTTGTCGATCACCTCCGCATCAGCCAGGCGATTGGGAAAAACCTTGGCGTAGGAGGCCGCCTCCCCTTGACGAGCGAAATCGTCGGCCCGCTCGTCAGCCCCCTTCTCGCGCGCGTTGGCGGCCAGGTAGTAATAAACCAAGGGAGTAATCGCTGGTGCCGGCAGACGCTTCAAAGCGAGGTGCAAGACTGCGTCGGAATCATCCACGTCACCGAGGATGCGGTACCACGCGGCGACCTGCAAGAAAGTTTCGGCGGAGGCAGGGTAAGGCTCCGTCCAATCCTCCGGCGTGTGCGAAGCCGCCTTTTGCCCTGCCTTTTCCTTCGCGGTCTGGATGATCCAGCGTTCCGCGCGCGCGTAGGGCAGCAAGGGCATTTGCAGCAGAGCCTGCGTAATGGTCTTTTCCGCCTCGGTGGTCCGCCCGGCAAGGCGCAACGCCACTGCGAGGTCGGCGGCCGCCATCGCATCTCCCGGGTTGTGACTAAGCGATTGATAAAGCAACGGGACCGCATGGCTGTATTCCTGTAAGGTCACGGCGATTTCTCCGAGCTGGGCATAAGCGGGAGCCGGATCGCCTCCAAAACGAATGTCAGCCCAAAACATGTCCTGCGCTTGCGACCAGCGATGCGCGGCATGGTAGACCAATCCGGCGGCGTAAAGCGCCTCCGGATTGCGGTCGTCGCGGGCCAGGGCATGAGCAAGAAAGCCCTCCGCCGAGAGGAAGTTCCCGGCCCGGAGTTCATGCGATGCCATCTTGATCAAGGCTGGAATATAGCCGGGATCGCGTTTGAGGACTGCGAGGTAGGTAGCCTGCGCAGTGTGTTCGCTGCCGTCCTTCTCCGCCTCGACGCCTGACAAGAAAAGCTCTTCCACACTCATTACCTCGGCCGGCTTGTGAGGAGCGGCGGGGACGCCGGCGGCGGGAACGAAATCAGGGTTGCCATCGATCGGATCCGCGCCCGACCATTGCAATAGCGCTTGGCCATTCGGTCCGGTCACGGAGATTTCGATTTGGCTTTTGGCCGCTTCCAAATCCGTTACCGGCACGCTCACCTTCAGCGTTGTCATTGGCTTGAGCGCCAAGGGGCCGTAATCCTTCAAAATCAGGGTTCCCAGCTTCACGCGCATGCGCACGTCGGGGATCGCCTCTGTCGGAAAAAGCGAAAACTCCACGCGCTGAGTCATCCCCGCCGCGGCCTCGAAAAAACGGGCATTCAAAGCTACACGCGGTGTGGCCTCTACAAACCCGCCCCCCAGCCCTTGCAGGGGATACCAGAATTCGGTGAAGGATTCCACGCGGCGAGGGGACATGAATTCAGAGTTCAGTTGGGTTTCGAAGCGCCCCGCCTGAATTTCGTTGTAAGGCCCATCGTGATCGGTAAGGAGGTCCGTCCAAATCAACCCATCGTCGCCCACACCCCAGGTCCAAGTCTTCTTCCCCAAGACCTCCCGGAAGTCTGCCACATGCACAACGCCATAATCCGACTTCTCGTAATAGGCCCCGAAAAAATCGCGATGGACTTGGCGGCCAAACAGCGAGGTGGGCTGGCGAATGTTCTTGTACCGGCTATAATCCACGCCGTTGTGGAGCGGGAACGACCAAATCTCTTCGTGCGAATGCGGGTTCGCTTCCCGCATGGGGTAAATGAATCGCATATCGTCCGTAGCTGGAACCGCTGCGTTCGCCCAATACCAGTAAAGGTTAGTCAGGCCGGTGTCATTGAAGAGTGTTACATGCTGCTCCAAGCGCGCCTGCCCGGGGCGAAGCGTCAACGCCACTTCCCAATGCATCTCCGTAACCAGATCGACGTCACCCACCACCACTGTGGCGCTGCCATCGGAATGTTGCATCGTCGTAAAGGCTACGGGTGAAACCGTCACTACTGTGTGCCCGTTGGGAAAATTGAACTCCATGCCGCCAGACACCCACGCACCCCGCAGCGATACCAGGCCGTATTTCACTACATGGTTACGGTAAAACACTTCACGTTTATTAACTTTGTCATACAGGGAATAAAGATGCCCACCCAATTCGGGCAGAACCGTTGCCTTGAGAAACTCATTCTCCAGATACACGGCTTTGTAGCTCTTCGCCTCGCGCCGGTCGGTCAAATCATCAAGCAGCGTGTACGGGTAGATGCGCCGCTGGTCCGCCAGAGGAAACGGCGGATTCGGATCTTCTGCGCCCAGCGGGTAAGTAGGTATCTCCAGGGAATCCTGCCACACTTGGGCGTTTTCGGCAAAGGCCGGCAGGCAACTGGCAAGCAGGCCGAAGAGAGTAATTAAGGTCACTTTTGCAGGTCGCATGGGATAACTCCAGAAAGAATGGGTAATGGCGTCAAACGGGGTGGCGCGCGACAACGCCGCTTACTCTATCTGAATCGGGATTATCAAAGCAATCGAAAGCCTTGCCGTTGCTTGCCAAAAAGCGCTGACAAAGTTCCGTGGGGTGTGGTATTGTGCCGCGAATTTCTTGCAGAAGCAGGGCCGGTCGAAACCCAAAGCGGCGGTTTCCTATCTATGGCTTCCAAGCGAATTCGCTGGTGGATTGTATGGACCATCTTCGGGTCCACGGTAATCAACTACATCAGCCGCCAGACCTTCTCTGTGCTGGCGCCGGTCATTACTCAGGAGCTCCACCTCAGCCACACTGACCTTTCCCGAGTCTTTTCGGCATTCCAGATTTCTTACGCCGGCATGTGGCTGATTGGTGGCGTCCTTCTGGACATCATTGGCACACGCCTGGGACTGGCCTTGGCGGTCATCTGGTGGTCAGTCATCAGCATGCTGACCGGCCTCGCGAACTCGGTCTTCTCCTTTGGGGTATTTCGTTTTCTTTTGGGCATCGGCGAGGGCTGCAACTGGCCCGGCGCCAGTAAGACCGTCGCCGAGTGGTTTCCGGCTAAAGAGCGCGGCGTAGCCGTGGCGGTTTTCGATAGTGGCTCGAGTGTCGGCGGCGCGATTGCCGCTCTGTCGGTGCCCTGGGTTGCCATTCTTCTCGGGTGGCGGTACGCCTTCGTGCTGTCCGGGCTGCTGGGCTTTCTCTGGCTCATTGTATGGCTCACTGTTTATTACCCTTTGGACCGCCATCCGCGAGTCACCACTGAGGAGCACGCGCTCATCGTGGCGGGACGCGACACCAGTATGGTTTCGGCCCAAAAAGGCTTGGCCCGCTGGCTGAGCCTGCTGAAGCAGCCCAACGTTTGGGGGATCGTCCTGGGCCGCTCTCTTACCGACCCCATCTGGTGGTTCTATGTTTTTTGGCTGCCGCAATACCTTAGTGACGCGCGAGGGTTCAGCCTGAAACAGATAGCGGCCTTCGCGTGGCTTCCCTTCGTTGCGGCGGATATCGGAAACTTCACGGGGGGCTTCGCCTCCGGCTTCCTGATCAAGCGCGGCATGCCCGTGGTGCGCGCACGGAAATGGGTCTGCGTCATCAGCTCTTTGCCGATTCTAGCTGGAATCCCTGCTGCCACCACCCACAACCCTTACGGGGCACTCTTCCTGATAAGTTTTGCCGTCTGGGGTTATGCGAGCTGGTCAACCATGGGTCTTACATTTCCCTCCGACTTGTTCCCGCAAGATGTCGTCGCTACGGTGACCGGCGTAAGCGGGCTCGGCGCAGGCTTAGCCGGAGCTCTTTTCACGCTACTGGTGGGATGGCTCGTGGATAAGTTTTCGTATTACCCCGCGTTCTTCCTGGCGGCAACGGTGCCTCTGCTGGCGACGCTCAGCGTCCTTCTGCTGATTCGCCCCCCGCAGGCGGAGCGGGCAGTAGGCAATAGGCAGTAAGTTGACTCACCTTCGCCAACGCATATAATGCCAAAGCATGACGCAAAATAACCAAAGCAGTCCTGTTCCTCATTCCGCCCGCAGATTTCTCATCACGGGCGCAAAAGGATTCATCGGCGCATGGATCGTCAAGGAACTCGTGGATCGCGGCGACCAACCGTTTATTTTTGATATTGACACGGAATCAGCGCGCCTGGCCGCGCTGCTAACCCCGGACCAAATGGCTTCCGTTCACCCCCTCCAGGGCGACATCACCCAATTCAAAGATGTGGAAAGCGCCATCGCGGACCACGGCGTTACGCACGTTCTCCATCTGGCGGGAATCCAGGTGCCCTTTTGCGCTGCCGACCCGTTGCGCGGCGCAATGATCAATGTGATCGGGACATTAAACGTTTTTGAGGTGGCCCGGCGGCGGCGCGACCTGATCCAGAGCATCGTTTACGCCAGTTCCGCAGCGGTATTTGGCCCGGAAGAAACGTACGGCGGCGTTACCGTACCGGAGGGCGCCCCCCTTCTGCCGGGGACGCATTACGGCGTTTTTAAGCAGTGCAATGAGGGGAATGCGCGGGTTTACTTCCAAAGTGACGGTCTCTCCAGCGTGGGGCTTCGCCCCGGCTCCGTTTACGGCGTGGGGCGCGACCGGGGAATAACCTCCGGCCCCACCAAGGCCATCAAAGCCGCCATTATCGGCCAGCCCTATACGATTCACTTTACCGGCGGGTTGGACTTGCAATATGTGCGCGACACCGCCCACACCTTTATTCGTTGCGCGGAAGCGGGCCTGACCGGTGCAAAGGTCTATACCCCGCGGGGCGACGTGATGCAAATCAATAATTTCCTGACGATCTTGGAACAGCTTTTGCCGAATTCTCAAACGCTGATTAAGGCGGAAGGCAAGCCGCTGCCCGTCTCGTACGACTTTGACGATAGCGCTCTGCGCCATGATTTGGGGGACAGCCACCAAACGCCGCTGGTAGATGGCATCCGCGAGACCGCCGCAATTTTTGAGCGGCTCAGGCTGGCGGGAACACTCGATACCAAGGATCTGGAGACTTAGGGCGATAGGATCGTAAGCCCCATTACACGCCGCAGAACCGCGTCAGGCCGAACCGCCAATAGAGAAAATGTGCCAATTCTCGCGACCTGCGATATTATGAGGTCGCAGGACTCAGGGGAATGGTCATGCCGCTGGGAATGTGGCTTTGCTGGGGGCATTCCCTCGCACAGTAAGTCGCACGGCGCCGCGCGTCACGCAAACTCCAGCGCGCGGATGACCTTCACTTACTGTCCAGAATAAAATTACAGAGCCTGCTATCGTCGAAATCGGAGCTTTACATATGCCCACACGGGATGTGAACACCAAAGCGGATCAGCACCCTCCACTTTTTCCGGCTGGGAGTCTGTTGCCGTTTTTTCTGGTGACTGCCCTTTTCTTGTTTTGGGGTATTCCCAGCAACTTGAATGACATTCTGATTAAACAGTTCATGAAGTCGTTTGAGCTTACTCGCCTCAAGGCGGGACTGATCCAATCCGCTTTCTACATGGGTTACTTCCTTCTGGCCGTGCCCGCCGCCCTGGTAATGAAAAGATTTGGATACAAAACCGGGCTGGTGATCGGTCTGTTCCTTTACAGCACCGGGACATTTCTCTTCTGGCCGGCGGCTCTTAGCCAACGGTATGGATTCTTCCTCCTCGCCCTGTTTGTCATCGCCAGTGGCGCATCCTTCCTGGAAACCGGGTCAAATTCCTTTATCGCTCTATTGGGCGACCCTCGATCGTCGGAGCGGCGTCTTAATTTTTCCCAGGCCTTTAACCCGGTGGGAGCCGTTTCGGGTGTTTTGGTCGGAACCGTCTTTATTTTTTCCGGGGTGGAGCTGAGCCAACAGCAAGTTGCGGCCCTCAAAGCTGCGGGCACCTACGCGGCCTATCTTCACAAGGAGACGCTCCGCGTCGGACCTCCTTATCTGGTTCTCGGTACATTGATCTTTATTTGGGCGCTGCTCATCCTGAAAACCAAGTTCCCCAAAGTTGCCGAAGAAGCCGATCCCGCCGATGGCCGATCGCACGGCAAAGCCAAGGACCTCATCCATTACCCCCACTTCGTCCGAGGGGTGTTCGCCCAGTTTCTTTATGTGGGGGCTCAAGTCGGAACTTGGAGTTACTTCATCCAATACATTCAGGACTACACGCATCGACCGGAAAAGATCGCGGGATATTTTCTCACCGGAACACTCGTGGCCTTTGGGATCGGAAGATTTACGGCTACTTATCTCATGAAATTCGTCCCTCCCACACGGCTCATGGGGGTTTATGGCATCATCAATACGGTGCTCGTTGGCCTGGGAGTTTTGTTTCCGGGCTGGCTAGGCGTTGGAGCTATGTTCATGACCAGTTTCTTCATGTCGCTCATGTTCCCCACTATTTTTGCATTGGGCATCAAGGAACTGGGTCCGAACACGAAGGTGGGGGGGTCTATCATCATCATGTCTGTCATCGGTGGCGCCTGTGCCCCGCCCGCCATGGGTCTGATCTTTCAAGCGACTCACAGCATGGCCGTGGCCATGCTGGTGCCCATGGCGTGCTATGTCTTTATAACGTATTATGCATATTATGGATCGCGCGTGCGAGTCCCGGCATTGACAGCCGTTGGCGCTTAGCCCGCAAACTGTTTACGTAATGAGATCGCGGGGCAACAAGCCTTGGCTTTGCCTCCGCAAGAAACGAAGTGGTCATCATGGAACCTCGGGAACTGCAAGAAGTTGCCATTGTCATCCGGCCTGAGAAAGACAACGTGGCCGTGGTAACGGTGGATTTTATCGAAAAGGATACCCCGCTGAAGCACGAAGGCCAACTCTTCACGGTTTCGGATCGAACCCTGCGCGGGCAGAGCTTTGCGATCAAGCCTATCCAACGTGGCCAACCTTACATCTCGCTGGGTGATCCCATTGGGCTCGCTTCCCGCTCCGTCAACGCCGGCGAACCGATTGACGCCAGCAACCTGCATTCTCGCCTTCCCCGACTGAGGCCCAAATACCAAGACAATCCAACGCGCCCCCCCCTGGATCCGAGCCTTTCTTCCCTGACGTTCGACGGCTTCGTGCGGTCCGACGGCGAAGTGGGGATTCGAAACATGGTCGGCATCGTCACCTCGGGGATGTGCTCCTCCACCGAGGTGCGAGAGATTGCCGAGCGCGCCAACCGCGAAATCTATTCGCGCGAGAAATTCCCCAACGTCGACGGCGTCGTTCCCATCATCCACGAATCGGGATGCGGAATGCCCGACGGCGAGGCCGTCACGATTTTAAACCAGTTACTCACCAATACCTTGCGCCATCCCAATCTGGGCGCAGCAGTTTACATTGACCTGGGCTGCGGAAAAACCTGCGTGGAATGCTCCGCGCCGATATTCCTCAATACCGTCACGGATTACAACCGCCGGGTCGTGAACCTCACCATCCAACAGTTGGGTGGCAGCGAGAAAACTGTCGAACGAGGGATGGAAGCCGCGGAAAAGATGCTTCATTACGCAAATCAATTCCAGCGCCAGCCGGTATCCATATCAAAACTCATTGTCGGAACCGAGTGCGGCGGCTCGGATCGCTGGTCGGGCGTTACGGCCAATCCGGCTGTGGGCGTAGCCGCAGATCTGTTTGTGAAAGCGGGGGCTGCGGTTTTTCTTCCGGAGATTCCGGAGCTACAGGGCGCCGCCATGCTTGACCTCGTCCAGCGCGCGCGTACGAAAAATGTCGGGCACAAACTGACGGGCGCGCTCAAACGCTATGAAGCCTATGTGCGAAAATTTGGCGACTACTTCCGCGACAATCCTTCCCCCGGCAATATCAAGGGCGGGCTCTACAACATATATTTGAAGTCCAGCGGCGTGAAGGCCAAGGGCGGGACCTCCATCGTGGAAGATTTGATTGAGTACGGCGAGTGGCTGGGTGATCGCAAGGGCCTTTATGTGCTCTATACGCCAGGCTACGATCACCTTTGCACCCCTGCCCTCTTCCTCAGCGGAGCACAGGTTGCGCTGTTTACCACCGGACGGGGAACCGGCATCGGTTGTGCTCTCGGCCCGGTGATGAAAATCGGCTCAAACCCGCAGCTTGCCCAGTCATACGCCGATCTGGATGTCAACGCCGGCACAATCCTGGAACGCACCGAGACTACGGAAGACGTCGGCCACCGGATCTTCCAGGAGACGATCGACGTCGCTTCCGGGCGCAAGCTTACCCGTGCTGAACAGATTGGTTTTCATCACGAATTTAAGATTTGGGAATCGCTCTGGCCGGCGCTATGAAAGCCAGTAGGCAGAAAGCAGTAGGCAGTAAGCGGCATCCGGCCATCGGGTCATCGGGAAATCTGGCCATCAAAACAGGAAGGGTAGCGCGGACCCGTCCTGTAGGTCCGCGCGACGCCTGCTTTCGCTGCAACCAGCCTGAGGGTGTATAATCTTGCTATGGAAGTATTATTGATCTATGCGGGCTTTCTGGTCCTCTGGTTTTTGGTGCTGCCGCGCATCCCCGGGATCTCCCGCTTCACGTGATCGCCGCGAACCTCATCCCCGTCGGGGAGTAAGAAGCAAGCAAGTTGCGGGATCAAGCCCAAAGAGTAAGCCCTACCCGATCATCGGGGTGCAGGGGGAGTATGCCTCATCCTCCGGTGATGGCAGAGTACCGGCTGCCTACTCTTGTTCAGTGTGAATCCCTAATTCCCGGACCTTTTCTTGAAGGCTCTGGCGGTGCAAGCCGATCGCCGCTGCCGTTCGGGTGATATTCCCGCCGTGCTCACGCAGCTTGCCCTTGATAAACGAGATTTCAAACTGTCGCCGTGCCTCACGGTAATCATCGATGCCTAGAAAGCCCACGTCAGTGGCAACCTCACCCCTCCCGCCAGTTCCGAGAAAATCAGTGGAGAAATCCGCCGGCGTCAAGGTATCACCGCGACTCATCACGATCGCGCTTTCGAGCACATTCTTGAGCTCCCGAACGTTTCCTTTCCATTCCGCTCGCTGCAGGAGATCCATGGCTTCTTTGGAAACAACGGGTGTCGGCCGCCCATGCTTCTCTCCCAGCATGCGGCAGAACTGCTGGACCAGGAGCGGCAGATCTTCCCGGTGTTCTCGCAACGCGGGCACGCGCAACAGCACCACTCGCAACCGATAATAGAGATCTTCGCGAAAGGTCTGCTTGGTAATTTCGGCTGCCAAGTCTTTGTTGGTGGCGCTCACGATGCGCACGTCCTCTTCCTGCGACGTCGTTCCACCCAGCCTTTCCACCCGGCGCGTTTCCAGGACACGCAGCAGCTTGGCCTGAGTGGCGAGCGACATGTCGCCCACCTCGTCAAGAAAAAGCACGCCGCCGTTCGCCAGTTCGAACTTGCCGCGCTTCATCGCCGTGGCGCCGGTAAAAGCACCCTTTTCAAATCCGAAAAGCTCACTTTCAATCAGGTGCTCGGGAAGTGCCGCGCAATTCAATGCTACAAACGGGCCTTTACCGCGGTTGCTGCGCCGGTAGATCTCCGTGGCCAACAAGTCCTTCCCCGTTCCACTCTCTCCCTGAATCAGCACCGTCACATCCGCCTGCGCGATCCGATCAGCCAAATCGAAAAGCTCGCGCATGACCTTGCTGCACCCGATCATGGCGCCGAACTGGCCTTCCGAAACCAGTTGGCGCTTCAGGCGCAGGTTTTCTTCCGTCAGCGCCAAGTGCTCGAGTGCGCGCTCCACCACCAGCCGAAGCTCGTCTACTTCAAACGGTTTGGGTAAGTAGTCGTACGCGCCGCTCTTCATTGCTTCAACGGCGATCTTTTCGGAACCATAGGCCGTGATCATGATTACCGCAGGGCTGCTCGCCTGCTCCTTCAGTTCGCGGAGAAAATCCAATCCGCTCTCTTCCGGCATTTCGATATCCAGCAGGAGAAGATGGGGATTTTCCTGAACCATCATCAGCCGCGCGGCGGGAACACTTTCGGCATCCAGCACCCGATGCCGGTCTTCCAGGGCGCGCCGCATGCCGTAGCGGGCCGTGCTGTCGTCATCGACAATCAGTATGGTTGGAGATGCTTGTTTGGGGCTGGTTGGACTTGATTGGCTCATATTCTTCAAAACTGAAACCCGCCGCCCAGCACGCTCTCAATGCAAGGGCGAACTCCCTTTCTCGTCACCGGCCCGTAGGGCCGAAAGACCATAGCCCACGGCGTGAGCCGCGGGAGGCAACCCCTAAAGCAGCACCCGAGCCCCGGAGGGGCGAAAGACATGGTCGCCATTTCTTTCGCCGCTCCGGGGTTCACCGAAGGTGAGGATGATGGGCACCCACAGCTCACGCTGTGGGCTTTCATCTTCCGCCCGCTACGCGGGCTTTTTCGCGACTGTTGACTTGGCAATCCGAAAGCGTACAACAAATCGCGCGCCAGGGTGAGCAGAAGTTGCGCCCCTCTCCTCCACCGGGCTTTGGCATTCCACGGACCCGCCGATTTCCTCCACTCGGCGCTTCACGATGGCGAGACCCAAACCCGTTCCCCCCGCCCGGGTGGTGAAGAAGGGCTGAAAGATTTTATCCAGCTTATCCTTGGGAATGCCGCGTCCGTGGTCCTCCACCGAGAGTTCGATAGACTCCGGATGCCCATGCGTGGGGGCAACGCGAATTTGAATCACGCTTCCCTCGCCACTCGCTTCCAGGGCGTTCACGAGGAGGTTAGAAACGATGTCGCTTACGGCCTCCTCGCCGCCTTCGACCAAGCAAGGCCCGGGATCATTTACCTGCACGTTCACCTGGCGCTGCTCGGCCTCCATCCGCGAGATGGCAGCGACCCTCCTCACCACGGACGCCAAATCGGCCGGACGGTCCGTATCGCGCGCGGGCTTGGCGTAGCGCAGAACCTGCGAGATGTTGCGGTTCAAGCGGTCGATTTCATCCACCAACATCCGGCAATCGCGCCGCGCATTTTCGGGAAGCGCCTGGTCCTCCTCCATGAGCTGCACAATGGTTTTCATGCCACTGAGCGGGTTTTTGACATTGTGCGCGATGCGCGCCGCCATCTCGCCGAGAAATGCCATTTTCTCCTTCGCGGCCAGCTCACGCTCCAGATTGATCTTGTCCGCGATGAGCCGGCAAAGTTCCATCGCCGCCGCCAGGCGGTCAGCAAGAATCTCCAGGGCCGCCATTTGCTCGCCGGAGATTCCGCTACCGGCGGGCACCACCTCCAGGAAAGCAACGGCCTCACCCTTGCGAGAAATGGGCACGAGGTGAGCCTTGGGTCGGATTGCCCCGCCGGAAATGCCGCTGGGGACCGGGCCGCGCAGACAGTCTTACCCGCTCCAGACCCAGCGCGTGGGGCACACGCTCCTCCACCAGAACCTGGAGTGAATCCAAATCGCCCGTCCGTTTGGCGTGCTCCTCAATTTCCATAGCGAGTTTCTGCACCGTTTCGAATTCGGAAACGAATTGCTGATGCAGGGCGCGGCTGACCAGCCGTTTCAGGGGTTCGACCAGCACGACCAGGATGAAAATCATCACCCCCTCGGTGACCGCCGCCGGCAGAACATTATGGGCCTCCAGCCAGCCACTCAGCCGGCGCATGAAATTCAGGTAAATCAGAAATCCAAAACCGGCCGCGACGGAATAGATGACGTTCCGTTGCAATCGCAAGTCCAGAAAGTTGTAGCGAAGGATGGAATAACCCACGAGGCCGCTGGGCAGAATTCCCACCAACATCAAGCTTGTTGGGAAGTATCCTCCCAACCCCCCCACTGGCGGCTGGGCATGTGGCAAATAGGCAATCACCCACCCCAATGCCAGGAGCCCCTGAAGCGAGGCGAGATAACCGTGAAATCTCGCGAGTGTCGGGTCAACGGCGCGACGGCGCATCATCAAGTATCCGTTGACACCCGCGGCGAAAAGCAGGGCCGCTCCGGCCCAAAGCACCAGCAAACGCAACGGGGAGCCGAGCGCCACCAGCGGCTCCCAGCCGCGGTCCCTCAGCAACCTGCCCACAATCCAAGGACAAAGAATCATGGGAAGATAAAAACACGCCACCGGCAGCCGCTGCCAAAGCCGGAACGGGACAAAGCGCGCGCAGTATTCGGCGTGCACGTGAACCAGCAGGGGCACGGCGGCCATGAACCCCACAATGGAAACGATACGGGAGAATCCTGATAGGACCGCCGGACCGGCTCCGTTGTAAAGGCTGATATTGAGGGCGAGCAGATTGCCCGAGTACCACATGAACAATGCCGCCATCAACCCGAAGAGCAGCCATTCCAGCCGGCTTAACCTCCGGTTCCCCAGAATCAAAACCATCAAGAAAAGATGAAGCAGCGTCCCGAAGGTATAAACGACGAGCTTGGTGGCAACTAGAGGCGTAAGTTCGTAAGCGACATCCACGCGGAACTCTCGGACGAAAGGGTGGTCGCCCCACCGCAAGGCACGAAGATGATATGCGGCGACCATTGTAAGTCAGCTCGTTGATGCAAGTAAACGCTCAGGGCTTGCTTCAAAAACACGCAGAGCGAGAACCTTCGCGGAGTTTACCCTGAGCGGCAGGGCAAGATTCTTCGCTTCGCTCAGAATGACAGCGAAGGGCTTAGGATGACAGGCCGTGAATGGCGTTGATCTAATTTATGGCGAAGAGAACTTTCCTCTCGACCTTGGGGCTGAAGGACTGTGTTCGCCCGTTAAACCCCTCGGGGGGTAATGCGCCGCGCAGGTGAGGAGCGCGAATTTTCCCTCGATCCAGGCCCTATCGATCGCGGCGGGCTTGCCAGCCGGTGCCGCCGGAAAACCGATCAGGGATTAGCTGCCGTAACCGCCGTGTACTCCTTGAATCCATCGCCCTCAAAGTAAATTTCTTTTGGGTGCGACGGATCCAGAACGGTGAGTCTTCCCGTAAAATGCGATGGCTGCTCATAGATGACAAGGCTGGGGGGTGGCCCGGTGCCGAGGGGCTGTGTTTTTTGAACATCCATGGTAATGCGGACCCTCACCTCTTGGTTCTCAGCAGTGAAGATCGACTGAATCGGATAAGGCAGGTTGTCTACCTGATCGAAGGCCCATTTCGTGTGCACGAGGGTATATTCGTTCGCCGCAAAGACGATCTGTTTTCCCGCGACATTAATGCGGGCTCTGCCGTTCGGGTTCCCCACGAAATCTCCGAGGTCGAAGGCCAGACCGGGTTGGGAATATTGCGCCCAATTCCAGATGACGCTCGAGAAGTCCCACTGGCCCCAGTTATGATCGTGGTATCCCGAACACTCAATGTGGTAAAGGCGGCCGTCGATCACAAGGCTTCCAGATACTTTTGCCCGTGGCATGTACACGAGCCAACTCATTTGCTCCCAAGGAAGCGGCCCGACGTCGATATGATCGCCGGCGAACCAAGAGAGGGCCTCCCGGTCGTAGGACAAGTTCCACTTCAGGCGGCCGTCCAAGCTTGCACCCGCTGCGAAGTATCTGTTCGGTCCAGCCACAGAAATAGTATTTGACCCCAGGGTGACGTTGGCAGCCGAGTACGAAGCAGTGAACGAGCTCAAGGGGTAAAGGTCGCTTTCTGGAATGATGTCCTCGCCATGGTAGACGACGACCGTCATGTCGCCCACACCTTGGCCTGTCAGATTCAGCGGGTCGGCAACCTGATAGGTGAAGATCGCCTGGAGGTCATCGTCCACGTCGTACAGGTTGAAGTACCACCATTCCGTGTAAGCGGCGTTGTACGGTGACCCTTCCCAGAACTTGAGGTGGTACCCATCTTCGGCTTCACTGACGGGTTCCTGGGCGTAGATGGAAGATTCCGCCATGACAACGAGCGAAACCAAGATCAAGAAGTAGCAGGTATGTCGCAGTTTCATTCGTGATCCTTTCAGCCCATGCATCAGCCCTTGAAAGATGCAAAATGGGTCGTCGGCGCTCCGTGGGGAAACGCAATTATACCAAAGCTGCCTCCGAATCGAATCCCTGAATTGCGAGCGAGCAGCAGACCTGTTCTGTAGGCGGGCTGGCGGACGCGGTAGGGATGCGGGTTACCCGGCACCCCCCGCACAGATCCGTACGTGCGCTCATTTGGGATTGAAAAGGATTGTTCCGCCCCTTCAGGGCTCGGATATCGGTTTGGGTCCCGTTGACCCAGGCCTTCAGCCTGGGCTTTGTTATTTCGCCCCTTTGGGGCTCACCTGCCCCCCTCTCCGCCGGGGAGAGGGAAAACCGATTACGCGCGGGGGCGCGTAAAAACTGTGTTTCCCTTCTCCGACGGGGAGTCCGACTTCTGGACGTACATTTCTCTATGAATGGCCGGGAAGTGTCTAGCAGGCGACGAAGCTGCTGCCGTTCGAGCGCAACCTGCTTCCGCAGCTTATCCCACACGCAACAGTTCCCCTTCTTGCCTGAGGTAGCGAGTGAAGTCGGTGTCCTGATCCAGATCGACCAAATCGACGGGGCGACCCAGGGCACGGCTGGCTTTGGCCATGGCGCGGAAAAAGACCTCAGGGGGCAAGCCAGAAACGGCGATATCAACATCGGAATTGTTCCGGAGAGTCCCGTGGGCGGCGGAACCGAAAACGTACACCTCTTTTGCTCCGACCGCCTTGAGTGCAGAGGCCGCTTTGTCAACTAATCCCTTTATATCCTCGGTCATGGTGTCCTTCCTGGGTCAAGTATCGCAAACTACGCCCCCTCCGTCGAGACAAGAATGGGGGGAGAAAGCAAGTAGCGCGGTCATGCTTCTCAATGTCCGCGGCTTTTCGTTGTGATGGGCGGAAGAACCGCGGACCTACAGAACAGGTTCGCGCTACAGGTCTTGCCCATTGGCCTACGGTGCGAAGCTTTGCAGTATTCCCCTCTTGCACCGAAGTGTGTCAGAATCCATCCGGCACCAGGAGGGAGAGAGCCCATCCGCAGTAGCCGGTTTGCCGAGCACAGAGCCGTCGCAAAGTTTCTCCCGGCGTCCGAGTTGAGATCCTATGGGAAGTGAAATTAAGAGGAGATCAATCAACATGAGCATGCGATCGGTTCCAAAAGGGTTTCACACGATAACTCCTAACATTGTTGTGGATGACGCCGAGCAAGCTGTGGCGTTCTTCAAGAAGGCATTCGGCGCCACGGAGACTTATCGCTTGATAATGTCGAACGGGAAGATTGCGCATTGTGAGCTTACGCTGGGGGACTCCGTCCTAAATCTCGGCGAGCCGATGGACGGCTGGCCTGCACACGGGCTGGTCGCTCAGATCTACGTCGAAGACTCGGACGAGTTGTTTAGGCGTGCGGTTGCCGCTGGCGCCAGGGAGATCATGCCGATGACCGACACGTTCTTCGGTTCGCGTGAGGGGCGGGTCAGGGATCCTTTCGGAAACGTGTGGACCATTGCAACGCTAAAGGAAGAAGTGGCACCGGAAGAGATGCAACGAAGGATGAAGGCGCAGGGCTACTAACCCTTCACTCTAGCTCATGGACCCATGGCCCAATGCTTGATTTAGGCGATAATCTGACTGAAATCCTGCGGACTATCCAAAAGTCCCCATCGGGGAACTTTCCGTACGTTCTTGTGATCACTTGGCTGTCGCCTTTTCGGAAACTGAGCCTCGCCGCGGATACGGACCGGCTGGCGCAGCGCGTAGCTCTGCGACTCATCTGTATCGCTCACCAATACCGACACTGGCGGATTGAGGTGGGTTCACTCACGCCAGTTTTCCCATAGGCGACAATGCAGGAGCTGAATGACTTCAGTCTACCCTGCGGCCTTACTCGCCTGTGCCGTCCCGTTCGGCACCTATCATGTTAGGGCGATATACGACCAAGTGAAGAGGGCCGCGGATCCTAACATCCCAGAACCCCGTATCTCGGGAGTTTGAATGCGTGAGGCAGTTCTACGGATTCCTCCTGAACGCCGCGTGCGGAATGAGCGCCTGCCCGGCAGACCGTACTCGATTCGTTGATGAAAAGATTCTCTTGAACCAGTAAACCGCCGGCGATGAGAAGCGTTTTCGTCATGGCCTCTACCTGCTGAGAAAAAGCCATTGCAGCGGAAAATCGGGCCACGTATAACCTACATTCCCATTTCGGACTGCACCTACGAACCTTCTGCGCAGAATTAATCGAACAGGATTTGACGGATTCTCGCCGTGGGAAGAATAAGGAGCTTTCCTTACGCCGAGCCTATTCATTCGGCCAGGGCGCGTCGAGTGGGATGGGCGCCTGATTGCGCCATTCGGGGAAACGGTCGAGGTCAGGCAGCTTGTTGTGGTCGTTGAGAGCGGCGACGAGGGCGGTGAGGAATTCTGCGCTAGCGGGAGGAAGCTTGGGCCGAAGGTGTTCGATGAAGCAGGCGATGTCCCATGTCTTCGTCACATCTGCGTGGTCAGGCAGGGATTCCAACGCTAGCAGGGTTTTCAACTGGCCCACGAATTTCTTCGTGGGCTGCGATTCCAGCAGCGCGACAGTGAGGCGGAGGAAGAGCAAGCGCGAGCTCGTGAGATCGTGTTGGCTGGATTTCAACTGCCACGCACGGGCGAGAAGCGGCTTCGCCTCGTCCAGCTTGCCTTGCATGATAAGCACGGTGCAGAGGTTGTTCAGCCGGTGTGGGATTTTGGGATGCGTTTCGCCGCGGACCTTCTCGTCAACAGCCAAAGCGCGACGGAGCAACGAGTCTGCTTCTGCCAATCGGTGTAGGTTACGAAACTGGAGTGCGAGATTGTTCAGGTCAATAGCCAGTTGGGGACTGGGCTCCGAACCGGTGGCACGTTCGCGCGCTTCAATTACCCGCTGCCTGAATTTGGCCAGATTGTTCACGCTCCCCAGCGTGTCGGGATGCTCCGGCCCTAGGACCCGTGCCCGAGCCTCCAGCACCCGCCGAAACAACGGCTCTGCGTCCGCGTAGTCGCCCTTGCTCGCCAGCAAAAAGGCCAAGTTGTTCACGCTCGCCAGCGTGTCGGGATGGTCCGGCCCCAGGACCCGCTCCCGAGCCTCCAGGGCCCGCCGATACAACGGCTCCGCGACCCCGAAGTCGCCCTTGTTATACAGCAAAACGGCGAGGCTGTTGACGCTTGCCAGCGTGTCGGGATGGTCCGGCCCTAGGACCCGCTCGCGGGCCTCCAGCGCCCCCGCGTAGTCGCCTCTCTTTTCCAGCAACATGGCGAGATTGTTCACGCTCACCCGCGTGTCGGGGTGCTCCGGCCCTAGAACCCGTTCCCGAGCCTCCAGCACCCGCCGATACAACGACTCTGCCCCCGCGGAGTCGTCTTTACTCTTCAGTAAAGAGGCCAGGTTGTTTACGACGCACAGCGTCAAATGATGCTCTGGCCCCCAGACACGCCCCATTGCTTCCAGCGCCCGCCGATACAACGGCTCCGCGCCCGCGTAGTCGCCTTTACTCTTCATTAAGCAGGCCAGGCTGTTCACGCTCACCAAGGTATCGGGATACTCCGGCCCCAAGACACGTTCCCGAGCCTCCAGCGCTCGCCGATACAACGGCTCCGCGCCCGCGTAGTCGCCTTTACTCTCCAGCAATCTGCCCAGATCGTTCACGCTCGCCAGCGTGTCGGGATGGTCCCCCCCAGGACGCGCTCCCGAGCCTCCAGCGATCGCCGATACAACGGCTCCGCGCCCGCGTAGTCACCTTTTTCGCTTAGCAATCTGGCCAGCTCGTTCACACTTGTGAGCGTATCGGGATGCTCCGGCCCCAGGAGTCCCTCCATCCCCTCCACCGCCCGCCGCAACAACGGCTCCGCGCCCGCGTAGTCGCCTTTTTCACTTAGCAATTTGGCTAGCTCTCTGATACCGGAGAGAGTTTCGGGATGGTCAACCCCAAAGACGCGTTTCCGGCTTTCAACTGCGCGGCGGCAAAGCGGTTCTGCAGCGGCGGAGTCGCCTTTCGCGGCGAGTATCTTTGATAGGACCATAGCACTCCTTAGGGTGTTGGGGTGATCAAACCCGAGTTGTTTCTCAAGGCCCTTGAATTGCCTGTGAAAGAGAAGCTCGGCTGCACTTTGATCCCCCCTATTATACATAAGTGCTGCGACCCAACCTAAGCATGCCAGTGTCCTGGGATGCTCCGGGCCGAACGCCCTTTCGCTAAGTTCCAGTGAGCGTTTAGCATACTGCCCTGCTTCTGTAGAACGACCCAGAGCGGTTAGACAGCCTGCAAGCTGGTTGCACCTTACCGTCAACAATCCTTCATTCAGCATCGGGCTGCGTTCGTCTATTTCCAATGCGCGACGCAGATATTTTTCCGCTTCCGCGTGTCGGCCGAGTTCTTGAAGCGCCCATCCGAGGTTGGACAGCGTCGTGGACAGGTCGGATTGATCGTTTGTCGGCTGCTCTTCGATCTGGGCGAGGGTGGCTCGTAGCATGGGTTCCGAGTGGCGGCCATAGTCGAACCTGGGGAGCCATTGGCAAAGAGACCGCATGAAAGTGGGGACAATCGCAGCACGCTGCGCCAGCAGGCTCCGAGCAAAGGCAATCAGCGGAGGAATTTCCCATTGGCGCAGGTGCCACTTATCCTCCAGCTCGTTGCTACGGGTTTCGAGATAGCTGGCAAGGCGGTCGGAAAGGGTGTCCGGGTTGGGCGCGGTGCTACGGACCAGTTCTCCCACCAGCCGGTGCATACGGAGGAGGCGCGGGGAGCGGTCGTCTTCGGCGAGGTCAATGGTCTGTAACAGACGCAGTCCAAGGAGGTGGTTGATGAGGCTGAGCCAGGGATCGTCGTAGCCGGGCTGGGCGTCAAGGCCGAGGTCGGGAAAATCTCTCGACGCCAGCACGCGAAGCCAAGGGACCGGAATGGTGTCAGGCGGGAGCAGCGCGGCGTAGCTGAGCACCAGCCGCTCCGGTTCCGATAGCAGGTCCAGCGTGGGCTTCAGGGTGGGACCGATGAGTTTCTCGCCGTGGCGGACTCCGCCTTTGGTGCTGCGGACGATGGCGTCGAACTTGCCCACACCTTCCTTCGTCATCCGCTCCAAAAACGCGGCACAGGTTACGCGGCCGGCGCGTTCACCGAGATGCACGGCCACAACCTCGACGGCTAGGGTGAAGCCGCCGAGAAGCTTCACTAGTGCGAAGGCGGCGTCGTGCTCCTGCGGGCTTGGGAAGCGTCCGCCTGGCTGGTAGCTTTCGATGAGCCGGACCGCGTCATTGTCGGGGAGCTCATCTATGGAGAACACCGTCAGGCGTTCCGGGTCGTTGCCGAAGTCCTCTGCCCCGCTGCGCGTGGTGGCGAGGACGTGCAGCCATGGGCGTCCGGTAAGCAGATCGGACTGCGGGAGTTGGAGCAGCGCGGGTGCGTCCACGTTGTCGAGCAGGAGGAGCGCCTTAGGCCGGGGAGGGTCCTTTTCACCAGAGCGGGCTTGCGCACCCTCAATGGCGCGACGTTCCAGTTCGGCGAGTACCCGGCAGGCGGCGAGGGCGTCATCGCGTTTTTCCGCGTCGCTAAAAGTGATTCCGAGGTCGAGATCGAGGCGGCGAACGGCGGCGGCGAGGCTGGTTTCCCCCGCGCACCCGACCATCCAGCGGCCGCCGGGGTAAAAGTCCGCATAAGCATAGGCATACTGGATGGCGAGGGCAGTCTTGCCGACGCCGCCCATGCCCTGCACTGCGGTGAGCACCCCGAAGCGGCCGAGTCCAGCGGCCTCGTGTAGTCGTTGCATCTCCGCTTCACGGCCGACGAAGCGGGGATTGTGTGCGGGGAGATTGCCGGGAGCCCCGCGCAAACGGCGGAGCTTGGAGAGCCGGGCGTGCAGAGAGCGTTCAAGGTCGTCGAGCCGGTGGCGAACGTCGGCTTTTTTCAGAGCCTCGGCACCTTCGTGAAACCATGGCCGGAGGTCCACTTGGTTGCGGCGACGCACTCGGGCGACCCACGCCGCAGCCCGCTGCTCGAAGCCCGGATCGTCCAGCCCGGGGATTTCGACAAAATACACCGGGGTCACGCCTTGGCCGCCGACGGAGCGGGAGTGCTCATACTTGAGGAACTCGACGATCTCCCACCCGCAATAGGGGCTGTCGAGGTAGGCTGGGGAGAGGACTAGCAACAGGAGGTTAGAGTCGCGCAGCCCCTCCAAAATGCGGTGCCTCCAATCGTCCATGGACGGTATGTCATTGAGGTCGAAAAAGCAGCGGAGATCCTCCTTGGCGAAGCTGCGGTAATCGGCCTCGATCTGGTCCCTCAGGGCGCTGACTTGGCCTTGCTGGTTGTCGCGGCGGGAATAGCTGATGAAAAGGTCGTAGGGCATGCCGGCATACGGTGTTGCGCAGTCTTCCCCGGGGTTCCCGTGGAAGAATTGTGTCACTAAAGCGCCGTCATGTCGAGCCGCATATCGCCGGGAACAAAGCTGTGGACAACGGCGCGGCGGTCGAGCAAGTAGCGTGGACCTGTCTTGTAGGTCCGCGGCTTTTCGTTATCATGGGAGAAGAACCGCGGACTTATAAAACAGGTCTGCTACACTTCCTGAAAAAACCCACATGGTCAAACGGCCTACTTGTAGAAATGCCACCCGTGACTCCCCAGAAGCGAGGTAGCGCAGAGTTGTTCCGCTTTTAGGAACTACTCTGCGGCTTTCATCTTTATCATTACATCCTCAGAATACTATTGCCATTTTACGAACCATTGTTGCCCGTCTAAGAACCGCGGACCTACAAAACAGGTTCGCGCTACACGTCTTGCCCATTGGCCTACGGTGCGAAGCTTTGGAGTGCGGCAGCTCGCTGGCGCTTTCTCACCAGCCAGCCCGCTGGCTGGGAATTGGGGGTGGTTTCTCAACTTGCCGTAGAGGCAGCTTTATGCCGCCATTTGGCGAGGTAAACTCGCCGCTACATCATCAAACTGAGACACTACCGAATTGTGTTCTCGGTGGGAATTCCCGCAAGCAAGCTCGCGGGGGAGAAGTCCGGACTAGCTTGGATGAGAGGTGGTAGCCACGGTCAGCGCAGTTCTGACCGTGGGCTCTTCTGGCGGTGATCCAGTTACAACAATTTCGCTTTGGACAAGGCAACGGTGGCGGCCTGTCCGATTCAGATTGATTACGTAAGATTGCCAATGGGGTATCGCGCTTGAGAAAAGCCCACGGACAGAAATGTACTGTCCGTGGCTACAAACCGCTCTATCCGATGCCCTGCCGGACAATTACCGCGGCATTGAATCCATCCATGGAGTGTTGATCGGGGCGGGTGCGGAAATATCCTCGCGAATCGAAAAGGGGAACCAGGCGCGGGTGCTCCAGGGCAAGTTCTTGCGAGGTAAGGAGTCGAAATGCGGGCTCTTCGCTCAGCACCTTTCCCACCGCCCCTTCGTTTTCCTCCGGTTCAAGCGAGCAGGTGGCATAAATCAGGCGGCCGCCGCTCGCCAGGGCGGGGAGCGCGTTCCGCAACATGCCGGCTTGCAGCTCCGCCAGGCGCGTTATATCCCCCGGACGGAGTCGCCATTTGATCTCCGGATTGCGCGCCAAAGTCCCCGTGCCCGAACAGGGCGCGTCCAACAAGATGCGCTCAAACTTCGCACCGAAAGGAAGCGCGCGCGCGGCGTCCAGCCGAACCATCGACAAGTGAACCGCGGGCGGAATCCACTGCGGCAGGAGTTTGGCCAGAGTGCGCAGGCGGGCGGCGCTGCGGTCGCAGGCCACCAGCGTTCCGGCTCCCAGCATTGGCGCGAGTTGTCCCGCCTTCATTCCCGGCGCGGCGCAGAGGTCCAGAACCCGCTGCCCCGGCTCGGGCGACACAAGTTCTGCCACCAGTTGCGATGCCTCGTCCTGAATCACCACGCGCCCCTCATGGTACGCTCGGGTATTCTGCACTTGCCCGGATTCCACCGTCAGCGGTGGAAATGGTGGGGGAAATGGTGTCAGGAACGTGTGAAGAAATGCGCTTTGAGAACCGCGGGGTATGGATAAGTCGGGAGGCACGATGATTTCACTTGGAGTGGGGGTAATCCCGGCTACGGATGATCTTGCCCGGTGGGCGCCGAGGGCAGCAGGATTTCTTCCTCCGCACCTTTTGGCGCTTGGGTGCTCTGCCCTTACGCCGGCGCCAGAGCGGCTTCGGTCAGGGTGGGTCGCCGCCGCAGGGCGAACCATCGGGTCAGGTTATAACTCAGCGCTGCCCAAGTGGCTTCCAGGGTTGCCTTCAAGCGGCCGCGACAGCGGAACTGACGCAGGCCGCAGCGTTCTTTAATCCAGGCGTGGGGAAACTCGGCGAGGCGCGAGCGTTGGCCGTAAATCTGCTTGGCTTCTTCCGTGGCCATCTTGGCCTTGAAAGCCACGGTCGCCGCCGGCTCTTCCAGGCGTGAAATCGACCGGACCCAAGCGGGACGCGCTTTCGGCGGCGCGCACTGGCGGCGCAACGCACAGTTCCGGCAAGCCTCCTGCGGCGCGCGATAGACGTGGATGCGAACCCCGTGCTCGCGGTTCTGTATCGCCCGGTGAGTCAGGGTTTTTCCCGCCGGGCAAGTGAAGCAATCCTGCCCGGCATCGTAGGGGAAGGCGCTGGCGAGAAACGCGGCGCTGCGGCCTTGGGCATCGCGTTCGCCGGGCTTCCAACTCTCCTGCCACGATCCATAAAAGTCCACTCCGCAGTTCGCTGCCGCCTCGACCGAGGCATGATTGGTGTAGTCGCCATCGGCCACCACCTGCTCGGGGCGGCGTCCCAGCGTTTGCTCACAGCGGTCCAGGGCCGGCGCCAGTTGGTGGTGATCGACGGCCTCGGTGGTCGCTTCCACATTCACGATCAGCCCCTGCGCGGCGTCGGTCACCAGTTGCACGTTGTAGCTCGGAACCGTGCCGCCCTCGCCATTTCTCATCACGTGGGCTTCCGGGTCGGTGCTCGAGGCGCGGGCCACAAAACTCTCGCGATCGTCTTTCTTCTCGCGCTGCAACCGCTCCACCTCGCGCACCGCCGCCTCCAAACGGCTCTGGCGCTGCCGGGCGGCACGCCGCCGCGCCGCCCCCTGCCGCTTGGCCATCTGCTCTTCGGCGGCCGCTTGTTCCTCCATCAACCGCACTTGCTCGCGCGCCAATTGCAGGTGAGCTTCCAGCGTCTTCTGGCGACGGAACGTATTGCCGCCCGCATTGGCCTTGATCTTCGTGCCGTCCAGCGTCACGCGCTCCAGGGTGATCAGCACCTCGGCACTCAGCATCCCCAGCACCTGCACGAACAGATCGTCCAACGCCGCCTTGTAGCCGGAACGAAAACCCGACAGCGTGCGATGACTGATCGGCGCCAGCCCGCACAGCCACTGAAACGCCGGTTCATATTCGCACCGCCGCGCCATCTCGCGCGCCGAACTAATACCTCGGCTGTAGGCATACAGCCAGAGACTGATCAAAACCTGGGGATCGGTATGCTCTCTCCCCGCCCGCCCTTCCACCGCGGCGATGGCGGCATAATACCGGCTCAGGTCCAGCCGCCCTACCAACTCCCAAATCGCGCGCGCGGGGTGATCTTCCTCAATCAGCCGCTCCACCTCCATCGCCCGCATCACCATCTGACGCCGATTCACGGCCACTAAACGGGGACGAGTAACCTTAGGGTCGGTGTTCATGCCTCCAGTGTACCAGAGCCCAGATATTTAAGCTATGTATTTTTGTCAATTTCAAACCTTTTTAATTTTTTCACACGTTCCAGGAACCTTTTTCCGCACCTACCGAGGACGGAATTCTACCGCTCTTTTCGTTGGAACGAAAAGGTACCTGACACCTTCTGCTGCACCTTCTGCTGACCTGACCCTTCTGACACTTTCTGACACTTTTCCCCCCCGGTTGTCAATCGCCTCGCCTTGGGCGAAGGTTGACGAATTTTCCGGGCGCGTATTCAATTCGTTCAGGGATTTCGCGCCACTCAGCCTCATCTACGAAATTGTCTTCAATCCATCTTCGTAGGTCTTCGAAGTCCCTCAAGCGAATTATATGCTTGTGATTCTCAATCTCCCAAGCTGCACATGGCGTAAATGAAGTGTTCGTTACTAGCAGTCCCGCTTGCAATCGTCGGTTCCGGATCACGGCATCGAACTCGCGGACTTCGGTTGGGCCCACCTTTCCTGACCAGCTCTCATGATGCTTGGACTGAACCCCAATCAGGAAAGGAAAGGCAGCGGGTTTGCGTGGCCAGGCGAGAATATCGATTCCTCCATCTGGAACGTAGATAGAGCTTACGCGCTTCGGTTCCAATCCCATCGCATCCAACCTATCGCAAAGGAGCAATTCCTGCTGGTCGGGTGTAAGTTTCAGAAGTTCTGTGGGATCACGTTTCAACTGGGCGAGCAACTCTCGGCTAAATTCGACAACAGAAACTTCCGTTTCGCATATCGCGACTTCTTGAGATTCAGACGCCTCGGGCATAACGACATATGCGTCCGCCAAAACGGTTAGCTCTCTTTCGAAAGGAAGCTCGTGCTGAATTGTTTGAGCCCGAGTCTCGTCGACATTTACTGATGACAATGCCTCTATTTGATATGCCTGGGACCTCCTTAAATAAGTGATCGTCGGCACGGCTGCTATCGCGATATCAAGTTCCTTGGTACAGCGTTCACACAAGTGTTGGACAGCTACACCGCGATGATATCTGGCTAAAGGGTGCGGTTCGTATCGGTAATAAGTTTCTCCCTGGGAGATGGCTCTGCTGCAACGGATGCATGAGTATGGCCTTCGGGCTCGCGATTTGCGAATGACCACTCGTACCCTCCCCTAGCAGGTCATACCCACGTTCAGCAGTTGGCGAATTCGGCTTCCGATTGAGTCTTCGCACAGGGTCTGACTGAGCGCTCGCAAATTACCGGTATCCCACCTTTCCCGTATACAACTACCTGGAGGGCAAGGCAAGCGAAATGTAGGGCGGCCATGGTCAGCGGGCACGCCCTCTCTTGAAACTCCAGCGAGCGTAGTGCGGACCTCTGCGGTGTGAGGTCCGCGGCATTTCGAACTGGTAAGAACAGTGGCCAGTGGTTAGTGGCAAGTGGTCAGTGGCAAGGGCTGAGAGCAATATAAATGCGTCGCCGCAGCCTGAAGATTCACACCTGGTCCCAGGGGTTGAGGAGAACGACGCCGAGGCCGGCGAAGTCCTTGACGTTCCGCGTCACGAGGGTAAGGCCGTGCTCAAGGGCGGTCGCGGCAATCATACCATCCGGGGCACTCAAGGGCCGGCCCGCCAACTCACGCACTCCGCCCAGTCGGCCCCACCGTACCGCAATGGCCTGAGTCACGGGCAGAACACGCCCCGGAAACAGGAGCCTCAAGTGGCGTTCAAGCGAGGCCTCCAGGCGCGCTCGACGCGCGGCATCCTGCATGGTCGTGAATCCCGTTTCTAGTTCGCCAGTACACACGACGCTCAGAAACAACGCGCCCAAAGGCTGAGCCGCCACCCAGTTCTGGACCTTGGGTTCCGGCCGCGGTCGCATCAGCTCCGAAAGAATATTGGTGTCGAAAAGGAAACCGCCGTTCACGACAGGTCCACTGGACGTGCGGTCGAGGGGTTGCGGCTGAACATCCGATCGATTTCTTCGTCGCTCAGCAAACCACGGATTTCGGCGAAGCCATCGATCAGCGCTTGCCCGGTCCGGCGCTCCGGTGGAGTCGCCGCCGCCTCTGGTCCTGGCAGCGCATCGAGCGCCTTCGTGAGGAGATCGTCGAGGTCGTGGAACTGACCACTTTGGAGGTGGCGTTGAATTCGGGCTTCGGTTTCCGGTCGTGTAATCTCAAGCGTCAAGGCCGCCTCCCGGTCAAAAAGGTCTCCACATCCACCCTACCTCGACAAAAGGGAGCGGTCAAGCGGAGAAAAGCCACCACCCGCGCGTCCGGGGTTTCCCAGCTCAGACGGGACGTTGGTGTCAACCAGATAGCCCTTCACAGGTTGATATCCCGGCCGGTATCCCGGTCGCGCTCAAAATCCAGATTAAGGCCGCGCAGCGGAGCGAAGAGCTCAACCATGTCCTTAGCGAGCGCCGTCGGATGCGCGGCGGCGGGATGGACCGCCCGTTCGAGCAGACTGGCGGCATAGGACTCGACCTCACGGCCTTGAGCGGCGGCTTGGCGCGCCAGCGCCGCCTTAACCTCGGGGGTGATGTCAATGGTGATCGTTATGGGTGCACCTTTCCGGCCATCCCCACCGTACCGCGCCGCACGCCCCTCCGTCAAGCGCCATGGTCAGGCTGGCTCTTCGAGGGCAGTGTCTTCGGCCACCCATTTCCATTGTTCCGGGGAAAAGCCCACTTGCAGATGTGCAACCCCTGACGCCCCCGAAGTCCCAATCGGGGAACTTTCCGTACGTTCTTGTGATCACTTGGCTGTTGCCTTTTCGGAAACTGAGCCTCGCCGCAGATACGGGAGTTCGAAGGGGGGAATAGGGAATTCCCCTGCCGCGACCGCTCCCCCAACTGTACGTCCATCTCGCCTTCAGCACGAAGGTTCGGGAGCCCTTCCTGCGGGCGCCACTGCGCAGGGAGATGCCCCCGTACTTGGCCACCGTGCTCACCCATTCAGGGTCGCCGGCCATCAAAGTCGGAGGCACCGCCGATCATGTTCATGCTCTTTTTCGCCTCTCGAAGAATGGCTCTCTGGCGGAGGTCGTGGAGGAGATCAAGACGAGTTCCTCCAAATGCATTAAGCGAGGTAGCGCAGAGTTGTTCCGCTTTTAGGAACTACTCTGCGGCTTTCATCTTTATCATTACATCCTCAGAATACTATTGCCATTTTACGAACCATTGTTGCCCGTCTAAGAACCGCGGACCTACAAAACAGGTTCGCGCTACACGTCTTGCCCATTGGCCTACGGTGCGAAGCTTTGGAGTGCGGCAGCTCGCTGGCGCTTTCTCACCAGCCAGCCCGCTGGCTGGGAATTGGGGGTGGTTTCTCAACTTGCCGTAGAGGCAGCTTTATGCCGCCATTTGGCGAGGTAAACTCGCCGCTACATCATCAAACTGAGACACTACCGAATTGTGTTCTCGGTGGGAATTCCCGCAAGCAAGCTCGCGGGGGAGAAGTCCGGACTAGAGCATTTCCATAAATAATGTAGCTTGCAAAAAGCTAAGGCTTGTGGCAGAGTGGAGGCATGCGAGCCATACCTGTTCCCCTCCGCAAGCGCATTCTGGAACTATACGAGCAGGGCAAGAGTACGCAGGAGATCGCGCGGTTTGCGGGCTTCTGTGTGGCGGCGGTGCGCCGCGTGCGCCAGCAGTTTCGGCAACGCCGCACGCTGGAGCCCCAGACGCATCGGTGTGGGCGCAAGACGCTGCTCACCGAAGAGCGGAAGCAGCGGTTGCGCGCCCTCTTAGCAGCGCAGCCGGATGCCACCCTGGCCGAGTTGGGTGCCCGTTTGGACCGCCCTTTCCGCACCTCCACGATGGATCTCTGGTTGCGGCGGCTGGGCTGGAGGTTTAAAAAAAACTCTGGCCGCCGCCGAACGCGACCGACCCGACGTGGCGGAAAGAAGGGCCGGCTGGCATGAGCAGTTGGCCGACGAACCGGTGGCCGCTCTGGTATTTGTGGACGAAAGCGGAGCGAACACCAAAATGACTCGGCTGCGGGGCCGTGCCTTGGGCGGCCAAAGACTGCTAGCGCGTGTTCCGCACGGGCACTATCAGACCAGCACGCTGATCTCTGGCATCCGCCTGGGAGGTCCTTGCGCCCCATGGTTGTTTAGTGGCCCGATGAACGGCGAGATGTTTTTGGCCTGGGTCCGGCAAGGATTGGCCCCCACCCTACGTCCCGGCGACGTGGTGATCCTGGACAACCTGAGCACGCATAAGATCCGGGGTGTGCGTGAGGCCCTCGAAGCCACCCGCGCGCGCCTGCTCTATCTGCCGCCGTACTCGCCGGACTTCAACCCCATCGAGCCCATGTGGAGCAAGATCAAACAGGTCCTGCGCACGCACGCTGCGCGCACCGAAAACGAACTACTACGGGCGGCCAAGGCCGCCTTTAACTCGATTTCCACCGCCGATTGCAAAGGCTTCTTTTTTAGCGCCCAATACGATACATAATAAATGGAAACGCTCTAGCTTGGATGAGAGGTGGTAGCCACGGTCAGCGCAGTTCTG
>CAWGTQ010000080.1:0-30480 GCA_963825395.1 uncultured Acidobacteriota bacterium | reverse complement strand
TATCGCCGGCATTGCCAAACTGAACGCCTCGCCGGATGATGTACGCGTTAAACCCACCAACGTCGCGGAGTACATCGATATCTTGCTGACCGAAAAAAAGGACTTTCCGGTTTACGAAAAGGAGTTGAATCCTGTTTTCCCCGGTTGCTATACGACTCAGGTGGAAGATGAAGCGGCACAATCGCCAGACGGAGCAACTACTCCTCAACGCCGAAAAGATGTCGCAGTTGGCGGTGCTTTCGATTATCGCGATTACTATCCGGTCCGCGACATCAGCGAAGCTTGGAAGTGGGCGTTACTTAACCAAGCCCACGACCTGGCGGCGGGCTCGGGCATAGATCCCATTTACGCCGACGCGGCGCTCCAGTACCAGGAAATTTTCGAGCGCGGCAACCGCGCTCTGATCCCCTCTGGAGAACCTGGGACTTCAAGTTGATACCCGTGGCGAGGGCGTGCCGTTAGTGGTCTACAACCCGCAGTCGTGGGATCGCACCGGCTTGGTAACCGAAGAGGTTTCCGCCTTTTCGCTGCCAGCGCGAATGGTGGCTGTGTATGGCGAGGAAAAGGCGGCGGTCCAGATTCTGAGGGCGCCGTCGAAGGCAAGGGCTCACGAGACGGCTACCGTGGCCTTCGTCGCGCAGAAAGTTCCCCAGATGGGCTTGAAACTCTACCGGCTGGTGGCTGACACCGGCAATTTCCAAAAGCGGCGGCTTCCTCCTTGCAGGTGGGATCGAAGCCCCGGCCCTATTTGGAAAACGAATTCTTGCGCGTCGAGATCAATCCTGAAACGGGCAACATCGCGCGGCTCTATGCCGAGATTGTGGCCGCGCAGTCCGCGGCCGCTGGAAAAGCGATAGTTGAAAAGCTGGGTAAGAAGTTGTTCGTCCTCAGCGAGCGCCACCAGGCAGTTGCGGATATCGCCGGGAGGAAGAATGCGGAAATCGCGCCGCAGCCGGCCGGAACTGCCGCCCTCGTCCGTGACGGTGACAATGGCAGTGAGCCGCGTAATCTCGGGCCGAAGCTGGGCGGGGCGTGCGGGTTCTGTGACGTGGTGCTTGAGACCACGGAGAACCGTCGACAAACCCGTGCCCCCACCAATGGCGACAACTTTCATTAACGAGTACGAATCCTTGCGACGAGCTGGCACGGCAAGAGATTGCCAATTGACGATTGAAGATTGTCGATTGAAGTAGCGGAAAATCGTCAATCGGTCATCGTCAATCCGATTGGCTTCCTGCCGGATAAATCAGGCGCCGGAACCGGGGGTCAGCGGCGAGCCCCTGAAAGTCTTCGTCGCGGCGCGCGTGGATGCGATTTTCCGGACGCAAGGCGAATGCCATTTCAAGATGAGCGAAGGCTGACTCCGGGTTCCCTCCGAGGGCGTGCGACACCGCCAGAGCGTACTGGATGTGATCCTGATGGGGTTTCATCTTGTCGGCCTTGCTCAAATGTTCGACTGCCGATCCGTACTCGCGCGCATTTAAACAGGCAACACCCAGCGTGTAATAATCTTCAGCCGATTTGGGAAGCGGCGCAGTGCGGCCACTCCTTTGCCGGCAAAGACGCAAGTGCACGTGGGCGCGTTCGGCGACGTCGCGAGCATCGCTCTCGACGAGCTTTTCAAAAATTTCCGCAGCTTTAGAGTAGTTTTGCTTTTGAAAAGCGCGCACACCCAATTCGAAATTCTTGATGGCAGCTTGGTATTGAACGTCGACTTGCGACCTTTCGGGATTTGGGGAAAAGATACCCTTATGTCCGGATTTGGTCCTTGCGCGAGAGATATCTCTGACTGCTTCCCTATGGCGTGATCGGACATTCGGCCGCGAAATACTTCGTTCTCGACTAACCGCGTGACTGACCCGAGGCGCAGACTTGCCTGAACTTGCCATGACATGTCGTTTTGTCGATTTAAGTGTTTTCATTTCAATGTCTTAGGCAACCAGCCGGGGTAAATAGAGGACCTGCCGCGATGATTGCCATTTCTATCTATAACAAATTTCGTTAGTTGGAGTCAAATCGTCCGCTGCCCGGGTATTACGTCAGTTTGCTGAAGCGGCGCTCTATGAGCGCTGCTACAAGAAATTTATGGTCGTGGCTCAATACCCAGAGGTAGGTGCTGGCTAATTCAAACGTAGCGCCGCCATTTTGGCGGCTCAATGCAGGCTGGAAGCCGACGCTACATCTGAAACCAGGACACTACTCAGAGGTACCATTCAGAGGCATTGCCATTTTGTCCGAGAAGTGGTAAAAAAGGATATTGGTATGAAACGGACTTCGCACACATCTGCGGAAAACATCCTCCTCGGGCAATGCTGCACCTGTTGTTGTAGACGCCTCAACTAGTTTATTCAGCCACTCATATTTAGAGTTGGGAAGTAAGTCAATGTATTTCAACAGGAGGACTTCCGAAATGACCAACTACAAACACCCCGAAGTTTTAGTGAGTACGGAATGGGTTGCTGCACATGCCGATGACCCTAATATTCGTCTTGTGGAAGTGGACGTAGATACCAGCGCTTACGAAAAAGGTCACATCAAGAACGCTACGGGATGGAATTGGACCACGCAGCTCAACGACAACGTTCGGCGCGACATCCCCAACCAAAAGCAGTTTGAAGAGCTTTGCAGCGCGTCGGGGATCGCCAACGATAATACCGTGATTCCCTATGGCGACAACAACAACTGGTTCGCCGCCTTCGCGTTTTGGCAATTCAAGATTTATGGCCACAAGGATGTGCGTCTGATGAACGGTGGCCGCAAAAAGTGGGAACTGGAAGGAAGGCCTTTGACAACCGAGGTGACTGCTGTTGCGCCAACGCAATATCACGCGGGCGTGCCTGACGCCAGCCTGCGCGCCCGGCGCGACAACATCTTCCAGATTCTCTCCGGGAAGCAAGCGTATCTTGTTGATGTGCGTTCGCCCGACGAGTTCACGGGCAAAGTCATCGCGCCTCCCGGCATGTCGGAGACCGCGCAGCGCGGCGGGCACATTCCCGGCGCCGCGAATATCCCTTGGGCCAAGGCCGTAAATGACGACGGAACGTTTAAGGCCTACGACGATCTCGTAGCACTCTACGGAGCGCAGGGCGTGCGCCCCGACAAAGAATCGGTGGCCTACTGCCGCATCGGCGAGCGCAGTTCGCACACATGGTTTGTTCTCAAGTACCTTCTCGGCTTCGAAAAGGTCCGTAACTACGACGGAAGCTGGACGGAATGGGGTAACCTGATCGAAGCGCCCATCGAAAAAGGCGAAGCCAAAGCTGCCGGCGTCTAGGCGAAAACCGTGGGATTCCACATGACGCGCACGCGCTTGCCGAATGCCAGCCCGTTCGGCAAGCGTGTAGTGTCCTGGTTTGAAGTATCAGAAGATCAATTTCAGCGAGAACTGAATCTGGCGGGAAGTGCCGGCGGTATGATTGATGACCCCGAAGCCCGAACCGTGCATGATGTTTACTGGAAGCCCGAAGTTTACCAGGTTGAAGGCATTGAAGAACTCGGCTCGGAACTCCAGGGTCGTGGGCTCGGAACGCCCCCGGCTGCCCAAGGTGGTGTCTTTGATCATAGCCATGTCAAGATCGTAAAGACCCGGGCCCCGGAAGGTGTTTCGTCCCAAGGTTCCGAAGCGGCCTTGGTTGGGCCCCGTGCCGCCAGGAACGTCAATGGGGATGGAAAAGAAGGATGGGTTGTTCGCGCCCCGGCCGAAGTAGTCTTCCCGAACCGTGCGGCGGGTGGAGAAATCCGGCGTCGCGATCTGGTCGGGCCGATCGCCACCCGCCGAGCCGACGCCGGTCTGCTGAATCCCGGAATAAACCGTAAACGGCGAACCGCTGGTGAGTGTCGTGATGTTCAGTATCTGCCAGCCCGAGGTGAGCTTTCCTCCCAGGGGGCGGAGAAAGCCCACCCGGTCGAACGGCAGCACCTGGATGGCGCTCGTTGTAAATGCATGCGTGATATCAAAGGTTGAGGGTCCTTTGTCAGCACCAGGATTCCACGGGTCCTGATAAAAGGTCTGGATAACGGTTCCCGTAGGCACCACGTAACCCCCCACAACGCTGCTCGTATTGTCGAGCGCTTTGCTGAATGTGTAGCTGGATTGAAAACCCAGTCCCAGGCGCGGGGAGTTTTTGGACGCGGAAACCTGCAGGGAGTGATAGGTGGAGTGGGAGGGCGTCCCCATGAGGTATTCCGGACCGTACCCGCCCGTGATCTGGCCGGAGGAATTGAACTGGGTGAAGCGCGCGAATTGCGGCGAGGCACCGGTATAACTGTTTGGGCTGAGGGGGCTCGCGAGATGCACACCCACGGTAGCCACATAGGAGACGCTGAGAACCACATCCTTAAACGTGTGGTCAATCCCCGCCGTATAATTGCCGATGTACCCGTTGCGAAAATTCGCGGCCATTCCATATGCTAGGAGCGGTTGCGGCTGGTGGCCAGGTGTGAGCGCAGAGAGATCAGTCTGGAAGCGAGGCACGTCAATCGCAGTGTTGGGCGCCACGTCGCTCGTGCGCCCTGTGGGAAACGCCAACTGGCCCGAGGTGGTGTAGATGGGAGGCAATTGCAGGGTCGTCACGCCGTTATCAAAGGGGGTAGGAGCGCCCGGCAGAGCGGTGAGAATGGGATTGACGATGTAAGGGAAGCCGGCGGTGAGGGAATTATCGAGCCAGAGGTTGGGAAGGATCGTGGTGATTCCGCCACCCGCGCGCAGCACCGTGTGGTCCATGGCCCGCCATTCCGCCGAGACCCGCGGCCCCCACCCGCCCAGGTCTTGCCCATAAGGCGGCTGCGGATTGACCAGAACAATCTGCCGGGCACCGGGTTCCCAAACGGGTACCGGCTTGCCACTCGGACCCAACGTTATGAGGTTCGATGTACGCTCGGCGCCTTCGTGAATGCGGCTGTTCGCTTCGTAACGAAGGCCATAGGTGAGCGTGAATCGCGGCGTGACCTTCCATGCATCCTGAAAGAAAAAGTTATAGGCCTCACGGCGGACGTTGGCCTCGTTAAAGTGCTCGCCGCGCGACGTGAAGACCTCCGGCACCGTTGTGTTGTACGAGAAAGGGGTGGCGGTAAGGAAGCCCGTAAGAGTGTCGGGGAGTGAACCCCCCACCTGTGTATCGTGCTGCCCACTCGCCGAGGGAATTTCCACCGGGGCGTATGCGGCGCCACCGCCAAAGATGTATGTGCCGTTAGGGTTTGCTCCAAAGACGGTCGTGTCGCGATTGAAGCGGATCTCCACGCCGAATTTCAGTGTGTGCGTCCCCCGCGTGTAAATGAAATTCTGCCGAAGCTGATAGAGATTTCCGTAAGTGCCCGTGGCAGTCCCGGCAGCCGAGTTGAAAGGCTCGTAGAGACTGTCGGCGAACGTGATGGCGGGCTGCGTGTGATTGGGAGAAAGAAAGAGCGGCGTGCTGCGAATGTAACCGAGCGAAGTCTCGGAAGTGAAATGGGGCGATACCATGCGCGTGTGGTTCAGCGCCAGGTTGCGCTGGTAGTCGTGGAACTGGATGGCAAAGCTCGGATCGATGGCCGACTGGTCGGGATTGGTCAGCGGACCGGTCGTGTTGTCGAGGTTGAAGCGCACAAAAAGTTGGCCCTGGTTGGAAATGCGATGGTCAATGCGTATTGAAAACTGGTTCGTGTCGGTCGTGACCTTGGAGGAAGCGGCGTAGGTGCGCGGTCCAAAGGCCCCTTGAGGATCGTTGGGCAATGGATAGGCCGCCAGAATTGGCGCCATCTGCGGATTTACCGGCACATACAGCGTGTCACCCGGAAACGCCGTCGTGTCCACTCCCTGGCGCTCGGCCTGAGTGGGCACCGAGAGCACCTGCGTGGTCCCCAGCACTTGGCGGAAACCCTGATACTGCCCGAAGAAGAAGGTGCGATCGCGGCCCTGGTAAATTCCCGGGAGCGTGACCGGCCCCCCGAGGGTGAAGCCGAATTCGTTGCGCGCGAAGGGCGGAATGCGGCCGGGTTCGACCAGGGTTCGATAATCGAAGAAATTTCGCGCATCAAACGCCGCGTTGCGCACGAATTCAAAAACCGAGCCGTGAAGCAGATTCGTCCCGGCCTTGGTCTTGATATTGGTGAATCCGGCGGCACCGCGACCGATTTCCGGAGGCATCACGCCCGAGAGCGACTGGATTTCCTGCACTGCGTCCACGTTGAAGTTGGTAAAGGTGGCACCGCCCAATTCCGGGTCGGTTGTGTCCACGCCGTCCATGGCAAACATGGCAGTGGTGCCGCGCTGGCCATTCACTGCGAATTGTTGGGTGAAATTCGCTGCGCCATTGGTATCGGTCATGGTGCCGGCAGCCAGCAGCAGCAGTTGGCTGAAGTCGCGCTTGTTCAGGGGCAGTTCCGAAACTTCCCGGCTAGAGAGTTTCTCCCCGCCACTTGCTTTCGGCTGTTCTGCTGCCGCCGTGGTTTGGAGGATTAGCCCTACCCCGTCAATCGCAACCTGCACGGAAGAGTTCAGGTGGCTCCCCGGCTGGATTTTCAGCACCTCCCGCGACGTGGTCGTCTTGTTATGCCAGCGGATTCGCACCACATAGCTACCGGCAAGCAATTCGGGAAAGCTGAAGGCGCCTTGCGCATCGGTGGTGGTGGTCAAGATGCGACCCGCCCCGGTTTCGCGCAGTTCGACCTTCGCCTCAGCCATGGCGTTTCCCCGGGCGTCGCGCAGGGTGCCTTGCCAGGAAGCAGGTGCAACCGGCGCGGCAGTTGAGACAGAGAGTGCCCACAAAACCGCGCCAGAGGCAATAAAGAAGGAATGGTATTTTGAAAGTCTCAAAAGATTTGAGTCCTACGGGTCCAAAAGGCGCAGGACCTTGGATTGTTGTGCACGCAATTTGCAGCGGCCGGATTCTAGAACGCTTCAAGATTGCGCCTGAAGAGCGGACTTCGTCAAGCACCAAGCGTACCCAACCATTGCTCCCCGGGGGGCACGCGCCGTGGGAGCGGCCTCCACGGCTCCCCGCATCCGCCTCGGGACTGAACAAACCCTTTGACGGTCCCCGGCACACCTTGTATCCTTGCAGTACGTTCAGGATCAAAGTTCGCCGTGAGAGTTAATCCGCAGGAGCAAACTATGCTGAAACGCGCCAGCGTTGTGCTTTGCGTTGTGATTTCTTTCTCCGCCTTGACAGGGGCGAAGGCGGCCGACGATCTTTACGGCTCGGAGGGCATCGTTCCCGAGGCCGTGCGCCAGGGAAAATTGGGGAGTTGCTATTTTCACGCGGTCATTGCCGCCTTGGCAGTGCGCCGCGCGGATATGATCCGCAAGATGATTCAATCCAACGCTGACGGCAGTTACACCGTGAAGTTCGGAGATGGTAAGAAGGAGACCGCCTATCCGGAGGACCTCCGCTATACTCACGACAGCGGATATGACCTTTCCGATGGGCAATGGGTGGCGGTGCTGTTCCGCGCCTATGCGCAACGGGTGTTGCGGGAGTCGTTGCTGCAAGCGATCGAGAGCAGCGATATCTTCCCGTTGCTGAAGCAGCCCGCGGAGCAGTTGGTGGCTTCCAGCGATCCGCTGGTGCTGGCCTATGATCGCGCCATCCGCGCCCAAGTAGACCAAGACGGAAACATCAGTCGCGCTGACCTGGAGGCGGGCCTCAAGAAGGAAATGGCCCCCATCACGGTGCCGGATTCTATGAAAGACTCCCTGATCGGCTTGCTCGAAACGGGTGGTTTTTTTGACAAGATGGTGACAATGATTCAGCAGAACGGCGAGCTATTCGGCGCCTATCGAGCCGTGGGACAAGGCGGTATCGCCGACCGCGTGATGAAGACGTTGGCGGGGAGTACACGTTTCCAGGAAAATCGCTCCGAATCACAGGCGGGCGCGGCGCTGGCCGACGCCGTCAAGAATGGTACGCCGATTGTGGCGTGCACCGGGGGCAGCCACTATTACCAAGAGGTGGCCAAGGGGCAATCTCTCCCGCCCGACACGGACCCCTGGTACGTCAACGCGCATTGCTACACAGTACTCAACTACGATTCCGGCACTACTACCGTGAACCTTCGCAACCCGTGGGCGCGACATCCCGATCCGGACGGGGTCTTTAGCTTGCCCCTCAGTAGCTTTTTCCCTGCCTACTACGGGATTGTGACCTCGCAGTAGGGCTGCGGAAAGAATACCCCTGGCGCCGGCCCGGCTGACGTTTGGGGAAAGGAACTGTCGGCTTCAGTTCGGAATCGCTCGGGCGCAGGCCTCGCGAACCTCGGCAAACACGCCTTCCACAGCAGGTGGGTGGCATGAGGGTGGGCGGCGCGGCGGGTGGTGACGTTGTCGAGTGCGCTCCGCACTACATAAGCGAGGTCGGTGGCATTGAAGGGTGGCACCAAGAAATCGAAAGCGCCGGTTTCAATGGCCTCCACGTAAAAGCGTGTATTCACGACGCGTGCAACGACGATCACGTTCACGGGCTTTGCGGCCTTCTCGGCCACAGCCAGGATGTCAGCCCACGTGCCATCGGGCAGTTGCGTGTCTGTGAAGACCAGCGGGGCGGGGTTCAGCCCGCCAAGCATGCGCTTGGCTTGTGCTCGCGATTCGGCGTGGATGATGTGCATACCCTGGCGCTCCAGAGCGCCTTTGAGCATGGCCAGCGTTTCGGAATTGTGGTGGACGAGTAGGGCTGTGGTTCTCTCCGTCATAAGTGCTCCTTTAGAGTTGTTGCGGCCTCTGTTCCTGCTATCACCCCGGCGATTGCACTCCGTCGCTGTGCGGAGCTGCTAGTAGCGATACCTGAAAAACCTGGGGAAGAGCATCACTACGGCAAATTCGTGGCGCCATGAAACTGTTTGCCCGACCGTGCCGGCGCCCTCCCTCGGTTCTTCACTCACCCAGCACCTTCCGACCCGCCTCGACGGGCTTGCGACGCTCGTTGGGATTGCTCCCTCGGGGACCGTCCGTGATTACTTCAAGGCCACCTTAAAATTCTTCTTATCTTGGGAAATATCGACTTTGTCTTCCCGCGCCAGCCAGCCCAGAGCGAATCCGACGAGTTCGCCTGAGCCGTTAAGCCTTTTCTTCAGTTGGGCCAGTGTCTGTGGGCCAAAATCGTCTAAACGCATGCCATACTTTTCCGGCGGTGTACACCCACGTGCTCTTTCATTTCCACTTTTCACTCACCTCCTGTGTATATTCGGCATTTGCAGCCGTGAACTTTAGGCTTTTTGCCTTGCCAAGGCTTTGATCTCGCACACACATCCTCCAGCCTCGCATGCGAGCGCTTTCCCCTGGTTTGAGAGTGATTATCGCCGCCGGTCATCACCGGCTTACGGTGGGGTCATCTTGTGGTACAACACGTTGCACTGGGCACTAGGACTGAGCATACTATGCGGTTCACCTTATCAAGCCGTGAAATAATAGCTTAGTTCGAAGATGACACTTTAGCAAGCAAAAAATAGTTATAGGTCTGATAAGATATGGGGAATACCTGTTTTTTTGTCTATCGGGTGGAACTGCTAACAATTTTAATAGGATCGCCGTCAAATGGAGTCGCGCCGATGATCATAAGCGCTTCAAATCGGAGGGGCAATTTGTACAGGGCGGCCGAAGCTTTGCGGGCCGGGGCAGCAAGCCTTCGCCGAGCGATTATTATTCGGCGCTACTCCTTTGGCCCACGATTTCCGGGATCATCGTGGCGGAAGAAGGCGCCGAGTTCCAGGAGGCCATAAACCAGCAGGCAAAACCAGAAGTCAACCACGGTTCCCAGGTCGACTGTCCACGAGTGGTGTCGCGCGGCAGCCGGCAGGTGCGGCGACAGCACAAAATACAGGGCGTTGCCGAGCAGTATTGCCACCAGGAACTTAATCCATTTGGCGCGCGTAAGGAGCATGGATGCAATGGGTGCGGGTCGTATTTTATTTTCGACTTCCAAGGAAAACCCGAGCGGCCCGAAGGACCGGCCGTTCAGTTTTCCCGCCGCCTGAACGGCCCGTCCAGGAGCAATATCCGCACTGAGACACAAGCGACACCGTTGTCCCGGTTATAATAGTCAAATCGGAGCAGAATGGCGAATCCCAAACTCACGGCCGCAGCAGAGGTTCAATTCCTGAAAGGTGTGGGTCCCGTGCGCGCCGAACTTCTTGCCTCGCGCGGCATCCGCACGGTGGAAGACCTGCTCTACTACACCCCGTTTCGTTACGAAGACCGCACGCGACTGACCCCCATTCACGACTTGGTGCCCGGCCAGGCCGCCACAGTCTTTGCGCGAGTCCTGACCTGCGGCCTGATGCGTACCCGCCGCGGCCTTTACATCTATGACCTTGCCGCCAGCGACTCCAGCGGCATGCTGAGGTGCAAGTGGTTCAACGCGGTTTACCTGGAGAAGAACAAGGTTTTCCATTCCGGGCAGCAGGTGTTTTTCTATGGCAAAGTTGACCGCGACCGTTACGGCACAGGGAATCTGGAGATCATTCAGCCGCAATTTGAAATCCTGCCGGAGGAAGAAGCGGAGGGCGGCGACTCTCTGGAAATAGGCCGCGTCGTGCCCATTTATGAATCTATCGCCTCGCTCGGGCCACGCGTGCTGCGGCGCCTCATGTGGGCGGCTCTGGAGGGGCTGGACAACCAAATCCCTGACCGGCTGCCGGCGACCGTGGTGCAGAAAAACCGGCTGCTCGACCGCGCCACGGCGGTACGCCAAACGCACTTTCCCGCGGGTGAGCAAGACCTTGATAAGCTCTGCGCTTTCCGCACGCCGGCGCAAGTGCGATTGATCTTTGAAGAATTTTTCAGTGTAGGCGCGGGTTTGGCGCTGAAGCGCCGCAAGGCCAAGTCCCTCGCAGGCGTTGAGTTTCGCGTAAAGGACAGCGCCCGCCAGGCCATACGCAGAATTCTGCCCTTTCACCCTACGAGCGCGCAAAAGCGGGTGCTGAAAGAAATCGTGGACGACATGTGTTCGGCGCGCCCCATGAATCGTTTGCTGCAAGGCGACGTGGGCTCCGGCAAGACCATCGTCGCCATCCAGGCCGCCATCCTGGCGATTGAGAACGGTTATCAGGTGGCGCTGATGGCGCCGACCGAAATCCTGGCCACGCAGCATTACCTCTACATCAAACAGTTGTTCCGCCCGCTCGATTACCGCGTTGATCTGCTCATCAGCGCGCGCAAAGCGGCGGAAAAGGCGGATATCAAGCGGGACATCGCCACCGGCGCCCTTAATCTGGTCATTGGCACGCACGCGCTCATCGAGGAGGACGTACGCTTTGCGCAGCTCGGCCTGGTGGTGGTGGATGAGCAGCACCGTTTCGGCGTGTTGCAGCGCTTCGAACTGATGCGCAAAGGCTATCATCCCGACGTGTTAATCATGACCGCCACGCCCATCCCCCGCACGTTGGCGCTGACGCTGTACGGCGACCTGGATTTTTCCGTCATCGACGAGTTGCCGCCCCATCGCACGCCCATCGTGACCAAGCTCATGGAGGAGCGCGACCGCGAGAACGCGTACACTTTCCTGCGCGAAAAGGTGCGGCGCGGCGAGCAGGCTTACGTTGTCTGCCCGGTGATCGAAGAGGGTGGTAAGCTGGATCTCAAGCCCGCGGTACGCATGTACGAGCAGTTGGCACGCAACGTCTTTCCGGAATTTCGCGTGGGCCTGCTCCACGGCCGCCTGGCAAGCGACGAAAAGGAAGACATGATGCAGCGCTTCAAGCGCGGCGAGGTGCAGGTTCTGGTGGCGACCACGGTGGTGGAAGTGGGTGTGGATGTGCCCAACGCCACAATCATGCTTATTGAACATGCCGACCGGTTCGGACTGTCGCAACTTCACCAGCTTCGCGGGCGCATTGGGCGGGGAAGCAAGAAATCCTATTGCCTGCTCATGGCCGACGAGCGCCGCAGCGAAATTTCCCAAGAGCGCCTGAACACCATGGCGGCGACCACCGACGGCTTTCGCATCGCGGAAATCGACCTTAAGCTGCGCGGCCCGGGCGAGTTCTTCGGCACGCGCCAGTGGGGAATTCCGGCATTTCGGATCGCCAACCTTCTGCGCGACCAGGAAATCCTGGAATGGGCCAAACGCGAGGCGGCGGAATTCATCGCCAACCCATCCTCGCAGGAAGAGTTGGAGGCCTTCGTCACTTATCTTCGCGCCGAGTGGCCGCGCCGCTACGGCCTGGCGAGCGTGGCGTAAGGAAAGCTCTCAACTTTCCGCTCTCAGCAATCAGCTAAAACTCTTGCTGAGAGTCAAGGGCGAGCTGGTAGCTGAACGCTGAGCACTGGAGCACTCTTTCCCATGCGGATCATTGCCGGAACATACCGCGGTCTTCGTTTGCGCACGTTGAAGGGTGGGAATCTGCGTCCCACCACTGACCAGATGCGCGAGACTCTATTCGACGTGCTCGGACCGAGCGTCGAGGGCTCGACCTTTCTCGATGCTTACGCGGGCACGGGCGCGGTGGGTTTGGAAGCCTTGAGCCGCGGCGCGCGCGACGTCGTTTTCATCGAGCATTACCGCGCCGCTGCCCAACTGATCCGCCAGAATCTGGCGGCGCTCAAGATTGATTCCGGATACGCGCTCCTCACTTGCGCCGTGCCGACGGGCTTGGAGCGGCTGGAGCGCGAAAGTGAACGCTTCGATGTGATCTTCCTCGACCCGCCTTACGAGGAGATTCGCGAGTACCACCACACGCTGCGGCAGCTCGCGCGCGGGCTGCTGGTGGGGCCGTCGTCGATCGTCGTCGCGGAGCACTCACGGCATGTGGAATTGGAAGAAAATTACCTCACGCTCCACCGCACGCGCCTTCTGCGCCACGGCGATGCGCAATTAGCGTTTTATCGTCTGGCTCCGGAGAGCAAAAAGCAGTAGGCAGAAGGTAGTAGGCAGCGACAATTTTTCGTGAGTCCCCGCGAGCCGGGAAAAGCGGGAGGCGGGCAGGTTTTCGCAGCAACCAGCTTTGGTGAAGGTGACCTACAAACTATTTCCATGAGGCTTTCGATATGAAACATCGCATACTTATCGCGCTAACTGTAATCTGTTTTCCCATCCTTGCGGCTCAGGCCCAAAGCTCAGCCATCCCCCACCTCGAGAAACACGGCACCGCCACGCAGCTTGTCGTGGATGGGAAGCCTTTTCTTATACTGGGGGGTGAACTATATAACTCCAGCTCATCCAGCCTGGATTACATGCGGCCCATCTGGCCGCGTCTCGCGGCGATCCCACTCAATACGGTGCTCACACCGCTGTCGTGGGAATTGATTGAGCCTCGGGAAGGACAGTTCGACTTCACCCTGGTCGATGGGTTGATCCAGGATGCGAGGCGGAACAACCTGCGCCTGGTGTTTCTGTGGCTCGCCAGTTGGAAGAATGGCATGTCGAGCTACGCTCCGATCTGGGTAAAGCAGAATACCCAGCGGTTTCCGCGGGTCATTGAAAAGGACGGCAGCCCGGTGGAGATACTCAGCACTCTGGGCAAGGAGTCGAAGGAGGCCGACGCGCGTGCCTTCGCCGCCGTCATGCGCCATATCCGCGCTTTGGATGGTGAAGCCCACACGGTCCTCATGATCCAAATCGAAAACGAGGTCGGCGTCTTGGGGGATTCGCGCGACCGCTCTCCCGCCGCCAACCGGGCATTTGACGGGCAGGTTCCGAAAGAATTGATGACCTATCTTCAGCAGCACCGCGATTCGCTCATTCCTGAGTTTCGGAAAGTTTGGGAAGCCGCGGGTTCAAAGTCCTCTGGGACTTGGGAGGAGGTTTTCGGACCTGGCGCGGAGACGGATAAGATTTTCATGGCCTGGAACTACGGCCGCTATGTCCAGTATGTCGCGGCGGCAGGAAAGGCCGAATACCCAGTCCCCATGTACACCAATACCTGGCTCGCCGGGGCCCATTCCTCGCCGGGTGAGTACCCCAGTGGTGGACCCTTACCTGAGGTTATGGACCTCTGGAAGGCGGCGGGAACCGCTATTGATATCCTCTCACCCGACATCTACGCGCCCAACTTTGCCGAATGGTGTGACCGCTATAGCCGCGCCGGTAACCCCTTGTTCATACCGGAAGCCCGCGGACGCGCCACCGGAGGAGCTCAGGTTTTCTACGCCGTCGGCCAGCGTGAAACCATCGGTTTTTCCCCTTTCGGAATTGATTCCTTCATCGACATGGAGCGCGCCAGCGAAATTGACGCGAACGACGATTTGGGAAAGAGCTATGGGGTGCTCATGAAACTTGCGCCGATCATTCTCCAGCACGAGGGCAAGGGAGAAATGGCAGGGTTTCTGCTTGACCAGGATCATCCGCAGACTACCTTGGAGTTGAATGGCTACCAGCTCGACGTGCGCCTTGACCACTTCTTCGAGGCGGAACCTAAAACCGGATACGGGCTGGTTATTGCGACCGGTCCGGATGAGTTCTTGGGCGCTGGCACGGGGTTCTGTGTTTCTTTCAGTCTCAAGGCGGCCGGTGCGGCACAGGTAGGGATCGGTTCGGTGGATGAAGGAACCTTTTCCGGCGGCGCGTGGGCCCCGGGCCGGCGGCTGAACGGCGACGAGGACGCTCAGGGTAAATGCTGGAGATTTATTCCCAAGCAAATCCACATTGAGAAGGCCGTCGTTTACCGGTACCCGTAGAGAGTTGGTAGCGCGACCTGTCTTGTAGGTCCGCGGCTTTTCAGTAGAGAATAGAGAAAATCTCAAAGACGCAGGTTGGCCCTCCAATTCGGGACCGCAAACTGGCGGAAGAACCGCAGACCTCAACGGCGGAGGTCTGCGCTACGCCCCCTTTCGATCGCCACGCAGGCTGACGCGTAGAAAATCTTGCGACAAGCCGTCCATTCATTAGGGTAGAACGGAAAACACCACCCAACACATAAATAAATTCCTTGACATTTGTAGCCCACAAGCCGTATCGTGGTAGCGAGGCTACTGTGCCGCGACGGGTGGCACAAGGCGATACTCCGCCACCGCCGCCAGCGCTCCATGCCCGCAGGCAGGGAACTCCGCATGTCATTGAAGAAACCGGCGAAAACTGAAAAAAGAGTGCTGCCAATAGTCAGAGGAACGGGACGCGCTCGCGTGGCCCTAACGCCGAAACGGGAAATGACTGAAAAGAGCGTGGGCGCGCAGTTCCGAAGGGGCGGTCTATCACAACCCTGGGGGGACGCCCGGAATACAGTGAACCTCCGTGTGGACATCCGGCTCGGAACGCCACGAATGGGTCGGCAGGTCGAGCAATTGCGGTAAATGCGGCCCTAAAGCTCGGCGCTCCAAAATGCGGCTCTCCATGATGTGCCAGAAACGAAAGGGGTTAGCGTTTATAGCCAAAATGTCTGAATAATTTATCTCATTAAAATAAAAAGGGTTAGCTTGAAAATCGGAGCCCAGGGCGAAAAAAAGAGGCGCGGCTCTCCATGATGTACTAGGAACAAAAGGGATTAGCAATGATTAGCGAAAATCTTACAGAAATATATCCTATTGAAAATAAAAAAGTTAGTCTATCACCGACGGCCGGGCTCACAGAAAAAAAAGCGGTAAAAAAATGAGGCAAAATTGGGTTAAGTTGTTGAAAACACATATAGAAAAAATGTCCGTTTTCCGCCTCTCCAAGATGTTGATGAAACTAAACGAGTTAAACACTTCTCTCCAAGATGTTAATGAAAATAAAGGGCGTTAGTGAAAATCGAAGTGACGAGTGACAAGCGATGAGTGAGCAGAGACGGCCGAAGGACGAGGGTAGAAAGGCCGGAAGGGTAGATCCTTCGCTGCTGCTCAGAATGGCGGCGCGGTGGGATCCGCGAGGCGGGATTTGGGATGCAGATTGTAAGCGCGCTGCAGAGATCGCAGATTCAAGATTCCGCATTCCGGAGACGGGAAAAAGGATGAGCCGATGAACCGATTGGCAAATGATCCAATGCTTCAATCGCAAATCACAAGAGCAGTGACGAGTGACAAGCATGCGGACTTCGAAAATCGCAAATCACAAATCGCAAATGAGCCGATGTCCCGATGATCCGATGACCCGATTCTTCCTCAGCAAATTGACGGCTGGCAAAGCGAAGAGTAGACTGGCGCTTCACAGGGAAAGGGCCGCCGCGAGCGGCAAACACTTTCCCGGTTGCAACCCGGGGAAGGTGAACTTTGGGAGGCGAGAGGAGGACTATGAGCACAGCACTTTTCGACTACTACGAATCGAACCGTGAACGCCACTTGGAAGGACTGCTTCAACTTTTGAGAATTCCCAGTATCAGCACCCTGCCGGAGCACAAGCCGGATGTTCAACGCGCGGCAGAGTTCCTGGCCAACGAATTCCGCGAGATGGGCATGAAGAATGTGGAGATTATCGCGGGCAAGGAGAATCAGCATCCCCTGGTTTACGCCGAGTGGCTGGAGGCCCCCGGCAAACCCACCCTGCTCATTTACGGCCACTATGACGTGCAACCTGCCGATCCGCTGGACGAATGGACCACGCCGCCTTTTGAGCCCACTATCCGCAACGACAATGTTTATGCGCGCGGCGCAGTGGACGATAAAGGACAGGTCTATCTGCTCGCGAAAGCCGTCGAAGGCTTCTTCAAGACAGAAGGCAAGCTGCCCCTCAACGTCAAATTCCTGATCGAGGGAGAAGAGGAAGTGGGCGGCGAACACATCGACGAGTATGTGGCGACGCATGCCGATCGGCTGAAGTGTGACGCGGCGCTGGTGTGCGATACGGAATTGTTTGCGCCGGACCTGCCGACGCTGAACACCGGTCTGCGCGGATTGGTTTATACGGAACTGGAAGCGCGCGCCGCCGCCCACGATCTGCACTCGGGAATGTACGGCGGTGCAGCGCCCAATCCCATGCAGGCTTTGGCCGAGATGATCAACAAGCTCAAGGGACCCGACGGCAAGATTCTTATTCCCGGATTCTACAAGCGCGTGAAAAAGCCCACGGCGGCGGAACTGGCAAGCTGGAAGAAGCTGCCCTTCAACGAGAAGAATTTCATGAAGAAAGAAATTGGCACCACCGCGCTGGTCGGAGAGAAGGGTTTTACCGTACTCGAACGCCTGTGGTCGCGGCCGACGCTGGAGGTGCACGGCTTCCGTGGCGGCTTTACCGGCGAAGGCGCCAAGACTGTGATCCCCGCCGTTTCCACGGCGAAGATCAGCATGCGGTTGGTTCCCGACATGAATCCCAATGAAATCATCCGCCTGTACAAGAGCTATGTGAAAAAAATCACGCCCAAGGGCATCCGCACGGCCGTGCGCATTCTCAGTTCGGCGCCTGCTTCCGTGGTGAGCACCGACAGCCGCTGGATCGCTGCCGGCGCCGAAGCCTTGGAACAGGTCTTCAAGAAAAAGACCGTTTACATGCGCTCGGGTGGATCTATCCCCGTTGTGGGGACATTCCAAAAGTTCCTGAAGGCGCCCAGCGTCATGATGGGCTTCGGCCTCCCCGACGATAACCTGCACGCCCCCAACGAGAAGTTCCACCTCCCGAATTTTTACCGCGGCATCGAGACGGTGGGGAGGTTCTTGGAGTTGCTGGGACAGTGAGGAAGAGTTGGAGAAGTTTAAAGATTAAAGTGTAAGGTTTAAAGGGTAAAGGAGGGGAGCAGCTTTTTCAGGGTCCGTGTTTCTACTCGAAGTTACTTGGTCAAATCCCCGTCGGCATAAGCTTTCGGCAGATGGAGAGGGTTCATTCCCAGCGTAAGCTTTACGATGTTCGTTGGCCGCGGCTTGGGTTCGCTGGGTCGACCAGCAGGAGGGATCGAAAAATCTCTTTATAAAAGCCCCGGTCGCGGGAAAGGAGCTGCGACGCTTGGACCTGAGCGTGCGCGCCGACCAGAAAGTCAGTCAAAATCCGGGTTCTCTTGCCGCCCTTCTCACGGTAGGTTTTCCAAAGTCGGCTTGCCAGGAAGCTCGCCTCGCGGGCCAAGGGCTCAACACGAATTTCGTTTTGCTCGAGAAACTGGTCACATTCGGTCTGGTGATGAAAGTGAACGCATAACTCCGCATAGACAAGATCGCAAACCACAATGGAACCAGTGCGGACCGCTTCCTCTATGGCTTGAACGGAGCGCTCGAAGTATTCCGGGTTGGGAGCGAGAACATCCAGGAGAACGTTGGTGTCGATGGCGGTGATCATCGTCCCCGCACGTCCTCGATAAATTCGTCGACGCCGGCGTAGCCCAACTCCTCAAAGCTCTTCTTGCAGCGGCCCTTCCAACGCGCCAAGGCGAGCTTGCGAGGCTTCTTGCGCAGGAGGATAGAGTTGTTAACGACTTGGAATTCCACTTCCGTTTCGGGCTTCAGCCCAAACTTTTCCCGAAGGTCTTTGGGTATGGTAACTTGACCGCGTTCGCCTATTTTCATATTTCATAGTATGACTGGGATTACATACAAAGGCAAGACCATTGACAACCGCCTGTCGTATCTTGATCGGAGCTGACCCGTGCCTGAATTCAAACCCTTTGTTCCCCACGACTCCACTGAGCGCGAGTTTACGCTCAAAGCTGTTCTGGCCGGTATCATCATGGCGGCGATTTTCGGGGCGGCCAATGCCTACCTGGGCATGAAGGCCGGGCAGACCGTGGCGGCCACCATTCCTGCTGCGGTAATTGCCATCGCGCTTTTTCGCCTGCCGTTTTTCCGCGGCGGCGTGTTGGAGCAGAATCTGACTCGCACCGCTGCCTCGGTGGGTGAGGCGCTGGTGGCGGGCGCCATCTTCACCATACCCGCGTTCATGATGGTCAACGTGGGTGGCCACCGCCTTTGGACCGACCTCCGCAGCCACTTTTGGACGGGCACGCTGATCCTCCTGGCGGGCGGGCTGCTGGGCGTTTTCTTCATCATCATCCTGCGCCGGCCGTTGTGCGTGGAGTCGGATTTGCCCTTTCCGGAAAGCACCGCCAGCGCTGAAATCGTCAAAGCCGGACAGCAGAGCTCGACCGACGCTCCCAAGTACATCTTTGGGGCGATGGGGCTCGGCGCCTTTTTGCAATTGCTCAAAGATGAAAAGGGCTTCCAAGTTTTCCAGGATTCCGTGAGCTTCTTTTGGGCTTTCCCCAAGTCGGTGGTGCAATACTTCGGCTATCAAAAGGAACTGCTCGGCAAGGTTGATTATGCCGGGGGCGTTGCTTTTGCCACGCCCTCTGCTTCCCCGGCGCTGATTGGCATTGGTTATATCATTGGGCCGCGGTTGGCCGCCATCAACTTTTCCGGCGGAGTCATCGCCTGGCTGGTGCTGATTCCCCTGGTGCTTTTTATTGATCCTGAACTTCCTCACCGCGTGGGCACCACGACGGCGGGCGGCCTTGCGCCGTGGGACCTGGTGAGTTACACGGTTTGGTACAACGTCGTGCGGCCGATCGCGGTGGGAGCAATGCTGGTCGGCGCGGTTTACACGCTCTATAGCATGCGAGAGTCGATCATGCGGTCCATCAAAGGCGCGTTCCAGGCCGCGGAGGCGACGGCCGAAGGCGGCGGGGTGCGCTCGCGGCACGACATTGACATCCCCATCAAGTGGATCATCGTTTCCACCGGCGCCCTGGTGGTTCCCATCACCATCATCTACTACTATTTTGCCCACAGTTGGGGCGCGGCGCTGGTGGCGGCTGTGGTGATGACCGTCACCGGATTTTTCCTTTCCGCCGTGGGCGGCTACCTGGTGGGATTGGTGGGTTCGTCGAACCAGCCGGTTTCCGGCCTCACGCTCGCGGCCCTGGTGATCGCGGCCCTTATGATGGTGATCATTGGGGTCAAGGGTCTGGGCGGCGTCGCTGCTGTGCTGGGCGTAGCGTCGGTGGTTTGCTGCGCGTGCTGCGTTTCCGGCAGCCTGATTCAGGACTTGAAGGCGGGATACCTGCTGGGCGGCACCCCCTGGAAGATGGAAGTGGTGGAAGTCCTCAGCGTCATCGCCGTCTCATTTTTCCTGCTGTTGCCCATCATCGCACTGCACGAAGCGAATCTTTCCAGCGGCGGCATCGGAGGGCGCGAACTGCCCGCGCCACAAGCCGGATTGATGGCGCAACTCGCCCAAGGGATCGTAGGTGGACAGATGGCCTGGGGGTTGTTGATCATCGGCTGCTTATTTGGCGTATCGCTGGTGATGATTGGCGCGCCTTCGCCCATGCTGATTGCGGTCGGTATGTACCTGCCACTCGAAACCACGGGCGCGATCTTCGTGGGCGGCGTGATGAAGTGGGTCGCCGACCAATGGGCCGCGCGCCGCAGGCTGGAGGGAGATGAGAAGGCCAAATTTGAGGAGCGCGGCACGCTGCTCGCCTCGGGCTTCATCGCCGGTGAAGCCATTACCGGCATTCTGCTGGCAGCTCTATTCCTCACCGGCGTCAAGTCAATTACTCACGTCCTTACCGGTCAGGATGTTTTTTCCTTCGTCGAGCGCTGGGGAGGATGGATTTCGCTGGCCGCTTTCGCCATCATCGCCCACGTGTTGATTCGCATTCCGGTGGAAAAGGCGACTGCTCCCAAGGAGTGAGGCGGCCCGGTCGCGACCTTCCCGGGCCCGCGCATCAATAGCAAAGGGGGCCGTTGCTAATCGCCCTATTGCCGCCTAGCTAAGGATCGCACCGTTTTGCCGGCATTCTATTATCTTCACGTTCCGAAAGGCGGCATCACCGTGCCTCTGCCACCGCGACGTTGTAAGTGGGAACCGGCTCGCTCTGCGGCGCCGCTTGCGGCGAGGAGGCGCGTATTGCCGGAGCAGGCTGCGGGCCGAAGTGGTGCCATTGGCCGTCCCCCACATAGGCGTTGTAAGTGCGCGTCGGCTCGCTTTCCTGAGAATGCGGCACCGTTTGGGGCGAAGAGGCCCGTACTGCCGGAGCGGGCTGCGGGCCGAAGTGGTGCCATTGCCCGTCCGCTACGTAGGCGCTGGGCGCTGCCGGTGAAATGCTCCTTTGGGAATACGTTGCCTGATCTGGTCCAGCCGGAGCGGGGTCGGGCGCATACGCACTTGGCCCGTACCCAGAAATGCGGCAATCGTACGGACCATAGGGATAGCACGGGTTGGACGAATAGTTAGGATAGTACGAATATTCAGGATAGTACGAATAGTAGGGATATCCCCATGGTCCGTAATATCCATAATACGCTCCAGGCCAGTAGGCCCAAGGCCCCCAACCTAACCCGAAGCCATACCCATATCCCCAGCCGCGTCCATATCCCCAGCCACCGTAACCACCTCGATAACCTCCGTAACCACCGCGGAAGCCGCCTCCCCCGTAGCCGCCGTGAAAGCCCCCACCGCCGTAGCCACCGTGGAAGCCTCCGCCCCCGCCGCCATGGAAACCACCACCGCCACCACCGCCATGTCCTCCGCCACCTCGGGCCCAGGCACCAGTGCCGGCAGCACAGAAAGCAATTGCCAACGACAATATAACGATATGCAATCTACGCATATGCCTCTCCTGCTTAAAAGCGTAGCACCCTTTGTGGCCTGGAACAAGCGAACCAACTCGCTGCGGCCCTCGGGCGCAACGCCTGTGTCAATCCTGCCCGGAACTGTGGCCGGGCCGTGGGGAGCGACGAAACCCGATCCCCTTCCTTATAGATGCGAATTTCTGGAAAAATGGTCGTATCCGTGGATTTGCAAGGGCAATGTCCTGCCATTTGGGGTGACCAGGCTGATCCCTTGTGAGGCACGGATTTCTCCAATGCAGCGAAGAGGAATTCTGCCAAAGTGGCGAGGGATCTTCGAGGCCTTGGCTCCTGAGACGGTGAAAAGCAATTGATAGTCTTCTCCGCCGTGGAGCGCCAACTCCAAGGCGTTCTCGGAATCGGAGATGGGAGGGGTGGGGATTCGATCTGCGAACAAACTGGCTCCAACCCCGCTGGCCTCGCAAAGCCGCGTGAGATCGATGGAAAGGCCGTCGCTCAGGTCCATCGTCGCGCTGGCCAAACGGTGCTCGGAAAGGAATCGGCCCAGTGCGCATTGGGGCTGAGGAAAAAGATGAGCACGTAGGGCCGCCCGCTCCACGGGTTTTCGACGGAGGGTCCGGGTTGGCAGCAAGCGCAGTCCCAGCGCAGCCATTCCGAGGCGCCCACTGACGAAGATGCCGTCTCCGGGATGTGCGCCCGACCGGAGCAAAGCTCGGCCACGCGGGACTTCGCCGACCACAATTACGTCGACCGCGGTTGGGCCATTGACCACGGCAGTATCACCGCCAATGACGGCCACGGCAAATCGCTGGGCGAGAGTGAACAAGCCCTCAAAGAAGCCTTCCAACCACGCTCGCCTTGTGCGCCGCGATGCGGCCAGTGAAACCAAGGCGTACCGCGGCGTTCCCCCCATCGCGGCGATATCGCTCAAAGAACGCGCCAGTGCTCGATGTCCTACTGCTGGTGGCGGATGGATGGTGGACGTAAAGTGGACTCCCTCGATTGACATGTCGGTGGTGAGGATCAATTCATGCCTGGGCGGAACCGTGACCAGTGCCGCATCATCGCCGATGCCCAAAGTGAGGCCCGGCGCCTGCCGAGGGACCCGGCGGCGTATCCAATTAATGAAGTCAGCTTCGCTGCTGAAATAAAATTTGTCCCGCATGAGGTGCTCGAAATGAGAGACCGCCAGACTCTCGATTCCCCATCTTAGCTTAAACTCCAAGGGCGTGGGAGGAATCGTCGTTGGGATTGGTTGCAAGGCCGCTTTCCCGTCAGGAAACATTGGTATGATGAATGCTGTAGGAGTAAAGTCGCCCGGCAGAGAGTTGGGAACCTGTAAACGGGTTGGCCGTCCGCGGGATAAGGCCATGTTGGTGTGTAGGGGAAGACGAGTAAAGGCATTTTGATCCCGCTGAGATGCCTAAACGCGCAAGCCTTGAGGAGAGTCCCCTTCATATCGAAGCGCTGCGCCGCGAGGCAGCCAACATGCTCCCAATGGGTGCTCACCGCTCGAAATGAGCGAGCCGAAGAAGTTTGTTTGAACGAGACATTTGAAATTCCCGATACAGCAGCGCACACGTGAGCGGCAGCCCTAGCGGGTGTACGGGTTGGCGCTGGGATACGAGGATTTGAACGACCACGAGGAACTACGACGGGATCCACGGCTGGCGGTGTTGGCGGAGAAAGCCGATCCGAGGGGAGAGAGCCGGGCGCGGGAACGCGATCGGGGGAAAGCCTTGGCGGGGAAGAGCACGCTCAATCGTTTAGAGTCTGACGAAGGCGGAAGTGGGAGAGAAGGAACGCTACAAGAAGATCGTGATGGATCAAGGGGCGGTGGACCGGCTGCTGGTCGAGGTGTTGCTGGAATGGTACGCGCAAGCTCCGGCCGAGATCGTTCTGGATGGGGATGCCACGGACGATCCCCTGTAGGGGCGGCAGGAGGGGCGGTTCTTTCACGGCTACTACGGGGATTATTGTTATCTGCCGCTGTATATCTTTGGTGGGGACGCGCTCTTATGCGCGCGCTTGCGGACCTCGGATCACGGGGCGGCGGCGGGGTGCGTGGAGGAGTTGGAGCGGATCGTGCAGCAGATTCGCCAAGCGTGGCCGGAGGTGAAGATCATCGGCCGGGGCGACGCGGGGTTTTGTGGGGAAGAGCTGATGAAGGGGTGTGCGGATCACGGCGGCGACGATGTGCTGGCCCTGGCGAAGAACGACCGGCTCAAGGCGGCCATTGCGGGGGAGATGGAGCAGGCGGCGGGAGAGTTTGCGCAGACGGGGAAGGCCGCCCGGGGGTTCCAGGAGTTTACCGATCAGACGCGCGACAGTTGGTCACGAGCGCGGCGGGTGGTGGCGAAGGCGGAACATTTAGAGCAGGGAGCCAATCCGCGGTTTGTGGTGACCTCGCTGTCGGCAGAAGCCTGGGAAGCGCGACGTTTATAGGAAGAGTTATATTGCGGGCGGGGGGAGATGGAGAACCGGATCAAGGAGCCGTTGATGCTGTTTGCGGACCGCACGAGCACGGCGCGGATGCGCAGCGATCAGATCCGGCGGTACTTCTCCTCGATCGCCTATCTGCTGCTGGAGGCGCTTCGTCGGCTGGGGTTAAAGGGAACAGAGTGGGCCCAGGCGCAAGCCACGACGATTCGGCTCAAGGGGCTGAAGATCGGAGCGCTGATGCGGGTGACAGTGCGGAAGGTGTGGATCGCGCTGGCCGGGGGTTACCCGTACCAGGAAGTCTGGGCCAGCATCTGGGCGCCGTTGCAGCAGGGGCCCGTGCGGGCTTAAAGGCGCCCATCGATTGGGGCCTCGTCCCAAAAGATATGCACAGGCGGAAGTGTGCCGAATCTCATCGGCAAGCGCTTTGTTTTCAGGAGGCGGAGGGGCGGAAAACGGGGCCAGGGTCATCAGCGATCGTCCCCAAGCGCTTTTTCAACCCCGCATGCATCCCAGGGGTCGCCGTCGAGATTGTCAGTGCCCTCGAAGCTGGCCTCAAAGCACTGGTGAGAAAAGCGGGTTAAGATGTACAGCCAGGCGAAGCTTGTGATGATGCGCGAATCGCTTGCCAGACTAGACCGCGCTGCCAACGAACACAGCACGACTTCTGGAACATTAAGACCCAATTAGCCGACTTTTGGAACAGTTTTGGAACACTCGTGACGTTTTCTACGGTTATGAAAAATAGAAACGGTTTGATCTTGAAGGATTTAGCTGGCGGGGACGACGGGACTCGAACCCGCGACCTCATGCGTGACAGGCATGCGTTCTAACCAGCTGAACTACGTCCCCGAAAAACCAGTGACGAGTGGCAAGTGAAGAGTGACAAGCAACTTCTGCTTCCGCGAGGTGAGAGAGCTAGCTCGTGACCCGTCGCTCTTCACTTATCACTGTTTTACTGGTGGGCGGAATCCGGCACGAACGGATTATCTTCTGCTTGTAAGGCACGAACCCACTGACTAACTATATGAATTTGCGGCACAGTTGGCAACCCCAAAATACGCATAAACATGCTTGGAACAGTAAAGTAGTCCCGATTTTGTACCCACGAAATTGCACTTCAGGGTACTCTTCGATTCGGCGGCCATTCATGAGGTCACCTGATTCTTAAGGCCGCGTGTCAAGTGCAGAGAGTAGTTCCGGGCACCGAACTATTTAGAAACCGGTCTGGGCTTCAATTTCGAGCAGCTTTCGGATGTTCGGCTTAACGCTTCCCGGCTGCGGGGCCGGCAGCAGCGCCAGGCCTTCCTTTGCCGTAGTGCGGCTCTTCCCGATCTGGCCGGAGGCCCGGTAGGCTTGGGCCAGCGTCAGCATCTTGGAGGGCGTCGTTTCATGGCTCATCGCGACCTCACGCTCGGCGCATGAGACGGCGAATTGCGGATTTCTGAGGGAGACGGGCTCTACGGTCAAGAAGGCATTTGCCGCCTGGTCGAGGACCATCGGAGAAGCCTGTTCTTTCTCCGCCACTTCCTTCAAGGCAGCGAGGCCTTTCCGCGATAACTCGTCCGACGCTCCCGGGATGTGCAGGACTTCTCTGATGACGCCGATTCGCACCTGCATGTTCGCAAGGAATGCCTTCCAGACATCGTTGGCCGGATCCTGTTTCAACAGCCGCTCCAAGATCGGCCGCGGACTGCGCGAGAGTCTTCTCCGCCAGGTTCAGGTTCACGCGCCGATCTCGGGGGTTCGCAGCCAGAACCGGATCGGCGGCATCCTCATAGCTCCTTGCTTCATCGTCCAGCACGGTGACTACGTCGAAAAGAGCCCGGAAATCCTTCGGGTCCTGGGCGGCAATACGCTGGCAGATCTCAAGGGCTTGCTCGAAGAGCGGGGCCGCCTGTGCATATTCTCCCAATCGCTCGAAGGCGTTTGCCTGCTTGCGCAGCAGCATTGCGCGCAGCCGCACCGCGGAAAGGCTGCCTTGTTCGGCCTTGGGCAGTGCATCGGCGCGCTGCAAGGCAACCTGAAACTCCTTGAGCGCCTCCGCGGGATCGGTCTCCATCTCCACGCTGCCGATCTTCAAGCGGTTGATCGCGAGACCCCGCTTGGCGCGCAAGAAATTCGGATCGATGCCTAGGGCGCGATCATCCAGCGCCAGAGACTGGCGATAGGCGGCGACCGCCCCGGCAGAATCCGCGAGACTGGCTGTGCCGTTTTGCCCCAGCTCGTCGCCAAGGGTGCCGTAGGCGGAAGAAACCTCGCAGACCAGCGCGGCAGAGGCATGAGGGTCCGCAGCCAATGCGTCAAAGCTCTTCAGGGCTTCCCGCATGACGGGAACCGCCTCCGGCGTCTTGCCGGTTTGCCACAGAATCTCGCTGCGCGACTGCTCCACCAGGGCAAGCGCCCGGATCGCTTCGCGGTCCTTGGAATCGGAGGCCGCGAGCGGCCGGGCGATGGCGAGAGCTTTATCAAGGCTGACAGACGCCCCCGCGGGGTCGCCCAGATTCTGGTCGTAGGCATTGCCTTGAATATTCCCCAGCCGTGTGTACGCATCCACCAGATCGAGTTGGGTCTGGCGGTCGCCCTGTGCGTCCTTGGCCATGCGGTCCAGGTGTTCGAGCACGCGCGTGACCAGCAGCTTCTGAACGCCGGTGGAACCCGGAAGTTGCTTGATGGCTTCGTCCAGTTCGGAGAGCAGGCTGTTGCTCAACTGCCGCAGGTCCGCGGAGCGCGCCTCGGCCTTGCGCCGCTCCTGATTGGCCACTCTGGCCTGCCACAACACGCCGGCAACGCCGGCGACCAGAGAGGCAGCCAGCAGCGCCGCTGCCGCCAGGCCGAACCGGTGGCGGCGGATGAACTTACCGGCTCGATACCGAAGCGTGCCGCGGCGCGCCGCCACCGGCAGCCCCTCGAGATAGGCGCGAAGATCGGAGGCGAGTTGCTCGGCGGTGAGATAACGCTCCTGGGGTTCCTTGCGCAGAGCCTTCAGCAGGATTGCTTCCAGATCGGCATCGAGCCGCTTGTGAGAGCCCACCGCTTGCGCCGGCCTGCGAGGAGGTTCTTCGCAGATCACCCGCAGCATCTCTGCGGTAGTAAGTTCCTTGAGTTCATAGGGCAGCGTTCCCGTCAGCAGAAGATACAACAGAACGCCGAGCGAGTAGGTGTCCGATGCAGTGGTGATGGGATTGCCTAACACCTGTTCCGGGCTGGCGTACTGCGGAGTAAAGGACTGATATCCTTCGCGGGTAAGTTTGCTGGCCGGCCCGGCGAGAGACGGAGAGAGCAGTTTGGCCGTTCCAAAGTCCAGCAACCGGGGAGTGCCGTCCTCGGCCACCAGGATGTTATCCGGCTTCAAGTCGCGGTGGACGACGAAGTGCTGGTGGGCAAACTGGACGGCCTCGCAAACGCGCAGGAACAGCGCGATCCGCTGGGGCACAGAAAGGCGCTGCTTTTCACAGAAGCGATGGATGGGAACTCCATCCACGTACTCCATCACCAGATACAAGTCGCCTTCGGTGGTGACGCCGCCATCCAGCAGGCGGGCAATATACGGATGCTGGAGTTCGGCCAGAATCTGCCGTTCCTGGCGGAACCTTTCCCGAAACAGATCGGTGGCAAGGGGCAGGTCGATGAGTTTGATGGCGACCTTCTGCTCGAACTGCCCGTCGGCGCGATGCGCCAGATAGACGGCGCCCATCCCGCCGCGTCCGAGCAGGCGGTCAAGCTCGTAGGGCCCCACTCGCTTGCGACCCGGCTGATTGTCCCGGCCAGCGTCCGGCCCCAAGCCGGCGGGATGCCGTCAGTGCTCTTCCGCCTCGCAGGCCTCGAGCAGCGAACGCACCTCGGCGGCGAGTCCCCGGTCCCCGTGGCATCGGGTCTCAATCAATTCCTCCGCGCTTCATCGGGAGCCGCGAGAGCCTCGTGGAAGATCGCCTCAATCCGCAGAAACCTTTCCGTGGTTTGTCCATTTGAGCGGCAGCCCCGTCAGTGGCTTCTAGCCTTACTTTAAGACTGCGTGGACCGGAGTCAAACTGAATCACGTTTCACAGCAATCTCGATTATGCCCAGTGGATGTGCCGCTACAACCAGCTCTTATTGAATCTCCGGTCGCGATCGATGGTGGACTCGGATACCTGCATCAGGCTGCATCCTCGACGACGCCCGGGTGGATCCGCCGGAACAGCCAGCTTTTGGTGAATCTCAGGTCGCGATCGACGGTGGACTTGGATACCTGCATCAGGTCCGCTGTTTCCTCGGCAGTGCAACCAAGAAAGTAGCGCAATTCGACGAGTTGGACCTTGTGGCATCGAGCGCGCCAAGTTCTTCCAAGGCGTGGTTCAGGTCCAGCAATTCCGGGCTGCCGATATTGACCCACGAGAGGTCGTCACTGAGGGGGACGCGATCATAGCCGCCGCCCCGCATCTGTGTTTGGCATTCGCGTGCGTGGTCGATCAGGATCATACGCATGACCTTGGCGGCGAAGGTGTAGAAATGCTGACGATCGTCCCACGCGGCCTTCTTCTGGTTCAGCAGCCGCAGATAAAGCTCGTGGACCAGCGCCGTTGCCTGAAGAACGTCAGGGTTGCGCTCTCGGCGAATATAGGCCGCGGCCACCTCCCGAAGGTGGGGGTAGACGAGCGGCATCAATTCCTGAAAGGCTGAGGGCTCGCCGTCCTTCCACTTTGCCAAAAGTAAGGTGATTTCTCCCTGGCCGGCTGCACAATTGCCTCCGCGCACACCGCGCCTGACTCTCTCCGGGTGCCAGACTACCACCTTTTCCTCTGTTTTTACATCCTTCTTGGGATGGCCCTTTCGTACTAGCAACCCACATCCGCAAAAAAAATTGAAGCACTTTCCCCCTGCTATGCGCTGTCTGGGTGAAGTGGGGAAAGAAATCTGTCCTTCTAACCGGCCCTAACACTGGTGTTATGGTCGGAACGGACGTGGGTATTTATGCGGGACAGGTCGAACTACAGGGGCCCCGAGCGGCGGCTTCTCCGCCACCTCGATCTCGGGGACATTTTATGATGGCGATGGTGAGGTGGTCAACGTAGGCGTAAGCGCCGAGATGAGAGGCGTAGAGGCGTTAACGTTCAGCGGTGCAGCGGCATCGATATTATCGGTGACTATATTGGTGGCTATATCGGAACCGCCGTCACCCAGGACGCCGATCAGACCCATAACACCTCGCTCGGAACGGTGAATTCCAATATTACCTTCAGCACCAATTCTACCTACGGCATCAATGCCATCATGATATGCACTACCAAGGTCGTGGATATCGACAATTCCACACAGGCTAACCCCATCATTCAATTGATCAAGCAATAGCAGTCACCTTCGCGGAATAGGGCCTTGTCCGTCAATCGGCGGACAAGGCCCCTCCGCAAGCAATCGCCGGTCAAACCGTCAGCGGCTAGGGCGGGGGATCGGCGTCGTCCGCTGGCACACATCCGGGCATACCTACTCGACCTTGCTCCATGCCTTCGCACAATCCCTGCCGTGCAAAGGGAACTCTTGCGCCACGCCAACGTCCAGGCCACCATGAATGTGTACGGGCAAGCTGTTTCAGGGGCGAAGCAGCTTCGAAGGTTACTCATGCCTTGTACGAATCTGTACTCGTGGGAAACGCTCAGACGGGGTCTAAGCTGTTGAATTGAAATGGTGGGCGGTACCCGGCTCGAACGGGTGACCTTCTGCTTGTAAGGCAGACGCTTTGACCAACTGAGCTAACCGCCCAGCTTCCATTCGAGCGCGGACTAAGTTATTTCAATGCCCGGCACACGAACCTTGACAGTTCCAATCCTTGGAATATACACTGGTTATCTTAGAGCGTCAAGGAAGACACAATCCAACTATGCAGTTCCCCCGAGAGTACGTGGCCTACATGGCCAAACAGGTTTTGAAGCGCCTCACCAAGGCCGGGCTCATCCAGTACGACCAGCCCGAATACGTTACTGAAGTCATGTGCTGGTGTTATGCTTGATGAGTTTAGTATCGAGGACCGCATTAATGACGAGGTGCGAAAGATCCTTGAACAGCACGGCGAAGAGATGAAGGAATTGGGCGCCACCTTCGAAGAGGCGTTTAAAGTGATCAAGAAGCAGCTTGTGCGAGAGCGTAAAATTATCCTGTGAGTGGGCGGTGGGCTGAGCCGATGAAATTGAGCCACGAAAAAATCATCCAAGTCTCACATCGGATTATGGCCGCGATTGAAGCCTTGGACGAAGTGGAAATCTTTGAAGAGCCCGAATACCATTCGCCAGGAAACCGTCAAGATCCTCACTGACCTGATGCACGAGGACGAAAAGATCGATGAGGTTGTCAAAGCACGGATCGCCTCCCAAAAGCGCACGATCCCCGAGGGCAGCGGCGAGTGGGAGATTCTTTACCGGAAATACTATAGCGACGAGCTTCGCAAACTGGGTGTGGTTTTCAACGCCCCCAGCCATCCCTGATTCCAATATCCTATCGCCAAAATCCTAAATTTTTCTCCGTGCGTGGGCGTTCCCACCCCCGGTACTTCGTGCACGAAAGAAAAAGGCGTCCCCCTATCCGGACGCCTTTTATCTTGCGGTCAATTCTTTTGCGCTTAGTCGCGCCGCTTCAAAACGGGCGGCGAATCGTCGCCGGAATCGGATGATTGCTGGCCGGATTGAGTAGTGGTTTGGTCGGTTGGCGTCTCGCGCTTGCGCAGCGTGGGCCCGGAG
>CAWGTQ010000079.1:0-29992 GCA_963825395.1 uncultured Acidobacteriota bacterium | reverse complement strand
TGGCGGGGACGACGGGACTCGAACCCGCGACCTCATGCGTGACAGGCATGCGTTCTAACCAGCTGAACTACGTCCCCGAAAAACCAGTGACGAGTGGCAAGTGAAGAGTGACAAGCAACTTCTGCTTCCGCGAGGTGAGAGAGCTAGCTCGTGACCCGTCGCTCTTCACTTATCACTGTTTTACTGGTGGGCGGAATCCGGCTCGAACGGATGACCTTCTGCTTGTAAGGCACGAACCCACCTGACTAACTATATGAATTTGCGGCACGGTTGGCAACCCCAAAATACGCATAAACATGCTTGGAACAGTAAAGTAGTCCCGATTTTGTACCCACGAAATTGCACTTCAGGGTACTCTTCGATTCGGCGGCCATTCATGAGGTCACCTGATTCTTAAGGCCGCGTGTCAAGTGCAGAGAGTAGTTCCGGGCACCGAACTATTTAGAAACCGGTCTGGGCTTCGTTTTCGAGCAGCTTGCGGATGTTCGGCTTCACGCTTCCCGGCTGCAGGGCCGGCAGCAGCGCCAGGCCTTCCTTTGCCGTGGTGCGGCTCTTCTCGATCTGGCCGGAGGCCCGGTAGGCCTGGGCCAGGGTCAGCAGCCTGGAGGGCGTCTTTCCATGGCTCATCGCCACCTCGCGCTCGGCGCATGAGATGGCAAACTGCGGATTTCTGAGGGAGGCCGGCTCTACCGTCAAGAAGGCATTTGCCGCCTGGTCGAGGACCATCGGGGAAGCCTGTTCTTTCTCCGCCACTTCCTTCAAGGCAGCGAGGCCTTTCCTCGATAACTCGTCCGAAGCTCCCGGGATGTGCAGGATTCTCTGATGACGCCGATTCGCACCTGCATGCTGGCAAGGAATGCCTTCCAGACATCGTTGGCCGGATCCTGTTTCAACAGCCGCTCAAGGTCGGCCGCGGCCTGCGCGAGCGTCTTCTCCGCAAGGATCAGGTTCACGCGCCGATCGCCGGGCTTCGCAGCCAGAACCGGATCGGCTGCATCCTCATAGCTCTTTGCTTCATCGTCCAGCACGGTTACTACGTCGAAAAGAGCCCGGAAATCCTTCGGGTCCTGGGAGGCAATTCGCTGGCAGATCTCAAGGGCTTGCTCGAAGAGCGGGACCGCCTGTGCATATTCTCCCAATCGCTCGAAGGCGTTTGCCTGCTTGCGCAGCAGCATGCCACGCAGGCGCACCGCGGAAAGGCTGGCTTGTTCTGCTTTGGGCAGTGCATCGGCACTCTGCAAGGCAACCTGAAACTCCTTGAGCGCCTCCGCGGGATCGGTCTCCATCTCCACGCTGCCGATCTTCAAGAGGTTGATTGAGAGACCCCGCTTGGCGCGCAATAAATTCGGATCAATGCCTAGGGCGCGATCATCCAACGCCAGAGAATGGCGATAGGCGGCGACCGCTCCGGCAGAGTCCGCGAGACTTGCTGTCCCGTTTTGTCCCAGCTCGTCGCCAAGAGTGCCGTAGGAAGAAGAAACCTCGCAGATCAGCCCGGCAGATGCATGAGGATCAGCAGCCAATGCGTCAAAGCTCTTCAGGGCTTCCCGCATGACGGGAACCGCCTCCGGGGTCTTGCCGGTTTGCCACAGAATCTCGCTGCGCGATTGCTCCACCAGGGCAAGCGCCCGGATCGCTTCACGGTCCTTGGAATCGGGGGCGGCGAGCGGCCGGGCGATGGCACGAGCTTTATCAAGGCTGACAGACGCCCCCGCGGGGTCGCCCAGATTCTGGTCGTAGGCATTGCCTTGAATATTCCCTAGCCGTGTGTACGCATCCACGAGATCGAGTTGGGTCTGGCGGTCACCCTGTGCATCCTTGGCCATGCGGTCCAGGTGTTCGAGCACGCGCGTGACGAGCAGCTTTTGAACGCCGGTTGAACCCGGAAGCTGTTTGATGGCTTCGTCCAGCTCAGATAGCAGACTGTTGCTCAGTTGCCGTAAGTCCGCGGAGCGCGCCTCGGCCTTGCGCCGCTCCTGGTTTGCCACTCTGGCCTGCCACAACACACCGGCAACGCCGGCGAGCAGAGAGGCAGCAAGCAGCGCCACCGCCGCCAGACTGAGCCGATTGCGGCGGACGAACTTACCGGCTCGATACCGAAGCGTGCCGCGGCGTGCTGTCACCGGCAGCCCGTCGAGATAGAAACGAAGATCAGAGGCGAGTTGCTCGGCGGTGAGATAACGCTCCTGAGGTTCCTTGCGCAGAGCCTTCATCAGGATTGCCTCAAGATCGGCATCGAGCGGCTTGGGAGAGCCCACCGCATGCGCTGGCTTGCGAGGAGGTTTTTCGCAGATCACTCGCAGCATCTCGGCGGTAGTAAGCTCCTTGAGTTCATAAGGCAGCGTTCCTGTCAGCAGAAGATACAACAGGACGCCGAGCGAGTAGGTGTCCGATGCAGTGGTGATGGGATTGCCTAACACCTGTTCCGGGCTGGCGTACTGCGGAGTAAAGGATTGATATCCTTCACGGGTAAGTTTGCTGGCCGGTCCGGGGAGAGATGGAGAGAGCAGCTTGGCCGTGCCAAAGTCCAGCAACCGCGGAGTGCTGTCTTCGGCCACCAGGATGTTATCCGGCTTCAAGTCGCGGTGGACAACGAAGTGCTGGTGGGCAAACTGGACGGCTTCGCAAACCCGCATGAACAGCGCGATCCGCTGGGGCACAGAAAGGCGCTGCTTTTCACAAAAGCGATGGATGGGAAGTCCATCCACGTACTCCATGACCAGAAACAAGTCGCCTTCGGTGGTGACGCCGCCATCCAGCAGGCGGGCAATATACGGATGTTGGAGCTCGGCCAGAATCTGCCGTTCCAGGCGGAACCTTTCCCGAAACAGATCGGTGGCAAGGGGAAGGTCGATGAGTTTGATGGCGACCTTCTGCTTGAACTGCCCGTCGGCACGATGTGCCAGATACACGGCGCCCATCCCGCCGCGCCCGAGCAGGCGGTCAATCTCATATGGCCCCACTCGCATGCGACCCGGCTGATTGTCACGGCCAGCGTCCAGCCCCAAGCCGCGGGATGCCGTCAAGTGCTCTTCCGCCTCGCAGGCCTTGAGCAGCGAACGCACCTCGGCGGCGAGTCCCCGGTCCCCGTGGCATCGGGTCTCAATCAATTCCATCCGCGCTTCATCGGGAGCCGCGAGAGCCTCGTGGAAGATCCCCTCAATCCGCAGAAACCTTTCTGTGGTTTGATCCATTTGAGCGGTAGCCCCGTCAGTGGCTTCTAGCCTTACTTTAAGACTGCGTGGACCGGAGTCAAACTGAATCACAGTCTCACAGCAACCTCGACAATGCCCAGTGGATGTGCCGCTACAACCAGCTCTTATTGAATCTCAGGTCGCGATCGATGGTGGACTCGGATACCTGCATCAGGCTGCATCCTCGACGACGCCCGGGTGGATCCGCCGGTACAGCCAGCTTTTGGTGAATCTCAGGTCGCGATCGACGGTGGACTTGGATACCTGCATCAGGTCCGCTGTTTCTTCGGCAGTGCAGCCAAGAAAATAGCGCAATTCGACGAGTTGGACCTTGTAAGCATCGAGCGCGCCAAGTTCATCCAATGCGTGGTTCAGGTCAAGCAATTCCGGGCTGCCGATATTGACCCACGCGAGGTCGTCGCTGAGGGGGACGCGATCATAGCCGCCGCCCCGCATCTGTGTTTGGCATTCGCGTGCGTGGTCGATCAGGATCATACGCATTACCTTGGCGGCGAAGGTGTAGAAATGTTGACGGTCGTCCCAATCGGCTTTCTTCTGGTTCAGTAGCCGCAGATAAAGCTCGTGAACCAGCGCGGTTGCCTGAAGAACGTCAGGGTTGCGCTCTCGGCGAATATAGGCCGCGGCCACCTCCCGAAGGTGGGGGTAGACGAGCGGCATCAACTCCTGAAAGGCTGATGGCTCGCCGTCCTTCCACCTTGCCAAGAGTAAGGTGATTTCGCCCCTGGCTTGCTGCACAATTGCCTCCGCGCACACCGCGCCTGACTCTCTCCGGGTGCCAGACTACCACCTTTTCCTCTGTTTTTACATCCTTCTTGGGATGGCCCTTTCGTACTAGCAACCCACATCCGCAAAAAAAATTGAAGCACTTTCCCCCTGCTATGCGCTGTCTGGGTGAAGTGGGAAAAGAAATCTGTCCTTCTAACCGGCCCTAACACTGGTGTTATGGTCGGAACGGACGTGGGTATTTATGCGGGACAGGTCGAACTACAGGTGGCCCCGAGCGGCGGCTTCTCCGCCACCTCGATCTCGGGGACATTTTATGATGGCGATGGTGAGGTGGTCAACGTAGGCGTAAGCGCCGAGATGAGAGGCGTAGAGGCGTTAACGTTCAGCGGTGCAGCGGCCTCGATATTATCGGTGACTATATTGGTGGCTATATCGGAACCGCCGTCACCCAGGACGCCGATCAGACCCATAACACCTCGCTCGGAACGGTGAATTCCAATATTACCTTCAGCACCAATTCTACCTACGGGCAGATCAATGCCATCATGATATGCACTACCAAGGTCGTGGATATCGACAATTCCACACAGGCTAACCCCATCATTCAATTGATCAAGCAATAGCAGTCACCTTCGCGGAATAGGGCCTTGTCCGTCAATCGGCGGACAAGGCCCCTCCGCAAGCAATCGCCGGTCAAACCGTCAGCGGCTAGGGCGGGGGATCGGCGTCGTCCGCTGGCACACATCCGGGCATACCTACTCGACCTTGCTCCATGCCTTCGCACAATCCCTGCCGTGCAAAGGGAACTCTTGCGCCACGCCAACGTCCAGGCCACCATGAATGTGTACGGGCAAGCTGTTTCAGGGGCGAAGCAGCTTCGAAGGTTACTCATGCCTTGTACGAATCTGTACTCGTGGGAAACGCTCAGACGGGGTCTAAGCTGTTGAATTGAAATGGTGGGCGGTACCCGGCTCGAACGGGTGACCTTCTGCTTGTAAGGCAGACGCTCTGACCAACTGAGCTAACCGCCCAGCTTCCATTCGAGCGCGGACTAAGTTATTTCAATGCCCGGCACACGAACCTTGACAGTTCCAATCCTTGGAATATACACTGGTTATCTTAGAGCGTCAAGGAAGACACAATCCAACTATGCAGTTCCCCCGAGAGTACGTGGCCTACATGGCCAAACAGGTTTTGAAGCGCCTCACCAAGGCCGGGCTCATCCAGTACGACCAGCCCGAATACGTTACTGAAGTCATGTATGAGGTTATGCTCGATGAGTTTAGTATCGAGGACCGCATTAATGACGAGGTGCGAAAGATCCTTGAACAGCACGGCGAAGAGATGAAGGAATTGGGCGCCACCTTCGAAGAGGCGTTTAAAGTGATCAAGAAGCAGCTTGTGCGAGAGCGTAAAATTATCCTGTGAGTGGGCGGTGGGCTGAGCCGATGAAATTGAGCCACGAAAAAATCATCCAAGTCTCACATCGGATTATGGCCGCGATTGAAGCCTTGGACGAAGTGGAAATCTTTGAAGAGCCCAATACCATTCGCCAGGAAACCGTCAAGATCCTCACTGACCTGATGCACGAGGACGAAAAGATCGATGAGGTTGTCAAAGCACGGATCGCCTCCCAAAAGCGCACGATCCCCGAGGGCAGCGGCGAGTGGGAGATTCTTTACCGGAAATACTATAGCGACGAGCTTCGCAAACTGGGTGTGGTTTTCAACGCCCCCAGCCATCCCTGATTCCAATATCCTATCGCCAAAATCCTAAATTTTTCTCCGTGCGTGGGCGTTCCCACCCCCGGTACTTCGTGCACGAAAAGAAAAAGGCGTCCCCCTATCCGGACGCCTTTTATCTTGCGGTCAATTCTTTTGCGCTTAGTCGCGCCGCTTCAAAACGGGCGGCGAATCGTCGCCGGAATCGGATGATTGCTGGCCGGATTGAGTAGTGGTTTGGTCGGTTGGCGTCTCGCGCTTGCGCAGCGTGGGCCCGGAGTCTGTCTTTTGCTGCCGCTTGTGCTGGGTGATGACGGATTGCAAGCGCGCCTTGATGTCATCAAACTCCGAGGTGGATACCAGGTACTCGCTTTTCTTGGGGAGAATCTTCTGGATCTCTTCTTCCGACGCGATGATGCGATCGCCCGTGGGGGGATGGTCGGCGAATACTTTGGCCATGCTCCCAGGGCTGCGCCGCTCTTCGTCCATGACCTTGCCGAAGAAGCCGACGAAAGCATTGGGATCGTAGCCAGCCTTATACATGTACTGCAAACCCAGGAAGTCTGCCTCCTGCTCATCCTTGCGGCTGAACTTCAGGAAAGCCAAGGGCACGCCGTTCATATAGGCTTCCATGACGCCCATATAGACCGCCGCAGTCATAGGGATGAACATCAGGGGGATCATAGAAAACTGCAGCAGGGTCGCCTTCGTCATCGTGCTGGCCCAGTGACGAGCCGCGGCATGGCCGATCTCGTGCGCAATGACGCCAGCCACTTGGTCTTCTTCATCTGCCGCCATCAGGGTGCCGGTGTTGAGATACATGAACCCGCCCGGTAAGGTGAATGCGTTGATGGCGGGGTCGTCAATGACTTTGATGGTCAGGGGAATACTGAGGTCCGAGTTGCGGGCCAGATTTTGTGCTACGCGGTTCACATATTCATTGATGACTGGGTCCTTGAGAATCTTGGCTTGTTTGTCAATCTGATCGGCATACTGCTTGCCGATGGCGATCTCTTTTTCCTGGGAGATGATGCTGCGATGTGCGACCTTGCGATTGCCGATGTCGTCGACGTCGTCCTTCTTATCGTCAGCGCGACCAGGCAGCGAGCTCCAGCAAAGGATCGCGACAAGCAATAGCGCTACGTAACGCGGCTTCCTCATGGCATGGCTCCTTACCGACAATTATACCACTGCGGGCGGGCTCGATTGCTGTTTCTTTATTTCTCTCCTCGGCAATTGCGAATCCGGCACGGTCGTTGGTTCGTGGACCCCTCCCATGATTTCAAGCGAACCTTTGGTCTTTTTCAGGGCCAACCCGAAATCCACCCGTCTGTTGGATTATATAGACGGTAATGGGGTTGCATCTGTTACTGATGGTAGGGGTAAAATAGAGTTTACATAGGATCCGTCTTTCGGAGGCGCGGACAATCGGGGGAAGGTTACGAGATGGGGGAAAATCTCAACAACTTGCCCGAACTGTGGCGCTAACTCTTTGTAACCTGTGTAGTATCAATGTAATCGAAGTATTGTGTGGACCTTATTGTCACCGGATTTTCCACCTGCGAGCTACGGAATTTTCAAAGCTTAAGGCAGGCTCCGGCTCGGCATTTGGCCACTTAGCATTTTGAGGAGATGGGGGAAATCTGCATTGCGTTCTTGACTCCGCATCCGAGGACAGTTAGATTAGCTCAATCGGCCTTCAACCGAGGCTTGGATTCAGTTTCCCGTGACGGGATACCGTCTCCCCACACAAGGAGAGTTAATCTGTGGCCGTTTCCTCGATTCTGTTAGGCCAAATTTGGCAGTTGCAGGCCACGGGAGATAATTGGCTAGTTACCAAAGTTTACTCAGAAGTTTTTGCGTCCTATGCCATACTCAGAAAAGTGGGGGGAGGAGATGGTGACGTTCGCCGCGTGAAGATCGAGAACGCCGCCGACGGTGTGGGGCTTTCCGGTTTTGTCTTCACTCAGGACGCCGATGCTTTCTAGCAGCATGCAGTCTCGCAAAATTGCCCTGTGCGGCCTGTGAATGCGCGAACGAGCTTTTAAATCACCAGAACAATACCCCCTATGGTTTCTATCATTCTCGAGTACCTGGCCGCAATCATCATCGCTGTGATCTCCGAGACAGGCTATCTTGGCATTGTTTTGCTGATGGCGATCGAGTCTGCCTGCATTCCGCTGCCTTCGGAAGTCATCATGCCTTTTTCCGGCTACCTGGTTTTTGCCGGCAGATTTCGGCTGCTCTGGGTGGGGCTGGCGGGTGCCGTGGGATGCAATTTGGGTTCACTAGTAGCCTATTACATCGGGTCTCTCGGAGGCCGGCCTCTGGTGGAAAAATACGGGCGTTGGCTGCTGGTCACTCACCACGATATTGAGATGGCCGATCGCTTCTTTGCCCACTATGGCGATTGGGCCGTGTTCATCGCGCGCCTGCTGCCTGTCATCCGGACCTTCATCGCATTCCCCGCGGGCGTTTCGCGGATGAACGTGGCGCGCTTCCACCTCTATACTTTTCTCGGATCTTTGCCATGGTGCATGGCGCTCGCTTACGCGGGGATGAAACTGGGCGAACGCTGGATGATCCTGCGCGAATATTTCCACCGCTTCGATGCCGTTCTGGGCGTCGCGATCGTCCTCGGTGCCGCTTGGTTCATTCACAACCGCTGGAAAAACCGGCTGCGCGCGGCATAAGCCTGGTTAGGTCCCGCCAACTGTTGGCGATCGGTTATAGAGCGATCACCCTCCCTGCGCGGGGGGTCGCGCCAAAGCGGCAAACAGCGCTTGCCGTTGGCGGAACCCCTCCGCCTGGCAAGGCCGCGACTCATCCGCAGGTCGCCACCCGTCGGATCGTCCACACATTGGCCAAGCCTGGTATTGCGTAGCCCTTTCCGTGATTCTCGTTCCCCGGCCGCACGACAGTTGGGGGCAGGTCGTTTTGAGGTTACAATCCGAAGTGAGATGAACCGAGACAAGTTTGAGGCTCTTGCGGCGCAAGCTCTCGATGACCTGCCCGCGCCGTTTCGCGAGCGGCTCACGAATGTGGCTATCATCGTGGAAGACTTGCCACCGGCAGGAGTAGAGAACCAAGGAATATTGCTAGGTCTCTTTCACGGCATCCCGCGCACGGAAAAGAGCGTTTTCTATTCCAGCCCGCCTGACCACATCTTCCTATACCAGAAAAACATCGAGGCCATTTCGAGGAGCGAGGCAGACGTCCGCCGCCAAATCCGCGCCACCCTGCTGCACGAAGTGGGACACTACTTCGGGCTCAGCGAAGAAGAATTGCGTGGTTTCTAAAGCTGCAAGTGCCGTTGCAACTTTTGGGACTATTCTGCACAGGCCCGATGGCAGACCAAAGAGCTGCAAGACAGAAGCGTAATGCATAGACTCATCAAGGCAGAACGGCACTAGCCACCGCCCTAAACTCTTAAATGATTTTCCCCACGTGAGCAAAATTTAACACACAGTCTCCGCCCAATGGTGTAGGATGCAAACTGCCCTCCTAAGATTACCCGAGGGCGACCATGTTGGGACAGTTGAGCGGCCGGGTCCTATTAGTAGACCACGAACCTCTTGTGCGAAAGCTAATCTGCGGACACCTGGTGGCTGCGGGATATGTCGTTCGGGTGGCCGTTGACGGCCTGGATGCGATCGGAAAGCTCCGCGCGGGGCCTCCGGACTTGATTATTTCCGATCTCAACATGCCACGCATGTCAGGGTTTGAGCTTCTTAACGTGGTGCGTAAGCGCTTCCCGCAAATACCCGTCATCGTCCTCAGCGTCGTCCCCCCCAATGAAATGCCAGAACGAGTGGCCGCCGACGCTTACTTCCGCAAGACTGAATTCGAATTTGAGCAACTCCTCCAAACCATCTCAGACCTGACTAGAAATCCTCCTCAACGAAGTGCTGCCCCACACATTGACAACAAACCAGCCCAGGCAAAAGGGGATACAAACGGACATTACTTGATCGGTTGCGATGAGTGCTTGCGGGTATTTAGCTTCCCTCGCGCATCCCATACGGGGCGAGATGAAGGGTGGACCACCTGCACGCACTGCGGAAGAGTCGTCCGGTACTACGTCAAGCACGAAGATCCGCAGGTCCCTGCACAGCCGTAATTTCAAGTGGCAATTTCCTCTCACCTCTAAACCTGCCGGCAAGAAGCTCCGTGACCGCCCGGGTGTGACCAACAGCCGCCGGCCATCCTGGGTGCTAATCAAGCACTCCGCTCTCGGCGCCGCGCTCATATGGATTTCACCGGGATCTTGACGAGGTCGTCGACCTCTGTGATCTCACGCATAATGAAGGGTTCGCCGTAGCGCACGCCGATCATATGGCCGAAGTGGCGGGCTTCCGAACTCATGCGGGCGTTGATGTCGGCGCGGGAAGGGAAGAGGTTCTGCAATTCCTTGGGCGGGGAAAACTGCGAGGAAAAACAGAAGATGGCTTTGAGTTTTTTTTCGAACTGCGCAGTGATATTCACGACAAACGAAGGCCGGACGGTGGGCACGTACTGTGAGGCGTAGATGATTTTAAAGGGGCGGTGGGGCTTTCCCGCCAGCGGCAACTTGGCGAGCCCTGCCAGGAAGCAGGCCTCGTAACCCAGGTGTCCAGTGGTGTAATGGTCGGGATGACGGCCCTTCCAATAGGGCAGAATCACTGTGTGGGGCCTTAACTCGCGAATCTTCTGCGCGATTTTTAGTTTATTTTCGCGATTATTCTCAACCCCGGCGTCGGGAATATTAAGGTTCTCCCGGTGAACTACGCCTAGCACCGCCGCGGCGCGACGCGCTTCCTTTTCGCGCAAAGCTGCGCTGCCGCGGGTGCCGCTTTCACCCGCGGTGAGGTCGAGGATGCCGACGCGATAGCCAGCTTCCGTCATCTTGATGACCGTGCCCCCGCAGGTGATCTCAACGTCGTCCGGATGCGCCGCAATGGTCAGGATATCAACTTCCATGTTCTGGTTTTTCTCCTTGTGCCAGCCGCGATTTGAGCCGCTGCAAGAATGCCTTCTCGTCCAGGTGGTATTTGAATGCCTTCCGCCCATTGATGAATACCACCGGAATTTCCTCTTGAAACTTCGCGTACGCAGCGCTGTCTTCGAGAATATTTACTTCCCGAAGGTCGAACGCCTGCGTGCGCGCAGTTTGCTGAGTTGCGATTTGACCGTATCGCACAAACAACACCCGGGCTTGGTGTAGAGCACGACCTCAATCATCAGCGTCCGAAGGGATTCTAAGAGCAAGGGTGGAGAAGCGTCAAGCCGGCTTGCGGCATAACCATGGGGGGCGCTCACGCATGGCGAGACGGCATGCCAGTTGGTGCCGAATCAAGGTTTGGTCAAAAGTGCGGGGTCGAACGCCGAGCCGGTCGAGGTGCGGATTTTCGGCGCCGCGGTTGATGATCAGGAGGGACGAGCCGGCCTTGCCGGAAACCTTGCACTCAATCTGGCTTGCCGACCACACGCCTCTCACCTGGCGCAGACCATAGTAGATGAACTCCTTCACCTCTCCCGAGATCTTCACGACCTTCTCCACCTTCACTGGATAATAGATCTGCCGGTCGAGCCAGGCGGTGACGGAGGCGTAATGGGTCTCATCGCCGGGACCGGGTTCGCTGCGCAAGACCACGCAGGTACGCTCTCCGTAATGCGTCTCCCGGGAGCAGCGTCTGGCGTCGCCACAGCCCATAGTTTTCGAGCAGATCCTCGTACGTGAAATCCGAGTCCAGCACGCCCTTGTCCCACTTCTCCGCAGGCAGCTCTTTGGACGCCGGGTCGCCCGGGTGGCCCGTGCGGATTGTGGCCGGTCCCTGTGGCGGGATGAACAGGAGCAGACGGACGCGCGCCGGCGGTGGGGCCGTTACCTCGCAGAAAATTCGCAGGCCGTCAGGGAAAGCATGGGCCCGGAAAGCGATCTGGTAACTCTTCCGATCTCCGGAGGGCGAAACGCGGACCAGGCGGCCGCTGGCCGTATAATCCGTCGCGTCGCGCAGGGCTCGAACCCGCGCCAACACTTCCTCCCGTGTGGCGCCCGGCAGCAAGGTCGCGGGCAGAAGCCATAACGCCAGGAATGTTTTCATGAGGGGCATAGGTTATGAGGATGAGATGCGGCCGTCGCGAAGATGAATGGTGCGCTGCGCCATCTGGGCGATGGCGGCCTCATGCGTGACGACCACCAGGACCATGTTCCGCTTGGCCTGGATTCCTGCCATCATGGCCATGATTTTGGCGGAGTTCTCACTGTCGAGGTTGCCGGTTGGTTCGTCGGCGAGCAGGATCTCGGGGTCGTTGGCGAGGCTGCGGGCGATGGCCGTGCGCTGACGCTCGCCCGCGGAAAGCTGATTCGGATACTGTTGGAGGCGGTGCTCCAGGCCCACCTCGCGCAGCAATTCCGTGGCCTTCTCCTCCGCTGGCACGCAAGCTCAGCTTAGTTTCAAACATGGGCACTTGAACGTTTTCGAGTGCCCGCAATGTGGGCAGCAGATAGAAGGCCTGGAAGATGAAGCCCACGCGTCGTGAGCGGTATGCGTCCAGGTCGAAGGCGTTGGCCATGTCATGGCCCCGGAAAAAGATCTCGCCACTGGGTCGGGTAGTCCAGACCGCCGAACAGGTGGAGGAGCGTGGATTTGCCGCTGCCGCTGGGGCCGGTGATGGCCACAAACTCGCCGGCGTTCACGGCCAGATCGACCCCGCGTAAGGCCTGAATGCGGCCCTCATCGTAATGCTTGGTGACGTTCCTCGCCTCCAGCAGGCAATCATTCATAGCGCAACGCCTCCACGGGCGAGAGCCGCGCTCCGCGTTGGGCGGGCAGGAAGCCGGCCAGCAGGCCAACGACTACCGCGATGCACAGCGCTTCCACGCAAATCAGAAGGGGAATCGAACTGGTGACGAAGCTGGCCGTAAACGGCAGACCCGCCAGGATGCGCAGCGCCAGCCACCCGCCCGCCACACCGAAACAGCCTCCCACCAGGCCCAGGATGCAGGCCTCGATGAGGATGAGCTTCATCACCCGCGAGCGCCTCCAACCCAAGGCGCGCAAGACGCCGATCTCCTTGGTGCGCTCGAAAACCGACATGGCCATGGTGTTGGCGATGCCCAGGGCCCCGATGAAGAGCGCGATGAGGGACGTTCCCCAGGCCATCGAACGAGCCAGGACGACAAGCTGATTGTTGCGCGCGCGCATGCTGGCGGGAAGAGCTTTCAGGCCGGGAAACGCTGCTTCAATCGCGGCGCGAGCCTTTTGCATGCGCTGCTGATCGGACTCCCCCTCGGAGCCCTTGCGCAGGTGCACATGGAAAGCCGTGACTTTTCCGCCGAGGTCGGACAGCTTCTGCAACTCCCGCAGGGGCAAGACAGCCGCGCCGGCTTCCAGGGCGGAGCCGCCCCGGAACACGCCCACCACTTGAAAGGTGCTGCCTTGCATGTCCATGGCGTCGCCGGGCTTCTTGCCCAGGTTCTCCGCCAGCACTTCGCCCAGCATGACCTCGGGCTGATCGTCATGGAACCGGCGTCCCTGCAGGACAGTGAGCGTATCCATCTCGAAGGAAGTGGCGGGCCACCCATAGACCAGGGCGTTGACCTCGGGGGTGAGGTCCATCAGATTTACGATCACCGGATCAGCGGCCGCGACGAAGGGAAGGGAGCGGAGCTTCTCACCCACGCTCTCATCCACGAAAGTGTTCAGGAATGTCTTCTGCACCACCGCGATGTCCGTGCCCGAGCTTTCATAAAGTTTCGCCCATTGCTCCTCAAAGGAACGGGAGAACCCCACCAGCGCCACGAACGCCGCAATACCCACCGCCACTCCACAGAGCGTGAGCGCGGTGCGCAGCCGGCGCCGAAGGAGGTTCTTGAGTGCGATTCGGAAGAAGGACATTTTTCGGATCCATCCGCGAGAGCTGTTTGCTCGAGTATCTGCGCCGGAGGCGACTCCGAGAGTTTCGCCCCGATGGCCTCCTGCGAAAGCCGGCACCGCGCAGGGCGGTTATAAAGGATAACTCCCCGCCACCTTCATGAAGAAGCGGTGGACACGGTGCACCAGTTCCGGGTGGGGAAGAAACATGAACGGGCAATAGCCTTCCACTACGGCGGTGCCTTGCAAACGGCAGGCCTCCACCGCCAGCTCATGCTCGTTGCCGTCGCTTACACTCTTATAAATCCAAATTCTCCCGATGCCGGCTTGATGGCATTCGCGCACTGCTTGGTCCGTTGTTTCCGGCGCGCCGGTCATCACCAGCGCGGCCTCCACGGCGGGAGTAATATCGGAAAGTCGGGCAAAACACTTCCGCCCGTCGATCTCCGTGGCCTGGGGATTCACTGGGACCGCGTCGTATCCCTTGTGCTAGAAATTCGCGTAACAGTGATCGCGAGAAGTGTTGGGGATGGCGAGAAACGCCCACAAATGCGACTCTCTTACATTCCAGGAATTTGGTAATATCTTCCAGCGACGCATCGCGCATGGGGGCACCTCGCGGGACAATCTAGGCCAACTTCGCCAGATGGCGCAAGTTGCAACTTTTGCACCCCCTTTGAAAATGGCGCTGTGCGCCTTATCAATCAGGCACCATGAGCGAAAAACCTCTACGAGACCAACTGGCGCTGGTGACGGGCGGCGGCAAGCGGATCGGGCGGGCCATTGCCTTGACGCTGGGCCGCGCTGGCGCTGACGTGATCGTGAACTATAACCAGTCGCGCGAGGGCGCCCAGGCCACCGTGGGCGAGATCGCCGCCCTGGGGGTGCGTGCGGTGGCCCTGCGTGCTGACGTCTCGCGTCCGAAACAGGTCGCGGCCATGTTTCGCGCCGTCGAAAAGCGCTTTGGCCGGTTGGATCTCCTCGTCAACAATGCCGGCGTATTCTTCCCGCGGAAATGGGACGAATTGGAGGAGAAGGATTTCGACCGCGTGCTGGGCGCCAATTTGAAAGGTCCTTTCTTCTGCGCCCAAGCTGCGGCGCGAATGATGATGCGCCAGGGGCGGGGAAATATTATCAACATCTCTTCGCTCGGCGGATTGCAGGCATGGCCGAGCTACATGCACTATTGCGCGTCGAAGGCGGCGCTCATCTCCCTGACGCGCACGCTGGCGAAAGCCTTGGCCCCGACGATCCGCGTCAACAGTGTGGCCCCGGGAACCATCCTCTTCCCGGATGAAGAGCGCGGTGAAGCAGTCCGCAAAATGATCCGCTCCATACCGCTGCGCAAAGCCGGAACCGCCGAAGACATTGCGCAGACGGTTCTGTTCCTTGCAACGCACAGCGAGTTCATCACCGGCCAGGTATTTGCTGTGGATGGCGGGAAGTCGATTCCGTAAGAGCGGCTTTCAGCTATCAGCAGTCGGCGCTCAGCTTGATGCCCAGCGCTGCAACAGGCTCCAAAGCTTCGCGTTCACGCTCGATGGGAATGTAGTGCGTTCTCGCCTCTCCCTCTTAGGGTCCAAGTTCTACTTCCTTCTCGCGATCTCCTCCAAAATCTTCCGCAGGGTGGCCAGGGAAACCGGTATTTGACCGAAGCGCAGAGTATTATAAAGCTTGGTGAACTCCATCACCCTGGGACCCCACGGTGTACCGAAGAAGGAAAAGGCAAACTCGTGAGGTGTTTGGGACGGGGGTTTACGAAAGCCTTTCTTCTGTAATGTCTTGAGCAGGCGCTGATAGGTGAGCGTGGCTTCATGCGGGGTCAACTCCGAGTCGCGCCGGGCGAATCTCCAGGCCAAGCGAAAACGCAATTCGGCCAGCGCTCCGGTTTTGTCGGTCAGGATCAAGCCGGCCAGGATGGCGAGCATGATCACCAGCACTAGTGCCTTATGAGACATCAACCAGCCCTCGGTGCGAAAGGCGATGCGGACTCCCTGGTGCTTAAGCCGCTCGAAGCGGCGCCGAAAGATCTGCTGGAAGTCGCGCGAATCCTGTTCGACCTCCCGCGCCAATCGCACCTGGTGGCCGAAGTCGTAGTTAATGATCCACTCATTCCAGAACAGCGCCGCGGTGTCAACGTAGTCATCCCATTCGCCGGGTAGAACGGGATGCGGATCGGGCGGCGTGGGGTCGAAGGGAATCCACCCGTAGCCGGTGAAGTACACTTCCACCCAACTATGCGCGTCGCGGGCGCGCACCACGAAGTCCCTGCCGATGTGGTTGTAAGACCCCGTTTGAAATCCATTCACCAGCCGCGCGGGGACATTGAGCGTGCGCAACATCACCGCCATGGCGGCGGCGAAATACTCGCAATAGCCGGACTTGGACCGGAAGAGAAAGCTTCCCACCGGGTCCTCGGGCTCGATGGCGGGCGGGTCCAGGGTGTACTGGAAATTGTTGCGCAGGTAGGATTGGATGGCGGCGGCGCGGTCATAGTTATTGGCGGCGGATGCAGTAAGGGTTCGAGCCAGTTCGCTGACGCGCGGGTCGATCTGGTGCGGAAGACGGAGATAGATCAAGCGAATTTCATCCGGGTAGTGTATGGGGGCGCTGCGCAGGTCCCGCGCGGCAGGCAGGCCCGTGTCGGAAACGACATCGTACGCGAACGGGACACTGAGATTCTGCGGATTGTGCAGCGAGCCCGTTTCATCCAAGCTGAGCAAACGCACGCCGGAAAGTTCACGCGGCTCGGCGGCAGCGAAAAGCACATCGGTGGAAAGCGCCGCGCGCAGAACGCGATAGCGCAGCGGATGGTGGGGGCGATGTTCCCAGCCAGTAGGCGGGGGAACGATAAATCGCTGATCCGCTTCTGCCGGGACGGAAATCCGGTCGGCGTTGTCATTGAACCATTTCTTACCGTTAAAGCTGTCCAGAGTGACGCCGCGCCATTTGACGCCCACATACGATCGGATATTCCCCTCCGGAATCACGCGCATGACCACCATCGGCGAGCGCAAGATTTTGCGGATGTCTCCCAGATTGACGGTTTCAGAAAACCCCGTAATGTTCTGGGCTTGCATGGAGAGGGTGGTGAGATATCCCGTGCGATAGCGGGGAATGACGAAAAACAGGACGGCGCCCAGGATAAAGATTCCCAGCGCCAAGCCCATCGCCGCCGTCATCAGTGCTTTCTCCAGGGCCCGGCGGTTGTGCTCGGGCAGGCGGAAGGGCCCCTCCGGAGCCCGCCGCGCTGCTTCCACTCCGCGCTTGATTTCATAGCTGATAAACGTGGAGATGGCGAAGAGCACGTAAAGGGTGAAGAAGACCAGAAACGTTGTGCCTACGGTAAGGATGGCGCTGGCCAGCATCATCAGGAATGAGAGTGTGGCGAGGTAGCCGTAGTCGCGATAGGTGCGAGCCGAGAAGACTTTCATGACCGCAGTGAATAGTACCAAATGGACGGTGGCGGCCAACATGCGATCAATTGGAGTGGGGCCGGTGGAAAAGATCAGGAAATCCAGGCCGTAGAAGAAAATGTAGAAGATGGAAATGCGCGTGACGGTTTTGGGGCCGAGGGAATAATCGGCGCCGCGAACGTTGCTCCACAGCTTGATGGCCAGTGCGCCACACACGACAACAATAGAAATGACGTCCAGCTTGCCCGTGGTGGCGACGGTAAGGAACCCTGTGGCGAGCAGCAGGAGCAGGGAAATCTCAAAGTAACGCTGCACGCTGATGTTGGCCTGCCGCTGCTGGGCGTCGGTGTTGACGGCTTGTGCTTTCTTGCCCATGGGCTTGGTTGACCCCGTCGAGGATTCCATTGTATTTGAAATTTGCGATTGGTGATTTGCGATTTTCGAAGCCGGCAAATTGATTCGCCTGCCCACCGGGCACTACCGATAACCCACGTTGGGTAGTGTTCACGCCCGGTGTTTGTCGGTCGTCCCTGCGCGACGTGCCACCTTTGGGCTTGGCTTGTTTCTGGTCACTCGTCGCCCGTGCCTGTCATTTTCAATAACTCCATATCTTTTCATCAACATAATGGAGAGAAGGTTGTAACTAACTTATTTTCACTAACATAATGGAGAGGCGGATTTCGGGCATTTTTCCTCCATTTGTTTTCAATAACATAATGGAACATACCTTCATTTTTTCCCCCCGCGTTTATTCACTGTCTGGCCGCCCAGGATGAACTAACTATCTTAGTTTCAATGAAATAGGTTTTTCCACGATTTTCCCTACTCATCTCTAACCCCTTTTTGTTTCATACACATAATGGAGAGCCGCGGTATTCGTAGCGCGGAACTTCAGTTCAGCATGCCATGACGAAGGCCCCGTGTAACACTCTCCTAGTATATGCATCTACGCTATTATTGTCAAGAGAAATCAACAAGAGTTAGAGGCTATAATATGTCGCGGGCGGAAAAGTCGAGAGTCGCGCGTCCATCTGACCCACTACCGGGATTAGGGCAGCACACCAATGTGGTCCAGGGAATAGTCCTGTATCGATTTAGATCACAATGTTCAGATCAAGACACATTGATTCTTTGCTGGCTTGTCTCGGCAAGCCAATCTTCTTGTCTAACCCCCTCAATCCGTGGGGGTTATCCCCCAGAGATGGGTTGTCCCGCTTTGGTCCCGCGCTTGCCTCATGTCATGCCGTGCCGAGTTTGCGGTTGGCGAGCGGCTTTCCTTGTTTGTTGGGGAATGTTTGCAGGGCCAGCAGATCGACGCCAGACCGCGGCAGGATTTGGCTGGTGGTTGAACAAATACCATGGAAAAGAATTCTTATACCTTTCTGATCTTCCCGGGTTCGCATGCAAGGCCCCATAAGATCCGTCTTCCATTTTATGTCGTGCGCATGCTGGTGGCGTTTAGTGTTGTAGGAATTATGACCATCGCCGCGCTGGCCAACAGTTATGGCCGCATGTTGCTGAAAGTCTCGAATTACAACAATCTTCGGGCAGAGCGCGAAGCCCTCAAAACGCAGAACCGAAGCCTGGAAAACGCCGTAACCACAACGAACGCAAAGTTGGACTCCTTGCAATCATTGGCCTCGGAAGTTGCCTTGACGTACGGTTTCGGCCAAGCCCGTCGCCCGCGTTTTCCAGAGTCGGCGCTGTTGCTCGCGACGCAGACCAATTCCACGCTTGAGTCCGGCTATCGAGCTTCGCTTTACGCCTACAACTTGATCCGGAATTCTTCCCTGGTTCCTTCCCGTCAAGCCCCCGCCTTGGGGCTCGACCCCAGCGCAGATTTTGCGCATGAAACCGTACCATCAATCTGGCCGGTTCGTGGGCGGGTCACAGCGGGCTTTGGCCAGCGCTTGGATCCTTTCAGTGGTGAAGGCGCCTTCCATTCCGGAGTGGATATTTCCACCCCGTACGGCACCGGAGTTGAAGCGGGAGGTGATGGCATCGTCCTGCAAGCGGGATTCGATTCCGGTTACGGAAACGCCATCGTGGTGGATCACGGATATGGGATGACGACCAAGTACGGGCATCTGAGCAGGATTCTTGTCGTTGTGGGCCAGGAAGTGAAATGCGGGCAAGTCATTGGCGCTGTGGGAATGACCGGCAAGACGACGGGTCCCCATCTGCATTACGAAGTGATGGTCAACGATACCCCCGTAAATCCGATGAAATACTTGCACGAGTAAGTTCACACGAGCATTACGAGCAGGCGCGCGCGAGGTGAGGAAGAGATGATTACCAATGAGTCGGAAATACGTGTTGCTGTACATGCTATCTTGATTTGTGTGTTGGCTTTCTGGGGGTTTTGGATTTGGGCAGCAGTACTAATAATCCTTCTCGTGCCCTGGAGGCCATTCTCCGCGCTGGGCAGGTCCTTAGCAAAGCCTATTTTTCCGGACGCGACGGCCTTGAAATAACAGGACCGTACTCCGCATCGCGGAGAAGAAGTTACTTTCTTATTGCCGAAGTTTTGATCATCCTTCGCGCTCCGTACTCATCGAGCGTGCCACACTCCGGTCAACGCCCGTTATTGGCGGGAGCGGCCTGTTTAGGACTGCCCTGGCGGGGGACGAGGTGCGGATCGGTATAGAGCAGCAGTTTTAGCTGCGCCTCCGTCACGAGATCGGAAGAAGGGTCGCGGAGGAGCTTGTCGCGCAGGCTGTCGGTCATCTCCTGCCGCGCTTGCAACTGGTCGGCGAGCGACGTGGCGCTGCCCAGTTCACGCGCGCGCGCCTGGAGTTTCTCCAGCAGTGACTGTTCTGCCGCCTGTTCGGCAAGACCACCGTAGTTCGAAGCCTCCTGCGCGCTCTTTTCCCGCGCGGCGAGTTCGGCGGGGGTCGCATCGCGGACGGAAGCCGCGGAGATGGCTTTCAACTGGGCAACCAGGGGCCGGGCCGCGGCTGGCTCCTGCCCGGTTGCGTAATAGGTTTGCAGGGCCTGGGCCTGGGCATAGGTCAGGCTATGGGCGTCGGTGATTTCATAGTCGAGCGCGCGCAACTGCTCGCGGTGGAGCTTGCGGAAGTTGCCGGCGCCCATCTTCTCGATGCGCCCTTTCAGCGCATAGAGGCCGTCCTCGGTGGCGTAGACGATGCTTTCAAAGTACCGGCCGCTCTCCGCGCGGGTTTTTGCGTGCGCGGGGCCAGTAAGAAAGGCCCAGGTCGCGTGCAGCGCGGCAGCCTTGTCAATCAGCGTGAGGTCTGCCTCGTTTCGTATTCCCTCCATCGCGCCGCCAATATCGGCGAACATTTCCGCGCGGTTCTGCTTGACGGCGCCCACTAGCCCATCACCCGTATCCTTTATGTAGCGGATGTCGAGGCAATGCCAGCTTTCATGGGCGTTCGCGAAGTCGGCGAATTCCTTTGTCGACATATTGATCATGACGGTTTTTCCGGCAAGGGGGTTGGTTTGCCCGATCCGGAAACTCGCGGCATAAAAACTGTCAAAGCTGATGCCGGGATATTCCGGCACCACCAGGCAGCTACCCCCGCCTTCCTTTTGCATGACCATGCCCTCAGCATCCAAGCTGTTCATTGCCTTGGCGAGCAGGGAGAGCGTCGGCGCGTCGTAGCTGCGGCCTGTTTTCGCCTTCAGATAGTCGCCGATCGCCCTTTCCACCGTGGCGGGGCCCTCACCCATGCCGAACCAGGTGGCGACCTTGTCGTAATCGACATAAACGATCGGGGAAGCCCCGGACGGAAGGTCATTGTTGAAATCAGCCTCCAGGCTCCTCAAATGTTGCGAGGCGGAGGTGTTGTACTGCTGCATGACGGTCGTCAAGGTGACCGGAGCGACATCCGCCGCCGGTGCTCCTCCGCCGGTGGAAGTCCTGCCACCGGAGCAGCCGGCAAAGATCAGCGCCAAGCTTGCCGCCGTGGTCAGCAGGATTGTGCGCGCCTTGTTCATACCGTCACGCTATCAAAAGCGATAGGAGCGCGAAAGGAATCTTTTCAATGCCTTTTTCGATCCGCAGGTTTCACCCACGGTTTGGTAGGGTCCTAATTTGAACGTAGCGCCGCCCTTGAGGGCGGCACATGCCGGGCTCAAGCCCGGCGCAACATCTTAAATTAGGACACTACCCACGGTTTCAACCTCTCACCATAGCGGCTCGGCCTGTGCTAAAGTAGTTTGCGCATAGTAATTTACTTGGTGGTTCGCCGGCAGCCATAACGTGACGAGGATGAGATTGGAAGTGAGGAAATGAGCCAGGCTCCGGAAGGTAGCCGCGCGCCTGTGACTACGGCAAGGGCATCACTGCGAGAAGTGGAGCGTCGCCGCAGCGAGCGTTTGCTGATTACGGTGCCGATCCGGGTTGAGGGTGTGGACCGGGACGGTGAGAAGTTCAGCGAAGAGACCCGGACCCTCGTTATCAATCGGCAAGGGGCACGAATCTACCTGAAGCGGCGGGTGGCTGCGGGGGCACTGTTGCTCATTACTAACACGGTGGCGCGCCGCGGCGCCAAGTTTCGCGTCGTGGGGCCAACCCAACCCCGTTCGGGCGAGGTCGGTGAATGGGGCGTCGAGTGCCAGGAATCGAACTGCGAGATTTGGGGCATCGGATTTCCGCCTCCCTCTTCGATGGCAGGGGACTGCATGGCGCTGCTCGAGTGCCGGCGCTGCCACGCGGTGAAGCTCAGCCACCTTTCCATGGTCGAGCATGAAGTGTTGGGAACCACAGGGTTGCTGGTGAAGGAGTGCGAAGCTTGCGGGCGCTCGACCTCCTGGAGCTATAGAGAACCGTCCATACCTTTCCCGGGTGATGATGCCGGCGCCCCGCTTCCCAGCTCTGAAGGCCGCGCTGACGAGCCGGCAGCAGCGAATCACCGTTTCCATAATCGCGTTGCTCTGCAATTACCCATTCGCGTACGCAGCTTCTATGGCACGGAAGAATTCACCCGCAGCGAGAACGTCTCGCGCGGCGGCCTGTGCTTCATTACGGACCGGAACTACGAAGTCGGAGAAGTCATCCTCGTCACCTGCCCCTACGAAAAGAGTGGCCACAACATCGAGGTCCGCGGCCAAGTGGTGCGCCGCAGCGAAATGCAAGGCACCGGGCGCAAGATTTATGGCATCAGTTACCAGCGCTAGCCCCAGGCTGAGCTACTAGATTCCAGGTGCCCGGTATCAGTAAAAACCTAACCCCTAACCCCTAAGCCTTATTCTGCGTTTAAGCTTGGCCCCAGAAATCCGATATGCAAAAGTGGCGGCCTACTTGCTCTAATTGCCACAGAGGCCGGCAGGGGGATCACCGTGGATTTCGCAATGACACCGGGGGGGTTACTCGTTCACTCGTGTGACGATTGGCCGTGCGCAGTGTGTCGCCCCATCCAAATCTCGGAGAGTCGCGCTTACTGCGTGTGCCTGAATTGCGCCTATGCCATTGTGGCGGCGGCAAGTGCGGGTGAACAGGGTGCGCGCGCCTTGCTGGACGAAATCTCCGATGCGCTAAGCCTGCTGGAGGCCCAACAGCCGGAGCCGCGGATGCCAGCCAACTGAATCCCCCAGGTGCTACTCTTGGGGAACTGGAAATCCTTCCCTAGCGAAGGTAATATCTACCTATCTATGCTGCTGTTTAACCCTGGGGGACATGTTCATGAGGGAGTTTAAGACCCGGCGAAGTTGCCGAGTGGCTCTGTCGGTACCTATTCGCGTTTTCGGAATTGATTATCGTGGCATTGATTTTACCGAGGAGGCTTTCACCATCATCGTGAACCTGCATGGGGCCAAGATCCGAATGTCCCACCAACTTTTGCCGGATTCGGAAATTCGGCTGATCAGCCGTCCGACGGGGCAGGATTCGCTTTTTCGGGTCGTGTCCAAATTGCAGAGTCCGGAACTTCAATATACTTACTGGGGCGTCGAAAACCTGGACCCGGGGAAAAACATTTGGGGAGTGGACATTCCTGAACTCCCGCCCGGGGAGCAAGCCAATGTAGAGGTGGCGCTCGAGTGCCCCACCTGTTCCACCCGCGAGTCACTGCGCGCGGATGCAACCCTGCTGGCGTCGCTCGAGGAAAAAGGTGGGGTAGAACGGACCTGTATGGTCTGCAATGCCCCTGGTCTTTGGAAGCTTCTGCCCTACCAGCCGGTTTAGAAAGTTCGCCATCGAGGATGGGGAGAGAGGTTTTCCCGAACCCCTGATATCTGACGACGAAGTTTCCGGCTCCTCCCGGTTGGGCTGGGTGCGAACGGCTTACTGTTCGCGGTAACCCAAGATTTCCGCCACAACCCCTCGAAGGACCCGCCCTTTTTCCGGCGCATTCTTGTCGACGCGGGAAGCGTATTCGATGCGTTGGATCATCAGGCGATACTTTTGGAATTCACATTCCTCCGGCAGAATCAGGTCGTCGCTGTTATTGATCTCGGCAAAGTGTATCTCCCGAGCGTCCCGGCGAAGATCCGGCCCTACGACTCGGGCCACGACCTTGCCGTCCTGGTAGATGGCGTCTTCTTCGTATCTCACCGGCTGCGCCGCCGGGGCAATGGGGGATTTGGTTTCTTCGCTCACCGCGTTGTGTAGGCTCCTTAAGGGAATCGCTCCGATCAAGTGTGGCGCGCCGCCCTTCCCGATGCAGGGGGCCGGTTTTGCAGGGCCGAGCTTGGGCTCCGCACCTGCCGGCTTCCCGGCGAGGCCGGGACAGCTTCCCCCCGGCGCTGCGAGTGCCCATGTCCCTGACGCACTACAATTCTTCAAGAAACTCGGCCCGCGGTCAAGAGCTTTGAGGGCTGGGTGCTGTCCTTGTTTGAACGTAGCGCCGCCGTCTTGGCGGCCGAATGCCGGCTGGAAGCCGGCGCTGCATCTGAAATTAGGACAGCACCGAGGGCTGCGGAGTATTGCAGTTTGGCAAAAGACCGTTGCCAGAGAGCATTCGCCCCCCGTCCATTCAAGGCTGTCCAAATTAGCGAACCCTTCGAGTGCTTAGTGCGGCTCTGGCGCCCCCCTGTCATGAAAATAGCTGTGCCGAACGCACCTAGGGCTGCGGCGGCTCGACGCCGCCTTGCAATGAATAACCTCGGCGGCGAAAACCAAGGTTAAAACCAGACCCGGTCTGTATTAACAAGAAAGGAAAAGGCGGCGTCGAGCCGCCGCAGTCCAAGACGCTGCGCGCATTTTCATGCACCGCGGCGAGCCTCAGGCGCATGGGCGGCCGTGCGGAAATCCTGCGGTCTTCCGGGCGCACCCCCATTTCTCCCCGCGGAAACCGATTTGAAATAGGCCAAGTGCGGGTTAGAATCAAGAGCTATGTTTCCCTATGACCCCATGCTCCTCGCCGCCGTTGAGAGCCGCCCGCAATCAATTTCCAACGTCATCCAACTCCTCCAGACGATAGGCACGATATGCGCAGATGGTGATGGGCTGAAGTGGTTCAACTGGCTTTATCTCCAGGTGACGGAAGCGGTAGAAGCACGTGTCACTCCCGGCGGTTTTGCCAATCCCTCATGGATCGCCGAACTTGACGTACAGTTCGCCCGCCTGTACTTCGATGCCGTTGAATCGGCATTATCAGGCGGAGCAGCCCCCGGTTGCTGGCAGGTTCTGTTTCAACAGCGCAACCAGGCCACTATCGCCCGCATACAGTTCGCCTTGGCGGGCATCAACGCTCACATCAATCACGACCTTCCCCAGGCGATCGTCTCCACGGATCAGCTTACGGCTACCACACCGCGGCACGACAGCACACAATACAAAGACTACACCGCGGTCAATACCACGCTCGATGGCCTCATCCAATCCGCCATTCGAACGCTACACGTGCGCCTTCCCGGCGATGCACTCCCGGCCGTCTCCCACCTGGACGATACACTCGCAGCGTGGAGCGTTAGTGCCGCGCGCGAATCCGCGTGGAACAATGCCGAATTACTCTGGCATCTCCGTGAAGCGCCTCCCCTCTCCTCGACCTTCATGGACACCCTTGACGGTCTCACGACCGTCGCCGGCAAAGCGCTTTTGGTCCCCGTCCCCTGATCGAGATTTATCCAACTTTGGCGACTCACGCCAAACCACAAGATTCCATTAACCAGAAGAATATCGGCAGGTCTCGGTGCGATTTGTAACGTTTATTGGTTGATCGTCACTATGGTTCGTGGGGCTGATCAAATCGTCACAGCTTGAGGAAAACAGTATGCCCAGGTATTCGCAATCGAACCGGCCGCTCGCGGTTACGACGCCGCTTGGCGAGGACGTACTGCTGCTGACCGGCTTTCGAGGCCATGAGGCGGTCTCGCAACTCTTCAGTTTCCAGCTCGAGCTGCTCGCAGAACTGGAGAGCGAAATCCGCTTCGACCGCCTCGTCGGTCAGACCGTGACCGTGGAACTGCGACTTCCCACCGGGGAGAAGCGCCACTTCAACGGGCTAGTCAAACGGCTTAGCCAGGGCGGCCGTGATGAGATCTTCGGGCATTTCCGCGCGGAACTGGTCCCGAAGCTGTGGCTTCTGACAAAAAAAGTTCGGAGCCGCATTTTTCAGCAACTATCGGTGCCTGACATCCTGCACGAGGTACTCCGGGGAGTGGACGTAACTTACAGGCTGAACGGAACTTACTACCCTCGCGACTATTGTGTTCAGTACTGCGAGGCAGACTTCGATTTCGCCAGCCGGCTCATGGAGGAGGAAGGGATCTACTACTATTTTCAACATACCCACGACAGTCACCAGATGGTCGTTACCGACCTTTCCAATTGGCATCCCCCTGTCCCCGGACAAAGCATCGTCACTTACGAGGAAGTGTCCGGCGGCTTGCAGGAGATGCGGGTCACGGCCTGGGAAAAAAGCCAGGAACTGCGCTCCAGCGAGTACACCCTTTGGGACCATTGCTTCGAGCTCCCGGGTAACCATCTCGAAGCCAAGGAAAAAACCACCGACAGCGTGACCGTCGGCAAAGTGACCCACAAGCTCACGGCAGCCGGCAACGATGAACTGGAGATCTACCAATATCCCGGGGGCTACGCTCAGCGCTTCGACGGCGTAAACAGAAGCGGCGGAGCACGGCCGGAGGATCTCGTCCACATCTTAGAGGACCGCGACCGGACGGTCAGGGTTGGCATGGAGCGTGAAGAGGCCGCAAGCCTGGAGATCAAGGGAGCAAGCGATTGCGGCGATTTCCTTGCCGGGCACAAGTTCACCCTGAAGGGGCATTTCGACGCCGACGACGAGTACCTTCTGACTCGCATCGAACATGATGCCCGCCTCGAAGGCGCATACAACACAGGCCAGGAGCTGCCTTTCAGTTATAAGAACCATTTTACGTGTATTCCTGCCGCGCTGGCCTACCGCCCGCCGCGCGTGGCGCGCAAACCGGTGATCGCCGGCGTCCAGACCGCCATCGTCGCCGGTCCTCGCGGCGAGGACATCTTCTGCGACAAGTATGGCCGCGTAAAGGTGCAATTCCATTGGGACCGCGAGGGGAAGAACGATGCCGACAGCTCGTGCTGGCTGCGCGTCGCCCAAGTGTGGGCGGGCAAAAGATGGGGAGCATTCTTTTGGCCACGTATCGGCCACGAAGTCGTGGTGGCGTTTGAAGAGGGCGACCCCGATCAGCCGATGATCGTCGGCAGTGTCTACAATGCTGAAAACATGCCGCCCCTGGCGCTACCCCGGACGAACATGCTTTGCGGAATCAAATCCGCCAGCGTGCGCGGGAACGCCAATGAGAATTTCAACGCTATTACCTTCGTCGATGTCAAAGGCAAGGAGCATCTGGCAATTCACTCGGAGCGACATTTGGTCTTAATGGCCGAATACGACGTGGCTTCTCAGAACGGCCGCCATCACTTTCAGCGGGTCCCGGGCGCAAACATGGTCACCGTCGGTTCGTTGCCGGGGATAGGCGGAAGTGGCGGCGGGCCAGCGCTGCCAGCGGCGAGTGCGTTCGCGAACTTGCCCGGCGGCGGCAGCGGAGGCTCCGCCACCACCCCGACTGGAACCGTCTCGGGCACGCCTTGGGCCCAACCGGTGCCAACGTCCACCGTTGGCCTCAGCTCGACCGTGGTTTATGGTTCGGCTTTCCAGTCGAGCTTTCCCATGTCCCTGCAGTTGGCGAACGGCGCCCTCATGCAGCTCATCGTTGATCCCGCAGGGTTTGAGGCAGCATTCCCGGCCGCCAAAGGGCCAATGGCCACCGCCTCATTGGGGCTCTCCAACGCGGTGTTAGGCGCCAGCGGCTATACGCAAATGACGCTCGGCAACTATATAAACATCATCATGGGCCGGAACTACGATATTCAGATAGGGCCTCAGACCGTGGAGGTTCACACTCATGACAAAAGCGGTGATTTTATCTTAAGTCCCACGCTAGGCGAAATGTTAGGAGTGATTGCCATCATCTTCCAGGAGGCGTATGCGTTGTTGGGAAGCATTTCCACGAGCCTGGTGAACGACGACACACGGGGAGTGCTTGTTTGGATGTTCCAAACGGCCGCGCAAATCCTGGTGTGGAACATACTGACGCTTGCCGTTACTTACAAAATAGCGGAGAACGAGGTAAAAATTGCGCTCAACACGTTGCATATCGTCGAGGGTCTAAAGTACGACGCTGAGCTTTTTGCTTCCATCGACGATCTGACGGCACTCAAGGCCGGTCCTCTCGGATTGGGCAGTCTTATTGAAGGATTGATTATCCCGACGCTCATTGACAGCATAAGCGAGGTTGAACTGAGCCAGACGGACGGATCATAGTTGCCAGCGGCGCACAAACCCCTGCGTAGCCGCACCCGGATCGGGCGGGCAGCCACAGCGCTGATAAGGCGGGGCCCCGGCGGAACCGGCCGGAAGCAAAGGAATCGCGAGGAGGTTCGAAATGGGTACAAACGACAAAGTTATCGGCGGCGGCTCGGGTGGCAGCCCGGACGTCAGCGCCGATGCTAAGGATCACACCGAATGCTTCGACGGCGCCTTCAAGATCAGTGCCCAAGCAGTGGCGTTGCTGAGCCGCCCGCCCGTTCCCCCGGCCCCGCCCGGCCCCAACGTGATTAGCTTGCTGGCTACCGACCTGCTGGGCACGGGCGAAGATGGGACTGTAGAGGTGAAGGGAGCCAAAGGTGTGCGCATCACTGCGGGACCCCCCGCGCTGGTCGCCGCGCACTCCGACTCCACCAACGGCGTTGAGATCGCCGTAGGCGAAATACAAAGCGTCACGATCCAGCGCGGTCTTCTGCCCGGTGTGGACCAGAAAATCGAAATGACGCCCAGCGGCATCACCGTCGATGCGGGTACGATGCCCATAACCATCCAGAGCCTCACCCAGATCACCCTGTCGGTGGCGGGCGGATTGAGCACGATCACCCTGGCGCCGGAGGGCGTGACGATCCAGGGTGTGCTGGTGCAAATCAACTAGCCGGAGGAATCGTCTCATGAGTGGCAGGCCATTCGTCAGAATCACCGCAGCCACCGCCGCCGAGGTCTGCGCGCGCTTCAACCTCAAGAAAGAAGCGTTGGCGCTGCTGCGCGACGGTATGGGACCCGGGGAGTTCGTGGAAGCTCTTGCCGCCAGCAAGCAATACCTCGCCGGCATTGATTTTATGGCCCATGCGCTGCCGCCGCGGGAAGCGGTGTGGTGGGGCTGCTTGTGTCTCCAGCACGCATGCGGCGACAACCTTTTGCCGGCGGACAAAGCGGCGTGCACGGCCGCGGTGCAATGGATCATGCAGCCCAGCGAAGAGATTCGTGCCGCCGCGCTGGCCCCGGCCCAAGCGGCCGGCCCCGCTTCTCCTGCGGCCGGGTTGGCGATGGCCGTGTATCAAACGGGTGGAAATGTAGCTCCGTCCAACGCGCCGCCGGCGCCGCCACCTCCCTTCGCGCCGGCCAAAGCCGTCGCCGGTGCCGTCAAAATGGCCTGCACTAAAGCAGACCCTGTCAAGATTGTGGAAACGCAACGTCTATTCCTGGAACTGGCGGCCGGATTGGCCGAGGGCCCGTCCGGGTAACCGTGGAGCTCAGAGCAGTTTTCCGCAATCCGACCATAGGAGGATCAAGAAATGGGTCAGCCCGCCGCTCGCTTGGGGGATATGCATGTGTGTCCGATGGTGACCGGCGTCGTGCCGCACGTCGGTGGACCGATTCTTCCACCGTGCTGCCCGTTGGTATTGATCGGTGGCATGCCGGCCGCTCGGGTGGGTGACATGGTGACCTGTGTGGGTCCTCCCGACGTGATCGTCTTAGGCTCGTTTACTGTTCTGATCGGTGGCCAGCCCGCCGCGCGCATGGGCGATATGACGGCCCACGGCGGCGTCATTGCCATGGGCTTTCCCATGGTGCTGATCGGCCCATGAGATTCGAGGAATTCAATGATGAGCGCAACCGCTACTGTGACTATCCCCTATGAGAGCCAATCCGACCCCCAAACCCGGCGCGACTGTGGTGCGGCCTGTCTGAGCATGGTCTATCGCTCGCTGGGCAAGGAAGTGGCGCCGGCGGAGATTTGGCCGGCGATCGCCAAGGAAAACCGGTATGGAAGCATCGCTTCCACCACGCACTTAATGGCAAAGGACGCTTTGAGCCGGGGGTTTGCCGCCGTCGCCTTCCAGGCGAGTCATCCTCTGGAGGCGTTACGGCTTTGCTGCGAATCCGGCGCGCGCGCGATCCTCAACCACCGTCCGGCGCCTGATTCCCCCGCCGGCCACTACACTGTCCTGGTGGACGTGGACGCGCGCGATGTGGTGCTGCACGATCCGTTCTACGGCCCCTCTCGCCGTATGCCGCACGCCAAATTGCTCGATCTGTGGAAGCCACTCCCGCCGATCTCGGAGATCGGGGGCTACCTGCTGATCGCCATCGCCGCCCAGCCACCAACTCCTGCCCCCTGCTGGCTCTGTAGTGCGCCAATGCCTGCACAGGTTGCGTGCCCTGGATGCAAGCAACCCGTGGGATTGCAACCAGCCGCGATCCTGGGCTGCATGAACGGCGAGTGCGTCGCGCACATGTGGAATTACATCTGCTGTCCTTTTTGCGACTGCGGGTTCACATCGGGCGCACAGGTCTCGCCGGGCGTCCCTCTTCCGCCCGATC
>CAWGTQ010000078.1:0-83188 GCA_963825395.1 uncultured Acidobacteriota bacterium | reverse complement strand
AAGAAAAGCTCAAGCTGGGAGCTGTGGAGTCGCTCGCGCGTCGCAAGGCTCATCAGGAGCAGTTGGCCAAAATGATGCAGACGGCGAAACAGAACAAGGAAGCCCACCGCAAAAGAATGGAAGAGCTCAACCAGCCGTCGCCCCCTTTAGATGGCAACGCTCTTGGCCGCGCGTTATTGCGGAACCTGGGTTTTATCGAGTGAGGGTTCCGGGCCGGCAGGTAGCGCCGCGCGGCGGAGCCGCAACCCAATTTGTAGGGGCCAGCGGCGCTGGCCCTGGGCCGAACGCCGCTCGGCCCTACGAAGTGCGTGGTGTTGAGCTTTATTTCTCTTGAAGGGCTCCCGCGTCCCAGAGCGGCGAGGTTTCCACGGCCGTATTTACAATGGTGCTGACGTAGGCCTTGACCTTTTCCGTGTTCAGATCATAGTTCGGGACCGGGTAGGAGAGCCGTAGGTGACTCCCCGCGATCGAGTAAAACATCGGGCCGATACTCGTGTTCTTCTTGAAGAGATTCAGCATCGCGGCCCGCGAGGTTTTGCCCGGATCGGGCATGTCAATCGGATCAATGGTCATCCAGATGACCGTGCCGTCGGGGGACAAGCTGATGATCACGCTGCTTCTCCAAGTCCCTTTACCACACATGACGGTGTAGTAGATCTGGCCGTTGTTATTGACCGTGTTCTTTCCATAACTCGTGAGGGCGTCGCCGAGCTGCTGGATGGTGAGCGTAACGCCTCTTTGAGCCGGCTGCCGCTGCTGTGGATTCCCCGGATTGGCCCGCAACGCGCGGACCATACCCAGGCTCAGGATTGCCGCAACAGCCAGCATTGCCAGCGCGCGCGGCTTGCGCATGGAGCGAACGGCAACGAAGAAAAACGCGACAACCTCAACCAGCAATCCAGACATGAGATCCTCCTTGGGGGCCGGCGCCTTATAACCATCGCCGAGCGGCCGGGTACCCCTGCTTTTGACGGTCTTTACCACCCAATCTTTTGGCCCGAATTCACGTTGGCAAAGTTCGCACCCCGCGACATCAATACTACTGTTGGGGTGTTAGCAGGTCCCATCCGGCACCGGGCGACTTATCCGCATTCCTTATTTCTCCAGTGCCGGGGTTCCGGTAGTAATTGCTCTTCGGCCCGTTAAAGACATTCACCGTGTTTCCGTATGGATCCGTGGTCGGTGTGATGCCGGAAATAACATTGTCCATGGCCTGGAACTGGCTCTGCCGCTGTGCCTGCCCGCGCTCGAACGACGCGACCTGATCCCGCATGGCCTGCATACCTTGCTCGAATTGGGCCACCTGCTGGGATAGTGCCCGCACCCGCGCTTGCTGGCGCTGGCGCTGATATACCAATGCTTCTTGATCCAACTGGTTCTGCTTCTGTATCCATTCAGGATGGAGTTGGATGGAGTTAATGGCACGGATGGTGATGTCTCGCGCCAGCGCTACCTGTCCTTCAGGAGCGATATAGCTCGCAAGGTTGACAACCTGCCACAAGCCTCCCGTCAGGTGGGTTTGGGCAAACACATAGGCAGTCCTCTCGCCTTGCGAACCCCCGCAGGCATAGGTCACTTCTCCTGCGTTCCCGCCGTTAGCCCCTTGCTGTGTGCCCCCCTGCGTACCCGCGGATGGGCTGGTTGGTTGCGGCGTCAAGCTCTGGCAAACCCGCGCAAATCGAACCCGGCCGTATGCCTGGGCAAATTCCTGTCCCGAACGGTATCTCGCCACCCTTCCCTGAGCCTGTGCACCCAGATCATAAACCTCGCCTTCATGATGGAATTGGTTGGGCAGGAAATACGTCGGAATCGCAACATCCCCCACGCGGACATTTATCCTTCCATCGGGAGATGTCATGTCCACCATACTCCGGTGGTCCGAGTATCCCAGGCGAAACATTCCGCCCTTTACCGTCCACCCCTTGGGTACGTCCACGGTGAATGCCTGCTCCAGGGGATCTTCATACTTACCCCAGGCCACGCCTCCGCTTGTGGCGCCAGGCGAGGCAGCCTTACCTTGGTTCGGACTCTGAATCCCACACCCACAGGCAAATAGCAGCACCAGAAGTGCCGTCAGAAATCTTCTTAGTTTCATGCTAGTCCTCCTTTACTGAGTAATGCGGAAAAATCGGGCGAATGGGCTCAAGAAAGTTTTTGAGAGTTGGCAAAATCGGAATTTGGACAGTAATGCTGGGATCTTGCGACATTGACTTCGAGTTCAAGAAGGGGCTATATTTGGCGAGAATTCAATAATTTAGGGAGAGCTTGGCGGTGCGTCGGTCAGCAGAATCCGTCACGCAATTGCTAGCCAAGTGGAGGGGGGGTAACCAGGAAGCGCTTCAGGCCCTGATTCCTCTGGTCTACCAAGAACTGCGCGCCCTTGCGCACCGCTACCTGAGGGCGGAGCGCCCGGGTCACACCCTGCAAAGCACGGCGCTCGTGCATGAAGCCTTTTTGCGGCTGGTGGACCAGAGCCCATTTCAAGTACAGAATCGCGCCCATTTTCTTGCCGTGGCGGCAAAACTCATGCGGCAGATCCTGGTGGACTACGCCCGCAGCCGCCGTGCGGCCAAGCGTGGTCCGGAGTGCAAAGTGGAACTGGGCGAAGGTTTCGATGTCGCGCAAGAGCCGAACCAAGGCGTCGATGTGCTCGCCCTCGATGATGCGCTGGTCCAACTTTCTCGACGCGATGCGCAGCAGGGACGGATTGTGGAAATGAGGTTTTTCGGCGGGCTGACGGTGGAAGAGACGGCGAAAGCTCTGGATGTTTCCGCGGCCACGGTGAAGCGCGATTGGAACATGGCCAAGGCGTGGCTGACCCGCGAGATGCAAAGAGGGGCCGGTGGAAAGAACGAAGCAGTGGGAGAAGGCTAAAGACCTTTTCGAAGCCGCTTTGCAGCGCGAGCCCAGCCAGCGGGGCGAGTTCCTGCGCGAAGCTTGCGGGCAGGATAAGTCGCTGCTTGCGGAGATCGAGTCACTGCTTTCCGCCTACGCCCGGTCAGACGGGCTATCAGAACATCCCTGGGCAAGCGAGTTCAAGCCGGAGGTGCAGACTCCCCAGTCCATTGGCCCGTATCGTTTGGTCAAGAAAATCGGTGAAGGCGGGATGGGGCAAGTATGGCTGGCCGAGCAATCCGCACCCCTAAAGAGGCAGGTGGCGCTCAAGCTGATCCGCGCCGGCATGTACGATGATTCCCTGCTGCGCCGCTTCCAGGCGGAGCGGCAGTCGTTGGCACTAATGGACCATCCGGCGATCGCCAAGGTGTTTGACGCCGGGGCGACTCCCGACGGACAACCGTACTTTGTGATGGAGTACGTGCCGGGCGAGCCCATCACCGATTACTGTGATCGCCAGAAACTGAATATTCGGGAACGCCTGGAGCTTTTCCTCAAGGCCTGCGAGGGTGTGCAGCACGCGCACCAGAAGGCCATCATTCATCGCGATCTCAAGCCGGCCAACATCCTGGTGGTGGAGCTGGATGGGAAACCGGCGCCGCGCCTCATCGACTTCGGGCTGGCCAAAGCGGCCACGCCGTTGGTTGCCGGCGAGACGCTGTTCACCCACGTCGGGGGATTTATAGGCACGCCGGGATACATGAGCCCGGAGCAAGCCGACACGAGTGCGGGGGACGTTGACACGCGTACGGATGTGTATTCGCTCGGCGTCGTCCTGTATGAATTGCTCACAGGGTTGCTTCCCTTCGACACCGAGGAGTGGCGGAAGCAGCCGTTGGATGAAGTGCTACGGCAATTGCGGGAACAGGACGCGCCGCGTCCCAGCACCAGGGTGGAGAGGGAGAGAAAATCCTCCGCCTCGGTCGCCCAGCTCCGTGGAACCGAGCCGAAACAGTTAGTGGGCATGCTGCACGGCGATCTCGACTGCATCACGATGAAGGCGCTCGAGAAGGACCGCGGGCGGCGCTACGGGACGCCCTCTGAACTGGCAGCGGATATCGGGCGGTATCTCAACCATGAGCCGGTAATGGCGCGCCCGGCGAGCGCCGGCTATCGCTTACAGAAGTACGTCCGGCGGCACCGCGTTGCCGTGGGTGTGGCGGCGGGGTTGGTCATCCTGCTGGCAGCCTTTGCGGGCTTGCAGGCAGTGCAGTTGCGCCGGATTACGCGCGAGCGGGATCGCGCCAACCGCATCACCGATTTCATGATGGGAATGTTTAGGGTATCGGACCCCAGCGAAGCCCGCGGCAACAGCATAACGGCGCGCGAAATTCTGGACAAAGCGTCGAAGAGCATCGACGCCGGTCTGGCGAAGGATCCTGAGCTGCAAGCCCAGATGGCGTCCGTAATGGGGAAGGTGTACCAAAATCTGGGGCTATACACGCGCGCACAAACGTTGCTCGAGGAGACGGCCGAGGTTCGCAAGCGTGTCCTGGGCCCCAACCACCCTGAAACGCTAGCGTCAGAAACCGACTTGGCCTGGATCTTACGGCTAGAGGGCCATTCCGCCCAAGCTGAGACTTTGCTTCGACAAACGCTCGCCAGCCAGCAGCGTGTTCTAGGGCCAACGAATCCAGCTACTGTCAAGTCCACGAGCAATCTGGCGGTTGTTCTCAGTGACGAGGGCCATTATCCCGAGGCGGAAAAATTGTTTCGCGAAGTTTTATCCAGCCGCCAGCACACGCTCGGGCCCAACCACACCGACACGATCATCGCCATGAACAACGTCGCCACCGTTCTCTTTACTCAGCACAAATACCCCGAGGCGGAGAAATTGTATCGCGAGGTGCTTGACATTCGCCAACGTACGCTTGGGCCGGACCATCCGTACACGCTGCTCTCGATGAATAACCTGGCCGTCGTTCTGCACAGTGAAGGGAACTACGCCGAAGCGGTAAAACTGAAGCGGCAAACGCTCGAAATACGCCGTCGTATCCTTGGGCCGGAGCATCCGGACACGCTCTTGTCCATGAGCAACCTGGCGGACACTCTGATGGGGATGCATGATTACGCTGGCGCGGAGACCATGCTTCGGCAGGCGCTGGAGATTCAGCGCCGCGTCCTGGGGCCGGAACACCCGCAAACCATCATTTCGATGACCAACTTGGCTGGGGCCCTGATGAAGGAAGGCGAGTATGACCAAGCGGAGAAGGTGCTGAAGCAAGCGCTGGATATTCAGCGGCGCGTCCTCGGCCCGGACCACCCGAGTACTGCGCTTTCCACGTATACCCTGGGCGGCATTAAGGCCCACCAAGGCGATCGGGCGGAGGCGTTTTCCCTCTTGCGCGAGTCCGTGGACCACGGATTGCCCTCCTGGGCGGCGAAAGACATGGCAACCGACCCCGATCTGGAACTCTTGCACGGCGACCCGCGTTTCAACGCTCTCCTTGCCCAGGCGAATGAGCGTGTGGCGGCGGCCCAAAAGGGCAACTAGAAAATATGGCAGCAAGTAGCCCGACGTTATACCGCTTTGAGCGGGATTACTCCGCCGGGTTTCGTTCTTGGGTATTAATAGACGCGTTGCGGTTATCCTGCAAAGAACCGCAGAGTAAGGCAAACTACGCTTGACTCCGCAGCATGGGTCCTGACTAGGTAGGTCACATGCGTCAGGTTAACCTGACCCAATACTTGAAATCGATCCAACAGAAGTAGAACCTCGCCTATTGCTGCACGATGGCGACCCATCTAACCCGCGAAGCTCAGAATTCCAGAATGATACGTGCGTAGAACTCGGCGGCGAGCGCGACCTGGTCCAACTCCACATATTCATCCGCAGCGTGAGCCTGATCGATGCTTCCGGGGCCGAGGATGATGCTGGGAATTCCTGCTCGCGCCAGCTTGCTGGCGTCCGATCCGTAGGGAACTCCCATGATTCGACTGTGCCCCATTAACTCTTGCGAAATCTTCGATACAACTTGAACGATTCTCTCGGAGGGTTCCGTCTCAAGAGGGTAGTCCTCAAGCATGGGAGGTTCCATTTCCACTTCTAGCTCCGAGTCATGCCCGCGCAGGTTGGCGAGCAGGCCTTCAAATTCGTTCCAGACAGATTCTTTCGTTTCCCCAGGAAGCAACCGCCGGTCTATCTCAATCGTGCAAGAATCCGGCACCTGGTTAACCTGAACCCCACCACGGATGATGCCCACATTCAACGTGGGGGAACCCAACAGGGGATGATGCCGTTCCTGAAACACCGTGGGGAATCTCTCTTCCATGGCCGTCAAGACTTTGGCCATTTTATTCACGGCGTTAATGCCCAGATGGGGCTTCGAGCTGTGCGCAGCCCGGCCGCGAGTCTTCAGCCGCCAGCGCAAGACACCATTCGAGGCCACCACCGTTTCCAGGCCTGTGGGCTCCGCCACGATCGCGCCATCTGCGTGGATTCCCTTTTCCAGAAACTTGACCACCCCTCGGAAGGCGTATTCTTCATCGACGGCGGCGACAAGAAACACCGAAGCCTCCGGTCGAACGGCTGCCTCGCGCAGAATCTTCAAGGCGTGCATCATAGCGGCGAGCCCGCCCTTGGTATCGCAGCTCCCCCGGCCATACAATCTGTTGCCTTCCCGCACCGGTTGAAAAGGATCCCTCATCATGCCTAGTTCGGAGGCCGTGTCCATGTGCGCCTCGAGGATCAGCGTACGGCCCCCGGGCCTTCCCTCGAGCCTGGCGATCACGTTGCTTCGCCCTTCCAGCGTCCTCTGCGATTCAAAAGGGATGGAATTTTTCCGGAAGTAATCGGCGACGTATTCGGCCAGAGCGCCTTCACCGGGGCCGCCGGAATATTGGGGGTTGACACTATTGATCGCCACCAGGTCTGCCAAGGTGGCGAAGAGCGCTTCGATATTCAGAGTGGATTTCAGATCCATGGCTTCATCCCCCGGCGCGCAAGATTAGATAATGTTGGGTGGGAGAACCATAGGATTTTCTCACCGTGGAAAATCGTGTCGCCGGAAAACAGGTCGGTCCTGCCCTTCCCGGTCATCAGAAAGCTGAGCATGCCGCAGCAGTGCCCTGAGGTTTCAATTGCCCGAAGCTGGCAGTCACCGACTCGGAAGGTTTCGCCTTCACGTACTTCGCCGTATCGTGGCTCAAGCCGAAGCCTAGCCACCCACTCCCCACAACATGGATTCTCTCCGTGAGCTTCATTATTCCTCCTCACGTTCCTGCGCGCTGAGGCGCCCGTCTTCAGATTCGCGGGGCGCGGCGGAGAGCTTCGATCTGCTCCAGAGTAACGTTGCCGCCGCTGATCACGGCAACGGCTTTCCCCTTCTTCTTGGGATTAGCCAGCAGCCCGGCGAAGCTGGCAGCGCCAGAAGGCTCCGCCAGAACCTTGGCGTGTTCCAGCAGGAAAAGCGTGGCCTCAAGGATCTCCCCATCGCTAACCAGAATGATCTCCTCGACGTATTGGCGGACGATCGAATAATTCAAGTCCTCGGTAATTCGCGCGGCGAGCCCATCCGCGATGGTTTCGAGGTGCGACAGAGCAAAAGGCCCCTGGTGGCGCAGCGCCTCCCACATGGCGTTGGAGTGTTTCGGCTCCACGCCGTAAACACGCGCCGAGGGCCGCATCTCCCTGATGGCCACCGCGATGCCGGATATCAGCCCGCCACCACCAATCGGGACGTAGACCTCGTCGACATCAGACAAATCTTCTAGAATCTCCAGCCCGATCGTCCCCTGGCCCGCCACCACCACGGGGTCGGCAAAGGGGTGCAGCGGCTTGTACCCATGTTCGCGGACGAGTTCGTCCACTTTTTGCTGGCGGGCATCGGAGGTGGTGCCGTAGGCCACGACTTCGGCACCCAGCTTCTTCAGGAGGGAGACCTTGTGGGGATTGGCCTTCTCGGGGAGCACCACAATGCACCGAGCGCCAAAACGCGCCGAGGCGTAGGCGACTCCGAGACCGTGATTGCCGCTACTCGCGCAAATCAAGCCTTGCCGCAAATCCTCCGGTGTGAACCGCGTCACCTTACTCAGCGCACCTCGAACTTTAAAAGCTCCGGTTCGTTGAAGATTTTCCAGTTTTAAGTGGACCCGAAGGCCGGCTCGCTCGCTGGCCGCATCGCTCAGTACCAGGGGAGTGCGGATAATCTCTGTCCTTATCCGCTTCTGGGCCGCGCGAATATCTTCCAACGTAACCGCGGGAACTCTTATGCCCTGCGAAACCATGTCTACCCCCCAAAAGGGAATTTAATCTCGGGTTCGTCCGTTTCCCCCTGCCAAGGGGAAAACACGTCGCGTTCGGTACTAAGAATTGCTCGCCACCTCGACCTCGCGGTCGGAGCGGGCCGACTCGATTACGGCCAGTCCCACGCGCAGGGCCTCGACGCCGTTTTCCGCGCTGAGCAGGGTGGGTTCCCTTGCCAACGGAAGATCTCACAATCATATGCTATCTATAACAGTGCAATTACAGATATTCCACCAGGGTCATGGCGATGGCCGGAAAAGGCTCCAGGCGAAATTGCCAGTGGGTCTGGAAACGCTCCGCAACCAGGTTGTTGACCTGGGCGGAGCGGTAGGAGGCTTAGGCCGAGATACTGCTTCGTATAACGCCCCCTCGAAGCAGTTGTAGCGCAGATCTTCAGAACAGGCGCGCTACGCTGATAACTGAAGCCTTGTGTTGGTCGAATGACAACCGTATTGCATGGGAGAAGGCGACGATAGCGGGGTCCCCCCATTTCACTTGACGAGGTGCAGTTGCCGTAACGGTATCGGGCATGAGAAAATCCCACGGTCAGAACTGGACTGATCGTGGCTATCGGCTTTGAGGATAGGGCCTGATGTTCCCCCCGCGCGATTTCTGGCCCAGTCCAAAATTCGGTGAGGGAGAGGCCCGACTCACCTTTGAGGGGAGGAGACCATGCAAGGCTACAAGTTCGGTCGGCGAAATTTCCTAAAGGCTGGCGGTGTGTCAGCACTAGGGACTCGGATGGCGCTCGCAGGCAGTCCTGCCCTGGCGCAAGAGTCAGTGCCTTCGACCGCGCCGCATGAAAAGGGATTCCCCCAGCTCGCCATCATTACCCGGTACTCGCCACAAAAGTTGGCATTTGCCGCGTCTACGGAATATCAAGGCGTAGTGATCACAGTAGATCGCTTCTTTAATTCCACGCTGTCGGACTCGCAAATTGATCAGATTCTCGCTACCGCGCGGCAGGCCAATCTCCGCATCATCAGTATCGAGTGCATGAATCCTAATCATATCTCGAGCGACCCGGCTACGCGCCGCGAGGCGATCGCCGACTTTATCCAACACTTAGAATTGGGCCATCGTCTGGGGTGCAAATTTGTGGGTACCTTCAGCGGGGGCAGGGCTGGAGTTTCCATGGAAGATCAAGCGAAGGCGTTGGCGGAAGTCTTCAATGAGAACTATTTGCCGGTGTGCGAAAAACTTGACATCACCATGGGATGGGAGAACTATCCCTGCGATACCAACTTCGCTACGGTCCCTGGTGCATGGGAGAAGATATTTGATCTCGTTCCCAGCAAGCGTCTCGGCCTCGAATTCGACCCTTCGCATTTGGTACGGCAGTACATCGATTATGTCCAAGCGGCCTGGGATTTCAAGGAAAGGATTCTTTCTGTACACGCGAAGGATACAGAGATCATCGAGCCGGTTTTGCAAGAGGTAGGAATTCATGGGAAAGGGTGGTGGCGTTACCGCATCCCCGGCCAGGGTTTAATCGATTGGCCAAAGTTTATTAATGTTCTCTTGCAGGCAAATTACAGTGGAGGGATAGCGGTTGAGCATGAGGATCCTTTCTGGGACGAGCCGCCCAGCAACGACTCGCCGGAATTCCCCCAGGCTCGCAAAGATGGGTTCATTCTTGCCTCCCGCTTTCTGCGCATGTTTTTGCCGGGGCATTTGAGCGGGTAGCAGATGATACTGAGCCGTTGGGTCAAGAGGGTTCGCGAGGCGCATGGCAGCGGGTAATACCTGCCTAACAAGCCGCTGTAGCCGGCAAAATGGTTCGGACGTAGCTGGGGATTCGGCCTTCCCGCCGCTCACGGTTTATTGTTTTCCCTTGCTGCCCGAACGTGCCCATCAATTCCGCCCACGCAAGGACATGGCCCTTCATGGCGGAGGGCGTAGCGCGGGGTTACACCGCTTCGAGCGGGATTACCCCGCGGCTTTCGCTTTTGGGTATTAATAGTGGTAGAGTTCCGACGCCGCCAAGCTTCGTTTTCGGGACAATGGTTGGGTGGCAAGCAAGAGGAATGTCCCATCGCACACCTGACGGTTCCGACGTCCCTGGGCAGGTCAGTTGCGCCATTGCCGGTCTGGAGAGCCGGGGCAATCTGCATTTCATCTTGGATAATTGATGACAGTTCATTGGCGCAGCATCGCACATTTTGTAGAGTGCAGAAAGCGGTCCTCAGTCGGGTTTGGCGGGAGACGGCATTTCCTCGGCGCGGCGCTCGGCGCCCTCTTGACCATGGCGGGCGTGAGTTTTCTGTGCGCCCAGTCGGACAGCACGGGAGCGTTAGGGGGGACCATCACCGGCGTGAAGGGGCCCGTGCCGGGCGCCACGGTGGTGCTCACAAACAACGCGACGAATCAAACTCTCACCATGGTCTCGGGGGAAAACGGAAGCTATCGCTTCTCCTTGCTTGCCCCCGGCGCCTACCGTCTGAGGTTCTCCGCGCCCGGATTCAAGACCTCGCAAGTGCCGTCGATCGCCATCAACGTTTCGGAAGATCCCACTCTGGACGCCAGCCTGGAACGCGGCGACCCCCGGCAGAGGGTGGCGTGCAACTGCCGCTTGAGTCTGTCGGCCTCGTCGTCAGGCACCCTGGTGGATCACAAAACCATCACCGGCGTGCCGCTGACCACCCGCAACTTTGCCCAGGTTCTCTCGATGTCTTCGGGCACCGCCGGGGACGTGAACAATGCCGGAACCCTGGGCCGGGGAACCAACACGGTGAACGTGAACGGCAGCACGACCGCGGGCAGTTACGCCATTGAGGGAGCTTACCCCCCCAGCACCGTCCCCAACCCCGACGCCATCGCCGAGTTCAAAATCCAGACCTCACAGTACGACGCCGGCTATGGCGCGCTGGTGCCCAGCACCAACGTGATCACCCGCGGCGGAGAAAGTCTGTATCACGGAACCGCCTGGGAATTCGTGCGCAACGATATCTTTAATGCCAATGCGTTCTTTCGGAATGCCACGGGGCAGCCCAAACCGAATCTGAAACAAAACCAGTTCGGAGTGACGCTGGGCGGCCCAATTCGCAAGGATAAGTGGTTCTTTTTCGGTTCCTACCAGGGAACGCGACAGGTGAATGGTCTGGACCCTACCTCCGTGGCCACGGTCATCCTTCCGCCTCTAACCAGCGATCGCTCGGCGGGGGCGTTGGCGGCACAGTTCTGCCCAGGCAATCATCTACTCACGAGCGGCCCGGATGCGGGTCAACCGGACCCCAACTATCTGACCTTTGCCGGCGGGAAGCAACTGGACTGCGGGAACCAGAATACGGCCACGACCGTTCCCATAAACCCAGTGGCCCTGAGTATCCTTCAGACAAAGCTGCCGGATGGTTCCTACCTGATCCCGGTGCCCCAGACCATCCTCACATCAGGCAGCAATGCGGGCATGGGTTTCTCCTCCTTCAGCTTCCCGTCCTATTACAACGAGGATCATTTCGTGGCGAACAGCGACTATGTGGTGTCGCCGGTCAACACTTTGTCGTGGCGCGGCTTCTTTTCAAGAATTAACCAACGCCGATCCCTGGGCGCGCCGGGCGGGGCGACAGTCACGCCGGTGCTCCCGGGCGCCGGATCTCCCCAGGCGCTGCATGCGCAGGACGATGCGCTCTCTGCCAGGCTAACCTCGGTCCTGACCTCCAAGGTTGTGAACGAAGCGCGCTTTGCTTACACGCGCACCCTTCAGTATGCGGCTGGCGTCGGGACTCCCATGGCGGATTCCTTCGGCATGACCCCCGTGGACCCGTTCTTTCCCCAGCCACCGGAGGTCACCATGTTGGGCCCCATGGGGACGTTTCGCTTTTTCGGCAACGGCGCTAATGACTTCTGGACCCTCACCAACACGTTCGCGTGGACGGACAATCTCTCGGTGGTTCATGGGAGGCACAATGCGCGGCTGGGCGGGGTTTTTCTCCTGCAATACAACGACCGGCTGGACACCGGTGCGGCGCGCGGAAAACTCACCTTCGAGACGTTTGAGGACTTGCTGGTGGGGCTGAGCGCGGCGGACAATGAAAGCCCTGGCGGTCGTAGCAACATCGAGACCGTGCGCGCCAACGAGGGTGTGGGGCCGAAGGGCGAAGTTCAATATCAATACCGGCACGATTACGCCGCGGCGTTTGCGCAGGACGATTTCAAAGTGACGCCGCGCCTGGCGCTCGATGCCGGCCTGCGCTGGGAGTACGTGGGCCCCTCGTTCGACGAGGCTGGTACAATCGGGAACGTCTGGCCGTCGCTGTTGAAGCAAGTCCCCATTCCGCCGCTCTCGGGGATTCTGGTCGGCGATGTGGTGGCGGCGAACTACAATGCGGGCCTGATCAATCCCTACACGGGCCAGCCGTTCGGAGTGCCGCCCCCGGGGGTTTGGACCGGTCCCACCCGCAGTTTCTATCAGAACAACACGCCGCTGGGGAAGTTCGCCCCCCGGGTGGGTTTTGCCTGGCAGCCGTTCGGAGCCGCCGGCCGTGCCGCGGTGCGGGGTGGGTACGGCTGGTTTTACCAGGCGCCGGCTTTCAGCGCCAACGCCGCAGGTGTTCCCCTGTTCACCGCGGCGCCGTTTGCGCAGGGATTCACCAATACCGATGCCAGCAATGGCGCGTCGGATCTCGAGAAGCCGTTTCCCACAACGACGCTGGGCTTTGTAGCGCGCACGCCCACCTCCCAGCTTTCCGACCGGATTGCCGGTCCGGAATATAAAATCCCCCAGCTCCAGCAATGGAACTTGACCATTCAGACCAAACTGCCCCGAGCTTTCACTCTTGACGTCGGCTACGTCGGGTCATACGGTGACCACCTGTTGGTTGGGGTGGGCCTTAACCAACCCATGCTCGCGAGTACCAACAACCCGGTCAACTGTGGCTATACGGGAAACTCCGGCGATTGCATCACCTCTAATACTGCCGTCAATGCGGAACTGCGCGTTCCGTTTATGGGAGAGAGCCCCTCCGCATTAACCGACAGCCAGTTTAGCGGCGCGTCGTGGTATCACGGCCTGCAAGTGACTCTGCGCCGGCAGATGGCTCACGGCCTGACTCTTCAATCCGCCTATACCCTGTCAAAGGCCATGAACAATACTTCCATCTATAACGACCTGAATTACCTATCGAGCAATTGGGCGCGCGCCACATTTGACCGCACGCACCGGATCGTGACCAACTTCGATTACCAGTTGCCCCATCCCGTACACGGCACAGGCGCGGCAGAAAAACTGTTGAACGGGTGGTCCACCACCGGGATTGTCATTCTGCAAAGCGGATTGCCGCTGACTCTAACCGATCCAAACGGAGGCGCTGTCTACGGTGAAGCCTCGCCCTCAACGGTTACGCTCTGCCCGGGTGCGACGGCCCTGGCCACCTCCGGCAGCGTGGAAGACCGGCTCGGCAGCTGGATCAACACGTCGGCAGTTTGCTCAGCGCCCGCCATCGGTTCCGATGGGTCAACAGGGTACGGCAACGCCGGTCAGAGCCTCCTCAACGGGCCGCCGCAGGTTAATACCGATTTTTCGCTGGGAAAAATAACCGTGGTGGGCGGCCTGCGGGAGAACGCCGAACTGGCCTTCCGCGTCGAATTCTACAACTCCCTGAACCATCCCCAGTTCAGCAATCCAGGTACCACGCTCGGTACGGCCAACTTCGGTGTGGTCACACAGACCTCGGTCGCCCCCCGCCTGATCCAGTTCGGATTGAAATACCTCTTCTGACGGTGGTGCCGCGGGGTTAAGTATTACCCATTCCTGTTAGTGAATCCCCTACCCGCCAACGATTTCGGGGTCACCGATAGGATTTTAATCGGATTCGGCCTGCAAAGTCGCCTTGCCGCCGGGCGCGGTTTATTATTTTCCTTTACCGCCCGAACGTGCCCATTAATTCTGCTTGCGCAAGGACATGGCCCTTCATGGCCGAGTCGACATCCTTGCGGCGGACTGGGCCGCGCAGGTTCAAGGCCGTGTCGAGGGCGTAGAGCCGGAAGAAATATCGGTGGGGCTTACCCGGTGGGGGACAGGGGCCGCCGTACCCGTTCATGGGGAAGTCGTTCGCGCCCTGCTTACCGCCGCCCGCAACGTCGCCAGGCGGCACGTGCTCCGGCAGTTGCCGTGCCGACGCCGGCAGGTTGTACATCACCCAGTGAACCCACGTTCCCGCGGGAGCGTCCGGGTCATCCACAATCAGCACGAAGCTCTCGGTGCGGGGCGGGGGTTGGTTCCACGAGAGAGAAGGCGAGATGTTGTCGCCGCTGCACGTAAACTGCGCGGGGATCGTACTGCCCGGGCGGAAGGCGGTTGTCTTCAATTCCAGCTTTCCGGCAAAATCCTTGGCGAGCGAAACACTCGCCGCCAAAAAGACGAGCGCGACGCTCACGGTTAGTTTGGCAATGCCCCGACTTCCCCTGTGTCCCGGAAGTTCGTGGACAATATCAATGTTATGTCGTCCGCTACACGGGCTGACTTCGCGAACAAACTTCCGAGACAGCATATTCCTGTATAATCGGTCGCGGCATCCGGCCGTGCTGGAGACTTGCCGGCCAGTAAATTCGCTGGGGGATTGAATCGAGCCATCAGGCATGGCGGTCGACCTCCTTTTGAAATGTAAGATTCCCATACTCAAAGGTGGTAGGTATAACACAAGGGAGTCTCTTCCCCAAACGGTGCGAAGGGGACTCGTGCTTGCAGGGAAGGGAAGCGAACCCAGATCGGGGGGGGCGTGGATGCATGCGTGATATGGAGAGCGCATCCCTCATGGCATATGGAGCGAAGCTTGGCACGTAATTTGTGACGTACTACATTAAGTTGGGTCGCGCGGTTCGCGGTGGTGGGATACATGGGTTCGCGCTGTAGGGTAGTGGTGCAGTTTGATGTTGTAGCGGCGAGTTTACCTCGCCATGGGGCGGCGTAAAGCCGCCCTTAGGTCAAACTGCACCACGACCTGCTGGTTGGTGAGCGTGCTGAATTCGTCGCCCTATCTGGCGGCCGGGTTCGATCAAATCCCAAGGTTATTCCTATGCGTGTTCCATTTTTTCGCCGGGAAGTTTCCGCGTGCTGCTTCGTGGTCGGGTTATTCCTGGCCACGCTGTTGGCGCTCTTGGTGGTGGGTTCGACGCTCTACTTGGCGCGGGCCCCGCTCCTGAGCGCCCTCGGGAAATGGTGGGTCGTGGATGAGGCGCCGGTGAAAGCCGATGCCATTGTCGTTCTGAACGGCGACTCAGGCGATGCCACGCGCGTCCACCGCGCGGTGGAACTTTTCAAGCAAGGATGGGCGCCGCGCATCCTCCTGAGCGGGCCACTGATCCGCCCGTATTTCAGCGAGGGCGTCTTCATGGTTCAGGATGCCAAAGGCTTCGGCGCTCCTGACAGCGCTCTCCAGGTGGTGGTATCGTCGGCGAATTCGACCCTGGAGGAAGAGGATGTGATCCTGGATTACGCCGCTCGACGCAATTTCCACCGCCTCCTCGTTGTGACCTCGGACTACCATACCCGGCGCGCCTATGCCATTTGCTCGGCCGCAGCAAAGAAGCGCGGCATGGAGATCAAAATGATTTCAGCCTCTCAGTTCTTGATGGGCGGGCGGCGGTGGTGGGAAAATCGTGAGGCCCTGAAGTGGATGCTCTCCGAATTCATCAAATACCCTGACACTTCGTGGGAAATTCGCCACCCGCGCAGAACGCCACGGGATCCCTAGTTGTGTCCTGGCTAACTTCTTACAGCAGCGTATATTACCGAGCGTGGCGCATACATTGGCTTCCATGGGTGCGCCACCCCCTGTTCATGGGAAAATCCTAAGTCGAACGGCACACTAGCGCCCCGAGAAGAGAAAGGACTCCAGCATGTCGGCTCGCGCCTTCTCATCGGAGGCGATGACCCGCAACAAATCCTGAACGGAAATCATGCCGCGATACGTTCCACCCTCGTCGACGACCGCCAGGTGGTAGATGCCGTGTTTCTCCATCAGCCGCACACACTCGTCCAGATGCGTGGCGGGCGGTACCGTGATGAGGTCGGAACTCATCACTTCCGAAACCCGCATCCAGGCCGGACACTTGTTCTCCGCCGCTACCTTGTCGGAAATGTCGCTTTGCGAGACAACTCCCACCAGCTTGCCGCCGGGCTTGAGCACGCCCACCGAACGCACCTGCTTCTCGCGCAGGTAGCGAGCCGCATCGTAAACGGTCGCATCTTCGGTGACAGAATAGATTTCGCTCCGGGAGTGAATCAGGTCTTCGACCTTCATGTAAGCCCCCACAGGTGTGAACTAGCGCCATCTTAAGCCCGAATTCCTGGAATCGCAATATGATTTCGGTAGAAATGTCAGTAGGGGGTATGGGGGACATGGGGGGATGAGGGACACATGTCACTACATTGCACCTTAAAGCATTCATTGGTGTTTATTGGTGCTTTGTCCAGGATAACGGCATCCTATGGTTCTACGTCAGGAATACGATATTGGCCGGTGTGCCGATGGGCGTGTAATGACCCGTGAAGGTCAGCGCTCCGGTTTGGTGATTGACGCGGAAAGTGGTGATGGCATCACCACGCTGGTTACAGCAGTAGAGAAAATTTCCCGTGGGGTCGATGTTGAAGCTGCGCGGATAATCACCGCGGGTCCATTCTTCGCCACCGAAAGCAAGCGAGCCCGTGGCGCTGATGGGAAACCACGCGATGCTGTCGTGCAGCCGATTCGCGGCGTAAAGGAACCTGCCGTCCGCGGAAATCATGACTTCGGAAGTGAAGTTCGTGCCCACAAAACCCTTGGGCAGGCTGGAGAGGGTTTGCTTTTCCATGAGCCTTCCATGGGTCGAATCGTAGTCGAAGGCCACGAGCGTCGAGCCTTCTTCTTGAAGCGAATAAAACCATCGGCCGCCGGGATGAAATACGAAGTGGCGCGGCCCGTCCCCCGGTGGCAGGGCGACGGAGTCAGGATCATTGGGCGTGAGCGTACCCTTTTCGCTATCGAACTTCCAAATGAAAATCCGGTCCAGCCCAAGATCGCTGGCGAACACAAACCGCCCAGACGCGTCCGCTTGGATCATGTGTGCGTGGGGCTTGTCGTGTCCACTGATCGCAAAGCTTCCGGCTGGCGCGCTGCGGGCGTGCTCGGGGCCAACGGTACCCTGATTGTGGATCACCTGCGTAGCGGGGCCCAGTTCGCCATTCGCATGCGTTGGAAGTACCGCCACGTTCCCCCCCTCATAGTTGGCCACCAACACGTACTTGCCTGAGGGGTGAATGCTCAAATGGGCGGGTCCGGCGCCTTCTGAGCTGACCGTATTGAGCAAGGTCAAATGCCGAGTGGCGCGATCGACCGCGTAGGCGCTGACCGAGCCGGAACTCCCGCCGGCAAAATTTGCGACTTCGTTCGCCGAATACAAATGCGTGCCCGAAGGGTCAAGCGCCAGCCAGGAAGGGTTTCCATCATTGGGGATGATCTCGCGTTGGGTCAGCACACCGTTGGCGGGGTTCACTTCAAACACATAAATGCCTTGCCCGCGACCCTGTGATCCTTCCGGACCTTGCGGTGAGCTATACGTACCCGCGCAGGCCAGGATGCGGGCCGCGGCAGGCTTCGATGGACTCTGTCCCGGCTGAGCGACCGCAGAGGCCATGGCCGCGGCGCCGGCGGCTGCTTGCAGAAAGCTGCGGCGCGAAGCTCGTTCCATTGGGTTACGCCGGGATTCCGGCCTATTGCTTGACATAGGAGTTCTCCTCTCGCGGCAATGAAAAACCGCGGGTGACAAACAGAAGAAGATGATAAGGCGATTCGAAAAGGAAGGCAAAACCGGAAATTACTTCTCCGCTTGTTGCTGAGTGACCCCCACACCCAGCGCTCCACGCCCCTCTCTCCCAACTTATCGTTGTCCTATTCTTGTACGGGACACAGGAGGTGGAAGTCAAAATCCGAGACCTCTCCTCTCGGGAGAGCGCTCAGATTTAGCAGGCCGAGACCGCGCAAGCCCGACGGAGCCCGCGCAGTCTGGTCAAAGTAGCCGCGTCTTTTATGAATTCGTCGTGGGAAGATAAGCGCTGAGGTATGAGACGGACCTTCCACGGTACCAGTGAAAAGCGAAGGCTTAAGACTTCTTTTCTTCTTCTGCCTTCTTCTCTTCTGTTTTTTTGTCGGAAGAACCTTCCAAGCCGCCGCGCAGGGCGTCCTTGAATTCTCGAATACCTTTTCCTAAACCCTTGCCCAGTTCCGGCAATTTGCCGGGCCCGAACAGGATCAAGACGATCAGCAATATGAAAAACAAGTGAACCGGTTGAAGCAACCCTTCCATTCGTTATTCTCCTTCCCGGTTGGCGCAGCCGTCTATTTCTTATCGGAAGAACCTTCCAAGCCGCCGCGCAGGGCGTCCTTGAACTCTTTAATACCCTTGCCTAAACCCTTGCCCAGTTCCGGCAATTTGCCAGGCCCGAATAGGATCAAGACGATCAGCAATATGAAAAACAGATGAACCGGTTGTAACAAACCTTCCATAGTTATTCTCCTCCCCGCTCGGGACGTTCACCGACGGAACACACAAACGCATTATAGCCCAGGCCGGGGCAGAACCCAATCACGATTCGCGCAGAGGGAAAATCATATTGCCCGGGGTCTTGCCGTCCACTTGGCACTTCTTCCGGTAAAGGGCTGCGTAGCTATCCGTAATGTAATCCCGTCGCGAGTAACCGAGTTGGCGCGCCACCTCGTCAATCCAGCGCTGCGGGCCTTCCAATTCCAGGTAATTACCAATGGGCGTTTCGTCGAAGACCAGGTGGGGCGCGTCGGCCACATCGCGTTTGCCCCGCGGCGCATACATGGTGCGAAACTTCTCGTAGCAGAAGACCTCGCGCAGACCCAGGAGAAGCAGGATCTCGCGCAGGCGGTGGCCGTCTTCCACGTTGGTTTCAATTTCCCGCCGAATCTTGTAGTCGCGCGAGCGCAACGGCGCGCCCTTATAAGTCAGCAAGCCCTGGTCGCCGGCAAAGCGCAGGCGAATAAGGCAGCGCGATTTGCGCAGCCGCTGGTCGGGAAAATCGAACAGGTAGTTGCTTTCAAAGTGGCGCGCCAGGGTGGGTCGGAAACCCAGTTCCGCGAGGCGCCAACTGATGTCCTTGGCATCCCGGACCGCCAGCTTGATCTCGGTTTCGTGGCGATGTTTCATGCCGGAAGGCGCGCGCGATCTTAGGATTCCCGTTCCAAAATAAAGTCCGGCAGAGAGTGCAACGCGCCTTTGTAAGGCGAGTCGGGATAGCCTTCCAGGAAACTTCTGGCTTTGTCGGAAAAATCCTGAGCTTTATCCCGTGCCGCCTGAAGGGTGCCGTAATGATCGATCAGGTCGAGGATCTCCGCAAATTGCGCGGGTCGGAATCCCCCCTCTTCCAGCACCCGCGAAACCTTGCGGGCTTCTGCCGGAGTGCAGCGCTGCAAGAGGTATATCAAGGGCAACGTCATCTTGCCCTCACGCACGTCGTTGCCGATGGGCTTCCCCAAGACTTCCTCCGAAGACGTGAAGTCCAGCACATCATCGATGAGTTGAAAAGCCAGGCCCAGGTTAATGCCGTACAGGCCCAATCGCGTTTCCTCTTCTTCGTTCTTTCCGCCCAGCAGCGCCCCTAACCGCAGGCACGCGGAAAACAAGCAGGCGGTCTTGCGATAGGCAAGTTCCAGGTATTCTTCTTCGGAAACAGAGGGCTTCCGCAAGCAAGTCAGTTGGAGCAACTCGCCTTCCACCATGACCTGAGTGAGCCGAATGAGAACGTCGAGGATCCGGAAATTCCGCTCGTTCAGGGCGATGTTGAAGGCCTGCATGTAAAGCCAATCGCCCGCCAGCACGCTCATGGGATTGCCCCAGCGGGAATTCGTGGAGGGCCGCCCGCGGCGGGTGTCAGCCTCATCGATCACATCGTCGTGGACAAGGGTGGCGGTGTGAATCATTTCCACCACCGCGCCCATGCGAACGCCAGCCATCCCTTGGTAACCGCACAACCTCGCCGCCAGCAACACCAGCGCCGGACGCAGCCTTTTTCCCCCGCCTTCCTGCAAGTACTGACCGATTTCGGTTATCGGGCGGACGTCCGTAGTGGTTTGAATGCCGAACTCCTCCTCCACTCGGATGAGGTCCGGACGAACCAATTCCAGGACTTCTTTGAAGGTCAAATTCTTGACGGACGCCAAGGGCCAATTCCCCCTCGCCCCGTCTGTAAGTCGTGCGGAATGAATTTTAGTGGACAGACCAGAGGGCGACTCCACAAAGTTAGATAGTCCCATAAAAACCGCATGAAGGGAAGGGACAAGTCAGACAAGAGTCATAAGTCTTCAGTTGTCAGTAAAAGCGGACCCCCCCTCAGGCTCTTACTGAGAACTGATGACGGACAACTAGATTTTCAAAAACAATTTCCTCCGGTACATCCAGAACAACACCAACCAATAGCAGAACAGCACGGCGGCGCCTTCCATGAGAGGCTGGAGGCTCGTTCCAAGGAACTCAAAGAAGTGCGGACCAAGGTTGGTGCGAAATGAACTGATCAAGAATTCTTCCATGAAATGCGCGATGCAATAGGCGGTAATGGAATTCATGCCGATGACCACCAGGGGGAACGCCCAACCTTTGCGTTGTTTCATCTCGATGACCCAACAAAACGCCGCCAGCAGCAGGAAGCACGCTCCGCCGCTGAACAGCGTCCAACTCGGTGTCCAAACGCGCTTGACCACGGGGCAGATATGCGTGAAGTGGAAGAAGAGGCCGGCGCCGATTCCCACTAACCCGGCAACGAGCAATTTCTTCAGGGGAATTTGCGGTGCGGTCTCACGGAGCCAGCGTCCCCCGATCAGTCCCAAAATCATGGTCCCGAGGGTAGGGATAAAGCTCAGCGTCAGGTATCCGCCGTCGTTATAAACCCATGGCGTTGAGCGCGGGAAGAGGTTTAGGAACCACTGATCGAAGGCAATCCCCAAATTGTAGTTCTTGTTCCAGTGGGCGGCAAAGCCCGCGTAGTTGTGCTGAGCATTCCAGGCAGCAGATACGCCGACGGATTGCCAATCGAAGTTCGGCCCGGCTAAGGGATAGAGCGCCCACGCCAGCCAGTAGCCCGTCAGGATTACACCCAGCGCGGCCCACGCCCAACGCGGTGGCCGGAAGCCTAAGAGGAAAAGGAAGGGATACCCAAACCCGATCTGCGTGAGCGTGTCTTCCATCGTGAAGTTGGTTTGCGGCTGGTGCATCGAGCGCAGGAAGATTCCTAGAGCTGCCAGCAGGAAGGCTCGCCACACTGCGTGCGCAAATAGCTTCCAGAACGTCCCGCCCTTGGCGATGCGGCTGGCAATCGAGTAAGGCAGCGCCACGCCGACGAGAAATGAAAACGAGGGCTGAATCAAGTCGTGCAACGAACATCCCGCCCATTCGGTATGGGTCTGGTTATAGGCCAGGATGTGCCAGACCCAATTCCCGGGAAATGCTCGCGCCACGAGCGAAAAGCGCAGCACCTCCGCCATCATGAGGAACATGACGAATCCGCGGCAGGCGTCTACCGCCATGTTTCGCGCCAAGGGCGCGCGGGGCGGAGACTGTACCGGCGGGAGGCTCACAACTTCCTGAACAGTGCTCATGGGCTACCTCCTGGACAGCAAACATTACCACATCCCCGTGAGGCGCGGACAAAAAAGCCAGACAAAGGTCCAAGTCAAAATCCGAAGCGGAGACCCCCGGTGGCACCTTGGATCCCTCGGCTTTATGGGTTGTGGCGGCGGTTCCCACCCAACTTCCCAGGCAGGCTATTCTCAGCATCTAGCGGGTGATTTTACCGCCCTTTTCTGGCCGCGCGCAGCGCACGTTTGGCTCAAGTTCATCTCCATCTCCGCCGAAGATAAGGGTGAGGGGTTAAATTCGGGCTGAGCGTGTGCATCCCCTCCGGCCTGGGTCCGCGGCCATCCCGTCGTGGGGATCGCGGTCATCGCGGTCGAAAACATCCTGTGGAGGAACCCGATGCGTCTTCATCTTCACCGATGGCGAGGCGGACCCACGAGTCCGTCCCGGGGGCTCGAGAGCAGGAAATAGAGAGGATCTAAGTGCAGGCCTTTCGTGAATCGACCATCCGCTGCAAATTGATGTGGATGCTCATGCTCACCAGCAGTGCCGCCTTGCTGGTGGCCTGTGTGGGATTGGGCATTTACGATGCGCTCGCTTTTCGCCATGCCAGGCAGCGCGACCTTGCGAACTTGGCTGAAATCGTCGGTCAAGATAGCGCCTCGGCTCTGGCTTTGGGGGATAGCAACGCCGCCTCCCAATCTCTCTCCGCACTGCGAACCAATCCCGAGGTAATGGCCGCCCGCGCGTATTCGAAGGAAGGCAAAATTCTGGCTGAGTATCATCGCGGCAATGTCTCCATCCCATTGCCTCCAAAAGCCTTGTGGGGGGAAACAGGATTCTCACGTCTCCATCGGCTGGCCCTGTTGCACCCGATTACCCGCAACGGGGACGTGGTGGGAACCATCTATGTGGAATCCGATGGGAAGGAATCAGGCGGCGGGCTGCGTCGTAATGTCATGATGGCCTTGATCGCGATCCTCGCCGCTGCTGGGGTTACCTGGCTCCTTTCCCGTCGGCTGCACCACCTTATTTCCGATCCCATTGCGGACTTGGTTCAGACTTCCCAAGCGGCAATAGGGAAAAGGAGATTCTCCCGGATTGGGCCCGAGCGGTGCCAGGACGAAGTGGGCCTCTTAAGGGACGTCATCCAGGAAATGGCCGCTCAGATCGAGGAGCGCAACGATCAATTGCGCCAGCTCAGGGAGGATTTGGATTTGCAGATTGCCGCCCGCACGGCGGAATTGCAGACCCAGAACACTCAACTCACCTTGGCGAAGGCGGAGGCGGAACAAGCCTGCCGTGCCCAGAGTGAATTCCTGGCCAACATGAGCCACGAAATCCGCACGCCCATGAATGCCATCATGGGAATGACCGAACTCGCGCTCGATAGCGATGCCGATCCCACCCGCCGGGAATACCTGGGGCTGGTGAAGTCTTCGGCAGAGTCGCTGCTGACCGTCATCAACGACATTTTGGATGTCTCCAAAATCGAGGCGGGCAAGTTGGATATCGATCAAGCAGAGTTCAGCTTGCGCGACTGCCTGGGGGAGGCCCTGAAGACCCTCGCCTTGCGCGCGCATGAAAAGGATCTGGAACTCACCCTCCGTGTGCATCCGGATGTCCCGGACCACCTGCTCGGCGATCCTACTCGCCTGCGGCAGATCGTCTTCAATCTGGTGGGGAATTCCATCAAGTTTACCGACAAAGGAGAAGTCTCGGTGCAGGTCAGCGTTGCATCGAGCGGCGCTGACAGTACCACGTTGCACTTTGCCGTCGCTGACACCGGAATCGGCATTCCGCCGGAGAAAAGGGAAGTCATCTTTGAAGCCTTCGCGCAGGCTGACAATTCCACCAGCCGCCGTTACGGCGGGACGGGGCTGGGCTTGACCATCTCCTCCCGGCTGGTGGCGATGATGGGTGGGCGGATGTGGGTGGAAAGCGAAGTGGGGCAGGGAAGCACCTTCCACTTTACCCTGAAGCTTCTGCGGGCAAAGCAGGCTGCCACCGCGGATGCCGCGCTAAATCCTGCCGCTTTCCAGGGCGTTGCCTCACTGGTGGTCGATGATAATTCCACCAACCGCCGGATGCTGAACGAACTGCTCAGCCACTGGGGAATGAAACCGGCGCTGGCCGAGAGTGGAACGCGCGGGATTGAAATTCTTGAACAGACCAACGCCGCCGGTGCGGCCTTTCCCCTGATCCTCCTCGATAGTCACATGCCGGACATGGATGGCTTCACTTTTGCGAAGCGGGTCAAAAGCGATCCACGCTTTAAAGGCGCCATCATCATGATGCTGACATCCGGAGGCCAGCGGGGCGACGCGTCGCGTTGCCGCGACCTGCGGATTTCCGCCTACCTGGTCAAGCCCATCCAGCAAACGGAACTCCTGGAAGCCATCCTCACGGTCCTGGGGCACAAGCCGGAATCCCCCGATCATCGGCCCACCTTGGTCACTCGCCACTCGCTGCGCGAGGATCGGCGGCACCTGCGTATTCTGCTGGCGGAAGATAACCCTGTGAACCAGATGGTGGCCGTCCGCCTTTTGGAAAAGATGGGACACACAGTTATGGTGGTGGCGAATGGGCGCGACGCCGTGCTGATGTTGGAGGAACAGGAATTCGGTTTGGTATTGATGGATGTGCAGATGCCGGAAATGGACGGTTTTGAAGCCACCAAGGTCATCCGCGAAAAGGAGGTCGCCACCTATAAGCACATTCCCATCATCGCCATGACCGCTCACGCCATGAAGGGTGACCGGGAACGATGTCTGGCGGCGGGAATGGATGGATACATCGCCAAGCCGATCCGTCCTGCGGAATTGTTGGCGGGGGTCGAACGGTTCACCCCGCGCCCGGAGCCAACCCCGGAGAAGCCGCCAGCCCCTGCCGAGGATGATTGCATCGACTGGCAGGCGGCCTGGGCAAACCTGGAAGGGGATCGCAACCTGCTGAGTGAGCTGGCGCTTTTGTTCTTAGACGACCTTCCCCAGCAGATGGAGGCCATTCACCACGCCGTCGAGAGGATGCAGGGTCATGACCTGGAGCGCTTCGCCCACCGGTTGAAAGGTACGGTGGGTAACTTCGCGGCGAAGCCTGCCATCGAGGCAGCCTCCCACCTGGAAAAAATTGCCCGCCAGAGGGACTTTAAGCAAGCCCCACAAGCGCTCGGCGCTCTCGAACATGAAATTCAACGGCTCCGCCGCGTTCTGGAAAATTGGGCAAACAAGCCCACCGGGAAGGAGGAGGTGGGTTTGCCCGTCGCCGTGCCACCTCCTCCGCATCAAACTCAGGCCTGAAGTTGGGTTGTGGTAGCAGGCGCATTCTGGCGATATACAGAACGACATAAGTGTTTGCGCATTCGGCTGGTGCGGCGGTCTCCGACCGCCGTCGTCGATCGGAGATCGACGCTACAATTTATGTCGCTCTGTATAGTAGTAGTCTTTCTCATTTCTTGCCGCCCGGCAGGCGGAGATGACTGTGATCCGTTCATCCCGCTCCTTCTGCGAGCGAATCATGATGATGAAGATCGACCGGGTGAGCATTGGGGATGACTTCCAGGCAGAAGCCGCTGACTTTTAGCTACGCCGCGAGGGCGGAGCCTACCCGCACCACCCCGACGCGGCCCTGTCATTCCCCGTGGAGCGAAGCTTTGGAGTGCGTGCAGCTTGCTGCCGTTTTCCCTCCCGCAAGCTTGCTTGCGGGAACTCCTCCCCGCGAGCTTGCTCGCGGGAATGCCAAGCGCGAGCGCATTTTGCCCGCCGGCAAGCTGGCGGGTGAAAGAGCGGCAGCGACCTGCCGGACTCCAAAGCTTCGCACGCGTAAACAGGCTGTGTGGGACCCGGGGTCGCGGTAGTCATTAGAAATGCCTTATACCAGCGGGACTGAATCCCCGCCCTTCCAAACCCGTGGTGAGAAATCCAGGCTAGCGCTGTGGGGCACTCTGTCGCTGGGGCACGATGGTACTATCGCCATAGTACCTTTGAGCTATTGTCTGTTCCCCTGGACAAGTTAAGCTAGCCTCCTCAGACGGTAAAAAGCCGCGAACCAGCGTTAAAACTGTCCGCGGCCTTCGATCATGGTCAGGAGGGGCGGCGGGTGTTGGGTCGGGCCCACCTTCTGGGGAAGACGGGATTACAAGGCAGCGCTGTCACTTTCGTTGAGGGTAGGAGGCAAACCGGTATGAAGTACTGTCTTCATTGTGGTTTCGTGGGAGTGCAGGAACAGTTCAAACCGGGGTCAACGCGAATGGAAGTTGGGCTATGGCTCCTTGCTTTCGTACCGGGAGTTATCTCTTCCATCTGGACACTGTTGGCTCGCCACGTGCCAGGTCCATTCCCCATGGAATTTAGGCTATGGCTCCTCTTTCTCATCCCGGGAGTTATGTATTCCGTCTGGAGGCTGTTCGCTCGCTATCAGGGATGTGCGCATTGCGCGAAAAAGCACATTGTACCGATGGATTCTCCGGCCGCGCTGACCGCCCTCGACAAACGGTCGCCAACGCTGTCTCTGAAACCGTGGGTTTGTATGGCGTGCGGAGAGCCCATCTTTCGGGGGGGAATTTTTTGTAAAAGCTGCGCAGCCGAGGCAACCAGAGCCATCGAGGGAATAGCGCTCCTCCGATTTTGAGCCCTTTGTAAGCCATGGGGAGCGACGGTTGGCGGATTCGGTTCCGTGGGTATCATCACAGGCAGCACCGCGCGGCGCGGCCGCAACCCAACGGCTAAGGGCCAGCGGCGCTGGCGCCAGGCCGAACGCTGCCGGCCCTACGAAGTGCTCGAGCATTTTCGCTAAAGAACAAGGACATTCGATATTGCCATACCGGGGGGCCGAGCCGCAGAAGAAAATCCAAGGGTAAAAGTCTTTCGCTGTAGCCCGTCAGTTGACGCGCGAAGTACTGTAGCCCATGGCGCCAGCCGTGGGAATGTCTGCCGCCTCTCACCCCGCCTCCGCCACCTCTCTCCCCGCTGCGCGGGGAGAGAGGCCCTTCTCAATCCGGGGCTCACGCCCGCGGCTACATGATGCCGCCGCTCCGCGGCTGGACCCGCAGTCGCCGTTTTCACCAGCCGGCTCGGGTGAGCGGGGCGAAGCCGCGCCGGCCCATTCAAATTTGACCTGGCGCTTTCATCTGCTGGTCCCCTCACCCCCGCCCGCAAAACGTGGGGAGCCCTCCGCCTTGCATTCCCCCTTCCCCGATTCTTGGCGTCCGATGTGCCCTATCGGGGTCCAGAGCGGAGTTGAGTGACTTCGCTCTACCCTACGGCGTCACTCGCGGGCAACCCGGGCACTTCAACTTCCCCGATGGCGTCTGGACCGGAATGGCCTCCGAGTGCCCCGTCCGCCCGGAATCGCCGGTCTTTGTCGGAGAATTCTTGAATTCCCGGGAGTAAACTGCTCGTATTAACACCCACATCGGCTGTGATATCTTGGCGATGTTTGCGAGGAGGGCGCTTGGAAGATCAAGTCCTGGCAATGCTTCGCGGCCAGCTCGAGCACATCATATCAGGGGCAATCTTCCTGTTCATCGGATTGGCAGCTTGCTGCATCGCTGGCATCCGTGGGCGTAGCGGAGCGCGGCTGTCTATCTGGCTCGGAATCTGGAGCGCGATGTACGGAGTCTCCGTACTGACCCGATCGCAGGCCGTCATTGCGGCTCTGCCGCACTCGATTCAGATAAGCGTTCCCTACGTGAACACGGGGGGCGCGTACCTGATCGTAGTCGTTGCCTCATTGGCCTTCTTGGAATTAAGCCTAGGTAGACTTCGGCTTCTTATTAAGATTGTCCTCCTTGGTGGGACGGCCGTCGCGGTAGTTGGCATTGGCTGGTTCGTGTACGGCGGCTCCGAGGACAAGTTCTTGCCTTACAACCATCTCGCCGTGGTTTGCTTCCTTCTCATCGTCATTACCGTCGTCGGCGTGAAGAAGTTGTCCGACCGATATGTGGTTCTCCTCAATCGCGGCGTTCTAGCCACCGGCACGCTGGTATTCGCAATTGAGGCTCTTTGGGTCCACCTGGCACGTCGCCTGGAATATCCGCCCCCGCCGCCGCTCCTGGATCATCTGTCATTTGCCGCGTTCCTGCTTTCGTTTGGCTACGTGGCAGTGCAAATCTCCTCTGTTACCGAGCGCCGCTTGTTGTCAATTGAAAACGAACTCGAACTTGCCCGGCAGCTGCAGTTCTCGATCCTTCCCACCACGATCCCCGAGGTGCAGAACGCACGGATTGCGGTCGCCTATCGGCCGATGACCGCCGTCGCCGGCGATTTCTACGAGTTCGTTCCTATCGACGGGAAGCAGGTTGGCTTCCTGGTGGCGGACGTCACCGGACACGGTGTGCCGGCCGCGCTGATCGCTTCGATGATCAAGGTGGGGATGCAGTCCGTCGTGCCCTGTGCGCATGACCCGCGGGAAGTGTTGCGCGGGTTAAACCGCATCCTCTTCAGGCAAAGCCTTAATCAGTTCGCCTCTGCGGCCTATTTGTGGCTTGATACCGAAAATCGCAAGGCAGTGTATTCAGCCGCCGGGCACCCGCCGCTTCTCTGCTGGCGGGAAGGAAAGTTGGAACGTATCGAAAGCAACGGCCTGTTGTTTGGAGTCACCCCGGATCCCGACTATCCCGTTCGTGACCTGCCCATCTACTCGGGCGATCGCTTCCTGCTTTACACGGACGGGGTGATTGAACCCGAGAATGCCAGCGGCGATTCGTTTGGAGAGTGCAAGCTTGAAGAAGTCGTTCGTAACCATCAGTCGCGCTCACCTTCTGACTTTTTGGATCAACTGCTCTCCGAGATACGCCTTTGGCAACCCGCCTCGCTGCCCCAGCAGGACGACATCACTCTCATTGTCATCGACGTAGTTTAGCCACTGCGAATGCCAATGTGGCGCAACCCCCAAAAGCCAGTTCTGGCAAGTCCGCGAATTCTGATTGGCCGGCTTGCGCAGGGCGAGCCCAGCCCTGCGACTCACGTTTCTCGCTGCGTGCTCGGAACCCTACCTTATGCCGATCGGCGGACTTCATTTCGAGCCCTCGCTGCCTTGATCGTTTCTCGAAACGCAGGGCTGTGCTCGCCCTGCCCGGCCGGCCGGAATAGCTTCCGAGTGGCGCGTGATTCAGGAGCAATCCGGACAGAGCACATATACGACATGGCGACTGACCGTCAAGGTGATCGCAAGTTGCGGAGAAATGAAAGAATGATGGGGTGGCGCATATATTGCTGTTTATGTATGCGTCCCCTTGCCGCCTCAGGCAAGCTGCGCCGATGCCGGGCGGGAGGATAGGTCTATTTTGGCGAAGGATCACCTGCCCCTGAACCCTGGGTGCGCGAGGTCGCAGGGCGACGGCTCCGGTCGCATACATAAGCAGCAATGTATGGAGCGCCACCCGCGAGTTCCGCCGAGGTTAAGGTTTTAGCGGAGGGCCCTCGAAGCAAACGTCGAGCCAGAGCTTAAGGGTAAGGTCATGCCGGCCTTCATTGGCGAGGTACGGACGCAATTCCTTTTTGTAGCGTTCGCGCAGCGTCTCAGGACTGAGATGGAGGCTTTCTGCCAGAAAAGCCACGTCATCACGATCCTTTTGGCTGTTTCTCTCCAGCTTGGACAAAATCAAGTCGTATGGGTCGGGGGCGTAAAGATGCAGGTTTTTGAACCGGCCGGGGTACATCTCCGAGAGCCGTGTTTCGTAGTCCTCCGGCAGGGAAATGGCCGGGAAATGTTGAATATGATAGCTTGTACTTCTTCGCCAGCACTCGAGTCCGGCCCCGCCAATGCCTGAAGCTCGTCCACCGAGGCATAGGGTAGTACGGCAAAATAATCAACATCCGCCGTTGGTCGCGGCAGTCCGTAAAACAGGCTGACCACGAATCCCCCGATGCAATGCACGTGAACTTGTTCACGGAGAAGTCCGTCAAGTTCTTCCAGGAACCGGTCCCAAGGTGAAGGGAGTTTTGCCTCGTTGCTAGGCCACATATTGCAAGTGCTCGGGTCGCAGGTCTGACAACAAATTCCAGTGTCGCGCGGCATCCGGCCGGTTCTCCAACAGCCACTGCCGCTCCCGGTCGTTGCGGGGAGCCCGGTAGAAATAGTCTTCACGCGCCAGCCGGCTTGACTCCAGCAAGGATTCCAAACTCGCCAGAGCCTGTGTGCGCTCCGCTTCCCCGCCTCGTTCGGAAAGCTGGCGGGCAAGGTTGACCACAAATCCCAAACGATTTTGGAGGTCAAACTTCTTCGCCTCCCCCACCAGCCAGGTCAGATCCATGTGCCAATATCGCAGGAGCAGCCAAGGCAGCGCTTCCGCCGCCCTTCCCTCCAGATTCTCTTGCGCCAGAGCGGTAAGCAGAACCTCTGCGGGGTGCTTACTTCTCACCCGCGTGCGAACATAAGCAAACCCCGGGTAGTCGAGTTTCGCGAGATCCTCGACCAACCGTTGCCCGTCAACCTTTTCGGCCGGATTGAATGTCCGCGGGTACAGGGCAGTTCCGCAGGCGGAAGTCCATAGGCCGCAACCACCTTGCGCGCCAAAGCAGGAGTGAGGCGGCGCTTTCCGTTCTCCAGCATGGCCAGATAAGGTTGAGACACACCCAGGCGCTCGGCCGCTTCCACTTGGCCCCAGCCGTGCCTTCGCCGCTCCGCTTTCAAATCCCGTGTTCTCATGGCGAGTTCATTGTATAACACGCTTGTAATAAGTCAACACCGTTTGGCGGGCGTGAATCGCAGGGCTGATCTCGCCCTGCGCCAGCCTGCCGCGCGCGATCCGGCGCTGATGCCGCCGAATGGGGGTATAATACTCACCCCGTCGGGGTGTGATTAAGCAGGTTGAACTCGGGGCGTAGATTAAAAGGAGGGTTTTACATGAAAGCATCATCGGGCCTCAAAGGTCTCGCTGCGGGCGTGTGCTTTGTCTTGCTTAGCTCATCTACTCTGGCCATTGCCGCGACGGGCAGTTATCATCTGCTCAGGAAACAGTCCTTTGGTGCAGCAGCGGGTAGTACACGGGAGTATTTCGATTATGTCACCGTTGACTCGTCGGCACGGCGCGTCTACTTGTCGCATGGCACGGAGGTTAAAGTTATCAACGCCGATACGGGTGCCCTGATCGGCAATGTCACCGGCTTGAAACAGGACCACGGAATAGCACTGGCCAGCGAGTTTAGCCGCGGCTTCGTCAGCGACGGCGCTCAGGGAAAAGTGATCATCTTCGATACCAAGACCCTCAAAGTGATCGGCGAGGCGAAAGCCGATAACGACGCCGATTGCGTTGTCTACGATCCGGTCTCGAAGCGTGTATTCGTCATGAACGGAGACCCCGAAAGCTCGACGGTGATTGATGCCAAGAGCGGCAAGGTGGTGGGGACTATCGAGCTGGGCGGAAAACCGGAATTTGCGGTTGCCGACGGCAAGGGAACTCTTTATATCAATCTGGAAAGTAAAAGCGAGGTCGTAACCTTGGATACCCGCACGCTCACGATCAAGTCGCGATGGCCGGTTGCTCCCGCGGGCGAGCCCACGGCGTTGGCAATCGACGTCAGGCACCGGCGGATATTCAGCGCCGGCCGCGAGCCCCAGATGCTGGTGGCGATGGACGCCGACAGCGGCAAGGTTATCCAATCGTTTCCGATATCGGGTGGTGTGGACGCCGCTGCTTATGACCCTGACACCGGCATGATTTTCGCCTCGACCCGCGATGGCATGGTCCACGTGTTCCACGAGGACTCGCCGGACAAATTCAGCGAGTTCGAGACGGTCAAGACCGAGTTCGGCGCCAAAACCATGGGGCTTGACGCCAAGACCCACAACCTCTTTTTGGACACCGCAGACTTTGCTCCCGCGGCGGCCCCCACGGCCAAGCAGCCCCATCCGCGACGTATGGCCGTTCCGGGAACGTTTCGCGTTTTGGTTTATGGCCGATAATGGAATTCCTAGAATGAAAATGAAGTTGTGCGGCTTTACAGTCGTTACGCTTCTTGCACCCATTTTAGGGATAGGGTGCTTAGCTCTTGCCCAAAACTCACCAACAGCATCAGACGCCATACCTCTCACCGTTCCGGCGGGTGTGCCGTTACATCTGGCATTAGATAAATCCGTGCCGATCAAGCATTCAGGTGTACCTGTGGGGGCCCATGTCGTTGATCCAATCTTCGTCTTTGACCATTTGGTGATCCCCCCCGGCAGCCAGGTTCTTGGACGGGTGGCAAAGGTCGAAAGCGCTTCCCGCAAACAGCGGGGTCTCGCGATTGCCGACGGCAACTTTTCGCCCATCCGCGAGGCTCAGCTTGATTTTGACACGCTGATACTAAAGGACGGAACGCGGCGCACCCTGCATACAGAGGTGGTGCAGGGCGCCCCGAAAATGGTTCACCTGGTGGCGGGCGAGCAGGGCAAGAAGAAAGGACGCGTGAGTCAGGCTGTGGGCCAGGCTCGACAGCAAGCTATGGCCCGGGAACAAGAAACGATCAAGGAGATCAAGGCGCCGGGAAAGATGCAGTTGGTCGAGGCATGGCTGTGGGCCAGATTCCCCTATCATAATCCCAAGCTCCCTGCGGGCACGAACTTCACGGCCGAGCTCAAGGATCCGCTGAAATTTGGGGAGGAAACACCCTCACCACAACAGTTGGGACGCATGGGGTCGGACGTGCCGCCGGGAAGCAACGTGCACGTGAGGCTGATTACGCCGTTGAGTTCAGCCACTGACCACCAAGGCTCTCCCGCCAACGCTGTTGTGTCCGAACCGGTATTTTCCCCAGATCATCAGTTAATTCTTCCCGAAGGGGCGCGGCTGGAAGGCGTCGTGACGCAAGCACGGCCTGCACGCCGCCTGAGCAGAAATGGACAGCTTCGCTTCACCTTCCGGGAAATCGAAATGGCTTCGGGAACGCCCCCGCATCTTCAAGGAGGACCCCGCCCGGTGCAGGTAACACGACGACCGGTTCAGGGAACCATGCAGAGCGTTGATGCCGCTGCCGGCAGCCACGTCGAAGTCGACACGGAGGGTGGCGTTCATGGTGTCACTCCCAAAACAAAGTTCATCGCGCCCGCCATCGATGTGCTTTTGGCGGTCTCTTCGCTTGACGGTCTCGACCCACATAATCATCGACGCATAGCTGAAGGGCGGGGACCCCAGGGCCCCGACTTCGGCGGAGGGGCAGTCAGGGGCGGAGCGGGTTTCGGATTGGTAGGCACCGTGATCGGCCTAGTAGCTCACTACAGGCCGGTCAGTGCCTGTTTCGCTTTCTACGGAGCGGGCTGGACCGTTTCCACCCATATTATCGCGCGGGGCAGCCAAGTCGTCTTTCCCAAGAACACCCCCATGGAGATTCGTTTTGGAATCCATAGAGGGCAGAAGTCACCACCTGGAAACTAGGCGATCGCTTTGAAGGCATGAAGAATCGCAACCCTTCTACGGCGCCCGGCCATATGCTGCGCAGAGGAAATCTTGCCGCTTTCTGAGCGCCGGGGCGTCGCTGGGAGAAGGGTGTCAGAAGAGGAGGGAGAAGGGTGTCAGGGGAGAAGGGTGTCGGGTGCCCTTTCCTGGGTGGCTGGCGCTGCGAAAATCTTCGGAGGAATTCCGGAGCCTTTTCGGAGGTGAGGACGCCCGCGGTGATTAGCCGTTGACCCCCAAAAGCAGGTACGCGCTACTTCCTAAGGTCCTCCGGACCGTGGCGATCGGACTGCGCCCGGTTTCAACTTCCGGATGGCGCGTCATCCGGCCGGAAGATCTAATTTTCAGCGGTGTCGTCGATAAACACTACGTAGCGGCAAGGCAGGACCTATGGTTGGCCCTCACCATTTCCAACCCAGACCATTGTTTGTTCCTAGAAGCTGAATCGTTCGACACGATTAATCCATTTCACCAAAAGTTCCTTTGTCAGTTGTACTTTCAACTGCTTTTCGGTTTCGTAATATAGACTAATGAACTTTTCCCATCTGAGCTGATCCGGTACTGCGCTTGATTTGGGTAGACCCAACTCCAACTTGTCAAGGCTCCCAAGATACGTGAACCATTCGCGCGCGACGGCCGGTTGGCCTGCCGCAACTGCAAGAATTAAAAGCGCGAGGCGGAATTCGCACTTCCCACCTTGGTCGCCGCGAAAGCTGTCCCACTCTAGCGCCGGAACTCCTGCGCGTACCAACCGATATGTATTTAGCAAGCGAGTTGTCCCGCGAGGTGTCCCGACAAGAGAATGATATTCCTTTAACGCGTCGCGTTCCCAGCGGGTAAGCGGTACGCTACCGATCACGGACGTTTGCCCTCGCGAAGCATCTTCCGGGACAATGGAGGGAACCTGATCGCCAGCTTCTTTGCTCGACGTTGTCTCTGACCTAACAATGTTCAGTGTCGTCTGAGCCGACGGCACACCTCCGGCCACGGGGGACTTCGACTCGTCTGCGCCACCCGCCAAATCGGTTCCACCTCTCGTAGATGTCGTCGCCCAAATCACCGAAGGTATGATTGGTTCGGTCAGTCCTTCAACCAAGGTTGCAAAGCCATCTTTGTCCATTGCGGGAAGATGAAAGGGTATGTGAAATATCTTTTCCAAATAGTCAAGCGGCGTCGCGGCAACTTCCTCGACGTTGGGGGTCCCCTCGTGGGCATGATTATCGCTAGAGGCGCCCCTTCTGGGGGGGGTTAGTAAACCCTCGAAGCGCATCCGGAGGCTCTGCTTGAGGCACCTTTGATCGACGCCCACGACTACCCCAAACAGAGGAAACGCCAATAAAAGATGGATGGCCTGCAGTACGTCCACTACCTTGTCGGGTTGACATCGATCTAAATCGTCCACAAAAAGCATGATGCGATCAATCGAGGCACCGAGTTTCTTGAGCCCTTCCGCTTGGTCTGGGTGCTCTCGGATTTTCTTTCGCAAAGCTTCCGTGTCCGCGAAAATTTCGCTTAGTTCCTGAAAGTCCTTTCGAGCAAGCCCCACCAGCCCGAGCTGTCCTCGGTAGTCTGCAGACCGGGCGCGCGCTTCAATGAACCGAGCCAGCCTTCTCTCCGGCCGCAATTCATCCAGCGACTGTGCTAGTTCTTGTTCACGTTTTCGGGCTGCCCCGAGCACCGCTTCGGCCTCTTCAGCCCGAGTTCGAGCATGCCGTAGCCTTTCATTGGCCGCGATTACCTGTGGGTCATCGGCCAGCCTGGCCTGCGCTGCCTCCGCCTGACCCTGCCAGTTCTCGAGTTGGCTGAGCGCATCGGAGACCTGTTTATATACCGGCCCCGTCCAGGCAACTGCACCGCCGACAACGGCTACGACGGCTCGAAGTGAAGGACCTAAGTGCCTCAACAGAGGTTCAAGTTGCGGAAGCTCTTCGCCGACATACCATGCGAGTCCCAAAATGAGGAGTGCCGAGCACCCCCAGCTCAAGCGCGCCGCAAGGCCTTCTCGCGCCGTGGCGCGCCGCCAGAGCTCAGAAATTCTACCTTCTAGAGAAGCTAGCTCTTTCGTTTTCACCGCCAATTGCGAGAGTGTTGCTGCCTCCACCGAAACGCCCAGCCACTCCTCAATATGCCTTTCGTTTTCCGGCGTATTCAATGACGGCAACAAGGCTCGTAGGCCATCTACCAGACCCCGAACGGCTTGGCGGGCCTCTTCATTCTCGGTTTGCGCCGCCTGAAGCCCTGCGGTCGCTTTGCGCACGGCTTCGCGTGCCTGACGGACCTCCTCCTCAGCACGTGCACTTACTCCGTTTGCCTCCCGAAGTCGCAATTGTACTAGCGCTAACTCATCTGTTTTCGGCTGAAGATGGGCGAATAGACAATCGAAGACTTCTGTCACAAGGCTTGCCCATAGGTTAGTGTCGCTGTAATGCCAGGCGTTGAAGTAAACCGGCACAATATACCGGCACCATGGACCATCTCCATTGGGTTCGGGGCTTACTGAACCCCCTTGCAACCGCGGTCGTTGCGCCGGGTCCTCAGGTTCTTGTTTGGCTAACTTTTTTATATGGCGGTCGATGAGGTTTAGGAAATAGGTCTTGCCGCTACCCCAGTTTCCGAAAACCCCCACTGCGAGGGGCATTCTCGTCTCGCGGAGCGCCAGGAGCTCTGCCAACCGTTGCGCATAAGCTTCGACATCGAGGCAATCCCCTATTTTCGCCGGACTACCGAGCCCGCAGTATTCGGTGTTATAACCCGACGGCCCTGCGATAAATGGGCTTGGGCTGTGTTGGGGCCCGGGCGGCAATCCCAAAACATCATCCCACTGTGCTGCATCGTCACTGCCCGCATACTTGCGGATGTAGTCCCGAAACTGCAGAAGAAGCTCAGACAGCTTGATTTCGCGCCTCTCCAACCTGACACGGGCCCCACAGGACTTCCCACTCAAGGGAGCCACAAGCAACGCAGCAAGGAGGTGTCGCGCGTGAATTTCATGCGCGCCCGGGCTTACCCTTGGCGCGACTGACTCAGCGTACTGGAGTATGGCGAGGGTATTAGGGCTCACCTTACTCTCCAACCCGTCTACTTCTATTGCATCTCCCACTCTCGATCCGGCCGAATCCGCAAGAAACCGGGCGAATCCTTGGGCGTAACTTCCACTCCGATCTAAAACCCCCCGAACGAAGCGACAAGCGTCAGTTTGTGGGCCTCCCTCCTCCGCGAAGCCAAAAAGTAAACAACTGGAAGTAATACAACCGCGTGCGCTACGCTCGGCCAACTGGTGTGCGCGGCGAACAACCGCCGAGGCGTTTTTTGTGAATTTGAAGTTTGGGTGGCTTTGCGGGCTTTTATCGATTATTTCGGGGGTCGTCTGATGAGGATCCGACGCCGTCAGGAGGTTCTCCTTAATTGGCTCAAACCTTTCGTCGTCTAGGATTTCAAACAGGCGAGAGGCCGCTCTTGCCAATTCGGGTTCAAGTTTGTATCCGTCCAGTCCAGTCTGCTCCGCCGAAATCAGCTCTTTAAAATGAGTTTCAATCTCGGCAACAGCAGCGCTCGAAAAGCGATCACGGTAACGCTGGAGAGAATCCCACAAGAGACCCGAAAAATGAACAGCCCACGCTCTGGCGACGTTCGGATCGTACGGATCCAACAGGCCAAGCAAAGCCTTTGTCATTGTGCCGGTGTCGTCGCACCTAATCCAAAACGGGATCGCCACTGGAAAAATCCAGTGTGAAACAGATTCCCCTTTGACCGCTTTTTGAAAGTCGGATGTAACCTCAGACCACAAGGCGGTGCGGAGCCAATTCTTTGCCTCGGGAGTCAGCTTTGAGTGCAGACCCACCAATATTTCGACTGTTCGACCTGCCTCGTCACGGCCCTTTCGGTACCTTTCTAGGATGGTATTTAGCGTATCCTGTGGGTCGGTCGGTGGGCTGTCCGCAACCAGATCGCTCATATTGCGCATAAGGGTATCACGGTGAGCGTCGCATGGCCAATAAGCTATATAGAGAGGAATCTTCAACGCACTTTCGCACGAAAGCTACAGTAGTGCACCGGTACCCACGATAGTCGCATGCAAGTCACCCCAGGGCTAAAGATCACGACCCCGTAAATCGTTGCGCATGACTTCCCCGCGGTTAGTAGTTGAATCGGCAAGCTTTGCGAAGACATCCACTCGACGGCGCGGCGCCCTGGCAGCCGAAATGCTCGACTAGCGATTAGTTGGCACATGCTTATCCGGTTGTTTCAGCAAGCCACAATATGTTGTGGTCGACTCTGGCCTTGCGGATTGGAAACGTCCGCCTGCTTCGCATCTCGTTATGGGCCGTGGACTCGTGCCCGGTCCCGGGTCCCAGAAGAGTTCGGAACGCCGCCATAGGTTGATGGCCCGAATTACGGCGAAAGACGAATTCAGCGGGAAAACCCTTGAGCTGATCGCGGTCCAGGCAATGCCTTCGGAAACGCTGGATGCGGCACCCCATATACCACCGGTTGGGGCTTGCTGAAACAACCGGATAAGCGTGAGTCGGCATCAACGGTGTAGCTTTTACCTGGGTAGTCAACTCCCGAATTTCGACCATTCGGGAAGTAAGCTTTGCGTGGTCTGCTGGACGGATCGTTGCCCCGTAAGCGCTAACTTAACGGCTAGACAGGCTGCGGAAAGAGGCAACTCTTCTGGCATTCGGAGCGAAGCTTTGGAGTGCGTGCAGCTCGCTGCCGCCCTTCCACCCGCCCGGTTGCTGGCGGGTACTGTCTCAGGTTGACGTAGAGGCGGCTTTACGCCGCCATTGGCGAGGTAAACTCACCGCTACATTATCAAACTGAGACACTGCCTTCTGGCGGGTAAAGTGCGCTCGCGGTTGGGATTCCCGCGAGCGAGCTCGCGGGGAGGAGTTCCCGCAAGCAAGCTTGCGGGAAGGAAAGCGGCAGCGAGCTGCACGCACTCCAAAGCTTCGCTCCGCGGGGAAGGATGGGGCCGCGTCGGGGTGTCGGGCCGAAGGACCCTGGCCGTTGGCCTAGGCTCTGCTAGAGCGCCCCTTCGGGGCTGGTTTTTGCGCCGGTGGCGCCACCACCCCCGCTGTTCAGCAAAAGGGTGGGTCAAGATCAGCAAAGGGGCGAGGGAAGAAAAAGTCTCAGGTTTGGTGTCGCATTCATGAGCGAGCAGCACCCCGCGGCGCTATGCGCTCAAAACGGCCCCGCCTCAGGCATTTTCTCCTGGAGAGAACAGAGCTGAGTCCTCGCTGCTTCAAACTGAGTCACTAGCTCGCCGCCGGTAGTGGGTCAGTTTGAAAATGTAGCGGCGAGTTTACCTCGCCAAATGTCGGCGTAGAGATGCCTCTGCCTCAAACTGACCCACCACCTCGCCGCCCGGAACGGCGCGAATCGTGATATACTCATGGTAATGGCCACCCTGGTTTGATTGACCCCGCTGCTGTGGGAAGTCGGCCTCACCATGGTTTTCATTTTTAGTTGTAAGTCGTTAAGGAAGTCAGCCGTCGTCATTTAGCAGTCGTCAGTTGTCAATTATTATGGTGAAATTATCAGCAATTTGGCCTAAAGGCCACATTGACTCTGCCGCACACCAGGCCTTAACTGAGGACAGAGAACTGATAACTGAGTACTAGAGAGCGGATGGCAGTTGACAGAGTAAGGCAATATCAAGTATAAATAAAGGTTTGTAACCTGAGGGTTCACACGGAGAGTGGAGTGGGGACATATTTCGCCAAGGCGAGTAGAGGGCAGATAAACTGGAACGTCGTAGATGCAGAGGGTTGGGTGCTGGGACGGCTGGCGGCGCGGGCTGCGCAGGTGTTGATCGGCAAAGATTCGCCGGACTATACCCCGCATGCGGATCACCGCAGCGGTCTGATCATCATCAACGCTGAAAAGATTCGGCTGACCGGGAAGAAGCTCGACCAAAAAATCTACCGCCACAACACCGGGTATCCGGGGGGGCTGCGGGAAATCACGGCGCGCAAGCTTTTCGAGACACAACCAGAAAGGCTGATCCGCGAGGCGATTTACGGGATGCTGCCCAAGAACCGGTGGCGGGATCGCTTGGCAAGGCGGTTGAAAGTGTACGTGGGATCGGCCCACCCCCATGCGGGGCAGTCCCCCCATGCGCTCTCCCTGGCGCGATAATTTGAATCCCTCAGAATCTCAACAAGAGCGGAGTAACTGTGGCTGAGCTTGTCCAATTTGTGGCAACAGGTCGTCGCAAGACCGCGGTAGCACGGGTTATCCTGCGCCCCGGCGAGGGCAAGATCGTGGTTAACCACCAACCCTTCACCTCTTACTTCCCCTCGGAAGCCCTGCGTGCGGAAGTGCAGTTTCCCTTGGTGCACACGGAGCTGGCAGGGAAGTTTGACATTTTGGTGAACGCTGCCGGCGGCGGAATCCACGGGCAGGCGGGCGCCGCCCAACTGGGCATCGCGCGCGCCCTGGTGATTTTCAACGCGGAACTCCGCTCACGGCTGCGTCAAGGCGGTTTCCTGACCCGCGACCCGCGCGCCAAGGAACGGAAGAAATACGGGCAAAAAGGCGCCCGCAAGCGGTTCCAGTTCTCGAAACGGTAACAGGACTTTACGTTGTCAGACATAAAGTCCTAGTCGGAAGATGGGTGGGTGCTGGCGAGCCCCCACCATTCGTGGGCATTAGCTGGCTATCCACAATGGGTTCTTATGAGGAGGTAAGGGTTTGTCAAATATAACGATGAAAGAGTTCCTGGAGGCTGGTGTTCACTTTGGCCACCAAACCCGCCGGTGGAATCCCAAGATGAAGGAATACATCTATGGGGAACGCAACGGAATCTACATAATCGACCTTCAGAAAACCCTTAAGCTCTTCAAAGAATCCGCGCGCTTTGTGGCTGATCTTTCCCGGGAAGGGAAAACGATTCTGTTTGTTGGGACCAAACGCCAAGCCCAGGAGGCAATTGCCGAAGAAGCCGTGCGTTGCGGGATGTATTACGTGAATCACCGGTGGCTGGGCGGCCTGCTGACCAATAACGCCACCATCCAGAAGTCCATCCAACGCCTGCGCGAATTGGAGGAGATGAGCAAGGACGGGCGTTACGATCTGCTGACCAAGAAGGAAGTGCAGCGGCTCGAGCGCGAACGGAAGCACCTGGAACAGAACTTGGCCGGCATCAAAGATATGCCGGGTTTGCCCGACACGTTGTTTGTCGTGGACTCCCACAATGAGGATATCGCTGTTAAGGAAGCACACAAGCTGGGAATCCCCGTGGTTGCCATCGTTGACACCAATTGCGATCCGGACCTGGTTGATCACGTGATACCTGGAAACGATGACGCACTGCGAGCCATTCGGCTTTTCACCTCGCGCATTGCCGATTCCATCCTGGAAGGACGCCAGGCCGCCGAGGACAAACGGCTCGAGGAAGAAAAAGTTGAGGCGGAGAGAGTCGCTGAAGAACTCGAACAACAGCGTCTGGCCGCGGCCATTGCCGCGGGGGAGATACCCCCACCGGAATATGAGGGTGGGGAGCAGGACTTTGCAGTGGACGCTGAGACTGGCCTGTCACCTGCCATTCTGGCTGCCGAGGAAGTCGCCGACGGCCGTGTGCGTACCCCCAAACTGAAGCGGAAGGTGGGCGCCGATTTTAAACCCCGTGGGCGTAAAGCCGAGGACGGTGCCCCGGACCTTCCGTAGTTACCCCGAATTCAGATGACGACCCCCAGAAGCCAAGCGGGGCGAGGAGCAACGCCTGTTTTTTTGTGTTGGGAGGATTTGATCCAGAATGAGTGTTACCCCGGAACAAGTGAAGAAACTTCGTGAGATTAGTGGCGCTCCAATGATGGAATGCAAGCGGGCCCTCGATGAGGCCCAAGGTGAAATGGAGAAAGCCTTTACCGTGTTGCGCAAACGCGGCTTAGCGACAGCGGCAAAAAAGGCCGGGCGAACGACGTCCGAGGGCGTCGTAGGTTCATATATCCATGCGGGCGGAAAGATCGGAGTTCTCGTGGAAGTCAATTGTGAATCAGATTTCGTGGCGCGTCACGAGGAGTTCCAGCAACTGGCGCATGACCTTGCCATGCAAATTTGCGCCACAGACCCGCGCTTTATTCGCAAGGAAGATGTTACCGCGGAGGTGCTGCAACGTGAAAAAGAAGTGCTGCGTTCACAGGCTGCGGCTACCGGGAAACCCGAGAGTGTGCTGGACCGGATCGTGGAAGGCAAGCTGGGAAAGTTCTACGAGGATAACTGCCTCTACGAGCAGCATTTCATCAAGGATAGCAGTGGTGGGTTGACCGTGGGTGAGTTGATTGCCTCCAAGATCGCTAAATTTGGCGAGAATATCAACGTCAGCCGCTTTTCGAGGTTGAAGGTTGGTGAGGCAGTAGCGAAGTCCGATGCTGGGCCTGCCCCTGTGGCATCGCCTTAGGCAGACGCGGCGGAATGGATCCGCCCGCAGGGCCACCGCTTCTGGAAAGGAATGTTTGGGAAGTATAGGCCGCGGCCAGATCGCGGCTCGTGACCACATGAGCCAACCAGCATTTCAACGCATCCTGCTGAAATTGAGTGGTGAAGCCCTGATGGGTAAGCAGGGGTTCGGCGTTGATCCGGAAGTGGCATCGAGAATTGCCGAGGAAGTTTCGGAAGTCCAGGGAATGGGCGTGGAAGTCGCCGTGGTGGTGGGTGGCGGCAATTTCATCCGCGGCGTGGCCGCGTCGGCGATGGGGATCGACCGGGTCGTCGCTGACAACATGGGCATGCTGGCGACCGTCATCAACGCCTTGGCCTTGCAAGACGCACTGGAAAAAAAAGGGGCCCATACGCGGGTTGTCACAGCGATTGAAATGCGCGAGATTGCCGAGCCCTTTATTCGCCGCCGTGCGATCCGCCACCTGGAAAAGAAACGCGTGGTGGTTTTTGCGGGGGGGACCGGAAATCCGTACTTCTCCACCGACACCGCGGCGGCACTGCGGGCCATGGAAATCAAGGCTGACGTCATTTTGAAGGCGACCAAGGTGGACGGGGTTTATGATGCCGACCCCAAGAAAGTCCCCGGAGCCAAAATGTTCGCCGAAATTACTTACTTGGATGTGCTTTCGCGCGGTTTGGCGGTGATGGATACGACAGCGATCTCCCTCTGCATGGACAACCGCCTGCCCATCATCGTGTTTAACCTGAATGTTCCGGGTAATCTTAGGCGGGTGGTCTTGGGTGAAAAAATAGGTTCGCTGGTCGCCCCTTGATCACCGGACAGGAAAGGCGGGTAACATGATCAAAGAAACGCTTGCACAAGCTAGAGCCCGCATGGCAAAGGCCGCGGATGACCTGCGAGTGGAACTTGCTGCGGTCCGAACCGGCCGCGCGTCCACCGCCTTGCTGGAACACCTGAAAGTGGAATATTACGGAACGCCCACTCCGCTTAATCAGGTGGCCACATTGGGAGTTCCTGACCCCACGATGCTTACAGTGCAACCTTGGGATCCGAGCCTGCTGTCAGTGATCGAAAAAGTTATACGTTCCTCGGATCTGGGTTTGAATCCGGTGAATGATGGCAAGATTTTGAAGGTGCCCATCCCTCCACTCACAGAGGAGCGGCGCAAAGAGTTGGTGAAACACCTTCACAAGGCGATGGAGAATCATCGTACTGCCGTCCGCAATATTCGGCGAGACAGTAATGAGGCATTGAAGAAGCTTCTGAAGGACAAGAATATATCTGAGGACGATGAACGCCGCGGCCTGGAGGAGATACAGAAGCTCACGGATGACTTCATGGAAAAGCTGGAAAGTCATGCGAAGAGCAAGGAACGGGAAATTATGGAAATGCGTTGAAAATTTCAGCTTTCCCAGCACGCTAACCCTTGACAGTTTTTGATCATGTCTGATAGATTTGTAGGGATTTGGCGTGAGCCAGATTACAGCCCATACATGTGTCCGTTAAACGCGACGCTAAGTGGGGAATAACGAAAGGTTTAGAATGCCCACGTTTAGTCAGATGGTTCGTCTCGGTCGGAGGTCGCCACGCTACAAGACCTCCAGTCCGGCGCTGCAAGGGTGTCCCCAAAAACGCGGAGTTTGTATTCGCGTGTATACCCAGACGCCCAAGAAACCAAACTCAGCGTTGCGCAAGGTTGCGCGTGTGCGCTTGACCAACAGCATGGAAGTGACCACGTATATTCCCGGGGTGGGCCATAACCTCCAGGAACACTCCATCGTGCTGATCCGCGGTGGCCGCGTCAAGGATTTGCCCGGTGTTCGTTATCACGTCATCCGGGGCACATTGGATTCCGCCGGAGTAGCGGATCGCCGGCAAGGGCGGTCCAAGTATGGAGCCAAGCGGCCGAAGGCCGCTTAATGCAAGGATAGGGCGCGGAGACGGATCCGCGAAATTCAAATTTGGTTAGGATATGCCACGTAAAGGTACGGTAGAACGTCGAGAAACAGGTCCCGATCCGGTATACGCAAATCCTCTGGTGCAGAAGCTCGTCAACTGCGTCATGTTTCAAGGCAAGAAGAGCGTTGCCCAGAATATCGTGTACGACGCCTTTGAGTTGATCAAACAGCGGGCCAACGACGACCCCCTGAAGGTCTTCAAAAAGGCGGTTGATAACGTCAAGCCGGCCCTGGAAGTAAAATCAAGGCGAGTGGGTGGAGCAAACTACCAGGTGCCAGTGGAAGTTAATCGGAATCGTCAGACCTCCTTGAGTCTCCGATGGATCATCGGTTATGCGCGTGAGCGGGGGGAAAAGTCCATGGTGGAAAAGCTCGCCGCGGAGCTGCTGGATGCAGCGAACAATCGCGGCGGGGCCATCAAGAAGCGGGACGATACTCACCGCATGGCCGAAGCCAACAAGGCTTTTGCCCATTACCGCTGGTAATCCTGTTTAACCAGGATGAAATCGAGCAAAGCGGGATGTGGCGCCTCCCCGGCCCACGATCCGTTTTGCAGCCGCCTTCGGCGGCACTGTGGCTCAATTTATCGCGGGGGTGCCAGACCTTGATCTGTTGGGATTGAGGTCGGGTGCGGGATTGTTCGCCTTTAAGGGATTTATGGCGCGAGAAGTACAACTCGAGCGATATCGCAATATCGGCATCATGGCTCACATCGACGCCGGTAAGACGACCACGACGGAACGCATTCTCTACTACACGGGGAGAACGCACAAGATGGGTGAAGTGCATGATGGCACCGCCGTCATGGACTGGATGGAACAGGAACAGGAACGGGGCATAACCATCACCTCCGCGGCCACCACGTGTTTCTGGAATGACATCCGAATCAATATTATCGATACGCCGGGCCACGTGGATTTCACGGCGGAAGTTGAACGGTCACTCCGAGTGCTTGACGGAGCGATTGCTATTTTAGGGGCCGTCGAAGGCGTGGAGCCGCAAACCGAGACCGTTTGGCGCCAAGCCGACAAGTATCGCGTTCCCCGCATCGTCTTCGTGAACAAAATGGACCGGGTCGGCGCAGATTTTGAAACCTGCGTCAGCCAGTTGCGCTCCAAGCTACATGCCAACCCCATCGTCATCCAGTTGCCCTTGGGAGCGCAGGACATCTTTGATGGAATTATTGACCTGGTGACCCAGCGCGCCATTGTTTGGCAGGACGAAACGCTGGGCGCGGCATTCGACGAGCTGCCCATTCCTGCTGACCAAGCCGAGAGGGCGCGGCGCGCCCGCGAGCAGTTGATCGAGTCACTGGGCGAAGTGGACGACGCCGTCATGGAGAAGTATGTACACGGCGACCCGATTACGGTGGAAGATTTGCACGCTGCGATTCGCCGCGCCACGATTGCCATGAAAGCCTTTCCGGTGGTTTGTGGTTCGGCCTTCAAGAATAAGGGCGTCCAGCCCTTGCTTGACGCCGTAGTAAGTTACTTGCCTTCCCCCCTGGATGTTCCCCCCATTGAAGGATTGGATCCCCAAGATGAAGAAAAGACGCTGGTACGCAAGGCGGACGACACAGAACCCTTTGCCGCGCTGATTTTCAAGATCATGACGGACCCCTTTGTGGGACAACTGGCCTTCCTGCGGGTTTATTCCGGGAACCTCAAACAAGGTGACTCGGTTTACAATCCGCGCCGCGACCGCAACGAGCGTGTTTCCCGCCTGCTTCAGATGCACGCCAACAAGCGGGAAGAGATTGCCGAAGTTTCTGCGGGCGATATCGCTGCGGCGGTGGGATTGAAGAACGTGTCAACCGGCGACACCATTTGCGATAAGAATGCCCCCATCGTCCTGGAAGCCATGGATTTCCCTGCGCCCGTCATTTCTGTGGCCATCGAACCTAAGACCAAGGCTGACCAGGAGAAATTGGGGAACGCGCTCGCCAAGCTCACGCAGGAAGATCCCACCTTTAAGGTCAATACCGATCCGGATACGGGCCAGACTTTAATTTCCGGTATGGGAGAATTGCACCTGGAAATCCTGGTGGACCGCATGGTGCGCGAGTTCAATGTGGCCGCCAATGTGGGCCGCCCGCAGGTGGCTTATCGCGAGACCATTCTCGGGAGCGCGGAAGCGGAAGGGAAGCACATCAAGCAAACGGGCGGACACGGCCAATATGGCCACGTTCCCTGCGGGTTGAACCGCTTGCCGCACCCCGACCTCGAACGCCATCGCTGAGCTGACCCGCAAGAAATCCACCAATAAATTTGACGCGGAATTGAACCTGCTTTTCAAAGACGAAATCGTGGGCGGCGTGGTTCCGAGGGAATACATCATCCCCGTCTACCAGGGTATTCGCGAAGCGATGCAGACTGGCGTTTTGGCTGGCTACGAAATGAATGGTGTTTCCGTGGCCCTTACCTATGGGTCTTACCACGAGGTGGACTCTTCGGAAATGGCGTTTAAAATCGCGGGCTCCATAGGTTTCAAGGAAGCTGTTCGCCGGGCGAAGCCTGTCCTCCTGGAGCCGGTGATGAAGGTTGAGGTGGTGGTTCCGGAAGAATCGATGGGTCCGGTGGTGGGTGATCTTACTTCCCGCCGCGCTCACGTGGAAGGGATGGAGCGCCGCGGCTCGACCCAGATTATCCGCTCCACGGTGCCGCTCTCAGAAATGTTTGGTTATGCCACCGATCTACGTTCGCGCACGCAAGGCCGGGCGTCGTACACGATGCACTTCCTCCGTTACGAGCAAGCGCCAGCGTCGGTTGCCGAGGAAGTTATCGCCAAGACGCAAGGCAGAGCGGTGGGGAAGTAACGGGTTTTGAATGAGTGCTTGGCGGTTGAATCTCTGACGGATGAGGAACTGAGTTATGGCCAAGGAAAAATTTGATCGATCGAAGCCGCACATGAATGTGGGGACGATTGGGCACATTGATCACGGGAAGACGACGTTGACGGCGGCGATCACGAAGGTATTGGCGAAGGAGAATCCGAAGGTGAAGTTCCGGGCGTTTGATTCGATTGACAACGCGCCGGAGGAGAAGGCGCGGGGGATCACGATTGCGATCGCGCACGTGGAGTACGAGACGAAGAACCGGCACTACGCGCACGTGGATTGTCCGGGGCACGCGGACTACATCAAGAACATGATCACGGGGGCGGCGCAGATGGACGGAGCGATTCTGGTGGTGGCGGCGACGGACGGGCCGATGCCGCAGACGCGCGAGCACGTGCTGTTGGCGCGGCAGGTGAACGTGCCGTACATCGTGGTGTACATGAACAAGTGCGACGCGGTGGAGGACGAGGAGTTGCTGGAGCTGGTGGAAGTGGAAGTGCGGGACCTGCTGAACAAGTACCAGTTTCCTGGGGACAAGATTCCGGTGATACGGGGTTCGGCGCTGAAGGCGCTGGAGGGGGACGCGAAGTGGGAGAAGTCGATCCACGAATTGATGGACGCGGTGGACAGCTACATTCCGATGCCGGAGCGGGAAATCGACAAGCCGTTCCTGATGCCGGTGGAAGATATATTTCTCGATCTCGGGACGGGGCACGGTGGTGACGGGGCGGGTGGAGCGGGGCAAGGTGAAGGTGCAGGAAGAAATCGAGATTGTGGGATTGCGGCCGGAGCCGTTCAAGCGGGTGGTGACGGGCGTGGAGATGTTCAAGAAGCTGCTGGACGAAGGGCAGGCGGGGGACAACATCGGGGTGCTGCTGCGGGGGACGGAAAAGGACGACGTGGAGCGGGGCATGGTGCTGGCGAAGCCGGGGTCGATCACGCCGCACACGAAGTTCAACGCCTCGGTGTATATCTTGACGAAGGAAGAAGGGGGACGGCACACGCCGTTCTTCAACGGGTACCGTCCGCAGTTTTACTTCCGGACGACGGACGTGACGGGGGTAGCGACGCTGCCGGCAGGGACGGAAATGGTGATGCCGGGAGACAACGTGAGCTTGGAGATCGAACTGATCACGCCGATCGCGATGGAGAAAGGGCTGCGCTTCGCCATCCGCGAAGGCGGCCACACTGTCGGCGCCGGTACCGTCGCCGAAATTTTGAAGTAGAGTGGTCAGCCATCAGCCGCCAGCAAGACGGCTTGGCTGAAAGCTGGTGGCTAAGAGCCGAGGGTTGAAATAACGATGCTGCATCAGAAAATTAGGATTCGCCTCAAGGCATACGATCACAGGATTCTTGACCAGTCGGCGGCGGAAATCGTCTCGACGGCAAAACGCACGGGCGCGCAGGTGGCGGGGCCGATTCCCTTGCCTACGCTCAAGAACAAGTACTGCGTGCTGCGTTCGCCCCACACGGACAAGAAATCACGTGAGCAGTTCGAGATTCGAACGCACAAGCGCCTGGTGGATATCCTGGAACCGACCTCAGGGACCATCGAGGCATTGACCAAGCTCGATTTGCCTTCGGGAGTCGACATCGAAATCAAGGCGTTTGGCAAAGAGCACACGAAATAAAGATGTCCGTTGTCAGTCGTCCGTTGTCAGTTGTCGGATTTCCTTTGCCACGGACCACGGATCACGGACCACGGACAAGTGATGAACATGGTAAACGCGATACTCGGCAAGAAACTCGGCATGACGCAGGTTTTCGCTGAGAACGGCGACATGATTCCGGTGACAGTGCTGAAAGCGGGCCCTTGCATTGTGGTGCAGCGCAAGACGTCGCAGGCGGACGGTTACGAGGCCGCGCAACTGGGACTGGTGGAAGTGCCTCCTCCCCGGCGAGTGAAGAAGCCCCTCGAGGGGCACTTCAAGAAGGCGAGCGCGAATCCGGTGCGCTTCCTTCGCGAAGTGCGCCTGGCGCCGGACGGCGCCGACATAAAAGTCGGGGACAAAGTTCTAGTGGACGTTTTTGCGGTCAATGACCTGGTCGACGTTGTCGGTACCTCGAAGGGACGTGGGTTTGCGGGCTTTCATAAGCGCCACCATTTCGGCGGCGGCGGCGGCGCGCACGGTTCCATGTTTCATCGCGCGCCAGGCTCAATTGGCGCCTCAGCATTTCCCTCCCGGGTTATGAAAGGCATGCGTGCCGCAGGCCATATGGGGAATGCGCAGGTGACCACGCGGAATCTGCGGGTGGTCCAGGTCCTGCCGGATGACAATACTATTCTGCTGGAAGGATCCGTCCCCGGCCCACAGGGCGGTTACGTGGTTGTGCACAAAGCCAAAGCGCCGCATAAGTGAGGGTAGGCAGAGGGCACTAGGGAGCCAGAACATCGTGTGAGTTCCGCATAGTCGGGACAGGCGGCAGGCGGAAGGTAGTGGGGGGCGGACGCATTGTGTGGGTCTCGGCGTAGTCGGGACAGGCAGAAGGACGAACATGGCAACCGTTGAAGTCAAAAACCTTGAAGGGCAGACGCTGAGGGATTTCCAGGTCGCGGACGAGATTTTTGGTGCGAGGCCCAACCAGAGTCTGCTTTGGGAAGCAGTCAAGCAGTACTTGGCCAGCCAGCGTCGGGGCACTCACAAAACCAAGAGCCGCGGCGAAGTGAGCGGCGGTGGCAAGAAGCCGTGGCGGCAGAAGGGGACAGGCCGCGCTCGCGTGGGCAGCAATCGCAGTTCTCTCTGGCGACACGGCTCGATTGCCCATGGCCCTCAGCCGCGTGATTACTCCTACGCGCTTCCGAAAGGAATGCTGCGCGGGGCTTTGCGGTCGGCGTTGGCGGCGAAATTTCAAGACCACAAACTGACGGTGGTGGATCAGTTCAATTTAGGCGAGCCTAAGACCAAGCTCTTCTTCGGAGCGCTCGAAAAGCTGGGTTTGGAGAAAGGCGTACTGGTGGTGGACGACGCGGTCAGCCGCAACTTGGAACTCTCTTCGCGGAATGTGAAAGGATGTGACTTGGTGCGCCGGCACGAACTGCATCCCTACCACGTCCTGAGTCACAATCAGCTTGTGATATCGGAGGGGGCGCTCGCGCGGCTCCAGGAGGCGCTGCGATGAATAGGAGCCCTTACCAAATCTTGCAGAAGCCCATCGTCACGGAGAAGAGTTTGGCGATGAAAGAGGTCGGTCGGACGCTGTGCTTTAAGGTCGATCCGCACGCAACCAAGACCGAAATAAAGGAAGCTGTACAGATCGTTTTCAAAGTCAAAGTGGAATCGGTGCACACTTCGACCTTTGCGGGCAAAATGCGCCGTCGGGGGCGCACGGTCGGCCACCGCCCGGAATGGAAGAAGGCTTACGTCAAGCTCCAGTCAGGAGAGAAAGTTCCCGAGTACACGGAAATCGCGTAAGCAAGCTTGATGAGTCGAGCGGCGCGTGCCGCGGAAGATGAAGGTTATGGGAATCAAAACTTACCGACCCTATACGGAAACACGGCGGTTTCAAACTGGCCTGACTTTTGAGGAAATCACCACCTCGCAGCCCCATAAGCCGCTCTTGGAACCGAAAACTCGCATTTCCGGCCGGAACAATCAAGGGGAACTCACGATTTGGCGCCGCGGAGGCGGCCACAAGCGCCACTATCGGGTGATCGATTTCAAGCGCGACAAGACCGGCATTCCCGCGCGCGTGGCCACGATCGAGTACGATCCGAATCGCTCCGCCTTTATCGCCCTGTTGAGCTACGCCGATGGCGAGAAGCGTTACATCCTTTATCCGCAGGGCTTGAAAGTGGGGGACCGAGTGGTCTCTGGCCCGGAGGCGGACATCGTAACTGGCAACTCTCTGCCTCTGAAGAACATTCCCGTGGGCACCATGATCCATAACATCGAATTGCGCCCTGGCAAGGGAGGCCAGATGGTTCGTAGCGCCGGCGGCGCGGCGCAGTTGCTGGCCAAAGAAGGCGAATACGCCCAGGTGCGTTTGCCCTCAGGGGAAGTCCGCAAAGTGTTCATTGAATGCGTGGCCACCATCGGGCAGATCGGTAATCTGGACCACGAAAACGTTACTATCGGCAAGGCCGGGCGCAAACGTTGGATGGGAATCCGGCCCACGGTGCGCGGCGTTGCCATGAACCCTGTGGATCATCCGCTGGGCGGCGGAGAAGGCAAAACCTCCGGTGGCCGTCATCCCGTGACGCCTTGGGGCCAGCCGACGCGCGGTTACAAGACACGGAACAACAAGTCTACGGACCGTTACATTGTGAAGCGGCGTGAAAAGAAATAGAGGGAGGGCAACTTGGGAAGGTCGCTGAAAAAGGGTCCGTTTGTGGACGATCACTTGATGAGGAAGATTGAACTGCTCAACCGGCGGTTCGAGAAGAAGGTTGTTAAGACGTGGTCGCGACGGTCCACGATTGTGCCTGAGATGATTGGGCACACAGTTGCCGTCCACAACGGGAAGAAGTTTATCCCCGTGTACATCACGGAGAATATGGTGGGACATAAGCTGGGTGAGTTCTCACCGACCCGCACCTTCAAGGGGCACGGGGTAAAAGTCGCGGCGGAGAAAGCTGCCGCTGCTGCGGCGCCCCCGCCGGTTACCGGCGGCCCGAAGACGGCAGCGCCTCCGGCAGGTGCAGGAGGCGGCAGCTAATTTTCGGGTCTTTGACCCCGAAATCCAGGTGAATCGATGGAAGCAAGCGCCACTTACAAATACGTGCGAATTTCGCCGCAGAAAGCGCGGTTGGTGGTAGACCAGATCCGCGGTAAGAGCGTCAGCGAAGCATTCAGTATTCTGAATTTCACCAAAAAGCGTGTGACGCATGACGTCGAAAAGATTCTGCGGTCTGCCGTTTCCAATGCCGAGCAGAAGTCAGAAAATCTTGATGTTGACGACCTGGTGGTCGCCAGGGCTTTCGTCAATGAAGGTCCAAGGCAAAAGCGCGTCCGGCCGGCACCTATGGGTCGCGCCTATCATTACCAGCGCCGGACCAGTTCGATCACAGTCGTGGTGGAAGCGCCGGAAAAATAGAGAAGGCTTACACTCCCGTTTGGCTGCCAGTAAGGCGGCGCGCGGGTAACGAGAAAGAAGAAGCCCTCAACAGTCAGCGATCGATAAAGCCTTGGCTGAATGCTGATCGCTGAAAGCTCTAAAGGAGGTATAGGGTGGGTCAGAAAGTTCATCCTTACGGTTTCCGCCTGGGATATAACAAAACGTGGAAGTCACGCTGGTTCGCCAAGAAGGAATACGCCGACCTCCTCCACGAAGACCTGAAGCTCAAGGCGCGGCTCAAAGATCAGCTCCGCGCTGCCGGTGTGGCGTCGATTGAAGTCGAGCGCCCCGGTAACAAACTCAAGGTTACCATCCATACTGCGCGGCCCGGCATTATCATTGGGCGCAAGGGCGCCGAAATCGACCGCCTCCGGCAAGAAATCCAGAAGCGTACGGGGCGCGAGGTGCTGCCCATTAACATTCAGGAAGTTCACCGCCCGGAACTGAATGCGCAACTGGTGGCGGAAGCGATCTGCCTGCAATTGGAAAAGCGTGTTGCCTTTCGCCGTGCCATGCGTAAATCGGTGGATTCAGCCCTGCGATTCGGCTGCAAAGGAATCAAGATTCGTTGCGGCGGCCGCCTGAACGGCGCAGAAATTGCCCGGTCGGAGTGGTACTTGCAAGGCCGCCTGCCGCTGCACACATTGCGGGCTGATATCGATTACGGGCAGGCCGAAGCGCGGACGACTTACGGGGTGATCGGCGTGAAGTGCTGGATTTACAACGGTGAAATTTTGGAGCAAAAGCGCCGGGTGGAAAAGCCCGCTGCTGAACCCGTGGCAGCCGCCCCGGTGACGCAAGAAAAGCCCCCGGTAGCCAATACCGGTGTGTAAGGAAGGAACCTCTCAGCGCCAACTGGGAGCTGAATATCAAGAACTGAGAATGAACTCATGTTAATGCCGAGCAAAGTTAAATATCGCAAGCAACAGCGCGGACGCATGCGCGGCAAGGCCTGGCGCGGTTCCGACCTGTCTTTCGGTGACTACGGGTTGAAGGTTCTCCAGGCAGGCTGGATTTCTGACCGGCAGATTGAAGCCAGTCGCGTAGCCATCATGCGTTTCATTAAGCGCGGTGGAAAGCTTTGGATCCGAATTTTCCCCGATAAGCCGGTGACCAAGAAACCTGCTGAAACCCGTATGGGAAAGGGCAAGGGCGCGCCCGAGTTCTGGGTGGCGGTGGTGAAGCCGGGACGTGTGCTGTTTGAAATGGAAGGCGTGCCGGAAACCGAAGCGCGCGAGGCAATGCGGCTGGCCAGCCACAAGCTGCCGTTACCGACGCAGTTCGTGTCGCGCGCCCAGTCAGTTTAATCGGCCGTGGAGCGAAGCTTATGAAGCTGGAGAAGGACAAACGATGGAAGTGGCCCGCAGAAAAAATGCGGGAATGGACTGATGCCGAACTGAAAACTCGCGAGCGCGAGTTTTCCGACCAACTCTTCCGGCTGAAATTCCAGATGGCGGGCGGCCAATCCGAACATTTGACCGCTATCCGGGAGCTGCGCAAGGGGATTGCGAGAGCAAAAACATTGATGCGTGAGCGCCAGACCGGCGCAACCCAAACGAAGTAGGTGCAAGGTGACGGAAACAGCGGGCGGACAGGCGCAGAGCGCCGAGCAAGGGAAGCGGCAAGAAAAGGTCGGGGTAGTCACCAGCAATAAGATGCAGAAGACGGTGGTGATTACCGTGGAGCGGCAAGTGACCCATCCGCTCTACAAACGCGTGGTGCGGCAGTCGAAGAAATTTCTGGCCCACGACGAAAAGAACGAGTGTCGAGTGGGCGACACGGTAAGAATTCAGGAGACTCGTCCCCTGAGCAGCCGGAAGCGATGGCGAGTGGTGGAGATTGTGGCCAAGGCGACGTTGGTCGCGCCCGTGCCGGAGGTGGAAGTATGATCGGGATGCGGACCATTCTCCAGGTGGCGGATAACTCCGGAGCTCGCAAACTTTCCTGCATCCTGCCGCTTGGGGGCGATGTGGGACTGCAAGCTGGTTTGGGTGACATCATTACCGCGGCGGTGAAAGAGGCGGCTCCTGATAGCGCTATTCCCAAGGGCAAAGTTGTAAAGTGCGTCATCGTCCGGATGCGGAAGGAGCAGCGGCGGCGGGATGGCAGCTATATCCGGTTCGATGAAAACGCCGCTGTGCTGATCAATGACGCAGGCGAGCCGGTCGGGACGCGTGTCTTCGGGCCCGTGGCACGGGAACTGCGCGAGAAAAAATTTCTGAAGATTGTTTCTTTGGCGCCCGAGGTTCTGTAAGGGGATTTTCAATGGACATCCGTAAGAACGACATCGTGCAAGTGATTGCGGGGCGAAGCCGGGGGCCTTCCGGGCAGCCGACGCGGGGAAGGGTCTTGGAAGTTGAGCCCGGCAAGCAGAGGATATACGTCGAGCACGTAAATATGGTAAAGCGTCACGTGCGGCCCAACCCCGCCAAACAGATTCGCGGTGGAATTTTGGAGAAGGAAGGCCCCATCCATGTTTCCAATGTGGCGCTGGTTTGCAGCGAATGCGGGCCTACACGCATCCAGCACCGCGAAATGGCGGAAGGCAAGAAGGTGCGCATCTGTGCCAAGTGCGAAAAATCACTGGATAAGTAAAGGCCGGGAGGAACGAAAGCAAACATGGCTCCGAGACTGAAGGAACGATACCAGAAGGAAGTCGCGCCGGCCTTGGTGAAGGAATTCAGCTACGCCAACGCGAACGCCGTTCCGCGCTTGCGGAAAATCGTCGTCAACATGGGCCTGGGGGAAGCCATCCAGAACGCCAAGCTGCTCGATTCGGCCGCCCAGGAACTGGGGCAGATCACCGGGCAGAAGCCTGTTATCACGCGTGCGCGAAAGTCGATTGCCAATTTCAAGCTGCGGAAGAACATGCCCATTGGGGCGATGGTGACCTTGCGGGGCGACCGCATGTACGAATTCTTCGACCGGCTGACCAACGTCGCCATGCCGCGGGTTCGGGATTTTCGCGGCGTCTCCACGCGCGCGTTCGACGGCCGAGGGAACTATACACTGGGACTCCGGGACCAGTTGGTATTTCCGGAAATTGATTACGCGAAGGTCGACAAAACCAAAGGCATGAACATTACGATCGTAACCGATGCCAGGACCGACGCTGAGGCCATGGCCTTACTGCGGCACATGGGGATGCCCTTCCGATCGGAAGCGCAGCGCCGTCAAACCGCGGCACCGGCCAGTGAAAAGGTAGGGGGGTAAAACGTGGCACGCACTTCCATGATGGCCAAATTGCGCAAGAAGCCGAAGTTTAAGATTCGGCACCGGAATCGCTGTCTGATTTGCGGGCGGCCGCGCGGTTACCTCGGCAAGTTCAAAATGTGCCGTCTCCATTTCCGGGAGTTGGCACTTCGGGGTGAAATCCCCGGCGTTATTAAATCAAGCTGGTAACGCTGGACGAGAGGTTCAGCCAGCGCAAAATCGGGAGTCTTATGTCAGCCGTCACTGATCCCATCGCCGATATGCTCACCCGAATCCGCAACGGGATTCAAGCGCGTCATCCGCGCGTGGATATGCCCTCCTCGAAGCTCAAGGTGGAGGTAGCCCGCATCCTGAAGGAAGAAGGCTACATCAGCAACTTCAAGGTGGGCGACGAAGGCAAGAAGAAAGTATTGAAGGTTTTTTTGAAGTACGGAACCGACGGCACGAACGCCATCTCAAGCCTGGATCGAGTTTCGAAGCCGGGCCGCCGCGTTTATGTGGGCGTCCATGAGGTTCCCCGTATCCTGGGGGGACTGGGAGTGAGCATTCTCACTACACCACGCGGAGTGTTGACCGGCAAGGCCGCCCGCAAGGCGGGCGTGGGCGGTGAAGTGCTCTGTAGCGTGTCCTAGGAAGTGAATCCGGGGTCCGAGGTCCAGAGACCGGAGCCGGAAACGAAAGCCGGAGGTTTGATCTTCGAGCCTCCGAGCTGAGAGACGGAACGTGATGCTACTATGTCGAGAATAGGCCGAAAGATAATTGCTTTGCCCGCGGGAGTCACCGTCCTGCCGGAGGGAACGTCGCTGGTGGTGAAGGGGCCCAAGGGAACTTTGCGGATTCCCCTCCCCCAGGGAATCCAATTGGAAAAGCAGGACGGCCATTTGCTCCTGAAGCGTGGAACGGACGACCAGGCGGCTTTGCATGGGCTGGCTCGGAGCTTGCTCGCGAATGCTGTTCAGGGCGTGACCGAGGGGTTTCAAAGGCATCTGGATATCGTTGGTATCGGCTATCGCGCCGAATCCAAGGGCAAGTCGGTGACGTTTACTCTGGGCTACTCGCACCCTATCGAATTCCCGGTTCCCGACGGGATCGCCATCAGCGTGGAGAAGCAAACACATCTCATCGTCAGCGGTGCGGACAAACAACTGGTGGGGCACGTGGCTGCGAAGATTCGCAGCTTGCGGCCTCCCGATCCGTACAAAAACAAAGGTATCCGGTACACCGGCGAACGCCTGAAGAAGAAGGTCGGCAAGGCTGCGGCGGCTGCCGGTGGTGGTGCTGGCAAGGCAGGGTAGTTAGAGGCTAAGGAAAGCGGAGAGCTCCTGATGTTACAGATGGTTTCCAAAGACGTGGCGCGCCGCCGGATTCACATACGAATCCGCGCCCGTGTGAGCGGCCGGGCTCAGTCGCCACGTTTAAATGTTTTTCGGTCGCTCAAGCATATTTATGCCCAGGTGGTTGATGACACCAGCGGCCACACCTTGGTAGCGGCGTCGACGCGCGACAAGGAAGTTCGCCAGACGCTCAAGAGTGGCGGGAACCTCGCCGCAGCAATGGTGGTGGGGCAGGTTCTGGCCCAGCGCGCCATCGCCGCGGGAATTCCTGGCGTGGTTTTCGACCGGGGCGGCTATGCCTATCACGGGCGCGTCAAAGCTCTGGCCGACGCTGCTCGCGCGGCGGGGCTGAAATTCTAGGGGATACGGCAGGAGGAAGACTTGGCCAATCGGATTGACCCGAACGCGTTGCAGCTCAAGGACCAGGTGATCGCCATCAATCGCGTCACCAAGGTCGTCAAAGGCGGAAAGAATTTAAGTTTTGCGGCGCTCGTCGTTGTGGGTGACGGCGCCGGAACCGTCGGTTATGGCTCCGGCAAGGCGCGCGAAGTGCCCATGGCGATTCGCAAAGGGATCGAGTCTGCGAAGAAATCGCTTGCCAAGGTAAACGTGTTGCGGGGGTCGATTCCCCATACCGTCACGGGACATTACGGGGCAGGTAGAGTGTTGCTGAAGCCTGCACCGCCTGGAACCGGGGTGATCGCCGGCGGTGCGGTGCGCGCGGTAGTGGAGGCGGCGGGGATACAAAACGTGCTGACCAAATCCCTGGGTACCACCAACCCCTACAACGTGGTAAAGGCGACCATGGATGCTTTGCTCCAGTTGCGGGACTTGCAAGAGGTCGCCAACACGCGCGGTAAAGGTCCGGAGGAAATTTAGCGAGGTTGAGGAACTGTGATGGAAAAGACCCTCAAGATGATTCGGATTAAGTGGGTGAGAAGTGGAATCGGCTTTACCCACCACCAGAAAACGATCGTGCGGAGTTTGGGTTTGACCAAGTTGAACCACACCGTCGTGCGTCCTGATACCCCACAGATTCGGGGAATCGTAGCCGCCGTGCCCCATCTGCTGGAGATTGTTCCTGACCCACTGCCTCCTGTTTGGGCGTCGATAGCGGAATACACGGTTCTCCCTCCGGCGGTGGTGCCCGCAGCACCTGCGGAATCCACTCCGGCGATGACAACGGAGGCTGTGGGCGAACCGGTTGTGGCGGTGCAAACTGCCGAAAAAGAGGCGGTTCTGGCACAAGCTGAGGCCCCAGAAGATAAATCCGCAAACGAGGGTCAAACGAAAGAGTCCTCGCCGGAGGGAAGCGAACCGGCGCAGGCGAGCAAGGAATAGGCTGAAGAATATGGCAACACATATTGGAACACTCCGACCGCCGGTGGGGGCCAACAAGCGCTCCAAACGAATCGGTCAGGGGATGGGATCAGGACACGGGAAGACGGCCACCCGCGGCTCGAAAGGCCAGCGGTCGAGGGCGGGCATGCGCATGCGTCCGGGCTTCGAGGGTGGGCAAATGCCGCTCCACCGCCGCCTGCCCAAGCGGGGCTTCACCAACATTTTTCGCAAACATTATGCCGTCGTGAACCTGAAGGACCTTGAGAATTTCAAACCGGAAGAGAAGATTACGCCGGAGTTCCTCGTCGCCCGCGGCCTGGTGAAGCAACTGGGCGCGGGACTGAAGGTCCTCGGTGGCGGCGAACTGAAGTCCCCCCTGCAGGTTTCCGCACACTTGTTTTCCAAGTCCGCCCTGGAGAAGATCCAGAAAGCTGGCGGGAAGGCTGAGGTCATTTCGTAATGCTCGAATCTCTGAAAAGCATTACCGAGATTCCGGATCTACGAAAACGCATCCTGTTTACCCTGGCGATGCTGGCCGTCTACCGGTTAGGGGCATTTATCCCCACGCCCGGTATTAATGCCGATGTTTTCGAACAGATGTTCAGCCAGATGGGAGGCTCGCTGTTTGGATTGCTGGCGATGTTCTCCGGCGGCAGCCTGCGGCGCCTGACGGTTTTTGCTTTGGGAATCATGCCGTATATTACGGCTTCGATCATCCTGCAATTGCTCACCGTGGTTTCGCCGCACCTCGAAAAACTCTCGAAAGAAGGCGATTTAGGACGTAGGAAGATAACCGAGTATACCCGCTGGATGACGGTGGGCTTGAGCGCGTTCCAGGCTTTCGGCATCGCTATCGCCCTGGAGAAGCAGACGGCCTTGGGGGTTGGCCTGGTCAATCATCCCGGCCCCGCTTTCGTTTTCTCCACCGTGCTGACACTGACGACGGGGTCCATTTTTATTATGTGGTTGGGCGAGCAGATCACTGCGCGCGGCATCGGCAACGGGATGTCCCTGTTGATTTTCGCCGGCATCGTGGTGGGGCTGCCTCGAGCTGCGGCCGACCTTTATGAAAAGGTCTTTGTCAATCACACCTGGAATTTCCTTATACTCTTTTTGCTTCTGGGCTTCATGCTGGCTATTGTTGCATTCATCGTTTTTGTGGAACGCGGTGAAAGGCGCATACCCATCCAATATGCGAAACGGGTGGTAGGGCGTAGAATCATGGGTGGGGTCTCCACTCACCTGCCGCTCAAGGTGAACAGCGGCGGCGTGATGCCGATTATTTTTGCGGTTTCTATCTTAACGTTTCCACAAACGCTGAGTTTGTTTCACCTGGATCAAAGCCCTATCGCTGTCATCCGTTATCATTGGCGCCGGCTTTACTTGGTTTTCCAAGGAGTTTGCCTATGGAGAGCCGCTTTACACGCTGACGTACATCGTAATGATTATTTTCTTTGCCCACTTCTACCTTTCGATTGTATACAACCCGGACGACGTTGCCGATAACGTCCGGAAGCAGGGTGGGTTCATGCCGGGAATCCGGCCGGGCAAGCGCACCGCTGACTACCTGGATGATGTCCTGACAAAAATCACCTGGGTGGGTGGCTTCTATCTGGCCTTGGTGGCGCTTATTCCTGAACTGATGCTTGCGGGGCTTCGCCTGAATCACCTGCCGGGCTGGATGGGCGCCGGATGGTTCGACTCCCACTTGCCGACATGGATATCTACACGGGCTGAACGTGAACTTCTATTTCGGTGGAACGTCCCTTCTGATCGTGGTGGGAGTGGCCATGGACACCGTGCAGCAGGTGGAAGCTCAGCTCATCATGCGGCATTACGAAGGGTTCTTGAAGAAGGGCAGGGTGCGGGGACGGCGGTCTTCGTCCCGATGAGGCGTTCGGAGGGAAGTCATGCGAGCGCATGCTCTGATTTTTCTGGGAGCCCCCGGCGCAGGGAAGGGAACGCAAGCCCGGGAAGTCGCCAAGCATTTTGGCATTCCGCAGATTTCTACCGGCGACATGTTGCGGGACGCGGTGAAGAGACAAACCGCGCTGGGACTGGCGGCGAAGGCAAAGATGGAAGCCGGTGGGCTGGTCCCTGACGAAGTGGTTTGCGGCATCGTGGAAGAGCGCGCAAGCGAACCGGATTGCCAGAAGGGTTTCATCCTCGATGGTTTTCCGCGCACGACTACGCAAGCGCAGTTTGTGGATCGGATGCTCGCGGCGAAGGGCCAAGGGCGGCCGCAGGTGCTGGATATCGAGGTGGATGAGGAGTTGCTCCTGAAACGCCTGACCGGCCGGCAGACCTGTTCAGTGTGCGGAGAGATCTACAACATCTACTTCAATCCGCCCAAGGTCGAGGGGATTTGCGATAAGGACGGGGGAAAGTTGCTGCACCGGGCGGACGATAACGAGACCACCATCCGGCAGCGGCTGGAAGCGTACCATAAGCAGACCAGCCCTTTGATCGAGTACTATCGGGGCCAGGGGGTGCTGCTGGCAGTGGACGGCAATAAGGAGCCCGAAGTGATCGCCAAGGGGCTGGTGGATTTTCTTTCAAAGGCATGATTATCTGTAAGTCATCGGTCGAAATCGAGAAGCTACGGCGCAGCGGCAGGATGGTCCGTCAGGTTTTGGGCGAGATGCGCGAGCAGGTGCGGCCCGGGATCACCACGCTTGGACCTTGAGAAGTTTGTGGTGAAGCGGCTGAAGGAGCTGGGGGCGCGGCCCGCGTTCAAGGGGTATCGTGGCTATCCCTGCTGCCTGTGCGCGTCGGTCAACGACGAGGTTATTCACGGAATCCCCTCGGAACGCCGCACGCTCAAGGAAGGCGATATCCTCAGCCTGGATATGGGCGTAGTGCTGGATGGTTACTATGGCGATTCCGCCATAACGGTCCCCGTGGGAGCCATCAGCGAATCTGCTCAGCGCTTGCTGAAGGTGACGGAAGAAGCTCTGGAATTGGCGCTGGAAAAAGCGCGGCTGGGAAATCGCCTGGGTGATATTTCGGCAACCGTGCAGCAGCATGCCGAGAAAAACGGTTACTCGGTGGTGAGGGAGTTTGTGGGCCACGGGATCGGCAAGGCGATGCACGAGGAACCGCAGATTCCCAATTTTGGCCAAGCGGGCCATGGGCCTTTGCTGAAAGAGGGCATGGTCTTTGCCATTGAACCCATGGTGAACGCCGGTGGGCCTGCCGTGCGAGTCCTGGACGATAACTGGACAGCCGTTACGGTGGACGGCAAGCTGTCGGCGCATTTCGAACACATGGTCGCGGTCACTCAGAATGGACCCGACGTTTTGACACGGTTTTAACGTAGCTGTCAGCTCTCAGCCATCAGCTTTCAGCTAAGCCACTAGGCGACATTCAAGGACGAAGGGTTGGAATGCGACGGCGGAAATCCGATAGCTGAGGGCTGAAAGCTGAGAGCTAAAAAGTATGGCGAAGGAAGATGCGATCGAGGTTACGGCTACGGTGCTGGAAGCATTACCCAATGCAATGTTTCGAGTTGAATTGGATAACAAGCACCAGGTCCTGGCCCACATTTCGGGAAAGATGCGGAAGAACTTCATCCGTATTCTCCCGGGCGACAAGGTTGCAGTGGAATTGTCTCCCTACGACCTGACGCGGGGCCGGATTGTGTTCCGGTATAAATAACACGGTTCCAGGTGCTAGGTGTCAGGTGTCAGGGAAAGGTCGGAACCGGGTACCTGATGCGCAGAGACCTAATGAGGAAATTCCATGAAGGTGCGTTCGTCAGTAAAGAAGATTTGCTCCAAATGCAAGATTGTTCGGCGGCGCGGAGTGGTGCGGGTAATTTGCGAGAACCCCAAGCACAAGCAACGGCAAGGATGATTCGTGCCGGCGCCACGCGCCTGGATTATTGCTGGTAGTGCGCTGAAGGCAGATGAGACGGGAGGGTTGAAATGGCAAGAATTGCGGGCGTGGATTTGCCGCCCAAGAAGCGTGCGGAAATTGGCCTGACCTATATTTACGGTATCGGCCGGGCCCGGTCACTTTCCATTCTCATGCGGTCGGGTATCGACCCGAACAAGAAGATCAAGGACCTGACAGAAGAAGAAACCAGCAAAATCCGCCAGATCCTGGAAGAAGAGGGGGCGGTGGAAGGCGACCTGCGCAAAGAGACCGCGATGAACATCCGGCGGTTGATCGAAGTCGGATCGTACCGTGGGATGCGGCATCGGCGGAGTCTTCCCGTCCGCGGCCAGCGCACCCACACGAATGCGCGTACGCGCAAGGGACCGCGCAAGGGCACGGTGGCCAATAAGAAGCGGTCCATGGCGAAGACTTAGCCAAGTGGCTGCATCAAATTCTTAAGTGAGGATTCATGGCGAAAGCGGCGGCAAAAGCAGGCAAGAAGAAGGTCTTTAAGAAAAAGGAAAAACGCATTGTCCCCACCGGGATTGTGCATGTCGAGGCCACGTTTAATAACACGCACGTTGCCATCACGGATTCTGACGGCCGGGTGATTTGCTGGTCCAGCGCGGGTTCGCTGGGGTTCAAGGGTTCGCGCAAGGGCACGCCCTTTGCCGCGCAGCAGGCGGCGATGCGGGTGGCCAACGCGGCGCGCGACCACGGTATGCGGAGCGTAGAGGTGCGGGTGAAAGGCCCGGGAGCCGGACGGGAGTCCGCTATCCGCGCCCTGGCTACCGCAGGGCTGGAAGTGCGGAATATCAAAGACGTGACGCCCATTCCGCACAACGGATGCCGCCCGCCCAAGCGCCGAAGAGTTTAGGACGATATCGGAAGTTCGCGATTCGTTCCTGAGGAGGTTAGTTTGGCAAGATATCGTGAAGCGGTTTGCCGGCTATGCCGGCGCGAAGGGATGAAGCTGTTCCTGAAGGGACAGCGTTGCTTGACGGACAAGTGCGAAATCGAAAAGCGCAACTTCGCTCCGGGACAACATGGGAAATCCCGTCGGCCCAAGATTGTCGGGTACGGGCTGCAACTGCGCGAGAAACAGAAGCTGCGCCGTTTTTACGGCATCCTGGAGGACCAGTTTCGCAGCTACTTTGAGAAGGCCGCGCGGATGAAAGGCGTAACCGGCGAAAACCTCTTGCTGATGCTGGAGCGGCGGCTGGACAATGCCGTTTACCGGCTGGGGCTGGCTTCTTCGCGCGCCGCGGCGCGGCAATTGGTACGCCACGGCCACATTCAGGTGTCGGGGCGCAAGGTGAATATCCCTTCGTTCGCCGTCGTCCCCGGTCAGGAGATCGCCGTGAAGGAAGCGAGCCGCAATCTGGCGGCGGTGCAGCGCGCGCTGGATCTTTCCGGAGGCCGGAGTGTTCCACCCTGGCTCCAATTGGACCGCGAAGGCTTGAAGGCGAAGGTCATTTCGCTTGCCTAAACGCGAGGACGTGAATTTCCCGATTCAGGAGCAGATGGTCGTCGAACTGTACTCGAAGTAGCAGGGATCGGCGTGCACGAGAGGTGGCCCGCCAAGGTGGGCCCCAAGGGAGGTTTGAAAGCGATGCTTTGGAAAGGATTCCAGAAACCGAAGCGCCTGGTAGCAAACACCGATACGTTGACGGACAAGTATGGGCAGTTTTCCGCGCAACCCTTTGAGCGTGGTTTCGGGACGACAATCGGCAACGCCCTGCGCCGCGTGCTGCTTTCCTCGATCGAGGGAGCGGCCATCACCGCGGTGCGCATCGAAGGCGTCATGCACGAATTCTCATCCATCCCGGGCGTGGTTGAAGACGCCACGGATATCATTTTGAACTTGAAGCAGATTCCGCTGAAGATGAGCGTGGAAGGTCCCAAGACGCTCTACTTGAATGTGGACAAGCCCGGCGAAGTGACTTCACGGATGATTCAGGAAGACGCGGACGTAGAGGTTCTCGATAAGGATGTGTACATCGCCACCGTCAGCGAAGGTGGCAGCCTGCACATCGAAATGCGGGTCAAGATCGGCCGCGGGTACGTTTCGGCGGAAAAGAACTTCGATGAGGACCTTCCCATTGGGTATATCCCCGTCGATTCCGTCCATTCGCCGCTGCGCAAAGTAAATTACACTGTGGAAGCGGCCCGGCTGGGACAAATGACGGATTACGATAAGTTGACGCTGGACGTTTGGACGAATGGGGCGATAACTCCGCAGGACGCCGTGGGCCTGGGCGCCAAGCTCCTCAAAGACCACATGAATATCTTCATCAACTTTGAGGAGGAGCCGGAAGTGCAGGAAGTGGCGCAGGATCGTCCCGCGCCCGTTCACAACGAGAACCTGGACCGCTCGGTGGAAGAATTGGAGCTTTCTGTTCGCTCCTACAATTGCCTGAAGAATGCCAACATTACGACCATTCGGGAACTCGTTCAGAAGACCGAACAGGAGATGCTGAAGACCAAGAACTTCGGACGAAAATCTCTGAATGAAATCAAAGAGATTCTCGCGGCCATGGGGTTGAGTCTGGGATTGAAATTCGATGAGAAAGGCAACCCGTTGACTCCGGCTCCTGAGCCTCCTCAGCCACAAGTTTAGAAGTACAGTGGCAAGTTGGTAGTGGATAGTGGTTGAGCACCGACCGCTAATCGCTAACCACTAGCCACTAACCACTGCTTATAGGTAATCGACCATATGCGACATCGGAATTACGGAAAAAAGCTGAGCCGGAACACGGAGCATCGGCGTGCGCTGCTGCGGAATCTGGTGACCTCACTGATTCAGAGGGAGCGGATTGAAACGACCGTGGCCAAGGCCAAAGCGGCGCGCCCGCTGGCGGAGTGGATGATCACGCTGGCGAAGCGCGGCGACTTGGCAGCTCGGCGCCAGGCGGCCAGCTATCTGCTCGATCCCAGCGCCGTGAAGTTCCTTTTTGATGAGCTTTCCAAGCGATACGCCACGCGTGCAGGCGGGTACACGCGGCTGGTTCATGCCGGCTGGCGCCAGGGGGATGGCGCGGACTTGGCGGTGCTCGAGCTTGTGGGCAGCGAAGTCCTCCAACGGCTGGCCGCCAAGCGCGCCAAGAAAGCGGAAGCTCAGCGCAAAGCTGCGGAAGAAGCCAAAGCCAAGGAACAAGCGCCTCCACCTGAAGAAGAAGGCGGCGACAAGAAGTAGTCGCTGGAAGGTTGGCCAGTTTACCGGCCTGAGTTTGACGATCCCGGCCCGAAGGATTTCACTTCGGGCCGGGATTTTCTGTTTGTGGGGCGCGAAGGCGATGGGAAATGAACAAGCCACGCACGGGGCCACAGCCGCAAAAGCAAATGCTCGCCTGCCGAGGAACGTTTGGGTTCTCGCCTGGGTGGCGTTCTTCAATGACACCTCAACGGAGATGGGTTATTGGCTTCTGCCACAGTTCTTGGTCACCGTGTTGGGCGCGCCGCCCATGGCCTTTGGTTTCATTGAAGGAGCCGCCGAGACCATTGCCAGTTTTTCCCGGTTGCTTTCGGGCTGGCTTTCCGACTCCCTCGGCCGGCGCAAGCCTCTGGCCGCGGCGGGATACACATTAGCGAACATTGTGAAGCCTCTGCTGGCCATGGCGCATTCGTGGGAGCAGGTTTTCTGGATTCGATTCGGCGACCGCGCCGCCAAAGGGTTCCGCGCCGCTCCGCGCGACGCGCTGATGGCGGATTCTGTTGACCCTGCGCATCGCGGGGCCGCATTCGGTTTGCGCCAAGCCATGGATACTGCGGGCGCCATTGTGGGACCGCTGAGCGCGATCCTTTTCCTGAGGTTGTTTGCGGGGAAAATTCGCGACGTCTTTTGGATGGCGGCGATTCCAGGCCTGGCGAGCATTCTATTGGCGTGGTTCGCCGTCAAGGAAGTCCGGCGCGTTGCGGACGTCTCAGCCGATTCCCCGCGTTCGGCAGAGCCTTCTAACCGGTTCCCGCGCGGGAAGCTGCTTCTGATTTTCGTCGCCGTGGGGCTGTTCTCTCTCGGCAATTCCTCGGATTTGTTCTTGATCCTGCGCGCGCAGAACCTTGGCATGAGCGCATGGACTGCCCCCGCGCTGGGGCTTCTGTTCAATGTGGTCTACGCGGCATTGAGCTGGCCGGCGGGGAAGCTCTCCGACCGCGTGCCGCGCCGGTGGCTGATTGTGGCGGGCTATTTGATTTACTCGGCAGTGTACGCGGGATTCGCCTGGTTACGGACCCCTCAGCTTGTGTGGTTTCTCTTTGCGGTATACGGGACTTATTACGCGTTGACTGAAGGAGTAATGAAGGCCTGGGTCGCCGACCTGGCGCCGGGTCGATTCGCGGGCTTCGGTCTTCGGGGTTTTCAATTGGGTCGTCGGGAGTTGCCGCATTTCCCGGCAAGCTGCCTGGCGGGATGGATCTGGCAGCGTTACTCGCCCGCCGCGCCCTTTGCCCTTTCCAGCCTTCTGGCGTTGGTTGCTGCCACACTCTTATTCTTCGCGTAAGCGGCGCGGGCAATAGGGATCAGTCCAGCGAGTAGTTCGGCGCTTCCTTGGTAATGATGACATCGTGGACGTGGCTTTCGCGCAAGCCCGCGGAGGTGATGCGCACGAAGCGGCCGCGCTGTTGCAGTTCTTCGATGTTGGCGCAGCCGCAATAGCCCATGCCGGAACGCAAGCCGCCCACCAGTTGCGCGACGAGCTCCTCCAGCATGCCTTTATACGGGACGCGCCCCTCGATCCCTTCCGGAACCAGTTTGGAAATTTCTCCCCGCGCCACTTCCCGTTCCTGCGAGTAGCGGTCACCCGACCCGGCGGTCATGGCGGCGATCGATCCCATGCCCCGATAAGACTTGAAGCTGCGCCCCTGGTAGAGAATGGTCTCGCCGGGGCTTTCTTCCGTGCCGGCAAACAGGCTGCCCAGCATCACCGAGCTCGCGCCGGCGGCGATAGCTTTGGAAACGTCACCGGAGAACTTGATGCCCCCATCGGCGATGAGGGGTACGCCGGCCTTGGCGGCCGCGCGGGCGCACTCGGCGATGGCGGTGATTTGCGGCACTCCGGCGCCCGTCACCACGCGCGTGGTGCAGATGGAACCTGGGCCAATCCCCACTTTCACGCCGTCCACCCCGAGTTGCAGCAGGTCGCACGCGCCGTTGAAAGTGGCCACGTTGCCGGCCACCAGGTCGAGGTTGGGGAATTTGTTCTTCAAGTCCTCAACCGCGCTGAGCACGCGCGTGGAATGGCCGTGGGCGGTGTCCACGACCAGCAAATCCACCTTGGCCTTCACCAGTTCCGCTGCGCGTTCCAGGTAATCGCCCGTGACTCCCAGGGCCGCGCCCACGCGCAGGCGCCCCTGCTCGTCCTTGCAGGCATTGGGGTACTTAATCTTCTTCTGAATATCCTTTACGGTAATAAGACCACGAAGGTTATACGACTTATCTACAACGAGAAGCTTTTCCACGCGGTGTTTATGGAGCATCCCCTCGGCTTCTTCCAGGGTCGTCCCCATGGCCACGGTGATCAGATTTTCCTTGGTCATCACCTCTTCCACGAGCAGATCCAGGCGATCCTCGAAGCGCAGGTCACGGTTGGTCAGGATGCCCACCAGCTTGCCCTCCTGGGTGACGGGCACGCCGGAAATCTTGTACTTTTTCATGATTTCGAGGGCATCGGCGATCCGGTTCTTGGGCCCGATCGTGACGGGATCGACGATCATCCCACTTTCTGAGCGCTTCACTTTATCCACTTCCAGCGCCTGCTGGGCAATTGACATGCTGCGGTGAACGATTCCAATGCCGCCCTGCTGTGCCAGTGCAATCGCCAGGCGCGATTCCGTGACCGTGTCCATAGCGGCGCTGACAATGGGAATATTCAGGGTTATGTGGCGGCTCACCCGCGTGCGCGTATCTACTTGCGTCGGTAAAATTGCAGATTTGTTGGGAACCAGCAAGACGTCATCGAAAGTAAGCCCCTCCGGAATCGGACCGTCTAACATAACCCCTCTCTTCTTGCCCTGCAGCACAAAAAGTAATACGTCATTCTATGTCGTGCCTCCTGCGAGCGTCAAGGAATTGTCGATTTTCCAATGCCGATTGCCGAGTTGTGATGCCCCTTTGGATTTTTGATCTTCGCTTTTCGTCACGAGACCTTCGAACGCAGTCCTGACCTTTCTCAGTGATTCTGCTGCCTCAAATAAGAACATATCCCCGTTAGCCCTAACCGCCAATTCCTCACTGTTTGGTTTCAAGAACATTGCGGCGTCGCTCGTAGAAAAAAAAGAATTCTTTCAAATTTGTATGTGCGCAGGCCTTTGCCCGTGCCGATGATCCCACGCTGGTGTAAACTGCTGAGCATGTTATTTATGGTCATCGAGCACTTCAAGCCGGGCAGCATCTCGCTGATTGGTGAACGTTTCAAGCGAGGCGGCCGGATGCTCCCTGAGGGCGTCACCTACCACGCGAGCTGGGTGGAACCCAGCGGGGTTCGCTGTTTTCAAATCATGGAAGCAGCAAACCCAGATCTGCTGCGGACCTGGGCCAGCCATTGGGACGATCTGATTGATTTCGAGATCGTGCCCGTGCTGGCCTCCGCTGACTTCTGGGCAACGGTACGCCCCGAGGGGTCCGGCACTGCGCAATCCGGCAATCGAGTGATTGGGTGATTTGTGATCTTCGAATGCAGCCCTGCTCTTTCCCATTTTGAATCTGCCATTTCAAAACGGAGCATTTTCGAGGTTTCCTGCTCCCGCGGCGCGGAGGGCGAACTGCATCGACAGATTCCGCAGATTCCTCGGATTTCTCTCTGCCGTCCCGAGTTCTAGGCTCCTGGTCCCTGACAACTGATACATGGCACCGCTCCTCAGCCCTTTCCGCTCATACTGCCCTCCACATTCGCCATCAGTATCGCAAAATACGCTTGTTTTCGTCGAAAAGTGCGCGTTAACCGCATGACATCTTGTCACTCTGGCTGTGTTTTCATACACATAGCCGGGTCGACCTTCATTTCTTTGTGCCCCCTGGTTCTTTCGGGCTCTGAAAAGCAATTCCGTGCGCTGCCGCCATGGCGCAGGTTGGAATCTTCCATACTTTGCCTGAGCCCGGGATTTTCGTCCCTCGGAGCTTGGCGCTGGAATTCCTCTTTGCAGACTTTGCAGGTTGGACGGATAAAGTGGGACGAAGATGGGCGATGGGCTCGCGGACATGACCCTACCCCGCAGCAACACCGTGCCAGTATATCACTCTACGCTACAAATGTCAAGATAATTCTGCACAGGCTAGAGGCTACTTCATGTCGCAGATTGAAAAGCCGAAAGTCTCTCCTTCAATGTTGAAAGTGGAAGTCAAAACTGAGGTGAGCGTGGTTACCCGCTGCAGGGCCAAACAATACGGCATGTTTGTGTTGCACCAGGCAGCGGCCGGCGGCGGCAGAGCCAAACAATAATCTGGATCGCGTTGCCCGTCTACACACGGTCAAGGTTACTGTAGATCTCGCCGATGTTGGTGTTCACGCCGTTCTGGAGAGGGGGCAACTTCCCGAAGGTGGGATTAAACCGGGCGTTGTTGCGCTGGATGTACTCTCCGTACCCGTTTGACTGGAGCGACTTGAGGGAAGCGACGGTGATCCGCTTTTGCAAGTCAACCACGGTGAGGCCCGCCTTCTTACCCTCTTCGACTTTCGCGGTCAGTTCCTCAATGTAGTTGGCCATGTTGGACATGGTGGTGCGCCCCTCCTGAAGTGAGGCGTGTCCGGGCAGGATTTTCGTGAACTCAAGCTGGCCCACCGAGTGGATGGTGCCGGGCCAAACCCGCGGGTAGCCGTCGAGAATGAAGGGTAGAAAGCCGTGGATCATATCTCCGGTGGCGACCACGCGCTTCTGCGGACAAAAGACCACAACGTCGCCGGCCGTATGGGCGTGGCCGTGAAACTCGATATGAAGGTCTTGCGCCGAATCCTGGAGCAAATACGACTTTTCGAAGGTGATGGTAGGCAATTCGAGAGTGTAGTTCTGGAGTTCCGCCTCATAGGCTTCGATCTGCCGGATCTGCTCGGCGCAGAAAGCTTTCTCTTCCGCAGAGGCGGACTTGGCCGCGCGGGCCCGAAGACCGTCCACCTGCTTGGGCGCCTGCTCGAGAGAAGCCTTCAGCCGGGCAACCGCCAAGTCTGACATGAGTTGTTTGGTGGCGGCGCTGGCGATGAAGTCAATCTTCGGCTCCGCGACGCGATAGGCATGGTTGCCCTGGGTATGATCCCAGTGAAAGTGCGTGTTAATAACATAACGCACCGGCTTCTCCGTGATCTCCCGCTTGATCTGGCCAATCAGCGAGGTGGCGGCCGATGGTTTGGAGTGAGCGTCGACCACGACCACGTCTTTCGCCCTCACAAAGATGGCCGCGTTGCAGTTGATCATCGCTTGCGCCCTTGCCTGCGCGAAGTAAATGCCCTCTGCGGCCTTCTCGATATCGAAGAGCTTGGAACCGGGGTCAAGCGCGGCTCGCGCCCATGCGGCGCGATGATAGGCCAGCTCCAGGATCGATGCCCCGGCCAGGGCTCCACCCATCAGGACACGAAGAAAATCGCGGCGAGAGGGGTATGCTTCATGCGCGTGATGAACCGATAGGCTGGGAGAGTGATGATGCAAATGCGTGTGGTCATCCATTTAGGGGATCCTTCAAGGGGCATCAGCAGCACGCCACATACTTCCGAGACTCCGGCCCCTCCCTGAATTTGACAGCGTCCGGCGAGGACAAGCTAAGTCACAACATCCGCACAAACTTTATAGCTGCAAACGCTTGGGCGCAAGCCCAAAAAGCGGCCGGCTAGGTAGCGTGCTCGTAGCTGGGAGCGGGAGGCTGAGGGCAGGGCTCGGTGTGGGAACTTGGAATGAGCCCTTCGCGATTCGAGAGCGATCAGGGCCACAATCGGCAAACAAAAAACTCCCCGATGACCTGCTTTTCGATCGCCATGGGGCAGGGGCGCAAAGTTGGTTGAAGACCAACTCTGCGCCATAGGCTTTTCCCGCCTCGCCGAGACGCGCAAGGGGCGCGCGCTGCCTTTGCCCTTCGGTGTCATGGCCAAGATGGCCGTGCCATTTCCCCCACAGCCCGATGCGATTTCCAAGGGATGCCGACTATTGCACCGTCGGCATCTGAAAATTCGAAGGCAGCAGCGCCCGAAGCGCACCTTGTTTTGTGGTAGGAGCGCTGCTGAGTTGACTCCAATCGGCGACAGCCATGGCGAAATCCGCATTGGCGGCCACTGAACCCGCCACGGTTTGAGAAGCCGTGACTTTCCCCGTGGCGGGGTCCACTATAGAAACCGCAACCTTAAAAGTTTTGGCAGCGCCGGTGTTGGAGACGCCCACCTGGCCAAGGATTTCATCGCTCCACAGCAGCAGTTGCTCGCTCGGTGCCAGACTCAAGCCCGTCACCGCGACCAACTGCATTTGCGAGGTGGTCTGGATATTGGGGGCAGCGCCGGTCTGCACATCGTACCTTTGCGTCAATAACGCATCAAAAGTCTTGCCGGTCTCATTGGTGCTGATCTGGATCGAGTAATTGTTCGGTCCCACAAGCACCACATCGCGCGTGGTGGCCGTGCAGGAAACGTTTTGTAGCGTAAGGCCACGCGCGCCGGCGGCGATGCGCGCCGACTGCCCACCCGGCGGAAGCAGGCCGTTGAAAGCCGTCGCCGGGGCGGTCGGGTCGGGCGGGGCAATGCTGGCGTAAGTATAGGTGCCCGCTCCCGTGCCCTGGATGGTCCTCTGGAGCGCCATTTGCCGAGGAATCATCACCAGATTGTGCATGCGCTGGAGAGACGGGATGGCGCCTGGCACCTCGGCCACGATGGTGTTGCCGCGCGTGCCGGTGGTCTGGCCCGCCAGGTTGCTCACGGCCAGAGTCGCGGGACTCAGAATGACATCCACCACGAATTCCAACGCCGCCTCAGCTCCATAGACCCACGGCAGATCAACCGAATTGTAAAGCGCTTGGTCCATCGTCAAGATGCCGAGAGTCCATCCGTTATCGCTAGAGACGGTGGAGTCCGCGCTATAGCTGAAAGCCAGGGTGTTTCCACGTTGCTGAAACGTCAGACAACAGGCATTGTTTTCCGGGTCATTGCAATCGTAGAGAAAGAGTTGGACACCATTATACCCGCTCGTCCAGCCAACGGGCCGGGTCAGCATGTAGGGAACAAGGCAATGGCTGGCATTGAGGTTGTTGAACCACTGGCTTGACACGGGTAAGCCCGCCGGGATGAAGAAGATGATGGGCATGTTGTCCCGGGTGGGACCCTTGGTGAAAGTCTGTTCAATTTGCTCGAGCGTGGTTTGGGCCTGCGGCAACCCGTTCAGGCACTGGCTAAGGAATGTGCTCAGAAGTTGCCCGCTCAACAGCCGGCCCATGTTCACAGTGAATTCACGCGTGAGGGCGGGTGTTGGCGCTGCAGCCTCATCCACCGTGCGCGTCTCGCCATTCAGAAAGCGATTCATCGCGGCAAGGGAAAATCCCGTGCAAAGACCGGTGCAGGCCGAGCCCAGAAAGTACTCGTACGCACCGAAGTAGGCGCCCGTCAGGACCGGCATGGTAATTGCGCTGGCGGGTACCTCCACGCTGCCGAAATCATCTGTGAACGTGCCCCAATCGGGTGTGCCCGGCGCGAAGTTTTGGAAGGCGAAGCCGTTGGGATTGGGCAGGAACCCATTCGTCACGAACGAGAGCCGCGTAATCTGGAGGGCGTTGCTCTTTGATCCATCCGGATTTACGACCATGACCGTCGCTGCCGCTTGACCTTGGGACGTCGCGCTTGTGGCGGCGGGCACAACAAATTGGAGGGAGGCGCCGTTGGCTGCGATCGATTGCGGAACGATCACCTGTTCGGCTTGTCCCGAGGGGGTGAAATGGACGCTGGCGTTGGGGAGAAAAGCGGCCCCGTTCAATGTGATCGTCTGTCCGGGAGTAAAGCCCCCGGCCGCCGAACTGCTGAGGATGAGAGGCTGCACGCTGAAGTTCATCGAGTTGCTCGCCACTCCGTCGCTCGCCCGGCGAATGGCAATCGTGGCGGTGCCGCCGGCCAGCGTGGCGGGCAAGGTGAAATGCAGTTGGCCGGTGGCGGGAGAAGTGGCGGCCACGTTTTGACCGTTCACAAGCACCGTGTCCCCGGCATCAACGTTTATTCCAACGGCGGTTACGGCCGTGCCAGGAGGGCCTTGGCTGGGATTGATAGTTTGCAGCCAGGGAAGCGTGAGTTCATCCTCCCACTCGGCTGCCGTGATGATTGTGGGTGTGATGACTCCCCCGCTTCCGGCCGGTCCAGAAGCGCCAGGATTGCCACCGACTCCGGGGGCGCCATTGCTGCCACCCGAGGCGTGGCTGCAGGCGCCCCCTGGTGACGGGTCACCGGGATAACCGCCCGCGCCGCCCGCACCGCCGCTTCCGGGTAAGCCGGGATTTCCACCCGGACCGCCGGTATTGGCAATCTGCCACGACTGATTGAGCAATGCCTGCCAGTTGGCATCGGTGGTGGCAATGAAGAAGGAGCCGCCCGCGCCGCCCTGCCCACCATTGCCACCGTTTCCACCGTTTCCCCCATGGCCGCCATTGCCACCGTTACCGGGGGTCTTAACGCAGGCTCCTACACCTAGAACCGCAACGTCAGTTCCGTTAATGCCCTTGGCGCCGTTCCCGCCGCTTCCGCCGTTCTGACCCGGATTGCCCGGCGCACCCTTCAAACCTTGCACGTTGATAGCGGGCATGCCGGTAATGTTCAGCGCGTAGATGTTGATACTCGGCGCCGCAGGAGGCGCGACGGTTTGAGGACTGCCAGGCTGGCCATTGGAACCGTTTCCGCCGCTCGGACCATTGTCCTGGCCATCGGGATGGTTGCTCTGGTTATAACTGTTGCCGGGCTGTGCCGTAGTTTGTGGCAGCGGCGACGGATTCCAGACGGTCGCGTCGTTGTAAGTGATTTGCGCGCCGGCCCCACAGGTTAGCGTCTCGACGATAATGGTCAACTTGCTTACAGAGGGGTCGATGATGAGATTAGTGTTGGTCAGGTCGAGGCTGGAGGCAATGATGACCGCCTCGTTGACCAGCCACGAAACCGGCGAGAAACCTGGGGAACCTCCGCTTGGGACGTTCCGCGGTTGAGGCGCAGCCGGCTTATCCACAACCGCGGCAGGCTTAACCATGACAGCAGCAGGCTTAACCTCGACAGCGCCGGACTTCGCCACGACCGGCGCAGCTTCGATAGGGTGGATGGTTGAAACTGGCAAGATAGGTTGCACTACGATAGTACTCGGCATTTTCAGTTGTCCCGGTACCACTTTGAGTGAGGAAAGATTCACGCTTATGGCCGGTGCCTTGGTGACATCCGTGTATCCCAATTGATTCATCAGAGTCTTGGCGTTGTTGAGCTGCGTAGTGACCTGTTGGCTGAAACCTGCGAGTACGGGGTCATTGAGCAGATTCTCATTTGTCAGCACACCCTTGCTGTACATTGGCACGATCTTCGTGGGATCAAGCTGGGGCGCCTTCGCGGTAAAGATCTTGAGGACACCTGATTGAAGCCCCCCAAGCGTTGGACTGAGCTTAAGAGATCCTTGGATTTGTGGCATGTTAGCAATCCTCCATTCTCAGATGGCGCGCGGTCGGGAGGAACTCCGTCCTACTCGTGTATGGTTGAGCGGCAGTCGGCCTACCCAATATCGCGTCGCTACGGTATGCGCTGGAATTTCCCTTTTGGCCCTTAACTGGTTCGCAGGATATACCCGCCAAGTAATCCCGTGCAATATCTTTTTTTGCATAACTTTTTTTGCAGGACGGGCCGGCGCACACCCCGGTTCTTGGGGGTCTGCGATTTCCCGAAGGGAGTTGTGGGAGGTGGAAAAGGCAGCGGCGAAAGATGAGTGACGAGATACGGGGTCCGAAGTCCGAGGTCCAGGGTCCGGGGTCCAGAGTCCCATCACCAATCTAAAATCCAAAATCGAAAATACAAAATTGCGTGATGGCTCGATGGCCCTATGAGCCGATGAACCAATTTCTGCAAAATTGACACCTGTGGGTCTGTGTGTTACGTTGGAATTTAGGGTGTTGGCCGCGACGCTTGGTGTGGCCGACGCGCTTTAGATCAGGTGGGCTTACGAGTATGGGCAATTCCGATCGATTTTTTCTCGACCGCTTTGGGCTGACGGAGGCGAATCTCTCGCAGTATCTGGGGGCGGCGCTCTCCGAGGGTGGTGAGTACGCGGATCTCTACTTTGAGCACACCACCATGTCGTCACTGCTCGTGGACGAGTCGCTGGTTAAGACCGCGACCGAAGGGATTTCCATGGGCTGTGGCGTGCGCGTGGTGGCGGGGGAGCAGACGGGTTACGCCTACACGGATGACTTGGCGCCGGAAAAGATCACCAAGGCCGCGAAGATTGCGGCGCGGATTGCCAGCGGACCGGCGCGGGTTTCGACGGTGGGCTTGAGCGCACTCGATGCCAAGCACGATTTCTACCCCGTGGCGTTGCCCTCCACCGATCGTGATTTGTCCGACAAGCTGGAACTGGTGGTCCGCGCGGACGTCGCCGCGCGGGCATACGACTCGCGCATCAAGCAGGTGCGCGCGGCTTACGGCGACCAGATTCGCCACGTGCTGATCGCCGGTTCGGACGGCCGGGTGGTTACGGATTTCCAGCCGCTCGTCCGCCTCAGTGTTTTCACCATTGCGCAGGACGGGACCAAGCTTCAATCCGGTTCCAGCGGCGGCGGCGGGCGCGTGGGGCTGGAATTCTTTTCGGGTGAACGGTCGCCCGAACACTTTGCAAAAGAAGCGGCACGGCAGGCGATAGTTCAGCTCGAGGCGCTGGAAGCCCCGGCGGGCGAGATGGAAGTGGTCCTCGGCCCTGGATGGCCGGGCATTCTGCTGCACGAAGCCATCGGCCATGGCCTGGAAGCGGATTTCAACCGCAAGGGCATCTCGGCTTTCAGCGGCAAGATGGGACAGCGCGTGGCTTCCGACATTTGCACGGTGGTCGATGACGGCACCATTCCCGCGCGGCGCGGTTCGCTGAATGTGGATGATGAAGGCGAGCCCACCCAAAAGACCACGCTGATTGAGAACGGCATCCTGCGTGCCTATTTGCAGGACAAGCTGAGCTCCGACATTCTCAAGACTACGCGGACGGGCAACGGGCGGCGGGAAAGTTACGAGCACATTCCCATGCCGCGGATGACCAACACTTACATGCTGGCGGGCACGGACGCTCCGGACGATATCATTCGCTCCGTCAAACGCGGGCTGTACGCAGCCAATTTCGGCGGTGGCCAGGTTGACATTACCAACGGCAAGTTTGTGTTTTCGGCATCGGAAGCCTACTTGATCGAGGATGGCAAGATTACGGCGCCGGTGAAGGGCGCTACGCTGATCGGCGACGGCCCCTCGGTGCTGACCCGCGTCACCGCCGTGGGCAACGATCTGAAGCTCGACCCGGGAATCGGTACCTGCGGTAAGGATGGGCAAAGCGTGCCGGTGGGAGTGGGCATTCCCACCATCAAAGTCAGCAGACTGACCGTGGGGGGAACTGCCCCGCGAGACCCGGCGACATTTACCTAGAGAACCTGGAAGTTAGGAGTAATGAGTCAGAAGAAAAGATACGACGCAGCGCATACTGTGGACCGGAATTGGGGCTGCCGTGCCCTTTCACAGTTTATCTTCTACCGTCTGCTGCATTCTGACTTCTGACTCCCAGCTTCTAACTTCTGACTTCTAACTCCTGCTTATGGAACAACACTTGGAACAGATTGCTGTGGAACTGGTGAACCGCGCGAAGCGGGCGGGCGCTACCGCGGCGGATGTGACCGTGTACGAAGCGGATGAATTTTCCACCACGCTGCGGCTCGGCCAGATCGAGAAGCTGAAGGAGGCTGCCTCCAAGGCCGTGGGATTGCGCATTTTCCGCGGCTTACGCAGCGCATCGTCCTTCTCCAGCGATTTTTCCCCGCAGTCTTTGGAGCGGCTGGTGGAGCGCACGCTGGCCATGGCACGGGTCACCTCGGAAGACCCCGCCAGCGGCTTGCCTGACGCGGCGCTGCTGGGCCGTTACGAAGGCGATTTGGGAATTTACTCCGAGGATGTGAGCGAAATTTCCACCGAAGAACGTATTGACTACGCCCGGCGCGCAGAGCAGGCGGCGCTCGGCGCCGATCCCCGCATCAAGAATTCTGAGGGGGCGTGGTTTGAGGCGAGTGTAGGGCGTAGGGCTTACGCGAATTCACTGGGTTTCGTGGGCAGTTACCGGTCATCCTACTGCGCGGGCTCCGTCGCTCCCGTGGCGGAGGATGGCGGCATGCAGCGTGACTACTGGTATTCCGTATCCCGCCGCAGAAGCGGGCTGGAAAGTCCTGAGGCGGTGGGACGCAAGGCTGCCGAACGCACCTTACGCAAGCTCGGAGGGCGCAAAATGGCGACTTGCCAGGTGCCGGTGGTTTTTGATCCGGAAACCGCGCCCGCGCTGGTCGGCCATATTTTTGAGGCGGTGCGCGGCGACGCCATCTATCGCAGCGCTTCGTTTCTTACCGGGAAGCTGAAGCAGAAAGTGGCCAACGAACGCGTCACCGTCCTTGATGACGGCTTGCGTCCGGGCGGGTTCGGCACACGCCCCTTTGATGGCGAGGGGATTCCTACTTCCATAACGCCCGTCATTGAAAAAGGCGTGCTCAGCAATTACCTGTTAAACTGCTACACGGCGCGCAAGCTGAACATGCGGACCACCGGGAACGCCTCGCGGGGTGTGTCCGGACCGCCCAGCGTGGGGCCGAAGAACCTATACCTGGCGCCTGGCCTCCACACCGCCGAGGAAATCCGTAAGTCCGTGAAGGCGGGCCTCTATGTTACGGACTTGATCGGCTTCGGCGTGAATATTGTGACGGGTGATTATTCCCGCGGGGCCTCCGGGATGTGGATTGAAAACGGAGAATTTGCCTATCCGGTGGAAGAGGTCACCATCGCAGGAAATCTGGCGGAAATGCTGAACCACATTGAGATGGTGGGCTCTGACCTGGAATTTCACAGCGCCATCGCGGCGCCCACTTTACTGATTTCCGGCCTGACGGTGGCCGGAACCTGATTGACAACCATGCCTCGGAACGATCACGGTATTTCCACGCTAATTATCATCATTATTGTGTCAGTGGTGCTGGCGGGACTGGTCGCCATTTTTGTTCTCCAGCAACATCAGGCGGTATCACGCCCTGATTCGGCCGATTCGGCGAGGGCGGCGCTGGGCGCTGAACAGAAGGCATACCTTGACGCGCTTGTTTTCGTCGATATGCATATGAGCGCAGCCGCCAATTTCCTTGGTGACACGGTAACCTATCTGGATGGCAGCGTCTCGAACCATGGATCGAAACCGGTTCGCCGCCTCGACGTGGAATTGAATTTCGTGGATCCGTTCAACCAGGTGGTGCTGCGAGAAACCGCACATCCTCTTGCGGACCGCGCCACTCCTTTGCAGCCGGGTGAAACCCGTGCCTTCCGCGTTACCTTCGACCATATGCCGGCGGATTGGAATCAAGCGCCCCCAAACGTGAAGCCGGTGTACGTGGAGTTTTGAGCAGCAAAAAGTCGAAACTCGAAATTCGCCCCGATTTTCGAGTTTGGGTTTTCAAATTTCGGCCTTTCCCGATTTGCTACCGTCCCAATTCCAGGCGGCGATAAAGGGGCAGAGGCAGTCCGGCCTTTTCCATCTTGGCTTGGGTGAGGGCCACATTGTAAGGAGTGCGGTAGTACTCCACTTCTTTCCGGTCCAAGTCGAGAACGGCAAACCCGGCGCGCCAGTCGTGGTCACGCGGCTGGCCCACGGATCCGGGATTGATCAGATAGCGCGCGGAGTCTTCGAGCCGGACCGTCAGGGTCAATCCATCCGGGGTGGCAGGGATGCGGATGGATTGAAAACGCGCGGCAGGCGTAAGCATGAAGCCGCCTTGCAGATGCGTATGGCCGAAGCAAACGAGTTGAGTTTGCGGGCCGCGCAACAGTGGCAGCGCTTGCGCGGGCCCCAGAATGTACTCGTCCTCATCGCTGGGTGACCCGTGCACGAAAATGAATCCTTCCATTACGGCGGGACCCATGGGGAGGGCGCGAAGGTACTCGAGATGCTCGGGCGTGAGGTTTTGGTTGGTCCACTCCGTGGCCATGCGCGCGTAAGGATTGAATTCCTTGCCGTCGACAAGCTTGCAACAGGCCTTGTCGTGGTTGCCGCGGATGACGACCTGGCAAAGGTTGCGAATCTTATCGATCACCTCGTTGGGATTCGGGCCGTAGCCCACGAGGTCGCCAAAACAAACCGCCATGTCATATTTCCCGGCGGCGAGATCAAGACAAGTGTAGAGCGCTTCGAGATTGGAATGGACGTCGCTGAGCAGCAGGTAGCGCATAGGCACCCCGAGAGTGCTGAATTATAGACTAGAAGGCCCGGTGAGGGGCGCAAAATCCGCACTCATGGGAATGAAAGATGGCGCTCGTGCCGGGGAATCCGCTTGGCCTGGGGTGCGCAGATTTTTGACCGTTGGCGCGGAATTCGCTAAAATTCAAAGGTCCTGGCGCCTCAACTCGTCGGCGTCAAAGTGAGAGACATGCTGCGTTTCCAAACCGCTGGAGAGTCACACGGTCAAGGCTTGGTCGCCATCCTTCAAGGGTTGCCCGCAGGGCTGCGGATCGACTTTGATTATGTGGAGCGTGAGCTGAGGCGCCGTCAGGGCGGCTACGGGCGCGGTGGGCGCATGAAGATTGAAACCGACACTGCGCAGTTCCTTTCCGGGGTGAGGCATGGCCAGACCATCGGTTCGCCCATCGCCATCCTGATCGTGAATCGGGATTGGGAAAATTGGAAAGAGGCGATGGCGGTCGAAGACTGGCCGGAATCACGTGCCAAGTACAAACCGCTTTCCCCGCCGCGACCTGGCCACGCAGATTTGGCGGGATGCCTGAAGTACAATTTTCGCGAGGCGCGCTATGTTCTGGAGCGAGCCAGCGCGCGCGAGACTGCCGCGCGGGTGGCGGTGGGGGCTGTGGCCAAGCTCTTTTTGAAGAATTTTGCCATTGAAGTGGCCAGTCACGTTGTGGCGCTCGGCGAGGTGAGACTGGCCGATGACCCTGTAGCGTTCGAGGAGGTGTTGGCTCTGCGGGATCGGGAGGATTTGATGCTGGCGTGTGTGGACCCCGCCACCGAAGCTCGCATGAAAGAAGCGGTGGATCGCGCTACGGAAAACCGCGATACCGTGGGCGGAACGTTCGAAGTGATCGTGCGTGGCCTTCCTCCCGGCTTGGGGTCGTGCGCCCAGTGGGATGAGCGGCTCGACGGCCAGTTGGCTCAGGCGGTAATGTCGATTCAAGCTGTCAAAGCGGTAGAAATCGGCAGCGGCATCGCCAACTCGACGGCGATAGGCTCAAGCGTGCACGATGAAATTGGATACGACCGCGCCAACGCCCGCTTTACTCGCAAAACCAATCGCGCCGGCGGCCTGGAGGGTGGAATTACCAATGGTGAGGACCTGGTGGTGCGAGGTTATCTGAAACCCATTTCCACGCTGCGGCGTCCGCTCGAATCGGTGGATTTTGAAACTAAAGAAACGGTCAAAGCCGCCTACGAGCGCTCGGATGTTTGTGTGCTGCCAGCGAGCGGCGTAGTGGGTGAAGCGATGGTGGCGCTCATCCTGGCCCGTTCAGTTCTGGAGAAGTTTGGCGGAGACTCGATGGAAGAGACGCTCCGCAATTTTCACGCGTACCAGGAGCAGGTGCGCAGCTTTTGATGGACGCTCCGGAAAACTGATTCCTAAATCCTATCCCTATGATCTATCCCATTGTCAAATACGGTCGAGAAGTTCTGGAGAGGCCCGGCAATCCTATTGTTGACTTCGACGGGAAATTTGAAAAACTCGTGGCAGACATGTTTGAAACCATGTACGCGGCGAATGGCGTGGGTTTGGCGGCACCGCAAATCGGCTTGCCCCTGCGCTTGTCCGTCATAGACACGACTTCGGGCGAAGATCCCAAGACCAAGCTGGTGCTGGCCAATCCCGTGATTGTTTCTATGGAAGGCGAGCTCGTGCAAGAGGAGGGGTGTTTGAGCTTGCCGGACTTTCGCGCCAAGACGCCCCGCCCGGAGCGTGTCACGGTGCGAGCCCAGGATATTCACGGCCAGGAATTCACTATGACCGGTGAGGGCCTGCTGGCGCGCGCTTTCTGCCATGAGATCGACCACCTGAACGGCAAACTCTTCATCCAACACGTCGGCCGCCTGAAACGGGAGTCCATCAAGCGCAAAGTGCGCAAAATGATGAAAGCCGGCGAATGGTAGAAAACCAGTGAATAGTGGACAGTGGAAAGTGAAGGTTGATTCAAAGACTTAGGCCAGGGGGGAGGGTTACTTCCAGCCGGCTCTTCACTGTACACTGTTCACTAATTCTTTCTTTTTATCCATGAACCTCCTCTTTTGCGGCACACCCGATTTCGCTGTTCCCACCCTGGAAAGGCTCATCACGGAAAAATTTGCGATTGACCTGGTGGTAACCAATCTTGATGAACCGAGCGGACGCGGGTATGAGCTGAAAGCTCCGCCCGTGAAGCAAGCGGCTCTGCGCGCGGACTTGGAGATCTACCAGCCGGCAAAGTTGAAGGACCCCGCGACAGTGGAATTCCTTTCGCGTTATCGGCCTGACGCTATCGTGGTAGTGGCTTACGGGCACATCCTTCCAAAATGGATGATCGACCTGCCGCGCCTTGGCTGTATCAATTTGCACGCATCGCTTCTGCCCAAGTATCGCGGGGCAGCGCCCATTCAGTGGTCGATGATTCGCGGCGAAGCCGTTACCGGCGTCACGACGATGCGAATTGATGTGGGGTTGGATACCGGTGACATTTTGCTGAAGAGGGAAGTGGAAATTCAGGATGGTGACACTGCGGAAACACTTGGCGAGCGGCTTAGCCAGGTTGGCGCGGATTTGATGATTGAAACATTGCGGCGGCTCGAACGCGGCGACCTCGAAGCCCATCCCCAGGATCACGCGCAGGCGACGCTTGCGCCCATTTTGAAAAAGGACGATGGGCGGATCGACTGGAACCTCCCGGCGCTGGAGATTTGGAATCGCATTCGCGGCCTGCGGCCTTGGCCGGGGGCATACACGAGGTTTCGCGGCAAACACCTGCACATCTGGGCGGCTTCTCGTCCAGTCGCGGGCGAGACCATGCCTCTCGATCCCGGGACGCTGATCGCTGACCGTGGCAGACTGTGCGTGGCTTGCGGCCAGGGAACTTTGCTGGACCTGGAGGAAGTTCAACTCGAAGGTCGCAAGCGAATGCCGGTTCGAGATTTTCTGAACGGGGTGAAAGTTGCGCCGGGGGAGAAAGTGGATAAAGGGCACATGCCCAGACTTGGGGGCACGTGAGCAGATGGATGAGCCTGAATGGCGAATTGCACAGCGCATAGTTATCTTATTTTAATACATCGCTTTAAGCACTTAATATTTAAGTTTTACTTTAATCTATAGCCTGTCATGCCGATTTCTCCCGCTCGAAAAGCCGCCTTTGACATTTTGCGACGCCTGGAATCGGGACGCGGCTTTGCCGTGGATCTGCTGCAAGCCCCTGAGGTCTCAGCACTTAAGGAGGTAGACCGCCGGCTCGCGACGGAAATCGTCATGGGCGTATGGCGTTGGCGCGGCGAATTAGACTTCCAAATCGAGCGGCTTTCGGGAAGAAGCGTAAAGGGGTTCGATTCTGAAGTGCTGACCGTTCTCCGCATGGGTGCCTACCAAATTCGGTTTCTGGAGAGGGTCCCGAAGCGGGCGGTGGTGGACGATGCCGTCAACCTGACGAAGGCCGCGCGCAAGCGTTCTGCGGCGGGCTTGGTGAATGCTGTCCTGCGAAAGTGCGAGCCTCCCCAGGACCCCGTGCTGGGGCACGATTTCGAACGCCTTTCTGCCGCGAGTCGTGAGAGCGTGCGGCGCGCCTTTCCCGGATGGTTGTGGGAGCGGTGGGAAATGATCACGGCGACCACCACCGAATCCGGCGAGGTGGGAGCGGCGCGACTGGCTCATGCCAGCCTTCAGACGCCCCGCACCACGCTGCGGGTAGTCAACGCTGGAACGAACTTGGAAGACATTCGTCAGGAGTTGGAAGCGGAGGGCGTGGTCACTTCGTATTGCCGGTACGCGGAGGCGCAGGGCCTGACGGTGGAATCCGGGCAAGTGCAGAATACCCGGGCGTACCAGGAGGGGCGCGTGGTGATTCAGGACGAGGCATCGCAACTGGTGGCAGAACTTGTGTCGCCCGAGCCGGGGCAGCGGGTTCTGGACCTCTGCGCCGCGCCGGGAATGAAGGCGGGACAACTCGCGCCAATGCTGGGAGCCGGAACGCTGGTGGCCTGCGACCGCAGCGCCGCCCGCCTGCGCACTCTGGCCAAACTCCTGCCGCAGTGGATTCCGCCCGCGGTTCACTTGTCGATGGTTCGGCTGGACGCCGCGCGCGCGCTTCCTTTCGGTGCGAAGTTTGAGCGCATCTTGTTGGACGCTCCCTGTTCGGGCACCGGGACTTTGGCGCGCAATCCGGAGATCAAATGGCGACTCCGTCCGGAGGATATAACGCGCCTGGCGGAGCTGCAGGCCGGCATGTTGCGGAACGCGCTCCCCGCCCTGGCGAGCGGTGGCCGCCTGATTTATGCCACCTGCTCGCTTGAGCCGGAGGAAAACGAAGGGGCGGTGGAAAAGGTTCTGAGCGAAGAGCCCGCATTTCGACTCCTTACCTCGCAAGAACTTGCCCTGGAGCACCCGCGCCTGATTCCCCTTTTCGATTCGCGAGGATATTTCCGCACCCGCCCCGATCAACACTCCATGGATGGATTCAATGCCGCGGTGATTGTCCGGCAGGGCATCGGATAGAGCAGTTGGTAGCCACGGACAGTGCATTTCTGTCCGTGGGCTTTTCTCAAGCGCGATACCCCATTGGCAATCTTACGTAATCAATCTGAATCGGACAGGCCGCCACCGTTGCCTTGTCCAAAGCGAAATTGTTGTAACTGGATCACCGCCAGAAGAGCCCACGGTC
>CAWGTQ010000077.1:0-60804 GCA_963825395.1 uncultured Acidobacteriota bacterium | reverse complement strand
CATAATGCGTCAATTTGTGGTATAAAAGATAGTTGCTAAGGTGATGGAGTTCGCCCCAAACCACCCGTAGTTGCGGGTTGATAACTCCTGGAGGCCGAGAGGCGCTCAGGAGTTTTTTTCGTTATGGGCGCCTCGCGGGAGGAAGGTTTCAGTGCCTTGCGCTGCGCCCCGATCGGGTCCCTTCCCAAGACGCCGGCCCCATCCTGACCACACCGTTGAAGGTCCCACGCTGAGGCGATTGCGGGCGCCGTCGCACATAGAACATTTGGTATGACATCGGGTAAGGATAGGAGTTCGATGACAACAAGGATAACGCCGAGGGACGGTGTGACGGCAAAGTCTGCGGGGATGAGTGATGCTGACGGTGCTTCCCGGCTCCTCCGTTTGGCAAGTCTGGGAGAGGAATTAGGGGCCCAGTCCATCGCGGATGACGGTCACGCCCTTGCCGCCCGCGTGTCGGAAGGCCGCTTTTACCTTGCGTGTATCGGCCAGTTCAAGCGTGGCAAGTCTACCCTGATCAATGCCCTGATTGGTGAGCCCGTTCTCCCGGTGGGTTTTATTCCTGTGACCGCAGTGCCCACGGTGATCCGATTCGAACTGCATCCGAGAGCGCGAGGGGCGGGAATTCCTGGGCCGGCTGCTCGAAGTCAATTGCTCCCGGGTGCAGAATGACATCCTCAATCGCGTGCAAGAAAGTCGCGGCCGGCTGGAAGTGGAGATCCGGAAGTTGCTGCACGAAATCAGCCGCATTGCGGTCAAGGCCTTAACCCATGCGCGTGAGGCACGAGCGGCGGGAGCCGCAGCCGTGGAAGCCGCAGTCGCGCGGCTCGACCGCCTGGAACGTGAAATTACTGATTTGTCCTCATAGCGGGACTCACTTGAGGAACCTCCGGAAGGGCGGGGCTACAAGCCTGCCGGCACCCTGCGTTCGTCTCGCGGTGCAGGCACCGAGCGCCCATACAACTTCTTCGGCGGCTTCGGCGTGCCGCGGGTCCTGCAGAGCATTCTCCTTTACGGTTCCTGCTTCCTAGAGGTACAGTTGCAGGCCGAAAAGTAGGTGAGTTCTTCTGAAATAAATTCACCTGGCTAATTCTCAATACTCGGAAGGAAGGAACATGCAACGACGCGACTTTCTAAAAGCCACAACCACAGTGATCGCTGGCGCCACCCTTGGTCCCCGCACCCTGGCGGGCAATCCCCCTCTCCCGGCCGGCTCCCCGTCTGACGGACGGTTGGTTCTTCCCATCAACCGCAATTGGAGATACAGCAAATCGTTTGTCGAAGGCGGACACGGGCGGGAGTTCGACGACTCTGCATTTGATCGCGTGGTGATTCCTCACACCAATACTCGCCTGCCGTGGCACAGCTTCGACGACAAATCCTATGAGTTTGTCTCCCTCTACCGCCGCCGCTTCCGATTGCCGGCAGAAGCGAAGGGCAAGCACGTCTTCATTGATTTCGAAGGTGTGATGACCGCATCCACCGTGTGGATCAACGGCGTGCGCCTCGGCGAGTACAAAGGCGGCTACACACCTTTTTCCTTCGACCTCACCCCCCACCTCGATTTCGATGGCGAAAACGTGCTGGCGGTAGACGTGGACTCCCGCGAGCGGGCCGACATCCCGCCCTTCGGTTATCAAATCGACTACCTCACATTTGGCGGCATCTATCGCGAAGTTTCACTTCGCATCGTTCCCGGCACCTTCATCGAAAACATTTTTGCCAAGCCCCAAGGCGTTCTCACCCCGCATCCGTCTCTCGACGTTGACTGTTTCCTCATGCCCTTGGAAGCTTCCCAGGAATCCCTCACCCTGGAGGTTGATCTTCGTGACGGCGACCAAGTTGTTGCCAGTGGTTCCTTGGCCATCCCGCCCTCGGACGCCGCAACCGAACCGGTGGCTCACCGCGTCCACTTGGACAAACTCGGCGCCATCAAACTCTGGGACCTTGCCACCCCGAATCTTTATTCTGTACATGTCCGTCTCTTGCGCGGGACCCAGTTGGTGGACCGCGACATGCGCCGCGTGGGCTTTCGAGAAGCGCAATTCACCGATCACGGTTTCGAATTGAACGGCAAAGTCATCAAGCTGCGCGGCCTTGACCGTCATCAAACGTTCCCCTTTACCGGACAGGCCATGCCGGGCCGGGTCCAGCGCCGGGACGCGCACATTCTGCGCCACAACCTCCATTGCAATATCGTCCGCACTTCACACTATCCGCAATCCCGCCATTTTCTCGATGCCTGCGACGAATACGGTCTTCTGGTGCTCGAAGAAATTCCCGGCTGGCAGCACATCGGGGATGAACCCTGGAAGTTGATCGCCATCGATAATGTCGGCCGCATGATCCGACGCGACTGGAATCATCCCAGCATCATCCTGTGGGGTGTGCGCATCAACGAGTCCAGGGACGACCACGGCTTTTACACGCGCACCAACGCCTTGGCACACCGGCTCGATCCCACTCGCCAGACGGGGGGCATCCGCTACTTCCAGTAATCCGAATTTCTCGAAGATGTTTTCACTATGAACGATTTCGGATTTCCTTTAAAGCCGCCCAACCACCCGCGCTATCTCAACACGGAATTCGTCGGTCACACCTATCCCACGAAGACCATCGACCAGGTGGAACGCCTCACGGAACATACCCTGCGTCACGCGCGCATCCACGACCAACTTGCTTCCAATCCGCAATATGCCGGCGGCATCGGCTGGTGCGCGTTCGATTACAACACACACGCTGACTTTGGCAGTGGAGACCGCATCTGCTATCACGGCGTGACCGATATTTTCCGCGAGCCCAAGCCCGCCGCCGGATTCTACAAGTCGCAGTGCGATCCCGAGGAAGAAGTCGTGCTCGAACCGGCTTTCCACTGGGCCCGAGGCGATGAGTCGATCGGATTCTCCACGGCCGTCGTGTGCTCCAACTGCGATCACCTGAAGTTCTATATTGCCGATAAGTTGGTGGCGGAAGTTGATCCCGATACCAAGGCGTTCGCGCACCTCCGCCATGCGCCGTTTGTCGCTGATTTGTCAAAGGCTGTGCGCGATTGGGGAGACTTGCGCATTGAGGGCTTCCTTCAAGGCAAGCAAGTGATCTCCAAAACGTTGTCGGGAAGGGGAGTGGACCAGAAATTCGCCCTGCTTCCGGACGACACGCAATTAAATGCCGACGGAACCGACACCACCCGTGTCGTCCTTCGTGTGACCGACGAATTCGGCGCCATCCGGCCATTTGCCAATGACGCAATCAGGCTGGAGCTGGAGGGTCCGGCGGAAATCATCGGAGACAATCCCTTCGCCCTCGTTGGCGGCACGGGCGCCGTCTGGATTCGCGCCCAGGACCAACCAGGAACGGTGAAACTCACGGCGACGCACCCGCAGCTCGGCAAGCAGCAAGTGCAATTCGAACTCAAGGCGGCTTCTCCCGAACGCGCGTAACCACCGAGGGAAGGGGCGAGCCCCACCGCGACGAAGGTGTGAAAAAATCCCGCCTATCTCTTACCGCAGAGGCGCAGAGGTTTGAAGACAAAGAAGCATTTCTTTGCGTCTTAGCGTCTCTGCGGTAAGAATCATATTTTTTCACAGCATCGACGCCCATAGTTCACGCGGACTTGGGCGTGTAAGGTTGGGCGTTACGTATCCCCCAAATTTCCCACGGCCTTCTTGGTCAAATAAGCGCCATGCCCGAGTCCGAACGACGCCAGGATGGTAGTATCCACATCCGGCAGATACACAATCGTTCGGGCCTCAAGCGAGCCCAGGAAATGAAAAACCAGCGCGAGAAACGTGCCGGCGGCCAGAAAAGTCATGATGAGCATTTGGAAATCGCCGAGGTCAAATAGGTTGGAGTCGTTGGACGTTAGGTCCGACCAAAAGTGGGAACTGGCGGCGCGTGGTTTGCTGTTCGCCACGCCAGCCGCCACCGCACTCTGAATTTTAGACACCGTGATTCCTTTGGCGGCCGTAAAGGTAACGGCGCTCATTCCCGAGAGGAGAAAGAGGTTCTGGGGTATATTCACGCCCCCCAGCATGTCCCCTCCGAGTTCCAGAGCCCGCAGGCAGAGAGCCGCCAAGTACGAGACAATCAGGATTCCGAACCAGAGGACAGTCTGAAATTTCGAATTGCTGAACCGTCCGTCCTCTCCGATGATCAGCTTTTGGAGGTGAAAGCCCGAGAGCAGAAAACACACCAGCCAGAATACGAAGGCCGCGCCGAACAATACCAAAACACGGTACCGCACTCCTACCGAAATTACCTTTACGGACATAGCTTGCAGGATTGCCTGGCCGCCGTCGGTCACGACCACCGCGGAAAGGCGATCACCTTCATGCAGGTCTTTGAGGTAACCCTGCAGGGCCGTGTCGCGGACCAGGAAATGTTGCGGGGTCATTTGGGGCAAGACCAGAACATCCACGGACAGCCAGTCGCTCGCAATACTCTTAACGCGGACGTCGTCGAAGGTGGTTGTCCCTTGTGGTTGGTCGGCCCGGGCGGCGGGGGCGGCCGCCAAGACTGCAGCCAGAATGATGGTCCCCAGATTCAGCGTTTTGCACAGCATACGATCTTCGCTCCTTTCGGCCAGCAAAGGATTTTCGTTTGATCATCAGAGCGACGAGTGCCAACACAGCGCGTGCGCGGGTGCGAAGCTTCGCACCCGCCTGGAGTTTCTACATTTTGGGACGCTCCAACAAAAATCTCATCCCTCGCCCCTTGGGGGGAGAGGGTGGACCGCATCCGGCGTCCTCATCAGCCGGGGCGGGACGGGTGAGGGGGTCAAAACGCCAACCTGCTTAACCCCATGCTTCCGGTATCGACCATCCCATGGCCACCACTTTTTCCACAAACAACTCCGGCGCTTCGAGAACCATGCCGACGGAGTTCACGGGCCGTATCAATCTGCCCCACCGTGCGGGCGAGGGAACGCGTTTTCCGGTAAGGATGTGGAGGATTCACGGTTTCGACCCCCTCACCCGTCCCGCCCCGGCTGATGAGGACGCCGGATGCGGTCCACCCTCTCCCCCCAAGGGGCGAGGGAAGGAAATTCGCGTTCCGCATCCTCTCTCCATCCATCCTTGCCGTCGCACAAATGTAGAAGCTCCAGCCTCCCGCAAGCTTGCGGGAGGGAAAGCGGCAGCCAGCTTGCTGGCTGGGAAGGGCTGCGCCCGCGCCGGGGGTGGTTGTAGCGCTGAGCTTTAGCTCAGCATTGCCGACCTAAAGGTCGGCGCTACAAAGGATGGGTGCGCTCGTTCCAAATTTCCGCAAGCAAGCTTGCGGGAGGCTGGAGTTTGTACATTTTGGGACGCTCCAACAAAAATCTCATCCCTCGCCCCTCTGGGGGAGAGGGAAGGAAATTCGCGTTCCGCATCCTCTTTCCATCCATCCTTGCCGTCGCACAAATGTAGAAACTCCAGGCGGGTCTGAAGCTTCGCACCCGCTTAATTCTTTCTTCGGTGGCGAATTGGCAATACATTTCAAGAACCGCCCTGGGCAGCCGTGAAGAGTGAAAGAATCTGCCGCAAGCTTTCGGGAAACTGCGCGCCGAGCAGAGCTAGAAGCGGAACGGCGACGTAAAGAAGTGTCCTAAGCATCAGCTCACGGCTGAAATTGACTTCGCCGGGCTTGGTATCGTTTAACAGGCTCAAAACGGTGTCGCGGTCCATCTGAACAAAAATCCAAAACACTGTCCCGATAAAGGACAAGATAACGACCCAATTGAAGAAGAGAAATTCGTTTCTCGGCTGAAACGGGTAAGAAGTGACGGCCAGCAGCATGAGCAAAAGTCCGGCAAGAACGAAATACCCAAGGTTTTGAAGCGCAGGAAACACGATGGCCAAGAAGTTAACCACGCGGCCGACGATGAATTCCTCAACCTGGTCGAAGAACTCTTTTGCGCCCGGAGAAGGAGCCTTGGGAGCATCTTCCGCCTGGATGTAAGACCAATACCCTTCCATCGGTTTTCCCAATGATTGCAAGAGCCGGAATAGGGCGTGGTGGGCGTGGCAACGAAACTTGACGGATTGGCGCCAATTACCTTTGATGTTGCTGGCGCGTTGCTTTTTGGCCGTTTCCACCGGTGGAAACCCTTTCATCCCGGGAATCATCTGTCCATTGAATCCGGAGAGCCTCGCAAAGCTGCGACTCGGCGCCTTGAACCTGGACCTCCCATTCTGGAATCGATCGCCGCAACAGTTCGCGCAGGCCCTCGTCTACCTCAGGCGCCTGCTCTAGGGCTTTGGCCGTGCGCACCAGGTGGGCAGCCTGGCCCACCGAGGTCTCCAGTACAGCAAAGCTTGATGGCGGATGGGTGAGATTCATTTTTGCCTGATTCGGCCGGCCGTCGCGATAGCGCTTGAAGGCAGCGAGCAGCGGATGCCAGGAAAGCCGTTGCAGAAGCACGTGCAGGTTTCGCCAGGCAAAAACCAGGCGAAGAAATTCCATGAGGAGGGCCCAGTAAATAATGATGAATGCCACCTCGAATAACCAGTAAAAAGGCCGCGGCTCGAGCGCCCGGACCAATCGCGAATCAAAGAAATAGTGCCCCACCAGCAGGCCGAGAGCGATCAGGAATAAGTACCACCGCAACGAAATTACCGAGGAGCTTTCCAAGATGTGCTTTAGGCTGTTCTCGAGTTCGCGGACCCCCGTGAAGGAGCGCGCGTCGAGAGACAAAAAACTAAGCCAGGAACGCTGCCCTTCGACCGTCCCTGTGGCGCGCAGGACATCAACCAGCCGGAGGCGGCGGAAGGAACACACCGCCCAGAGGCACGCGCCCATCGTGACACAGGCAAGCGGCAGGAGAGGTGAAAGCCCGCCGCGAAGGTCAAAGGAGCGCAGATGATTGAAGAGCCCGCTGGCCGGATAGTCTTTAACCGTCTCAAACCACGTAATTCCCAAAAGCCCAGCGAGAATGAAGCCCAACGCGCAACCGAAAAGGATGAAGAGAATAACCTCGGGAGCCGACCCGCGCTGACCGGAGGGAGCCTTGCGGAGGGCCGATATGAGCGCCCAGATTGCCAGGAGTAAGAATAGAATAGTTACCATCGCGATGCCGGCCGCAACTTTAGGAGTGGCATTGGTCTGAATGCTGCTGCCCAATTCTCTCCCTGCCATGAAGGGGAGACAGAAGTCCGCAACAACCACAATATAAAATGACAGCAAGCTCACCGAGCAACAGAGCAGGAACAGACGGCATTCAGACCAATACGCCGGGGAGGCGGGGTCTCCCAGGAGGGCAGAAATCAGGCCCACCCCTCTTTTCTCGGGCCGCCAATATTGGCCGACCATCAGAAGTGAAAAGATGGAGATGAAAATGCTGAGGACGATGACCGCGACAACGGAATTTTCCGCATAGATTCCGCGGCCCACGCTGGGCTTCCCCCTAGGTTTCTTCCCTTCACTCAATGAAGCAGGCGCATACGTATAGTTGCCGGGGTCTTCCCAACCTAACAACATGACGGGGAGGGATTCTCCGTTTCCGATCGCCGTCACCCAGAGGGACGGTTTGTGCTCTTCCGGAGGGCTTGCCTTTGCGGTCACCGCCACAGGCTTTCCATAATCAACCAACTTTTCATCTTGATGAAGGAGAGCCAAGGTTGCGTTGTAGACTCCCTCCGCAGCCTGATTCGAAAACTGAAGACGGGTTTTGCCGCCACCGTAGGCAAAGGTCCAAAGCTGTTCGAGGTTGAAGAGCGGATAAGGCGTAATGATGATCATGCCGCGGGTGGCGCTGTTGACATTCGAGTTGGCGAAGAGCAGGTCTGAGTTGAGCGTGAAGAGGACGGTGGCAGGGCAGTGTTCCCGGACTTCCCGCGCGAGGAACGTTGCGTCCCGCACATCGGTGGCAACGATGCCGACGTAGCTGTACTGCTCGCGGGCGATAGTGGAGAGAAGATTTGAGAGCGTCAATTCCGCCGACTGAACACTCAGATCCGAAAAGGAGGGAAGGACCTCGCGCGGCTCGGCGGCGCTATCTTGCGGAAGGGGACCGGGAGCCGGATCGCCGCTCCCAGTTCCAGCGCCTGCTGGTTGTTGCTGGGGTGTTGCCTTGTTGGCAGCGACGCGCAAGCGCGAAATGTGCAGGGGGAAGGGCAAACTCAGTATCTCCGGAACACTTTGCCCATTCCCGCAGCCATCCGGGATTCGACCGTTTACTTCTTTCCCCGGAGCAGTTTGATTCGTTAAGTTCTGCCCATACGCCGTATTGCCCTCGGTCAGAATAGCGATCTTCGGGTAGCCGAGGCGGCCAACGTAGCAAGCGATGGCGCGGAGCGTTTCATCATCGGGGGGGACGGTGGCCTGAAAGGTCGTATGACCCTGGGCAGCTTGCGATAGCCAACCGGCATCGATGGCCGTGGCGGTACCGGAAATGAGTTGAAATCGCAGGCTGGAAATATTGCTGCGAGACTCGGCCCACCTATCCAGGACAAAACGTAATGACACCGCCGAACCCGAGAACGACGGTCCCATCACGCGCAAGGTGTCGGTGGGCCCTGAACTCTCCGGCAGAGGAAACCCTGGTGGCAGACTCAGTGTGTTTAGGATCCCAAGGATAGAACTGCGCCATTTGCTCGAGCGCGGAAAACATGGCCTGCTTGTGAATTCCCGTGGTGGGAGTTTCTCCGACCAGAAAGAGGAGAAGGAGCTTCCGGTCTTGCGGATCACGGAAAAGAATCAGGCCGGGCACAGTCTCGTAGAGCGTTTGATGCCAGGAAGGGGTGTTGTCATGGCCGCTGTCACCCTTCTCAAGCCACGGCAAGGCAAAACGGTCAAGCGTGTAACCCGACGCCTCAGCAGCACTCTCCAAGGACTCGGCAAAACCATCGAAAAAGTAAGGTAAGCGGGAGCTGACTGGATCGGGCACCGTGGCGATAAGAAGTTCGATACGATAAGCGGGCTCCGGCTGATGGCCAGGTGACGTCGCCTGATCTCCCGCGCCGCTGAAGAGAAACTCGGAGACCAGGTCCTTCGCACTGGGAAATCCTGGACTGGATTTCTCCCCCGCGGGGTGGGAAGGGCCGAGCATTAGCCCCGCCGCTCCAAGGCCATCCTGATTGTCCCCCTCGCCCGCACCCCGCGCAGCTTCCGGTTGCATACTGCCCGGGACGCGGGTCGCCTTAGTCATCGGGTGGAGGAATGCCAGCGCGCCGAGCAGCGTAATGAGGAGCGGAGCTAAACGTCGGAATTGCATGGTTCACGCCAGGACGCGGGTTCGCGTCCGCGGAGCTGAAGGCCACCGTCACAAGGTTCCACGCAGGGGAACAATGTTGATGCCTCTCCGTATGGGCTCCGCCGATGGCTAATTTGGGGAATGACTTACTTCATTCACCCATGTGTCGAACCCGACAGGCACCCGCGCGCCTGGCGCGCCTTGGACTGCGGTAGCAGCAGCTACCGCCTTTCCTACTTCGGCCTTGCCCATTCGCCGTATGAACCAAAGGCGGAAGGCGGTAGCTGCTGCTACCGCAGTCCAAGATGTCTTCGCCATAGGTCCTCTTACGACTGCCTTCCCGGCGAACTGTCATCCTGCGTGCCACCGCACCCCTGCCCCCAATCGTTTTTATTCTCGGCAACACTATTGGGTGACCCAAGTAAGTCATTCCCCTAATTTGGAGAGCCTCGATCAGAAACCGCCGCTACAGATCAGGGTTTCGCACGGCCCCCTACGGGTTAGTGAATCATCGGGGCGTATCGTTTCCGCAGGTTTCACCCACGGGTAATGACATTGGACCTCTTCGAGGTCCTCTTTTCTCCGTGACCTCTGTGCCCTCTGTGGTGGACTCTTTCGTGGGATGCGGCCGCGCTGCGCAAATCCCGTAGGGGCAAATGGCCACTTATTCGGCCAGCAGATCCTTGAAGAAACCGTTCAGGAGCCGGTTACCCGGGTCATAAGTTTTCCGCGCCTTGGCGAAAACCTTGAGGCGATCACCCAAGCCTTTCTGTCCCTGGGCCGCCGTGACCCTCGCCGTCTGATTCAGCAGCGGGATTCCGCCCTGATTGCTGCAAAGATCGTTATAGGCATCCAGGAAAGCTTCCCACCCGGGATTGGCTGTGGAAACCGGATCCACCGTCATGGCATTGCTATCGTAGGAATAGGACAACAGAGAATTTTGGTCCTTCGCCACGCGATACCCAACGCTCAGCATGTTGGTGCGATATCCCTTCTGTTGGTAATAGTCGCGCGAAAATTTGAAATAACCGGCCATGACGTCAGCAAACTTCGCTTCCGGAAATGCCCAGAAGCTAAAGGTGTAACTGCTATTATTGGCCGGTACGGGATAGCGGATCATCTGCTCGGTGGCGATGCTGTAATCGGCGCGAATCAAATTGGTCAGCTTAAACCGCCACATGGCGCAGAAGCCGTCAATCACCCCATAGCGAATTGTACGGTCCGAAATTTCCGCTTCCACCTGGCGGCAGAACGCCGGCCCCGCCGATCCCCACAGGTAGTTGCGCAGCGGCCAAATGACGTGGTTGGGAGCCCCTGACGCGCCGGGATTGTATTTGCGAAATTCGACGGTAATGAGATTGTCGAAAGGAAAAACGTAATACATCATGGATTCATTGCGGGCGAAAAGCTCCGGCAACTTTTGGACGAAATCCTCCAGCGTGAAGGTTTCGTGGTAAACCGCCATGGGGAGGATGGGGCGCACCCGGAAGGTGGCGGCGGTCACGATTCCGAACAAGCCGTAACTTGACCGAACCTGTTGCAGCAGTTCGGGCTGGCTCTCATCGATTTCCAGAATGTCGCCGGAAGGCAGGACCATTTCGACTTCGGTTGCATACGAGTTCACCTGGCCATATTCGCCGGGCATGGAGCCATCTTTGGTTCCACGAACATGCCGCGCTTCCCATTGAGAGGTTGCCGATTTCGGTATTCACGTAAAACTGCAAATTCTTTTTCTCGAGTTCCTGCGCGACGTCGATGTAAAGGGCTCCGGCTTGGGCCGTAACGGTGTCAGATGTGATCTGCCGAATCTGATTCATCTTGGACATCATGATGAGGGTTCCGCCCTCCACCACGCCGCAGGGGGACGTGGAGTGGTTCGAGCCGATGGCCCGCACGGGCGAGGGATACTTCACCGGGTCTTTCAGAATGGCAACGACGTCCGCAGTGGAGTTGGCCTCCACGACCACTTGCGGATGTGAGACTAAATCCCCAAACCAGTTTGTGACCGTAGATGTTGGCATGGAATTTCCTCCTCGGGGGTTCGCAGCGCCGACCCTTATCCTGCCCTGAGCGGCGCGAAGGGTCGGCACTCGCGGTCAACGCTACCCATCTAAATGTCTTCGCCTTAGCTGCCAATACCGGGAGCCAACGGGTCGTAAGTGATTTGGACGAATTGCGCCGTAAAGGCCAGAAAACGCATCCGGGCCTGCATTTGAATCACGGGATCGTTCGTGCCCGTCACCTGGAAGGAGGCGAGGAATCCCACCAGGTTGCCTACCGCGGCCAGATCCTCGAATGTCCGGAATTTCAGATAGCCCAGGCCCACCTGGGTATCGGGCTGGCCGGCTTTGACTTCATAGATGTGACAGTAAAGAGTGGTGTAATCCCAGAGCACTTCCTGCATGCCACGGAGACCGTCTCCGCTATCTTTCTGCATGTACTTTATTCCCTCGAGATAGAAGCTCCTGCCGTCCGGCCGGGAGAATACCAGGTGATACCGCATTTCGGCTTCGCCGGTCGCAAGGTTGACCTCGAGGTAATTGAACCGGCTGTTTTGTGCATCGACGACGTAGGTCACCTGCTCTTCACCGAGGAATTTCGCGAAGGTGATGGTGCCCGTCATTTCGGCCTCGTGTTCCGGCGCGTCAATGAACTCGTTGACGTCGCGGGCCGTCATTTGGACGTCAAACTTGCAATCCACCCCATTCGCGGGCGCTCCGGTGGCCGGGATGAGGTTCGCAATCGTAAGATCTCCCGCGCGGCCCGGGGCAGGCGTTGTTGCTCCCTCAAAATACCAACCCACCATTTCTTCGCTGAACGTCAAGCTGAGGCCGTCGGGAAGGTAGACATCAAGGAAGGGCCTGAGCAGGGCTTCCGTGGGAAGGGCTTTCATGTCGGTCCGCGTCAGCATGTAGTAGAAGCCGAAATTGCCGGAGGAGTCGGAATGAAAGATTCCGAGCGAGAGGTTGTTGAGGGCGGAAGATATGGCGGGTGGTACAGCCGTTATGTATTTCCCCACCAGAAAGTCGCTTGTAATCTTGCGGATTTCGTCGTGGAACGGGGTGAAATCGTTCAACTGAAAATGATCCTGGAGAAAACTGGGCAAGACCAACCCTTCCATCAATCCCATCAGGAGGTAGCGGCAGGCGAGGGTGCCGTCGGGCTTGGCGTCAAAGTTCAGATACGCCACGCCGCCCGCGTGGTTGGCATTGGAGATGACGTCCATTCTCCACACGCCTTGCAAGTCTTGGGGGGTGGGGACGGCACCGGAGGCATAAAGCGCCTGATGATCATCCACCGTCATCTGATCGAAGCTGTGTTTCCGCGTCATGGGAAACGTAAACTGGCGAATCCCGTTCGGATATTCTCCCAGGTAGACGCGGCCAATCAGCAGGTCCTGGTTGATCACCTTGAAGATGTCGTAAAACCCCGTCCAGGGCGCGTCCAAATATTTAAGGAGAATGTATTTTCCTGCTTCGAGCGTCCCCGTGGGCTTCGCCAGGTTTATTTCTTCCAGGCTGTTTCGCGCTTGGATGTGATTGTCGGTGTCACTGGTGATCCCCGTGTAGTGGCCGCTCGCGTCCTTGTGGAACTCTTTCTTGAAACCGGTGAAGAGCGCTGAGGACATGACGTTCAAAATATGATCCTTGGGGAAGAAACCCTTCCAGAACTGGTCGTTCCGGATCGTGCGTGAAGGCACGTCGATCTGAGGGGGCCCGCCTTGGTTGATGAGCGTGTCGATGTCGAGCGACGTGCAGCGCCGGAAGAGGGGCTCCAACTGCCCCTCACTGTAAGTTGAGACCAGAAGCGGATCGATGGTGGACAAGCTCACGGACTTGTTGGGTTGGGGGTAAGCGTTCCCCTGAAGAGTTTGAATATGCCTCTCGACAGCACGCTCCGTGAGCGCCGAGATGGTCAGCAAAGGATTCACATTCAGTGCGGAGGGGATGAGCGAGCCATCGCAGACAAAAAGTCCGTCGTGGACGCTGCCATCTCCGGAAAACACCCTGCCGAACTCGTCGGCGGATCCGTGGAGATAATCCTCGCCCAACGGGCACCCCCCCAAAGGATGCGCCGTCACCAAGTGCCGGGTCTTGAAGATGTTCCAAAGGGGATTGGAGATGAAGTTTGCCTGCTGAGCGCGCGCGTGCCGCCGCAGTTCCTCATTGATGCGGGTGAAAATAATCTCCCGCCCGGCGCCGTCCCACTGAATTTTCATGCGTCCGTCAGATTCATACCAGGGGGCATCGAAGACCATGGTCCCGCGGGCGTCGTCGTGGGCCATACACAGATAAAACATGGTGTGATTCAATGCGCCGTCAATCCGGTAGGGGTGCAGAAGGTCGTTGTCATTGAGGGTGCGCTGCTTCTGGGCGGCCTCATTTCCTGCGTACGTCGGATCGCCATGCAGAAGTGCAAACGCCGCCTTCGCTCCCAGAACGTAGGCGCTGGGGAAAGAAAGGTCTTCCACCGTGAAGCGATCCTCGATCGGCACGTTGCCGTCGTAGGAAATCGCGCTGACAATTGTGGGACCGGGCGGCAAAGCTCCTCCGACCACCGGAGGGTTCAAACCGTACCCGAGTACGTTGTCGACATAAGTACCGTTGTAGGCAAGCCCGAAGAAATCTCCGTTGCCGCTGAACCCTGTTCCCAAGACCGGCGACACGGGCAATCCGTGCATTTCCGACCGCAAAAGGATTTCCGGTGAGTTGATGGCCCCGGCGGAAAGCACCACATTTTTTGCATCCAAGGTAAATGACTGGCTAGAGAGATCGTCAGCCACGTGCGTTCCGTGAATCCGCCACCCTCCTGCCGCGAGCTTCTCCACCCATTCGACCTTGGTTTGCGTGTAGATTTCCGTCCCGGCGCTGCGGGCCAACGGCAAATAGTTCATGTAGAGAGTATTCTTCGCACCCACATTGCAGCCTGTGATGCAATCGCCACAGTTCGTGCAGGGTTTTTGGTCGACCCCATAGGGATTCTTACCATCGATGCTGAAATTTACGTTGATGTTGAGCGCGTAAGCGTGGTTTCCGAATTCCACAGCGCGGCGTTCCATGGCCTGCACTTTGGCCAACTCCATCGCGTGAGGGTGCGGGCCCGCTGCGAGCACTTGCCGCGCCCGCAGGTAATAGGGCATCAGGACATCGCGCGTAATGGTTCGAGGCCAATTCGTTTGCGCGAATACTTCTGCGTCGGGGATGATGGCGACATTGGCGTTGACCAGTGAAGTCCCGCCCAGGCCGGACCCCTTGATGACGGAAATATCCTGATAGTTCAGAAACTCGTAGAGACCCAAGGGATTGGCATCATCGCGCAGGGCGGCCAAGACGCCGGCTGTTTGGTCGGGGAAAGTTCCCACCGGCCATTCGCGGCCACGCTCCAACAGGCAGATGGAGGGCTTGGGATTGAGCTTTGCCGAGGCCAACCGAGCGGCGAAGATGGCGCCGCCATACCCTGACCCGACGATGATGTAGTCATACGCTTTCTTCCTGCTTGCGAAATCGAGTCCCATCATGTCCCACCTCCCGGCGATGTTCAGAATCGATGACCAAGGCGACGTGCCGACCATCGGCATGCCGCGGCGACGAAAGGCTTTACAGGCTGCGGAAAGACCCTCGGAAACTGTCACTCTGAGGAGGTCGCAGCCGCGGTGGACGAAGAGTCTCGCATTGCCGTGAAAATGCACAGAGCGAGATTCTTCGCTGCGCTCGGAATGACAGCTTGGAAGCGTTGCTGCGCAGCCTGACTAACCCTGTCAACGTGCCTAAGTATACAGCGCTTACACTCTGGAACGAGAATATGCTAACCTCTCGGGAGCTAAGCCTCACCCCGCCCCGAACGACACTAACTCTCTTGCAAGTATTTGGATTCGCCTATTGACTTCCCCACCAAGGGGCTACACCTTGGTACATTGTAGTCTAATAAAAGTCAAGGAAAATGTTGGTAGTGGCACAATTTGGGTTTTCTTGCAGTGGGTCATCTCGATGCGATAGCGGCGAGTGTATCCGTCAGACGGCGGACCAAATGGCGGCGTAAAGCCGCCTCTACACGCTGAACTCATTACAACGTCGGAACTATCTGAACCACCGCAAGTTGCACAGGGACGAGCGAAATATTTTCCTCCACCACAAACCGGAATGTCTTGCGCGGACGGGCTGGCGAGCGCCGCACCCATTCCCGACGCACCCGCCGGTCCTCCCAAGCTTCGGTCCCGGCGGGGTTTTTTTCCACTTGGGTCGCGAAGCCGAACCCGCTTGCTGTATTCTGGAACTACGATGGCTCACTCGAACGTTGGGGCAGAGAAACCCGCCGCAAGCGCGAACCTGGCGAGTTCAGACTGGCGCTGGGCAGCACAATTCTATCTCTTCTTCCTGGGTCACCCTCGGGCACGAACTCTTCCGCGTCCTGTGGATTGCTTCCGTCGTTTCCAATGTCGGTACGATGATGCAAGAGGTGGGCGCAAGCTGGCTCATGACCGAGCTTGCGCCTTCGCCGTTGATGGTCGCGCTGATTCAGACGGCAGGCGCCCTGCCGGTGTTCCTGTTGTCGTTTGCGGCCGGGGCTCTGGCGGACATTGTGGACCGCCGCCGGCTGCTCATTTTCAGCCAAAGCTGGATGCTCGGGGCGGCAGCCGGGCTGGGTATCCTGACCGTCTTTCACCGCACGACGCCGCTCCTCCTCTTGACCTTCACCTTCCTCCTCGGCTTGGGCGGCGCCTTGAACGGACCGGCTTGGAATGCGATCGTGCCGGAACTCGTTCCCCGCGCCGAGGTGGGGGCAGCCGTCTCGATCAACTCGGTAGGCTTCAATGTGGCGCGAGCCGCGGGTCCGGCGCTGGGCGGACTGGTGGTAGCCGCCGCCGGTTCCGGGGCCGTCTTTCTGCTTAACGCTGCTTCGTTCCTGGGCGTCATCGTGGTGTTCTACCGCTGGCGCCGCAAGCCTCGCAAAAGCGTCCTGCCGGCGGAGCGCGTGGTGGGAGCCATGAGGGCCGGATGGCGCTACGTGGCCCACGCTCCCTCCATCCGCTCGACGCTGGTCCGCCTGTCCCTGTTCATGCTCGGGGCGAGCGCCTTTTGGGGCCTGGTGCCCCTGTTTGCACGCCAGAATCTGGGGCGCGGGGCCGCCGGCTACGGCGTCCTGCTCGGATTTTTCGGATCGGGTGCGGTGATCGGCGGGTCGATTCTGCCGCGCCTGCAGCGGCGACTGGGCATCAAGCGTCTGCTGAGCTCGACCACCCTCCTCAATGTGGGCGCGTTTGTGCTGATGGCGCTGTGGCGCCAATTCCCGGTGGCCTGCGCGGCCGCTTTCGCCGCCGGGTTCGCCTGGACCACCGCATTTTCCACCTTCAACACCAGTGTTCAACTCAATACGGCGGCCTGGGTACGCGGTCGGGCGATGGCCTTTTATCAGGTCACCTATTTCGCCGCGCTGGGCGCGGGTAGCGCCCTCTGGGGCTCCGTCGCTGAGCATGTGGGCATCCCTCGAGCGCTCCTGGTTGCTGCCCTGGCGCTGGCGCTGGGCCTCATCGTGGCAGCCCGCTATCCGGTCGGCTTCGCCGAAGGGCTTAACCTCGCACCCTCATCTCGACCCATACCGGTCGTCGTGAATGAGCCGCAAGCGGAGCAGGGGCCAGTGCTGGTCACGGTGGAATACCGAATTGACCCGCAGAGGACGGCGGAGTTCACCGCGGCAATGCTCGAACTCGGCCGCTTTCGCCGGCGGGACGGAGCCGTGGACTGGGGGCTCTACGAGGATGTCGCCGAGCAGGGCCGCTACCTGGAGACCTTCGTGGTCGAGTCCTGGGGCGAACACCTCCGCCAGCACGAGCGCGCCACGGTGGCCGACCACCAAATCTGGGAACGCGCCAACTCCTTCCACCTCAGTGAGGGGCCTCCCTCCGTTTCGCACCTCCTGTATGCCTACCACCAAGAGACTTAACCCGAATCCCGGAATTGGAGCTGGTGGCGGGTAGCATGGAGTTAGGCGCAGTCTGCTTTACTCGGCGGCTTTCAACATGATGACCTTGACATGGCTAGTAAGATCCGAGGGTGAAAAGCCGCGGAGTAATTCCGCTCGAAGCGGTATAACTCCGCGCTGCTACCCTTACTCCTCCCTCTTTCCATTCGTATCGTAAACCTCCACCGTCCCATACTTCTTCAGCACGTCACGGATGGCCTGCTTCTGGTCGTTTCCGGGCTGTTTGGGGTCGCCCACGCACACGATTTGCAGGTGGTCAAGGTCCACGTACTTCCGGGCTGCCGCCTGGACGGTCTCCGCGGTTGTGTGGGCGACTTCCACTGGGTATTGATCCCAATAATTCCTGGGCAAGCCGTAGTCCTGAACCAGGATCCAGCGAGACAAGAGTTGCCTGGGGCTGCTCCAGAGACAGGGCGAAGTTTGCCACGATGGAATGCCGCGCTTCATTCAGTTCGGGTTCCGGAACCTTTTCGTCCCGAATGCGTTTAAACTCCGCCATCAACTGTTCCATTGAGCCGTCGGTCACGGCGTTGCGAACTTCGGTGTTGGCCACCCACGGCTCGCGGTATTTGTCATCACCCACTCGGCTATATGCTCCATAGGTATAACCGTGGGCTTCGCGGAGGTTCAGAAACAGGCGCGCCTGCGGGCCGCCGCCCAGCACGCGGTTCATCACATTAAGCGCGATGTAATCCTTGTCCGTGCGCCGCGCCCCGTAGTCACCGGCCACGATGTTCGTCTGCACGGAATCGGGCCGGTCCACGAGATAGATCTTGGCGGGCGCGGGCGTCGGCAGGTGGCTCCAATCGGTAGTGGGCACAGGCTGGCCCTTCCATTCGCCGAAACTTTTCCGGGCTGAGATCGAGGAACTCGTCCGCTTTGACGTCGCCCACCACGGCGAGAAAGGCGTTGCTGGGAACGTGGTAACGTTCGTGGAATTCTTTCAGACGTTCCACCGTGGTGGCTTTGATCGATTCCGGCGTGGGCAAGGTGACGGCGGCAGGGAAATCCCCATAGAGCGCCTGGTGAAATCGCTCATTGGCAAGCGTATACGGCTGGGAGCGCTCTTGTTCCAGCTCCGAAAGTTGCCGTGCCTTGTATTTCTCCAGTTCGTCTGCGGGAAAGGTGGGATTCAGCACGATATCAGCGATCAAATCCAGAATTTGGCCGGTGCTGGGGGAAAGGCCCGATGCGTCGACACTGGAAACGGTGGAACCAAATCCCGAAGAGGAATTCAGCGTGGCGCCGATCTTATCAACGTCCGCCGCCAATTGCGCGCTGGTCCGGTGAGTGGTGCCCTCGCGGAGCATCTCGATGGTGAACCCGGCGAGACCCGGCAAATCCTTGGGGTCCGACATATCGCCCGTCCCGAACTGGAGAACGATATTGACGGTGGGCAATTTGTGCCGTTCGAGCACCAACACGGTAAGCCCATTGGGGAGCTTGGTCACCACCGGCCTCGGCAGGGTTACCTGGAGGGTTTCATTGCTCACGGGAGCGCGGTTGAGGCGGACCACCTTGGAGAGTTCGGCTGTGTGCTGTTCCTGCGGGAAGGCGGGCATGGCCACCGCCATCGCGGCCAGCGAGCGCCGCCAGAAAGGAGATAGAAGCTCGGTATTTTGCCGTCATGGTTATTTCCCCTCCTTTTGAGCCTTCGCCGCATTGCGCTGTGACGCCGCTGGCAGATCCGTGACCACCGCGAGTTGCTCCGGGACCAGGTACTTTTGGGCGGCTTCCTTCACCTGATCCGCGGTTACGGCATCAAACTTGTCCACGGCGGTGTTGATCAAATTGGGATCGCCAAAATAGACCGCGTACTGGCCGATCCGTATGGCGGTATAGAGGTCCGACTGCCGGGTTTGAATCTGCCCGCGCAAAAACTGCAGGCGCGCCTTGTCGAGTTCCTCGGCGGTGATGCCGTCCTTCTGCACCGCGGCGATCTCATCCCGTATGGCCGCTTCGCAATCTTCCGGCTTCACCCCCGGCCGCAGGAAAGCGTAAAGATAGAGCATGCTCGGGCCGCGCCGCTCATCGGCTTGGGCGAAGACCTGGGTGGCGAATTGCTTTTCTTTGACCACGCGCTGATAGAGGCGCGAGCTTTCTCCCTGAGCCAGCACATTCGCCAACACGTGGAAGGCTTCGTTATCCGGAGTGTTGCCGGGCGGAATGTGATACGCCATGAGCACCAGCGGAGTCCGCGCCAGCGGATCATGGATGACTTCCCTCCTCTCGCCATAGTGTGGCGGCTCGGTCATGTCGACAGGCGGCGGAGCGGGTTGGGAGGGAATGTTGCCAAAGTACTTCTTCACCTTTTCCAGAGTCTCGGCGGGATCGAGGTCGCCCACCAGGGTCAGCACGGCATTATTGGGCGCGTAGTAGATGCGGAAAAAATCCTTCACGTCGTCTACCGAAGCCGCGTTCAGGTCCGACATCTCGCCGATGGTGGAATGCTTGTAGGCGAAGTTGTCGTAAGCGAGATTGTCGATGTCCAGGTAGGCGTGGCCGTAAGGCTGGTTGTCCTCACCCAGCCGGCGTTCTTCCTGCACCGCGTTGCGCTGGTTGTCGAGATTGGATTGGTTGACGGCCAGGGAGCGCATACGATCACTTTCCAGATACAGGCCCAAATCCAACTGGTTCTTGGGCAGCTCCTCGAAGTAATTCGTGCGATCCTCGTTGGTGGTGCCGTTCATGTTGCCACCGTTGTTGAAGACGAGGATGAAATGCTCGCCCTTGCCCACATTTTCCGAGCCTTCAAACATCATGTGCTCGAAGAGGTGGGCGAAGCCCGTGCGGCCCGGCCGCTCATTCCGCGATCCCACGTTGTAAGTGACCGAAATGCCAAAGACCGGCGCGGTGCGATCCACCGCGATGATCACGCGCAGGCCGTTATCCAGTTTCTGATCGGTGAATTCCACCAGAGGCAGCTTCGGCTGATCTGCCCACACCAGTTGCGTCGCCATCAGCAACCCGCCGAGCAGCAGCCCACACCATCGATAGCTTGTCATGAGAAGGCTCCTAACCATCGTTTTCTCCACTGGGGTTACTATTCTGTTCCAAATGTGTTCCCGGCTCAAGAGGCGCCACGGGCCAAAAGATGGCGCCCGCCTACGCGGGCTGGCGGCCTTGGGAACCTTCGCCGGTTTGTCGTTGATCGTGGCACCAAAACTCATGTAGATTGGAGGCCTTGAATCGGATTGAACTGCCGGGTAGAAACGTGGACCTGCTCAAACTAAACGATGCCGCCCGCGAGCTGGGGGTGAGCTATCCGACGATCAAGCAGTGGATTTATCATCGCAAGATAAGGTCCGTCCGCACACCCGGTGGACACCATCGCATTCCAAGGGCGGAAATCGACCGTCTAGTCTTTTTCGGAGAGGCCGGCAAGGACTCAAAGAAAAAGCCATCGCCGGCATTGAAACTACCGAAGGGATTAGAACACTTCATCAGCGGCCGAAACCAGCTCATCGGCCGCGTCACCAAGGTTAAGATCGTCGGATTAATGGCCAAGGTAGCCCTGGATATCGGCGGCCAGACGATTACCGCGATCATCACCAGCGACGCGTGTCGCGACCTCGGTCTGAGAATTGGGCAGCCTGCGGCGGCTCTCATCAAGGCGACGGAAGTCATGATCATCGCACCGGGATCCGAGACATCCTGAAGAAGGTCCAATTTGACACGTTGACGGTTGCGTTTGTGCAAAAGGTTCGCGCGTGGTGTCATTGAAATCTTATGGATGAAATCTTAACCGCAACCGCCGCCGAGAAAGAGCGGCTCGACGCATTACGCCCGATAGAAAATGTAGATTTGTATGGAAACTCCGGCTGTCAAGACAGCAGGTGGCAGGAGCTTGCTTTGATCAGCAGATAGACCTTGACCCCTGGCCTGAGGTTGAGGGCATCAAGCGCTTGGGGGGTTATACGGACCTTCAGATCCACGCCGCAGGATGTCAGCAGGTCCACCTCCTGTCCGCTCTGCACAACTTGCTGGATCGTACCCTCTAACAGATTTCTCGCGCTCGTCTGGCCGATCCGTTCTCGCGAAATAATAATGTCATCCGCCCGAATTCCAACGGTGACAGGGGCAGCTTTTGGCAGCCCGACATACGGGATCACAAGCTGGCATCCCCCGAGGTCAATCATGCTGATTCCCTCGCGTTCGTTATGATCTTGAACCTTCCCCGCCAAAATGTTTTCGCTCCCGACAGCCCGCGCGACCACCGAGTCTCGCGGTGCGTTGAAAACCTCCGTGGGCTTCCCTTCTTGCACGATGCGACCCGCACTCAAGATCAGGGCGGAGTCGCCGACCCGAACCGCGTCAGCCGGACTGTGGGTGACGTAGAGGAAAGGGATCTTCCACTTCCGCTGCAAATCAACAATTTCCCCCATCAATCGCAAACGAGTGGCCGCATCAAGCGCCGACAAGGGCTCATCGAGCAGCAGAATCACGGGATCTGACCCCAAGGCGCGCGCCAGGGCGACACGCTGCTGCTCGCCCCCCGAAAGCTGCTGAGGGCGGCGATCGCACGCGTAGGCAATACCCAGCAGGTCCAGCAGCTCGAGAGCCCGGTCGCGTCGTCCCTTGGGAGTGGCCGACCCGATTCCGTACGCCACGTTTTGCGCGGCGGTCAGATGTGGAAACAGCAGGTAATCTTGAAAGACGAAGCCAATCCTTCGGCGCTGGATCGGTAGGTTGATTCCTTTTTCCGAATCAAAGTAGACGTGCTCACCCAATTCGATCCTCCCCTCGTCGGGGACGGCGATGCCGGCAATCGACCGCAAGATGGTCGTCTTACCAGAACCCGAGGGACCAAAGAGGACGCTGATTCCCTGCCGCACAACGAAGCTGGCGTCCAGCGAAAAGGTAATGCGGCCGTTCGTTCTGAAATCTTTCTTGATCTTGGCGTTCAGCATCGGATCAGGCACTCTTCGATGGGCGCGTCAGGACATTGGTGAAATAGATCGTCACAATAGAGGTCAAGGTCAGGATCAATGCCAGGGCCTGGGCCTGCCGGTCCTCTCCCGATATGAATGCTTCGAAAATCGCCAACGGCATCGTTTGTGTTTTCCCCGGAATATTACCGGCGAGCATTAGAGTGGCCCCGAACTCTCCGAGCGCCCGCGCGAAGCTTAAAACGATGCCCGCCATCAGGCCCCGAAACGCCAGCGGCAACGTCACCCGGAAAAAAGTTTCCAGTTCCCCCTTGCCAAGGCTAAACGAGACCATCTCGTAGCGCGCGTCCACGGACTCCAGCGCCGCGCGCGCGGACTTCACCATGATGGGGAGCGCCATCACCCCCGCGGCCGCAACCGCTGCCTCCCAGGTGAAGGCGAGCGTCCAGCCGGTCAGGGAGTACAGATAGCGTCCCAGCAATCCGCGCTTCCCAAGTAGCAGAATCAAATAATATCCGGTGACCGTGGGAGGAAGCACCATCGGCAAGGTGAGGAGGGCGTCGCACAGCTCTTTGGCGCGGAATTGCCGCTTGGCAAGAACAAAACCGAAGGCGGTCCCAGCCACGCCGATAAGAATTGTGGCAAGGCTGACGACCAGGAGTGAGAGCTTGAATGCAGGCCAGATCATTCCCTACTTCGCAGGCCGAAAGCCGTGTTTCTTGAGGATTTGATCTCCCTCCGGACTCACGACAAGATCCACAAATCCCTTGGCAGCATTTGCATTCGCGCTGCCTTTGATTACCGCCAACGGATACAGGATCGGGCCATAATCCTGGTCAGCGGCGCTCGCGGCCACCGAGACCTTACCCTGAGCCACCTGCACGTCGGTCGCATAGACAATGCCGGCGTCAACTTCCCCCCGGGCCACGTAGTCGAGGACCTGACGCACATTTTCGGCCATAATGAGTCGCGCCTCAACCTTTGGCCAGAGTTGCGTGTTGCGAAGCAACTGCTGCGCGTACTGGCCCGCCGGGACGGTCTTGGGATCTCCGATGGCGATCTTCGTCACGCTGGACTTCTCAAGGTCGGGAAATGACCGCAATTGGAGCTTGGAGTCTATGGGGACCACAAGCACTAGTGAATTGCGAGCGAAGTCTGTTCGGGTTGCCCGATCAATCAGATTCTTCGCCTGCAGTTCGTCCATTTCTTTCTCTGCTGCACTGGCGAAAACATCCACCGGCGCCCCCGCCTCGATCTGCTTCTCCAATTCGCCCGAAGACCCAAACGTGAAGGTGACCTTCGTCCCGGTGCGGTGCTCGTAGATACCGCCCAACTCGTTAAAGGATTCCTTGAGGCTGATTGCTGCACCCACCACGATGGGCTGATGCTGACCGAACGCTGAGGGTGGCAAGATCCCTACGAGTAACAGCGCAACCAAGAGTGCTGCCCTGTAGAGTTGTCGATACATCCGCGAATTCTCTCTCACGTTGATACCCTGCGAAATGCCCGGAAAGAGCTTCGCGTGCCAGACGAAGCCCTCCTGCGATTATAACGATCAGAACATGAAACGAACACCGACTGTCGGAGCAAGGTTGCTGTCGTAGTTATAAGGGACGCCGGGGCCATGAGGAATGCCGATGGCCAGACCGCCGCTCACGTCGGAATACGTAATTCCGGCAAAACCGTCGAAACGCTTGGTGAAGTGATGATCCGCATAGAGCGACACCTTGTCGAGGTCGCCCGCGTAGGAACTGCGAAAACCGGCTGCGGCCGAGCAGGTCGACGGAACACGGAAGTCGTTCTGCTGCTGATGATACCACGACAAAGTGATGTCGGTTTTGCTGCGGAAGGTGTACTTCACGCCCGTCCACCAGATCTGCACGAGCTTGGTGGAATCAAGATTGTTGTCTTCGACGCTGCTCATCAGATAACCGCCCTGGTCCAAGGCGCCAACGCCCAACGGGTTCTTCGGATTATTCTGCTGGATGTATTCGTAGCCCCCATGAAACTTGAACGGGTCCCACGTATACTTGCCAGCACCCATAATAGCGCTGTTGTCGGTCACGATGCCATATACGGTGTTGGTCGTTTCGATCAGATTGGCCCCGCTTTTCCACGTCTCTGAGGAAATGTTCGTCCCAGGCACTCGGTTATTCACATATGCAGCGATAGACATATCGGACTAAATCGCTTATATTGTTGACATAGGGCCGTATTATTTCATTTATGTGTAAGAAGGTGCCGCTGGCGTGGGTTCAGTATTGCAGCGGTCATGGCTCAGGGTGAAGGAGGTCGGGGTTGGACAGGATTTACGCCAGCAAGAGAATTCTCAGTGTTTTGCCACTTCCCGCTACAGGAGATTTCAAGATGTATTTTGAATCGAACGCGTCCCTTCCCTCGACGAGGGTAAGACCGGCTCATCCAATGCGTCGTTTTCAGGCGCGCAAGTGGTGCGGTGGGGTCGCGCGGCTCATCTTGCTTTTTCTGATTTTCGCCCCGGTATCATCCGCACAAGTCTCAGCAACTCTCTCGGGAGTCGTCACGGATCAGTCCGGCGCTACCGTCTCCGGTGCTGGCGTTACGGTGAAGGACCTGGAAACCGGCGCTGTCCGCAACACAACGACGGGTGAGGCCGGCCAATATCAGGTGTTCGCGCTTCCGATCGGAGAATATGAGGTCCGGGTGACGAAGCAAGGATTTGCGGAACAAATCCGGACCGGCATCCGTCTGGTTGTCGGGCAAGATGCCAGTGTGGATGTAACTCTGCATGTGGGACCCGCGAGCCAGCACATTACGGTGAACTCGGACGCGCCGCTGGTGAGTGTGACCACGGCGGACGTCCCCGGTTTGGTGGGGGAACAGCAGGTGAAGGATCTTCCCCTGAACGGGCGGAGCTACGATTTGCTCCTGACTCTGAATCCCGGCATCGTCAATTTTACCTCGGAGAAGACCGGCGGCATTGGGATATCGAATTCCACGACAGGAAACAACTTCGCCGTCTCGGGCAATCGGCCGCAACAGAATCTCTTCCTGCTCAATGGCGTCGAATACACGGGCGCTGCCGAGAACAACATGCAACCGGGCGGCCCCAGCCAGCAGTTGCTGGGCGTGGACGCGGTGCGGGAATTCAATGTCCTGCGCGACTCCTACGGCGCCGAATACGGCAAACACCCCGGCGGCCAGGTGATCATCGTGACCCAATCGGGCAGCAATCAGTGGCACGGGTCCGCATTCGAATTCCTGCGCAACAACGACCTTGATGCTCCCAATTACTTTGCGCAGGGAACCGTTCCGCCCTTCCGGCGCAACCAGTTCGGCGGCTCGGGGGGAGGGCCGGTTGAGAAAGACAAGACCTTTGTGTTTGCCAACTACGAAGGTTTCCGCGAAGACCTGAACCAAACCTCCGCGGCCTTTGTTCCCGACGCAACCTCCCGCGCTGCCGCCGTGGCGAGCGTCCAACCGCTGCTCAATCTGTGGCCCACGGCTCCATCGGACGCCCCTGACTTCAATGGAATTGCCGAAGACTTCAGCAGTCCGCTGCAAACCATTCGCGAGGACTTTGGAACCGACGCGCGTCGACCACATTTTTTCCCCGCGCGATTCGCTTTCGGGAGTCTATACCGTCGACGATGGCGGTGACGTGACGGCGACGCCCTCTCGATCCCTACAGCTCGGACATCCTGAATCTGCGCGAGCAAGTTGTAAGTCTTGAGGAAACGCATATCTTCTCGCCGACATTCCTCAACACGGCCCGGATCGGCTACTCGCGCGCGGGCTACTTCTTCACCGGCGAGCCCACGCCCGGCACTCCCGCAGCGACGGTTCCAGGATTTCTGGTTGGACGGCCGGTGGGGGCAGTGGTCGTGGGCGGCAGCGCCGCGTCAAACCCCCAGGCCCAGGTCGGCTTGGCGGGCAGCAATAATGGAAGCGACCTCACCGTCGCCCGAAATCTCATCACTCTCGAGGACCGTGTAACGCTGACGCGAGGGACGCCATCAGTTCACTTTTGGCGCCTGGTTTCAGCCCTTCCAATCGAACGAAACGCTGGCGCTCAGCCAGTTCGGGCAGGCGACGTTTTCCAGCCTCACGACCTTCCTTTCGGGAACCGTGGCGACGTTCCTCTATGACCCCGCGCCGACCGAGATGGCTTGGCGCTCGCTGTTCGGCGCGTGGTACGCCGAAGATGTCATTCGGCTGGCGCCCAAGTTCACTTTGTCTCTGGGCTTCCGCGATGAATTCACGACGGGCTGGAACGAAGCTCATGGCCACGCCGCCAACTACATCTTTCCGAATGGGGTCATTGCAACCCAGCCGCAAGTTGGCAACTCACTCTTTACGTCCAACAACGCCGAGTTTCTCCCGCAGCCACGAATCGGCTTAGCCTGGAGTCCATTCAGTAGAAAGACGGTGATTCGCGCCGGCTTCGGGATGTACAACGACTTGCAGGATGCACTGGGTTACCGTGCTGACCAGAACGCGCCCTACAACCCAACTTATAGCATCGCCTCTTTGCCGGTTGCGGACCTTCCTATCGACACGTCTGTCGCGGTGCCCGCGAGCGCGAAGCTTGTTCCCGGCGGGGTTCAACCCAACATGAACACGCCCACGCTCATCTCCTGGTCTCTCCGGGTGGAGCAGGACCTTACGCCCAATACCGAATTGACCGTCGGCTACGTGGGTTCGCACGGCTACCACGAACTGATCGGAATTGATGCCAACGAGCCGACTCCCACCATCTGCCCCGCTTCGCCATGCCCGGCCGTGTATCCGACTGTCAGCGCCACCTCTGTTCCCCCTGTTACCATTGCCACAGGCTTCCCTGCAGGCTCGCCTTTGGCGGGAGCGTCTGTGCCTGCGGGGAGCTACTATGTTCCCGCCGGAACGCCCAAACCCAACCCCGCTCTTGGGCCCACGTGGACCTGGTTTTCGCTCGGGGACAGCTCCTATAACGCTTTGCAAGTGGATGTGAACCGTCGTTTCAGTCAGGGTCTTTCGATCCGTGGCGTCTATACCTGGTCGAAGTCGCTCGACAATGGAGACTCCCTGAATGCGACGACCGCAGGAAATGCTCCCGCACTGGTTTCCAACCCTTTCAATCTGCGAGCGGATTGGGGGCCGGCGACCTATGACGTGCGCAACATCGGCGTGATCAGCGCGCTCTACGAACTGCCTTTTGGGAAGGGCAAACTGTGCCACGGCGTCTCCGCCAACTGGGTAAACAGCGTGGTGAGCGGATGGTCGGTGAACAGCATCGTTACCCTGCAAGATGGATTTCCATTCACCCCGCAACTCAGCTATAACCCAGCGAACACTGGAGATACGAAGGATCCGGTGCGCCCGTTTCTGAATCCCGATTTCACTGGGTCCGTAATCCTCGGCAAACCGGGGCAGTGGTTCAATCCCAACGCATTCATTGCGCCGCCGTCGACCGGCGGATTCTATGGCAATCTGGGAAGAGATTCGTACACCGGCCCAGGCCTTGCCACGTGGGATTTTTCCGTGCTGAAAGAAACCTTGATTCACGAAGGCCTTCACTTGCAGTTTCGCGCGGAGATCTTCAACCTGCTGGACCGCGACAACTTTAATACCCCCAACCTCATCGTCTTCACCCCACCCACCGCGGCGAATCCCACCGGGCTCTCCGGCACGGCGGGCGCCATCACCAGTACATCAACGACATCCCGGCAGGTGCAATTCGGATTGAAGCTGCTCTGGTGAGCCGGTTCCGCCGGGAGCCCCACTGTGTTTCGATTCAAATTTGCCAGCAGCGCTCACGCTGAGGTAGACTCTTGCCCGCCGAACGGTGAAATTTTCGGCGCAGGGGGACGGAGCCAAAGTCTGCTCCCACGCTGGATTAAAGCGATGAAGACGAAAGGGAAGATCGTATGAACGAAACGATGAGGGGGGCGTATTTGCCCGGCAATAGCACCGTGGAGATGAGGGAAGTGGCGATTCCGGAGCCCGGTCACGGCGAGGTGCTGCTTCGCATGAAGGCTTCGACGATTTGCGGTTCGGATATCCGATGTATCTACCACGAGCACCAGGGCAAAGGAGACGAGAGCTACCAGGGAGTGATTGCCGGCCACGAACCCTGCGGCCAGGTTGTCAAGGTCGGGCCCGGCTGCCGCCGAAACAAAGTTGGCGACCGCGTCATCGTTTACCACATTTCCGGCTGCGGGCTGTGCACAGACTGCCGCCGCGGTTATATGATCTGCTGCACCAGTCCGGAATACCGCCGGGCGTACGGATGGGCGCGCGACGGCGGAATGGCTGACTACCTTCTGGCCGAGGAGAAGGACCTGGTTTATCTTCCCGACGAACTCTCCTACGCGGACGGTGCGCAGATTGCCTGCGGGTTCGGGACGGTTTATGAAGGCCTGCAAAGGTTGGGGATCAGCGGAAACGATGCGGTGCTGATCACGGGTCTGGGACCGGTGGGACTTGCGGCTGGAGCGCTTTGCCGCAAACTGGGCGCCAACAAGATCATCGGTATTGACATCAACCCGGAGCGCATGAAGCTCGCCCAAAAACTGGGTCTATGTGATGAAGTTCTTGCCAGTGGCCCGGACAACGTTGCCCAAGGTAAAGGATCTGACGGGCGGGAATGGCGTCGAGCGCGCGGTCGACTGCTCCGGGAACGATACCGCCCGCGTCACCGCCATCCGCGCCACCCGCAAGTGGGGCAGAATCATGTTTCTGGGTGAAGGCGGCAAAGTGGAGTTCAATCCCTCCCCCGACATCATCCACGCGCAAAAAACGATCTTTGGCTCGTGGGTCAGCTCAACTTGGATTCTGGACGAACTGGTGGAACGCCTGGTCCGCTGGAATTTGCACCCCGCTGACTTGGTGACGCACCGTTTCCCGCTGGACAAGGTCGGCGAGGCTTACGCGCTGATGGCTTCGGGAAAATGTGGTAAAGTGGCGGTCTGCTTTGACGAAGAGCTTGACGTCCACTGAGTAGCTCAATAGCCAACCCGGAGATTCACCTTGCTTCTGCCGGCTCGTCAAGGTTAAGCATGACCTTCATCGTTTCTTTGTGGTTCGCCTCAATGAAGGCAAAGGCCTCGGATTCTGCATGGTATTTTCAAACCTGATGTGGAAAAGACTTGGACTGCTCGCGAGCGCCGCGCTCTTGGCGTGGTTTCTCTATCCGCGCAGCCAGCGTCCCGAGCTGACCATCGCTACCGTAAACAACGCCGACATGATCCTGATGCAGCAGCTCTCCTCGGAATTCGAAAGACAGAGCGGGATCAAGTTGAACTGGGTCGTGCTGGGTGAGAACATTCTGCGCCAGCGTCTAACGATAGATATTTCTACAGGAAGCAACACTTTCGATGTCATTACTATCGGCTCGTATGAAGCACCCCTGTGGGGGGAGCGCGGGTGGCTGGTCCCGCTCGATGACCTGGGCGCGGACTACGGATACGACGACATTTTCGACGTGGTGCGTGAAGGCCTCTCTTATCAGGGCCGGATGTACGCAGCGCCCTTCTATGGAGAGAGCACCTTTACTTACTACCGCAAGGACCTCTTCCGAAAAGCCGGCTTGGAAATGCCCCTCCAGCCGAGCTACGAACAGATCCGCCAGTTTGCGCCAAAACTGCACGACCCGGAGCATGGCGTTTACGGCATCTGCTTGCGTGGCGAGCCGAGCTGGGGCCAGAATATGGCCACCATCACCACACTCGTCAACACGTTTGGCGGCCGCTGGCTGGATCTCGACTGGAAGCCGCAGATCACCAGCCCGCCCTGGGTCGAAGCCGTGAGTTTTTACGTGGACTTGCTCGGCAACTACGGGCCGCCGGGCGCTATCACCAACGGCCACAATGAAAACCGCGCCCTCTTCGCCAATGGAAATTGCGCCATGTGGGTGGACGCCACTTCCGCCGCCGGTTACATTCTCGATCCCAACCAGAGCCGCGTGGCGGCCACGACGGGTTTTGCTAAGAACCCCATCGCCAAAGTGCCCAATGGCACCGCCTGGGTTTGGAGTTGGGGGCTGGCGATCCCGACTTCCTCGAAGCGCGCTGCCGCTGCCAAGCAATTTATCAAGTGGGCCACCAGCCGTCAGTATGTCGCCGCCGTGGGCAAGCGCTTCGGCTGGCTGCAGATTCCTCCCGGCTCCCGGAAATCAACCTACGAAATTCCTGCTTACCTGCAAGTGGCTCCCTTCGCGCCACTGGTTCGCGAAGCCATCTTGAGCGCCGATTACACCAAGCCGAGCGTGTTACCCGTTCCTTACGTAGGGATTGAATACGTGGGCATTCCCGAGTTTCAGGCCATGGGCACGGAAGTGGGACAGGAAATCAGCGCGGCGCTGGCGGGCCGCGTCACGGTTCAGCAAGCCCTGGCGTTAGCGCAAGCGGATGCCGAACACGCGCTGGAAGGAAGGTCCGTTAAGTGACCGGAGATACGGCAACAAGATCGACCCGCCACCTGCACAGCAGGCCGCTGCTCGCGCCATCTGTCGCGGCGCTCTTCTTGTGGATGGTCGTGCCCCTGGCCATGACGCTCTGGTTTTCCGCCGAGCGCTATAACCTGCTGAATCCCGGGAAAACCAGCTTCGCCGGGTGGGAGAATTATCGCGATCTCCTGACCCATCGGGCGCTGTGGGTAGCGATGGGCAACACCCTGTTCCTGGTGGGATTGGTCCTCGCCATCACCCTGGTTTTTGGAACGCTCTTCTCCCTTCTGCTCGATCAGGATTTTCCCGGCCGCAATATCTGCCGGCTGCTGGTCATCGCTCCCTTTTTTGTGATGCCGACGGTAAGCGCACTGATCTGGAAAAACATGCTGATGAACCCGGTGTTCGGCCTCTTCGCGTGGATCACGCGTTCGCTGGGGTTCGGCGCCATCGAATTCTTCTCCCGCATGCCTCTGCTTGCCATCGTGCTGATTGTAGGCTGGGAATGGACCCCTTTTGCTGTGCTCATCCTTTTGCCGGCGCTGCAATCGCTCAATCGCCGAGCAGGTGGAGGCCGCGCGGCTGGATGGCGCCGGACCCATCGCACTTTTCCGTCATATCGAATTGCCCCATCTGTTGCGGCCCATGGCGGTCGTGGCCATGATCGAAATGATTTTCTTCCTCAGCCTCTTCGCGGAGATTTATGTGACCACCGGCGGCGGCCCGGGGCTCGCTTCCACCAACCTGGCTTACCTGATCTTTCGCGATGCGCTCCTGGGCTGGGACGTGGGGCGCGCCTCGGCGGGAGGAGTAATCGCCATCGTCCTGGCGAACATCGTCTCCCTATTTCTCATGCGCGTGGTGGGGCGCAACCTGGAGGATTTACGGTGACAAGCACCGGGCAAACCCGCTGGGGGCTGGCGATAGCCGGTTGGGCCGTCGCCCTGGGAATGTTCTTCCCCATACTGTGGATGTTCCTTACGAGTTTCAAAACGGAGATTACCGCCGTCGCCACCCCGCCCGCCATTTTCTTCCACCCGACGCTGGAGAATTATTACGCCGTCCTGGCGCGGGCCGATTACCTGGCGTTCGCAAGAAACAGCGTGGTGGTTTCGTTGGGATCCACATTGCTGGCTCTGGCGCTGGCCATTCCGGCAGCTTACAGCATGGCTTTCTTCCCCACGCGGCGGACGCGCGACATCCTGCTTTGGATGCTCTCGACAAAAATGCTGCCGGCGGTTGGCGTCCTGGTTCCCATTTACCTCCTGTGGCGGGATCTCGGCCTGCTCGATACGGTCTTCGGATTGATCCTGATCGACAGCCTCAGCGTTCTGCCCATCGTCGTGTGGATGCTCTTCTCCTATTTCCGGGAAGTGCCGGCCGTGATCCTGGAGGCCAGCCGCATGGATGGAGCGACGCAGACGGAGGAATTGATTCATGTGTTGCTGCCCCTGTGCACCCCAGGCATTGCCGCGACGGCACTGCTTTCCATCATCCTTTGCTGGAACGAAGCGTTCTGGAGCTTGAATCTCGCGACGGTGAAAGCCGCGACGCTGACCGCCTTCACCGCATCATTTTCCAGTCCGGAGGGTCTCTTCTGGGCGAAATTTTCAGCGGCTTCCACCCTGTCGATCGCTCCCATCCTGATCTTTGGATGGATCAGCCAGCGGCAAATGGTGCGCGGCCTTTCGTTCGGAGCGGTGAAGTAGAGGGGTTTAGGCCATCAAGGATTTGAATCGAACCGTGCCGAACTGGGAGAAACATGGCGACAGTGGAATTAAGAAATGTCCGCAAGAAATTCGGGGCCCACGAAGTGATTCATGGCATCGACCTGCTGATTCGGGACCATGAATTCATTGCCTTCGTGGGACCATCGGGATGTGGCAAATCAACCTTGCTCCGCATGATCGCCGGGCTTGGAGGATGTCACCGAAGGCGAAGTGCTGATCGATGGCTCACCCGCGCAGGGTGTGCCGCCTTCGAAGCGCGGCCTGGCCATGGTGTTTCAGAGCTACGCTCTCTATCCGCACATGACCGTGGCGGAAAACATGAGTTTCAGCCTGCGCCTGGCGGGAGTCCCGAAAGCAGAGCGGGAGGAGAAGGTCCGCGCCGTCGCCCGCATCCTGGAAATGGAGCCTCTGCTCGAACGAAAGCCCCGCCAGCTTTCAGGAGGCCAATTGCAGCGGGTGGCCATTGGCCGCGCCATGGTCCGGCAACCGAAGGCCTTCCTGCTGGATGAGCCGCTGTCGAATCTGGATGCCGCACTGCAAGGCCAGATGCGGCTGGAGTTGGTGCGGCTGCATCGAGAACTCAACAGCACCATGATTTACGTCACGCACGACCAGCTTGAAGCCATGACGATGGCGGACCGCATCGTGGTGCTGAACAACGGGAGAGTGGAGCAATTGGGATCGCCACTCGACCTCTACCAGCATCCCGCCACTCTCTTCGTGGCAGGATTCATCGGCGCCCCAAAGATGAATTTGCTGGATGCGGAAGTCAAAGCCGTCAACGGACAACACCTGACCTTGATTCTCGCCAACGGCGCAAACGTGGCCGTACCCAAGCCGCTCGAAGAGCTGAACGCCGGCGAAAGAATCAAGCTGGGAGTCCGGCCGGAGCACTTGACGCTGGAACAGGAGGGCGACTTGCAAGGCGAGATCGAGGTGCTGGAGCACGTGGGACCGCGGGCGTATCTCCACGCGCGGTTGCTGGACGGAACAAGGCTCGTGGCACAGACCGACGGCGACACCCGATCGCGGCTTGGCGATCGCGTGGCGTTTCGCTTGCGTCCCGAGGCAACTCATCTGTTCAACGCCTCGGGAAAGACGTTGGCCCGCTCTGGCCTTGCTATATCTCGGGAAGAACGGTAGCGCGGACCTGTTCTTTAGGTCCGCGGCTTTTCCTCGCCCATCGGGAACGAACCGCGGACCTAAAGAACAGGTCCGCGCTACACCTCATGGCCTGAAGGAGAAGTCTTATATGGAATCATCAATGTCTTCCGCTCTATCATCCCTGGGCTCGACCATGAAAGCGATGCGCTTTCACGGGGTCGGCGACCTGCGCCTGGATGAACTTACGGTGCCCAAACCCGCGCCGGGCGAGGTGCGTCTGCGGCCCCTGGCGGTGGGGCTCTGCGGCACCGACGCGCACATTTTCCGCGGCGAGTTTCCTTCCACCGCCCCCGTAGTGTTAGGCCACGAGATCGCCGGTATCATTGATGCCGTGGGCGCGGGTGTGAAGGGCCTGAAGGAAGGCGACCTGGTCACGGTCCAGCCGAACACCTATTGCGGCGCCTGCCGCTACTGCCGGATGGGTCGCGAACACCTTTGCCCCAATTTATGCGCCTACGGTGTGCACATGAACGGCGGTTTTGCCGAAGCCATGGTGGTGTCGGCGCGGGTCGTTTACCGGCTGCCTTCCAGCATGAACGCGCGCCTGGCCTGTCTCGCGGAGCCGTTGTCTTGTTGTGTTCACGGCGCGGATCGGGCGGCCATACAATCCGGATCAACCGTGCTGGTGATTGGCGCGGGCTTGATCGGCCTGATGTTGACGCGGCTGGCGCGATTGGCAGGGGCGGGATTGATTGTATCCAGTGAACCGCAGGCGCTCCGCCGGGCGCGCGCCTTGGAATTTGGGGCCGATCACGTCGTGGACCCGAAGCAGGAGGGCGAACGCCAGGCTGTGGAGGCGACCCACGGCGAAGGTTTTGATTTCGTCATTGACGCCGTCGGTTCGTCCGCCACGTTTTCCCAGGCCATCACCATGGCCGCCCGGGGAGGCACGATTCTGGTGTTTGGTTGTGCCCCGATGACGGCCACGGCCAGCGTGCAACCCTATGACATCTACGCCCGCGAGCTCACGGTGATCGGTTCGTTCATCAACCCTTACACGCATGAGCGCGCGGTGAACCTTCTGCCGCAGATGGGTTTGGAGAAACTTCCGATCGAAGCGTTTTCGCTCGGGCAATTCCGGCAAGCTTTCAATGCCCAGGCGGCCACGAGTGCCGCCGCCAAAGTGGAGATTCTGCCCCAACCCTGATAGCCTCCGCGCGAACGGCTCCATAGCCCCCATTCCCACCGCGTGTCTGGAAGGGCGGAGCCCGCGCCGCGGTTGTTGTAGCGGTTCTTGTAGCGCTGAGCTTTAGCTCAGCACGTGCCGATCTCAAGGTCGGCGCTACAGTGGTGGGAAGCACGTGCCGACCTCAAGGTCGGCGCTACAGTGGCGAGAAGTTCGGCCTGGGGGATACCCGGGCTAAAGGGTTTTTATAAATTCGATCAAATCCCACTTGTCATTATCCTTCAGCTCGATACCGAAGGTGTGCCCCACGTTGGAGTTTCCCGGCATGCAGACTTCATACTTGAAGCCCACGCTCTCGGCATCCGGACCGGAAGTGACGAAGCCGACGTTCTTGGGGTCATAGACGTCATAACCCGTATAGAACGCTGTGGGCCGCTTTTCGACGGGCTCCAGCAGGTCCCAGAGGGTCGGGACAGAACCATTGTGCAAATAAGGCGCGCGCGCCCAGACTCCGTCCAGAGGAGTATTGCTATAGCCGTTGGTCTTGCGATAAGCGTCAAACTTGAAGGGCGGAGTCTCGTAAGAGTGGAATTCATTCACCAGGGGTTCAGTGAAGGAGTCTAACCGGTGGCGATCCGTGGCAACGACGTCGATCGCCGTCACTTGACCTGTTTGGGGCGAACCAAAAGCGTGGCAGGAAGCACACTTGCTCTCGTAGAGGGTTCTGCCGCGCGCGGCCTTGGCCGGGTCAATCGGGAAGGGATAGGCGGGCGGGTGCAGGTCCAGCAGAAAGTCCGTGACTTCTTTGAAGCTTGCAGGAATTACGGACTTAGGTGTGGCGCCGACGGCCATGGCGGCAGCGTAATTGCGCTCCTCGAGCTTGTTGTTGTTGCCGTCCCAGTGCAGGTACAGATTCTCCCGCGGGCGCTGGTTCCAAATCTGCGGCAGGTCGACGGTGCCGATGGTGCCGTCGTCAGGCATGTGGAAGACATTGAACTTCGTGGGATTGAACGTGTCCACACGGCCTGGCCCTTGTGTCGGCCGGCTGGCTTCCCAGGAATTAGCGATCTGCTGTTCCAGCAAGCCGTGCTTGGTGACCGGGATAATCATGAACCGGTAGACAAGACCCTCGAACCATGACGTCGGGTGAACCTGGTTGATAGCTTTCAGCACATTGGCCGGGGTGAAGCGCGGATCACTCGCACAGGCATAGAGAAACTGCTGGAACGCCTCGAGGTCGATGGTGTGTGCGGGCGCGCCCAGGATCACCTTCGGCGTGTCGGCGGGAGACGCGCGATACGTGCCCGTGTGGCAGAGCGAGCAATTGGCCTCGAGAGCCGGGTAGCCAATCCGGCGAAGTGAGAATCCAATGGGAAGGTCCTGGCCAGGCTCGAAGATGAATCCGAAAGATGCCCAGCCGCCGGGTCGCGGCATCTTCTCGGGAAACATGGTGGGCAGAACCTGCCAAATATAGTAAGGCAGGCGGCTCTCCGTGCTCAACCCGATGGCGCCGTGCTTGAAGTGCTCCTCGGGTGTGGCGCCCTGGAAGTCGGGTTGCGCCCGCAAGAGGTAGTACCACAATCCAAAACCGCCCAGCGCCCCCACCACCAGGACAATAGCGAGCGCCACCTTCACCCACGTGGTATGCCAAAGACTCTTAAGCCACGCGCCCAACGCCGCGATGGCGCTTCCCACGCCGTGCAGGCTCACGCGATTTTCCGGCGCCAAGGCAGGATTCAGCAGCAGGAGAAGCACCACGGCCAGCGTGAGGTCCGTGAAGAGCAGGGGCCGGACGACGCCCGCGGGGGCAGATTGCCGCAGCAGGATGAACCAAAAAACCGCTGCGATCCAGCGTGACAGAACCACGAGCTTGGTGTGAGTGGGAAAGCGTCCCGGCGCAACGGCCGAAGGCGTATAGAAGATGCAAAGCGTCAATAACAGCATTCCCACGTTCTGAAGCCAGAGCATGGACGTGGCAGGCGGGAGGTCCATACCCGCCAGCACCATATCCGGTGCAAACATCGCAGGGATGGCAAAACAGAGGTTGAAAATGATCCCGAGCCACACGACTCGCCCAAACCACTTTGCACCAGTGCCCATTGCGCCTCCTTGATGCCAATCGGGTTGCGAAGCTTTGAGTGCGGCAGCTTGCTGCCGCTTTTCCGCCAGCCAGCTTGCTGGCTGGGAACGGCTGGGCCGTGCCGACCTAAAGGTCGGCGCTACAACTATGCCCGCGGCGTAGCGGGACGCCACCACGCCGCTGCTACTGCGTTGCCTCCAAGTGCTCCAGCACGAAGGGATAAACATCCTTCGCCGCATTCTTGCCATAGATACAGTCGATGTGGCCGTAGCCGGGGATCACGTGCCGCTGGTAGAGTTTGCTCCCATTGGCCTTGGCCAAGTCATTCATCGTCGTTTCGGTGCTGGCAGGGAGGAAGCATTCGTTCTGCTCTCCGTGGATAAAGGTGATGGGGATAGCTAATCGATCCAGATGAGGCATGTAAACCTCACCGCCGTTAAAGTCCACCAGGTGGCCGGTGTTCGCGAGGCGCGCGAGGTGCATGAAGGCCTTCATATTGGCCACGCCAAACATTTCGTGCAGGGCATCGTGTGTGGCCTCATTCAGGTTGGCGTGCTCATAAAGCGGAGCGTACATGAAGGTGATGCGATGGCACGTGGCATTAGTACAGCGATTCTTGAGTTCCAGGGGGTAGAGCTTCAGGCCCGCATCGTAGATCTTGGCCAATAAGCTTTCATGATCGTCCACATAGGCCGTCAGGCTTTCGATACCAACGGCCTTCAGAAACGAAGGCAGGTGCAGACCGGTCTTGATGTGGGTGGCAAGCGGTGCCCGAATTTGAGTGGCGATCTGCGACGCCACGGCCGACCTTACACCCTTGAGCCCGGACAGCATGGCCATGAAAAACGTGGTGGAACCCCAGCAATGGACCACCATCTGGACACTCTTCGCGCCGGTAAGTTCCAGGACTTTGCTGACGGCGGCGGGATAATCCTTGGTGGCCACGTCGTCGCCGCTCGCTTGGAGCGTGGCGGCGCGCAGTTCGATGCTGGAACGGTAATCGAGCAGCCAAACGTCATAGCCATGCGCGTAGAGGTACTCGAGAAGATTGGTTTCAATGGTGTCGATGGAGAAAATCAGGCTTGAAACACCCAGCCCGTGCGAAAGGATCACCGGCCCCTTCGCGCCACCCTGGTAGCGAGTCAGGCGCAGGCCCGCTCCGTCCGCAGCCTTGAAATACGCCACTTGGGGCACGCCCACTCGCAACGGACGCTTTTGGCGGGGCGGGGCCTCCGCGTTAAACACGGTGGGGCGGACGAACACGTCGGCATAGGTGTCGAACAACGGCCCCATAAAGAATTGCGCGAATTTTGCCCCCGCCTCGAGGCGCTGGGTGAGGCTGCCGGCATTGATCAATTTCATGGTGGTCATTTGGCGCGCGAAATCCTCGGGAGCGATGTGGAGGATGCCTTTGCCAAGGATCGGACTGGCGGCGCTCTCGCCATCGTAAATCGTGATGTAGAGAGTCGATGTCGCCGGCCACGATTGGAAGACGCTATCGGGGTGCGTCACCTTAAAGCCGTCGAAATAGAACGTGCGGCCTTCCTCCGTTGCCATCTTCATCCGGTAGCGCATGTTATGGGTGTCAACGTTATTCGCATCCACCGTGAAGAGATTGAAGAGCCCTTCCGTAATGGTGAGGGGTTGGGGCGATAGGGCCGGCGCCAACACCGTCCCCACCATTTCCGCTTTGTGCGCGGGGTTGGTAACCATGTCGTCCAGATCTTCGCTCACAATGGTGAGGGTAAATTGGAAGGGCGAGTTGCCGGTCTTGCCCTGATCGGACCCCTGCTGGTAGCTGGGGTCGACCTGTAGCGGCGGCGTAGCCGTCTTAACCAGTACAGAGAAATAGCCCTTCATCGTCTCCGTGAACTCCACCCCCGCCTTTACAAGCGCGGGGACTTTCGGCGCAGAGGGCAGGGAATAGTCGATCTGCCAGCCGCGATCTTTCGCCAGAAGCGCTACCGATCGCTCCGCGACCGCCGAGATGGTGAGGAGGGGGTTGACTCCGAGGGGAGTGGGAATCACGGAACCGTCCGACACATAGAGACTATCGTAAACACCCGCCCCCGCGGCCCCCGAGAATACCTGTCCCTTGTGATTGACCACCCCTCCCTCGGCACTGTCCGCCATGACGCAGCCCCCTAGCGGGTGCACGGTGGTCAAATTGCGATGGAGCAGCTTGCTCCAAAGGGGATTATGGATGAAGGTGCCGCCGCGCGCCTCTGTAGCCCGCTTCAGGCGATCATTCACTCGCTGAAAAATAGGTTGATCGCCCACACCCGGCCAGTCCAGGGCAAGGTTGCCTTGAGCGTCCAAGGTCATGCGACCGCTGGCGTTGTCATGCGTCATCACCAGATAGGTCTGGGTGCGCTCGACGGCGCCGTGATAAGGTCCCTCAAAATCGGCCAGCAGCTCACGTTCCTTTTCCCGGATGCGCTCCGTCGCGGCGACCGGTTCGGGCGTCCCCGCCACCTCCGCGGCAGCAGCAAATGCTCCCGGCAGGAACACGCCGAGCGCTCCCGGGGCCGACCCTTCTTCGGCAACCATCCCGTCCACGAGGGCGGGTTGGTGGCGCATGTCGATGATCCCCGTGATGCACGGGCCGACCGGTGGAATTTCCCCCGCCAAATGATGCCCCCAGCCTACACCGTTAATCACTTGCCCGGTGTTGTACCCAAAAGCGAGCACATCGCCGTTGCCGGTGAAGCGCTCCCCGAGCTGATTGGAGAGCGACAGCCCGTGCTGCGCCGACCGAAGCAATATCTCTGTCGAACCGAGCGTTCCTGCTCCCACCACCACCACGTCGGCGGTAACGGCAACCATCGGCGCTTTGAATTTCTCCCGGCCGACGCCAAGCACCTCACATTGGATGGCCCATTGATTGTTCTTGCGCTCGATCCAGCGCACGGAAATCTCGGTAAAGATCTCCGCACCATGATTTACGGCGTCCGGCAGGTAATTCATGATCAGGGTGTTTTTGGCTGCGTAGTTGCAACCCGTAACACAATCACCGCAATCCGTGCATTTGTGCTGCTCCACCCCGACGTGGTTCGCGCCTTCGACAGTGAAGTTTACGTTGATGGGTGGCCGGTAGAACTTCTGGCCCAAATGCTCGGCGGACTTTTGCAGGGCGGAGAGTTTGGGAAGCGTCGGCTCGCTTTGAGGGTAGGGATTGGGCTTCAGCATCTCCTCCGCGAGCGCGTAACTATCCTCCAGCGGAGTGGCATGATCGATCTCGAGGTTCTGGTCCACCGGCTTCGGGTTGCGCAGCTCGACCGGCCAACAAGGGTCATCGAACACCCGAGGCTCAGCCCGCAGCGCCACATTGGCATTCACCAGCGAGGTGCCGCCCAGGCCGCAGCCGACAAAAACGTTAATGTCCGGGTGGATGTGAATGTCGAAGAGCCCTGTTCGTGAGCCGAATTGGGGGATTTCCGGCGAGTGAGCTTGCATCTCGGCAACCGCCTCGGTGGAACGGTTGGGATATTCACCGGGCTGGAACTCGCGGCCCCGCTCCAGGACGCAGACCTGCTTTCCGGCCCGCGCCAAGCGCGATGCGGCGATGGCGGCGCCATAACCGGACCCGATCACGACCACCGCATAGTGTTCTTTGAGCGTTTCAATGGGTGATGATAGGCGAGCCATGGTGGACTCCTCGTTTCGTTATCAATTCCTGTTGTGACGATGTATGCCCGGGCCGCGAAGAATTTTCTCCGTGCTCTCTGTGTGAAACGTTTTGAAGCACAGCTCTTCTCTGGCAAAAACCACAAATCTCAAAAACAGGCGCCTGACTTCAGGTTTGGGTGCGCGATTCGAGTGAAGAACCGCAGACCTCAAAAGGCGGAGGTCTGCGCTACTCCTCTTTCATTTGGAGCGAACACACGCTCCTGTCACCCTGAGCCCGCACTCGGGCGGGAGGACCCCGGAAGTTCGCTCTCCTGCCGGTGCGCCGCAAACAACGGCCAGGGCCCTTCGGCCCGACGCAGCCCCATCATTCCCCGCGGAGCGAAGCTTTGGAGTGCGTGCAGCTCGCTGCCGCTTTCCCTCCCGCAAGCTTGCTTGCGGGAACCCCTTCCCGCGAGTTCGCTCGCGGGAATTTCAACCGCGCGTAGTCGGGCAATTTGATGCTGTAGCGGTGAGTTTACCTCGCCAATGACGGCGTAAAGCCGCCTCTACGTCAAACTGCGACACTACCCGCCAGCGAGCTGGCTGGTGAAAAAGCGGCAGCGAGCTGCACGCACTCCAAAGCTTCGCTCCGGTTCCAGGTTCGCTTGCGGGGCACCCGTCATTACTCTTGTCGCTGGTCACTGACCTACGGCTTCACCCCGACCGTGCGTGTAGCACGACCTGCTCTTTAGGTCCGCGGTTTTTCCTTATCCAATAGGAGACGAGCCGCGGACCTACAAAACAGGTCGCGCTACTCCTACGTCAGCGACTGCTGGAGCATGGGCGTGTCCTCATCGCTGTCCTGATAGTAGGACACTTTGCCCGCAGGGCCATCAAGTTCAATGATCGCGTAGCCGTGATTGTACAATCCGGCCGTTGTCCCCAAGCGAACGTTATTGCCATCGGCATCTTTGGTTACCGGCACGTCGGGATATTTCGGCTCATGGGGAGTTTCGTCCATGCCAACGGGAAACGCTCCGTGCCCGAGGCAGCAGCTTCGTGCCAGGCCCTTATAGGCGTCGTAGGGCACAAAGTCGTGTTCGTGGCCCCAAATCCAGAGCGCCACCTTAGGCAGCAACGGCGCGACTTGCGGATAAAGCCGCAGATTGATTTCATTATTGTCGATATTGTCGTACGCGGTGAAAAGCTGATGATGTGACAGCAGAACGGTGCTGCGGCCACCGGCATTGTTCACCTTGTCCGTGAGCCAGGTAACCTCCGTATCCTGTAAATAGGTAGCCCCCGCTCCGCCCCCTGACGGATTGTGGTCATGGTAGCCGGTATCCAGACCCACAAACTGCCAATTGGCATTTCGCAGGCAGAAATAACTGGCCGGTTGGCCGAGTTGCTGCTGGATCATCTGGTAATACGGGACGCCTCCCGAGTACATATCATGGTTGCCGGCCAGGGAGAAAGTCGGAATAGGATTGGCGGCAAGGTTCAGAATCTGCTTCCAAGGCTCCAGGAAGTAGTTCGTCACCTCGAATTGAGTCCCTGCGTAGTAGATATCGCCCAGGTGAATCACCACGTCGGGTTTTTTGTTGGCGATCTGCCGGAGTACCAGCTTCGCTGCATCCTGACCCGTCCCCCAGTCGCCGACAATAGCCACCGTGGCTTTGGCGGGGAGCTTGCCGTCGAACACGAAGTCGCTCAAGTTCTTATAAACGACGTAGGGAATCTGCTTTTGCTGGGCCACGAAATATTCGGCGTACTTGGCCGCTGCTTCTGCGTAGCGAGGATCGCAATCCCCAAACTTGGCAAGCTCATCCTTATATTGCTGTGTAGCTGTCAGGTTGCCCAGAATCTTCGCCTTAGCTATTTTGAGCGCCGTCAGCGAGCAGAAACCAGCGGTTTGCAGCAGTCCCTCCGTCGCCGGGTGAACTGCGGTGGCCTGCGTGATGGGTGTGCCGGTATCTGCCTGGGCGCAGTACGCGGCAGCTTCGGCGGACATATCATCCATGTCGTCAGGCCTGCCCGAGACGACAGTCGGAGCTCCCACGTCCTCCACCTGCGCGCCGGCGGCAGCTTGCGCCTCAACTTCCCCAACGGCGGCTTGCCAAATCGAGAGTTCGGGATCGTGAAACTGCTTGAATCGTGCCATGCGCGAGGCTCCTCTCTTTTCAGACGGACATCATTGCCCGCAGCAAATCGACCATGCCGGCGCCTTGATAGGCGCGGTCGCGGCCCAGATCCGTGGCGGTCTTGACAAAGATTTCTTTTATCCCCTCCGGGTCGCCGCGAAACTCCTGGTGGCCCGATAGAAAAGCCGCAATAGCTCCCGATACGTGCGGGGCGGCAGCGCTCGTGCCGCTGGCTTCCTTATAGTGAAAACCTTGCTCCGGATGGGCATGGCAGGAAATGATCTTCTCCCCAGGCGCTACCAAGTCCGGCTTCATGCGCCCGTCCGCCGTGGGCCCTTTCGACGAAAAGTACGAAACTCCGTACCGGTGGGGCGCGCTCTTGTGAACGGAGCCCACGCAGATGGCTGCTTCGGTGTTGGCGGGGTCGGTGATGGACGAGACGACCGTCACTGCAGCCTGCTCGCCCGTCTCCATCGTGGCTCGACCGTAACCCCAGTTACCACATGAAATGACCACAATCAGCCCCGATTCGACTGCGCGGGTCACCTCCTGGCAGAGCGGACTGTAACCGCAGCCGTAGCTCTGCGGGTCGAAGGGGTAGCCAAGGCTCATGTTCACGCCGTCTACTCGGATGCTAAGGCTGGCATCATTCAGCTTGCGAAGGTATTCCAATCCGCGTATCGCGGCCGAAGCCGAACCTGTGCCGTCGTCGTTCAGGACTTTGATATTCAAGAGCTTCGCCAAGGGCGCAACTCCGGAAGGGTTTCCGGGTAAATCGGCAATTTGAGGGCTATCTCCCTCCTCCTCCATAGAGGTCGCGAAACGGAAGGGCTTTCCTGCTTCCCAGGGCGGGCACATTCCGGCAATAATTCCGGCAACGTGGGTGCCGTGACCGTCTCGATCGTCGAGCGCATCGGAGCTTGAGAAGTTTCGGCTGAGAGTTTTGTCCACCGTGTTCGACGTGGCAAAATGTGGGTGGTCGGCATTTATGCCCGTGTCCATAACGGCCCAAGTGATGCCCTTGCCGCGCGCGTCGAAAGTCCGCCAGCATGACGTCGCCTTGACCGTGTCAGTGGAATTGAGCAGGTGGCCGTAAGTGGTTTCGTCCAGCCAGAGCTGGTAGACCCACGGGGTGAGCTCGGCAAGTTTCTGGATGTCTTCCGGGAACAGGGAGGCAAAGACATAAAAGTCACTCTCGCTCACCTGTTCGCTCTTATCTCGCAGAAACTCCTTGACCTTCTCCTTGGAGGGTTGCACGCCTAAATCCGGGTGCTCGGCCGACTCCTTAAGGCAGACAATGATCGGAATGCGCTTCGGGGGACCGCCCTTTTGCGCCTCTACTTCCCGCAGGATAGGAGCCGCAATGATGAAACTCTTCAGACTAGGGATGTGCGGCTTGCCATGCATTGACAGCCCCCTACCGTCTATGATTTGCCCTTGATTACAGTTGAAACCGTATCTTGAAATAGTTTATAGCCTAAATGTCACCCTCCGTCAATAGGGGGCCAAACACGACATATTGTCTCGCAGCGTTCGGACACCCTGTCTTAGGTAAGGGGAGGGGCCGATCAGGCGGTGCTCGTAATGGCTCACGCAATTGCCACTATTCTTGGTCTATCCACTTTCAGGGTTAAACCAGAAGACACAATCTGGCCGCTCGCAACAGATTGCTGTCCGGAAGCTAAGTCCATGGCCAACAGCCCCCAAGGGTCGGAGAATCTATCGTGCGTGTTGCTTGCGACCTCCGCCATTTGATGCCACAAATCGGCTTGAACCTTTTTGAAGGCCGGACTGTCAGTCGCGGGTGGAGGCGCCTGAGAAAAAAAGTGTTTAGCCGAACTCAGCGACAGAGCCATATGGGCCATCGTCGTCGCCCACCACTCGATGAGCAGATAATCCCCGGCAATGATGGGAATCTGCAAGTTGGGGTTCAGGTTCGGGAAAAGTGGTGCGAGGTTAACCACGGTGCCGCCGGTCTCCTTGACCTGCTGCCAAACTGCATCATCTTGAAGGGGTGGCAGGCGATACGCATCCTCGCCGCCTGGTTGGATAAGCAGTTGCAACGCGTCGCGTCCAATCTGCTCATACTCGTCGAGCCCGCGCGGCTGGCCATCGCTACGAAGGAAGAGACTTTGGCTGAGTGCATCGTCGTATTCAGTGCTCAGGTAGAAGGTGGAGCGCCCAAAATCGCCAGCCGGGGTAAGACTTTGCTGCTCCTGAGCCGTAGAAATCAGGCCGAAGGTCCTGAGGGCATCGAGGTTGGCAGCCATGGTTTGATGATCGGTCTTGGCATTTTCGGCAAAATGCCAGTAGGAGGCTTTCAAGGTCGGTGGGTGCGAGATCAATCCGCTACAACGGTAAGCGGCGGTTATAAGGAATGATTGCGCGAGCACCTTTCGGAGCTTATCCGGATCGGCCAGAAAGTTGACAGCCCCGGAGATGCGGGTCGCATTGGCGCCATCCGTAATCACGATTTCGCCGCTTGCCGGGTCTGTCAGCACCGTCCCCTTAAGCGTGAGATCGTTTACGGAAGTGTAGTTATAGATGCCCAGAATGTTGATCTTGAGAATTCGTCGCTTCGTCCGCGTGGTGGTGAGAAGATTCTGAATTTCGCGGATGCCATTGGGCAACGGCCGCGCAGATGCCGACCAAGCGGATAGGTTCAGTCGCAAGGCATCCTGGATGGCAGCGCGCCCATCCGGCCCAAGGTTATTCAGGCTGATTTCATAGAGGAATGCGGTCTCTTGCGAAGAAAGCGCCTGGAGTTCTGCTTGGATAGACAGCGCCAGGCTTCTTTGGATAGCCGCCTTGAGGGCGCCCACGATGGCTGCCTGCTTATCCTTGGTAAGCCCCGCTTTTTCAAGCTGGTCAGCGGAGGGAAACGGGTTTGGCCCGATGGCGCCGAGCACCGCAGAAATGAAATCCACATTGGTGGTTCCGGCGGTTATGCCCACTGACGGATCGACTTGAACCGTGAAGTCGGCGCCGCGCTTCCTGTAAAACCCCATGCGAACCGTCCCGGGGTCGACTTTTTGGATCCGAATTTGAAAATCGCCCTTGATCGTGCAGGTGGCCGTGACGTCAATCGTGGCGCCTTCCTGAATCGAAAGTGTTGTTGGCAGAGCGGCAGAGGAGAGACTCGCGAGAGGATTTACAGAAGTCAGCAGATTGACCGTTCCCGAAACCTGAATGCTGCCCGTCCCTTCGATTATTGCGACATCGCCGACCCCCAGGGTAGGAAGATCGTCGGGCCCCAACGGGATAACGTAATTTTGTAAGGATGCCTGAAGTGCGGCCGTGAAGGTAGGGGAGGTCGCGGTGGTCGCATACGACCGGTAATGCGACGTACAAACCGTGGACCCCACCGCGAAGCCAAACGTCAGATCCCCTGAGGGGATGTCAACTCCTGGCGCGAGGTTAATTTTCATCCCGAACCCCAAATAGGCGTGCCCACTTGGCACGTCGATGGGATTGTCGAAGGGGTCCGGGTCAAAAAGTTTCCCACTCGAAACCACGCATAGGGTTGCTGCGACGGCCGCGCCGCCCGCGAACTGAGGGCTTGTGGGTGCCACCGCAGTGGGTTGCGAAAAGGTGAGGCCTACCTCCGCAGATTGCAAAGGAAACGCGGCCAGGGGGACGTTCTGAAGCGAGGCGAGATCCTGCTGCAACACCGAGAAGGCAGGGGGTTGCTGGAAGTACTTCGCAAAAGCGGATTTCGGGTCCAGGCTGGCCTGAACGTTGAGCCCAAAGCCGTCAGTAATTGGGATATTCGGCACCTTCACACTCCTGGGTGGAATTTAACGCCTAGGTTTAAGGGAATCCTGCATCCGACTTTAATACTCTAAATGACAACGTGTCAATAGCATTAACGCAAACAGCCCATTTCCGGTAAGCTGTGGAAATCGTTCCACTACCTTGGCGTACCAAAACCCCAGGCTCTCTCTTGCACAATCACGCAGGCACTGGGCGACAAGTTTGATTTTCTGGCCTACTACTCCGATTTCCGCATTGACAATCAGGAAGGGAGCAGTCCGAGTGACGGCCCGGTGGGCGGCAAGGTCACGGGAATCGGGCAAACTCAGCACGAGGAAATTCCACAGGTCCTGGAGAGCCGCTGCACGCAGGGTAGGTTCCAATTGGGGTTCGCGCAGCCTGTGTATGTCGGCTCAAATGAAGCGCAGGAAGGGCCTCCAGACGGCGCACCTGTCGGCAGCAGTCACAGCATAACTTTCTACTCGCGCCAGCTCGCGGAGGGCTCATCGGAGGGGAAGCCCTTTCCCTACAACTACGCGGTTGGGCATCTCGGGGATGAAGTGGGCCACCGCTGGTCCGCATACGTCTCCGCCAAAGTCAACATGGATGTACACCGATCTTTTTTCTGTCCAGGCGGGCTCGCTCTGATGCGCCAGCCGGCCCCGTACTTCAAACCCGACTGCCAATTGCGATCAGCGGCGGTCAGGTGTATGTTATCGGTGGGGCTGTAAAATGAAATCGGAAATTCCGGTGTGCACGTAAATGCCCGCCCTCTGCCGCGGGAACAGGAGATAATTTCGACCACCGGGAGCTATCGTGAACAGACACGTCACCGAGAGTTCGCGAACATTTAGTTGGCTTAGTTTTCAGAGGTCCGGGAAGGCTGTCAGCCACTCAGGAACCCTGCATGAAGATCCCGACAAAGGATGAGCAAGTACGGAAAACGTCGTTGTTCAGGAGGAGGTCATGTCGCTTGAGGTGAATCGTTGGAAGAGCGTTCTATTGGTTCCCGCATTAGGAGCATTGTTGCTGGCTGGCGGTGCGGCGGGCACGTGGTCGTGCAATAACTGCGACCAACGTATCCACAAGGCCGAGGAAAATCTCCGAAAGGCAATTGAGCGCCACGGCGAGCACAGCAGGCAGGCGGACGACCGTCGTCACGAGCTTGAGGAGACGAAGAGGAGTTGCGGGCGGTGACCGGCATAGGCACCAGGAGCGCCATCTCATCTCGACGATGCCAACCATCAGGTCCGTCTCGTGTGTGGCTAAGACACGCCCTACGATCGGAATAGGGGGAGTGCTTGCCCCACCACAATCGTGCGCATAGAAAAACGCCGCGGTCTATACCCCCGCCAAATCGTGGGCCTTGCGCATCATGGCACGCATGTTTTCCTCGGGCACATCGCGCGGAATCATTTCCCCGCTGTCCAGCATGAAGCCCGTCCCCTGGCGACCGATGGTCATAAGGCGCTCGACTTCGTTTTCCACCTGCGCCGGAGTTCCCCGCATCAGGACTTCGATGGGATCAATATTGCCCATGATGCAGGCTTTGCCGCGCATGGCGTCGAGGACTGCCTGCAGGTCGGCGGCCGGTCCGACGCTGATGGTATCCGGCTTCAGTTGACCCTCCAGTTCGATATGCGGAATAGAAATTTCACTATTCATCAGGAACACCATGCCGCCGGCCTTCTGGCAGGCGGTAATGACTTTCCGGCAAGGCTCCGCGGCAAATTCTTTATACTGAGCCGGAGAGAGCATACTGGAGAAGGCGTTAGCGTCTCCCAACCAGATGGCGTCGGCGCCTGCCTGGATCTGCGCCACACTCCACCGCGACTGCAGATCCACAAAGAATTCCATCGTTTCCCGTAACAGATCGGGGTCGTCATACATCAGCAACATGGATTTTTCCAGCCCGAACAATAGGCCTGCGGAAGAATACGGCGCAGCATCGCTGCCCACAACGCACACGGTATCGCCGAATTCGGCCTTCAACCGGCGCAGCGCCTCCAGCTTGATCGGCATGCGACCGTCGCGGGTGGGATCCGGCAGCCGCAAAGATTTCAGCGTTTCCCGTGTGGCGGGCAAATAATCGTGCGTGGCCCGCAGGATATTCCCTTCCCCGACGCAGCCCACGCCCAACACTTCGAACTCGATGCAGTCATCGATTTGAAGCCAGGCCCAGTCGTAATCGAACTCGCGCACCGCGGCGCTCCACACCTCCACCAGCTTATCCGCGCTCTGGATCACCTCTTCGTAGTTATACTTGCCGTACCATTTGACGTCGAACTCCTCGCTCAGTGCGAAAACCGGAATCCGCCGGGGTTTCTTTAAGGCCACACAGGCCCGAATGTCGTCCACTACGCCTTGATATGCCATGGGATTTTCCTGTCGTTGCTAGAATTTATAATGGACCCGCCACGATGCGGCCATATTATCAGGATTATCACGGTCCCCGAGAACTAGACCTCTCAATTCGGCGGTTGTCTTACCAAATCACTCCGCGAGTGTCAAGAATTTGTGGCCAGGGTTGGAAGGGCGTCTAGAGGCTGCGCGCCGTGCCACGCGCTTTGAAAAAAGATTTGTCGATGTGCTCATGATGCTATACCAAGCAGACAGAGGCAGGCGCATTTTGCCTTCCTCTGCGGCTCTTCTTTCGGAAATGACATTTGCGGACGCGGGATCGAGACCTATAATGGGCGCTGTGCCGCGTCTTCGGCGCCTGGTGGCAAAGGCAAAGTGCGCCTGACTCTGCAATGCAAGGCCGTAAATGTTTGTTTTTCCAGCAAACATTTTTCGGATTACGGGACCCCTCATCCGACCGCGTTCCTCGGCCACCTTCTCCCCAAGGGAGAAGGAAGGGTATTCCCAACCCTCTCCCGTGGGGAGAGGGTGTCGGCCATGTGCCGACGGGTGAGGGGTTAATCAACCGATTTTGGGTGCAGCCGCCAAGCCGCGCTACGCTGCCCGCTGCGAATTTCGAAGGCCCGGCGCAGTGATTGGCGGCAGTACCGCCGGTCAGATCACAAGCGCAGGCAGTCTGCGGGACATCCGATTCGGGCTCAAATTGAATTTCTAAGGCGAGGTTCTGACCCGTACGCATACCAACTCTGGAGGTGCTTAGAAAAATGTCAACAACGGGCTTGAGGTTCCGCCGTCGCCAGTTTCTCCAAACCCTGACAGCGGTCGGGGCGAGTGTTGCGCCTTTGTCCGAGGGCTTCGGGCAATTCCATTTGGCGGACACGGGGACGGTTCGCGACAGGTTGTGGATGTTCGGCTCCCCGGTTAACAGCGATTATGAGTATGTCCACCAGCGCTCGGTGATGACGGCAGTCGAGGCCAATTTCTATTTCGGGGTGCCGAATATCACCATGGTCCAATTTTACCCATCTTCCCCGGAACTACCGATTAAGGCATGGGAACCACCCTTCGAGCAGTATGCTTTACCTCTGAAACTGTTCAAACGAGTCGAGTGGTCCGTCGTGGGCGGCGCGGGCGTTACCAAAGGCTGGGAAACAAGGCGCGTCCTGGATATGGCGCACCGGACTCCCAACTTTGTGGGCGTCTACATGGATGATTTCTTCCGGGAGAAAGGCTCAGCTAAGCTGGCGACCTTCACGCCGGATGAACTGCAAGCGCTTCGCCAGCGTCTTCAAGGACCGGACAAAAAACTGGACTTGAATGTCACGCTTTATGACAGGCAACTGGACCCTACCATCGCCGATCATCTGAGGCTGATGGATAAGGTGACGCTGTGGACAGGGAAGTCCGCTGACTTGGCGAATCTGGATAAAAATCTGAGCACGCTCGAAAGACTGGCTCCAAAGGCGCGAAAGGTGTTGGGCTGCTATATGGTGGAGTACGACGAAGGCGCGTCCATTCCGATCCCGGCCATGCAACTGCAGTGTGATCTGGGTCTCAAATGGCTTCGCGACGGCCGCATCGAGGGCATCATGTTCATCGGTAACACCGTCATGGATCTCGACTACGAAGCTGTGGAATGGACTCGGCAGTGGATCCAAAAAGTTGGGGAGACAAAGCTCTGAGACCAAGAGATATTCCAGAGGGTCGCCGCAACTGAATTGAACGGGTCAGGCAGGTAATCTATTGACACTGATCGAAGCTCCCAGGCGGTGGGGCACATCGGGCGCCCCATTTCGCCGCTCTTCCGGCTCGCTGTATTCCGAGGTTCCTGAACTGTGAGCGGGTAGCCGCGGGCCTCACACCGCAGAGGTCCGCGCTCACCTTGCTTAAGTTTGATCAATTCCATCCAGCAGGGAAAAGTCCCCCCGAGCTGCTAGGGGGATTGTGACCACTGACCAGCCCCGCAGAAATACTGACACCTGAAAGAAAGTTTCTTGCTGTGCAATACTTATGGTAGGATACGGCGGGGTAGGACGAAACAATAAAACAATTCTTGTCTGGATGGTAGGCAGTTCATTTTCCCGTATGTTTTCAGTGCCTCTCAAGAAAGCGGACATGGCACCTGGCGGAAGGAGGCAGTCGCGGAGGCTCCATGAAACGTCTGCGGAATATCTGGGATTGGGTCTGGGGGCAGTTTGTCGGCGAAGTTCCTGAGGATGAGGCTTTTTGTGAGTTCCACTGCCGCAAACCGCAGTGCACCGAAGGGGAATGGGAGAGCTGCACGCGCCGCTTGCAGCAGGCGGAAGGGGAATTGATGCCAGCGAAGGAACCCGTCTTAAAGGCCGTGGCGGAATCGACGCCTGCGAATAATGTCATTCGCCACAACTCCGACCAGTTCTGAAATCAACAAACATTGGCGGGCTGGCGCTCCGGCGAGTCGGGGCGCCCCCAGCGGTGAAATGCAATCGGAAGTTAGGTAGTCGAACAATTTGCCTTAGAGACGGCTTTACGCCGCCACTTGGCGAGGTAAACTCGCCGCTACATTTTCAAACTGACCCACGACCGTAAGTTCCTGCCAGCCGAGTTTTTCCCCTTAATTCTTTCGGGCTCACGCCCCGCAGCGTTATCGCTGATTGGGATGTAAGTTCTTTCGCTCCTTGCGGGGCTCGGGCGGGGTGGGGACCGAATCCCCCACGGCTCCCCATCAAAACCACCGGAACCGGTTCCGGATCGAAGCCTTCGGATCAAGCTCCGCCATGAGCTATGATCTTTCGCCCGTCCGCTGGCGCGTCGGCTGGACATGCGATCAATCTGCGCGCGTCCCCGTGCGGAGGTGATGGTGACCCGGATCGGTGAGCCCTGCCCACAGAAAGTTGCACCGTTCATAAAGGCGCAGGGGCGAACGGGCAGCCACACAGTGAAGTTCTGATCGTGGGATTTCTGATGCCCGATACCCCGGCGATAACCGTACGTGGTCAATCTGGATGGGGCACAACGCGGAAAATATGCCCTCAGTTCTCAGTTTTCAGTTGTCAGTAACTACGGGTGGTAAAGCGAAACCTGACAGCAAGTTCCGAGCCCCGTAACCCGGCCCACCGCAGCCCGTTCCGCACGGGATCCAACCATTCCAGATATTGGGCTCCAAGGGGGCGATCCATCCCAGCCCAGGCCAACAGCCCATAAGCGCCAACTTAAGGCCGTCCCGCGATTGCCGGAGAGTCGCCAAGCGCTGTCATTCTGAGCCCGCATTTTGGGCGAAGAACCCCCGCATTTCTCTTGACTCGCGCCTACACGAACTACCGGGGTCCTTCGCCCCGGGGAAGTGCCTCGGGGCTCAGGATGACAGCCTTCGAGGCTTCTTCAGCCCAACGATTTAAGTTAGCGCTTATGAGCCGTTGGCCTGGGCTAGGGTAGGTTGGCCCTTCGGGCCTCAGGAGCGCTACCCGCACGACGCGCTCGGAAATTGGCAACCCCGCGCAACCATTTCCTACCCGTAGGAAACTGGAAAGAAATATCCGACATAATTTTCCTATCTTAAGCGAATCCGCAGGCATCCCCCTCGATCCTGGGCCTCGACGTGCTAGGCTACAAGATGAACAACGGCGCCGGGGGGGAATCGCGCAGGAGGGAGAGGTGTCAGGTACCAGGTGTCGGGTGTCAGGAGTCAGGATTGACGATGGACGATTGGCGATTGCTGAAGGCTGAACGCTGACCGCTGATTGCTAACCACTTCCCACTATCCACTATTCACTGCCTTGGGAGGTTTCCATGTCGCTCATCAAGAAACACCAAATGACCGAGAAGCAATTGGCCGCGAATCGGCGGAACCAGAAGCTTTGTAATGGTCCGGCGACGGACGAGGGGCGGGAGCGCATCCGTGCCGCCCACCTGCGCCATGGGTTTTACGCCCAGGCGGAGGAGGTGGCTTTGCGTGCCCTCGGCGAAGACCCGGCCGACTTCCAGGAACTGCTGGAAGCGCTCTGGGAGGAATGGACCCCCGCCAGCGGCTTGCAGGAGGGAATGGTGATCCGCCCGGCGCGGGCCACGTGGCTGATGAATCGCGCCGACCGCATGCAGGAAGGGTACGCCGTGCGGCAGGCCCAGGACGTGAACAGCGGACGGCAGGACCGGCTGCACGCCCGGATGATGCGCCTCAAGATGACGGCGGACAGTTTGCGCTTGCTCGTCCGGTCGGTGGCGAGCCCGCATTACGTCACCACTCCCGACGACCTGGAGAAGATGAAAAACTTGTACGAGGAGGGGGTGATGAAGGAAATGGGGGAGATTGCTCTCGCCCTCTTCTACCGGCTTCAGGCGCCGGGCACGGATGAGGGCGGCCTTGACCCCCTGGAGAAGGCTCGCCGGATGGTAGCACAGGCCAAGGAGATCTTTGGCATCGGTATGAGCGCCGCGTTTGCACCCCCAGCCAACGTTACCTCCGATTCCAGCCAATCAGAGGAAACCGAGGAGGACGGCGGCGCTCCGGAAGAGGCGAAGGATGAGCAGTACCCCAGCATCACCGCGGCGGAATGGGAGGTGCGGGAGCGGCCACGCCAGCTTCTGGAAAATATCCTCACGCGGCAGGTGGAGATTTGCGAGGCGCAGCGCAAGGCTCTCCTGAAGGAGTCCCTGGAGGGTCCGTCACCGTACGAACGCGCCGCGGAAATCGCGCCTACTCACCCCAACGCGCGGCTCATGCGGAGAATGCAGGATTCCAACTTTCGGGAAGTCCGGCGGGTCACCAACCTGCTGTTGAAGATTAAACGCTATGAACGAAAGATGGAAGCTTTAGAACAGCATGAGGAAGAAGGCAAAAACATGGGCTGAAGGAGTCGAAGGAGTTGAAGCGTTTTCTTTTTCGACTTTTTCATCTTTTTCTTCTTCAACTTCCTAGCCTCGGTGTCCTTTAGCTCGACACCTGCGGAACTAAAGTTGAGCGCCACAAATACCGTGCCTCTCCATTATGTGTTAGCAACAAAATGGGTTAGCGATGAATGGCGAAAATCCTCGAAAAATATAACCTGTTGAAATTAAGACAGTTAGTTAATTTTTGCCGACAAGTGGCGAGAAAACGCGGGGGGAAAAAATGCAGGTAAGTTCCATTATGTTATTGAAAACAAACGGTGTTAAAATGTCCGAAATCGACCTCTCCATTATGTTATTCAAAAATAAGCTCGTTATAACCATCTCTCCATTATGTTGATGAAAAGAAAGGAGAAGACAGTTTGACGATGGATCACATAAAGCGTTGAAGAACGAGTGGAAAGAACCCGAAAGGTCGAAAAGATGCAAGTCCAGCTTTCCTGGCTTTTCAACTTCCCTGACTCCTTTGACCCGTTCGACCGCCTTGCTACCTGCCCCCCAGCACTTCGTCCACGGCCTCGGCGAAAACCTGCAAGGACTCGCGCAGCGCGTCTTCCGCAATGGTGAGGGGTGGGGCGATCTTCAAGCACTCACCGCCTGCGCCCACGGGCGCGAACATCAGCACCCCTTTCTGGAAGCAGGCGACATTGATCCGCAACGCCGTGTCGGGGTCAGGAGTCTTGCTGCCGGGTTTAACGACCTGAATTCCCGCCACCAGGCCTTTGCCCTGAAGGCATCCCAGCGCCAGAGGGTATTTTTGGCGAATGGGCTGCAACCCGGGGATCAGAATCTCGCCCATGCGCGCGGCGCGATCCGCAAGCTTCTCTTTTTGGATGATTTCCAAGCTGGCAATGGCGGCGGCGACCGGCAAGGGCGAGCCGGAATGGGTGGAAGTCATGGAACCGGGGGGATAAAGACCCATGATGTCCCCACGCCCAATGACGGCGGAAATCGGCAGCGACGAGGAGATGCCCTTGCCGCAGGCGATCAGGTCAGGGCGGACGCCGTAGTGTTCAAACCCAAACATCTTGCCGGTGCGGCCAAAACCCGCCTGCACTTCGTCATAACACATCACGATGTCGTGCTCGCGGCAGAACGCTTCCAGTTTCTGCGCGTACTCGACCGGGAGGAAATCCGGCCCGCCGCCTTGATAGGTCTCCGTCATCACCCCGGCGATGTCCTGTGTCTGCACGCCCTTTTTGGCCAGCGTCTCAAGGAAAAGATCAAATGAGATGTCTTCATTCTTATAACCATCGGGAAAAGGGACTTGCACGAAGGTGCGGTCGCGATCGACCATCCACTCCTTCTGCTTCTCCGAGCCACCCGCAAGCTGCGCTCCCATGGTGCGTCCGTGAAAGGCGCAGTGAAAAGTTACGAAATACTTCTTATGCGCCCCGTGTTTGGCCAGGGCATAGGTTTTCGCCAACTTAATGCAATTCTCGGTGGCCTCGCTGCCCGTGCTCATCAGGAAGACCCGGTATTTCTGCGGGTCCGGCGAAAGGGCGCGGAGCATTTCCGCGAGGCGCGCGCGCTGCTCATGCACGAACACATAAGACGCCAGCAGGCCGCGGTCAATCACCTCGCGCAGCGCGGCGCGGATTTCCTTGCGCCCGTGCCCGGCATTGGTAATCAGCACGCCGCTGGACCAGTCGATCCAGCGGTTGCCCCAGCGGTCACTGACCATGAAGTCTTCCGCCTTGTCCCACACAATGGGCGGTTGGCCCATCATCGAGCGGGGTTCCGACTTCTGCAGCGCTGCAAAGATCGGCAAAGACTCCGGCACCGGGAGCATGGTCTTGATGCTGCGGTATTTCGTTTCCACCTTCGGGACATCCCGAGGGGTCAAATCGTAAACGGCCATAGCGTGAGTACCTCCAGAAATCGAAGATTGTCGATCGGAAAATGTCGATTGTTTCAATCGTCAATCGACCATCATCAATCGGCAATTTCTATGTGCGGGTGGGAACCGTGAACGATGCGCGCCGGCGTGGCATCAGAAAGGATCGACGCGCGCGCGGCCTCCACCACCAATTCGTTGATGTAACTGTTGGCGGGAGTGGCGATCAGGCCTTGGGCGTCTACTTCGCGGATGATCTCCCGGCGCTTGGCAAGTGCCGCCCCCGGCGCCAACCCGGCAGCCGTGCTTTCCAGGCGATGGATGGCATGGGTAATTCCCGACACCGATTCGTACCCGTAACCAATGGGCTTATAGCCCGGCCCCTCCCAGGGAACCAGGCGGAAGAAGTCCGGGCTGACGTAATTGTACTTCGACCCTCCCGGGCCGATGTCGTGCAAATACGAATAGGCCACGCCGCGATGATGGTCATCATGGAAGATGAGCCCTGTCTGGTCGTTCCCCTCGCAGTACAGCACCATTCCCTGATCGTTGCTCCCGGCGGCGGCATCGGGATAGCCCAAGCCATTCACCACCGAAAGCAGGGCGCCATTTTCCCAGGTCACGCGGCCGTGCGACCACAGGAACGCCTCGTTACCATTGGGGAATTTCCCCTTCACACCTTTGAGCGAAACCTCCACCGGTTTCAATCCCGTGATGAAGTACACCAGGTCCACGTAATGGCACCCGATGTAGGTAAAGGGGTCCGTGCGCTCACACGTGAACCAGTTCTGGAAATTCGAGTGGCGATAGTAATACGGCTCAATGAGCTTGGCCTCGCCCATCACGAACGCTCCGAATTGGCCCAGCGCATAACTGCGCCGCGCCACGAGCGACCGGCGATCGAAGCGCTTGTGGTACTCCACTCCCACGAAGCGTCCCTTTTCGAACGCCAGGTTTTCGATTTCCGCCGCCTGCTCATATTTCAGGACCAACGGCTTCACGCACAGCACGTTCTGGTCACGCTCCAGGGCATATTTGACCACCGAATAGTGGAGATTGTCTGGGATGGCGACCACCACCATGTTGCCCGGAGCCATTCCCGCGATGACGTCCTTATAAAGATCGGGAAACTGCGCGGCGGCTGGCTCAGAGAACGATGGATGGGGCGTGAATCCATGTGCGGGGAATGCTTCGTGAAACTCCGGGTTTTCGGCCAGAGCCTTAAGGGGAGCGGTGTTCAAGGCGCAGACATCGATATTGCGGACGACTCCCATCCTTTCCAGGTGGTACAAAGAGGGCAGAAGCAGATCAAAGGTTATCATCCCTCCACCTACGATCGTAACGTCAAGACTCATCATTGGTGCGGCCACGGACACACTCCCTCCCAATTGGGACCAAAGGCGTTTGGGACAAAACAGAAAGATACTATGAGGTCGCGTCAGGAGTGTCAAACAAGTTGCCCGCCTTGCCCGCGTTTTGCCGAGCGACCATCAACGCTGGAAGGTTCCTGCATAGATGATATATTGTCCCTCTCATGGCCTCGAAGCCTTGCCAGTGCTTTTGGCTTTGACCCTTTCTTCCGAAGTGGTTGATAGTGCAAAGCCCAGCGGGACCTCGGCACCCGTATGAGCAAGGCTTTGCCCACGGCGATAGCGGCGGTGCCGGAACCCGACTGGGAAAGCTACGGTACCCCCATTCCGAAAGAAGCCTGGGAGGGCTTGGTTCCCGTTTTCAAAACGCCGGGACTGCTGCCGCATCATCACGTCCTCCGACTGCTACCGCGGCTCGCCGGCGGAGTGGACGGCCGCCAACCGGGAGGGTCTAAGATTGCAGCCGCTGCCAGCCTGAGCCGGCATTGCACCAAAATGTAACATCTATCGACGGATTGGTGAGCCGCTATTCGATACCCCCAGTTGCCGGTGCCCTCCTTCCTCGCCGTCTTGACTCCCAACAGGCTCCGGCAACTCACAAAACCGCAACAGCCGCTCCCAGGAGAACTGTACGGAGTTGCTCCTTCCCTGACCCGTCGCGATCCCCTCTGATGTACCGGCACCTCCGCGCTTTGGGATGGATTGGGAGCTTGACGGAATCGGGCCCTGTTCGGCTCCCGCGTACCCACCTGATACCCTCCGCATTAGCGCCCCGGTTTCGAATCTCATCCAATTTCATGACCCGCAAGTTCATTGGCCGCAGGCAGCCAAGCGCATAAGCCTTGACGACAATACCCCATCCGTCTTCCTGCGCCACCTGCAATTATCGACGCCGAAATCGATTGGACCCCCTTCTGATTTCACGTCGCCTCCCCAAATTGAGTGCGCCTATGTCGAATATTACAACCATTTGATCTAACGCTCGGCCATCGGCTTCAAGCCAGTATGGCCCCCAACGTGCCCGAGTGGATCGCGTGGCAAGTGGGATAGCTTACACGTTGTATCAGTAGATAGCCTATAGAAGCATGAATGTCGCCTACCCACTCCCACGTTTTCCATGGCCATAGGGTTTTCCAGCTCCCGTCTTGCGCGCATTTTACTTTGGCGACGCGCTGATTTTCTCGGGGTTCCAGCCGCTCGGCAACCTCGGGGCTTCGCGCACGAACTCCTCGGATAATTTTTATGGAACCTGGACTGTCGCCCGGCATCGCTTCCATCTCTCTGGTAACCCTCTTTGTACTAACCACTTCTTACCCCTGGTGCTTTGCGCAAATCTCTCCTTGCGATCGTTTGTCACGAAGACGGTCTGGCTCACCCGAGCGCGCACTTTACCGCCTCAATCCCGCCGTTAAATTCTTCTCATTCGTGGTTCCGAGCATACCATGCGACAAAACATCCCCCAAAGTCAGGTTCGACTCCTTACCCGACCGGACGCAAAGGCGGTGGATCGGACGGCCCGTCCACCCCTTACTAACCCAAATCATTCCTGCACCATACCTCGCCGTTATCCCTCTCATTGCCCCCTTTCACCGATCCGCCCATCGCCATTGCACCTGGAATCGGGCCCGTTACCCCTCTTCAACTTCCTCGAGGCGTTTCCCGGCAGGAGGCGTGGAGGCTATGGAACTCATCAATACATTTGCAGATCGCAAAGTGCATGAATCTTCGAGACTTCGAAGCTTGAATTCCTTGTACTCGTATTGTCGACTGCAAGGTCGGAAGCAAAGGCAACCACCCCCAGTCTGTCGTGGTTTCTCTCAGAGCCTAGATGGTCTGACCAACCGGCCGGAAGGGCAAGGTTTCACTGTCTGTGTGAAAAGGCGCAGCGCTGAGAGTGTTCGGAGGATCGTGTTTGAGCCCGGCTCGCTACGGCAAGCGCTATTAACGACCACGCCTCACCTTGCGGGCTCTACGTTGGCTGGTCGAGTGTTCCCGTACTTTTCTGCGCGCCACTAGCGCGGCGATCTCATTTTTGTCCGTCTCGTGCCATATGACGGCAAGCAGGTGATTTATGAAGCTTCTGATTGTAGAAGATAACTTGTCCCTAGCCTTGCTCACGGCCGAGCTTCTTCACGGCCTGGACATGCCTACGCAGCAGATTGAGGCTATTACACTTGCCGCCGATTTGCAGTCAGCAATGCTCCGTCTTCCCGAGCACGATGCAGTCCTTTGCGATGGCACGTTCCCGCTCTGCCCCAGCTCGCGTTATGTTGTGGAGGAGTGGGACGTGGTTCGCCAGGAAGCGATTTGCCGCGGCATCTACTTTGTCCTCTACAGTGGCTCCGATCGCGCTCTGGATTGCGCCCGCGAAAGCAACACGCCCGCCCTCGCCAAGCCTGCCGCCATTGAGGAAATTTACACAGCGCTTACTCGTCAGCGGGTGGCAGTCATCAGTAAATGCCACGATGAGTCGGCACTGATGACCGAAAACGCAAAGCAAGCAGGAGAAAATCATGTCCACGACATTTGAAGAGCATTGCCGGAAACTCCAGATTGAAGTCGACGCGCTGGCGCAGAAGGCGGAAGTGCACTCTTGCTTCGACCATCTCCGTGCCTTCAATTTTGGCCGCTGCGTGGCGCGCATTGAATATGCCCGCGACGTCTTTTGGCTCCGTGTCCGCTGGCTGTTGTTGGGAGCGGCGGTCGGCATGATTTTCACCGTCGTTCACTTTCATATCCTTTCGAGCTCGCACATACTGCAGTTCGCCAAATAGCGATAGATAAATTGCTAAAGGTCAACGCGCCGATCGGCCGACGAATCGGCATCCCTACAGAAAGGAATGCGTACATGTTCTGCCCGCTTTGTGGCGCCCGCACCGAAGTAAGTGAAAAGCGCGGTATTTTTCGCGACCGCCGTTGCACGAACGCCGACTGTGGCTTTGATTTCACAACTCGAGAAAACGTCATGACGCTGCCCGAACGCCGCCGCCTGTGCGCCCGCACTCGCGCCACCAAAATTCAGACATCCCCTCGTTCTCCTGACGCCCACCTCGAGGTAGGTTCAACCTTCCGCCCCACCCTCGCCGCGCCTTCCGATCCTGAGGAGGGCATGAGCGGAGTGCAAGAAAAGCAGCCATTTCGACAAGCAGAAGCGGCAGCATGACGGAAAGTTCACAAATGAATGCGACGCGCCGCGGGAGGCCGCGGATCTCCGAGCGTCTTAATCGTTTGACTTGCGAAATTGTCGGGACTCCGGTATGTCCGGATTTTTTGTCCAAAGAAAATGTCTGGACCTACGCCCCGAAGTCCCGTTTTTGCCTTTTCGCCACGGCAAAACGGCGCGCGTCAAAAACCGATTTCCTACCGGTAGGAAATTTAATGAGAGAATCTTCACTTTTTTTCCTACCGGTAGGAAAATGGTTAAGATTTCACTTGACAGTAGGCTAGTGTATATTGTAAGATGTTACTGTAATGAGCGACGTGTTCACAACTTGTGCCCGTCCAGCCTTGGCGACCAACTTGAGTAGGCCCGGACACAAGTCGCTGCTTTACGACACAAATACCGAACCCATCGCGGCAGGAAGTTGGAACGGCCCTCGGAGCGAGCAACGCCGAGGACAGGCCGTCTCGGGTGAAAGCGCACCCCAGGGGCCGCCTCGGATTCGCATTGATGTCCCCGTAGCCGCGTCGTATTTGGAGATTCAGGCGGGATTTTTCCGCCACACCTGGCGATTGGCCGGCACTCGACTCCGGGCGGCACTTGCTCTCGGCATCACGCCGGAGACGATCTCACGCATTTTGCCGCGTTCCGCGCGTAGAAGGATTGCCTGCCCCGAGGTTCCGGAGGCTTGGCCCCTGGCCGGGCCCCCGGAACCGCCCCCGGAAGTCAATCGGGTGATCGAACGGTAGGAAGATCAGTGGATCGGGTGTCCGATCTGCGGACTCACATGGAGTCCATCGGACTCCGGAAATCGGAGATCAGGTGAACAACCAAGAAAATCAGTCGCTTGTGGTCCTCACCCCCGCCGAGAGCATCCCGGAAGAAAGTTGTTCATTGCCAGCTCGCTGCGAAAACATGGAGTGGAATGAATTGTAGCGGCACTCTCTGAGCGCCGGACGGCGGTCATAAACCGCCGCGACAGATTTCAACGGATTCTGCAACTCCACCTTAGCTCGCGCCTGATCAGTGCGAGTGAGGGCGGCGGCGGGTGCACACGCTGCCGCTGCCCGAAGTGACGGACAATAACCAAGAGACCAAATTCGAAAATGGAAACTCGAAACTCGAAAGTGCCCAAATGGCGCCCCGAGCTTTGGAGACAATACTCAGC
>CAWGTQ010000076.1:0-36521 GCA_963825395.1 uncultured Acidobacteriota bacterium | reverse complement strand
CCCTTCACCAACATGTACGCCGTCTGCTAGCGCGGAAAGAACGCCTGGATGAGGTAGGAAACCAGTTCGGCGTAAAGAAGCGGTACACAAATTTTGAAGAGTTGATCCACGATCCGAATGTTGATGCGGTGCACATTAATTCTCCGATCCATCTCCACGCGCCCCAGAGCATTGCCGCGCTCAAAGCGGGGAAGCACGTGGCCTGCACGGTGCCGATGGCTACTACCATCGAGGAATGCCAGGAGATTGTAAAAGCTGCCCGAGACTCGGGCAAGAACTGCATGATGATGGAGACCGCAATTTATACGCGCGACTTTCTGTTTATCCGCGAGATGTACAGCCAGGGCAAAATTGGAAGAATTCAGTTCATGCGGGGTTGCCATCAACAAGAAATGGCGGGATGGCCGGGATATTGGGAAGGGCTGCCTCCAATGCACTACGCCACGCATGCCGTGAGTCCGTGCCTGGCGATTGTAAAAGGACAGGCAGACTATGTGGCATGCTTCGGTTCAGGCCATATTGCCGACGATCTGACGGCAAATATGGATCCCCATTTGCTGTGGAGACAGCCCTTTCAAAGTCCGGAATCAGCCAGACTTTGTTTTGAAGTCACGCGCTCGCTGTTTGAAACTGCACGGCAGTATATCGAGAGCTTCGACGTGTATGGCGATAAAGCATCCTTTGAATGGACGCGGATTGAAGGCGAGCCGTCAATCATTCACGAGGGAGAAAAACCCGGACGGGTCACGGTGCCGGACTTCGCCCACTTGCTGCCCAATCCGATTCAACGGTTCACGACAAAAGGAGTTTACGACAGCGAACATGCGCATCTTTCCTTCATACAAGGCGGAGGCCATGGCGGATCGCACCCTCACCTGGTTAATGAATTTGTGACCAGCATCGTGGAAAGCCGGCCATCGTTCCCCGATGTATTTCAATCGGTGAACTGGACGTGCGCGGGAATCTGCGCCCACCAGTCGGCAATGCGCGGCGGTGAAATTGTCAAGCTGCCGGTCTTCGCCTAGGGGGAAGGCAAGTGAGGCGGCACGGGCGTCCCGCGCGTGTCTAGTCATGGCCAGAATGGCCGTGCCACTTCAGCTGCATGACACAATCCCCCGCTCGGCTTATCGGCGACTTCCCGTGAGAAGATGAAACAACTTCCCGGCTTCGAAAATCGCCAATCACAAATCGCCCGATGGCCCGATGACCCAAACCCTGGTCTTGCCGCAATCGACGCATCTCTTCTATAATAAAAAGGTTTTGGCCAAATTGCAGGAGCAATCATGTTTTCCTTCATGAAGAAAAACAAAGATGCGGTAAAGAAATACCTGCTCATTTTCTTTCTGGGCATCGTCTCCCTGAGCATGGTGGTGGTCATGGCGCCCCTCCCCAGCGGCGACACGTCCACGCCCCGAAGGCAATGTGCTGGCTTCGATCGGCGGGAACACCATTACCAGTGCGGACCTGGATCAAACCATCCGCGACCGGTTCAAGAACTCACCCATGGGCTTCGACCGGCGCATGGTGCCGATGGTCGCGCCCAGCGTTCTTGACCAGATGGTGATCGAACAGATCTTGCTCCAGCAGGCAGAGAAGATGGGGGTGGAGGTTTCCGACGCGCGAGGTGCTGAAGACCTTCCAGAGCATCCCTTGGCTGTACCCGGAGGGAAATTTCGTGGGCGCCGACCGCGCCGCGGACTTGGTGGCGCAAAACACCGGCAAGTCGCTTGCCCAGTTTGAAAGCATGTTGCGCGACAGCCTGCTGGAGGAGAAAATCCGCAGCATCGTTACGGACGGAGTGCAGGTGACGCCCGCGGAGGTTCTGGCGCAGTTCCGCCATCGCAACACCAAAGCCAAGATCGACTATGTGCTCTTTGATCCCAGCCAGTTCCTCAAGGATGTCAAGGTGACGCCGGAAGCCCTGGACGCGTTCTTCAAGAAAGACCCTGCCCACTACAAGCTTCCCGAGCAACGCCAGGTGCGCTACGTGGTGATCGATCCCGACCAGGTGCGCGCGCAGGTGAAGGTGAATGAGGCGGATTTGCGCGAGTACTATGCCCAGCACCTCTCCGATTACCGCGTGCCCGACCGCGTCAAGGTTGCGCATATCCTTTTTAAGACGACCGGCAAGACGCCGGCGGAAGTGGCGACCATTGGAGAAGACGGCGGCCGATGTGCTGAACCAGATCCGGGCCGGCGCCAACTTCGGTGACCTCGCCAAGAAATATTCCGAAGACAGCACGGCCCAGGCGGGCGGCGAACTCGGCTGGCTGGTTCACGGGCAGACCGTGCCGGAGTTCGACTCCATGGCTTTTTCCTTGAAGCCGGGCGAAGTGAGCGGCCTGGTCAAGACCGTGTACGGCATCCATATCCTCAAAGTCGAAGACAAGCAGGTTGCGCACTTGCAATCCTTTGACGAGGTCAAGGATTCCATTCGCGACGAATATGGAGAAGCAGCGGGTTGCCGACGCCCAGGAAAAATTGGCCAGCAACCTGGAATCGCAGCTCAAAGCGAACCCGCAGCAGTTTGAGGACATCGTCCGCAAGGCGGGACTGGAGCCCAAGGAGTCGCCGCTGTTCAAATACAACCAGCCGGTTGCCCGACCTCGGCAAAACCGACGCGTTTGAGAACCTGGCATTCCAGCTTCGCCTGAACGAAGTGGGCACGCCCATCTCCGTTCCCAAGGGAGAAGCGATTATCCAGGTGGCCCAGATCGTTCCCGAGCACGTTCCCACGCTCGATGAAGTGCGGGCGCAGGTGGAAGAAGACTATCGCCACGAGCAGTCCATCACCCTGGCTCAGGACAAAGCCAAGAAACTTGCGGAGCTGGCGAAGACCGCAGGACTTTGACAAGGCGGCGAAATCCCTGGGGCTTACTCCCAAAGAGAGCAATGACTTCAGTGAGAGCGAGTACGTGGAAGGCGTGGGCAGCGGCTCCCAACTGAGCGATGCCTTCACCCTGAACCCCGGGCAAGTGAGCGGCGTCATTTCCGTTGGCACGCAACCAGGTGCTGTTCAAAGTGGTTTCGCACACGCCCGCCAACGAAGCGGATTTTGCCGCCCAGCGTGACCAGATCCGCGAGGAGTTGCTGGACCAGAAACGCGACCTGCAATTTGAGATCTATCGCGCAGAACCTTAAAGACCAGTTCATTCGCTCCGGCAAATTGAAGATCAACGACGCCGGCATGAAGACAGTTCCTGGCCTCCTACCAGGCGCAGTAGCTTCAGCGAGACGTTGTTCACCGCAGAGGCGCGCAAGAGGTGTCAGGTGCCAGCAAAACTCTAACACCTGACACTTTTTCTGCGAGCAAAGAGGTGTTAGGTTTCAGGCGCCAAGTGCCATTTAACCCTAACACCTGACACCTGGTACCTGACACCTCTTCAGCGGAGTCCGCCCCGTGGTTCCGTTGCCCGACCAGCAGAGTGCCGCCCACCGCGATCAAACTCCTGAGAGAATCATCGAGCCCGCCTGCGTGGTGGTCCCCGCCGGGGATTTCCTGATGGGTTGTGAGCAGGGCCGCGATGAGGAGCGCCCCGTGCATCGCGTTTGGGTGGATGCTTTTGAGATGGCAATTTACCAGGTGCGCAACCGGGACTTCGCCGTTTTCATGCAAGCCACCGGGCATCCGGCGCCGCCCAACTGGGAGCAGGCGGGCTTCGACGATCCTGACCATCCGGTGGTTTCCGTCAGTTGGTTCGAAGCGCAGAAATACTGCCAGTGGCTGGAGGGCTTCGCCGGCCGCCATTATCGCCTGCCTACCGAGGCGGAATGGGAACGCGCCGCGCGCGGCGGCGACGAGGGCCGGCTTTATCCCTGGGGCGACGACCCGCCGCAAGCACGCGCCGAATATCAGGAGCGCTGGGGCGGGGAAGTGCGCGGGCCGCTGCCCGTGGGGCGGGGCGCGCCGAATCCCTACGGCATTTACGATCTCTGTGAAAACGTGCATGAGTGGTGCGCGGATTGGTACCAGCCGGATTACTACGCGCAATCGCCGAGGCATAATCCCTCCGGACCCGCGGCGGGCGAGCGCCGAGCCTCGCGAGGAGGCTCCTGGCGGCACCACGTCAAGGTGAGCCGCGTGGCCGCCCGCTCCAGCATTCCCCCGGCCTTTCAGTACGCGGATTACGGCTTTCGGGTGGTGCGCGAACACCGGGCGCAGAGGGCAGAAAGCAATGAGCAGTAAGCAGAAGACAGTAAGCAGAAAGCTGAGAGCAGAAGGCGGGAGGCAGTGGGCTTGATGTTACGGCGTGATTTCCTGGCGCGACTCGCTGCGGGCGCCGCGTCTGTGGGACTCGGAGGCGGTGGAAATGCATTCGCCTATACCGAAGAGGAAGCACAAAGCCCCCAGCCTGCCTCACAAGCTGGACCGTATTTCCATTTCCACCTGGAGTCTTCATAACTACTTCCGCGCAACGCGCGACAGCGATTTCAACCTGCCCGGCCCGATGCTGGCGCTGCTCGATTTCCCCGAAATGATCGTCGACAAGTACAACGTGCATCATTTTGAATTTTGCACCACGCACTTTCCCTCCACGGAGACTGGCCTATTTGCGGGAGATCAAGTACGTGGTTTCGCACACGCGTTCGACCATCGTGAACATGCCCGTGGATATCGAGCCAGTGCGGGCCCGAGGGAACGTTTTCCGACCCGGACCAAGAAGAGCGCATGGCGGCCCTCGATGCCGTCAAGCATTGGGTGGACATTGCGCACACGCTGGGGGTGAAATCGGTGCGGGTCGGTCCTGGCAAGGTGGACCCTGAGAACCTGACGCCAACCGCCGAATCCTACCAGGCGCTCGCCGTCTACGCGCAAGCCAAGGGTGTCCACGTGTTGGTGGAAAATAACGCCGGCTTCGGCGCCGAGCATCCGGAAGAACTGGTGAAGCTCGTCAAGCTGGCCGGCCCCGGGCGTGTCGTCCGCATTGCCGGACTTCGCCAACTTTCCCGATGAACCCACACGCGAGAAGGGATTGAAGCTGCTCTTCCGCTACACCCAAACCTTGTGCCACGCCAAGGGCCTGGAATTCGACGCAAACGGAGCGGAAACGGCGTACGACTTCCCCCAAGCGATGGAGATCGCCAAGATGGCGGGCTTCCGGGGAGTCTACTCGATTGAGTTCGACGGCCCCGGCGATCCTTATGCCGGCATCCAGAAAACCTTGGATGAGTTGCTGCGGTATTTGTGAGCAAGTTAGCGCTGCCCCGTTCGGTGGGTCCTTAGATTCTTGTCGTGAGAGGCAGCCGCGGTCAATCTGCCTTTGAGTGACCGTGGGTTGGCTTTGCCTCGAAAAGCCCGCGGACAGAAGGGCACTGTCCGTGGCTATCTGCTGCCTGCTGCTCTTCACCCTCCCGCCCTCCGAACCTGGGGCGAGAAACACGCGCTAGTTGTCTGGACCTGGTTGTGGTCCCTGGAATTCGGAGCAGCACGGTTTTTGCACCGGGCGGAATTCCATCAACTCCACCCGGGTGAGATCCGGATCATAGAGGTTAAGCTGCCATTTGCCGTCCAATCCCAACTGCTGGTGTTCCGCGCCGTGCGGCTGCCAGCCGTGGGATCCCAGCTTCGCTGCCGTTTGTTGCATGTTCTCCACGCCGAGGGAGATGTGGTTCATCACTCCGAGTTGCCGCCGGTCGGGCTGGACGGGGGCGTTGAGCATGTATTCCAGCCAATCGGTGCCGTCGGGAACTTGCATCGCGCACCAGTCGGTGCGGCCGGGTTGCCTCCCACCATACCAGTAGACGTGGAATCCCAGGATGTCTTTGTAGAAGGCGTCTTCTATCCCCCGATCGCGAACAATGAATCCGGTGTGGATCAGACGGCGGGAAACGGCTTCAGCATCGGGTTTCTCCCCTCCTTTCACGCGCTCGACGAACTCGATGGGGTGACCTTCGGGATCCTTCACCCGGAAGCTGCGGGTTCCATCCGGCCAGCGCTCGATGGCCTCCGGCACCACCAGTCCCTTTTTCGCCAGATAGCGCTGCAGCGCTGTGATGTCGTCCGTCGCAAACGCCACATGGTTCATCCGGTTGAGGGTTTGAGGGTCGGGAGCGATACTGTACCCCACCCACTGCTTGCCGACCGTGTACCGCACGGTCTCTCCCGGCTCCACTGGATTAGCGCTGGAGAGACCCAATACATCGTGATAAAGACGGGCAACTCCATCCGGTGCTGTCGTGTAAAACGCCACATGATCGATGCCGGTAATCTTCGGCCGGTCCTGTGCGTCCTGCCCGCCAACGGCCAAGCTGACGATTCCGAACATCACCAACACGAGTTTGCTTCTCATGGAGTTCTCTCCTCCCTGCATCGTGACCATCTGGTTGCGGCTGCAGCCGCGCCCTCTTAGACACGCCATTGTACGTCTCTTGGCAAGGTGTGTCAGCACTTGTGGAAAAACGGCACTACCAAGTTCCCCGCAGGGGAACAACATTAAGCCGTGGGTTTCGCCCTCGGCTAATGACATTGCACCTCTTCGAGGTTCCCCCTTGACACTCGCTGATGCAAACTACGCCACTGCAGGAATTCCAGGCAATCGGGACATCCGCTTGATCGACAATTTTCCCCCAATTTGTCGTATGCTATTTTAGTGTGGGGTTGATTGACTCAATACGCGTTTTCACGGGGATTCTGCCAGGGGGCTGGCGTCTATGTTGGAAATCATCCGTACGGGAAAAGTCTATGACGTGTGCGTCATCGGCTCGGGTGCTGCGGGCGGCGCTGCTGCCAAGGTCTTGACGGAAGGTGGTTTGACCGTCGTGATGCTGGAAGCGGGACCCATGGTGCACCCCGAGACAGACTACAAGGAGCACGTCTGGCCTTACGAATTGGCGCATCGTGGTGCGGGGATTGGCGGTGCGGGCTTCCATGATTTTGGGCGCACGGAGTTCATGGCCCCCAACGGTTCCTGGACCATCGAGGGAGAGCCCTACACCAGCGCTCCGGGGTCCCAGTTCCGGTGGTTCCGGTCGCGCATTGTGGGCGGGCGGACGAATCATTGGGGCCGCATCGCTCTGCGCTTTGCCGAGGCGGATTTCCGCGCGCATTCCCGCGACGGCCGCGGCGACGATTGGCCCATCACTTACCACGACCTCGCGCCCTATTACGACAAAGTCGATCGCTACATCGGCGTTTTCGGATCCAAGGAGAACATACCCAGCGCCCCCGACGGGATTTTCCTGCCGCCGCCCAAGCCTCGTTGCACCGACCTACTGGTAAAGCGAGGTTGCAACAAGCTGGGAATTCTTTGCGTGCCCTCGCGCCTGGCGATCTTGACGCAGTCGGTGAACGGCCGCGCGCCATGCCATTACTGCGCCCAGTGCGGACGCGGATGCAAAACGGCATCGAACTTCAGCTCCAGCCAGGTTTTGATTCCGCCGGCCATGGACACGGGACGTCTAACGCTGGTGACCCATGCCATGGCGCGGGAGATCCTGGTGAATGACGAGGGCAAGGCGGCGGGCGTCTCCTATGTCGACAAGACCACACGTCGCGATCAGCAAGTGCGCGCTAAAGCGGTAGTGGTGGCGGGGAGTTCGTGTGAATCCGCGCGCTTGCTGCTGAATTCCCGGTCGCAGCGATTCCCCCAGGGCCTCGCCAATTCCTCCGGCGTCGTGGGGCGCTACCTGATGGATTCTGTCGGCAGCAGCGGCTCAGGGTATGTGCCAGCGCTGGAAAAGATGCCGCCGCATAACCACGATGGCGTGGGCGGAATGCATCTCTATATCCCCTGGTGGAAATTTGACCGAAAGAACGAATTCCTGCGCGGCTACCACGTCGAGTTCGGCGGCGGGCGGAACATGCCGGTGGTGGGCCAGTTCCATGGCGTCTGCCACCAACACGAGGGCTATGGACTGGAACTGAAGCGGCATTGCAAGGAAAAATACGGGGCGTTCATCCATCTGTCGGGCCGCGGGGAGATGATTCCCAACGAAAACACCTACTGCGAGATTGATCCCAACATCGTCGACGAGTGGGGAATCCCCGTCCTTCGCTTCCATTTCCAGTGGGGAGAAAATGAAATCAAGATGGCGCGCGATATGCAGGAAACCTTTCGCGCCATTGTCGAGGCGGTGGGTGGCACCTATCGGACGGTAACCCAATCGACCGGGGAATTCCCCTACGGCCTTTCGACTGGCGGAGAGATTATCCACGAAACCGGAACGGTGCGCATGGGGAATGATCCCAAGACCTCGGCTCTCAACGGATTCTGCCAGGCCCATGACGTGAAGAACCTCTTCGTGACCGACGGCGCGTGCTTTGTCACCAATCCGGACAAGAATCCGACGCTCTCGATTCTGGCACTTTCCTGGCGAGCCTCAGAATACTTGCTGGACGAGGCGAGGAAGGGGAATGTCTGAGGAAAGAATTCTTCAGTTATCAGTCATCAGTTTTCAGTAAAAAACGAAAAGGCCACTGGCCCTGGCGTGTACTGACATCTGAAAACTGATGACTCATGACTTTCAAAGGAGGAACGATTATGCCCACGAACCTCTCACGCCGCGATGTATTGAAGAGTCTCACGGTGGGGGTCTCGGCGGGGTCGGTACTTCGGATGATTCCCCTACAAGCGGCGCAGCACGTGCACCGCATGGTGCGGGAGGAGCGCGCCGAAGCCTCCGGCGGCATTTATACCCCCAAGTTTTTCCCCGTGCACTCCTACCAAACGCTCCGGTTTCTATGCCAGACGATTATCCCCCCCGACGAGAAAGCCGGCGGTGCACTGGAAGCTGGTGCGCCGGAGTTCATTGACCTACTGACGAGTGAGAACCAGGAATACCAGATGACCCTGGGCGGCGGCATCGCATGGCTTGACTCCACTTGCAATGATCGCTACGGAAAGCTATTCCTTGAATGCCCGGCGGCGCAGCAGGAGGAGATGCTCGACCAGATCGCTTACCGTGAAAATGCGCGGAAAGATCCAGCGCTCGGGCCCGGCGTCAAGTTCTTCTCTCTCCTCCGCAACCTCACCACCGACGGATTCTTCACCAGCGAAATCGGCATCAAGTACCTGGAGTATATCGGGAATACCTACCTGCCGGAATTCCCTGGTTGCCCACCGCTCCCGGAAAGTTAGCGCACGTCTCGGGGAAATTTATGGTTCGCGCGTGTAACGGCTTTTAACCGGATTTTCCAATTGAGCCTCGGCTACTAAAGAGGTAAAGCTGACGCGCTCTGTGGGTCGTGGAAGCACCCAGCGCTGAAAACCCGACTGGACATTCCATTCAGTCGCGCTCGGGTGTATGTTACCGGTCGGGTAGAAAGTCGATAATGGACATCCCGCTCAATTTTGAGATTCCGGGGGGTGGAAAGCGAGGTCGCCGTTTGGCCAGCCAGCGCGCTACTGGGCTCGCGTCAATCCTCAATCGGCAATCACCAATCGGCAATTTGGAATCTCTGGACGGAGGAGGATAAAGATGGGAACAACGCCTTATGCCGAACCGATCTCAAAAACAATGCATATTGTTGGACGCCAGCCTGAAACTATCGAGGAGACCCGCGTCCCGATAAACCTGCTCGAAGACCTGGCCGTAAAGATACTCTATCTCGCCGGCGAACTTTCGCTACCGGAGCTGGGCAGGCGGATGCGGCTCTCTTACAGTGTCATTCATGAGATCTTCGAACACATCCGCAAGGAGCACTTTGTCGAGGTCGTCGGCATGGCCGGCGGAGTCCATAGGATTGTCACAACGTCGAAGGGGCAAGCCGAGGCGCAGAGCGTCATGTCGCGGGACGTGTATTCAGGTCCCGCCCCAGTGGCCCTTTCGGCTTACGTCGAAGTGATCCGCGCCCAAAGCGTGAGGGATGTCGAATTCCATCGGCCCGATCTTTACAAGGCCTTCGAGAATCTTGTTGTCAGCGACAGCATGTTAGATCAATTGGGCGCGGCGCTTGTCTCCGGGCAATCGATCATCCTGTACGGTCCCACCGGGACGGGAAAGACCCTGATCGCGGAGACCCTACCCCGGCTCTATAAGGACTCGGTGTGGATTCCCAACGCGGTGGAGATCCAAGGCCAGATCATTACCGTCTTTGACCCGCATGTCCACAAATCGCGGGAAGAGATTATGTCAGGCGACTGCGACCGGCGCTGGGTCCTTTGCCGTCGCCCGCGAGTGATGGTCGGCGGTGAACTGACCATGGAAATGCTGGACCTTCAGCTCAATCCCGCCCTTGGCTTCTATTCCGCACCGCTTCAGATGAAGGCGAACAACGGCATCCTCATTATCGATGATTTCGGCCGGCAACGGATAAGTCCCGCGGAGTTGCTCAATCGCTGGATCGTGCCCATGGACCGCAGGATCGACTTCCTGACCCTGGCGGGCGGTAACAAATTCGAAATCCCCTTTGATATGATTGTCGCCTTTTCAACGAACTTGAACCCTGTCAGCTTAGCCGACGAAGCCTTCATGCGAAGAATCCAGACCAAGATCAAGGTAAATTATGTAACTGACGAACAGTTCCACGAGATCTCGCGCCGGGTTTGCGTGCAGTTTGGCTTGGTGTATGATGCCTCCGTCGTGGACGGCTTCAGTAAAGTCCTTTCTGAGCTGCGTCAGCCCCTCCGGGCTTGCTATCCGCGGGACATTATCCAGCACATATGTTGGAAGGCAAAATACGAAGGGAAACAACCCCTGCTCACTTTGGATGCGATCCGAGAGGCTTGCGATAACTACTTCCTCGGTCCTAGTTCTGAGTTGTAGTCCGTTTGAACTCCGCCGCGGATGCAGATGGAAATCTCTCTCTAAAATGCCGCCCGTGTTAAGAAGCCGCAGCCTTATCTTGCTGGCGTTACTCCTGGCCTGCTCGGGAGTACTTTCGGCGCAGGAAATCCCGCCGGCGCCCATGGCCACCGCCACGGCCAAGCCGCCGGCGGAATCGAAGACCCAGGCGCCGCCGCACAAGTTCTGGGACACCGAGAACATCTACCTTTTCAGTGGCGTTGGCGCCGTGCGAATGCTGGACTACGCTTCCACCCGGCACCTGCGAGATCAGGGGAATTACGAATGGCTGCTTTCCAATTCCATTGTCGATAACCAGCCGCTTTTTGTGGGAATTGAACTCGCCGGGACGGCGGCTTCCATCGGCGTTTCCTATCTCTTCCATCGCACCGGCCACCATAGCTTGGAGCGTTGGGTTTCCATGGTGCACATCGGCGTGGGTGTGGGCGGGTCCATTCGCAACTACCTTTTGAAGCCCCCCGAGGTCATCATCGTGCAACCCACGATCGTATCTGGAGTGGCCCTTCAATCCGGGCGCTAGGCACCCTTCAGGGCCGAAGTTTTTTCTTGTTCAAGCTGCCCGCTTTCCGGATTCTGCCTACTGCACTCCTGCCCCAGCCCGCGATTCGTCCCGCATTGGCAACGAAAAGCCGCGGACCTCACGAACAGGTCGCGCTACGTTCGCTACGGATGCGAACCATATTCGTGCGGGCCGGCCAAGACATTAATCCAAACGACGCCGGGTCCGATTTTGCCTAGAGACGAAAAGGTGAGCACATTATTCGCGCCCGACGTTTCAAGCGGCGCCTCGATGGTGGTGCTCCCGACGGCGTGTTCACCGCCTGTAGGGGGAAAGGCAATCCGGGTCGCGATCTCTCCGTTTACGCGTAACTCCGCGAGGCGCGGGGCCTTGTCCCCATTGGTGTAGGCAATTTGAATGTACGCGGATCTGGCCGTCGAGGTCACGGTCTTGAAGGTTAACGTTCTCTCGCCAGCCAAGGTCGCGCTTTGACTACTCGGGAGACCTTCAGTTGAGCGTGGCGCGGCGGCATTCGCGACTCCATTCCCGGGGGAGGCATTTTCGTATCGAGTTGCTTCGCCTTCTTTCCCTTTAGCGGTGAGCATCACGGCATCCCCGGCAGGGACATTGGAGGTGTAAGAGGCAGGGTAACTTCCCAAATCCTTTTGGGCCCAGAGGTCCCGCACAGCGACGGGGGAGGATGGGTCGAGACCCAATTCGCTCCAATGAACCGTAATCGGCGCAGAGGAGTTGGTTCTGTTCAGGAGCAACACGGCCAGCTTACCGGAAGCCGCCAAGGGCTTAGCCCAGACCTGAAGTCCCGCTGTAGCTTCATCGACCTTGACACACTGAAGACCAAGAGCATCCTGGTCGACCGCGATGACTTCCGCGTTCGTGACAATGTCAGTGGTTGCTTTGCTCAGCTTCGTCATGTCAGCTCCAAGGATGAGCGGCGCACCGGAAATTGCCCAAAGGCTCATGTGCACCCGATTTTGAGTGTCGGACAACCCTGGCATTCCCACGACCATCATGTCGGGATCGTTGTAGAAGCCCGTGTGCTGCGCTTCGGGATGAATTCCCTGGTCGAAATTTGCGAGCATGCCGGCAAAGCTTGCGGTACGGTCGCTATGGCTCGCGCCGGCCACGATGGGAGCAACGATGTCACCGCTCGTCCGCCAAATGTCCGCGTTCACTCCGCCGACACCCGGCGCCCACGTCCATGGGCTGTTATTGCCCCAGTCGCAAATCGAGAAGAACAATGGATGACCCGTGGCTGCCTCTGCCCTGGCGATAGCGCGTGCGACCTCCGCGTACTGAACGGCAGGATCGAGTTTCTCCCCGTTCCCGCCGCACCAATCCACCTTCACATAGTCGAATCCCCACTGGGCAAACTGCAGCATGTCCTGTTCATAGTGGCCCTCGCTTCCCGTGTTGGGCTCTGGAGGTCCCAGGTCCGGCCCGTAGTAGCTGCAACCCGCCGCGCCAGCATCCGTATAGATACCGGCTTTCAGGCCCAAACTGTGAATATACTTCACAATATTGGACATGTCCCCCGCGCGTTCGTCCGCGGCTAAGGCTGGCCATGCCTTTGGATCAACGAGGATGTTTCCATCGCGATCCCGCTCTCCCAGCCACCAGCCCTCATCAATGTTGACATATTTATAGCCGGCCCCTTGCGCTCCCGAGGCAACAAGAGCCTTGGCCTGTTGCATGATTACGGCTGAGTTGACGGTATTGGAAAAGCTGTTCCAGGAAGACCACCCCATGGGCGGCCGGGGTACTGGAATTTGTTTGATCGCTGGGCCTGCATTCCTCCCGAGGCTAGGGTTCATGGCGATGGAATTTGGTAGCGCAGCCAGGTTCTGGCCAAATTCGAGTGTACATCCAAAGTAGACAAGCAAATGGATGGCAAGAGATAGGGTCATCAGGGTCCGACCTGAAGGCCGATTTGTCAGCATAGACTCAGCTCCTTGGTATGGGTTAACCCACAATAAGGCGGCTTATTATGAGCTTCAACTGCATCGTGTTCAAGCGCAATACAGTTACTACGGGAAATCGCTGATGCTTTGGGGAGACCGTCCGGGCCCGCGTCGTCAAATTTCCATCAAGTTCTCGCGCAATCTGCCGAAAAAATAGAGGAAGGCTCCATAGGCCCGTTCGGGGACTTTTCTGATTCAGCCCTTAGTCCCTGCCAGGCTTCAGCTTGTGCGATGAGGCCGGCAGTCTGCCGGGAGGGACCTGGAAGCCCGCATATGGCGGCACGATGGTCCGGCTGCAAAAAACCGGCGGGTCTGAAACAAAGAAGCAGGGAAGCTGAGCTGCTGCGATGAATGTTGGGTCAGCATCAAGATTCCTAGTCGTTTTCTCCTGCCTATTCGCACTCGTGGGACTGGGGACGATGTGGGGGCAGCAAAGCCACACTCCAACGGGGCTTCCTGCCACCCCCGTCTTGACCCGGGTCAGCGACATTCATGCGCTTTCGGAAAAGGACGCCGGTCGGGGGCATCCGGTCCGAATTCGAGGGATCGTTACTTTTTATGGCCCGGCTTCATCTCGACCAGACAGGACGGTGCTTTTTGTCCAAGATTCCTCAGATGGTATTTATGTTGAGACGCCACTGGGGGACCTTGGCCTCACAGCGGGTGACTTTGTAGAAATTAAGGGGGTTACCGGCCATGGGTGGTTTACGAACCAGATCGAAAGGCCCGAGATCCATGTCCTCGGTCGCGGGCCGCTGCCCGTGCCGCGACGCCCCCGTTATGAAGAATTGGCCTTAGGGCAGCAAGACAGCCATTGGGTTGAAATCGCGGGTATCGTACATTCCACACAGATTCAATTGCCCTCGAAAGCGCTCGCCCTTTCCCTCTCTGTAGGGCTAGGCCGCGTCACGGTCGCCGTGCAGAACTACCCCGCAAGCGCGCCGACCAAACTGCTTGATTCCAGAATCCGGATTCAAGGCGCTTGCGGGGGAGAATTCAACGCAAAGCAGCAGTTGATCGGAATTGTCGTTTACGTTCAGAACATAAACTCGGTCAGAGTCCTGGAGCCAAGCACTCTCACGGCAGAAACTCCCCCCGTGGAATCGATTCGCGAGCTCGCAAGGCTGAGCGCTCGAACCACCTCCGGCCACCGGGTGAAAGTCCGTGGGATCGTGACCTTGCAGATGCCTTTCCGCACGCTGTTCATCAAGGACGCGACGGATAGCCTCAAGGTGGAGACACCGCAGCCGACGGCCGTCCAGCCGGGTGACGCCGTAGAAGTGTGGGGATTCCCGGGACTGGGTGGGCGTTCCCTAAAGCTTGAGGATGCGCAGTTCCGTAGGCTTGCCGGTGGCCCCCCGCCAGCACCGGCCGAAATTACCGTGGCGGAAGCTCTCCAAGGGAACTACGACAGTTCACTGGTACGGCTGGAAGGCCGGATGTTCGAGCTATTGACGGAACGCGATCCTCCCACGCTCGTGGTGGCGTCGGGGCGGGCGGCATTCCAGGCCCGGGTGCTCGGGGAAGGGGCCCAGGCGGCGATCAGGCGCTTGGAGGTGGGAAGCCGCCTGCGGCTCACCGGGGTTTGTGAAGTGTTGACGGAGGAAAAAGGGGTTCCCCCGGCGTTTCGGCTGCTGGTGCGCTCGCCTGAAGACGTTGTGCTACTCGAAAGGCCCCCCTCGTGGTACGCGCAGCGGGTGTTCTGGGTGCTGGGGCTGATGGGCGCCATGATGCTTGCCACGGCCGCCTGGGTGATGATGCTGCGCAAGCAAGTGCAGGCAAAGACCGCGGAGATTCGGGAATGGCTGCGGCGCGAGGCGGCGCTAAAGGATCGTTACCGCGACCTGCTGGAAAACGCCATCGATATGGTCTATACGTGTGACCTACAGGGTAACTTCACCTCCGTGAACAACACGGCCGTTAGCATCCTGGGTTACACGTGGGCGGAGTTGACGGGCATGAATTTGGAACAGGTCGTCGCTCCTGAATATCGGGACTTGGCGCGCCGGGCAGTGGAGATCGTCGTGGAAGGGAAAGCGTTTGGCGACACTGAGCTTGAATTCATCACGAAGTATGGGGCTCGGGTGGCCGTGGAGATTCGCGGCCGCCTGCTCTATGAGGACGGGAAGGCGGTGGGGGCGCAGGGCATTGTCCGCAATGTGACTTTGCGAAAAAAGGTGGAACAGCAGGTCCGTTTGCAGGCTGCCGCTCTGGAGGCTGCCGCCGTGGGGATTGTCATTACCGACCGCGACGGCAGCATCCTGTGGGTCAATCCTGCCTTCACTGCCTTGTCGGGCTACAACCTGGAAGAGGTTGTCGGTAAGAATCCCCGCCTGCTCAAATCCGGGAATCATGACTCGGAGTTCTACTGCGACATGTGGAACACCATCCTGTCGGGGGCGGGGTGGCGAGGCGAGGTAGTTAACCGGCGGAAGGACGGAACTTTTTACAAGGAGGATTTAACCATAACGCCAGTTTGCTCCAGACCCAGTGAGATTACCCACTTCGTGGCCATAGGGCAGGACATCTCCGCGCGCAAGCAAGCGGAGGAAACTCGCGCGCAATTGGCCGCCATCGTGGAATCCTCCAACGATGCCATCTCGGGCGTTGGGCCACAGGGTACGATTACCAGTTGGAACCGAGGTGCCGAGGTTCTGTACGGATATCGTCCGGAAGAGATCCTCGGAAAGCCTGTGTCCATCCTCGCTCCACCCGACCTTTCCGATGAAGTTTCACACATGCGGGAGCAGGTCCAGCAGGGGGAGAGAATTACCGATTTCGAGACAGTCCGGATGAGCAAGGACGGGCGGCGGATTCCCGTCTCGCTGAGCGTGGCGCCCCTCAAAAACGCTCGGGGGGAGGTGGTGGGGAGTGCCGCCATTGCCCGCGACATCACCGAGCGTCTGCAAGCCGAAGAGGCGCTCCGTCAAAGTGAGGAGAAATACCGTTCCATCGTTTTGAATATTCCCGATGTTGTCTGGACGGTCGATTCCCGAGGCCGAATCATCTTCGTCAGCCCTAATATTGAAAGGCTCAGTGGATTTACCGCGGAGGAGGTCTGTAAGTCGGGCCTGAATCTTTTCTTCGAGACAGTTCATCCCGACGATTCCCAGGTGATGAAGGGGACCTTGGCGGCGGCCTTCCAGGACCAGCAACCGCGCGATGTGGAGTACCGGGGGCGATGCAAAGACGGGAGATGGATTTGGGTGCGGGCACGGGCCACGGGGGCATACGAAAAGGATGGGGCCCTTTACCTGCAAGGCCTCCTTTCGGATATTACCGACCGTAAACGTGCGGATGAAGAGTTGCGAGCCAACCGCAAACTGCTGCGAACCACCCTGGACAGCCTGCGCGACGCGGTCTTCATTCTCAGCCTCAAAAAGGCTGAAATCCTCGATTGCAACCCCGCCGCCACGGAGATGTTCGGCTACCGTCATGATGAGATGGTGGGCAAAGATATGCGGTTGCTGCATGTAGATGAAGACGCCCGGAAAGAGTTCCGGCAGCACCTTGATGCGGCGGTGGCGGAGAAAGGGTATCTGCAACAGTTTGAGTATCGGATGAGGCGCAAAGACGGCGCCATCTTCAGTACCTCGCACTCGGTGACACCCTTGCTTGACGATCAAGGACAACGCACCGGATGGGTAAACCTCATCCAGGACATCACCGAGCGCAAACAGGCGGAAGAAGAGCTTGCTTTGCTCAAGCATTCGATTGATGTGCATTACGACGGCGCCTATTGGGCGGACGCCGAAAAGCGACTCATTTATGTTAATGACGCGGGCTGCAAAGCTTTGGGCTACGAGCGTGAGGAATTGATTGGAAAAGCATTCCTCTCCGTTGCCCCGAAGGTTTCTACCCACGACCTGGAGCGCCAGTGGGAATGCCTTCGCCGCCAAGGCTTTTTTTCCGCTGAAACCGTGCACCGGCGCAAGGACGGCAGCGAGTTTCCCGTCGAGCTTGTCATTACCTACGTGCATTTCGCCGGCAAGGAATTCGCTTGCTGCTTTGCCCGCGACATCACCGAACGCAAAGGCGCGGAGGATGCTTTGCGCGAGAGTGAGCAATTCAATCGCGAAATTATCGCCAACGCGCGAGAAGGCGTTGCCGTCATGGACCGGGGATTCCGCTACCAGGTCTGGAACCCTTTTATGGAAGAACTCTTCTCCGCGCCTGCCTCTGAAGTTTTGGGCAAGTGCGCATTTGACCTCTTCCCCTGGTTACGAGAACAGAAGGTGGATTTGATGATCCGTCGGGCCTTGGCGGGGGAAGTTGTACGGGTTCCAGACTCGCCCTTCCAGGTGCCGGAGACAGGAAAGTCCGGCTGGATTTCCAGCGTTTTGAGCCCGCACTATGGCGCCAACGGAGAGATCCTTGGGGTCATCTGCATCCTTCATGATATTACGGAACGGAAACGCGTGGAGGCAGCCCTGCAGGATAGCGAGCAGCGATATCGCGAATTTATTGCGCGCTCCATCGAAGCGGTTTGGCGAATCGAACTGGATCACCCCGTCCCTGCCAATTTGCCGATAAAGGAATTGGTGAAAGAACTTCTTCAGCTTGGTTACATGGGAGAATGCAACGACGCCGCAGCGCGCCTACTCGGGTTCGGCGGTGCCGGGGAAGTCATCGGGAAACGTTTGGGTGAGTTGACTCATGATTTGGACGCAGAACGGGTCGCCGCGTTTTTCTCGGCGGCTCAAGCCAGGTTCCAAACCCGAACGGTCACCTTCAAAATCACTGATGCAGGGGGCCATCCCCACTACCTGCTGAGAACGGAAATGCCGGTGGTTCAAGACGGCATGCTCATCCGCGCGTGGGGGTTCACTCGCGATATCACTGAGCTCCGGCTGGCCGAAGATGCACTCAAGGAAAGCGAGGAGCGTTTCCGGGGCCTTTTTGAAAATGCCACTGTCGGTATTTACCGCACCACCCCCGCAGGACAAATCATGATGGCAAACCCCGCTCTGGTAAAGATGCTGGGGTACGAGACCCTGGAGGAGTTGGCGAAACGCAACCTGGAAGAGCAAGGATTTGAACCCAGCTATCCTCGACAACAATTCCGCGAACGGATGGCACGGGAAGGGGAAGTGAAGGGTTTGGAGACGGTTTGGGAAAGGCGGGATGGGTCGGCGATATTTGTGCGCGAAAGCGCTCGAGCCATTCGAGGAGAAGGTAATCAGATTCTGTACTACGACGGAATCGTGGAAGACATAACCGAGCGCAAACTCGCCGAGGGAATGTTGCAGGAAAGCGAAGAGCGGTTCCGGCAATTGGCGGAGAATGTGGAAGAGGTCCTCTTGCTATTCAATCCGCAGGTGAACAAGGTCTTCTACGTCAGCCCCGCCTACGAAAAGGTTTGGGGCCGGAGCTGCGAAGGTTTGTACGCAAGCCCCCGTTCTTTTTTGGATGGTATTCATCCGGATGACCGGCCGATTATCGCGGCCAGCTTGGAACTTTCCAATCGCAGCCGGGGAGAGTGGGAATACCGCGTCATTCGCCCGGATGGGACGGTGCGGTGGGTGTGGGATCGCGCCTTCCCCATCTGCGACTCAGCAGGGAATGTGGTCCGCATCGCCGAACTCGTGCAGGACTTTACGGAACGCAAACAAGTTGAGGTTGCCACGCGCAGAGCCATGGAAGCAGCCGAGGAGGCTAATCGCGCCAAAAGTGAATTTCTTGCTAATATGAGCCATGAACTCCGCACGCCCATGAATGCGGTCATCGGCATGACCGAACTTGCCCTCGCCACGCACTTGAACCCCGAACAACGCAGCTACCTGGAGCTTGTCGAGTCCTCGGCGGACTCCTTGCTGGAGTTGATCAACCACATTCTGGACTTTTCCAAAATCGAAGCGCGGAAATTCGAATTGGAGGCCACCCCCTTCATCCTGGCGGAGGTGGTGGAAGAAGCCCTTCGTCCGCTGGCGATCCAGGCGGATCACAAAGGTTTGGAGCTGGCCTATGGTTTAGACTCCGCCATTCCATCAACTTTGGTGGGTGATCCGGTGCGGGTAAAACAGATCGTGGTGAACCTGGTTGAAAATGCCATCAAATTCACCGAGCGGGGTGAAGTGGTTGTGCGCGTCGGGGTGGAGTCGCGAAAGGAAACGGACGTGACGCTGCACATTGCGGTGGCCGACACGGGTGTGGGAATTCCTGCCGACAAAACCGAAATGGTTTTCGACGCCTTTACACAGGTGGATGGCTCTTTGAGCAGACGCTTCGAGGGTGCGGGCCTGGGGTTGGCCATTTGCTCGGAATTAATACGCGTGATGGGAGGCTCCATTTGGGTGGATAGCGAAGCGGGGCGCGGGAGCACTTTCCACGTCACCCTACGCTTGGGTTTGGCCGCCCCCGCGGCTTCGCCTCTGGATAGGGGAGCAGACAACTTCCTGCGCGACGTGGCGATTTTGGTAGTGGATGACCACGCGGCCAGCCGTGAAATCCTGGCGGATGTGTTGCGCCATCGCGGCATGGTCCCAACCGTTGTGGAGAGCGTGGAAGCAGCGCTTACGTCGATTCGCGAGGCACAGAATTCCATCTCGCCTTTCCGTCTGGCGCTCTTTGATGCGCGGATGCCGGACGGCGACGGATTTGCTCTGGCGGAACAGGCGCGCCGCATCCCGGGATTCCGGGCACCCATCCTGATGATGCTTCCTGCCACGGATGTTGCGCATGACTCAACCCGTTGTCGCGAGTTGGGCATTGTGGACTACTGCGCCAAGCCGGTCCGGGAATCAGACCTGGTCAAGGCCATCGTCAAGGCCCTGGAAACGTCCGCGATGGGAAATGCTCCTCCGATGATCTGCGGCTCTTCCCAAGAACTCGGACGCGCGTTGCGTATCCTCCTTGCGGAGAATAATGAAGTGAGCCAGGTATTGGTGACCCACCTGCTGGAGAAGCGGGGCCACCAGGTTTTCGTGGCTGCCGACGGATTGGAAGTTCTTGCGGCCATTCAGGACGCGCATTCGCACTACTATGACCTGGCGCTGATAGATACCGAGATGCCGTGCATGAATGGGTTAGAGGCTACCAGGGCGATCCGGGAGATCGAGCGCAGGACCGGGGGGCGCCTGCCGATTATCGCCATGACGGCTCACCCTCTGCCGAGCGAGGAGGAAGCCTGCGGGGCCGCTGGCATCGATGCTTATCTTGCCATACCCCTTCAGGCCAGCGCCTTATTTGAAATCATCCGAAGAGTGGCAACCCCGCCGGAGGCTGCCGCCCCGGCGGAAACTACCCAGGCGGTATTTGATAAACCCAGCTTCCTGTCCCGGCTGGATGGTGACGAACTATTGGGCAGTGAGATTGTCGAAATGTTTCTCCAGGAGTGTCCCAAATTATTGAAAAACGTTCACGCAGCCGCTGAGCAGCGTAACGCCTCTTTGTTGGAGCGGGCCGCGCACGCCCTTAAGGGTTCCGTGGGAGATATCGCCGCGCCCCAGGCCTACGAAGCTGCGCGCACTTTGGAACAGATGGCCAGGGAAGGGAAGCTGGAGAATGCCGGCGCCGCGCTGATGAGCCTGGAAAGTGCCCTCGACCGGCTCGTGCGCGAGCTGCGCCATCTTGAGAAAAAGGCCGCATAAGGTGACACAGCGCGGCGTGGTGGCCGCAACCGAAGTTCAATGCCGAATATCAACCCCTGCGGGTTATCGGGATGTAGCCGGCATCACTCCACGCCCCGGCGTACCAGAAAGCGGAGCTCACGATTCGGGGTCAGGGATTCGGCACCAACCGACAGCCCGTCTGTCGCCGCCGGAATGCACCAGAGAACCGCGCCGGGGGCATTTTCACGAGAATCAGATAACCCCCTATCCTTTCATCAACATCGTTTCAGAATGAATACAACCTGTTCGTTTTCATCAACATCGTTTCAAGCCCACAAAGGGCCAATTTTTCTCCCTTTGTTTTCAATAACATCCTTAGACTATCCTTCGTTTTTGACATGTTTTTTGTCGGAGCCCCTGAGCAACTCATTCATGTTAACTTGTTTATTTTGAATGACTTGAAAGCCTAGGCACGCCGCGGGGAATTTATATAACCGATTTATTATCAATAAGATAGTCTGAGGAAAACGGGGATTTGCCTACAGCATCCATTCCTGCAGCGGGCGGTTCGAGGGCATGCAGATTGAGCGGATAGCCACAGTCAGCGATTTTCTAACCGCGGGCTTTTGTGATGAGCGAAATAGAAGAACCCACGGTCACGACACCAGAGCGTGGCTACCACCTGTTGCACGGCATCGGTCCTCCTCTCCCTTTTCGCTGTTATAGCCTATCATGTAGTCGAGCTTTTGTCAAGAGGAAAAATTGCCGTTTTCTGGTCCCGCGTGCAGCGGCGGGATCGCCCCGCCCCATTGCCCCTGGCGCCGGTGCCGCAAAAGCCAGTCAAAACGCCGGGCGCCAAACGCAAAAGTCAAAGCGCGTGCCGCACAGACGCTTATGAGCGATTAGCTCGCCACTAAAAACGAAAATGCTCGGAGCAATTCCCATCCTGATTCAAGAGGGGTGGCGCGCCGAGCGCCGGGGTGGTTATCTCCCGAAGCCGAAAACATAAATGGGCTGAGTTCGTGTTGATACCCGAATAGATTGAATTGGGGGAGAGCGGGTTTGACGAGCATCAAAACGCTCGCGCCGTCCCCATGATCGCGCTAATTCGCCTTAATCGAAAGTCCTGTTGAACGTATAACTTGACGGAAAAAATCGGAATTCCGGATTTTCGATGAGGAAGGTTATTCCAAGTAACCGCCAGGGCTCGCACGAATCAACCTGGGCTCCGGTCTTAAGTAACTGCACTTTTTGCAATTATTTAACATGTTCTTGGTAACCTTTTGATGGCAAGAGGGCGTCCAAACAAGAGCACAGGACATACTAACAAGAAAGGCAGGGGTGAAAGCGTATGAAAAACACTTTGAGAGTCCTGCTTATCCTGATGCTGGCAAGCATTCCAGCATGGGCGACCCTAGGTCAGTACGAAGGGTCGGTGAGCGCGGACCAGCAGTCCATAAAGAGTGAGGATCTTGTCCAGGCCTTCCAGGCCTACAAGGTCCACCAACTCACGACAAAGAACGGCACAACAATTCGAGAATTTGTCTCACCTGCAGGAAAGGTTTTCGGGGTGGCTTGGCAAGCGCCCTTCATGCCTAACTTGCAGCAGTTGTTGGGGACCTACGCGACGAACCTCCAGACAGCCTCGAAAGAGCAGACCCAAATCCATCACATGCGAGGGCTGATCGTAAAAACGGGCGATTTCGTGTTCGTTAGTAACGGTCACATGCGGTTTTTTAAGGGGTACGCCTACGTGCCCAGTCTTGTTCCCAGCAATGTCTCCTTGGAGGTGGTGCGATGACCCTAAAGGATTCTTCGGCGGCTACGTTGGGCCGCCTTTTAATTGTCATGGTGGGAATGCTCGTTATGGCGAGCTGTAGTGGTGGCAGCAGTAGTAGTAGTTCCACCACAACAACGCCAGCCAGTAACAATTCGGTGACATTGTCGGTCGGCGCCGGGCCCACCGGCACCTACATCAACGGGATTTTCACCAACGTCACCATTTGCCAGCCTGGCAGCACCACCAATTGCCAGACGGTGGATAATGTGCTCGTGGACACGGGTTCCATAGGCCTGCGCATCCTCAGACTCAGCGCTTACCCTTCCAACCAGCTCGCTGGGAGCCATTGCGGATAGCAACGGTGATGAGCTCCAGGAGTGCATCCAGTATGGAGACACATCCTACTCCTGGGGGTCGGTGTGGGCGGCGGATGTCTCGATCGCGGGGGAGAAGGCCTCCTCAGTTCCCATTCATGTCTTTGGCGGCAGTACCTATACTACGCCGAGTCAGTGCATCGCCACCCCAATCAACCCCAATCTTCCCAATGGCGGAGACGAAAATACGCTGGCGACGTTCGGTGCCAACGGGCTCCTGGGGGTTGGTACTGCCCCCTATGATTGCGGCAGTTACTGCACTGATTCAAGCGAACTGACGGTAGCGGGATATCCCTATTACGTTTGTCCCAGCGGCGCCTGCTCGACTGTGAATACGTCAACCCAGGTTGAAAATCCCGTCGCGTTTTTCTCCTCGTCTGACAATAACGGTGTGATGATTACCCTGGGTTCGGTTGAGGCGAACGGGGCGGCCTCAGTCTCGGGGACGATGAATTTCGGAATTGGAACCCAAACTGACAATGGCCTTGGCAGCGCGACACTTTACGCGCTCGACGATACCGGCAGCATCCCAACCGTTAGCTACGGAAACTTTTCTTACACCTATTACAATGTGGTCGACACCGGGTCGGAGGCCCTCGATATTTCGGATGCCGGCACGCTCTCCTCGCTCGGTATCTCCGATTGTGCGCAAGGCACTGCCGGCTCCGGCTTTTACTGCGTTTCCGGCGGGGGGACGGCTACCCTTTCGGGCATCGGCATCGCCGGTTATAACAGCGTGGGCTCAGGGACGGTCTCGCTCAGCATCACCGATGCTACGACGTTACTCAATGCCAACCCCAATAACTGGGTGTTCAACAATGTCGGTAGCGATGGCGGGACTACGCCCTCTACTGATTTGTTCGACTTTGGCTTGCCGTTCTTCCTCGGCAAAACTGTCTATGTGGGGATAGCGGGAGCGACGGTGCCCAATAGCGCCAGCGCTCCGAACGGATTCGTCGCGTTCTAGTCTGCAACTGAGTAGGGGCGCATGCCGATTGGCCCTGCGCCCCTACTGACCTTCATGTTCCTCTCAACCTCCCTGCTACAACCACGGTTGTGGCCCAGGCATCCAATTGCATTGATTAATTTGAATGTACCGCCGCCATCTTGGCGGCTCAATGCCGGCAGGAAGCCGGCGCTACCTCTGAAATTAGGACAGCACCCGCCCTTCTCAGGACTGGATGGCTTGTCACAGTCTGTGGTATTTTGATGGAGCTCATCATGACGCAGGAAACCCTTCACGGGGACGGTACTTCGAGAAAAAGGCGGCGCGGGTAAATGGCAGAAAGACACGGGTGGAGGTCCATGAGAACCTTTTGGGGAGTCTTGCTCATCCTGGTCCTGGGGGTTGCCCCAGCGTGGGCAGTGCTGGGCGAGACGGAATCGTCGGTGAATGCGGACCGGCAATTCCTGCGGGGTCAAATTCGCGATGAAGTCCATGAGGGCTATAGACTTCACCAGATCACCGATGCCAACGGCGCGGTGGTCCGCGAGTATGTCTCGCCGGCGGGCAAGGTCTTCGGGGTTTCCTGGCAGGGGCCCTACGTGCCCAACATGCAGCAGTTATTGGGATCTTACTTCCCATATCTCCAGCAGTACGCGCAGGCCCAAACGGGCCGCCACGGCGGCCCACTGATGATTCAGAGGGACAATTTCGTTTTTATCAGCGGCGGGCACATGCGGGGTTATCGCGGCCGCGCTTATGTGCCGAGCCTCTTGCCCACGAACGTTTCCCCGGAGGTGGTGCAATGACGGCCAATCCGAGGTCCGAACTCCGGGGTCCGGAGTGCAAGGTCCGAAGGGCTCCCCGGAAGGAGACGGTGAAGGTGGGGCAAGAGAGCAAGAGGGTTCGCGCGGCCACGCTGGCAAGCCTTCTGGTGGTGGCGGCCTGCGGGATATTGCTCACCAGTTGCACGGTGGTCCGCAACGGCAGCGAAGTCGCCTTGCCGGTCATCACCCTTTCACCCACAACCGCGTCGGTTCAGGCAGGGGCGCCGCTGCAATTTAGTGCCACCGTTGTGAGCTTGTTCAGCACCACCATTACCTGGGCTGTAAATAACATCCCCGGCGGCAATTCTACATTGGGTACGATTACCTCTTCGGGATTATATATGGCGCCGGCTTCCGTCCCCAATCCGGCTACGGTGACGGTTGAAGCCATCAGTTCGGCGGAAAACTATCCTTACGGGTCGGCGCTTGTAACGATTACACCTTCGGCGGTAAATGCCACGGTGAGTGTTGCGCCCGTCGACTCATCGACCATGACGGGAACGACCGTGCAGTATACGGCCACCGTCACCGGACCCGCCAACACCGCCGTCACCTGGTATGTGAATGGCGTGGCGGGCGGCAATTCGACGGTGGGCGCCATTTCCACTTCCGGACTTTACACCGCCCCCTCGTCCGCGCCGACCCCTCCTACGGTTGTCGTGACCGCCACGAGCCAGGCTGACACCACCCAGTCCGCTTCCACCACCCTGACGCTGACGGCCAGTAACAGCGCGCCCCTCTTTGTCAATTTTGGGCCCAATGGAAACAGTGGGGAATCCAGCACCGCTTATTACAACGGGCTCTTCACCACGATCACCGTCTGCTTGCCGGGCACGCAAGATTGCCAGATTATCCCTGACGTTCTGGTGGATACGAGTTCGGTCGGCTTGCGAATTCTCTATTCCCAGCTCACGACGGTTCCGGCCGACGAGTTCACGACGATCAAGGATAGCGCCGGAAATCAGGTGGAGGAGTGCGTCCAATTCCCCGACACTTCTTACGTATGGGGACCGGTGTTTTTTGCCGATGTGGTCATTGCTAGTGAAAGGGCCTCCTATGTTCCCATTCAGGTGATTGGTGATACCGCGTTCAACGTGCCGGCCACCACTTGCCTGAGCCTGGGCTCCGGCCCCAGTCTCGATACCGTGGCGGCGCTGGGCGCTAACGCCATCCTGGGCGTGGGCAGTTCCATTCAGGATTGCGGCCTCAACTGTGCGGGTGGCCAGACATTCTCCGGATACCCCTATTACGTCTGCCCGAATTCCGCCTGCCGGACTACCGGTGTCCCCGTGCTGCAGCAAGTTGCCAATCCCGTCGCCTTCTTTACCCAAGATAACAACGGCGTGGAGTTTATGCTGCCGGCGATTTCTTCGGCCGGAGCGCCCTCGCTTCCTTATACGAATGCGGCGGGAACGACCTTGGTCCCCGCCGGGCTGCTGCTTTTCGGGGTCGGAACCGAATCCAACAATGCCTTGGGGAGCGCCACTCTCTACGCCAAGGACAGCAACGGCAACTTTGCCAATGTTGTGTACAATGGCACATCCTATCCCTCGGGAGGCTTCCTCGATACGGGCTCGAAGGCCCTCTATGTTTTGGATCCTGTCACCCTGGGCATTCAGGATTGCGCGGACAACTCTTACTACTGTCCTGACTCCACCCTTCCTCTATCCCTCACCACTTACGGCGCCAATGGCACGTCGGGGACGGTGACCCTGAGTATCGCCAACGCCGATATGCTGTTCGAAAATAACCCCGGCTTTGCCGCCTTCAACAACCTGGGAGGTGAGAGGAACACGAGCCTCTCGACGGACTATTTTGACCTCGGCTTGCCCTTCTTCTTCGGCCGCAACGTGTTCGTGGGGATTGCGGGCACCACCGTTCCCAACAACGCGAGCGCCCCCAACGGTTACTTTGCCTTTTAGCAGCCAGTATTGGGGCTACCCTGGATTTCTCGGCATGGGTCCGGGACGCACCGGTTGCGGAAAAACGCTTCCTCTTTGCCGTAAATCAGGCTGTCTGGAGCGCGGGGCACGGTAGTAATTAGAAATGCCCTGTACCAGCGGGACTGTGGCCGCGCCCTTGCAGGCTCTTCGTGAGCAACGCGGACCAGGGAGAACATCTTACGGTTTGCTGCAAGCATCTTACTGCCATCCATTATTGCCGACAGAATGGAAGACTCATGCGACGCAAAAATGTCGTTATTCTTAGTGCACTCGTGGTTTTGGGGCTGATCTGCGGGGTTAACCGGATTTCCTTTGCGCAAACACCGCAGCGGGACCGCATTGCGGGCCCGATTGCCGGATCCCCGGCGGTATGGCTGGAGGGCAACGTTCGCCCCATGTTCCAACCGGAAAACGACTTGGGACCGGTCGAGGGCTCCTTCAAGCTCGAAAACATCTCTCTTACGTTCAAGCTCACGGAGAGCCAGCAGGCGGACCTCAACCAGCTCCTCGATGAGCAGCAGGACCGTTCCTCGCCCAACTATCATCATTGGCTCACGCCGGAGCAATACGCCGACCGATTTGGGCTGAGCCCGAATGATATCAACCTGGTTGTGGCTTGGTTGCAGTCGCAAGGCTTCCAGGTGACCCAGACCGCCCGCGGCCGCACTTGGGTCTCTTTTTCCGGCACCGCCGCGCTGGTGCAAGCGGCTTTTCAAACGGAGATTCACAACTTCTCGCTGCGTGGCCGGACGTACTATGCCAATGCCTCGGAGCCTGCCGTGCCCGCCGCCCTTGCCGACGTGGTGCTGGGCATTCGCGGGCTGGACAATTACCGTCTCAAACCGCGGAGCATCGTCCGCCATGTGAAGGCTGAGCCCAAACCGAACTTTACCTCCGGCTTGACAGGAAATACCTTCGTCGCACCGGGCGACTTCGCCACCATTTACGACGTGAACGCCCTATATAACAACGGCATTGATGGCACCGGGCAGACCATCGCGGTCATGGGGCAGACGGACCTCTATAACGGCGGGAGCGACATCACGGCTTTCCGCGAGGCCGCGGGACTGCCGGCAAACTCCCCCCAAGTTATTCTGATTCCCAACACAAGCGACCCCAGCGTCGTTCCGGACGATATCGAGGAAGCCAGCTTGGACGTCGAGTGGTCAGGCGCAGTGGCCAAAAACGCCGACAATCATCTTCGTCAACGGGGGAAGCGGTGGAGTTTTCAACGCGCTTCAGTACGCCATTGACAACAAAACTGCGCCCGTCATCAGCATCAGCTATGGCGCCTGCGAAGCGGAGTGGGGACAACGTGGCGAACTCCAACCGCTTGCGCAACTTGCCCAGCAGGCGAATACGCAAGGACAGACCATTGTGGCCGCCGCCGGCGACTCCGGCGCAGCGGATTGCGATGCTTCCAACATCCATCGTGACGGTTGCCACGCAGGGCCTGGCTGTGGATGCGCCCGCCAGTTGTCCCTATGTTACAGGAATGGGCGGGAGCGAATTCAATGAGGGCTCGGGGACTTATTGGCAAGCGTCTGCCGGCGGAGCGGATGTTTACCCTTCCGCCCTTTCCTATATCCCCGAGATGGTGTGGAACGACACCTCCTCAACCAACGGCCTCGCTGCCGGGGGCGGCGGAGTAAGTGCGTACTTCACGCCCAAGCCGAGTTGGCAAACCGGAACCGGCGTGCCCAACGATGGCGCTCGCGACGTTCCGGACCTTTCCTTAAACTCTTCCCCCGCCCACGACCCCTTATTGTTTTGTGTCGAGGGGAGCTGCGTCGATGGATTTCGGAACACTGACGGCACGCTCACGGTGGTGGGTGGAACCTCTGCTGCGGCGCCCACTTTTGCCGGGATTGTTGCCCTTATAAACCAAAAGCATGTGAACAATCCACCGGGCCAGGGCAACATTAACACCATCCTCTATCCCATGGCGGGGACTTCGCCCGCGGCGTTCCACGACATCACTGTCGGCAACAACATCGTGCCCTGTGAGGTAGTCTCTACGGATACCGGTTGCCCCGCCGACGGCGAAATGGGTTATAGCGCCGGCGTGGGTTATGACCAGGCGAGCGGCCTCGGATCGGTCGATGCCTATAACCTGGTTATGGAGTGGGGTTCAACGAGCACGGAGAACTTGCCCGCGCCGACCTTGACGGCACCTACCAACGGGGCGACGGGAGTGGGTGTTTCGCCCTCATTCAGTTGGACGGCAGTTCCCGGCAACAATGGTTACCGAATCATGATCGCCACCAGTGCCGCTGATTTGACCACCAATCCCGCCACCATCACTTGCAGCGCCTGCACGGTTGGCACTACGAGCGCGAATACGACTTCCTACACTCCGTCGAGCGCTCTGGCTGCTGCGGGCACCTACTATTGGCAGGTGCAAGCCATTGAGCCTACGTCCAGTACCGGGATCGCTGCCTGGTCAAATATTTTTAGCTTTACCACGGCGGGCGGCACGCTGGCAGCGCCGGCGTTGACCAACCCCGCCAATGGAGCGACTGGCGTCCCGCTCACCACCACCTTCACTTGGACGACGGTCTCAGGAAGTGCCGGGTATCGAATATTAATTGCTCCGACCGCGAGCGCCCTTCCCACAAATCCTGCGGTAGGGACCTGCGGAAACTGCGTGGCCGGTACGACGACCGCGACGGCTTCTTATGCTTCGGTTGCCAGCGACTTTAGCGCGAGCACGACCTACTACTGGGAGGTGCAGGCCCTCGCGGCCTCTGGCAGCGGCCAAAATGGGCCATGGTCGAGCGTGTTCAGCTTCACGACCGTCCCTGGGAGTTTTTCACTTAGCGCTTCACCCAGCAGCTTAACTATAAATCCCGGATACAGCGGCACGTCCACGGTCACTCTGACACTGACCAATAACTTTTCCGGCAGCATAACCTTCTCCTGTAACGTCTCCAGCACCCTCGCGGGAGTCACCTGCTTGCTCGGGACGTTCAACACCAGCAACAACACGGTGGTGGCCACCATAACCGCCGCGTCTTCGGCGACGACCTTCCCAACGCCGCCAAAGAAACACCCGTTCAGGGGATGGCCGGTGGCAGGCTTGGCAGCTTGCCTGCAGTTGATGCTCCTCATCATTTTGCGCCGGCGTGATTCACAATCTTTGCGGTGGAGGCCCGCCGTGCGGCAGGTGGCTCTCGGGGCCATGCTCGCGTGTTTGCTGGCGCTGATGATGAGCTGCGGAGGTAATGGCGGGGGCGGGGGAGGCGGCGGAACCACCACAACTTCCGAATCCGGCACCGTCACCGTCCAGGGTACGAGCGGCAGCATCACCCCTCAGACCACGACGATTTCCGTGACGGTGGGTTAACCCGGAGTTGTAGCGCCGAACTTTAGTTCGGCACGTGCCGGTCCTTCGCCTCGCTCAGGACAGGCGCTAGAGCTTATGGCGCTGGCGTAACCGCTGCTTGAAGCTCCCGGGCCCGGGCAATTTGCTTCTTCAACTTCCCCTCGATTGCGGCATCGCCAATGTGCTCATCCTGAAGCACTCCATCCGCGTCGACGGTGAAGGTGTGCGGAATCGCATGCACATCAAACGCCTTCGCCAGTGGCCCATCAAAATTGCCATCGCGGCAGTTCAGCCAGGTCATGCCGTTTTTGGCAACGAATTCCTTCCACTTGCTCTCTTCCGAGTCCAGGCTCACGCTGAGAATGACCAGGGGCTGCCCCTGGAACTTCCTGGCGATCTCCTTCATGTGGGGCAGAGCCTCCCGGCATGGACCGCACCAGGTTGCCCAGAAGTCGACCAACACCACCTTGCCTTTCAAATCGTCCAGCGAGATGCGTTGTCCGTCAAGCGTGGTCACCGAGAACGGCGGCGCCATCTTGGCCCGTGCCATCCCCGGGTGGCTGACAAAGAGCAGCGCACGCTGCCGCATGGGATCGTCCGGCTCTGCCATCTTTGCATACCGCTCAAACTGGACTTTCGCCGCCGCGTCCTGATTCAGGTAGGCAAGCGCCAATCCGTCGTTATAAACCGCCATGGGGAAATTCGCGACCGCCGCCAGGGCCTTCGTCATCTCTTCGTGTGCACGCTCGAGGCGCTCGACCTTGTGCCCGCCTAGTCCCTCATCCATCCAGATGATGCCGAACTGGTAGTGAGCGAGCGCGAGGCTTTTCGCGCCCTGGGCCTCCTCCACCATCTCTTCTGCCGCAGTATTAGCGGCCTTCCAGTCTCCCAGCCCAATTCCCCACTTGATGATTTGCTTCTGGCAGGCGTTGCAGCGGCCACCGTCCTGCTTGTCGGCTTTCTTGAAGCTTTCCAGGGCCGCCGGCATCATGTGCTGCTTTAGAAAGCTCATGCCTTGTTCGTATGATTTCTGTGCCTTTTCATTGCTGGGGCCCGCCATCTCTTCTTGCGCGAATAGTTGGGTCACAGCCAATGCGAGTATCAATGCCATTCCCATAGACCGCATGTAGACCCTCCTCCTACTTCCCGAATGCGCGCCATTATAACGCCGTGGAAATCCGCGCGATCACTGATATCTGAGGCTGATATCTGAGCACAGCTAAACCCGGAGAAGGGTAGCGCCGAACTTTAGTTCGGCACGTGCTGAGCTAAAGCTCAGGGCTGGAGCTTCCACATTTTTACCCATGGGCCAAGCTCGCGCCCTACGAATTGATAACCACCCCGGCATCAGCGATGCACCCCTCCTAACGCGGATTTCCCACCAGCTTTTGGATGGGCGGGGCTCCAGCCCCGCTGCTGCAGGACATTTCTAGCTATTATCATACGCCGTCCTCCATACAGCCCGTTTACACGTGCGCAGCTTAGGAGCGGGCCCTACCCGCACCACCCCGACGAGGCCCCGTCGTTCCCCGCGAAGCGAAGCTTTGGAGTGCGTGCAGCTTGCTGCCGCTTTTCCTTCCGCAAGCTTGCTTGCGGCAGTTTCTTCCCGCAAGCTCTCTTGCGGGAATCTCCACCCCCACCTCGATTTGTATTCGCATTCCTTCCCCGCAAGCACGAGTCCCAGCCAGCGAGCTGGCTGGGGCAAAAGCGGCAGCAAGCTGCACGCACTCCAAAGCTTCGCTCCGTATGCCCATGGGGAAGCGTTTTTCCGTATCCAACGCGCCCCAGACCTATGGCGAGCAATCCCCCTACTTCTTTTCCACCCTGCCGCTGTTCACCCGATTGAAAAAGTCCAAAATCAAACTCAGGTCACGCTCGTTATACGCGGAGAGCACCTGCATCAGCGCCTGGCCCTTCGACCGGTAGAGAGTATGAAGCTTGCGGAATTTAACCATGACGGGCCGGACGAGGGAACTGCGCCGGTCCTGCGGGTTCGGTTCGCGGCGAAGGTAGCCGGCCTTCTCCAGCCGGTCCAGAACTACGGTGACTCCGCCCGTGGTGAGAAAAGCCCAGCGGGCAAATTCCCCCGGCGTTGCCGAACCCTGCAACTCGAGCAAGTTGAGGCACTGCATGTCGGTGCCGTTCAAACCCACCTCATCGGCCACCTTGAGATTGAACAGAATGGCGCCGGCGATAAACCGGCGGACTTCCCGGTTCAGTGATTCCGTCAACTTCCGACCTTTTGGGCTTGACATCGTTTCCTCTTTATCTTATTTTATAAGTATCTCGTATTGTAAGGAGTAGCAAATGGAACAGGCATCTGTCAAGGCTTATAAAGGCATCGGCATGGAAGGCTGGATCGCCAAATGGTACGCCGCCAACACGGGCAAAAATCTGGAGGACTTCCGGGGCCTGGCGCGGCGCGTCGCCGAAAAGCTTGCCCCCGGCAGCGCGGTGCTGGAACTGGCTCCCGGACCGGGGTATTTTGCCATTGAATTGGCGAAACTCTCAAGCTATCAGATTACGGGCCTCGATATCAGTAAGGCTTTTGTCGAAATCGCGCGCCGCAACGCGCAACAGGCGAAGGTGACGGTGGACTTTCGCCGGGGCGATGCCTCCCATACTCCGTTCGCGGACGAAACCTTTGATTTCATCCTCTGCCGTGCCGCCTTCAAGAATTTCAGCGAGCCGCTCCTCGCCGTGCGGGAAATGTACCGCATCCTGAAGAAAGGTGGCCACGCCATCATCATCGACCTGCGCCGCGATGCCTCGCAGAAATCCATCAATGAGCTTGTGGATAAGATGGGCCTCGGTTGGGGGAGCACGATCTTTACCAAGCTGACATTTCGCGTCATGCTCCTCAAGCGCGCTTACACCCGGAGCGAGTTTGAAAAGTTCGTTTCTGAAACCGACTTTCACCACGCCGGCATCCAAGAAAGCCAGACGGGATTCGAAATCAGGTTGCAAAAGTAGCGCAGGAAAGGCGGGAAGTAATCTGCGAGACAACTGGGTTTGCCGCGCGGAGGGGTCTCAGACTCGTGGGGATTACGCCGAGCCACCGTTTGCGCCGTCAGTGGCGGCTTCCTCAGCGGTATCGGCATCCTTCTGTTCCTGCGCCACAATCGCGTCAGCGTCTTGGTCCGGTTGGGCTGTTCCCTCCGGGGAGGGGCGCGCATCCGCGGCCGGCCCCGAAGGTAATCCCTCCCGCCCCTGACTCTGCGCGAGCGTGCTGAGTCCGGTATCAACCTGCTCCCGGAACTGGTTGTGCATTTCTTGCAGGGTGTTGACATCAATTTGCGTGGAAGTATTGGCGGGGCAATCTCCGGCCTTGCTGGCAACGATGTTCACCGCGACTTTGTTGCCGGGCATCAAGTTATCGCCGGTGCGATAAAGAACGTCTCCGGGAGTCAGCGAACACTGCTGGCCTGCCTGCTGCGCAACATCGAGATTCTGCGACACCACGAGGGTCCGTTGGTTGGGGTCGAGCACTGGGGGTGGCGTTTGAGCGCCGGCGGCCGGCGGCATGTTCCCGGGCTGGGTAGAAGCCGCCTGCTCATCTCCGAGCTGTTGTTGCACTTCTTGTGAAATTGCGGTTTTGACCTGAGGGCTAAGCGGCACGCTTTGCGAATTGGTTTCGCCGGGGGGCGGGGCGCCCGTACTCGGTTGTCCACTCTCCTGGTGGTTTTCGTAAGCGAGCTTGAGGTTTTCTGCCAGCAGGAAATCGGTCAACCAGAGGGCTGCTGTCGGATAGGCAGGAGCCGGGGCGAAATATCCCGCAGAGAATCCCATCCAGGGCGCCGAAGGCGCTCCCCATGAGTAGACGACCCGCCTGGGCCAGGGATTGGAAGCCCACTGGTAAAATCGCGGTGGGTAGTAATTGGCGGGCACATACCGGTAGTAGACGATGCCGCGGTAGCGATAGGCGCGGTAAACGTGCGCGTAAGTCCGGCCACCGACCACATAGGTGCGTTGAATGTAGCCGGCGCGGCCCGGATACGGCCGCTGCACGTACCCCCGGTCGCTTCCATAGGTCACCGCCTGGACCCCTCCTGGGCGCATCCCAACCGTTACACGTGCTCCATTGAGGCTGCGGATGATGGCCATGTTGCCAATCCGCGGGCGGGTGATCTGCACGGCGTTGAGCCTTCCATCACCGTAGAACTTCGCCTGCATGCCTGGCCGGGAGAAGGCTGTTACCTGGTTATTCTTGTCCAACAGCCAGCGTCGGCCATCCGGATGGACGATGGTTGCTCCCCCGCCTGGCATCGCCACACTCCTGGCATTAGGAGGCATTCTGAATCCAGATGGGTTGGCGCCGCCTACGGAGGCTCCCACTGGACGCACGCCGCCGATGGATCTTTCAGCGGGATTGTTGCTGCCGCTCCCTCTATATGCTTGCGCCGGCTGGGCGCCTTTGCCTCCGGCAGGGTTGCCGGTTACGCGATTGACCCCTGGCTGTACGGGCCGGGCTGGCGGGGTATTTTGCCGTTGGACTTGGGGTTGGGCTCGGGCTGGAGCGGGTCTGGGAACTGGCTTTACAGGCGCGGGTTGCGTCGCCTTGGGGGCCACTTGACGCGGTGGCACCGGTAGTACTTTCTCCTGCGCCCTGCCCGATACGTGAGCGAGGAGTAAAGCCAGGAGAAACAGCAATACGACGATTAGTATCCGCTCTGAAAGTTTGGAGGAATCCATTGCAAACTCCTATGGCCTACGGCCTGGGAGGTTTCCGCTGCTTGCCCGCCGGCATCACAGAGAAACTGCCGAACCAAGCCGGACTCGACAAAATAAGCCAAGGGATCCGCCTCCCTCGACCTTGCAGCGGGAGCCCCACCGCATTTCAAAGTTTACAGACCAATGCCTAGTGTAAATATAGCTTCATTTGGGGCGGCGCGGCAATGACAATTTGACTCCAAGCAAAGAAGCCTGCGGGTGCGGCAGCCAGCCTGCAGGTGACCAATGAGGCAGAGGCCCGCTTCCCTGACTCTGAGCCTTGAAATCAGGGCACGCCGGGGTGGCCCGTGTCGTGCTGATAGTCAAAAAGGTGAGGAAATGTCCAACATGGGACAAAATATCGCACACGACGCGCCTGCGGCCGCGCCCCCCAACACTCAGCAACCCCATGGCGCGCATAAGCCAATGAACCCCTGCGAACTCGAAATCGACCTTTTTTGCCAAGGTATGCGCGTTGACCCTTCCTGTGCCCTCGAGAAGGATGCGCGATTCATTTCCCGCACGCGCGCGGGGCTGGGCAGCGGGCTGGAGTTGGTCATTCCCGGCTCCATCAAAGACGTATGGGTGAACGTGCCAGTGGAGGAGGATTTCGCGCAGCAATCGTGCTACGAACTTGTCCGCGAGCAGGGTGAATACTGGGTTAATGACACGCGCCTTGGCCATCGCTACGCCGTGCGTATTCCGCCGGAGCCTGCTTGGTACACGCGCCTGACCTGGCGCGGCACTCCCATGCACAAAGTCGGGGTGCTGCAAGGGACCTACCTCGGCATCTACATCTCGAACTCGTGCGGGTTCTGGCACCACTCGCCGGCGGTCAACTGCAAGTTTTGCGCCACCGGCCTGAATGTGGGCGTGAACGAGGTGGCCCGCAAGGACATTGATGACGTGGTGGAAGTGGTGCGCGCGGCCAAACAGGAGTCCGGCGCCACGTTTGTGCATTTCAATTCCGGCTATCAGACCGACCGCGATTTGGACGAGGCGGCGCCTTACGTGAAGGCGGTCAAGTCGCGCGTGGGCACGCTGGTGGGTTTGCAACTGATTCCCACGCTGGATTTCTGGAAGTATGACCGATTGATTGATCTCGGCGCGGACCACTTCAGCTTCTGTTACGAGTTTCATAACCCGGAGTATTTCGCGCGCTTCCTGCCGGGCAAGCAGGAACTGGTGGGGCAGAAAACCTTTTTCCGCGCCCTCGAATACACGGCGAGAAAGCTGGGCAAGGGATCGTGCTCGGGCGAAATCATTGCCGGAGTCGAGCCCCTCGAAGACACGCTGCGCGCCATCGACTACATCACCGGCATCGGCGCATTTCCCACGGTTTGCATTTTCCGTCCCACCATCGGCTCCGACATGGAGCAGTGGCCATCGCCTCGTTACGAGGACATGCTGGTGGTCTTTCGCCACTTGTACGAAGCTTGCCGCCGCAACAATATTCCCATCGATGTGACGCCCAACATCGAGGTGAGCCTGATCGTCCAGCCGGGCGACACGCGGTATCTGGCGCCGCACAATGTGGCGTCCTCCTTTTACCACGCCGAAATGGCGCTGGCGCGCTGGCTGGCGCGCCCGTACTTCGCCTGGAAGATGCGGCCGAAAAAGATCAGCGGTTCGGAGGAGCTGACGCCGCCGCGGAGTGGAGCAGCGCCGGCATGATCCAGAATCGGAGCCAACCCGCAATCACCGCGAAGCTCAATGCGGAAGTCGAGGCCAATCCTATTGCCGGCGCGGTGGCCGCGGCGGTGGATGCTTCCGCCCATCCTTTCGACATTGAAACGAGCGGCGCGGGCTTGGAAATTGTGGCGCGGGCGCCGCTGCCCAACGGCATTC
>CAWGTQ010000075.1:0-53957 GCA_963825395.1 uncultured Acidobacteriota bacterium | reverse complement strand
CTACATTTGTGCGACGGCAAGGATGGATGGAGAGAGGATGCGGAACGCGAATTTCCTTCCCTCGCCCCTTATAGGTTGTGTTCCAGCGCCGCAGGCGCTGGAACCCTTAGCGCATATAGAAACCCTCTATGACGAGCTTGAAGATGTCGCCGCGAAGAGTTAAGAAGGCAGTCGCAAGACGCGCCCGGCCCCGCTACGAATTGTCGCCCCGATCGTTCGACGATCACCCAAAGAGCTTCGAGCGGGGCCGGACGCCTGGACCGACAACGCATACTCAGATGTCGTCCCGCGAGGACTCTACTATAAGGGTTGCGCCGGTTCCGGGCAAGCGCGTCGTGACTACGCTCTCGGGAGGACTGCCCATGGAAAATTCCGCTTCCTCTTCTCTGCCCATCGTGGCCTGGGCCGGTCTCGACTGGGCCGACCAAGCCCATGCCGTTTGCCTGCAGGCCGACGGTTCGGCGCACCTCGAACACTTCGAGTTGAAGCACACGGCGGAGGCCTTGCAACTCTGGGTCGCCGAGTTGCAGAGCCGATTCCCCCAAGGCCGCGTCGCCATCGCCCTGGAACAATCGCGTGGCGCGCTCTTCTCTGCCCTGATGACGTACGATTTCCTGGTGCTTTACCCCATCCCGCCGAAAGCGCTCGCCGACTACCGCAAAGCGCTTTATCCCAGCGGCAGCAAGAATGATCCCGGGGATGCGCAGCTCCTGCTGGAGTTCCTGCGCAAGCACCGGGAGCGCTTTCGCCCCTGGGTAGCCGACGATGCGCCGACGCGCGAAATCGCTCTCTTGGTGCAGCACCGGCGCAAACTGGTCGACGACCGCACCGCCCTCAGCAACCGCCTGCAAGCCCTTTTGAAGGGCTATTTTCCGCAGGCCCTGGAGTGGTGGGGGGATTTGACGGCGCCTCTGGCCTGGGACTTTCTCAGCCAGTTTCCGAGCCTCGGAGAGGTCCAGAAAGCTTCGCGCTTGAAGGTGCTGAAGGTGTATCGCGCCCACACCCGCCGCACCCCGGAACAGATCGAGCGGCTCCTGGAGCAGATCCGCAGCGCCCGCCCCCTCACCACCGACCCCGCCGTCATCGAGAGTTCGGCGCTCATGGCCCTGGCCCAGGTCGACCAGTTGCGCGCTCTCGCCGCGGGACTGGAACGCCTGGAGCAGAAGCTGCAGGAGTTGTTTGCCGCTCACCCCGACCAGGCGATCTTCAGCAGCTTCCCCGGTGCCGGCCCGGCGCTGGCGCCGCGCTTGCTGGCGGCCTGGGGAACCGACCGCCAGCGCTATGCCGCGGCCGAGGACATGGAGTGTTGGTCGGGAGCGGCCCCGGTCACCGACCAGAGCGGCAAAAAGTGCTGGGTGCATTGGCGCCTGGCCTGTCCGAAATTCTTGCGCCAGACCTTCCATGAGTTCGCGGGCCAATCGATTCTCTGGTCGCCCTGGGCGCGGGCCTATTACCAACAAATGCGCGGGCGCGGGTTGGACCATCACCCCGCCGTTCGCAGCCTGGCCTTCAAGTGGATTCGCATTATCTATCGTTGTTGGAAAGACCATACGCTTTACGACGAGGCCCGTTACCAGAAAGCCCTGCAACGTCACGGCTCGCCCCTGGCCACGGCCCTACGCCAACTTTCAACCGGGGAGGCGCGCTCCTGAATACAAAAAGCCTTGACATCGATCCTCAGATGTCTTTGGGGGAGAGGGATGAGATTTTTGTTGGAGCGTCCCAAAATGTAGAAACTCCAGTGCCGGGCCAGCGGCTTCGGAAACTATGAATAGACTGCCGTAAGCAAACCCTGTCATCAGGCCTTGTGCGGCGTTTCTGCCGGAGATCCGTTAACCTTTCCTATTTTCGCATTCGCACGAAGGCCTTGCTTTTGTCGAATTCTTATGGTATTGATACTATAAGATGAAAGACGAACCGAGAGGTCCGCAAGCTTCGCGACTTCGCCAACGCAAGTTCGATTTGGTGCGTCGTTTCCAGCTTCCCGACGATCTCCTCCCCGGCTCCTTGTCCCAATCGCATCTCCGCTGCGGCAAGCCCACCTGCCACTGCGCCGAAGGCCTCGGCCATCCCGTCTGGTCGCTCACTTTCATGGTGAACGGCAAGAAGCACGTGCAGCACATTCCCAAGGATTGGGTCGAGGAGGTCCGCCGGCGCGTCGAGGCCGGGAGGGAATTCCAAGACGCGGTACGGGAAGTTCTGGCCGCCAATGCCCAACTCCTGGTGCTGGCTCGCCAGCAAAGGCGCAAGCCGCGGTGAAGGGGCCGACGCCGCGTCGCCTCAAAAAGTTCGGGGCGAAGTGTCTGGGCCTGAAGTCCTACTTACGCTTTCCCGGCGATGGTCGTACGCAGGGGCGCATTCCCGCCGCCGCCCTGCTGTGGGGTTTGATGATGGGCGGGTTGCTCCGCCGGGCCGCCTTTGCCGGCATTGAAGCGCTGGTGTGTTCCCGCGCCCGCCGCGCTCTGGAGGTTTCCCAGAGCTTCGGCGATGATGCGCTCGCCTCCTTCACCGCGCGCCTCGATCCGGCGGTGACGCGGCGGGCGGCAGTCACCGCCGTGCGTCAGGCCAAGCGTCACAAAGCTTTCGACGACAGCCGCTTCATCGGACTGGCCTTGGACGGCACGGGGGCCGGACGGTCGCGCAAAAGGATTTGTAAGCTGTGCCGTCCCTACCGGAATCAAAAGCCCGAAATCGTGGGTTTTCACCACAAGCTGGTCATGCTGAGTGTGGTCGGGACGGGCCTGACTTTACCGCTGGATGTCGAACCCTACGGCCCCGGGGATAGTGAGTACAACGCCGCGCGCCGGCTCTTGCGCCGCGCCGTCAAAAACACCGGTCGCCGCTTCGCCGACTATGTGGTGGCCGATGGCGAATTCGCGGGTGCCCCCTTCCTGCACGACGCCGGCGACCTGGGACTCTCCGTGGTCGTGCGCTTGAAGAAGAATCTCCCGGAATTGTTCGCCGCCGCCCAGGAGCGCTTTCGCCACCAGCCTCCCCACCAAGTCTTCCGGCAAGGCAAGGACCGGGTGGAAATCTGGGATGCCGACGACTTCGACCCTTGGGATACGCTGCGTTGGGAGACCGTGCGGGTGATTCGCTATCGCCAGTACAAGCCCAACGGCAAGGTGTACGAAGCGTACTGGCTCACCGACTTTCCTCGCCACTGGGTCGGCAGCCGCACCATCTTCCGCATGGCCAAGAGCCGCTGGGAAATCGAAAACCAAGGCTTCAACGATGCCAAGAACCGTTTCGGCTTCGAGCACATCTGCCACCACCAGTGCCACAGCCTGTTGGTTGTCTGGCTGCTCACCTGCTTGGCTTTGACCATCGAACGACTCTACCGCCTTCGTTACCTGCATCGCGGCACCCACCCCGTACGCGCTGCCATCGACCTGCTCCTGCTTTTCCAATTGAGCCTGGGAAACCCCGTGGACACGCGCCCCGACTCCAGTTGATGGTTCTCTTGCTTGCCTGCTGAGTTGCTCCTTGCCCCTTCTCCGCGGACTCGACCGCACGCAGCGTGAGGGTGTCAGCAAACGGTCCAAAAATGCCTCAAGAAATTAGGCGAGCCTCCGCCGTCCCCCTCCGACAAATCGTTTACCGCCCCCCACGCCCTCGTCCAGCGCTTCCTGTCCCGCGAATTCCGAAGCTGCTGGTGCCGGGCTAAAGACGTAGCGGAAAAATCCTCAAACTGTCATCCTGAGGAGGCGTAGCCGGTCCTGAGCACAGCGAAGGAAGGCCCCCTGCATTTTCTTGAAACTTCAAATACAGGGGTCCTTCGCTTCGCTCAGGATGACAGGATTGAAGCATTGTTCCGCACCCTCTAAAGCCCGGCGCTACAACGAGTTGACATCCGTCGTATAAGTAAGCTTATTTTCCTTACGCAACACTAAGGACAAAGCGGTTTTATCCCGAATTCCGAAATTAGGAAGCACTGTTCCGTTCTTAATCCGTTAGATTGAAGTTGGTTAGACACAATCGGCGGAGGAACAGAACAGTGCAACGAAAAATTAGCGCGCTTTGGGGAGAAAAGAAAGTGATTTTGCGCCAGACGCCGCGGGCGGTGACGCCCTTCGGAGGGCTGAGCGTGTTGATCGAGTTTTTGGGAAAGATCGGCTATCGCCAGCAGGTGAGGGAGCACCTGCCGGTGCATTTGCGGTCGCCGAACGCCATCGCTCCGGAGGAGACGTTCACGGCGTTTTTGATCTCGGTGCTGGCGGGAGCGCGGCGCTTTGCGCACACGGCGCTGTTGCGAGCGGATGGGGCCTTGCACGCGCTGCTGGGGATGAAGCGTTTTCCCACGCGACGACACGATTCGGAACTTGTTCAAGCGTTTCCGGCAGGGCCTGGTGGTGCAGTTCTACGAGCCGCTGTGGGCGTGGCAACTGGCGCGGGTGCCGAAACGCGGGGGCGGTTACAGTCTGGACTTGGATTCGACGGTGTTCGAGCGCTATGGGGAACAGGAGGGAGTGAAGCGCGGGTACAACCCGCGCAAGCATGGACGGGCTTCGCACCATCCGCTGCTGGCGGTGTTGGGAGAAGCCAGCTTTATTCTGCACGGCTGGCTGCGGAGCGGGAACACGCGTTCCGACAGCGGGGTGGTGGAATTTCTGAAGGAAGCGATGGCCAAGCTGGAAAGCCGGGAGTGGATTCGGGTGGTGCGTGCGGATTCCGGATTCTTTGCGCAAGAGTTATTGCAATACCTGGAGAGCTATGAACTTGCACTACATCGTGGTGGCCCGGCTGACGAAGTGGCTGAAGCGGGAGGCGGCGCGGGTGCAGGAATGGCGGGCGCTGGACGAGACCTACGCGGTGGGAGAGTTCCGGTTGAAGCTCTTGGGGTGGGATCGGGAACGGCGCTTTGTGGTGGTGCGGGAGCGATTGCGGGAGACCAAGCGCTCGCTGGGGCGGAAGCTGTTGGAAGTTCCCGGTTACACCTTTCGGGTGTTCGTGACCAATCGGGCGGAGGCGCCGGAGGAGATCTGGCGCGACTACAACCAGCGCGCCTGCATCGAGCAGCGTATTGAGGAGTTGAAGTCCGACCTGGCGGCGGACGATTTCTGTCTGCGCGAGTTCTTCGCCACCGAGGCGGCCTTCCTGGGCATCCTGATGCTCTTCAACTTGCTGGGAGAATTCCAGCGCGCCAGCGGCATGACCGGCTATCGACAGCCCGCGACCCTGCGCGTGCAAGTGTTCCTTTGCGGGGCCATTCTGGGGCGAACCGGCCACCATCACCGTGCTCCACCTGTCCGCTGCCTGGGGAGGACTCGAACAGCGTAACGCGCTCTTCGATAAACTCTTACAGTATGAAATCCCAACTTCGCCGAAGTTGGATTTTCAACCGCTGGCGGGCGGCTAAATCGCTGCCTCTATGCTTCAATTACGAGGGAAAATCGTGGCCCAACTTCGGAATTCGGGTTTATTGACCCTTGTTATGGAAGTTCTTCCCCGTCCGACCCTATTCCTCCCTCACTCCGGAGTGATTTTTAGAAGCGAAACCTATTATAAGGAATTACGGGAATGACTTACTTCATTCACCCATGTGTCGAACCCGACAGGCACCCGCGCGCCTGGCGCGCCTTGGACTGCGGTAGCTGCTGCTACCGCAGTCCAAGATGTCTTCGGCATAGGTACTCTTACGACTGCCTTCCCGGCGAACTGTCATCCTGCGTGCCACCGCACCCCTGTCCCCAATCGTTTCTATTCTCGGCAACACTATTGGGTGACCCAAGTAAGTCATTCCCGTTTACCGACTGGCACCCGGTTATGGCCGTCGAAAAGGGCTCCTCTGTTCCTTACTTTGAAACCCGAAGCATGACGACTCCGTGTCCCGGGACGGTGGCCGTATAGGAGCCATCAAGGGTGCCAAGGTCCTTATGCGCCCACAGGTCGCGCACCTGAACCGGGCCATCGAAGCCAACCTCTTTGAAATCGACGGTAATCGAATAGGGATACCCATTGCGGTTAAACATCCCAATCGCCTTGGCTCCGCCGCTGAGGGGCTTCGCCCACACTTCATAGGGTCCGTCGGCGCGGACGCGATCGCCCTCTTTTCCCAACTTGTCCTGATCAACGGCGATCACTTCCTGGTTGATCAAAATGCTCTTGGTCATGTCGCTCATTTTGGTGAGATCGTTGCCGGCAATCAGGGGCGCGGCCAGAATGCACCAAAGGCTCATTTGCGTGCGTTCTTCGTCCGGCGACATGCCACCGTTGCCCACTTCCAGCATGTCGGGATCGTTCCAGTGTCCGGGTCCGGCGTATTTCGCGAGGCCCGCCTCCACAAAGCCGTTGTTTTCGATGGAACCGTAATTGTCATGGACATCGCCGGTGGTGCGCCACAGATTGCCGCCAATGCCGGGCGCCCATTTCCACGGAGAGTCAAAGCCGTATTGGCACAGGCTGAAGACCATGGGCCGGTGCGTGTTCACAAGTGCCTGGTGCATTCGCTCATAGGCCTGTTGCATGAGAAGCGATTCCTGTGCGAGATCGCCATGCGCTTCGTTCTTCATGATGTTGTAATACGTCATGAGGTCGTATTTCAGGTAGTCAACACCCCAGCGCGCGTAGGTATCCGCATCCTGCCGTTCATGCTTATAACTGCCGGGATAATCGCTAAAACGCTCGATCGAGGGGCCGGGAACCGAATAGAGTCCGAACTTGAGCCCCTTTGAATGGATGTAGTCGGCCAGCGCCTTCATGTCGGGAAACCGGGCATTGGTGGTGATGTTGCCCTGGTCATCGCGCGGACCTTCCCAGAAGGCGTCGATGTTGACGTAAATATATCCGGCATCCCGCATGCCGCTGGAAACCATGACATCGGCCGCCGCCCGCACGTCCCCGTCGTCCACGTGGTTCTGAAAGTGATTGAAGTTATTCCAGCCCATGGGAGGTGTGGCCGCCAACTGCTCCGACTGCGCGTGCGCCGCGCGCGGTAGCGCGAAAGCGAAAGCAACGGCAAGAGATGTCAAGGTGCCTAACAGTACAAGTCGACGACGAGAATCCATGGATTTTATCCCCTTTTACCGAATTTACCTTTTAGTAATTCGTAAACCGGAATTTCCATTATGAACTTTTCGCCCGACCGGTAACATATACCTGATCCTGTCAGAATGCAATCGTCCGTCGGATTTGGGTGCTGAGCCTCTCAGCGATCGCAGGAGGCACCTGTTCTCCCTGTGGTTGGGGCCTCGACAGCCCGAAAGGGCCGTCTTTCCGACCTTGCTCCATCGACGCAATGGCATCCCATCGGCTAAAATAGTTTGGGGCTAAAGACACAAATATGGGAATGGATCAAACCGCAGTCTCACACCCGAACTCTGTGCCGGTGATGAGCACGCAGGAAAAGGCTCTTGCCATCAATCTCGATGCGGCGACATTCGGGACCTTTGCCGAAATCGGCGCCGGCCAGGAGGTGGCCCGTTGGTTTTTCCATGTCGGCCACGCCTCCGCCACGGTGGCCAAGTCGATGTCGGCTTACGACATGGTGATCAGCGACATCATTTACGGCGCGGCCGATCACTTCGTCAGCCGAGCCCGCCTGGAGTCCATGCTGGACCACGAATGGGGGCAGTTGATCGAACGCCTCGACACGGTGCGCGGTGAACGCAGCAATTTTTTCGTCTTTGCGGACACGGTCGCCACCCGCAGCCGCACGCGCAATCAGCACGGACAAGGATGGATGGGAATGCGCTTTCAAGCCCAGCCGAAGGCGCCTTGTTCCCAGATCATCATCCACGTCAACTTGCTTGACCGAGTGCCGGTGAGCGAACAGGAAGCCTTGGGAATCCTGGGCGTCAATTTAGTGTACGGCGCTTTCCATCAGCGGGAACCGGACGCGTTTATGAAGATGCTGATGGAGGGACTCAGCCGCCTGCGCGTGGATATCGACATGATTAAATTCTCCGGGCCGGCATTCGGTGAGGTGGACAACCGCCTGACGAGTTTGCAACTGGTGGAGTTGGGATTGACGGATTCCACGATGTTTACCGCGCAGGGAGAAGTCGTGCAGCCGGCGGAGGTGCTCTACAAGAAACCCGTCCTCATCTCACGGGGCAGGTTCCGGCCGATTACCAACGTCGGGCTCGATATGTTGAATGGTGCGGCGGAGCGGTTTAAGAAAATCCCCGGCGTGCACGAGGAGCCGGTGGTTCTTATGGGGATGACACTTCAGGACCTGGACACGGGACACGGGATTGATCGTCGCGACTTTCTCGATCGCGCCGATATACTTGGCGCCCTCGGCAAAACGGTGATGGTGTCCAATTTTAGACGTTTCGACAGCGTCACCAGCTCACTTCGGCGTTACACGCAAGAATGGCTTGGATTTGTCATGGGCGTGCCCACGCTGCGCAAGGTTTTCGACGATCAGTATTACACCGGCCTGCCGGGCGGCATCCTGGAAGGACTCGGGCGGTTGTTTCAAGGAAACGTGCGCCTGTATGTTTACCCAACGCGAACCCGCGCCGGCGAGGTGGCAACTTCCACCACGTTGGAAGTCGATCCTCAACTGCAACACCTGCTGGATTACTTGCGGGAGCGGGGTTGGATCGAGGCTATTGAGAATTTCGATTCGCGGCAACTCCACATGTTACCCGATGAAGTCCTGGCCGCAATTCAAAACGGCACCTCCGGCTGGGAGCAATACCTACCCCCGCAAGCGACGGATGTCATCAAACAACGGGCGTTGTTCGGATATCACCAAGCGGTGTAGCGCGGACCCGTTTTGTACCTCCGCGCGACACTTGCTTGCTCGATCACCCTATTAGCCTTCCAGCGGCTGAACGCGGACTTCCACTTCCACAGATTGCCCGCCGCCTCCCAGGGTGAGACCTTTGACTGGGGTCACGTCGCCGTAGTCGCGCCCCCACGCCAGGGTAATATGGGCGTCAGAAGGGACCATGTTGTTGGTAGGATCGAAACTCAGCCAGCCGTTTTGCGGATCGAACACCGACACCCAGGCGTGTGACGCTGCCGCTCCTTGAAACCGGGGGCTGCTGCGGATGTAGCCGCTCACGTATCGCGCGGACAATCGCAAGGAACGTAGGGCGCCAATCATGAGGTGAGCAAAATCCTGGCACACACCCCGGCGGTTACGGAGGACTTCCAGGAGAGGCGTATCGATGGATGTGGATTTGGGCTGATACTCGAATTCGTCATGGATGCGCCGGGTGAGTTCCTGCAGCGCGCTCAGCAGCGGGCGTCCGGGAGTGAAGGTAGGGCGAGCGTACTCCCGCAGGTCCGCGAGAGCGGAAATGTATGGGGAATCGAAGATGAACTCGGAGGCAGCGATGGAATCCGCATCCAGGGGGTAGGCCAGCAACTCGCGAACCTTCTCCCACGCGGGGGAGGAAAGGATTTCCCCGCCCTGCGGCTCCACTTCCACCACACTGGAGGCAACAGCCGCGAAGCGGTCATGCTTTTCAAGAACCGCAAAGGTGGAAACACCGTTGCCGAAATAATCGATGCGATTTTGCATGAAGGCCGGAAAGGGATTGACCTCGAGCGAGTGCTCGCGTACTCGTTGGCCGGCCAGCGCCCGCGGCGTCAAGTGCGCCTCACTGAAACACTGCGTCACCGGTGACGGGTAAAAGTATCGAGTGGAATGAGTAACTCGGTAAAGCATCAGGGTTGTCCAAATTAGCGAACTCTTCGAGTCGCCAATGCGGCTCTGCCGCTGCTTGAACTTACCACCCTCACCCCCTCGGGGGAGAGGGAAAAACATTTCTTAGTTTTGCCGCTGTAACGGCGAGTTTACCTCGCCAAATGGCGGCGTTAAGCCGCCTCTACATCAAATTGACCCACTACCACGACGACGTCAAGCGCGAGGCCTTGGCAGGGCTCATGTATTGTGCCGTCAACGCCTCGGAGAATTCGTACAGGTTAGCTTTGAGCTGATGGAGGAGGGATTCCAGCGCCGTATACCGCCCCTCACTGTCCCGCTGGGCAAGCTCTTCCGTGAGTGCCACACAAACCTCACCTAGGGCTTTGGAAGCCAACCCTTCCAGCCGGCGGTGCTCCGGGTCATCGTGCTCCCCAAAAGAGTCGAACTGATGGACGAGGGCTTCCAATTGGAACGCTACGGACCGGGGATTCGACTCATCCACCAACAGCAGTTGCAGCACCAGGTCGGTTCTGAGCACGCTCAGATATCGCGTGCGATAGGTAATGGAACTGTCGGCGACCTGGAGCAAAATGTGCAGATAGGGTTCGACATCCGGCAGAACTTCTGCAACACCCGCGCGCAACAATTCCGCCATTTGCAAAGCCCTCTCCAAGCGGCGGCCGAGTTCCAGAAAGCGCCATCCCGCGCCGCGAGTGGTGTTTTCCATCAATAATCCGGAGAATGCAGACAGCGTCATCACGGCGCGATCGAGTACACCAAAGTGAGCCATAAACCGCTGCTCGGGATTGACCGGCATCGGGCGGGAGAATTCCGCTTCCAGTTGCTGGATGACGTGCCAGGTATCGCTCGACAGCCGTTCCTTCAATTGCCAAGCCACGCGGCGCATCTCCTTGAGGTTCCATCCCAGGCTGGAAATCCTCGAAGGGTCATAAACCATGTCGGTGAGGAAACGCTGAACCCGCCAACGTTGATCCGCGAGGGAGGCGCTGGCATCCTCCGGCGGCAGAAAGTGCAATCCCACCAAAAGATAAACCGCCGTCTCCAGTGTTACCGCGCGCCCGAAATCCTCCTCGGCGGAGAGCGCGGGCAACATAGCGCGAAGGAGACGAACATTGGCTTCCACCCGTTCGGTGTAACGGCCAAGCCAAAAGAGATTGTCGGCAACGCGGCTCGGCAGGGTGCCTCGGCCGGAATGGGCGTCGATCGAAATTGCCGGCAGGTTGGGGCCGGACGCAGACTCGTCCGCCTCTCCCACCACCCAAGTGTCCTTGCTCGCCCCGCCCAGCGGTACGGGAAGCCGATGGGATGTGGTTTCGGTGGTAACCCGCGTCAGACCGCCGGGCATTACGGTGTAGGATTGGCCGTCCCAAGCGGCAAAAACTCTCAGGACCACGTGGCGAGCAGCCAATCCCGCGTCGGTTCGCGCCGGCGCTGTGGAGAGGGCAATCCCTTCTTGCGCGACGTAGCGCTCCGGGTGCGCTTTGATTTTGCCGATCAGCTTTTCGCGCCCGGCAGCATCCATCGACGCCGGATACTCCAACTGGAAACCAAAACTGGGAGACGCAGGTTTGATCACCAGCGCATCAAGATGCTCCAACACATATTGGCAGGGTTCCTTCTGGCCGCACCACCACGTGGCCACCGAAGGCATGCGCAGATCTTCGCCCAGAAGCTGGCGGCAGAGGCCGGGCAGGAAAGCCAAGTGGCCCGCCGCTTCCACCAACCCGCTGCCAAGCGCATTGTCAATCACCACGGCGCCGTTACGAACCGCCTGGACGAGGCCGGGGACCCCCAACAAGGAATCACCGCGCAGTTCAAGCGGATCGCAGAAATTGTCGTCGAAACGGCGCATGATCAAATCCACCGGATCCAGGCCTGCCAGGGTTTTCAAATAAACGCGGCCGTCACGCACGGTCAGATCATCCCCTTCGACCAAGGGGAAGCCCCAAAAGCCGGCCAGGAAGGAGTGCTCAAAATAGGTATCGTTGTGCGGACCCGGCGTAAGCACCACCACGCGGGGGCTCTTGCTCTGTTTGGCTGCCAGGGCGAGAAGCGCATCGCGCCGGACGTCAAAAAAACGCGCAAGCTGCCGAACGCGGTATTGGGAGAAGACGCTGGGCAAAGTCCGCGCGCTGACCAGCCGATTTTCCAGCGTATAGCCCATGCCAGCAGGGGCCTGACTGCGGTCGGCAATCACCCACCAGCGGCCGTCAGGAGAGCGGGCCAAATCCGCAGCGTAAGTGTGCAAGTGCACGCCGCCAGGAAGGGTAACGCCGAAACAAGGCCGCAGGAATTGCGGATTGCCGAAGACCAGCGCCGGGGGAAGATGGTGCTCGTACATCAACCGCTGCTTGCCATAAAGATCGAATAGCATGGCGTTCAGCAATGCCGCCCGCTGGGTGACGGCCTTTTCAATCTGCCTCCATTCGTTTTCCGCAATCACCAAGGGGATGGGATCCAGGGGCAAAGGACGCTCATGGCCCCACGGATCATTGGCGACGTTATTGGAAATGCTCGCATCCCGGATGAGTTGCACGCCGGACTGCCAATAGCGATTGAACTGCCGATACCCCATCCGCCGGATGGCAACCGTCAGCTTGCGCCAGTGGCGGCGAGGGAAACCGGAAGGCAGCACGGCCTCGTCCCAGTAACCTTCCATGGGGGCGTACCGCCACTCGTCCGCGACCGTTTGATTTGGTACTAGTGATGTGTCGTTCATTAGACTGCCCTGAACAACGTCCTTTTGTTTGCCCCGATACAGGTCACATAATTGGAAAAATCGTAGGGACTGTCATTCTGAGCCCACATTTTGGGCGTAGAACCCCCGTAGTTCACTCCGTTCACCGACTCCCGCCAACCACCGGGTCCTTCGCCCAAAATTCGGGCCCAGGACGACAGTAGTGGGGGCCCCCACGAAAAGGACGTGCCGACCTAAAGGTCGGCTCTACATTTGCTTACATCCAGCTTACCGCCTACTGCTCTTCACCCCGCCCTTCCAGCCCCTCACGCGCTAGTGTAACAGATTCGTCGCAGCCACTTGCCTGCGCAAATCCAGCGTGGCTGGAAACTCCGGATTCACCTCGACCGGCGGCACCACCTTGAGATCCGGCGTGTGGCCGATGGGGTAAAAACGCGCCCTCCTGCGGGCCTCGGCCTCGTTGGAGTTTACAGGAAAGGTTTCGTAGTTGCGCCCGCCCGGATGCGCTACATAGTAAGTGCATCCTCCCATCGACCGCTTGGCGGCAATGTCGATTAATTCGACGATCAAAGGAGTGTGCACGGGGATGGTGGGGTGCAAACAATGCGGCGGTTGCCAGGCGCGGAAACGCACGCCACCCACCAAGTCGCCGTGCGTGCCCGTAAATTGGAGGGGCAAACGTCGACCGTTACAGGCAACGGCAAACCGCTCGCTCACCAAGCCCTGCGCGCGCACCTGGATGCGCTCCACGGAGGAATCCACGTACCGCGCGGTGCCGCCCGCGCCGGGCTCCTCTCCCAAAACGTACCAGGGCTCAATGGCCTGGCGGAGTTCGATATCGACGCCGTCATAACAAACCTCGCCACAAGCGGGAAAACGAAACTCCCAATGCGGCGCAAACCACGCTGCCTCCAGGGGGTACCCCGCGCGGCGCAAGTCGCTCAGAACGTAGCCAAAATCCTGCTCCACGAAGTAAGGGAGAAGAAAGCGATCGTGCAAGCGCGTGCCCCAGCGGATCGGTTTCTCCTCGTAAGGCTGGCGCCAGAACCAAGCCACCAGCGCGCGAACCAACAATTGTTGCGCCAGGCTCATTCGCGCGTGCGGCGGCATTTCAAAGGAACGGAGTTCCACCAAGCCCAGCCGCCCCGTGGCGGTGTCGGGAGAATAGAGCTTGTCAATGCAGAATTCCGAGCGGTGAGTATTGCCGGTCACGTCCACCAGAAGGTTGCGGAAGATCCGGTCTACCGTCCAGGGCGGGCACTCGCCCGCATCGCTCGCACGCAGAAGGCTGAAGGCGATTTCGAGTTCGTACACAGCGTCGGCCCGGGTTTCATCCACGCGCGGAGCCTGACTGGTGGGGCCAATGAAGACACTGGAGAAAAGATAAGATAGGGAGGGATGATTAAGCCAGTATCCCACCATACTCTTCAGGAGGTCGGGACGCCGCAGAAAGGGGCTGTCCACAGGCGTGGGACCCCCCAAAACCAGATGATTTCCACCCCCGGTGCCGGTATGGCGGCCGTCGAGCATGAATTTTTCCGTCCCCAAACGGCACAACCGCGCCTGTTCGTAAAGGGTGGTGGTGATATCAACTGACTCGCGCCAACTAGCCGCGGGATGAATGTTCACCTCAAGCACACCGGGGTCCGGGGTGAGCTTGATCTGTCTCAGCCGAGGGTCGTGAGGCGGCGGATAGCCTTCAATCATAACCGGCATCTGGAGTTTGGCGGCGGTATCCTCAATGGCGGCGAGCAGGTCGATGTAATCCCCGGTGGATTCCACGGGAGGAATAAAAACGTGAAGCCTGCCATCGCGCGGCTCCACCGTCAACGCCGTCCGCACAACTTGATCCCGTTTTGCTTCCGGGGAGGGTGGCGGCTTCTCAGGCGTCGGCGCTTGCTTTTGCTCCGCAAACGCCGCTACTTGCCGAGCCACCTGGACTTGCCTGACGGGAACTGGCAGAGAACCCGTGGCCGCCGCCGGATCAACTGGCAAAACCTTTTGCTGTTGCTCAGGAGGCTCCCAGACGAGGGTTTCGAGAGGCAGACGGAGGCCCACCGGCGAATCGCCGGGAATCAAGTAAAGGTACTCGGAACGCAGTGTCCACAAACAACTCTGCCACGCAGGGCCGCTTTTCCCCTCCGCCCGCTTAAGGGGCAGCACGTAACCCACCGGCTGGCCAAGACCGCGCTCAAACACGTGGTGGAGCTTCTCACGCTCCAGGGGATCGTCGAGTTTGTTATCCAACAGGTCCACATTCGCCGGAAGCTTGCGCTCTTTCAAAAGATAAGCAAGCGGGTCCTCGTAAGCGTTGATAACATAGTTGGGTCCGACTTCCAGCCTTCGGGCCAATGCCTCCGCAAACTGCCGTGCCGCATTGACGCCAAAGCCATAGTCGCGGTCGGTCTCAGCCAGCCAACGAGGGTCCTTCCAAAGAGGGATGCCGTCGGTTCGCCAAAAACAGGTAAAAGTCCATCGGGGGAGAGGCTCACCGGGATACCACTTGCCTTGCCCATAGTGGAGAAGACCACCCTGGCCAAATTCCTGGCGCAAGCGGAGAAGAAGTTGGTGGGCCAAACGCTGTTTGGCGGGTCCCAGCGCGGCCGTGTTCCACTCCTCGCCGTCCATGTCATCGATGGAAACGAATGTGGGCTCTCCACCCATCGTCAAACGGACATCGCCCGCGACCAGTTCCTGGTCAATACGCTCTCCGAGTTGGTAAAGCCGCTGCCACTGTTCCTCCGCATAAGGCTTGGTGACCCGCGCGGGTTCCAGGATGCGCGTGACCCGCATTTCGTGGTGAAATTCCACTTGGCTCGGGCTGACCAAGCCTGTGACTGGCGCCGCCGAGCGAGGCTCGGGGGTCGCCGCCAGAGGGATATGCCCTTCCCCGGCAAACAAGCCGGACGTGGGGTCAAGCCCCACCCATCCCGCTCCCGGGAGGTAGACCTCGGCCCACGCGTGCAGGTCGGTAAAATCCTCTTCCGGACCAACCGGACCCTCCAGAGGCTTCACGTCAGGTTTGAGTTGAATCAGGTAGCCGGAAACAAATCGCGCCGCGAGGCCTAAGTGGCGAAGCACCTCAACCAGCAACCAGCCTGTATCGCGGCAGGAGCCGCTGGCGTATTCGAGGGTCGCCTCCGGAGATTGCACACCTGGCTCCGTCCGGATCAGATAGCGGATTGCGCGCTGCAACCGCTGATTGAGGTTGACGAGGAATTCCACCGACGGGGTTGGGCGGCGGTCGATGGAGTCCAGAAGCGCTTGCAATCTTGGCGTCGCTGCCGCCGGACTCAGGTAGGGGTCAAGTTCCCGCTTCTCCCAAAGCTCGTAACAGAAAGGGAATTTTTCCGCATAGGGTTCAAGGAAGAAATCGAACGGGTTGATGACCGTCATTTCGGCCACTAAGTCCACTTCCAGCGAAAACCGGCGAGTTTGTCCTGGAAAAACCAGTCGTGCCAGGAAATTCCCCTGCGGATCCTGCTGCCAATTGATGAAATGATCTTTCGGCTCGATGCGCAGCGAAAAGCTGGTAACGGGAGTGCGCGTGTGCGGCGCGGGGCGAAGACGGACAATTTGTGGGGAAAGGGTTACCGGACGATCGTACTCATAAGTCGTCTTGTGGTAGAGCCCTACCCGGATTCCCATTAGGAGTTGCCTCCCGCCGTGGCGGTCCGGGTGATGGGATCCCCGGCACAGAAGTCGCGGGCCAAGTTGTCGTCGATGGTGTTCATCCGCGCCTGCAAAGCATCCAGATACTCGTGAAGGCCCCGGCTAATAATATTGTCCACGGAAGTGTAATCGAGCTCAGCGCGAAGAGGAGCCAGTGAGCGCTCCGACGGATACACACATGATCCCATGGGCGTGCCGGTGATCGCATGCAGAGATTCATCAGCCTCCCGAAGGCAGTGGCGGATGGCACGAGGAAACTCCCGGTCGAGCACAAGGAAATCCACGATGTTGCGGGGAGTGATTCGTCCATGCTTTTTGCGGTACATCTCAAATCCGCTGACCGACTTCAAAACCGCCGACCAGTGGATGTCATCATAAGGGGTACCGATGGTGTCGGCCGAGGGCAGTAACATAAAGTACTTCACATCCAGGATACGCGAGGTTTTGTCAGCCCGCTCCAACTGCCGGCCCAGGCGAAGGAAATGCCAAGCCTCGTTGTGACTCATGGTGGCGTCGGTAATTCCCTGGAACATGTGGCAGCCCAAACGGATGCCGCGCAGGATCTCCGCCAGGCGCTCCGACTCCGCCAGTGCCCTTTGGGATTGAATCTTCAGGTACATGCCGTTAACGTGCTCCCACATCTCCGAGGAAATGATTTCGCGGACGGAGCGGGCGTTTTCCCGGGCGGCGCGCAGGCACGAAGAGATGGAATTCAGGTTGCTGGTGTCCCATACTAAGAACTTGATAACAGTGGGCTTTCTGGCCTTGCCCTGACGCTCGCGAAAGACTGCGGCGTCGCCGCTGGTGTCAATCAGGGGCTGCCACTGGTGGTCGGGTTCAAGCGGCAGATCGAGTTGCAGGTGGAGGTTGACATCAATGAAGCGCGCCACATTTTCAGCCCGCTCGATATAACGTGCCATCCAGTAGACGGCGTCAGCCGCCCGGCTTAAGAGCGGCGCGGTTTCACTGCTCATTCGTGGCTCCTATCTGGAGAGGCAGCTTGTAGCGGCGGTCTCCGACCGCCGTTCGGCGCTCATTGAGCGCCGCTGCAAGACGGCGGTCAGAGACCGCCGCTACAACCACGTGGCGGGGTAAACCCGCGGCTGTCCAAATTAGCGAGCGATCATGGCGTTTGAGGGGGCTTCGCCCCCTGCTGTGCGGAAAGGCTCTGCCTTTCCGGCTCGTTGAACCCATTCCCTCCTCCTCCGCGCCGCCTGGAAGGCTATGCCTTCGAGGCGGCGCGGAGGAGGTTCATTAGTGGACTCCCGCAACGGAAAGGCGCAGCCTTTCCGCACAGCAAGCGGCGCAGCCGCACGTCACTCCTCGCCAACGGGGGCGTAATTTGGACAAGCCTAGGGTAAACCCGCCACTAAGTCAAATTGACCCACTATTCCCTTCCGGCGGCAGCGAAGCTGCCGCTTTCCCGTGCTCCTTGGGCAGCAAACAAAGCCTGCGAGAAAGCGGCTGCTTCCCGGCCGCAGTCCAAGACGCTTTCACCCGGCTCTCTGGCGCTCAATCTTATAGACTAGCGCTACGATGGGTGGGTGTGTCAATGGAAGTTAATATAAATTCTTCCTATGGCGAGGAAAAGGATTTCGGAAGTATGTATTTTGCGCAGGGCTGCGCGAACGTAGCAAGCCTACCGTGGGTGTCATCCCCGGTGAGTTCGCGCCCTTTGCCGTCAGCACCGGCGTAAAAGGGAGCCGTTTTCATCAGGCTGAGGGGAACCAGCTTTGAAGGCCTCATCGGCGGGGACGCGGTGAGAACTCTATGTCAGACTCCACAGATTTTCGTCAATATGAATTGAATCACAACCCGGGCGTTCATAAACACAAGGTAAAAAGGCAGGGGTAACAGGCGATGGCGTGGGCCAACCTCCGAGTAGCCGAAAATCAGGCCGGAATCACCGGGCGGCACATCCGCGCTCCGGACTGCAATGGCCTTCGTGCCGCGTTTCAATAGGAAACGAAGCGTCGCGCGGACGAGGCCCAGCCAGGCAAAGTGCGCCGCGGTCTTTGAGCCCCAAGAGCCCGTCGTGAGCGAAGCGAATGGGGGGCGGTCCAACGAGGCGCAGGTTTTTGAGCCCCAAAGGGGCTAAATCGGCGGCGCTCTAAAGCTCGAAATATTGGCACGTTTCTCCGCGACGAGCAAGCACCTGAAAGGTGAGTCGCACGTCGTACAAGTAATCGGCAACCAACTTCGGATGACGAGTCCGGGGGTCGGCGGGGATTCTCACGCGGTCGATGGTCAATCCGCAGCAGTGTCGTTGTTCCTCGGGGCGGATGCCGGCATATTCGTTAAAGCTCGACCATCGCCAATCCTGCGGGTGGCCGACCAACCCCGCCCGCACCGGATTGAGGTGAATGTATTCGAGGTTTTCGTTGCATTCCTTGACGGCGCGCAGGGCGCGTTCGAAGAACCTGGGTTGCCAGAGTTCGCCGTCCGCGCCAAGGAATAGACTACCCACTGGCGAAGCCAAAAGACAGGGTTTTGCAGCAAAAGCGCCAAAACTATCCACATTCGAGGATCAAAAACGGGCGACCCGTGGTATCCTATGGGAACTGGGCGTCGAAAAATGAAATCCTAGGGTGATATTCTGTCGGGAGAGCCAAATGGCCGCTGCGCAAGAATCCGCTCAGACTGCCACTACGAGCCAAGACTCGGACGCCATCGCACTCGTCAAGGCCGCTGCGCAAGAATCCGCTCAGCCTGCCACTACGAGCCAAGACTCGGATGCCATCGCACTCGTCAAGACCGTAGGAGAAGCCTCGACAGTCTTCATTGGGATGATGGCCATAGGTGGCTTCTCTTATCTTCAGGGCTTTTTCGGGACTTTCCGGCTGAGCCTTTGGGAATTCAACTTCCCAGTTCCAGTGGTAGCGATGATCGGATTCAGCAAGCTGGCCGCGTCATGGGCTATTCCGGCTATCGCAGCGGCTTCGGCGCTGGTCGCCCTTTTGCTTCCCCGCCGACTCCGTAAGCGCCGCAGTGTGATGGTGGCCGCTATCGTCCTCTACTCAGTCGCAATTGCTGCTGGGGAACAGTTGTTTGGCTCTCACGCAGCAACTTCCGCCGTCCTGCGAACTTCGGGGGCGCTTCCTTTAGTGGCTTTTGCCTCAAAGACAAAGAATTACGACGCTCCGCGCTGTGTCGAGTACCAAACTCTTGGCGCATTCGACTGCAAACTAATCGGACATTTCAATGGCAACTATTACTATTTCGAGCCTATTGATTCGCCTGTCAACGACCCCTCCTCGAGCGAGCCATATACCATCAACATCGTGGTGCATTTGCTCCCCGAATCGGAAGTGATCGGAGTGAAGCTACTGGGGAACCTCGATGCTGAGCAATTAAAGGAGCGATCACCTGTGCAATGAGGCTATTAACATATATTTTACTAACTTTTTTCGCGATTCCCGCTTTCGGAGATACCTTGACCACCAGAGACAACGTCAGCGTCAACGGGAAGCTTATTGAGATGAAGGAAGGAGTAGTGCGACTGGAAACACACTCGCCCAAAGGCACAGAAACACGCTACATCATGGTAGATAAAATTGCGACAATTGAGTTCAACTCCGCCATATACAATTCTGCCACACCGCCGAAGATCTTTGGACTTGCTCCTCCTTCACGCTCCGCATCAGTGCAAAAGTCGCCCACCCCGGCCGATACGGTTGTGCTTCGCGGAAATGAGCGGAAAGAATGCAAGCTAGAGAGCATCACTTCCGCTGCCGTAGTCTGCGAAGGAAAAGACAATGAGTACAGCCGCATCCTGGTGATACGCATTCAGGTGGTTCCACGATGATCAGATTCACACTCGCAATATGGCTCTCTGCTGCCACGGTGTGCCTTGCCCAGGAGCCAAGCGTCGTAGATTACTGCACAATACAGGATACTAAAAACGCGCCTAGCCAAGTCTATGACTTCGTGTCCGAGCTTGCAGCCCTAGTGCCGTTCAACGGGCAAAACTATTGGGTCTTGGAAACACGGGCGGAGCTCGTGCGACAAAGGAAGGCCGTCGCGGTATTGTGTGCCGGATACCAGAACTGGATACTATACGATCCAGACTGGATGGCTGCTAGTATCAAACGAGCCCAAAGCGACTTACCGCGAAAGCTTGCACTGGCACACGAGATTGCACATCACGTCGCCGGTGATACCTCGGATCAGAGCGCCTGGGATGGCGGTTTATGGGGTACCGACAAAGAACGAATCGCGGATAGAACTGCGGGAACGTGGCTCGCACGTCTCAAGGTTCCGGAACAAGACGTTCTAAGGGCCTTCGACGCGCTGGACCTCCCTGAACTCGGGCCAGGTTATCCTTCTCTAATTGAGCGGCGTAAAGCTGTTCTCGAAGGTTACAGGGCCGGAGTCAGCGTCACGACTACGGATAACGGAGCGGGTGTAGTACACATCACTGCTTCTGAGAGCGATGCTCGAGCAGTTCTACGCGATCTGTCGGGTGTGTGGAAGGAATCGTTGCATGGCGCGGCGATTAGAGTAACTCGTAAAGGACACGGGTACGTTGCCACCCTAATCACTGGTGATCCCCTCCCAACAGGAGCCTCTTCCGGCAACCTGGTCTTCACTCTTGACCAATCGCTGGGGACGCTAACCCTTCATGGCCATTTATCGCAATATTGGAGCTATGACTGGGAAGCGACGCTTTTTTATTACAGAGGCGGGCGCTGCAACGGCCTCGGGGCCCCCCATCTTAATGCGGAGGTACAAGCCGGGCCGATGGGGGACGGGCGGTGGGGAAGATACATTCACTTTTCGGTAGTCCCAAACTACGACATTTCGTATAACTTTGACAAAAAGCGCTGTGAAATGACGGAATTACCTTCTCACGGTGTTGATCTCCTCCTCGCTCAGGAAGACCTAGCGCTCCATCGATAAGATGCGTGCGATGTGTTCACGCGAGCGACAAGGTAACTGAGGAGAGCGCCCGCGCGACTTGCACTCATCGGACATTCCGTTTTAATTAAGCCCATCGTGCTCTCTCGCCTTTGTAAACTCTAAAGCTCGACGAGGAGACAACTCCAGGCCCCAAGTTCCGTATCGCTTCAGCAGTCCGAATGATGATGTCAGGGCGAAGAGTCTCCATTTGCATACGCATTATATCTGCTGGGGGTACTTCAAACCACATTCCACCTTTTTTGAGCCAGAAGATTGCCGTGTCGCTGCCTGCTCCTTCCAGTATGAAATCTTCGGGCAACTTCTCTACCTTTGGATGTCCGCTGACAACGAGGTTTTCCCATGCGACACCTTGACTCGAATGAGGACCTTCGCCAGCAATGATTCGGCGATAGAAATGGCAGATTAGGCTCCAAGAGGCCATCCCGGCCGCTGCCCGTCCTAACCTCCGTGGTCACATTGACGGTTGTCATACCGTTAAAGTGCCTCACGCAAGCAAACTCCCGAGATACGGGGTTCGAGGAAATAGGTCCGTTCATGTCGCGTAGTGTTCATCAGAGATTGGCCGGTTAAACGGGGCACTCGGAAGTTGCTTTGGACAGTGTCGTGAGGACGATTATCTCGGGTGCCGAAGGGCGTCGGCGCCTGCCTGACGCCGCAGTGTTTACCGGCCGCCGGGGAATCGTAAATGATTTGACCCTGTGCCTGCGTAAGGGCCAGCGGCGCTGGCCCCCTGGCGACCGGCCCCCCACGTGACACACTTCCCCCTATCGGCTGCTTGGGGCGAGAGGATAAGAGGATTTCCCAGGCCGAACGGGTTGCGGCCCTACCGAGGCCGGCAATAATCTTCACTGCGGGGTGGCTGCCGGATTCATGGGGATGGCAGGTTGCTCGGTGGGCGCAAGAACCCATGTGTCTTTGCTCCCTCCGCCTTGCGACGAATTCACCACCAGCGAACCTTGGCGCAAAGCCACCCGCGTCAGCCCGCCCGGCAGGACATAAATTTCCTTGCCATATAGAATGTAGGGGCGCAAATCCACGTGGCGGCCTTCCAAATGATCTTCCACCAACGTCGGTACGCGCGAAAGGGCCAGCGTAGGCTGCGCGATATAGTTTCGCGGCGTGGCGGTAATTTTGGCCGCAAAATCCTCCCGTTGCGCGGCGGTGGAGTGCGGCCCGATCAGCATGCCGTATCCGCCCGCCTCATTTGCTGACTTCACCACAAGCTTATCAAGATTTTGCAGAACATGCTGGCGGTCCTGGTCCTTCCAGCAGAGGAAGGTGGGAACGTTGGGCAAGATCGGATCAGCGCCTTCGTAGTAGCGGATCATATCCGGCACGTAGGAGTAAACCACTTTGTCGTCAGCGACACCATTGCCGGGGGCGTTCGCCAAAGACACCCGGCCCGCGCGGTAGACGTCCACCAAGCCTGGAACTCCCAAGAGAGAATCTGGACGAAAAGCCTGAGGATCCAGGAAGTCATCATCGATGCGGCGGTAGATGACATCCACCCGGCGCAGACCTTTTGTTGTCCTCATGCAGACCCAACCGTCCTGCACCACCAGGTCGCGGCCCTCAACCAATTGAATCCCCATCCTTTGCGCCAGAAAACTGTGTTCGAAATAGGCGGAGTTATACATGCCAGGGGTGAGCAGGACCACGGAGGGATTGTCCAGGGCCCGAGGCGGTGCAATGGACTCTAAAGTCTCCAGAAGCTTGCTAGGATAGATGTCAACTGGGCGGACGTGCAGGCCAGCAAAGACGCGGGGGAAGGTCCGCTTCATCAGGTCGCGGTTCTCCAGGACATAGGAAACCCCCGAAGGCACACGAAGATTGTCTTCCAGGACGTAAATTTGGCCGTCGCCGTGGCGAACCAAATCTGTACCGGTGATGTGGCACCAGACGCGACCCGGAGGATTGATGCCGCGGCATTGGGGACGGTAAAACGCGGCGGAATTGATGATTTCCTCCGGGATGATTTTATCCTTCAGGATTTTCTGGTCATGGTAAATGTCGTCGATAAATTCGTTGAGCGCGTGGATGCGCTGCTTGAGGCCGCGCTCGATCCAATCCCACTCCTCAGCGCGGACGATACGAGGGATCAGGTCGAAGGGGAAAATCCGCTCCGTGCCCGCCGAATCCCCATAGACATTAAAGGTAATGCCCATTTGCAGAAGCAGCGTTTCCGCCGCGCGCTGACAGCGCAAAAGCTCACCTTCTTCCAGGGATTCGATGGTTTCGAGCAGCAGGCGAGCCTCCGCCCGGGCCTTGCAGTCAGCGTCAAAGACTTCGTCATAAAAACCATCTGTCTGATACGAGTTGAGCTGCATTCCCACCTTCCTGCCCCCGGGACTCGTCGCACTTTTAAACTGGATTTCTCGCTATCCCTGAAAGGCCAGGGCTGAAGAGTATGCGTGAAAACTTCCGTCTGTGGCGGCAGCCACTTTCCCCCTACATGCCACCTACAACCCGCTACCTACTATCTTATAGACTAGCGCCACGCCCCATGGGTATGTCAATAGGGGTTAATATAAATTCTTCCTATCGTTAGCAAAACAATTTTAGGAGGGTGGGTAAAGGTTCCTAGCGTCGTGAGTCAGAAGTTCGTCGATAAATTTAGCCCGCAGAGCGGGCGGAAGAACGTAGCCCACGGCGTTAGCCGGGGGTCTCGTCATTGAGCCCCAAAGGGGCGGCCTGATCTACCCCCTGCCATGGAAGTAGCCAGGATCAGGACTGCACCGGTCGTGGCAGCGCACTACCCGCTGTGTTGCGACTCATCATTTTGGAGCGAGGCCGAGCCACAGCGTAATTCTGGCCACCACCGCGTACATCGTAACCAAGCCAGCTCCGCAAAGTGCGGCGCGCAAGGCCAACCGAACGAATAGAGGTGGAGAGTCTTTGTCTTCCATGCGCTCACACTGTCCCAAGTCTCCCCTCCAGGCAATAGTACAGGAGTACTAATTCCGTCCTCGGCGTCTTCTGGCGATCAGCGGGTAGACTCGGCCGGCAAGCTTGGCCTGATGGAGAGGGGTAACAAGCTGCCGCACTCCCATGCTTTGCACTCAGCGGAAGTAGCGCCCCAATGCACCGGGCCGGTTCGCCCCCCATCGACAACAAAAAGCCGCGGACCTGAACAACAGGTTACGCTACGCTTACTGGAATTTTCAGGGCCGCGAATAAGGGTTGGCAACATCCAATCCAGGCACAACCTGAAAGTGCTTGAAGTTAAAGGTGTACAGGCGGGCGCTCCGCGTGAGGGCTGCCGCCGCGATAAGACAATCCGGGATGTTGAGGCCCGAACTCAACCGATGAGTCAGCAGTAACTGGTATGCCGCGGCGAACTCGGAGGCCTCCGGCCAAACCACTTCGAACGTTGCCAAGAACCGTTGGATGCGTTCCAGATCGGCTCGGTCGCGGCAGCCCATCACCAGTTCCATGGCGGCCACCGCAGGGACCGCGAACGTCTGTTTGGCTTGTCGCTTGAGCCACTCCTGGGCGGGACCTGTTCCGCGCAGACAATCGACGAGGACGTCCGTATCAACCAGGTTCATGGGGCGGATTTGTTCCACCCTTCTGACCGGAGCCTCCGGGCAAACTCCAAGCTATCCTCGATGTCAGAGCGATCGCGCCACATTCCTAAGAATTCGGATTTCAGCAGGTCGTCAAAAGTGGCCGAGTCCGAAGTCCGGCGGGGGGAAACCGTAATCACAATCGCAGCGGACCCGGTGGGCACGTCCGCAGGTAGCGTGACGCGCAGTTCACGGCTGGGGGGAATCTCCGTGTTGAAAGTGACGGTTTTTACCATGCGCACCTCGCTTCAAATCTTACCTTATCAAAACCCCTGCACCTTTACAACGACTCGTCCGCAAGACGTCGGCCTGCGGACTCTCATTTCGCTCGTATCCCGTGTCCCGTTGCCCGTGACCCGCGTTTTTTCCCTGTGGTTCGTCCCCCATCGACAACAAAAAGCCGAGGACTTGCAAAACAGGTCTGATTAGATAACGGCATTGGCTCCGATACCGGTAGACTTGGAAGTGCTCAAAGACCAAGGCGAGCCGGGAAAGGAGCCGAGGCCGTTATCTAATCAGACCTCTGCGGTGTGAGGTACACGGCATTCCGAAGCGCGCACATAAGCAGGCAGCCACAGTCAGTACAGTTCTGACCGGGGTATCCGATGTAAGGCGGGGTAACCACGATTAGCGTCTTCATGACCGCGGGTCCCGGCTACCGGCTACCCCTATTTGAAGCCAACACGATAGCGGCCGACCTCGAGCGCAAGGAGGAATGTTCCGAGGTACTCATTGAAATCCTTGTCGGTTAGAAAAGCCATTGCGTCCTTGTGAGCCTTCAACTCCCAGGTACCCCATTGAACCGAAATAGGATGTATGTGCACGCCGTGAATGCCGTGGCTTGGATCACCCTTGCCGACCCGAAACAGTTCGCCGTCTCCGTTCCGATCCAGAACCGTAATTTCGGCGCGGAGGTGGTCCAGGACTGCGCGGATAATCGCTTCGCCTGCTTGCCGCTGACTCATTCCTTTGCCGGCATCTTTGAAGCGTCTCAGGAGTGGTGAAGGTACACGCGGACCGTACGCCATTATTTCCCCAGAATAGGCATCCAGCCGCTGCTTGTCAACGGCGGGTTGGCCCAGACCATGGATTTGGGAGTCTGCGATTCCCCGAAGGGACTGGTGGGAGCCGCAAAAGGTAGTGACAAGTGGCGAGTGATAAGAAAGACAGTCCGATGTCCGGAGTCCGAGGTCGCAAGAGCAGGACCTAGGGGCTGGGGACTGGGGGTTGGCGGGCTGGCGCCCCCGTGCATCGCGGCGTTATGCTCGGCGTGATGTCTCGGGATGTCAGAGTGGGTTGTGCTAACCTCAGGATTGAGGGAACTTCATGCCGAATACCCCAACCGTGCACAAGCAGCAATCCAAGTCGACAGCATCTGTGGCCGACCGGCCCACTGCCCGCCTGCGCCCCCAGAATCGGAAGTTGCTCAAGTGGCTCGATTGCTGGCTCGCCACACCCGATAATCGTGGTGAGGAGTGGTGGAAGGGATTTGAAGACGACCTGAGGTAAATTCCTGATGCCCCAATGCCGCTGAGCGAGGTTACTCCGGCTGTTTCCGGCGCAGGGTCAATCCTATCAAACCCAATAAGCTGGTTCCGAGAAGTAGAATGGTGGCAGGTTCCGAAGCGGACGCCGGTGGATCAGTGAGCGAAACCGATCCGGCAAATAGAGAAAGACCCTTATAGAATTCTCCCGTGCAATTGGAACATCCCGTGAATCCTACAAAGGCGTTTGGTAATGCCGTAATAGCGAATTCGCTGCCGCCGCTAATCCAGGAGTAACCATCCGGGGTGTCGAGAAGGTTGGGCACGCCGGAAAAAGTTGCAACCACGCCTGTCGAATTGTCGATGGTAATATTGGCGCCTGTTACTGTGCCATTCGTAGTGTCGATCGTGATCGCACTTCCCGCGCCAAACGAGTATCCATCCCCAGCGAAAATCTGCCCCGCCGCTGATGTTGACGACAAATCGAAGATGCTAACGGTATCCGCCCATCCCTCGGAGGGCACGGCAAGGGCAAACATAACAACCAGGGACATGCCGACAAGCCCGGTATTCAGCCAGTGGCTAAGCCCGGGTCGATGGACGATTCCATTTGCTGACTTCTGCCCCTTTGGCCTGACGGCCCTCATGTTGGGTTCATTCATCGAAAGCCCTTTTATCGGTAAAATTCCCCTCTCGACGTTGGGAGTGGGTCCGAGCGACGCTGGCACGTTTTGTCTCGCTTGCACTAGTTTCGACTTGATTCTACCCTATCGTAGACATTTTGGCAGATTCGCAAAAGACTAGTCAATGGTACCAAAGGGCAATAGTCCTGCCCTAAGGTACCATCCTCTAAAATTTCTGATGAAAGCGGATAGCCTCGGTGGGTCATAAGGCAGGGGAAAAGGCCACGCATATGCCGGCCTGAAGGCCGGCGCTGCAAGCGCCAAATTCACCGGGCGCCGCCACAAAAAAACCCACAATTCAGGATCGGACACTTTGTCTCTTGACATTATTAGGCTATGGTGTATACTAGGATTGTAGGTAGACGTGAGGCGCCGCCATGTCTCTGCGCAAGTCTCCCAGCATGACACCTGCCCGGATGGAGGCCAATCGCCGCAACGCGAAGAAATCGACGGGGCCGCGCACGGCCCGGGGCAAGGAGCAATCGCGGATGAACAGCTTGCGGACCGGTACCCGTTCGGCCCTCCATAAAAACTTTTTCCTGCTCATGCTCAACGCCCCGCCCTGCTCAGTGGACCGAGTGGCGCGGGCGCTGCTGACTCCCGAACAGGCAGCGCATCCCTTATTTGCCGAAACCGTGGAGATGTTTCGCCGGGCAGAAAGCGGGGTGGTGGCGATGTCCATGTACAAACCACCAACTGTCGCCTCCCAAAGGAGAAAATCCCCCCCAAAATCCGCGAGGGAAGCCTGAATGTTGTTGAAAACACAGAAGGGTGATTTTAGGCTTGCTACGATGTTACTGAATCCAAAGTAGTTACGCTATTTTCCACGATGTTTATGAAAAGACGGAAGATAACCGAAGGTGGAAAGGCCGGGGGGAAGCTTCTTCTCGGATCATGCAGAAAATACACAGGTTAGCGCTATTTTCCACGATATCTATGAAAATAAGCAAGTTAATACCCCAAGACCCTCGAATTGAGGAGAATCGTCACCTTGCCACGATCTTATAGAAAAAAAGGCATTTAGCAAAAAAAGGCGGGTTTCGGAACGGGATTGAGAGTGAACGAGGCTGACGCCGCGCAAACCGGGCACCGATGAGAGGCGCACGTCGAACAGTGAGAGGAAGTCCTGAGGCCATGGCGGGCCAAATTTACAACGATGAGTCGAGGGCCGAAAGCTCCCAGCCCTCGCTCCGGAAGATTGTCTCAGCGGGGTGGAACGGTGGAAAGCACGGGGGGCAATTCCATCCGTTGATGGATCGCGTAGAGGACGAGTTCCAACCGGTCGGAGGCCCCGACCTTATCGTAGATGGCGCGAAGATGGTTCTTTACGGTCTGCTCGGAGATGGAGAGGTGCGTGCTGATTTCCCGATTACGCCAACCCTGCATCAAGTAGCTGATGACCGTCTTCTCCCGGCGGGTCAAGGTATCGACAGGACGAGGTGGGATATCGGGGCGCGCCTCGAGAGGTTTAGCCACATTGGAAGCTTGCCCCTTGGGCATCCACGTCTCCCCTGCGGCAACGCGGCGCGCACACTTGACGAAGAGTTGCGGGTCAACCGTCTTGAGGATCACCCCGGATACGCCATTGCGTTGATGGCGCGTCAATGATTCGTCGGATGAAGAGGAAGCGGTGGCGACGACCTTACATTGAGGAGCCACCGCGCGCACTGCCGAGATCAGGTTGCTATCGCCCCCGGCGAGGATTTCTTCCTGGATGAAAGCCAAATTCGGGCGAAAGGTTTCTGCCCTCGCCAAAACCTCGGAGGCATTCTCGGCTTCGGCCACCACGCGGAGATCATCCTCCACGGCGAAAAGTTTCTTGAGGCCCAGCCTGAAAATGCCCTCCCGGTCAGCCACCAGAACGCGTATTCTTCCCTTCAAAGCTCGCACTGTTCCCATTTGTCGATTCCGCACCAATCGTTTCGGGCGATCTCCTGCGCGAGGACTCACCCGCGTATGATAATTGTGATTATATTCTATTTGGAATTTCATTTGTAAGAAATCTCGAGACGGCCGGGAATGCGAATCACTTGCCTTCGTGGGGACGATCGCCCCCCGACCCAGCCTCAGGCACTGGACGCAATTCATACTCGTCGATGACTGCACCCAGTCCCTGCGCCTGCCCGTGCTGGTTGCATCTCGCCACTCGTCCGTGACACAAAAGTTCTAATTGAACTTTGGTTATCTCCCGGGGAAGGATCACCTTGATCATGACCGAGGTTGCGGGGTCCAGGCCGATAGGACTTTCAATGAATACTCCGCTGCCGCTGATGTTGCCGGTTACCCCCATAGCTTGCATGGGGCTCCCGGCAAGCCCCTCCCAGCGGATTTCAACCGGAAGTGCCATCGGGATTCGCTGACTTGCGCGACGCTCAATCATACTGATCGCAACTCCCCCGGCGGCGTCTATTTGGGAAGCCTAGCTTGTTTCCAGCCGCCTCGCAAGTGGCAGCGAAGGTAACTGTAGCTGGAGTAACTCATTGACCTTCTGCTTGCGCGGGCGAGGAAGGTTTAGGAATCATGCAATATCCGGTCAACGGCCACCTGGCAGCACGATGCATTAACAAACAAGATCGACAGCTTAAAATCTTACGGCTTCGGCTTCAGGTAGCTCTTGTTCGCCTCCAGAAAAGCTCGCAGGTCCTCTCCGGCATCAAGGAGCTTTGTCCATTGATCGTAAGAAAGGGTCGTGGGGAAACGTCCCAGCCCGTAGACACTTACTCCGCCTTTTTCGGTCACTTTAAATCCCAGCTTGCCGGCTCTCTTTATCAGTTTGCATCCGAGTATTCTCGTAAAGCCGCCACTCATAATAACCATCCTCCTCTACCAGTTGCCCTCATCATCATAGTCCTTGCCGCACGAAAGCCCGTAAAGACTTGCCATAAATAGGATCGAAGGATTGAATTGCCAACCAAGACGCCGCAAGGGCCAAATGCAAGGATCCTCGGCCATTCGATATCTTATAGCAGAGGAGAATCTCTCACCCCTGCCTTTCGGTGCAAGGGCCTCCCATTCTCATCTAACGAGTCCGACAAAGTCAACAGCGTTAATGGGCCTGTTGGGTGCTGCTTTTCCTGCTCCTGCTCGGCCATCAAATCCAGGAGAATCTCTGGCTCGGCCACGACCAAAGGGACAAACCAACCGTCCGCAATAACAGCGAGCTTTTCCTGCACGGCCCATGCCTCAAGGCAGCTTCCGGAATAAGGTCCCGCCGTCATCAGGGTGGAAGCCTCCTGTTCATCCAGCGAGTACGCTTTCCTTTTACTTCTCCACAGATCGCGTGTGTCAACCAATACGTACAATCCGCGTTTTCGGGAAAGTCTCAGATCCTGGGCCGGGGCTCCATCTTTTTTCCTCCATGCGGCCTGCCACCGAGTCACCTCTTGCTCCAGTCTGTAAATCACTTCTATGTTGTCATGTGACCCGCATGGGTATTCGGCCGTAAAGTGGTAGGCGATCCCTTCAACATCGACCCCCTTGGGCAGAAAATCGTAGTACCCGGCGAGGGGCTTTATCGTGCGCACGCCGAATTCAGTCGGCTGGGAATAGTAGGGACTGAAACGATCAACACTCAAGTGCACAAATCCGTGTGGTGGTTGAAGGTGGTGGAGTAAGGGAAGAATACCGAGAGTCTCCTCATATGCTTTTACATCGTCGGCAGGAAATCCCCAAAGAAGATTCCAGTACAATCTCACGCCCGCTGCTCGGGCAAAGCGTAGTAACATCAAATTCTGTCGCGCCTGCACACCCTTTTTCATCAAGGTCAGAAGACGAGACGATAGCGACTCAATCCCAGCCTGAATGGACGTGATCCCTGCCCGCTTAAGAGCTAGAATGTGCGGCAACGAGAGGTTGGCCTTTTGCTCATAGAAAATAGTGGCTCCTAGCCTTTCCCCGGCAAGTCGAGGAAGAAGAGTTCGGAAATATGCGTACGGCATAATGCTATCGGTCATGCTTACCGTCCTCGCGGGGCACGAATCGAGGAGCGCCCGCAACTCCTCAATCACCCGGCCCGGAGACTTCTGCCGAATCGCGATAGCCTCTTCGTTGAACCCGCAAAAGGTACAATGATGCTTCTGTCCCCACCAGCAGCCCCGACTCGTCTCATAGGAAATTTCCGTTTGCTCGGCTGGTACTTTGGTCATGGGAAGGAAACGTCTACGTTGCTCGTAGAACTCCTCGTAGGCAGGCATGGGCAGGGCATCCATATCTCTGCATGGCTCGCCTTGGATGAGACGGCTTTGGGGTGGTGAGCCGGCGAGAATATCTCGAACGAACCTTACAAATGTAAGTTCACTTTCCCCTGAGAAAATATAGTCAATGCCCGACGGCAGCGAGGCAATCCCGTGCGCCATTTCCCCCTCGCAGTTTGCCCCCCCGAGAATGGTGATGGTGTCTTTGTTCAGGCCTTTGATCCGGCCCAACAGGGCCATACTAGCGGCTGTTTGTTGGAAGGTTGTGGTACAACCAACGATCTTATAGGATCGCTTGCTTACGGCCCTGGCGACAATGTCGAGGTAGCCGTCGGCGCACCTTTCCAAACGCCGCAACATCGATAGGGTGATCGGCTTTTTACCGTCACCGGAGTCAAAATCGAAACCGATTTCCCAATCCTTGTTCGGACCCACCACCCAATCTGGTTCATACATACGGCTGGCACGGCGGCCGAGTGGTGGAAGTCCGAAAGCGCACCGAGCGAAGAAGCGCTCTCCCGCGAAAGTTCCCTCAGACGCCTCGCAAATATCCTCGTGGAGTTCTTCCCCAATGATCGAAGCCAGGAGCATGGTCGCATAGAGGACCTGTACACGGAATCCTGCCTCCCGGCCACATGCTTGGAGAAGATGGACACCTAAGGACGGGAATTTCAAAGCATGGAAGGGGGGAACGATCAACAGGACTTGGGAGTCGCAGGTCTCCTCAGGAAAGTCCCAGCCCCTCATGAGCAGCGACAACTGTTCCCCCATGATTTCACGGTCACGAGTTTTCATCCCATTTGCCACCCCCCGGCTATCAATAGAGTTACGTTGATTGTGAGTAGGCATGGAAATCCGTTCCGCGCGGAACGACGACAATGAGGTTACTTCGGCAGACCCATACGCCGCACCAGCGAATGAAAACGCGCGTCCGAACGCAGGGGGTCAAATAGGGGGTCCACCCCAATCCAAGGGAGCTCGATATTGCGCTGGTCAAATGCTTCGTCCAACCAATGGAACGCCTCCTCCTTGTTCAATCCCACACAGACCAGTGCAAGCAGGTACGGCGACACGTACCTCCTCCTTGACTGTGCCTTGAGCTCATTGAATACTTTCTGTGAGGCGTCTTTTCTGCCGCAAAGGGCATATGCATAACCGAGTGTCGCCTTTGTTCTGTCGTCCCCGGAGGAAAGGTTGTTCGCTTTTTGAAGATCTGTGAGGCTTTCTTCGAATTTGTGATCTTGCCCGGCCACTAGTCCCAAGAGGTATCGTGCCCAAAAGAAGTCTGGAGAAACGTCACCAATCCCCTCTAGCGTCAACCGCGCCTCCTTGTACCGCCGGGCAAAGTAATAGATTTTCCCCAAATTGGTGCTAACCGTAGGGGAAAGTGGGTCAAGTTCTGCAGCTTTTCTTGCCTCGGCTATCGCTTCGTCTTGCCGTCCGGTAACAGAAAGCAAAGAAGAGTACCACTGATGAGCCGTAGCATATCCGGGATTTAGTGCAAGGGCTTCCTTGTATGCCGTCTCGGCGCCCATCCACTCCCATTCAATTTCCCTAATGCAAGCCAACGAGGCATGAGCTTCGGCCAGCGTCCCATCGATTTCCAAAGCCTTGAGTGCCGCCTCTTTTGCCTTCGGAAAGGCTTCGTAAGGCGGGAGCCACTCGTTATCACCGTCAATGATGTACGAGTCAGCCATCCCAGCATAGGCAAGGGCATAGCCAGGGTCTAAGTTGACAGCTTGCTGGAAGTATTGTAGGCCTTTCGTCACTCCCTCGCGGTCCCGCTTGTTCCAAAAGTATCGGCCTTTGAGATAGGCCTCGTAGGCGTCAGGCTTCACGGCGCGTGCCGGTCGCAAGCGGGTCGCTTCCTGCGCGCTCAGCTTGATCTGGACTTCCCCGGCAATGGCTTGGGCCACCTCCCTCTGCAACGCCAGCACGTCGGTTAAGTCGCGCTCGTAGCTTTCCGCCCACAGATTTTTTTCGGGGTCAGCCTGGGTCAATTGTACAGAGATTCGCACGCGATCGCCCGAGCGCAACACCGAGCCTTCCACCACGGCATCCACATTCAACTCCTTGGCAATCTGCGGTGTGGGTTTGAGCAGCCCCTTGTACTGCATCACAGAATTTCGTGAGATGACCCGAAGCACGCTGATTTGGCTCAACTCCCCGATCAGCGCCTCCGTCATACCGTCGGCGAAGTATTCCTGCTGGGGGTCGTGTGAAAGGTCTTCGAGCGGCAGCACTGCCAACGACTGGATGTGCAGGGCTGTCTCGTTCCCCAGCAGGCGATTGCGCCACTTGTCCACACCCAACCCCACGAGCAGCATCGCGATCGCAACCAAGGCGAGGAGAGCGATGCCGGCCGCCACCCACGCCCGCCGCTTCCAAATGGGGCGGAGATCAGCCATGACCGGCTGAACCCTTCCTTCCTCTGACTCGGTATCGCGCTTCAACCGTTGAAGGTCGGCTCGCAAGTCTGAAGCTGTCTGGTAACGCAGCGCGCGGTCCTTCTCGATTGCCTTCGAGATGATCGCTTCGAGCTTCGGAGGCAGGTCCGGGTTGTAAAGCCGGGGAGATGGCGGAACTCGGTGGAGGATGGCGTTGACTGTCGCTCCCAGCGAGTCGCCGTTGAAGGCCCGCTGCCCCGATGCCATTTCGTAGAGCACCAGGCCAAGGCTAAACAGGTCCGTGCGCCCGTCGAGCTCCTCGGCCTGCAACTGCTCCGGGGACATATACTCGACCGTGCCCACCACGACTCCGGTGCTCGTTAGCGGTGCGTCCGAGTTGGTCGAGTCGCCGGTAACTTCCTCCCGTGCCTCGCGCCCCGTCACCATCTTCGCGAGCCCGAAGTCCAGCAGCTTGGCTTGACCGCGCTCGGTGACGAAGATGTTCGCCGGCTTGATGTCACGATGCACGATGCCTTTGGAGTGTGCCGCATCGAGTGCGTCGGCAATCTGGATTCCCAGGTCGATTATTTCGCTTACCTTTAGCGGTTTGACCGCCCCTTGGTGCCACCCCGAATCCCGAGGTGATCGGGCCTCCCTTTCCCCGCGCTCGAAGGAGGAAGTTTGGGAATGGCGCCCGCCCAGCTTCTCTTTCAGCGTCTGCCCCGTCACGTACGGCATGACAATAAATGGCTTGCCGTCCTGCTCCCCGATCTCAAAGACGCTGCAAATGTTGGGGTGGTCGAGGGCGGAAGCCGCGCAGGCTTCGCGCCGGAAACGCTCGATGGATTTAGGGCCCTGAGCCGATTTCTCCGACAGGAACTTCAGTGCTACGATGCGGCCCAAGCTCGTGTCCTCGGCCTTGTACACTACACCCATCCCCCCACCACCTATTTTTTCCAGAATGCGATAGTGGGAAACCGCGCTGCCGATAATGTTAGGACCTGTTTCTGGGGGGATCGGCAAAGAAGCTTGCTCTTGGGCCAGCGCCTTCGCCGCCACTTCCAGTGCTGGCGTCTCCAGGAACTCCTCCGCTCCTTTCTCCTGGGCGAGCAAAGACTCCACCTCCTGCCAAAGCGCGTCATCCCCACCACAGGCTTCTTTTAGAAAAGTCGCTCGTTGGGTCCCCTCACGCTCCAAGGCGGAGTGATAAATTTGCTCGATTTGTTGCCAGCGATCACTCGTCATTTCTCACTCGCCGCTGCCTTCCCCATGTCCCGCGCCAGCCAGGCCTTGGCCATCTTCCAATCACGCTTCACAGTTTCAGGAGAGACTCTCAGGACCTCGGCCGTCTCGTCCACACTCAGCCCGCCAAAGAAGCGCAATTCCACCACCCGGCTTTTTCTGGCATCGTTGACGGCAAGAGCTTTCAGCGCATCGTCGAGCGCTACCAGGTCCCAGCCTTTCTCTTGCGGTCCAACCAGGGCCTCGTTGAGAGTAATCCTTTGAGTCCCTCCGCCTCGCTTCTGGTAACCCCGCGCGCGCGCGATATCGACCAGAATTCGCCGCATCAATTGCGCGGAGACGGCGAAGAAGTGAGTACGGTTTTGCCAGTGTACCTGCCTGGCGTCAGTCAGGCGGACGTAAGCCTCGTTGACTAAAGCGGTAGTTTGCAGCGTATGGCCGGGGCGCTCCCGAGCCATATAGCGATGCGCGAGCCGGTGTAATTCCTTGTAGACAAGCGGGGTTAGCTGCTCCAACGCCTGTTGATCCCCTTCACTCCAGGCTTGCAGCCATTGGGTTACCTCGCGTGAGGAGGGCGCCACCATAATGCGCTCACTTTCCGGAAAACCGAGCCCTAGACTATGACACCGGTATCATAGCGCAGTGAACCTTTCAAGTCACTGCTGAGTCTTTTTCGCAAATAGCCCGGCCTGTGATGACACTTTTCGGCCCTGGTTCCCGCTATAGAGAGTAGAAACCGCAATATACGGGTTTCACGGCGTGCGATTACCGAACCCAATCTGAGGATAAACTATGAAGCCGACCCGAAGTTTCAATCTGGTGGAAGTTGTATTCTTGGCAATACTGGTGGCCGGACTCAACATAAGCTGGGCCATCACGCGGGTGCACAACGGCAAATTCAGCTTTCCTTTCGAGGCGAGTTGGGGACAGACGGTTCCACCTTCCGACGACTTCTCTTTAACCCTTGGCCATGCGCGGATCGTAGGACCGCCATGTCGAACGATGAACCCACCGTTTTCGAAGTTCGCACATTGCAGCGCACTTATGGCTTTGCACGCTGGAGGGGAGTACTCAATCCGCGCGCTGCAACTCGCCGTCCTAGGGTCGTCCCTGCATTACTTGGTGCCGGAGGGCCAGAGGCAGATTCTCGCTCTGGCACCTCAACTCATGCAAGAGGTTTTGGCTGCGATGGGTAGCAACAGAGCGCCACTGTACGGCCCGATAGGGGGACCAAGTCTGTTCCCGCCACCGCTTCAACGGCAGAGCGAGCCCGCTACCGATCCTATTCAAGGGAATCTTTGGCTTCTCGATCCAAATCCTCTGAGGAAATAATCCGCCGGACACCTGAGCACCGACGGAGGAGGTTCATATGGTGGCATTCACCAAAGCGGGCCGATACCAAATCGGCTCAGAAATTGGCCGCGGATCGATGGGGATCGTTTACAAAGGATTCGACCCCGTCATTGGTCGCAGCGTGGCGATCAAGACCATCAGAATTGAAGGGCTGTCGTTCGCCGAATATCAAGAGCACAAAGCTCGATTCCACCGGGAAGCCCAGGCAGCAGGAGCCCTTGCCCATCCAAACATTGTTACAATTCACGACTTTGGAGAGGACCAGGGGACACTGTACCTTGCCATGCAACTTCTTGAAGGCAAGACACTTCAGCAGATGCTGGAAGAGCAAGGTGCGCTCCGGGTGGAGACGATCTTGCCGATTTTCGAACAGGTTGCGAGCGCTTTGGATTGTGCCCACCGGCATCTGGTTATTCACCGGGATATTAAGCCTGGCAACATCATGATCCTCGCCGACGGGCTTGTTAAGGTGACCGACTTCGGTATTGCCAAGTTGTTGTTAGCAGCCAACATGACAAAGACGGGCTTCGTGCTTGGATCGCCCGGCTACATGTCGCCCGAGCAGATCAAAGGCTTTCCTATCGATGGCCGGTCTGACATTTTTTCGTTGGGCGTAGTGCTTTATGAATGCCTCACGGGAACGCAAGCGTTTCCCGGCCAGAACGTCAGCACCATCATCTATAAGGTCATGAATGAAGAACCAGTTTACCCTTCGGGAAGCAATGCAAGCAGCCATCCCGGGCTGCAGCGTGTGATCAGCAAGGCTCTGTCGAAGCACCCCCCGGATCGCTACGAGACCTGTAAGGATATGGTGCAAGACCTCAAGAACTACCGCAACTTTGAAGCGCCCGCAGAGCCCAGTAGCGCTTTGGATGCAGATCAGCGTGTAGTCGGGCTACGCTCTGTTTTGCCGCTCTGCCCTCCGAAAGCCACTGAACTGGGTGCCTTACCGCCACCGGAGGCCTTCATTACCGGTCAACAGTTTCCGCCGGTGGGATCCGGTCCGGTAATTGCACCCCCTAGCTATTTGCAGGTGATAGCCAAGCGGGAACCGATGCCCGGCGGGCCTGCGATACCCGCCACAACTCCGTCCAAGCCTACCGTTGGCCTCGTCGCGCCCGCTGAAGCTTCACAACCCCGAACTGGCGGTAGATTCGGGAGTGAGATCACGGGCGCTACAACTGCGCTCATGACCGCACAGTCACCGTTTGTAACGCTACTCGCGCCGGCGAACCCTCCCTCACGGCCTGCCACAACCGAAAGCCCTCGAGGCTTCCACAAGGCCATCGGGGCAATCCTCCTAGGCATCGCGGTGATCGTGATCGCGGCCACGCAGCTTCCCAAATGGCTACGCATTGGAACTGCCGGAATCGCGCAGTCAACAGCCCAGGGTACCTCGCAGGCGACCTATGCGCGAGAGAACGTCGCCATTTCCGCTGTCGAGCCGCAACCGAGTGCCCAGGATTCCCCCGTACAACAGCCTGTAGAATTGTCTTCACCGACCACTTCCATCGCGCCCGATCCAGTACCGCTTCCCAAAAACGTCAAGCAGGAAAAAATTCTGAAAAAGAGAAATGATCCGCCACAACACGTAAAGGGTCCCAAGGAATTATCTCCTCCTGCGTGTAAACCGAACATTCCCCAAATTCCCTCTTCGCCTTCCGGTGTTCCGGCTCCCCCAATTCTTAAGCTGCCCCCAAAAACCGACTGGAATGACTTCAAGCGGCTCCAGGATCCACCTCCCTACTTCCAAGTAAAAGAAAAGAAACATCGTTCATTCATGGACCTGATCAGAGGAAGTAAGTAATTCTGATATGTGAGGAGGAGCGAAATGCTGTGGAGCAGATTGCTGCGCTTCTGCTCCCTATCGGGCAGAGGACAAGGTTAGACCGAAGGGGCCAATTCAGTGAATCAAACACGTTATTTGGTCGGGGCGCGCGGATTCGAACCGCGGACCTCTTGCGCCCAAGATAAGTCCAACCCATCTTAACGCCTGTGTTTCCAACGCTCCTTCTGCCAAAGTGAGCCCGAAACAGGGGGGTTTTGTTCCCATTTGTTCCCAACTTGAGCAAGTCATCAGTCAGTTCGCGGCGAGGTTGACAGAGAATTTCGCCGACCAGATATCTCCCGACCCGAGCGCTTTCAAGAAACGGGTTTTGCGGCTGATGCGCCGAGCACTACCCCCGAGGCCAGGCCGACCGAATGACCCCCGCCTCGACGCTGCCTGTCGCATGATCCAGCAAGGAAACACCGTCAAGCAAGTTCTGCAGGTCCAGGTTCCCGACTTCGACCGGCTGGACACCTACGGCAGTTATCTGGCCGAGAAAGGCTTGCGCGCCGCCCTTGCGCGTAGACTCCGAATCACACCCCACCCAAAATAGCCCTCTCTTCTCATACCAAAAATCGACTTCGCTTTTGCACACCAACAAACCGCGCGCATTTACGGGGCTAGATGCAGTGTGCGCCGTGACATACCCTGTCCGCATGAAACCCATGACTCGCCGAGAACTCGAACGACGCAATGCCCACGCTGTGCCGACCACCCGTAAGGCCGAGCCTGACCGCAACCTACGCAAGGAAGTCGCGGGCGAATCGCTGAAGGGCTCACCCGAATACAGGCGCGTCACCGTCAGATATCCGAAAGGAGTAAATCCCATGCCAGTCCCTACAAGGCGCGAACTGCTCGACAGAATCAAGGAGCTCGAAGGCGAAAATGAGGACCTCCAGAGCCAGCTTGACGAAATCGCGGAAATCGTGACGCCCGAGGAGGACGAGGGGGAAGATTAGGTGCTGGTCAGGAGTGCGGCCAGCACTGGCTTAAGCCCGATGATTCCATAACTGATCGCGCGCGCCGTTACCGCGCACAGGGATGTGCCCCAACAGGACCGCGAAAGTGTGCTAAGTGCGACTCAACGCGTTTTCTGGTGGTGGACCACATCGACGGCGACGAGTCGAACGGCTCACCCGAGAACCTTCGCTATCTTTGCAAAAGTTGCAATACCCGCCTTGGAATCGCGATGGCCCGCGCCGGCCAAGGAAGGCGAACACACCAATACAACCCCGGAGCGCACACCTTAGCTCAGTACACCCAGGCCGCGCTTCAGCACACCAGAGGGGAACATGACTCCGGGGGCGAAATCATCCACGACACGCCCAAGGAAAAGCGCCAGGGTTTCGCGGCCGAAATCTGGCGGAGGCGGCGGGCACGCGGAACCGATCGCCATCACTGAAGGGCGGAACTGTATTGAAGGCCTATGCTAATCGAATGGTTAATGGAACGCTACCACTGGCGTGATGTCTGGTATCTTGGAAGCAATGGCCTTCGACGGGGGCCGCTGCGATTCATAGGCCCTGAATCTTGCTATGTCGGGTTGTGGACTGGGCCGGACCATGACCTTATGTGTGTGCGTGAATGCAGAACTGTTGAAGAGGCTAATCGGTGCCTCTCGCCGCCAGGATGGACTATCACCCACGCTGCGCTCAAGTCATGGATCAAGCTCTTTTTCTGTGACAACCGAACGTGCCGGAGTGACAGTCCCAGCACAGAATCTCGCAGTTTGAGAGAGTGCCAGGGCGATTGGAGTTGATATGGTGTGCCTCCCAACACCCCCTGCCCTGCCGTCCACGGTTCGACCACGACAACTTCTTGCCACAATAAGTTGGAGGACCGTGAGTCTTTCGGCGACACTTGCAGCGGCCCTTTGCCTGCCACCATGCTTCTTTGACTACATCTGGTGGAAACTCTGTGAGCATAAGACATTCTCCTAGTTCTTTACTCGCACCTTTTCGTCGTAAACGTCTTGAACGCCACTATACGAAAGGTCTGCTAGTCTGGCAAGATCCTTTGAAAATCGCTAAGACCCGCTGTTCTAATCGCGCGCGGAACCGCGAAGAACCGTGAAGAATAGACAAGAAAATCCGTGACAAAAGCCGCGAAAATCCGATCAGGGGCCGAATCTCTCAGCGTAAGCGAGGCCGCCGCCGCCCTCGGCATCTCAACACCCACCCTCAAGCGGATGGTGGCCGAGGATAGGCTGGACAGCTTCCGCACCCCAGGCGGGCACCTTCGAATCACAATGGAGAGCATTAAAGATATGCGGGAACAGCGGCACGCCCGACCGCGACCCATGCGCGAGGCTTCGCCCGTCCTACAGAATCGCCGCGAGCGGCTGGAGGAATTGACCCTTGAAGCCCAGGAACACAGGGCACGGCGGGAACTGGAGAAGCTGCGACGGGAAGAGCAAGAAGAAGCTGAAACACTGGAGGCCGAGGCCCAGGCCCGCGAGGATGAGGCGGCAGAGCGTCAAGCCGAGCTTGAAGTGGAGCGCGAGCGGCTAGAGCTTGAGAAAGCCCAGGAAGAGGCCCGCCAGGAGCACGAACGCGCCCAGGAACGCCAAAAACTTCAGGCCGCGCGAGAGCTGACAGCCTTTCGTTGCCGATGGGCGGAAAAGGCGAGCGAGGCTGTCACAGCTTACCAGTACCGATGGCTTTCAGCGACCCAACGCAAGGAAATGCTAGACGGGTTGGAAGCCGAAATAGCCAAGCGCCAGCCCGCCGACGATCCCCGCATGGGCGCCATTATTGTCCGCACCCTTGAAGCCCTAGTCGAACCCCTCCGGGCCGCCCGCGACACACAGGAGAGACGCCAGAGGCTCACGGAAGACGCATTACGGAGCCTGCACTTCATGGCGACGGAGCCGGACAAGGTGCAAGCGGCGGTCGCGATTCGCGAAGCCCTCCGTCGATTCGATGACTCTACAGGTGTGTACGAAATGAGAGTAGCCGCCCAGGAGGCAGTCCGGCCCATCAGCCAAGCCATCGCGCGGCGGATGCTCGACGCACGCCTTATCAATTGGGCGATTAGTGAACTCCCGTGGGGCCGGACGGACCGGGATAAAGCACGGATCACGCGGGAGTGTACAGAGATTCTGACTGAGCTTCCCATTGACCTTTCAGAAGTCGAAGGGAAGGAAGCGCTGGAGCCGACTGTAAACGAAGCACGCCATGAGATCGAAGAGCGGCGGGCCGAAGAGCAGCGCAAGGCCCAAAAAGCCAGCCTAATTCAGCAAGGCGTAGCCGAAATTTTAAGTTACTTGCTAGAGCTGAAGCGCGCGGATGAAATTTCCGCAGACGACTATCGGACTGCCCTTTCCGATACCCAATTGAGCGAAGCCGTGCGGAGCGGTTTGGAAGCCGAGGTGTCCGGCAAAGAGACCGCCCAGGAAGTCCAAGATATAACCCACGAGCTAATCGACCAAGAACTAGGTAGAGAGTGAACCCAAACCTAATCAAAACGAATCATGGCTCCCCCGGCTCTTGGAAGGGCAAGGTTTTATTTTCCTGTACAGGTTCGCTAGCTTTTGGGGCTTTTTTGAACGTGACGTTTTCTCGGGGAAAATCCACTGTCTTGCCAGAAAGTAAGTCGGCTATCGTCAGGAGTTGGAGGCGTGCATAGTCGTTGCCCCACGGGGCTTTGTAGAATCCAGCCGAGGCCGCCTCGGAGCGCATCGGTTTAGTTGGCTGTTCCAAGGAAATCAATACGCCAATCGCTGCTTTTTCTCTTTCCACCACACCCCGCAAATCCCGCACATAGTTAGCGTGCAGAGCGCCAGCCTTGACGGAAAAAATGATTTGTCTCGTGATTTTTGGTTCGTCGTGGAAGTACATTCGCCCGTCGATACCTCTATCGGCACCTTTTTTTTGCTCGACTGGGCGCGCACCTACCAAGCCCAGCGCCCACCATTGGAACTGATACGGGTCCTGTTTGGCCAGTGCCTCAGCATCGGGCAAGGAAACCGGCTCGCCGACCACCTGGTATTGGGCCTTGTCTCCAAAGGCGTCCTTCAGCCGATGGCGAATAAGCGTGATGGCCAAATGCGTGATGTCAATACCAATCCATTCCCGGTTCAACTTTTGCGCGATGGCAACCGCCGTTCCACAGCCACAGAAAGGGTCAAGCACTACATCGCCTTCGTTCGAGCTTGCCCCGATGATACGTTCCAGCAAGGCTTCCGGCTTTTGGGTGGGATACCCCAACCGTTCGGCAGCTTGCGCACCAATGGGCTTTATATCGGTCCACATGTCCTGAATGGGAACGCCGGGCATTTCGTCCAGGTAGCGCTTATACTGCGGAACAGCCCCAGGATTAGTTTGGATGACGCGGCCTTGGCGGATTAGTTCATCCATCTTTTCTTTCGTGTAACGCCAGTACCGGGTAACGCCCATCACCTCATACTTCGGGTTACCTTTTGCTGCGCCTCCCGGCCCCGTGAGGTCGCCTAATCTGTATCGGCGTTGCGTGCCCACTTCGACATGACGGTAAAACTGGTCAGTGTAGTCCTCATCGTATGGGCTGTAAATCTGGTTCCACGTCCAGTCATCGGATTTCGTGTAGAAAAGGATTATGTCGTGGATGCGCCCATGTTGGCGACGGCCCTGCTTTGCATCACTGTGGGCGCTGCTACGCTTCCAGGATATCTCCGTGCGGAAGTGTTCGGGACCAAACACGGCATCCATGAGCAACTTGAGGTAATGGCTTGAGGTCGGGTCACAGTGCAGACAGATGCTACCTTTAGACTTGAGCACCCGGCGAAGCTCATTAAGTCGCGGGGACATCATCGAGAGATACGCGAGCATGTCGTTCTCACCCAGGAACGTTCGAAACGCTTGCATGACCTTGGAAACCTGTTCGGGGCCGGTCTCGACTGTCTCTTGATAAGTGCGCGCCGCTTCTTCGTCCCAACGCCAGGTGTCCTCGAAGGCTTTAATCTGCGCAGCCGAGCGCGTGCCGTTCTGCTCGGCAAAGAGTACGTTGTAATCCTGATTGCTCTTAAATGGCGGGTCGAGGTAAACCAAGTCAACCGTCTCGTCTTTGATGTACCTTTTCAGGATGTCGAGGTTATCGCCGTAGTAAAGTAGATTCACGCGGGCGCTCCTTGAAACGTCGAGATGGATGCTACCCCCAGGAACCGCGCGCCGTCAACTTGCGCCCTCGGCCCCAATTGGAAATATCGGCTGAGTTCGGGCGGCTCATGAGGGCTTCGGGTCAAATACAATCATCCAAGGAAGTAGCGGACTGCGCTTGTCTCAGCAATGCTCAGCTTCCCGGCTGTTCGCTTGCCTCTGAAACATGCCGTGATAAAATCCTTTTGACCGGCTAGCCCGATCAGCGAAAAGCACGCCTTCCCCGTGCCTGCCGGTCTTTCAATTCGGGAAGGAATTTTGAGTCGCGGGGAGCGACAAATGCCTATCGCTGAGGATTTCAGGGAACAAGTCCTGAGAGCCCTGACCTGTCTCCAGGACCGTGGGTATATTCCCCTCGATGCAGAAGACACCCCCGATTATGATGAGTGGGATCATTTGTGCGATTGGATTGGTATCGAGTTTGGCTGGGAGGGGCTTCTGGAAAAAACTCCCGTTCATCCCCCAGAATTGCGGGTAATTGCCCAAGAAATTCGTCAATTGCAAATGGTACAGGCCATGGTGGGTCGCTTCCCGTATTTTCGTCACCCCGAACGAGCCGTCTGCCAGCGTGAGCTTCCAATTCTGACTGCTAAATTGAAAGAGATTCTGGACTATCTTCCCGAGCCTACTATGCCAAGTACCATCCAGCCATGCCTACAAAGGAAATCGCGCGGGCCGCGACCGGACATAGCTAAATCCTCAGACAGTGCTGTGACCACCGGAACCGCCGGGCGGAATACTGTGCTCATGCGCTTGGGGGAACTGTCCATCTGTGTAAGGGAGTTGATCGGCCAGGAAGAGGAGTTAAGGAAAGAGGCGTGCGAAACTGATGAGCCGGAAGCAAAGGCCCGCGCTAGCCACGAAGCGGAAGAGAAGGCAAAACAGTGGCACGGTGCAATGTTTGAGCTGATGCCCGAGATTGAGCGGCTCGAAATTTGTTTGCTCAGCGAGGGTCCCCAGGCAGAGCCGATCCGCCAAGAAATAAAGCAGCTCTACTTTCGTGCCCCCGAAAAGCGGGGACCATACGCCTTTGTACCTGATGCGGCAAAGGTAAAGGCAGGGTTGTCGCGGCTCGACCTGCTTATGGACGCGGCTTCAGCGATTGTGGCCGAGCCTGTTACCGCACAGGCAGGCCCAACCACGGCGCACTCCACTACAAGTGTGCAATCGCACACCGGCAGAAAGCACCGCCTACGAAGTCGAATCAAAAAGAACCTGAAGCCGCCTGCACGACGTGCGTCCACGGTAGCAACGATCATCGAGGAGTTGTATCGTTTGCGCCCACGAATGACGGGCAGTACAGCCGACTACGAGGCCCTTCGCAGGGAACATCCCGACTTTCTAACCTTCAAAGTGGCTGGCAAGCACAGCGAACTTAAGGAAAAGGTTTTGAATCTCCAGGGCCACACTCAACATAAGAGGCTAGCGATGGAGCTTGCGGCGGCGAATTTCGGCGTAGCGCTGGCCACCGTTCAGACGGACTGGAAGCACTTCAAGCCCGAACGCTATCGTAAACTTGTACACAACTAGATATCCCCACTAAATACCCCAATTCACCCCACTTCGCCCAACTGAAATCCCACGCAAAACCCCCATTTTCCCCGTGGCACAATTTTATTTGAGAGAACATCCACGCTTGCGAGGGAAGCGATGATTAAGGAAATCACGGTCGAACTAAAGCTAATCGACAAGCCTAGCAACGCAGTTAAGGCGGTAGCTGATGTAACCATCGACTTCGGCGAAGCAGGCTCCGTCGAAGTGTCGGGCTTTCGAGTGATTGAGCGGGACGGGAAGCCCGCTTGGGTGTCGCCGCCTTCACGCCAAGGCAAAACGGTGTGGTTTGAGGTCGTGAGACTTCGGGGACCGATCAAGGCTCTTGTAGAGACATCGATCCTAAAACGCTACGAGGAAGACAGGAAGTCACACAGTAAGGCGTAACGGCTGGTAGACACGGCATCCAGGCCGGTCCAGGTGGGCACCCGAAGCGCGGGCAACGAGCTTCCCCTTCTCTCGACCCGCGACGCATACGGGCACGCCTGGGCCGCCCTGGGTGCCGGACTGCCCGGAGCGGATGCAGAGAAGGGGCATGACTGTTTCGAGTTGCTTCCCATCCTTGTAACACGGAGTGTCTCTATACGGGCTTAGTTGACCACCGGGCGGCGCAAGAGCGATGGGCGCTGAGATGCAGACAGCGTCGGGAGTTGCCGCGAGCATTTGGCGAATTCATGGCGGACTTGGCGGATTGGGATTGGTTCATGAATCCTGTTTCCTTCCGGGATGACGGGCCAAATGGTCTGACTGCACCTGATGCAATGCTGGCACGGCTCGGGGAATATTTTGCTCTTGTCCAAAGGGCCACTTCGAAGCCGGTGGGCTGGGTCATTGCCGAAGAGTTCGGTAGCCTCGGCGGGCGGTACCACTGTCATGCGTTGGTTACAGGCGTAGCAGATCAGTACCGCAAATTTTGGTGGGCTGAGGCATTCCGTCGATTCGGGATAACTCGCATTGAACCCTTTGACCGGGAGCGGGCGGCGACATTCTATGCGGCAAAATACGCGTCCAAGCAACTCGGGGGGCTTCACTTCGGGGGAATACTTGCCGGAAAGAAATTATCTGATTTTGAATTGCCAACTTCGAGCGGGGGAAAGCAAACTGTCATCCGTTCGGCAGAAGTGCCGAAGGAGTTCTTCCGTATGGGCTTGGGGCGCTGGCATCGGTGATTTGATGATGGGCGAGGTAGCTGGTACAATCCGACTCGCAGAAGGGGCGTGGCGAAACACGGGAGAAAGGATTCTCCCAGTGGCTCGTCCACGATATCAACGAGGCTGTGTTTTCCAGCGAGGGAAGGTCTGGGTGCTGCGCTACCGCGAAGATTACCTCAACACTGACGGCACGATGGGGCGGCGCCAGCCGTCGATAGTGCTCGGGGACTTTCCAAAGAAGAAAGATGCACTCCGCGCGGCGGATATTTTTCTGCGCCCATTCAACAGCGGGGCCGTCCGTCCGCAATCCACCATAACCCTAAACGACTTCTGGCACCTGTACTTTGTGCCGGAAATCCTTCCCACTTTGAAATTCTCAACACGCAAGCTGTACGGCTGTCTTGCCAAAAAGCACCTGCTTCCTTACTTCGGCGAGCAGCGAATTTCCGACGTTCAACGCATCCAAGTCCAACACTTCGTGATCGAGAAGCAAAAACAAGAATACTCCGTCCAAACGCTCGGGCACCTGCGGGATTTGCTCAGCAAGATTCTCGAGACCGCAAAAGATTGGGGTTGGCTCCAGGACAACGCGGCGCGCGGGGTCAAGCTGCCTCCCATGGAGCGCGTACGCAAGGCGCGAGTTCTTCCCGTGGCGGAGATCGCGAAGCTCTTGGAATCTCTTACCGAGCCCGTGCGCACCATGTTTTTCCTTGCTCTGGGTCTGGGCCTTCGCATCGGTGAATTGCTGCCGTTGCGCCTTGAGGACCTGGACTTCGACGCGGGGTTGCTCTACGTGCGCCGGGACTATTACCGGGGCCATGTGCAAACAACCAAGACGGCGAGAAGCGAACGGCGCTTTAAGCTACCGCTCCTCTTGGTCAAGGTGCTTAGGCAATATTTGGGGAATCGAAAAGGCCAGTCAGACTTGCTCTTTCCCAACAGCACGGGGACGATCTTCGATGATCGTAACCTGATTCGCCGCGAGGTTGAGCCGGTCTGTGACCGCCTGGGCATTCCGCGTTTCAGTTGGCACACTCTCCGCCACACGTTTTCCACGATTGCGGAGAATCATGGGGTCCCGATCTCGGCGGTGCAATCGCTCCTGGGCCACACCAGCGCATCGACTACGATGCTTTACACGCACGGCCAGGACGACACCAAGCAAGCCGCCCTGGAGACGGTCGCCAGGGTTTTGTTCCCAAGTGTTCCCAATTTGAGCAAGGATGACGCGAAGAAGGAAATGCTAATTCAGTGAAAACAAAAAGTAAATCTTGGTCGGGGCGCGCGGATTCGAACCGCGGACCTCTTGCGCCCAAGGCAAGCGCGCTACCAGGCTGCGCCACGCCCCGAATTGAGCGTGCTCATTATTCTGCCAAGCTTGGCGGCACATGTCCAGTGCGATTCGGATATACCCCTTCCCTCTCGTCACGAGCCCCCGTGATAAGTGGCCCACAAGACCCTCTTACCAAGGCATTTCCCGCGATGCATCTCCAACCCGATTTTAGGTCTATTACTGTTTGGGATCTCAGATAATCGCTTCTCAATTCGCTTCTGGGCTCCCCTGTTACCTGGTGCTTCGCGGTACCCTCCGTCGCCTCGACAAAGCTTATGTGACCAGTATTGGCGTTGGCCAGTCTCTCGTCACTGTTCATTTGTCACTGCTCTTGAAAGGCTCCCCTGCGGCGGTTGTCGCCCACGCCTTTCTCCTCTTCCGAGCCTCAACGGAAGGGTCCCCAGTCGGTCATTGGCCACGAGACCGTGAATTACTATTCCCTTCCTGATGTTATACTCTGTCTGTTTTTTGCGGGAGCTTTCGTGATGAAACGGTGCTCGTCCTGCCAAACGCCTTATTGCTGTTCTACGAAGTGCATGCGCTGAAAGTGATGGACCCTTCGCTGACAGAGCGCGAGGGGACGATGCCTGCCGCCCGCGCCTGCTCGATCATCAGGTAGGTTGCATCGACGCTCGGCGCTGCATATGAATTGGGTATCATCCGCAGAGATATCAAACTCGGACATATTGCTCCCGCAGCATCCAGTTCGTGCTGCTGGGGCGACAAGGGAGGGAATCACCATGAAGCGATTTTTCATTGGCATGGTAATGGGCTTGCTGGCGTTTGCACTCCAAGCGCAAACGCCCGCCGGTGAACGTATCGTACCGGCACAGCTTGTAGTCGAGAATGCAAAGGTGAAAGTGGTGCGGTGGTCGTTGCAGCCCGGCGAGCGGTCTCCCGTCCACACGCATTCGCTGGATCATATTTACATCGTGGTACACGGGTCCAAGATTCGGGATCATGTGGTCAACAATGGCACGGTCCACGACGACGACCAGGAAACAGGGCGCGCCGCATTCTCAAAGGCCGTAGGTAAGACGCACTGGTTCGAAAATGTCGGCACCACGCCGTACGAGATGATCTCTATTGATTTGAAGGAGATCACAAAATAAAGCTCAAAACAATTGCGGCGACGGCGCTGGTCCGCACTGCCATGCCCGCCGGCGCCGATCGGTTTCGCCATAATTCGCCGCGGCTCCTGCCAAAAGAGATTTGGTGCGATTAGCATTTCTTGCAGCCTGTTATTCCGTCGCCTTTGTGCCATAGGGCACAAGTGCGGGGACGGGCTGAGCTCCGTCCATGTTGATGATTATCCAGCGCGCGCCTTCCCTTTTCAGGTGGACGTTTTGCACTTCGTTGTGGTCGCTATAGACGTACTCCACGCGAGCCCAGGCTTCATCAGCATTGGGGCGGTCGGTTATAGCAACGGCCGTGCCCTGCACGGCGAAATTTTGGCTGATCAAATACTCTTTGAAACTTGTGTCTTCCTTCGCGGTCACGGCCAACTGCTCGCGGAGCGGGCCGGAAAAGCAGTCGAGGTAAGCTCGCGCGTTGCCAACTCGCGCGGCCTCGAACATGGCGTAAACTCCATCCTCGGGATTGGAGGGAACCCGCCTGACCGCGACGGCCCTCCAACCCTTCCACGAAGACGGCAACTGCCAGTGGTTCGAGCGCAACAGCACGACACCTAAGACACCCAACAGCACCGCCACGGTGAGAGCGGTTTTGGCCTCAATTCGATGGGTCATTTCGAGGGAGTTCCGGAATCATCATCCTTTCCGATGATCGAAAGATCGAGACTGCCGTTGGAATCCACAATCAGCTTGCGCAACTTAGGAAGAATTAGCTCCATGGCTTCCACGTAGATGCGGGTGCTGGTGACTTCCGGCGCCTTGGCATACTCAGCCGCAACGGCAGCAAACCTGGCCGCGTCACCCATCGCCCGGTTGACCTTCCCCTCCTTGTAAGCCTGAGCTGCCTCCTCCATTTGCTCCGCCTCGCCGTGAGCGCGCGGCAAAAGATCGTTGGCGTACCCCTGCGCCTCATTCACGAAGCGCAGGGCGTCCGCCCGCGCCCCGGCCACATCGCGGAAGGCATCAGCGGCGTCGGGGGGCGGGGCGACGTTTTCAATGTTGATGCTGGAAAGCGAAACACCAACACGGTAATCATCCAAACATTTCTGCGCGGCCACCAGTACATCGTTTTGAATCGCCACTTTATCGGTGGTCATGATGTTGTCCACTGCGGTGTGCCCCAGTCGGCGGGCCAGTTCCGACTCCACCGCCGCGCCCACGACTTGGTCGACGCCGACAGCCCGAAAGAGATAGTCCCCAGGTTCACTGACCGAGTACTGGGCCACTACGCGCACATTGAGCAAGTTCTGGTCCCCACTCAGGAACTCGGAGGCGGCTGCCTGTAACCGTCCGAGCGGAATGTCTGCCACGTTGCCGCCGATCATCATGCGGCGAAGCTGATGAACCTTGAGCTTGTAGACCTGCTGGACCGGCCATGGCAGCGCGTAATGCAGTCCGGGCAGGACTCTTGGGGAGGTAACCGCTCCCCACGTCGTCACCACCGCCTGCTGGTTGGGGGCCACCAGATAAAGCCCCGAAAGCAACCACGCCCCGAGGAACCCCAGCGCCCAGCCACGCCGGCGCGTGAAGCGCGGAGCCTCCTTTACTTCGTCGGGAGCAGCCAGCAGCACCGAACTCATTTCACCCCCGCCTCGCCCTGCGTCAAGATTTTCAGGAGAGCGGAATCCGAATTCAGAATGATCGTCGTCTTATCGTCCAGCACCTTCTTGTAGGACTCGAGCGTCCGCTCCAGTTTGTAGAAGCGCGGATTCTTGGAATACGCCTGCCCGTAAATGCGCGTGGCCTCGGCGTCGCCTTCGCCGCGAATCGTCTCGGCCTCCTTGTACGCGGCAGAAAGAATCGATTCTTTCTCGCGGTCGGCGTTGGCGCGAATCACCAGCGCCTGTTCTTCACCCTCCGCGCGGTACTGCATGGCAATGCGTTCGCGCTCGGCCCGCATTCGAGCGAACACGCTCTGCTTGTTCTGTTCAGGCAGGTTCAGCCGCTTGATGCGAACGTCCACTACGCGGATGCCGTATTGCTCCAGCGCTGTGAGATCCGCGCGGCTGGTCAGCATATCAAGCATGGCGGAGGACTGCACCCTGTCCGCCGAAGAGGACACGAGAGATTCCAGGTCGAGCGTGCCAAGCGCAGCCGACAACCCGGACCAGATGATGTCGTGCAGGCGCATTTCCGCCGAGGCAGTGTCGCCCACACTTTTCACGAAGCGGTCGGGGTCCTCAATTCGCCAGGCGACGTAGTTCTCAATCACGAGATTCTTCTTGTCGTGGGTGAGGAACTCTGCGGGGCGGGGATTGTAGACCCGCAGCCGGCGGTCAAAGCGCAGAATGGATTGAAACGGCCATTTCACATGCAGGCCGGCGTTCACCACCGTCCGCACGGGACGGCCGAACTGGGTGATGAGGGCGAACTCCATTTCCCGCGTGGTGTAGAAGGTCAGGTAAACAAGGAGCAGCCCCCCGGCAGTGGCTGCGGCAAGGATTTTCTTTTGCTGAGTCATCATTTCCCTACTCCGGCAGAGGGCGCAGCCCGTTGGGCAAAGCGATTCCGTCGCGCAACAGCATCAACTGTCGTCGGCCGGCCCTGGTGTCGAGAATCAATTTCTTCTTTCCGGGCAATACCTCTTCCATGGTTTCCAAATACAGGCGTGACCGCGTGGCTTCCGGCGCTGAGCGAAATGCTTCTTCTGCAGACAGGAATCGGCTGGCATCGCCTTCGGCGCGAGTCTTGCGTCTTAGGCTGTAAGCGCGGGCGTTTTCCAGGGCTGCCTTGGCGTTTCCTTGCGCCAAGGCCACCTGTTCGTTACGGTAGCCCTCCGCTTCGTTGATAAGACGGTTCTTCTCTTCAAAGGCATCGGAAACCTCGCGAAATGCATCCACCACCTCCAAAGCCGGATGCACATCTTCGAGCTTCACTTCCAAAACCTGAACCCCAGCGCCATATTCGTCGAGCCGGCGCTGCAATTCGTCCCGCGCCCGCTGTTCGATCTGACGACGGCCTTCGGTGAGCACGTCATCCAGCGACGAGGAGGTCACCACAGATTGCAGCACCGATTCCGCGGCTGCGCGCACCGTTCCGTCACCATCCAACTGCCGAAACAGAAAATCGTCCGGATGCGCGGGAATGTAATGCACATTGGCGTATAGCTCGATCATGTTCTGATCGCCGGTCAGCATCGCGGATTCCTCCGGCACTTTCCGGAAGCGGCCGGTGCTGTGTTGCGCATTCCATTCGTAGGACGCGGGCTCGTTCTCGGGTCCACTCGCCACGGATCGAAATCCAATCTCCACCACACGCACACGTCGTGCCTTGATGCGCGTAAGGGCCTCCACCGGCCAGGGAAGCTTGTAATGAAGGCCAGGCTCGCGATAAGGCGGCAGTTTGCGCCCAAATCTCTCAATCACACCGTTTTCATCGGGGCTCAGGATATAGAATCCACTGCCGAGGTAGAGGGCCAGGGCCGCGAGCACCAGGGGTTTGTGCAGACGCTTCCAGTTGGCAATGCACCACCCAAGAAACACTCCAAATTCAAACCGGGCTGCGGTTTCGCGCGCCGCGGTGACCCATTGCGGCACCCGGAAACGCGAAAGGAAAACGGCCCACCTGCGACGAAGCCTCGACTCGCCAAGGGACGGCGCGCGGAGGAGCCGCAGAGAATTCATCATGACGAAAAAGGAAGAAAGCTGGTGAGTTACGGCCGCTCCCACCGGACCGATTACGGCGGTCGCCGCCAAAATCACGGCGGCGGTGTTAAGAACCGCTGCGAACAAAATGATGTTCTGCCGCGCCGTCTTCACCGCGCGACGGCTGACGCGGAAGAACTCCGGCAGCTTCTCCAAGGATTGGGGAAGATATACCGCGTCGGCAGCCTGGGCGGTGATGTCGCTCGCGCCGGAGACCGCGATGCCGACGGTGGCGCTGGCCAGCGCCGGGGCGTCATTCACCCCGTCACCGACCATCGCCGGATGACGGCCCGAGGATGTGAGCGCCCGGATGCGATCGACCTTTTGCGCCGGCAGTAAATCCGCCTCGACGTGGGAAACCCCAACCTCCCGTGCAATCACTTCCGCCGCGCGCTTGCGGTCGCCCGTCAGGAGGATGTGATCCTCAAGGCCTAGCTCGGGGAGGCCGGCCAGCGCTTCCCTCACACCGCGGCGAATTTGGTCGCGCAAAAGGATGGCGCCAGCCAGGCGCTGCCCTTCTGCCACCAGGATTGCCGAAGCCCCCGCCACATCAGCTTGTTCCAGCAACGGTTCAACGCCCGAGATCCCTGCCTCGGCGAGAAACGCAGCGTTGCCGGCGCGAATTTCTCGGGCACCCAACTTGCACGTCGCGCCGCGGCCGGGGACAATTTCCGCCTCATCGGGCTCGGGCACAGGCAAATTTCGGTGCGCGGCCGCTTCCACAATCGCACGGGCCAACGGGTGGCTGGAAGCTCGCTCCGCCATGGCCGCCAGGACCAGCAAATCATCTTCAGAACCAGTCACCGGCAGGATCCGGAGGACGGCGAAGCGGCCTTCCGTGATCGTTCCGGTTTTGTCAAAGACGATGACATCGGTCTTGGCCGCGCGCTCCAGCGCGGCGGCACCGCGCACCAGGATGCCGCGCCGCGCCAATCCGCCCATCGCCGCCACCATCGCGGTGGGAGTGGCCAGGATGAGCGCGCACGGGCAGGCGACGATGAGCACCGCCACGGTGCGCAGCCAGTCGCGCGTAAGGAAAAACGTGAGCCCAGCCGCCACTAGCAGCGCTGGCAGGAAGAACTTTGCATAGCGGTCCGCCAGGCGTTCCACGGGCGAGCGCCGCTGCTGGGCTTCCTTTACAAGTTCGATGACCCGCGCCAACGTGGTATTCGCCCCGCTGCGGGCTACGCGAATCTGCAACAGGGCATTGCCATTGAGCGTGCCGGAGAATACCTCGTCGCCGGGTCCCTTGTCCTGCGGCAGAGGTTCGCCCGTCACCGAACTTTCGTCGACATTGGAACTGCCGGAGTCAATCACGCCATCGGCAGGGATGCGCTGGCCACTGCGAACCAGCACCAAGTCGCCCGGCGCCAGCAACTCCGCGGCAAGGGTCTCCTCCCGGCCGTTCCGGAGCAGCGTAGCGGTATGTGGCATCTGCTCAACGAAGCGCTCAATGGCGTCCGTGGTGCGGCCGGCCGCGTAGGATTCCAGGCTCTCGCCGACCAGAACGATGAGCATGGCTTCCGCGGCGGCAAGGTTCTGGCCCACGCACAGGGCAGCAACCACCGCGATGCAAAGCGCCAGATCCGCGGAAATGCGCTTCTCCAACAAAGCCGAAAGAGAGTTGTAGAAAGTTTTGTAACCCGCAAGCAGTGCGATCAGTATTGCAGTGTCAATCCCGAAAAAGGTCGTGAAAACGCCGAGAAAGTAAAGCAGCAGAAGTGCGCCCAAAGCGGCGGCGAATCCGTAATAGACAATCCGCTCTTTCCACGCTTCGTTCATAATCCCCAATTCATAATTCACGGCCCCGCATATCGAATCCACATGGGTGAAGCCCAAACCAGCTCGCCGTTGTCCTGCTCGGCCCGGACATAGTAATAGCTGGTCCTGTCCTTATTGGGCTGGTTGTCACGCCAGGAGAATTCCACCTCCTGCGTTTTGGGGGAAGTCGAATACACAAACTTGCCATCGCGAATAATGCTGATCTTGACGAATTTCGAAGTCCCGCGCAGCTTGATCTTCAGCGTAGGCAGGTCCGTGGTGGAGAATTCGTCACCCATCATGTGCGTTCCGCTTTCCACATCAGCAAGAATGTCATCCGTGGAGGCGAAGACATGGCGCTCCTTAAGAGCCTCCATTACCGACTCGCGGGTCAAATCCTTAACATAGAGATTTGCGTAACTGATATGGGTCGAGACATGATCCGAACTCGCCTCGAAACCCAATCGGTAACCTTTGTCCAAAGCCAGGTTGATGAAACCTTTCGGCCGCCAGCCTCCGATGGAGTCTTGCTCGCGGGGGGAGCGAGGCGCGTCCGGCATTTCGTAATTTTGGCGATCGCCTTGATAAATCTCCACTA
>CAWGTQ010000074.1:0-207052 GCA_963825395.1 uncultured Acidobacteriota bacterium | reverse complement strand
GAAAAGCGCTTGGGAATTGCACCGCAAAGCAAAAAAGCTGCAGAGTAATCCTGCCGGGCGCGGGATAACTCTGCGCCCGCTATTTGCGCGCATGTTTCCAGCCCTCCGCATTGCTTCCCATACATCAGGCCCTGCGAAGGCGTGATCGAACCACGCCGATAGAATGGAGACCAGCCGCGTGGCCGGGTTCGCCTATCGATCGCCGTTGCCGGCATCTCCCAGGGCTTAGCACCATCTCACCATATCGCGGACGGCGGCGAGGAAGTGAAGATTGACCGCGACGTCGACTTCGCCTTGATTCCGGACGTAACCCCAGTCCACGAAGCCCCACCCAATATCATCGGTGACCCCATTGGGTGTAAGCCGGCGTTCGAAAGTCGCGATGTTGCGCTCAGCCGCCGGAAACAGCTCAAACTGAACCACCGCCGGAGAGACGGATTGAAAGGACAACATGCTTCCTTCGTGGAACGCCGAGTGCGACGAGGATATAATGCTGCGCTTGCCTTCCGCCCCAATAGCTTGTGATCTGGTCCGGCCTATATGGACGCGAATGGAAAAGCGATGCTAGCTCTCAAGGAGGATCACACATGCCCCAGTACGTTCTGGCGCTGGATCAGGGAACCACGAGTTCGCGGGCCATTCTGTTTGACCATGATGGCCGTCCCTGCGCTTTTCCGCCAGCCAGGAATTCAAGCAGTATTATCCACAACCGGGCTGGGTGGAACACGATGCCACAGAAATTTGGCAGTCGCAGCACGCAGTAGCAGAGAAGGTCCTGGCAGAAGCCCAGGCGGGCCCCAAGGATTTGGCGGCGCTCGGCATCACCAATCAACGGGAGACGGTGCTGCTGTGGGATCGCGCAACCGGTGAGCCGCTACACCACGCCATCGTGTGGCAATGCCGGCGGACGGCGGCGATTTGTGATCGCATCCGCGCCGAAGGCTTCGACCGCACGCTCCGCGAAAAAACCGGTCTCGTAACCGACGCGTACTTTTCCGGGACCAAGATCGCGTGGTTGCTGGAGAACGTCCCTGGCGCCCGCGAGAGGGCGCAGCGCGGTGAACTTGCCTGTGGAACCATCGACACCTGGCTCGTCTGGCAACTCACGCGCGGGCGCGTGCACGCCACGGACGTTTCCAATGCCTCGCGGACACTTCTCTTCAACCTGCACACGCTGGCCTGGGACCAGCAAATCCTGAACTACTTTGCCATTCCCGCATCGCTCCTGCCGGAGGTAAAACCGTCGAGCACAATCTTTGGTGAGACGCTCTTGTTTGGCGACCCCGTTCCCATCGCCGGCGTGGTGGGCGACCAACAGGCTTCCCTTTTCGGGCAGCAATGTTTCCGGCACGGCATGGTGAAGAATACCTATGGGACCGGGTGCTTTTTGCTGATGAATACTGGCACGGAAATTCCGCATTCTGAGTCCGGGCTGCTTGCTACAGTGGCTTGGGGGCGGCAAGGCCGCACGGAATACGCTCTGGAGGGCAGCGTCTTCATTGCCGGGGCGGCCATACAATGGCTGCGCGATGAAATGAAACTGCTGAGCGACGCCGCGGAAAGTGAAGCCTTGGCGCGCTCTGTGCCCGACACGCACGGGGTTTACCTGGTTCCCGCTTTCGTGGGCCTGGGAGCGCCGCACTGGGACGCTTACGCGCGCGGGACCATTACCGGCATCACGCGCGGGGCTAACCGGGCGCACTTGGTGCGCGCGGCTCTGGAGTCCATTGCCTATCAGACGCGCGGAGTAGTGGACGCCATGGCGCGCGATTCCGGTTTGCGTCCGGAGGTCCTGCGCGTGGATGGCGGCGCGGCACGCAATGATTTTCTCTGCCAGTTCCAAGCGGACATTCTGGGAATCCCCGTGGAGCGCCCGGCGACAACGGAATCCACGGCTCTGGGTGCAGCCTACCTGGCAGGCCTCGCCACGGGATTTTGGCAGAATGAGCTGGAACTTGCGGCGCATCTTAGGTTGGGCCGCCGCTTCGAACCCAGCATGGACGTCTCCCGCCGCGAGGAATTGTATGCGGACTGGGAACGCGCCGTGGAGCGCGCCAAGGGGTGGGCGAGGTGAACCCCGCGGGAAGGGGGGACGCACGGAGGTATTGCGGCTTCGCGTTACTGCGGCCCGGAGTGTGGGACAACGAGCCCAAAAAAGGTAATGCCGTTTTACGCCCAAGTGGATTCTTTCCAAGTGCCTCGGCCACAACTTCGGATTGTGCCAGCGGATTCGTCGACAGTAGGTGGCAGGGCAGGAGCTACTTCCTCGAACCCCGTATCTGGGGAGTTTGGATAATTTCAGTGGGGAAGGGCGTCAGTCCGAATCCTGAAGGCCCGATTAAACCGGGGCGACGGGAAGCTTTCAAACGCTCGTATTCGAGAGAGGGTCGGACGGAGGCGTGCGAGGGAACCGGAGGTTTTTTCGGCAAACAGCTTGATTTTGAGGAGCACCTAATGGAACGAAAGAGTTGCGGGAGTTTTGGCGTTGTGACCACGATGCAGTTCCCGAGCGGAGTTACCTTGTGGCGGCTGGATTTTGACCCGCGCGTTGCGGTAATCAATGGTCAAAAGGTAATTGCTCAACGCCGGGAACCCGAGAACCCCTATTACCTCCACGCCATAGTGACGGCTCAAGTTGGAAAGATCCAAGGCCACAACCTCGTTAGGGGTAAGGTCCTGGTCCGCAATTGCGAAATGTACAATGGATGAGACGCGCCGGCCGGTTGCCGCACCTGTCCCCGCTGCGAGCCGCACCTCCGGCACAATCGGGAAGCCATTCAGGGTGCGTGCGGCCTCGCGGGAGATGGCGCTGCAATAAGCGCCGGTATCCAAAACTACATACCCGCTTTGCTTCCCGTTCAAGACGGTTGGGGCCAGCAGGAGATCGTGTTTTGTGACGCCGGGGGCGGGCGGAACCGCTGGATCTAGCTCGCGCGAATACGGAATCAGGCCCAGCGTCATCTCCGGCAAATCCAGGCGCAAGAGGAACTCGGAGAACAGGCTCAAGGGAATCACACCGTCGGCCCCTTCGATCACTCTGCCATCCACCATAGCCACACGGCAGTTGCGGAAGGAGAGCGGACCAATCTCCACAGTCTCCGCCCGCCCCACCCTTGCGGGTCTGGCTCCCAAACCCACCAACTCCAATTCTGACACAGAGGAAAGGCTGATAGGACGCGCGGCCTTGCTCCCAATCACGATGAACTCAGCGCCGGTGTCGAGAACCAGCCTCAGAGGCCGTCCGCCGTTAATGCAGACGTGCAGGATGACTCCAGCTGGGCGGCGCGGCGCCGGATAGAAAGCGCCTAGTTTCAAGTCATACTGATGATATGGGCTTACAAGCTCAGGAGGCGCATCCGCGGCAAGGGTCAAACTAGCCTCACCCGCTCGAACGCCGCCAAGGACCAATCCGCTCAGCAGAAATGCCAATGCTGCACTACGCCACATCGCTTCAGCTCCATGTTACAGCAGTGTTACGATAATATTACGTCAACATTACAGCAGGAAAGAATGTCTGGCAACTGCTAAATCTAAGGTCTTCGTCCCCCCTTTCAAAATATTGGCTGCTCCCCACTTACACACGAGGCCGGATTGCAAAGGTCAAGCGCGGTCCCGTGCCTCCGTTATGGGTTACGAGCGGAAGGAGAAATGGGTGATGCAGGCAGGGCAGACATGCCCTTCGAGCGATTAACTCGATCAGGGAAGCAGGTTAGGTAGGAATATTAGCCCCATATCCTGATCTAGGACAAGAAAATCAGTCTCATTTAACACATTTAACATCTCCTTCATCCATGCTTGATGCTAGGTTCATCACAATATGACAGTCTGGTCACCGGATCAGCCGCACTGGTCCCAAAGGTAGCCAACTTCATTCCTGGCACCCAAATTCGACGCTTCTCGGCTTTTTACCCATTGGCCGTTCTTAAAATCAGGAGGAACAATTCATGAGATTCAGACGTCGCACCATACCCATACTGCTTTTGGCGAGTCTTGGATTCGCCGTGTCCGGGGCGCTGGCGCAAATCAACCGGGCCAACCTGAATGGAACCGTGACGGACCCGAGTGGAGCGAGCGTTCCCAACTCGACCGTCGTGGTCGTGGCGCCCGACACGGGTTTCAAACGGCAGACGACAACCGGAAGTAGTGGAGTTTACAGCATCAGCAGCCTGCCCACGGGAACGTACGATCTTACGGTCTCGGCGAATGGATTCAACACCTTCCAGGAGACAGGGATCCAGCTTTCCGTTGGCCAGACCCGCACCGTCAACATGCAGCTCGTGGTGGGCGCAACCACCACGACGGTCCAGGTGCAGGCCTCAACTCAAACGACGGATTCGAACAACGCCGAGATCTCAACCGTCATTCGAACCGGACAAGTGGAGAACATCCCCCTGAACGGGCGCGACTGGTCCCTCCTGATGACGCTCGCCCCGGGCGCGGTCAACCTGGGTGCCGGCGGCCAGCGGGACCTGCGATTCGTCGGGCGAGGGATTGACGACAGCAATTACACTTACGATGGAGTCGATGCCACGGGCGTCCAGGAGCAGAGCCAGAAGGTGGGCGTGCGCCTGGCCATTTCCCTGGAATCGATCGCGGAGTTCCGCGTCAGTTCCTCGGTCTATACCGCGGATCAGGGCGGGTCGGCCGGGGCCATCGTCAGCATCGTCTCGAAGACGGGCACGAACGCGTTTCACGGTTCGGCTTTCGATTTCCTGCGCAACAACGTCTTCGACGCGCGCTCGCCCTTCGATGTGAACATTCCGCCCTTCCGCTTGGACCAGTTCGGCGCCAGCTTTGGCGGGCCCATCAAGAAGGACCGCACTTTCTTCTACACGGACTACGAAGGGATCCGGCAGCGCCTGGACTCGACCGTAATCGGGTTTGTACCGAACGCCACGTTTCGGGAAAGCGTGACCAACCCCGTTCTCACCCCCTTCCTCGTCCAGTGGCCGTCCACGGGACTGCAGATCCCCGTCGGTGACGGCATCACCAACGAATTGGTTCAACCGCAGAGTAACAACATCCGCGAAGATAGCGGGATGTTCCGTTTGGATCACATCTTCACCGATCGAACCTCCATCTTTGCCCGTCTGAACATCGACGACGCCAACACGACCGCACCGCTCGACACCCTGGGCGGCCTCGATAACCCTCTCATCCGCCCCTCGAATTATGTGGTCCAGTTAACGCACACCTTCTCGCCGACCATCATTAACGAGCTCCGCGGGGGAATCAACCGTTCCGCCTTGCACCACTACCAGAATGGAACGTGTCCCCTCTCGATGGCCGCCAACGGTCTGCCCGGCACCATCTGCGCGGACGTGAGCGGCCCCTTCGATACTCCTAGTGATAGCCAACTCGACACGGAAGTCGGCACCACGCTTGATGTGTACGATGATCTGAGCATTGTTAGGGGCCGGCACACCATTAAGATGGGGATCGGCGTGGAGCGCCACCGGCTGAACAATTCGGACGAAAGTATCGCCAACGGGGACCTCACCTACGACAGCACTGACGAATTCCTGAACGACGTTGTGGACGACTATTCCTACGTTGGGCCGTTGACCCTGGGCGGGGAACGGCGCACCTACATCATGCCCTACGTGCAGGATACGTTCAAAATACGGTCCAACCTTACCCTCAATTACGGATTGCGGTGGGAGCATTACACGGTCTTGAAGGAGGCGTTTGGCCGCCAGGCCGTGGTGAAGGTTTCGTGCGGAGGTTTTTGCCCCATGGGCACGCCGCTGTACTCGCCCTACTACAAGGACTTCGCACCACGGCTGGGTTTGGCATGGGCCCCCGGTGGAAATGCAGGGAAAACGGTCATCCGCAGCCGGGTTCGGAATGTACTTTTCACCCAACCAGATGGACGACTTCACCGACGGGCACGAGAGTACGGACGAACGGTTTGATGTTTCGTCAGCGGATGTGGCGAATCTCGCGTGGCCAGTTCTTCCGTCCCTGCTTCCCGCCCCGTTATACTCGCCCAAGACGTGGGATCCGAACCGCCGGGATGGATACTTCGAAAACTGGGACTTCACCGTCGAGCGGATGCTCCCGGGTAACTTTATCGGCCAGATTGCTTACGACGGCAGCGCGGGGCATCGGCTGTTCGGCAAAATAGAGGCCAATGTCATCGATCCACTAACGGGCCTGCGCCCCATCCCCACATTTGGCCAGTACGGCTATAAAAATAACCTCGGCAACAGCAACTTCCACTCGCTTCAGGTATCCTTGCAGCGCCATCTCACCAGTGGATGGCTGTGGGGGACGCAGTACATGTGGTCGCACGGTTTGGCTGACGAAGGGTTCGGAGCGGGCGACACCACGACCAATCAAAACGTGTCGTGTCTCAAATGTGACTATAGCAGCACGGACATTGACATTCGCCAATCCCTCTCCGTCAACTCCGTCTATGAGCTGCCGTTCGGACGCGGCAAGCATTTCTTAAGCAGCGGCGGCGCCGCCGCGAAGGTGCTGGGCGGCTGGCAACTGAGTGGGATTGCGTCGGCAATGAGCGGCCGCCCGATTAACATCAACATCAGACCGGAGCGCGTCGGACATGCTCGACGGTAACAAGGATGATCAGCGGCCGGACCTGGTCCCCGGCATGTCCCTTTACGCGGCCGGCAAAAACATCAACAACTGGTTCAATCTCGCGGCCTTCGCGACACCGGCCAAAGATACGTGGGGGAACCTGGGACGCAACATTGGACGTGGACCCGGGTATTATGAAATCGATACGGCGCTCCAGAGGGAAATTCCCCTTACCGAACAGTTCAAATTGGAGTTCCGCGCCGAGGCGTTTAATCTGCTCAACCATCCGATCTACGGCGATCCGGATTCCGATGTCTCGGATGGGCCCGGCGAGTTCGGGGTCATCACCACCCAACTGAACTCCGGCGCCACTGGGACCGGCACGTCGCGGCGCCTCCAGTTCATGCTGCGCCTGGAGTTCTGATAGGCCGGAGGTTGGCGCTCACTGAACGATCATACGGCAGTCTACTAGGGCGCTTGTTTCACGCCGGCAACCCACTCACCGCGGCCGGGGATGGCTCTTCGGGGTCGCCGATCGACGGTGACCCGGACCCCGGCCATCGGCCCCACGCTCTTCGCACGACTGCAGACCTGCTTGATGTGCGGGAGGGATCCGTACGATCATAAAGGGCGGGCTCCTTTCCGCTAAAATATATGGAGGCATGGGTATGCGTCGGCTTGGACATTGTCGGTTTTCGATTTTCATCATTGCCGTCGGCCTTCTGGTGGGGATCGGTATTAGGCTATCCCCAACCATGTCTGCGGCGCCGGCGAGTGGTCCGGACTTCCGGCGCAGTGATAGTGACCTCTCCCACCCCCTGCGGATCATTGTTTACGGCGACATGCGCTTTACCGATCCCATCCAGACTAGAGGCGACGAATCCCAAGGTGCGGCGCTGGTTGGTCGATCAAGTCGCCGCGGAAAAGCCGGATGCCGTGCTGCTGAGCGGCGATGTGCCCTGGCATGGCGGCAACGCGGGCGATTACGATGAGTATCGCCTGCGAGACCCGGATCTGGCGAGACGCGCACCTTCACATTTATCCGGCGCTCGGCAATCACGAACTCTCCGGCCACGCGACCGAGCAGGAATGTCTTGAGAACTGGTGGAATGCTTTCCCCGAGCTGCGCGGCCGGCGATGGTATTCCGTCGCAGCTCGGAAGTTCCGTTTATGTTCTCAACCTCGACAGCAATTCATCCTTGTTGCCCGGCAGTGAGCAGATCGGCTGGATACAGGCTCAGCTCGCCAGTCTTCCCTCGACGGTGCGCTTTGTCTTCTTCAACATGCATCATCCGCCGGTTGTGGACGTGCAGGTGAATGGGGATGCCAGCCACAACGGCCGCCCGAACGAGCATGCGCTGGCCGAATTCCTGGCCAAGGCGCCGGAGAAGTCACGTGTACGTTTCATCGTGGCCGCCGGGCACATCCACAACTACGAACGGTTCTTTCAGGATGGCATTGTTTATTTGGTGTCGGGCGGTGGCGGCGCAGACCCTCGTCCTATCGTGCGCCTCCCTGCGGATCTTTACCAGGACCCCGCATTCCCGAACTACCATTATGTGAGGTTTGTTCTGAAGACGGGGATGAGCATGACCGGGACGATGGTTCGGGTCGCCGATCCCGATGGCCGCCACTCCCGTATGGCAAGAGAAGGACCGCTTTGAGATTCGACCATCGGGCGCCTCTGGTCAACCCGGGAAATGAAATTAGATTTGGCATCTTTCACGAAGCCATTAGGGAGGATGAAGAACGATGAAGACTTTTCTGCGATTATGGATCGCTCTACTTTCACTGGCTGCGCTCGGCGTGGCTGCCGATGCTCCCGGGTTCAAACTGGCGACAAGGTATCCGGTGCCGGGCGACGGCAGTTTCGACTACATCGTTTTTGACGGCTCATCGAACCGGCTGTATGTTTCGCATGGGACGGAGGTGGATGTTCTCGATGCCGCCTCCGGAAAGGTGCTGGGAAAAATCCAAGACACGCCGGGCGTCCACGGCATCGCCGTCGTTCCAAAGCTGCACCGGGGATTCACGACCAACGGAAGGAACGCGACCGTATCGATTTTCGATACCAACACCTTCAAAACGCTCAAAAATATCTCGGTTCCCGATGATCCGGATTTTATCTTCTACGACCGGCGAGACAATCGAGTCATGGTTTGCCATGGAGATGCGGCCGCCATCACCGCCATCGATCCGGCAAAGGAAGAAGTGATCGGTAAGATTGATCTGGGTGGCGGGGCGGAAGCGGCCACTCTCAATGGCAAGGGCACGGGGTTCGTCAACCTGGAAAAAGAGGCGATGGTAGCCAGCTTTGATCCTGTGGCCCTGACCGTCAAACAAAAATGGCCGATCACCGGTTGTGAAAAGCCGACGGGGATGGCCATTGACGCCGCCAACTCGCGGCTCTTTATCGGTTGCCGGAGCAAGGTTCTGGCAGTTATGGATGCCGAAAACGGCAAGATTATCACTACGCTTCCCATTGGCGATCGGGTCGATGCAGTGGCCTTTGATGCGGATAATCAGTTGATCTTCGCTTCCAACGGCGACGGCACCGTGTCCGTGATTCGCCAGAAGAGCCCGAATGAATATGAGTCCGTCGGCGACATCCAAACGCAGAAGAGCGCCAAGACCATGGCGTTCGATCCGAAGACCAAGCGCCTGTTCCTGTCCGCGGCGGAGATGGAGTCCGCACCCCCCGCGAACGGGCCTCGGGCTCAGATGCGCCCGAGGCCGGGAACATTTGCTGTGCTGGTTGTCGATCGGCAGTAGGCAACGACCCTGAGCGGGCCGCGTGCGGCAACCCAGGTCAGGGACTGCCGCGGGTAGCGCGCGAGCCCTCTCCTAGGACGATGCACTAGCGGTAGCGGGGCATTTCGCTGTGAGGCAATCCCGAGCCTGTCTCCCTTGAAGTCACGTAGCCTCATTTTTCCCTTGACAGAGTCTAGCCTCTTATGTATACTACAGGGGAAGGGCGGGCCTGGGGACGAAGGGGTTCCGCGGATGCCTGGCATGGATGAATCGGACCTGCGCCCATCGTGGCGGCTCATTGATACCCCCAACAACAAAAAGTCACAAACCGGGCGCTCGCCAAGAAAAAGGATGTTAATTTATGACGAGCGAAGCCGGTATAGGTATGAAAACAAACAAAATAACGACATAAAGTCCGGTCAAATGTCGGACATTTACGGCAAAGTGACACGCATCTTGCAGCAAATTGCGGATTTCCAGGGACAATTTGCCCTGAGTTGCGTTTTTCGGTGCGTAATGGGGGGGGTGAAATCGTGCTCCACCCATACGGCGGCGGCACGAGGCTCTCTCCCGTACGTCGGCTGACGGACATCCTCTCACCACGGGAGTGGGTGGGAAGAACGCCTCCAGACCCTGGCCTCCGGACTCCGGACTCTCTTACTCCGGGAGAGGGTCTGAAAAGCCTTGGCTGAATGCACCGGAATGCCTCGATCGGAGATCGAGGCCGCAGTGACCGCCCCCGGGGTCAGAGCCGGCCTGGCGAGGTAAACTCGCCGCTACATTTGTCGACGGGAGATCGGCTCTCGAAATCACGCGGGCAGTGGTAAAATCAGGGCGGGGCGAACGGGTGAGCGCCAGCGCGCGGACCGTGCACGAAGGACATTTCACCTACAACGCCGGATGGTCCAAATCATGACGGAACTTTTGGAGGAAATCTCCCAACAGCCCGCGGCGCTTTCCGGGTTGCGGAAGTTCTACGCCAGCCCGGGGGCTATCCCGTCGAAGGGTTTGCGAAGTTTGGCGCCGCATTGGCCGCCGACGGTGGTCTTCACCGGGATGGGCTCGTCGCTTTTCGCGGCGTACCCGGCGCAGGCCTATTTGACGGAACAGGGTGTGCGCGCCTTGGTGTGGGAAACCGCTGAGCTATTGCACCATCACCTGAAGGTCTTGCGGCCCGACACTTTGCTGGTGGTAGTCTCACAGTCGGGCCAGACAGCCGAGGTGCTGCACTTGCTGGAAAGTTTGCCTGCCAAGGTTCACGTGCTGGCCGTGACGAATGTGGAAGCCAGCCCCTTGGCAAAGAGCGCGAAATTGCTTCTGCCCTTGATGGCCGGAGAGCAGATTGCCGTTAGTACCAAGACTTACACCTGCTCGGTGGCGGTGCTGATGTATCTGGCCTTTGCCATCGCAGGCAAGGCACCCAACCCCCTTACCCAGGAAGTAATGCGAGCGGTGGAAGCCCAAGAGAAGATAATGGAGCGTCGCGAGGTGCTGATGCCGCCCATCGTGGAGTTTTTCAATCGGCCCCCTTATGTGGCGCTGATGTCACGCGGGGCGGACCTTGCGACGGCTTACCAGGGAGCGCTGATGCTGAAGGAGGTGGCGCGGTTGGCGGCCGAGCCCATCAGCGCGGCACAATTCCGCCACGGACCGATTGAAATCATCCATCCCAACCACCGCTACATCCTTTTTGCCCGCCAGGGAAAAACTGGGAAACTGCTCCTGAAACTCGCCAGCGACATCCGGAAATGGAGCGGACGGGTGCTGCTTTTCACGGATATGCCCTTTGATGACCTGATGAACGTACGGCTAGTTCGAGTGGAACCCCTGAGGCTGGGGTTGGGGACGCTCGTGGACAGCGTCTACATCCAACTGCTCGCACACGATGCGGCATTGCGGGCGGGATTGCAGCCCGGGAAGTTTGAAATTGCTGAAAATGTGACGCGCAAAGAGTAAGTTCCTCCCTGCACACGACTTATACGGGGTCAGGGTCCTCCAATCGAAAGGAATCCCGGAGCTTTTCCCTTTCGGTGGAGTGAAGACACCCCCGCAATAAATCGGCGAGGCACCAAACGCCGAAGTCAAAGGGGCCAGGATGCCCCTTGCCGAGAAGTTGCCCTCTCGGCAAAGTCATCATGGCCCATGTTTTTGGAGACGAAGCCCTTAATTCCGCGAGCGCAGTTCCTGACAGGTGACGCAATACCGTGCCCAGGGGATGGCCTTGAGGCGATTGGGGGAAATATCCTCGCCACACGCTTCGCACACGCCGTAAGTTCCACCGGCACAACGTGCAAGCGCTCTCTCAATTTCCTTCAACATGCCACTGCGCAGGTTGGCAGTAACCACCGTGACATCTTGCTCAACGGTCCTGACGGCAAACTCCACCGCATCAGGAGACTGCACATTGGCAGATAGGGCCTCGGGTTCACTCCGCGTTGCCGCCAGAATCTCATCGCGCTTCTTCAGTAAGAGGCTTCGATATGTCTTTTTTGGAGACTTCACCACTGTACGCATACTCATCCGTCCTTCCCAAATCTTTCTAGGAGAACCTTTCAATTTAAGCTCTGCCCGTGGATTCGGATGATTCAGATGATACCAAGGTTGCACATTTTTTTGAAGTTTTTTAGAGTTTTTTTATCCCCTTATGTTTCAATGTCTTACAGGGAACAGAAGACGTGTTATAATCGCGATGGGAAGTTTGGATTCAGGATTGACTGTGGGAGACCCTTTATGACCACGCGTGAGGAAATGGTGGACCGCGTCCGGAAGGCCTTGGGGAGGTCCAATTCGGGTTCCGTCCTTACCCCGTTGCCTCCCCTCGACCTCTCGGGGGTCATGCCCCACTTGGCGCCGGAAGATTATCTGGCCAAATTCGAAGTCGAATGGGAGAAGGTAGGGGGCATTGCTTACCGCGTGGGGAGCATGGACGAACTGGAGGCCGTCTTCGAAAAGATCCTGGTGCTGGCGGAAACCCAAGCTGTGGTGCTTTCCGGGAACCCTTTATTGTCCGAATTGGGCATTGCGGAAAGGCTCACCGCCCTCGATAAGTTCGTGACCTCTTGGGCCTCCGGCCCGGGGGGTACGGGAATGAATTCCCTGGCGGATTTCAACAAAGCCAGTTTTGAAGCCGGATCGGGCATCACGGGGGTCGATTTCGTGCTGGCGGAGAGCGGCACCTTGGTGTTAAGCAGCGCCACGGAAGGAGTCCAGGTGGCCTCGCTCGCACCGCCCATCCACGTTGCCCTCTACCGGCGGAGCCAAGTTGTGGGCTCGCTTGATGAAGTCCTGGCCAAGCTCCCGATCTCGAATTCCCAGGACCGCCACACGGGCGGACGCTCGGTGGTGTTCGTCACCGGCACCAGCCGGACGGCCGATATCGAGCAAATCCTGATCCACGGCGTCCACGGCCCCCGCGAAGCCCACGCCATCTTGGTGGAAGATAGCTGCCGGTGATCAGCGCTTGAACGCCCGCGCCGAGAGTACTTTGCCGCCTTCCTGGATGGTATAGGTGTTGTTGGCCTTGAGGTTGTTGAGGCTATCGTGCTGGCCGCTGGGCCAGTTAATTTCGACGGACGATGCTTCCGTTGCCTGTCCCAGGCCAAAAGTCAGGGTGAGTTCGCTCTGCGAGCAATAGCTTGACCCGGAGTGGACGGTCTGCCAGTTTTCGCCGGCGGCAGAGTGGACGCGCACCTCGGCGCCGATGCCGTCGCGGTTTGAGCGCGTGCCGACGGTCTTGATGCGGATGGCGTTATTGCGGCTGCCGCCGACGTTGTGGAAAAGGTAAGCCGGGCCGCCGTTGTTGGTCAACAGGATATCAGGCGCGCCGTCGTTATCGATATCCGCGTGCGCCGCACCGCGCGCTACGAACTTCCTCGTGAAGCCCAGCGGCTTGCCGCTTTCCTGAAACCGGTCATTGCCCTCGTTGTGAAACACCAGGGGAAGCTGTGCGTACGCTACCTGCGGCTGGATGCGGTTGATGTCGGGCTCGATGTGGCCATTCGCCACGAAGATGTCCTCGCGGCCATCGAGGTCGTAATCAAAAAAGAAGATGCCGAACGAAAGCGACAGCAGGCTGGCGCGCCCCACGCTGGAAGAAGGCGCGATGTCAATGAAGAAGCGGTTTCCCTCATTGTGGTAGAGGCCGAGCATCTGGTTGGAGAAGTTGCCAATCGCCAGGCTGGGATAACCGGAGCGGTCGAAATCTACGTCGTCGATCCCCATGGCCCCGCGCGCGATGCCATCTTCGCTGAAGGCAATGCCCGCCTGCACGGCCTGTTCGGTAAAGGTACCGTTGCGGTTATTGTGATAGAGCTTGTTGCGCTCGGTGTCGTTCGAGACGGCCAGGTCCGGCCAGCCGTCGCGATCGTAATCGATCACCGCCACGCCCAGCGATTTGCTGGTGGGATCGTAGATGCCCGCCTTTTGGGTGACGTCCTCAAAGCGCCCGTTACCCAGGTTGTGGAAGAGCCGGCAGGTGTCACCTTTGTAAGCTTCCGGCGTACAGTAGGACTTGTGGTGCCCATCGAGCGTGCAGTAAAGGTCGTTCTTCTCTGACCAATTCACGTAGTTGGTCACGAAAAGGTCGAGCTTGCCGTCCCGGTCGTAATCCACCCAGGCGGCGCTCGCTCCAAAGCCCGTGTTGTTCACACCCGCGGTTTGTGTAACGTCTTTGAAGCGGCCGTGTTCGTTATGGAAAAGACGCGCTTCACCGAGCCCGGTCACGTAAATATCGTCCCACCCGTCGTTGTCGTAATCGCCCACCGCCACGCCCATGCCGTACATTTCCACGTCCAGCCCTGCCTTCGAGGTAACGTCCGTGAACGTGCCGTTGCCGTTGTTGCGGTTGAGTTTCAGCGTCGTGCGCCGCGATTTGTGGCCGGGAAAATCCGACCCGTTAATCAGCAGGATGTCAGGGTTGCCGTCGTTGTCATAGTCGATAAAAGCGCAGCCCGCCCCCATGGTTTCCGGCAGGTATTTCTTGCCGAAAGCGCCGGTGTAATGGACAAAGTTAATTCCGGCCTGCTGGGTGATGTCAACGTAGTGAATGCCGGCCTCAGGGGCGGGCGTGGCGCCCGCACCAGGGAATGCATCGGCAATCCGCAACACCGCAAGGAGAAGACCAATGAATACCATAAGCCCGATGGCCAACTTGGTGGGCGAGAGAGACGAACAGTGAAAGGTCATAGGTGTTGAAATTGTCTGCTGGGGCCCGCGGCCCCAAAACCAAAAATTCCTTTTCCCTCGCCCCCTTGGGGGAGAGGGGGGACCGCAAGGCGGTGGGTGAGGGGGTCAGCACCAATATGGTTCAATGCGTCAGAGCCGCAAAAGCAAGGCAAAAGGCAAAGCGCAAAAGGCAAATGTGCGAACCCCTCCCCCCAAAAATCCTTGCTATGAGGAAATTACGGGTTTGTGATAACCGAGATTGCTTTATGCGCCACAGTCTTGACCCCCTCACCCGTCCCGCCCCGGCTGGTGAGAGCGCCGGTTGCGGGCCACCCTCTCCCCCAAGGGGGCGAGGGAAGTGTATTTCTTCGCGTTGGTACTGGTCTGGAGAGCCCAAGGCTCCTATGCGTTTGTGCTATCGCGGGCGTCGTTCGAACTCTGAACGGATGCCGCCGCTACCGTGGCTCAAGCGCAACTCCGCGCCGCCTACCCTGTCAGCACGGAAGTGGAAAGCCGTAATAGGCATTCGTATTCAGCTCGTCCAACCAAATCTTTTTAATGCGCGGATTCCGACAAAACACATTCATGCCGTTCCACCAAGCGCTCCAAACTTCGGGATAGATGTACCCCTTCGTGCTTCTGCCTACTGCCTTCTGCGTACTGCTTACTGCCTTCCGCCTTCCCCAGCGCTACCGACACGTGCTCGTGCACGGGCTGCGCTTCGTTATTGTCATCGGGATGCTTGAGCTTGAATGGACCCGTGATGGAGAGCGAGGATTCATCCGCCTTGAAGCGCAGGTAGAGTTTTTCCTCGCGGGTTGAGAGCTCGTCGTTACTCAGGCCGCGGTAGCAGAGCATGAGATTGTAATGTGCCTCCAGGTCCTCGGGATCGACGGCGAGCGTCTTTTCGAGCTCGGCCACGGCCTCGCGGTACTTGCGCTGAAGGAAGAGCATGCGGCCCATCTGGTTCCGCACGACGCGGTCGCGCGGGTATTCCGCCGCGGCCTTGGCGAACTCATCAAAGGCCTGGGGATATTGGCCGTCCGCCTTGAACGCGAGCCCCCGAAAATAATGGGCGCTTGCCAACTGCGGATTCACGGCGAGGGCTTTTTCAAGAACGGGTTTCGCGGCGTCGATGTTGCCTTCCTGAATGCGCGCGCGAGCGATGTTCACCCATCCGTCGGCATACTGGGGATCGAGCTTCGTAACGTTCTCGAATGCCCGCTCCGCGCCTTTCAAATCCCCCTGCAACAGCAGGCCGATGCCATAGTCGTTCCAGCGCTCGCGGTCTTGAGGATTGAACGCCAGATTTTCCGCAAAGGGCGGCGCGGTTTTAGCCACGACGGGAAGGGTGACCGTGTTCTGGCTCATAACCACCGTCGGCACGTCGGGAATCTGCCGGGGCCGGGCGGAGACATTCGCGAGATCGCCTTGAAACACCCAGTGCCCGTCGTCATGGTCCTTGGCGACATCGGGGTGGGCATCGGCAGGATCGCGGACGCCCGCGAAGGACCATTGGGTATTCCACCAGGAAAACTTGCGATAGTTGAGCTTGGCGGTCAGCGTGATGGACTCACCGCAATCCTCGGGAATCTTCAAGCGGTAGTGAACGGTGTCAGCGGCGCCGGGAGGGATCAGGTGGGCGTACATGGTGGCCCGCGTTGACCAGGCATTGCGTTTGTTGATGGGATTGCCGTGCGCGTCGAGTTGCAGCGAGCGATAGAAGTGCGCGCCGGGATCGACGGGCCCGCGGCCGCTATTCGCAGCCTCGCCGCTCCAGAAAACCATGTGGCCGTGATTATCGCGCGCCTCGAGTTCCACCCAGCAATCGAAGGCGTCCACGGTCCCGCCCGGAAAGAAGTGGCCGACCTTGCGCGTGCGCACCACCACTTCGACACGCACCGTGTCGCCGCGGCGCACGCTGGCCTGAACTCGCCCCAGGGGCGCGATGAGCTGGGCAACCGGCAAGCCGCTCACCCCGGTGCCCGCCAACCCCGCGGAAGATTCTTCACCCACCGCAAAGGTGCTGGAAAGCTGCGGCGCTTCCCCCCGCCCCGCCGGCGTAACTTCTTCCGCGCTTTCCGCGGGCTCCTGAGCAAGAGCGAAGATATCGACGCTCACGGCGCCTTTCAGAAAATCCTCGACGGCGGCTACCTGCTCGTGGTCGCCGTGGGAGGTAGGCACGGCGGTGTTGGCGGCGGCAAAACGATGCGAGTGGACGAAGCCGTGGATGTTGCCGAAATCTTTGGAAGGCACCTGTGGCATGTGGCAGTCCGCGCACTGTTGCGGCTTGGGGGGATAGTAAAACGAACGCGCACCCTGGCCGGAAACGCCGCTTGCCTGCCAGTTGTCGTAGTCGTTGAAGCCGCGCAGCCAGCGGTAGTTGTTGACGGGAACGTCCAGATGAACCTTGTGACAGGACGAACAAAACTCCGGGACCTGCTGCGGCTCAGTGTGAAACGGTTTCAGGAAGACGTTGCGGTGCGGCTTGGGATTGAGTCTGATGGCGAAGTTGGCGAGAGCCTGCAAATACGGATTTTTGCTTGCGGCCAGGCGGTCGAGGTAAGGATATTCAATCACGTAGTTGCCCTGGCCCATCGTGCTTTTCACCTGCACGATGGCATGGCACGACATGCAGCCCAGTCCGGCTTGCCCCTCCGGGGTCTGCTCAATTTCGCGGATCGGGTGGTTCTGCATCATGCCGGTAAAAACCAGGGCGTGATCGTGGCAGCCTCCGCACCAGAGCGATGGCTTCACGCCGATCGTGTCTTGCATGTACTCGATCGCTTTGCGATACCACTGGTTGTTGAACGACGCCATGTGGTGCATCGAACTCTGCCATTGGTTATAGATGTCGGTATGGCAGGGCTTGCAGGATTCCGAGTTCAGGAAGAACTCCGCCTTGATCGTCCTGCCATCCGCGGTTTGCGCGGAGCTGGGAAAGGCCAGGCTGCCCTCCCCCGCACCTTCGTGCTCCATGCTCAGCGGAGCGGTGGGGGGATTGTGGATGATGTAGCGGGGATTGGGAACGGCGCGCTGGTAAATCATCACGGCGGCGTAGAAAGCAGCCGCCCAAGCCACAACGCCGACGCTCCAGCGCCATGCCCGCCCCATGGCGGCTCCTGCCCGGCGCGCGCGTGCGTGCAAAATTGCCAACAGCAGGAATAACCCGGTGCCGGAAGCCCCCACGTGCGCGTACAGCGCCAGACTGTGGGGACGGGTCATTCCTACAAACAGGAGGTAGACCCCGAATGCCGCGGCCAAAATGAGGAACAGTCCCGTGATGGCGCCGGTCACCCCCCCGAGCAACTCGCGGTGGCGCACAAGGAACACCACCAGGAGAATTCCGGCGATGACCCCCAGCAGCGGGTGGAGAAGTGCATTGGCCACATAGAAAAACGAAGGATCACCGAATGCGGCCAGATAGGCGCTGTTCGCAACCAGGAGGAGTCCGATGATGAGAAGCCACTTGGCAGCGCCGGACAGGCGCGGATGACTGTTTTCCATTGCGTTGAACTTGTCAGCCCTGCGTGCAAGACTAGTGTAGCCGCGAAATCAAAGCACAATCTCTAAAAATTCTTCCCTCTCCCCCAAGGGGCCGAGGATTAAACTCGAACCAGCCTCCTCCTCAACCAAGGAGAGAGCAGGTGTAGCGCGGACCCGTTCTTTGGGTCCGCGGCTCGTCCCCAATGGGCAAGGAAAAGCCGCGGACCTACAAAACAGATCCGCGCTACCCTTACCTCTAGTTTCAGGGGTGCGGGCCGTTTACCCAACAATTTATTTATACTATTGCCCCGATTTTTTCTAATGATGGGTCGATTGCGCCTGAAAGCGACCACGTGTAGCGCGGACCCGTTCTTTAGGTCCGCGGCTCGTCCCCTACGGGCAAGGAAATGCCGCGGACCTACAAAACAGGTCCACGTTACCCTTCTCCACGGCGCCTGCTTACGCGTGCGAAGCTTTGGAATACAGAGCGTTTTTCCGCAACCTGTGCGCCCCCCACGGGGTGGCGAGAAATCCGGGCTAAGGGCAATACTGTTCAGTTAGCGATGGTCATGAAATGGGCGTTCTCATTGCGGGCGAAGCCCGCCTTGGACTGCGGCGGCTCGACGCCGCCTTGAAATAACGCCGAGGACGACGACCAAGGCGCTTCGCGCATGTCCATATGAAGACAGCCGCTAAGTGAACAGTGTTGGGGCTAAGGGTGGCGCGAACATTGATTTCGATGTATGTCTCTTAGGGCCGTTGACCCGCGAAAGCCCATGAAAGCCGGTCGACTTTTGACCCCGCGCCACCCGCGGTTAATTGGAAAATGCTAAGTGGGACGGCACATTACCGGTGTGCCTCCATCGCTTGCGGACGAACTTCCCATTCGCCTTCCGCCACAAAACCCTGTTTGTCGTAGGAGTGGCCCGTAACCAATCCAAGCACGAACCAGCCCAGCACCAGCGCGCCGAGAGCGAAAATGCTGTCACCCACCATGCGTAGCCAGCGGAGTTGGTTCATTCCGCCGGAGTGGAGAAACTCCGCCGAGCGAGCATACCAGGTACCGTACTCAACAGAGGCCCACGCCTGCATCAGACCGATCGGCAGCATACTAATCAGCACCATCAGCGCCAGCCCAATGTTGATGGCCCAGAAGGAGAACCACAACGGGCCGTTTTTCCAGGCCCTTCCGGGACGCAGGGCGCGCAAGCAGAAGAGCATCAGGCCAAGTCCCAACATGCCGTACACACCGAAAAGCGCCGTGTGGGCGTGCACGGGGGTGGTATTCAAGCCCTGCATATAGTAGAGCGCGATGGGAGGATTGATCAGAAAGCCGAACAGGCCGGCCCCCACGAAATTCCAGAACGCCACCGCGACGAAAAAGTAAATGGGCCACTTGTAGGCCGCGACCCAGACCCGTTGTTGGCGCGAGCGTGCCAGGCGAATGTTCTCCCACGCTTCGAAGCCGATCAGTACCAGGGGAACAACTTCCAGAGCGCTGAACACGGCGCCGAGTCCGAGTACGATATTCGGTGTTCCGGCGAAATAGAGATGGTGGAAGGTTCCGATGATGCCGCCGGAGAGAAAAACGATGGTGGAGAACATGACGGCTCGCGTGGCGGTAGGAACCGAGAGCAATTTCAATCGCGTGAAGAGAAAGGCGATGACCACCGTGGCAAACACTTCGAAGAAGCCTTCCACCCAAAGATGCACCACACACCAACGCCAATACTCGGCGGTCACCAGGTTGCTTCGCTCGCCGTACATCAGGCCTGCCGCGTAAAACAAGGGGATGGCAATGCTGGCGAGCAGGAACATCAACAAAAGCGAATGGCTTTGATCATGTTTGGCCAGCGCCGGCTTCAAAGCGCGCCACATCAACCACAACCAAAACACCAGTCCGCCGAAGAGCAGGATTTGCCAAACCCGGCCCAAGTCAACATATTCATAACCTTGGGTTCCAAACCAGAACCAAAGGTTGCCGAGTTTGTGCTCGATGCTCATCCATTCCCCGGCCAGCGAACCCAGCACGACAAACAGGAGCGCCCCAAAAAGCACGTTTACCCCCAGTCTCTGGTGCTTGGGCTCCGCTCCGCTGACCGCAGGGGCGATGTAGAGACCGGAGGCAAGCCACGCCGTTGCAATCCAGAAGAGTCCGATCTGCAAATGCCATGTGCGCGTCACGCTGTAAGGCAACCAACGGTCCAGAGGAATGCCATAGAAGCCGGAACCTTCAACTCCGTAGTGCGCGGTGATGGCGCCCAGACCGACCTGGATAACCCACAGCGCGGCAACCACGAAGAAATACTTGACCGTGGCACGCTGAGATGGAGTCGGCCTCAGCCCCAGCAACGGGTCGCTTTCCGGAAGTAGTTCATCCGCAGCCGTTCGGGGTTGAGAACCAAAATACCAAACCATACCCCCCACGGCGGCCAGCAGCAATACGAAGCTGATGACGCTCCATACGATGGCGCCTCCGGTGGGTTGATTTCCAATGAGGGGTTCATGCGGCCAGTTCTGAGTGTAAGTGACGTCAGTGCCGGGACGGTCGGTGGAGGCGGCCCAAGCGGTCCACCAGAAGAACGCGCTCATCGCCCGCAGCTTTTGCCGATCACTCAGGGCGTTGGGCTGAATCGCGTATTCATCCCGCCCGCGCGTGAAGACGTCGGAATAGTAGCTTTCCAACTCGTCGAAGGCCGCGGCACGGACGGGGTCAACGGTGATCTTGCCGGTCGCGGGATCGTAAGTGTTGCGCCGGATGATCTCTTGCAACCGGGCGCGCAAGGCCGCTTGCTGCTCAACACCCAGGGCGGCATAGTTCACCACCCCGGACTCTTTCGCCCATCGGTCGAGAATGAAGGTGCACTCCCGATGCAGCCAGTCGGCAGTCCAGTCAGGTGCGACGTAAGAGCCATGCCCCCAAATCGTACCGACTTCTTGTCCGCCGATCGACTGCCACGCCCCCTGGCCGTCCGGAATGGTGGTTCCCTCGAACAACACATGTCCGTCAGTGGTGACAACTTGTGAGGGGATGGGTGGGGCGCTCCGAAGGACTTTTAGTCCCACTCCACCCAAAACCGCAAAAGAGACAATAAGTACCAACGCCAACGCGATCCATAGCTTCTTGTATGACATGCGTCCCTCATTCGTGGGAATTAGTGGGCATTCGCCCTTTGTCCACTTTCAAGCTCGAGCGCAACCGCCCGCGGAAACAAAATGTTGTTTTCAAGGTGGATGTGCTGGTGCAGATCCGCCTCCAATTCCGCCAAAGTTTTGTAGAGGGTCTGAAAGCTAACGCAAGCGTCGGGCGGAGCGGCATAGCCATTACTGGTTGCCCGGAGAGCGCGCAGTGCGTTGCCGGCAGAATCATGCTCATGCTCCATCATCGCCACCGGATTTCGCACGGTGCCGAAAGGCGGCGGCAGGATTGGTTCCTTCTGAATGACGGACTCCTCCATCCTTTCCATATAAGGGAACAGGATCATCTCCTCCTTCATCAGATGTGTGGTCAGTTCCTGCGCGAGGCCCTGGAAGGCCGTGCGAAGCTCGAAAAGCTCGGGATGGCGTTCTCCGTGGACCGAGCAAACCTTGTCGAAGAGAGGGCCAAGACGAGCAATCTCCTCGCGGGTGTACTTATGGTGTGTGTTCTTGATGTGGGAGATCAGGTCGCCCAAAGACTGCGTCTGCCAATTGCTGTCCTTTGGGGAGGCGGGCCTCGAATGATTTGCCACTTCGAGCGCGTCCAGCACCTCGGTAACCGCGAGACTGGCCGCGCGGCAAGCTTGTTCGAGTGTCTGCTTGCCACCGCAGCAATAATCGATACCTAGTCTTTCAAAAACTCTTGCGGCGCCCGGGTTTTCCAGGGCTAATTCACGCACCGTTTTTTCCGTCGTCACGCTCATTGCTTCCTCCTCGCGCGCCATGGTCCATACCTTTTGGCCACGCTTGATGTGTTGATATTAGGGAAGCAGCACACGCGTGCCGATGACTTTTGTCACGGCAGTTAAAATACGTGGCCTAAGCCGGATTTGTTACGGCGTGTCTGGAAGGGCGGGGCTGTGCAAGCGGTGGAAACGCGAGTCACTCCGTTGAGAGGGTTTCGGCTTCGAGAGTTTTCAAGTCGTAGATGAGGACGTTGCGTCCATCGGTCTTCAGCATCCCTTCCGCCTGCAAGCGGGAGAGGTTGCGGGAAACCAGTTCGCGGACCGTACCAATTTGCGCTGCGAGTTCCTGGTTGGTGATGGGGAGAGTGACTTCCACACCCTCAGCGGTGCGCTTGCCGGATTTTTGGGCGAGGCGCCAGAGATAGGAAGCAAGCCGGTGGCGCACGGTAGTGAATGACAGCTCTTCAATGATTCCCACCAAGCGCCGAAGACGCGCGCCTACGACCCGTAAGACCTTGAGAGGAACTTGGGGATGAGCGAGACAGAGCGCATTAAAATCCTGCTTGCTCACAAAAAGCAGGGTGACGTCGTCCACCGCGGCTCCTGACGCCGGGTATGTTCCTCCATCGAATACAGGGATCTCGGCGATCGAGTTGCCCGGGCCATCAATGCTGAGGACTTGTTCGCGTCCGTTGGGCGAGCTCTTGAATATGCGAACATTACCGGACTCGACCACATATAGCCCCGAGCAAGGCTCGCCTTCGCCAAATACCATCTCGCCGGGCGAATAGTGGCGGGAAACCGCGCGCTGGGCCAGGAAACCCAACTCGCTTTCCGTCAGCCCGGAGAAAATTGGAACGTTCGCCAGCGTTTGCCCAAATTTATATGTGGAATCCAGCACGGTGGACATTGTACCAGAGCACCTCTTCGGAAGGACTACCCCGCGGAAGCGCGTTTGGCGCCGGAGACCTGTGCTTCCAACTCGGCGATGTCGAGCACGATCACCTTTCGGCGTTCCAGGCGGATGATGCCGCGGTCCACAAAGCGCCGCAAGTTGCGCGAAACCAAGTCGCGTACCGTACCGATTTCCGCGCCAATTTCCTGGTTGGTTTCTTCCAAGGGAAACTCGATCCCGCGCCGGGTGCGGACGCCGAGCTTCAGCGCCCGCTCACGTAGGAATCGCGCCAGGCGGTGGCTGACTTCTTTGAGGGAAAGCTCTTCCACCAAGCTGGTGAGGTAGCGGAAGCGCCAGGCCAGGGAGCGAATGACAGCGAAGGCCACCTCGGAATTCCTTTGGCACAACTCCAGAAACTCTCGCTTGGGGAGAAAAAGCAGCGTGGAATCCTCTGCGGCCAGGGCGGAAGCCGGGAAAGTCCCGCCATCAAAAACACTGACATCGCCCACTGTCGAGCCGGCGCGTTCGATGACTAGGACCTGCTCACGGCCGTTTTCCGCCATTTTGAAAAGCTTGATGGTCCCCGACTGCACCACAAACAGGCCCTCGCACGGATCGCCCTCACCCACCAGGATTTCGTCCTTCAGAATCCGCCGGACCACACAATGGCTGGCGAGGACCTTCAATTCCTCGAGCGGCAACACGGCGAAGAAAGAGACCCGGCGCAGAGTCTCCACGGGGTCCAGAGCGGGGATTACCATTGTCCTAAGCTCGACAGGCATGGCGCGCGACTCAACCTCAATCGTAAGAATGAGCGGAAGCCCGAAGCACCCAGCTTATCAAAACCTTCGTGGAAAGGCACGACTTAAGTCGGTGCGTGACCTGCTGTGGCACGGGCATCCTGCCCGTGAGCCGTCACGGCCTAGATGGCCGTGCCACGAGGGCAGGCATCCTGGTGAGCTGTTTTTTCACTTTTGTGTCCCGCACCCGACTTAAGTCATCGCGCCGCGCCGCGTGGCCACGTATGCTCCTAGCGACGAGGGCCGAGCGCGATCGGCGAAATAGACGGGCCCTCCGGAGGAAGCTTCATGGCGTATATCATCGCTGAGCCTTGTATCAACACCAAAGACACCGCCTGCGTGGACGTTTGCCCGGTTGATTGCATCCACCCGCGCAAAGACGAAGGCAACTTCGCCGACATGGCGCAGCTCTACATCGACCCGGTGGAGTGCATTGATTGCGGCGCGTGCGTCCCGGTCTGCCCCGTCTCCGCCATCTTCCCCTTGGATGACCTGCCGGAAAAGTGGGCGAGTTTCACCGACGTCAACGCGCAGTATTACCAGAAATAAAGCATGACCCCTTGCGACAAGAGGCGCTGGGCGGGAACCTCGCGCGGCACCCTTCTCTTGGCCTATCATTCGGTGCGAGTGCCCAACCCCGCGGGCGCTCAGTCGGGCGGCGGTGGGTCTCGTGTCGGCCTCTCTTTACACAGCTTGAGTCGCGGCAACCCATAGTCTGTGATTCTGTTGTAGCGGGGGTCCGCGACTGCCACCGTTGATGTTGCTCCAGAGGAGAAATCAGGCGCCGCCGGCAGAGTAGGAAGATGCTGGCCAGGAACGCCTGGCGGCATTCGCCGTGGTCAGAATCTCAACCATCTTTGCCCCGTATTTTTGCACCCGCCACTCGCCGAACCCCGTGATTTTCTTGAGGTCATCCAATGTCCTTGCCGGCATTCGAACGATCTCTTCCAGCCATTTGTTCTGCGCCACCATGTAAAGAGGGACGCCTTCCAGCGCAGCGGCATCGGCCCGCCACTTTTTTAGGGCGACGATCGACCTTACCTGCTCGCCGGTTAGGGGAGTACCGGGATCCAGCGTAGCACCGGGACTGGCCGGAGTTTTCTGCGTTACCGGCGCTCCATCCTCATAGAAGAAGAGGACAGACCACATGGAGCCCTCTGGCTGATTGGCAAGAGAGGCAAAAACGCGCTTCACGTTTGTCGCATCGAGAAACTCATTCAACTTCCGCTCCCTATCAAGCGCTTCTTCGGACTCAAGGGGAACACTGAAAATCTTGCACCGCATGACGCCTCCTATAATCGAAGCAATCTGCATTTCCATAGGTATCATCGGCAGATGAGGAGGGGAAGATGAGGGAATTCTCATCCGGGGGCGGTTGTGCCGCCGGGGCAGTCGGGCTACAATGAGATTCAATGGGCGATCTGGTACAAATCGGTTTGCCGCAGGCGGCCGTCCGCCGGCCCGAATGGCTGAAGGTACGGCTCCCCGCGGGCGAAAACTACTTTGACCTGAAGCGGCTGATGCGGGGCCTCGGGCTGCACACCGTGTGCGAGAGCGCGCGCTGCCCGAATATCGGTGAGTGCTGGCAGCATCGCACGGCGACTTTCATGATTCTGGGCGAACTCTGCACGCGGCGGTGCGGCTTTTGCGCCGTGCCCAAGGGCAAGCCGGCGGGCGAAGTGGACTGGGCGGAACCCGCGCGCGTGGCGGAGGCCGCCGCGGGCATGGGATTGAAATACGTGGTGGTGACGTCGGTCGACCGCGACGACTTGGAAGACGGCGGCTCGACGATTTTTGCCCAAACCATTGAAGCGCTACGCGAACGTATTCCCGCCTGCCAGGTGGAAGTGCTGATCCCGGACTTCCGCGGCTCTGACGCGGCGCTGGAAATCGTGCTGCGCGCCCGGCCTGACATCCTGAATCACAACATGGAAACCGTGCCCCGCCTGTACCCCGTGGCGCGCCGCGGCTCGCGCTACGAGCGGTCGCTACGCCTGCTGCGGCGCTCGCGCGAAATTGCTCCCGCGATTCCCACCAAGTCCGGGCTGATGGTGGGACTGGGCGAAACCTTCGATGAAACCTGCGCGGTGCTGAGGGACTTGGCCGCGGCGGGCGTCGATATCGTCACCATCGGCCAATACCTGCGTCCCTCGGGCGAGCAGTTGCCCGTGGCGCGATTCTACTCGCCGGAAGAATTTGCCATCCCTCAAGCAGTACGGCGAGAGCGCCGGCATTCGCCACGTCGAATCCGGGCCGCTCGTCCGCAGCTCCTACCACGCGCAGGAATCGGCTCATCGGTTCATTGGTTCATCGGGCCATTGAAAAGCTGTCCGTTGTCCTTAGTCAGTTGTCAGTGGCCAGTTGTTGGCAGCCGGTAATCCTTGAACTCCCACTCCGCAGCTCCCCAATTCGCTTGCGACGGACCACGGACAGCCTTCAGATGTTTCGATGGACCGATGAAAAAATGGCCAGATGATCCGATGGCCCGATTCCTTCACGGAAATTTCTCCTCCGGGTGAATCCGTTCCAAGGCTTGGCTTGCAGCGCGGTGGACCGCTTTGTCCACTTCGGATTTCTTCCCTACGGTCCTTTGATAGACCTCGCGGTACGTTTCTTCCCCTTTTCGGGGCCTTCCTAAGCGGAAATTGAGGCTGCCAATGAGCATCGGCCAGAGGGGGTTGTGGGGAAACTCCTGCTGCAACTCACCGAAAAGGCGCACGGATTTTTCGTACTGCCTTTCGTTCGCGCGCGTGTAGTCCTTGGCGAGATAAAACTTTGCTTCCGGCCTCCCCAATTCGCCCTTCTCGGCACAGAGTTGGAGCTGCCGAAGGCCTTCCGCGCGGCTTCCTCCCGGAAGGCCAATGAACATACTCAGGAATTTTACGATGCCAGGGAGCGTGTCAACAAAGTAGTTGTAAATGCCGATGCCCAGATAAGCATCCGTAAGGCTGGGATTAAGCGCCAACGCCCGGAGGAGCAGCGAGCGCATCTTCTTCCCCGCGCGAGCGGTAGGCAGGTCTCGATCATGCAAGCCTTCCAGCCGGGCGCGTAAGGCGTAAGCGTAACCCTCGTAAAGATAGCTGCGGGCAAGATCCTGGTGAAGGTGAATGCGGGTTTCGGCCTTGCGAATCGCCACGTTATCGAGGTCGTCGAAGTGGGCGTCATAAGGCGTGGCCTCCATGTTGGCCACGTCGAAGACGTCAGGGTCGACCAGATTCGCGGAAACATAATAGATCTTCCACCAAGTCACGTTGGCTTCCAACACAAAGCCCACCGGTGAATCGGGGTCCTTCTGCTCGATCTGCTGAAAGACTTCCGCCGCGCCGTCCAGGTCGCCGTCCATCATCATATCGAGGCCGCGCGCAGCGTAATGACGGTCGTCTTCGTCGTTTGGGCCGCTGGACCCAGCCAGCGCGGGGCGATCGGCCGCAAGGCTCGACGCCATGATGGAAGCCGCGAGCAGAACGATCTTCATCATTAATCTCAGTTTCGGCATGAAGCTCCCCGTCGAAGAGCGAACCATTTTACACAGTGTCACCCGCAGCCCCAAGAATTTTTCAGAGAGTATGATGCTCGAATTGTTCCGCGCGTGCGCGGGACAAACGAAGTGGTTTATGATTTCCCGTTACATTGAAGGCTTAATGATCTGCGGCAAGAACATCAACGCCGGTATGGATTTCTATTCCGCGCCGGCTAATTATGTTTGGGTATCCCGGTGGAAGGGCGTACCACTCCTGTCGTGTGGGGAAGGACGGAGGGCCGCCCCCACGGGAACGGCCCTCACACAGCAGGAGGAGGGAACACTACGTGCTCTTCCGGATGGTTTTGAACTTGTCCTGAAGCTTCTTGACTTCCTTTTCCTGGTCTTTGTCGGGCGTGTCTTTCAAGACCGCCAGCGCAGCTTTCAAGGACTGATCGCCTTCGTCGCACAGCAATCGTAATTTGTCCGGGTCGATACTGTGGTGGTTGTCGAAGACGATGGCGCCATCGGCAAGTCCCTTGGCAAGGAAGATGGCGAACGCCGCGCCCTCCAGTTTGATGGAACCGCCCGCGAGGCCTTGGCGAGCTTTCGCCCGGTCACCCGAAACCAAATCTGCCAGCGCGTCATCAACGCCTTTGCGAAGCGAATCTGCCGACACGCTGTCCTGCTGGTCAGCGTCGATCCAATCACCCTTTTCGACGGTCGCAAGCTCCTTAATTTCCGATGGGCCTTCGGTGGTGGGGAAGCTTGCCTCCAAGGTCAGTTCTTTGGCAATCACCCCGTCCGGAGCTATCTGGCGCGCCGTTTCGGCCAGATTCAACGCAGCTTTCCCAGCGGTCACGAGGCTGTCGTGTTCCAAGCGCCGATACCCGGACTGGGTCTGCGGGTTCTCGGACTTCGAAACCCCTTGACTATAAGCTTCTGCCAATTCCTTCGTGCCTTTAAGTTCGCCGGTGTAAATCACGGCGCGCAACACCCGCGCTCTCTCTGTGGAATCTTCGGGCGGCGTAGCTGTCGCCAGCTTATCGGTGAGTTCCAGCGCTTTGTCCAGTTGGCCGCTTTTGAAAGCGTCTTTCGCGCGGTCATAGGCACTGCCCTGGCCGGCAGATTTGTTCGTGGTGGGCCCGCAGCTTACCAGAACAACTCCGGCCACAACGGCCAAAGCGAGTAAGAGAAGGCGGTAGGGATACAAACGAAAAGAAGACGACATGGCGAGACCTCCTCGGGAGGGTAGCACTGCGGCGGATCGCGTCGCCACGGAGGGCCGACGCGATGAATCCGCGCCAAATGGTTTGCCAGGGCTGCTGCTCAAGCGCCAGGAAGGATAAACATTACAGCAAGCCTCGGCAGCACAGCGGCGCAAATATAAGTCAAGCCAGCGGGGAATTCAAGAGCAAGCTTGCCGCGTCCGCCAAAGGCATAGGCGCTCGGTGGCACCCCCGCCATGGGCCTTAAGGGCAGGCGGGTTTGGTTTGTCTTCCCATCAAAGGTAGTGAGGAATCACGTAAGAAAACTCTCCGCTCTGAGCACTGCCGCGATGCCAATTTTTCTGTTACCCCTCATCTTCTGCGCTAAAAACAACATGCCCGCCCTCCGTCTCTTATTCACCGAGACGTTGGGCGGGCTTGATGCAGCAGTGCTCTTAACCCCTTAGAGCGCTCTATGATCCTCCATGGATGAGCAGAATCGATCGATTCTCGCCGCCGAAGCGTAATTCTTGGAGCTCTTGCTTGTTGTCCTTCTGGCCAAACCGCGCCTCGCTGCAAGCGTTCTTTTCCGGCTTTTCCACGATTTGGCAACCGGCGGTGGCGACAACCTTTTCACCCTTCCTGAATGTTACCTGCTTGGATGCCTCATTGACGTCAACCTGATACTTGCCAGCTTTCAGTGCCTGCCCGCTGGGTAGTACTGAATCCGTATAGATGTTAATCGTCTTGGCTTTTTCAGCGAGGGCAACAGCAGACGTGACCAATATTGCTCCCACCAAAAACAGCCAGATTTTGATGACTTGCTTCGACATAGGACTCCCCCTCACAAATGGTCGGCTGGAAATGCCTTCGGGCTTTCGGCGACTCGCCATTCCCCCGCCGAAAATCCCCGGCACTCGCACGTGCTGCCACGGGGCAGCTCCAGCCTCATTGAGTAAAAGCATCCGGCGTGCCAAGGCAATCACACGTGAGTCGTTCTTATCAAATTGTGCATGTCCTTTTTGTAAATAGACTTAAGAGAGGACAGGAAGGAATCTGGGGAAAATTGTCATGCTTGGAAACCACGCAGATGGATTTTCACATAGCGAGAAAACCCCCCGTTTCCACCACAAATCAAATTCAAACATGTCGAAATTCAGAGAACATTTTCATTTCATCCTTTGCTTGGTTAGGGGTGTCTAATGTCGTTTTGTCGTTGGAATCGAGGTAATTTGACACCTTGACGCGCGCTTACCGGGCCTTGATCTCAGTCCAGTATTGGTCGTATAGGGCTATAACTGGCCCCAGGTCCCGCATGAACTCGCAGCGGTTGAGTGCGGCGGGGTCGGGGAAGACGGCGGGATTGGCGAGGAGCCACGGGTCGATTTCCCGATGCTCGTAGCGGTTGGGGGTATTAAATCCGCAGTCATTCACGAAGCGGGCGGCGACTTCCGGACGATGGAAGTAATTGATGAAATCTTCCGCAAGTTGAGGGTGAGGAGCGTGGCGCGGAATGCAAGCGCAGTCGACGGAAATTGTGCAGCCCTCTTTAGGGATGACGTAACGGATGCGGGGTTCGTCGCGCATGACGAAGGTCATGTTGCCGTTGTAGGCTTGGGCGATCCAGGCGTCGCCGGCGGCGAGGTCCTGCTCAAAGTTGGAGCTGTTGTAACCCTTCACCATAGGTTTCTGGCGCAGCAGCAGGTCGCGCGCCTGCCGGATCTGGTCAGGGTCGGTGGAGTTCAGTGAGTAGCCGAGCTTCTTCAGCGCCATGCCAAAGACCTCGCGCGTATCGTCGAGCAGCAGAATGTGTGAGGCAAAGCGTGGATCAAACAGCGCATTCCAGCTATCGATATTCTCTTTGACCAGATCGGCGCGATACGCGAGCCCGGTCGTTCCCCAAGCGTAGGGCACGGAATATTCATTGGGCGGGTCAAAGGGCAACCCCAGGAAGCGCGCGTCGGTATTCGCCCAGGCGTTGGGCATGCGCCGCTTGTCAAGTCTGGCCAGCAAACCCTGCCGCACTAGAATTTCCACCATGTAATCGCTCGGCACCACCAGGTCGTAGTCCACATTGCCGGCCTGCAACTTGGTCAGCAGCGCTTCGTTTGAGTCATAGAGATCGTAGTTGACCTGGCAGTGATACTCGCTTTCAAAGCCGTGAATGACGCGTGGGGAGATATAGGATGACCATATGTAAATGTTGAGTTGCGGCAGTTGCCCACCCGCTTGCCAGGTGCGCGCCACCACCGGCGTGACCATCAAAAGGAAAATCACGCCCGCGCTGGCCAGCGCCGTGCGCAGCTTCATGGAGCCACGCTCCAACCTTTGGGCCACGAGGACGAGCGGAATCGTCGCGATGAGGATGATGGTGGAAATGGCGTTGATTTCCGGCGTAATGCCGCGCTTCAGCCGCGAGTAGATTTCGAGCGGCAGCGTGGTGGATCGAACGCCGGCCACGAACGAGGTGATGAGGTAATCATCGAATGAGGTAGTGAAAACCAGCAGGGCGGCGGAAAGGATCGCCGGCGCGGCAATGGGCAAGGTAACGCGAAAAAACGTGGTCCACTCGTTCGCGCCCAGATCCAGCGCGGCTTCTTGCAGGGACCGGTCCATCCCCGCCAGGCGCGCTCCTACCACGATGATGACGTAGGATATGCAGAATGTGATGTGGGCGATGACGATGGTCCACAAACTCAGTTTCAGCGTCAGCAAGCTGAAAAAAATGACGGTGGCGACGGCAATCACAATTTCCGGGATGACCAGGGGAAGATACACCACGCCGTCGAGCAGCGCTTTTCCGCGCCGGTGAGGCCGCGCAAAAACAAGCGCGGACATTGTACCAAACACCACACAGGCCAGAGTGACTCCGGCCGCTACCACCAAGCTGTTCTCCAGCGATTGAAAGATTTGTTCATCGCGCCAGAGGACGGCGTACCACTCACCCGTGAAACCCATCCAATGAGCGGACAGTCGAGAACGGTTGAAGGAATAAACCATCAGGACAAAGATGGGCGCGTAAAGAAACAGATAGACGGCGGTGGTGATGAGGGAAAGCTCCCAGCCGCCGCGGCGCGCGCCCGCCATCAGAACATCCCCCCGGCGGTATGTTCGCTCTTGCGCAAACCCGCCGCCACCAGCGCCAGGACCACAAACGTCAATAGGAATGCCACCGCTGAGCCGAAGGGGTGATCGCGCGCCACGGCAAATTGGTTCTGGATGAGATTCCCGACCATCATGGTGCGAGCGCCACCCAGCAAATCCGGTGTGACGAAGGCGCCGACGGAGGCAATGAATACCAGAATGGATCCGGCCACCAGCCCCGGGGCGGAGAGGGGCAACGTGATTCGCAAAAAGGCCGGCCACCACGGCGCGCCCAGATCCTGTGCGGCTTCCAGTAGCGTGGGGTCCAATTTTTGCAGCACCGCGTAGAGCGGCAGAATCATGAAAGGCAACTCGCCGTAAACCAGCCCAATCATCACCGCCAGTGGCGTGTAAAGCAGGCGCAGGGGCTCGTGGATCAGGTGCAAAGCCAGCAAGGTGTTATTCACCACACCTTCGCTGCGCAGGATGATCATCCAAGCGTAGGTGCGGATGAGAAAACTGGTCCAAAAGGGTATGACCACGAGCATCAGGAGTGCAGATTTCCATCGCGCCGAAACCCGCAGCGCGAGGGTATAAGCAACGGGAAAACCCAGCAGCGCGCAGAGTGACGTGGTAACAAGACCCATCCAGAACGACCGCCAGTAGACCTCCAGGTAGAGAGGGTGAAAGGCGCGCGCATAATTGGCGAGGCCCAGCGTCCAATCAATTGTTCCGTAAGGTGAGCGCCGCGCAAAGCTCACCGCAAGCAGGTAAGCCAGAGGAAGCAGAAAAAAACCCACTAGCCAGACTAGGCTCCCAGTGAGAAGCGTTGCCGTGCGGCATTCGGGACGGCGGCGGAAGAATCGAAGAATGGTTTCCATGCCTGCGAATCGCACCTGTGCGAGGCGAAGACTCTTTCAAATTCTCGTGAGCAGTGTAGCGCAAATGTGTGCTTGCGGTCTGCGGGTTTTTCTCAGGCTCGGCGGCGGCCTGAGGCCGCATCTCAAATCTCAAATTTCGAGCCCTGAGAGGAGGCGTAGCGCAGACGTCCGCCGTTGAGGTCTGCGGCTCTTACCTGGAAAAACTGCAAATTTGAGGTCCCGAAATTCGTGGATGTCTTTCTCCCCAACGAACGTGAGGCGAAAAAGATTACGCGCGCTGACAACTTGGATGCAGCCATCGCCGCGCTGAAGCAACGGGTGCCAGTGTTGGCGGTCAAGTTGGGAGCAGAAGGAGCGTTGGCTTGTGGGCCATCAGGTTCCGTCCGCTGCCCCGCCCGAGCGGTCGAGGCGATTGATCCCGTAGGCGCGGGCGACAGTTTTGACGCGGGCTTCATCCACGCTTCCGTGCGCGGCGCCTGCGAACTTCTTGGCCTTGACCCACCCGATTTTCCGGGTAGCTGCCTCCCCATTTGGCGGATGTCCCTGCGTCTCTCCTCAGGCACAATGCCATTGGAGGTCAAACATGCAAAGCTCTTTGGTAAGTCTCTCGAACGAGTTGGCAAAGCTTGTGGAAGAGTTTCAATTCCAAGTCGTGGCTGTTCACGCTCGCGCTCATTATCCTTCCAGCGGAGTCCACTGGCGGCCGGGAATCGTCGTGACGGCCGATCACACTCTTGGCCAGGAGGAAGACATTCAAGTTACGCTTCCCAGTGGGAATCGAGTGGACGCCACGCTGGCTGGTCGTGATCCTGGAACTGACATCGCCGTCCTAAAAGTGGAGGAATTGGGGTCTTCCGCCGCCCAGACGGAAGCAGGCGACCCCGCAAATGTCGGCGAGTTGGCGCTGGTGGTTGGACGTTCCCCCGGCAGCGGGCCGAACGCCAGCCTCGGGATCATCAGCGCACTATCCGGTCCTTGGAGGACGTGGCGAGGAGGACGCCTGGACCAGTACATTCGTCTCGACGCTACACTCTTTCCGAATTCGTCCGGAGGGGCGGTGGTGGATTGTCGCGGACGGTTGCTGGGAATCGCCACCTCGGGGCTTTCGCGGATTGCCGGCCTGGCGATTCCGGCGTCTTCGATCAATCGAGTTCTGGATGCTCTGTTGGAAAAGGGTTATGTGCCGCACGGCTACCTGGGCATTGGGGTTCAACCGGTGGCGATCCCCGACGCCCTCGCCACAAGTCTCTCGGTGACCGCCAAAACTGGGGTTATGGTGGTGAAGGTCGAGCCCGGCGGTCCGGCGGATCAGGCCGGCGTGCTCCTGGGTGACATCCTGGTGGAACTTGGAAACACTCAGCTGGAGCAGATCGAAGACCTGCAATCATTTTCGGACTCAGGAGTGATTGGAAAACCGGTTAAGGCCACACTGATTCGCGCGGGAGCGCTCCGCGAGGTCGCAATCACCGTTGGCGAAAGACCGGGAAAGTGAGGCGGAAATGGCTCTCGAGGGTTTTGGCCAAATTGCAGAGCACTTGCGCCGTTCTACGGTCCAAATCGCGAGTGGGCGGCGCGGCCAAGGATCGGGAATCATCGTAAAATCAGATGGGGTGATCGTGACTAACGCCCACGTGGTAGGCGATTCCAGTTTGGAGGTGCGGCTCTGGGACGGAAGTTCCTTTCCCGCCCGCCTTGATGCACGCAGCGCGCGAAGGGACTTGGCGGTTCTGCGCATTCCCGCCACCCATCTCCCTCCCGCAACGCTGGCAAATTCCGATGACCTGCGCGTTGGCGAACTGGTCATTGCCGTCGGCAACCCGTTTGGTTTTATGGGAGCAGTAACAACGGGAATTGTTCACGCCATCGGCCGCCGCCCTGGTCTCGGCCCGACCAAATGGATCCAAGCGGACGTGCGGCTTGCGCCGGGAAATTCCGGCGGACCACTGGCCGACACACGCGGGAACGTGGTCGGCGTGAACACCCTGATGGTGGCGGGGGTGGGGTTGGCGATACCGGCCAGCGCGGTGGCGCGATTGCTCGCCGGAGACCCTGACCAACCGCCCCTGGGAGTGCTCGTTCAGCCCGTATCGGTTCGGGTTACGGGCACGGAACGCCTGGGCCTTAAAATACTCGAACGGGTCCCCGGCAGCGCGGCGGAGTACGCCTCGCTGCGATCTGGCGACATACTCATTGCAATCGAGGGGCAGGCCCTCCGCTCGCTCGATGACCTCGAGCAGGCGCTGGAGGGAGATGGAGAGCGCATGCTGCGTCTGCAATTCGTCCGGGGCGACCCGGACAAGATTCGGAATGTGACTGTGCGCCTCGGTGTTTCCCTGGCTGCCATGGCATGATTCGGATTCTCGTTAGAGCATCGTCCCCAATCGCTAAAGCGGGCCTCGAAAGCCTGCTTGAGGGGCATTCTGCCTTGCGTTTGGTGGAGGATTCTTCCGGGGAAGCTCGGGGGAATGGAGCGGAATCGCGGTCCGATGTGTTGCTGGTGGAAGCCGCGACGCTTGCCGACCCTGCCGCGCTTAAGGCCATGGATTGGGCTGCCGCGGGCGGGCCAGTGGTTCTGCTGGTGCGCAATCCTGCCGCCGAGGCAGTTACGGATGCGCTGCGCGCAGGCGTGAAAGCTGTGCTTCCCAGCGGGTTGGCCGGCCCGGAAATTGTGGCAGCGATTGCGGCCGCAGCCGCGGGCCTGGTGGTCCTCGACGCAGCCGGCATCGAGACGCTGCTGCGCGCTCCTCGCGCGGTTTCTAACAGCGAGGCCGAGGCGCTTGTCGAAGGGCTGACGCCCCGCGAGTTGGAAGTGCTCCAACTCCTCGCGACAGGCCTCGGCAACAAGGAAATCGCTTCACGTCTCGAAATTTCCGAGCATACCGTTAAGTTTCACGTCGCCTCCATCATGGGTAAGCTGGGCGCGGCCAGCCGGACTGAAGCCGTCACCCTCGGCATCCGCCACGGCTTCATTATGATCTAGAGCCTCCCGACGAAAAGCTTCACCTTCATGAACCGGGATTCCGAAATTGAGGAGCACTGTTCCGTCTTTTAAAGAAGCTTCTCGCCACGGTTGAGGCCTGCCAGCGGGCAGGGGCGGCCAGTGCGCTTGATGTTCCAAGATGAGGCCAGCTTCGGGCGGATCAACGAATGCGGCCGCAGTGTTGCACAACCGCATTTTCATTGAAGTTATGCAACAACGACCAAAGTAGCTATCTTCGAGGCTCGCCGCAAGGATTTTCGGATTGCCTTTGAGGCTCATCACGCCGGCTTCAGGCTAAGGCTTCCGAGCGGCCTGTGAAGATTGGGGCGCGATGGAAAAGGTGGTCCAAGGATAAGCATCCATGTCGCGCAGAAGGGATTTTCCCAGGCAAATTCGGGATGTTTGCGCAGGTGTTCGGCGGCATTGAAGTTGAGACCGCACGCGTGCCCCGCCGCCGCAGTAAAGGACATGCGTTCCGCCATCGTGGCGTCGGCAACCTTGTTCTGAACGGCCCCCGCCGCCCCATACGGCGGCTCCCATGGCGGACTGCCGCGGGGGGAAAGATCGACGTGCCCGCAAAGGGTGCGCTCGTCGGCATCCTCCTTGTTCTCGAACGTATCATAGTGGTCGGCCAGGAAACGTTGAGCCGCCGCCACATCGATTTTCCCTTTGTACTGCGTCATCACCTGTTCCCATCGGACGTGCCGGGCATTGGCGCTGTTCGCCATATCCTTGACGTCGAAGTTGGTCTCTTCTTTCACGAGGTTGGGATCGGAGGGAAAATTTGAACCCACAAAATAGCCGTCCGACTTGCGCAGCAGCGTGACGTTTTTGAGCCCCAGTTCGAGGCTGGCGATTTCGTTGGTCTTGCGGTCGGCCACCAGCCAGGTGTTGGCATAGCCGCCGTTATTCCCTTCCTTCATGATGCGCGCGAAATCATCAATGGAGGCGGCATACTGCATCGCCTTGCGCGCACGCACGAATTCCGGGCTTCCCTTGGGGTCGTAACCCGAAAAGTGCGAAATGGTGGTTTCGGTAATCATGATGCCGGCGGAATTAACACCAAAGTCGTCGGCGCTATGAATGGCGCCGGGAAAGCCGTCCATCAGGATGCGCTGCCCGCTTATCGGTACGATGTCAAAAATGATGGTCCAGCGTGTTCCTTCCAGGTAACTGGTCCAAGCGTTGTGGGCCATGATGACCTTGCCATCCTTCGTGTAACTGCCGGTAGCTACGAAGGCGCTGCAACGCTCCGGCAAGGCCAGCGAGGTGGACGCCGTGGCGTGATGCTGCCGGTCATATTCCTTAACGTAGTAGCCCCATTCGCAAAAGCCGTTGAGCGCCACGACATCCCAAAGGTCCAGTTTCACGCCTTTCGCTTTCAACCCCTCGCTGATGCCTTGCAATTCCTCGCGATACTCCGGTTCGATGTGCGGCCACATCATTTCTTTCGCGGCATTGCGGAAAAACTTCCAGTCCTTCTTGCCCTCGCGGGTCTGCTCCAGAACGACAACTTTTTCCGCGTCCTGAATCTCCGGGGCCAACAGGTATCCGTGCTGGAACCCTATATCGAAAGGTGTTCCCTCCAGGTGCACGAATATCCAGCCATTCTGCGCGGGCTTGCGGAAGGCTCCCTTCATGTGGGCATCAGGTTTCGCCTCCTGGGAAAAGAGGGGCAGAGAGGCAACCGCAAGAATCAAGCAGGCCAGCAGAAAAGCTGTTCGGCGCATTCAAGCCTCCAAAGGCATCGTCGAGGTTTAGGGTTCCGGAAAATTCCCAGGTGACGATGGGGAAGGGCAATTATACACGAACCTCGTAAAAGCGCGCTCCCTGAGCGTGTGCGCGAGGAGAATAGATTGCAGAAAACAGGGGAATAGTTTGCAGGAAGAAGGGGACAAGTTTGCAGGAAGGGGACAAGACAAAGCTGTAAGAGGGGACGAGGGGAACACAGTTCGCCCGGTTTCAGACCTTGTGTTTTGCACAATAGGCGCGGAATCCGCCCCCCTCAGATAGCCGCGCTAGTTTCCCAACACCCCCGTAAAAACCGTCAAAAGTTGCGCCAGGATGCCCCCAGACGTGCGAAGAGCAACCCGCCCGGCCCGTAGCATCCCCCCAAAATCGCCTCAAGAATCGGACTGATGAGGCGCAGCCGCCAATCGTTCACGGGCGGCCTTGACCTCCGCTTCCAACTCCCCCGATGTGAAATCCCGGCTCTTGAGCCGGTCCACGATGCCCCACTGAGCCCATATGGGCAACCCCGATTCCGCCAGCGCTTCCCGAAGCCATTCGCGGCGCTGTCTTGCCGCGCCCGCTTCCAATTGCGTCCGCAAACTACGCAAGGCGCGCCATTCTTCCAACGTCAAAGTTGCCCGGCCCTCATAGATTCCAGCCAAGGCTCTGCGCAGTTCCGCGCTATTCAGAACCAAGCAGCGATTCAAAACCTCTCCCGGCTTAGTGTCCTACCGGCGCGCCGCGCTGTGAGTTTGTGGCGGTCAAAGTAACTCCACGGTTTACAGCCGCGTTGAGTGTGGACGCCATCCACTGGCCAGCTTCATGCTCGGCAATGATTGTGACGTTGAGGCCGTTGAATCGGCCTCCCGACCCCGCCGCGCCTGGTGCAAGAGTGCTAGGTTGATAACCCGAATCCCCCGAGCCGCGCCCTGTATCGGGGGAGCCGTAACCGCCTCCAGCAGCTCCAGCGCCGCGCGGCACATGGATCGCCGCGCTGGCTCCGGCTGCCGCGCCGCTAATTCCGCCGAAAATCGCCGCTGCCGTGAAGTGCGCGTCCGCAGAGGCGGTGTAGCGGGGGTCAGGAATAAAGAAACTAAGCGCCAACATGGCGAAGCCCTGCACCGCCTCCCACACCGCCTGAATGCCCGCCTGCTCCGCAATCGACCTGATAGCCGCCTTCGCGACTCTGGCGAAGCTCTCCCCCGCCGCCAAGCCCTGCACCATAGTTGCCAGCGTGCTCTGCGCAGTGGCCTCGCCGAATTCCTTCATGATCCCCTTGCCGACACCCAAAACCTGATTCAATTCGAGGTGTGCGGCGCTAAGCTGCTTGGACGCCACGGTCTGCGCCTGTATTTGCGACACATATTGCACCAACTGGGCATGGGACACCGCGCCGGAAAAACTGATATCCTGCAAAAGCATCAACTGTGCCTTCAAATCCGATTCGCGCGTCATATCCGCCGAACGCTGCGCCTTCGCATCTTCGGCAAGTTGCTTGCCCGCCTCCGCGACCGCCTTGGCCCGCCACTCGTGAACCTGCTTTTCCATCTCCAGTTGATGACGGAGAGCTTCAGCCGCATCGGAATCAGCCCGCTTCGTCTCTTTGTGCGCCTCTATTTCCAAATCTTTGCGACTGTTGAGCTGCTCGGCCCGCTGCGCTTCTAGCTTCGCCAGCTCCGTCATATCCAGCTTTTCGGTCCGCGCCATGGCAACATGCGCGGCGGCCGCGGCATAGTTCCCCGCGAAGAATTGCGCGACGGCCTGGGCGTAGTTCACTGCTACGCCGCCCGTCGAATCGAGAACATCCCGCTGGACAGACAGCGCTGCAATGTTGCGATTTATATCGGCTTCAAGCTTGATCCCTTCTTTTATAGACTTAAAATGAGTGAGAGCGTCATCGCTGGCAGCAACCGCGTCTTGAAAAGCCTTCTTCGCGGCCTTGTCATACCCCGCCATATCGTCTGTCATCTCACGAATTCCATCAACCAACCTCGGAATTTCCCTGACAGCAAACGCTCCCAGTAGCGCCGGACCTAGCGCACTGATGGCTGGCATCATTTCCGAAATACCGGAAACCACCGCGCGGGGAAGATGGATTCCCATCTCTTCCGCGAGAAGATGCACCGACTGATGCTGGTTTAGGAGGGACCGTTCTACCGGCTGGCTGGCTTCGGCGATTGCTTCTAGGCTGACTTTACCGGCGGGACCCAGCGTGCGCAGATCGCCGCCAAATTGCTCGACTCCCGCCGAAGCGTCCGCGGGATCAAGTCCTAGCCCAATGATGAGTCCAATATCGCCCATATTTTCCCCGCTTACCTTCGCCTACATCACCCGCCCTGGTCTATCACTTATGAACTGAGTCAACCGCCGCGCCTCTTGCGCTACCTCATCCTTGCGATAGCCTAAGAGCGCCAACAGCGCAGTCTCCAATGTGCCGTGGGTATCTCCCGTCGCATCGAAGCAACACTTCGCCTCACGGCCATTCGCTGAGAGCGTGGCTTCAAAACCCCCGTTACCATCGGGAATGATGCTCTCGACTTCAGGCTCGATTCGCACTTCGATTGTGAACGGCAATCTCATTTCAGCACGCCACTCACGCGGGAGAATTTATTAAGCCTGCGCCGAAGCTGCTTCACGGTCGGGGAGAGGATGACCCTGCGCGCCCGGAGAGTGGCTGCCCAATTCCGCTCTCTTGCGCCAGCCTCGGCGAAGGCTTGATAAACTCGCTCGCGTCATTTTCCGCATCGTTTGCTCGAAAACCCGAAGGCCGCCAAGCTTTGGAGCGGGGAATGCGACCCGTCCTTACTCTATGGGATTAAAGTAAGGAAAACTCAGCGGCCCTCGGTAGCCAGGACAAACCTTTCATGCCAAACGCAAGCTCTAATCGTCGTCGCGCGGAATCAGCCGTTGATACTCGCGGGCAAGGGGCATGTTCTCGCGGCACACTTCGGAAAGCGCTGTCTCATAATCAATGCCGGTTTCCTTCGTCTTTGCCTTAGCCTTCCGCGCTAGTTCCTCGGACACCCCGCCAGGGCCACCGCTTGACTCGAATTTCCTCTCCGTCTCCTTGATTTTCCCGTATTGCGCGGGGCTCTCCATCTTCACGGCTTGCACTGCCTTACGGTAGAGTTCGGGGTTTTCGGTAGCGACCTTACGCAGCGCATCCTCGAAGCTGAGGCCGTCTTTCTCCGCCCGCTCCTTCGCCAACTGCATTAATTGATCGCTGGCGTTTTGCGAACCTGCCGCCTTGCTCGGCTGCCAGCGTTCCGGCCATTCCACATCTGTGCATCTCAACACTTGACCCTCCTCTGAGGCAAAAATTTCCGGCATTTCTTCCAGTACCGGCGTGTTGGTCAAGGCGATAGTCGTGATCGTCATACCCTGCCCAACGCCCGTTGTCTTGTCTACCCGCTCGCGCACCAGGACCGGCGAAATGTACCGATATTCGCGCTTGCGAATCATCCCGCGCGCCATCTCGGTCGGTTCGTAATTTCCCCACAGAATCTCACGCCGCGTACCTTGCGAATCGGTATAAGGCTCCGGCCCGCGTAGCGCCAGCACCCGCCCCGCACTTGGACGCGCGCCCCCCGCGAAGTTCGGGATGTCGCTCGCGTGGTCATAGTCTACATTGATTTCTCCGTTGGCCTTTTTGTGGAAATTCTGAACAGCAGTTCGCAGGTCACTGGCAGTAATAATGATCTTCTTTTGGTTGGCAGGATGCACCCAGCGCCCGGTAATCGCCACCGGCATTTGAATTCGGCCTGAGCCCCCTACATCATTCAAAAGAGCGCTGAAAGCCAGCTTTTCAACGGCCCCCGAAGCCAGTAAGTCGATCCACATTTCTTGACTCCTTTCCGTTCTACATCAAGGGCTCAACGGCCTTCGCCTAGTTCAAACCCAAAGCCGATTGCCAGCGCTCAGACTCCGCCAGAAGATCATCAGGAAGCGAATTAAAACAGTGCTCGAACCTGCCTTCGTCCAAGGCGTCGCCTATGATTTCACAATCGAGCCCTTCCGCAATCTGCCGCATCTTCCCTGCCAATTCAATCCGTTCCCTGAGAGCCCGCCGGAACTGCTGAAGCAGCGCTTCCACTTCTTTGGTTTTGGCGAAGCGCTTTTTAGCAAGTTCGGTAAATTCCAGTTGCTCCGCGCTTCGAGCTTGGCTTTGTGCGGGGCTTGGACTAAAGGCCGCAATTTCCTGCTCTGTCTTGGCCCGTTCCTTCTTCAGCGCCTCTAAATTGTCGCGCGTATCATGGATCAGCCGCACACACTCATCAAGGCGGCTCTGGCTCATAGAGTGCACTTCCCCGAGAGCGATCAATCGGACCATTCTTGACCGGTCTTTTTCCATCCCCTCAAGCTCTCCCTCAAGACGGGATATGTACTGCGCGATTTTATCCGCCTCCTCCTGTAACCGCTTCTCCTGAGCCCGCGACCGTGGGCTCCGGTCGCTAAAAATCCCGATGTCTTGCACGTCAGTGACCTCTTCTGACATTTGCTCATCCTCCTGTTCTTGCCATTAACCGGCCGACCCTGCTTTCTACAAGATCACGACGAGAGGCCGCCCGGCTCCATCGCACTTCCCGCGCGCCGTGCCGTGGCTGGCTTTCCTTCCGCGCCCGCAGATATTCCTTAAGGCTGTCCACCGGATAAACCACCACGCCGCGCCTTTGCAGGATGGCCTGAGGCCCCTGCCGTTCGAGCCTCATGTCCGCCAGCGCCTTGCGGGAAACACCGAGCAAAACCGATACTTCCGAAGGCTTTAGGAATCTCGCCGTCATCATGCGAACCATCTCGGAATTCGGGATTACCCCCGCGCCGTTCATCGCGCCTCTTCCCGGACGTTCCATTGCCCTACACCCAACTTATCCAACCAGGCTTTCAAGTCTCTCAGCCGGTACCTCACGCGCTTCCCGGCAAGGTTGATGAATTTCAAGTCGCGCCGGTACGTCTTGCCGCGCCAACTGTGTAAGGTGTGGACGGATATTCCCAAAACCGCCGCTACTTCCGTAGGTGTCAGCAGTTGCTCGTGCTGGATGATTCGGTCGATACTCCTAAATTCCTCAAGAATCTCGCCAGGAGACAAGAATTGACGCGAGCCGGAAGGTTGCGCCCCCGTATTACCCGATGCCCCTGCTACTACGCCGTAACACGCCGCCTGCGTTTCGCCTTGGCCATCTGGCGAAGCGACAAGGAAGGCTTTTGACCGTTTTAGCGGGGTGCGTCGGTTCTGCGCCCGATACCGATGGCGAGCATCTAAATAACGCTGATTCGGTCTCTCTTTTTCAAACTGCTGACTGCATCCGCACGCGCAAACCATTTCCCCGCTCCCGGGCTTACATAACCCGCTTGCCCGCTTCGGAATTCGGAATCCCTTCGCCCGCCCCGCTGCCAGCCGCAACGCAAAAGAGCCCCGCCGCCAGAAGGTGCAGCCGCACGGCCTTGAGGACCATCGGGTCTAGCGAATCCCCGGCCGCAATCAAAAGCTCCATCGCCCGCACCGCGTTTTGCACCGCCGCCGATTCCGCCGCGCTACGGATTTCGTCCAACGTGCCCCGGATCATTTCAACACTGCGCCGGGTTTGCTCTTCCCTCAACTTCGATGCCACGCGCAATTCCAGCGCCTCGACACCGCCTACTATTTCAGCCATGTACGGAGGTTGCTCTTTCTTCGGCTCGGTTGGCTCGCTCACTTTTCACCCCCGCCTTCGGCCTTCCCTTCTGGCGCTGGAAACCATGCAATCACCCGCCCCAGGATGGCGCAGTGTGGCTCTAGTGTGATCTCCTCAGCAGCCCGCTTGCGCGCCGCCGCCTCAAAAGCGTTTAGACCCTCTGGCGTCTTTGCCGTCTCATCGTAAGATTGAAACCAATCCCCGACGTGCAGTTCATGCTCGGCTGCCTCTTCCGATTCCCCTTCAAAGTGGTTAGCCCAACTCAGCGTCAAAACCCAATGCGACCAACCGGCCCCCGTCTTGTGCGCCGGAAGCCTTTTGCACCGCAGATGCCCCACGTAGACCCCGCTAGGGAAAGGCCCGCCAGAAACGACATGCCGCATGAACATGTAGCTATTGCGGCCCCGCTCGTGGCTCATCACCGGAATTCCGCCGATCCGTTCATGCTGCCAGTCGATATCAACCACCACAGCTTGATTTAGGAATGGCGCGGCCTTCTGTGTGTTGGCCTGCGAAGTGTCCAACACAATGATGTCACCAGCCGCAAGGGTGCGGTTCGCGCAACACTCATGCACAAGCAAGGCGATAGTCGAAGCGGGATTCGGCAAAAGATGCGCCGGTACAGGGAAAAGTCGCCCGGTGTCCTTGTTGCCCGTGGCCGCGCGCTCGACAATCGGCACGCGGAAGATTTCGCCCTCAATAGGGGGGGCAGTGCGCTCCTCTTGGATTTTTTCCGCCGTCAACATGATTTGTTCCTCACTCGCCCCGGACAGTCTGATAAGTTCTGCGACCTCGCGACGGTCAGAGGCAAGGTGCGCAAGCTTTAGCCAAACCTCGCCCGGAATTGGGTTGCGCCGCGTCTCCCAATCGGCGACTGCTCCAAGGCTCACATGAAGGATGCGGGCAAGCTCCCTCTGTACCAGGTCCAGACTCAGCCGAAACTTCTTAAATCGCCCAGCTAGGTTAGGCTTTCCTGACATGTTCTCTCTTGTCCCTCTGCCTCAAATATCCGCTTGCTATCGTATGGCTTTTACCATAAAATAATCGTGTGGCCAAAGCCATAATTCCCGAACATTCGCGGAATTTCGCTAAAGGAGGCGACGTGGGCACAAGAGAAGATGCAGCAAGGCACGCAATCACCAAGGCTATAAGGAGGTGCAAGAAAGGCCGGAAGGTGATTGCCAAGGAACTTTCAGACCTCACCCGCGTGACAGTGACCGAGGACCAGCTTTATGAATTCACGCGGGCATGGCGAGAGGACAGAGGAACGCAGAAGTTTTTCCCGATGGAGTGGATTCCCGCACTCGCAAAGGTGACAGGCAGCCATGAACTAGAACAGTATGCCCTCTGCGAAGAGTGCCAAGGCGACATCGCAATAGGAAAGGTTGGAAGGAAGGCAATTTCTGGAAAGCTTAAGTAAGCCGGAGCCGCCCGCTGCTCTAACAGCGAACGGCCCCTAACCCACAAAGGAGGGATAGACTCCCATGAAGGCTAAAAAAATCGTACCGCGAATCATCGCAACATCGCAAGAGCAAGTCGAGGCCGAAGCGCACGCCAACGCCGCCCAAGCCCGAGAAGTTATGAAGGGTCTCTTCCGCGCCGCCCTAGGTGGCGACACGGACGCGGAACAAAAGTTGCGCGATTTGGTCGAAGAAACCGAAAAGGCTGTCGCCAATACCGCGCGCCCGCCCCGGCCCACGGCCCGCGTGGTTCATCAAACCTTTAACCGGATCGCGGCGGATATCGACATCCTGCAAAACTGTCATGCCTCTCAAAGCCAAATCCGAGAGGCTACCAAGGCCCTTTTCAACATCATCGAAGGAGCAAGATATTCCCTAATCCATCTCACCGACGCGCCCGGCATCATTTCACAAGAAGAACTCCGAGCATTTGATGGGGAACGGGAGAGATGGAACCAACGGCCTTTGCATGAGCGTCTGGCTGTGCAACGCTGCCCTTACAGCGAGACTCAAGACGCCCTGGTCGAACGGGTAAAGGCTGGATGGCTTGTCGAGTCTGGCCCGTTCCAAATCGGCTGGAACCGGCAGAGCAAATTTTTCTGGATTGGAAAGAGAAGTGGCCGGAGCAATGGCGCGCTGCTACAGTTCGGAAAAACTAACTCGCAGACCGCCGCGCCCCGAACTGAGCAACCCGACACCCCCACTCCCGCTCAGCTTCAAGCGTGGTTCGATCTCCCGAGCGAGCCGCACTCTTGAAATTGCCTCGTAGTGGTGATACTGTCCACTACAACCCCCCAAGCCGGAGGCCGCGAAAGCAGACAATGGCCTCCGGCTCCCGCCCCCCGCTCAAAACCCATCACACTTTGACGCCGCGTTTCGCCCCTCTCATCTTGCGCCTGCTTTTTCGTGATCTTGCTTTTCCGCTTTTTCGTTATTCTCACATTTCCACATTTTGTTATATTAGTATCATGCGTTTCCGTCATTCTCATTTTCACGATTCCCATGATTGTCACGGTTCGCACCCGTGCCAGGCATGTAATAGGTTATATCTGAATAGATAATTTTCGCCGCTAAACTGCCCTGCGGATGTGCAGCCCGCCCGCCAGAAAATATTTTCCCTTTCCGGCTAAGAGGTTAGCGTTAGGCCCCGGCTCCCGTAGCGGCTGAAAGTCGCGCCCCCCTCCCCGCAAGACCCTAAAACGCTGTCCCCAATTGTCCCCGTTTTTTGTTCGCCTTTCCTTCGCCTTTCGACTTGGCTCGAATTAGATGTCCCCGGTTTTACTGCCGTGTTTTGAATGCCTTAGCGTCATCTCCTCACCCTGAAAAGCGGATGTCCCCGATTCCGGTAAAATTCGGGGACATCCCTAGTTAAGAATCAATAACTTACAGGCAAGCCAAACTTGCGCGTCACCAAAAAACCTGCGTTTTCTGCAATCTATTCTCCTTGCGTGGTCGTGGGCAAACTTCGCGCCGCCCGCCGTAAGTCCTTTAGTTTCTTCCTTTCCTTACCTCTCGCCAGCTATCGCTTTCTGTCGCCACCCTGCAGACTAAACCCCTCTTCTATAGAGCGCTCGCACCAGAGCGGGGCACATACGGGAGAAGACACCGGCAGTCCTGCGCGTTACAATCACAGGATGAAGGTAAACTTTGCTTTTGGTCGAACCGGTTTGAACCTCGAATTGCCGGAGGGATTTGAGTACCGCGTACTGGAAGCGCGGTCGGCGGTTCCGCTGGATGATGCCGGAACTGCCATCGAGCAGGCACTCGATGCACCCATCGGTTGCCCCCCGCTCACTGAAATGGCACGTGGCAAGCGCTCCGCGGCAATCTCGGTTTGCGACATCACGCGCCCCGCTCCCAACCGCGAAGTGCTTCCTCTGGTGCTGGCCCGATTGGAGGCAGCCGGCATCCCGCGCGAGGGTATCACCATCCTGATCGCCACGGGGCTCCACCGGCCAGCAACAGAGGCGGAGATTCGCGAGATCTGCGGCGAAGATACCGCGTCCCGTTACCGCGTGGTCAATCACCACGCTCGCGAACTTTCCGAGCATCGCGCCCTGGGGAAAACCGCCTCCGGAACGCCCGTTTATATTGACGGCCGCTTTGTCTCCGCCGACCTCCACCTTACTTTGGGGTTCATCGAGCCGCACTTGATGCTGGGCTATTCCGGCGGGCGCAAGCTCATCGCTCCCGGCCTCGCCGCGCAAGAGACCATCAAGGTGCTGCACAGTTCGCGCTTCATGCGCGATTCGCGCGCGGTGGAGGGCTCAATTGAGGACAACCCACTGCACCGGGAACTCCTGGAAATCGCGCGCTTGGCGCGTCACGATTTTCTGGTGGATGTGGCGCTCAGCCGCGGCGCTCCCCGCCGGCCCATCGCCGCAGTTTTTGCCGGTGACCCCGTGGCCGCACACCGCAAAGGAGTGGAGTTTGTCTCGCGTGTCATGCTGGAAACGCTCGACCATCCTGTCGATGCCGTGATCACGACGGCCGCCGGCTACCCCCTCGACCTGACTTTTTACCAGGCTGTGAAGGGCATTACCGCCGCGTCACACATTGTGAAGCCCGGTGGGAAGATCCTGCTCCTTGCGGCCTGCGAGGAGGGCGTGGGAGGTCCCGAGTTTGCTCACATGCTTGCCGAGGGATTGCCCGACCATGTCTTCATGAAGAAGATCGAGGGCGTGCCGGTGACCGTGGACCAGTGGCAACTCGAGAAACTCGCCCTCGTCACTACCCGCGCGGAAGTCTTGTATTATGTGCCGGGCCTCCCCCATGAATACCATCCCGCACTTTGGGGAAAATCCTACCCAAGCGCTGAGGAAGCTATCCGTGCGCTCGCAGCGACATTGGAAAGAAACGCGCGAGTCGCCGTCATCCCGGAGGGGCCGTATGTCCTGGCGCAGTCGGCTGCTTGGGAGAATGCAATTCGGTGAGGCTTCAGATGTCGCGGAAGCATGGGTCGCTCCCTATCAGGTTTCTCCTAATTATGGGCAGCCGCAAGGCCGCCAATGCTCAGGATGACAGTAGTGGATGATTTTTCCGCAACCTCTAAAGCCTTGCCACCCCCCCATGAGAGTTCACATGTAATTGGAAATCCGGCTATACCCCGATCTGCCGGCACGCCGCTGACCACTGGCGAAGGTTTTGGGCCGTGGAACGGAGGAAGCTGGTAATTTCTGCGGGACACCAAGTGGGCAAATGGGTAACGGCCTCCGCATCCAGGAATTCCGCCAACTCCAGAACTCGTTCCGTCATGCTGCGGCTGGCCGGCTTAAACGATCTGCGCAAAATCTCGAGTAGCCAGTCGGTAAGGATCATCCCCCAGAATTCGTAGCGAAGGTCATCAACGTAGTTGTGGGGATTTCGCCGGTGCTCCACCAAGGGGCGGCCGAACGCCACGTGGTATTTGGCGTCCTGCATCAAGGCCAGCAGGAAGTATCCTCCCCAGATGTCGCCATAACGATCCAGTTTGCCGCCGGGAACCGGCCAGGCCATGGTGACAAACACGAAAGCGGGAATCAATTCCCGAACCACGCTGGTGTTCTGGGTGTTGATCGGGGACCAGGTGGACGCATCCAGGACGAACGCGTCCGGACCGCGGTAGTCTACTCCCATCACCTTCCCATTAAGCCAAGTGGTGGCGTCAACGTCCGGCTCTTCCAGCCATAATCCTTCCGTGACTCCGATGACAGCGCCCTCGGGACAGGGTACCTGCTGCGGTTGATTAACGTGGCCACGAAGTTGGAAGGGAAACCCTCGCGGAAACACCAGGCGCGGCGGCTCGAACACCAGGTATTCGCAGATATTGTGGAATCGGCTTTCCTCCCTGATCACCGGCTGCTGCCATCCCTGCCCCGTCCTCCGGTGATAGCCCACAAAGTCGTCGTGCGTGGGGAAATTATCGTCGTCGATGGAGATGAGCAGTTCGCACCCGTCCTCCAGCGCCCGCAAGTAGCCGAACACCCTTCTGCCATCCGTGTTGTAAGGGATTAGAGGGTAGAGAGCAAATTGCCGGCCCCACTTATCCTGCTCGTCCACGCCGAAATAAACGGTCTCCAGGCCAAGCGCAGAAACCTCCGCGGCAACGGCAGCGGCGCTGGGCGGAGTCTTCTGATCCCCCACTACCCAAACTTTCACCTCTTCCAGGTGGCCGTGGTGGTGAATGTTCTCGTACAAGTCGCGCAGGATGGCCGGAAAGTGAATCGTGGTGAATACAATGTGACAAGGCTTTTTCACGCCCTCACCCCGGAAGTGGGTCTCGCACTACGGACCGGTGTCAGGAAGGTCTTGAGCCCCATCTTCACGTAGCGGAAGTTTTTGAAAAAAGTATTAACGCTGCGGCCTTCTCTTCTGCCCACCCAAACGGTAGGGATCTGCTCCAGGTGATAGCCTTTCTTGAGAGGCTTTACCGTGGTCTCGATACAGATTTCATGCGTCGTGCCCTCCCACTCCACGGCATCCGCCACTTCTTTACTGAGAAGCTTCAAGCCGAAGGTGAAGTCGCCGATGGGGGTCCAGAACAATACGCGGAAGGCCTTCTGAAAAATCCAGTTGAGGACAAGTTTCAAAGGGTCGTAGTTCGTGAATCCGCCCCCCGGCAGCCAGCGGTTGGCAATGACCTCATCGCAGCCTGTTTCCACGACTTTCTGCACCATGCGGTCCACGGCGGCGGGTTCGGTTTCCAGATCGCCTGCCATCAGTGCCACGAAGTTTCCCTTCGCTGCTTCCATCCCCTCGCGATAGGCCCAGCCAATGCCGGGGTTGTTCTTCTGGACCACCATTCTGACCCGGGGTTCCCGCGCCTCCCACTGCCGGCAAATGGAGAAGGTCTCTTCGGAAGCTCGAGGAGATACCAGGAGGAGAATTTCCTGGATGTATCCGCGATCACGGTCCAGCAGGATCTTCAGGGTCTCGTTGATGGAAAAGGTCTCGGAATACACCGTGACCACGATGGAAAGCTTGATGGTGCTGAGCGGCACGTGGTTCCGTGTCATGAAGGGTCCTATTCTGCCTGACCTTTAACCCGGCTCAAACCCGCGACGAGGACTCCACGCCTGGGGGGCGGCTTGCCCACGTCCTCCAGATGGCAGGAATATTCATCAGCATGTTCAATCCGCCACCCGCCACGACCCCTGCCGCCGCAGCGCTCAGAATTCTTCCGCCCAGCGCCATCCACAAGAGCGTGACCAGGAAATTAAGGGTCGCGCCGGGAAGGCAAATCCATTCGTACCGCGCCAATCTGCCCCACACTCCCGGGCGGAACGGGGGCGCGTCGGCTGAGAGAATGGTGAAGCCTTCAATACAAAGGAAGTTGCTCAGCAGCGCGGCCTCAATCGCCACCGGCAATGCGGCAGCGGGCGGCCACGCTCCTTTCTTTACCAGCGTGGCGAACAGGGCGACGTCGATCAGGGCGCCGGTAAGCGCCACCAAGCCGTAGCGGACCCACCCCAGGAATTGTCCCGTCCGCACGGCCAGCCTCCCCAGATGCCGGAGATATTCCACATATTGGCGCGCGCCTAGCTTGGAGGCGCCGCGTTCGCGCTCCTGAAAAACGTAAGGCACTTCCACCAACTTCTTATAATGCGCCTTGGCAATAACCTCCAAGAGGATCTTGTAACCCAGTGGGTTTAGTTGAGCGTCGCGCAGGGCGCAAGCTCGAACCATGAATATGCCGGACATGGGGTCGCCCACCACCGCGAGCTTCAGCGGCAACACCGTGGCCGCCATGTGCGTCGCCGTGCGCGAAATAAACCGGCGCACCCACGTCCAATCAGAAGTGCCGCCGCCGGGCACATAGCGGCTTCCAATCGCCAGGTCTGCTCCCTGATGAATGGCAGCCGCGAGCGCCGTGAGCGTTTCGGGAGGGTGCTGTAAATCCGCGTCCATTACCCCCCAGACATCACCCCGCGCCGCCGCCCAACCGTCGAGAACCGCCGTGGCCAGCCCCAGCCGCCCCGGGCGCCGCAGCACACGCAGGGGGAGTTCATGGGCGAGCGATTCCACCCGTTCCGCCGTCCCATCCGCGCTGGCGTCATCCACCACCAAGAGCTCGAAATCCTCACCCAGGCTCCGCAGCGCCGCCGCCGCACGCTGAAGGGTTTCCTCGATGACCGCCACTTCATTGTACGTAGGGATGACGACCGAAATCATAAGGAGGTGCCAGGTATCAAGTGCCAGGTACTGGTAAAGGGTAAATGCTAAAGGATAAAGGGTAAAGTATAAAGTACAGTATAAAGGGTGAAGTCTTCTATCCTTTATACTTTACCCTTTACCCTTCACCCGTCCCCAATCCCTAGCACCTGACACCTACCCCTTAGCGCTCGGGCGTGATCCGGTAAAGCCCGGCGCCATGGGGCCCGATCTTCGGGGCGAATATGGAATCAACAACCCCCAGATCCTTTTTCTCCCAAAGGTCGCGCACCGCACACTTCATGCCCAAACCCAACTCATTCCATCGCACGGTGACCTCCGCAGGCGCCTGATCGTCCAGGTTGAAAACCGCTACGTACTTTTCGCGCGACCCGGGATTATCCGCAACCCAGGCAACTTGCTTCCCGCGTGTGAACAACTCGCGATTGCGCGTGCTGTGTTGATCCACAGCCAGGATCTCAGAGTTGGTCAGCAGCCCCAGCGTCGCCTCGTCCAGAGTGGGCAGATCGCCGCTCATCATCAGCGGTGAGCGAAAGATCGCCCAAAGGGTCAGGTGGGTCTGTTTTTCAGCCGGAGTGAAACGCGATTGCCGCTCCGGGTCCCTGTACCCGCGAATGCACAGCCGCCCGAGAGGCAGCATATCCGCGTCCGGCCAGTGATTCGGGCCAATGTGCGGCGCCCAGGCACGGCATAGGGAAAACTGTTTTTCGAGCGACTTCCAGTCGTCCCAGAAATCGCCGGAAATACGCCACAAGTTCGCGTTCTCCTCCAGGTGTGCGGCCTGAGCTACGGGAGCCGGGCCGGGCGAGAGGCTCAGCACGATGGGACGGCCCGACTTCACGATGGCGCGGTGCAGAGCCGCGATTTCCGGTCCGTGGTAATTCTCGCGCGCCGGCTTCTCCGCCCAACTCATGTCGTCCGCCTTGATATAATCCACGCCCCACTTCGCGTACAGAGCCACGATGGAATCGTAGTACGCCTGACCCGCGGGATTGCTCACATCGACTCCGTACATGGCCGTTGACCAGTTGCACGCATTCCCCGTGTCTGCCACGTCCTTCGCGTGCGCGGATGTGCCCAGAATCGGCAGGTTTTTCCTTACGGCCTCGCGGGGGATTCCACGCATGATATGAATCCCGAATTTCAACCCCTTGCTGTGCACGTAATCGGCCAGGGGCTTGAATCCCTGCCCGTGAGCAGCCGAGGGAAAACGATTGGGAGCGGGAACCAGTCGCCCATAATCATCCATGTTAAATCCCCACGTATCCTGCACCATGCTGGGCAGCGTGTGGGAAAAATACCAGTAAAAATCAATCACTACATACTTCCAACCATAGCGAGCCATGTGCTGGGCCAAATAATCCGCGTTGGCCTTCACTTCTTGTTCGGTCACGTCGCCACAGTAAGCATCGTAGCTGTTCCATCCCATGGGCGGCGTCGGCGCCACGCCCATCCCTAGGGTGGAAGCCGGGGCCGCTTTATCGCCGCCCGGCCACAATCCGATGCCCAACAAAAGTGCTGTGGTTATGATCCAAACGAGAGCTCTTAGAGGACGTTGCATAGCTGAATCTCCTGGGTTGAATTCTGGGGTATTACTCCCGTGACAGCGCCATTCATCCGCTTCCATCTGCTGGAACTGCCAATCACACCACTCGCGTATCATGAAATGAGGTGTTTCGCAAGCGGAAGGCGGGATTGGTCAGGAGCCCGAGCCGTTCTCATAAAACGGTCGGGAGGGCGCAGTGCTTTATTGGCCGGCGGGTGCGTAATAACCCTGCCGAGCGTAGATCGTGTACTTGTGCCCGTGGGCTTCGCCCCGTTCGTTGAGGCGCACCTCGATGGTGCGGTAGGTTCCGTCCGGGCGCTTATTGGTGGGGGAATAGCCGAGCGTGTAGCCCTGCTTAAGCCAGGTGAGGATGGTCTCCATCGCCGAGGACACGGAGATGCCAGTGCGGGTGTCGATCATTTCGCCGCCGGTCTGGCGGCAGATTTTCTCCACATCGTGAAGCCGCGGCTCGGAATGGGACAGAAAGAACGTCCTTGAGTGTTGCAGATACCCTACCTTGATGCTATAAATCGGAGTTCCGGATTGCTGGGCCGCGCGCACCACCTGGGGCACATCGCTGGTTTGCTCTTCGGAAGGTTCGTTGTCAGAAACAAGAATGACGGCGCGGCGGCGTTCGGGCGCCGTGCGCCCCAGGTAGAGCGCCGCTTCATACAGTGCGCCGTCGATGTCGGTGCCGCCATAAGGGCTGAGCGCCCACAAATCGACGGAAAGGGCCTCGTGGTCGGAAGTCAGGCCCTCCACCATTTCGGGCTTTTCACCGAAGCTGAAGATGGCCACCTGGTCGTCGGGTTTGAGCAGCGCCAGCGTATCCAGGGCCCCCGCACGGAGTTCCTCGAGCGCCGCAACGATGCTGGAGCTGTTGTCGACCACCAGCGCCACCGCCAGCGGCAACTCCTCGTGGGAAAAGGCTCGGATTTGCTGTTCCTTTCCATCTTCGAAAACGCGAAAATCCTCCTGCTTCAGATTGCCGACGGCGCGCCCGTGTTCATCGTGGACGCCTACTTCCACCAGCACCAGGTCGACGTCCACTTTGAACGTGGGCACGCTCGACGGCTTTACCACCGCGTTGGCGCGAGCGGGCGGCGCCGGGGCTTGCGCGCCCAGTCTCCAACACGCCGCGAGCAACAGAAATGCCGCACTTGTGATTTTTGCCGCCTGATTCATCGCCTGACCTGAACCCGTCATCTGTCCAGATGCGGCCTGGGGATGAGATGTTGTCCGTTCAGCGGACTGGCTTCAACCTTGGTATATTGTCCTTGCACGATTACTCGTCGATCCGCGCGGACCGCGCGCGTTGCATCCTTGCCGGAGGCCGATGCTGATGACAATAATCCACGAACCTTTCACGACTGAATCGCCGGCGCTTCCTGCGGGCCGGAATGCTGAGTGGGGCCGCAGCGGCGGCCGCGCCGCTGGTGGCGCAGGCTCCGGCGGTAAGTGCTGCCGCCCAGGTCGTCCCGCCCTTCGAGTTCGATGAGGTTACCATTGCCGCCCTCCAGGAGGGAATGAAGTCCGGCAAGTTCACGGCGCGCTCGATTGCCGAGAAATACCTGGCGCGCATCGACGCGATTGACAAGCACGGGCCCGCAGTGAACTCCGTCATCGAATTAAATCCCGACGCCTTGGCCATGGCGGAAGCGCTCGATCGCGAGCGGCAGGCGCAAGGGCCGCGCGGACCGCTGCACGGCATCCCGGTTCTGATCAAAGACAATATCGCCACGCACGACCGGATGCAAACCACTGCCGGCTCGCTGGCGCTGGTGGGATCCGTGCCGCCCAAGGACGCCTTTGTGGCCAAGAAGCTGCGCGACGCGGGCGCCGTCATTCTGGGCAAGACCAACTTGAGCGAGTGGGCCAATATCCGCTCGTCACACTCCACCAGCGGTTGGAGCGGGCGCGGCGGCCAGACGCACAATCCCTACGCGCTGGACCGCAATCCTTGCGGCTCCAGTTCCGGTTCCGGCGCCGCCGTGGCCGCGAACCTCTGCGCCTGCGGCCATCGGCACGGAAACCGATGGCTCGATCGTGTGCCCCGCGAATGCCAACGGCATCGTCGGCATCAAGCCCACCGTGGGGCTGGTGAGCCGCGCGGGAATTATTCCCATCGCCCACAGCCAGGACACCGCCGGACCCATGGCGCGCACCGTCACCGACGCCGCGATTTTGCTCGGCGCGCTGACGGGCATTGACAGCGACGACGCGGCCACTCCCGCCAGCCGTGGGAAGGGCTTTGCCGGACTACACCAGCCTTTCTTGACGCCAAGGGCTTGGCCGGCGCGCGGCTGGGCGTGGTGCGCAAGCTTTGCGGCTTCCATGACGCAGTTGATAAGTTGATGAACGACGCCATCGACGCGCTGAAGCGCCAGGGCGCGACCGTCGTGGACCCCGCGGACATCACCACCCTCGACCAGCTCGGCGACGCGGAAGAGCAAGTGCTCCTGTACGAACTCAAGGCTGACCTGGAAAGCTACCTGGCGCAGCTCGGCGACGCCGCGCCGGTGCATTCGCTCAAGCAAATCATCGAATTCAACGAACAGCACCACGAACAGGAAATGCCCTTTTTCGGCCAGGACATGTTCCTCAAAGCGCAGGAAAAAGGGTCCCTCTATCGCGAAGGAATACCTGGACGCTCTCGACAAGAGCAAAAGCCTGATGCGCGCGCAAGGGATCGACGCGGTGATGGACCAGTTCAAATTGGATGCGCTGGTGGCGCCCACCGGCGCGCCGGCTTGGCTGACCGACCACATTGACGGCGACCACGACATCGGCGGCAGTTCCACCCCCGCCGCCGTGGCGGGCTACCCCAACATCAGCGTCCCGATGGGTTTCGTCTCCGGCTTGCCGGTGGGCATTTCCTTCTTCGGCCGCGCCTGGAGCGAACCCATCCTCCTCAAGCTCGCCTATGCGTTCGAGCAGGCCACCCTGCACCGCCGCCCCCCGCGCTTTCTTGCCACGGCGGAGCTGAGCGGGTAACCACCGGCCGAGCCCCTCGTCTCAAGGCCAGATTTGGTTTAGAACCATCGCCAAGCGGACTCCCGCCTTGGCAATCTGCTCGTTGATGGTGGGCGCTACAGCGTCCACGTACTGTTGCGACACCTGCTCATGGAGTTTCAGCATTCGCGTGGAGACATGGTTGTCATCGCCGCACGATTTCACCGCCACGGGCTTTTCCACGGGGACCGCCACCGGCAGTTTGGCGTAAACCACCGAATCGGCCGACTCGTGGCTTTCCCAAGCCCAGGCTTCAACGTTGATCCCCTGTTTCTCCCAGTGGCCCACATGCGAGCTGAATCGTTGATCCAGCGAGGCCGCCCACTGCGCCACGGAATCCACTCCTTTCATTCGCTGGATGATTCCTGAATCCCAAAGGGCATGCAGATTGGGCGTGTAGGATTCGTACTGCGGGTTTTTTTCTACGGGGGCGTTGCCAAAAAAGTCGATGGGTACGCAATTGCCTCCCATATCGTTGTTGGAAACGCAGTGCAGAGGCTGGTGGAGGTCTCCCACAAAATGGATGACGAACCGGAGGGCGTCCGCTCGCACCCGGGCGTCGGTCGCGTCGCTGCGGAGCAATTCGATTTGATGCTCGATCGCGCTGGTAACGCAGCCGACGGAGGCCGGGCAGGATTCCGCGATGGCGCTACGGGGTGCGCCGCGGGGGATGTCAATGTAGTGCCACGGACTCGCTTCCGGCCGCAAACTTCGGAGGTCGTCAGCCCAAGTCGCGGAATCCGCCATCAAATCGAGCCCCTGGCTGACGCAATAACGAGGTAGCGCCGGATCAATCGGCTCCCTCTGCAAGAGCTTGTTCGCCATTTCGAGAGCATGCGAAGTCATGTGCTTTTCGGCAATCATGGCAACGGCCTGATGACCTTCACACCCCCACGGCCAAACCCGCACCGGGGAAAGCAGCAAGAAGAACGCCGCCCCCAGCACCCAGAGGCGAACGCCTCCGCGCATTGATCGACGCGAGCAGTTGAACTCCATCGTCCCTCCCCGTGATTTCAGAATTCCCCGCTAAAATTTTAGACTTTTTTCGCGGTTGCCGCTTGGGAAAAGTAGCTGGCCGGCATAAAAGGGTGTGGCAGTGGAGCCACTTTACTTATCAAAATACGGATGTTTGGAGAGTGGCAATCGGGGCAGTTCACCGGTAGCGGGTTTAAGCGTAAGGTCCTCAAAAAGAAGTGAAGGAGCGATGAAGGAAACCAGCGGCGCCCCGTTCTGTCCGGGATAAATGCGCCCACCTAAGGCGGCATACGGAATGCTGTAGACCGTCAAATCGCGTGAAGCCGCGGCGAGATCTTTAAACGCACCATCATCCAAGCCGTCGAACTGGCCCAAGCGCATCAACTCCTCGTGACCGTCAGGAAAAACTTTATAGATCTCGCGGCCGACCCCCCGCACGATAACGCCAAATTCTTTGTTCCGCTGTTTCACCATGCTAAGCAACTGGTCCTTCAGTTCCTGCTCGCTTACCCCGTCCGTGACCGTGAGCATTAAATTACTCGGTTGAGCGCCAAAGGTGCGAAAACTTCCCGTGCTTTGGGGAATGCCGGAGACGGGATCACGGGCGTTGAGCAGCGTCTTGAGAAAGCCCTTATCCACCAGAGTCGTGGGGCGCGCCCGGACACCTTCGTCATCAACCGCGTAGCTGCCCACCAGCGGCGTTCCCTGGTAGGAGGCTTGCGTGGGGTCGTCGACGACGCTCAAAAAGCCGGGGAGCACGCGTGCCCCGAGCCGGTCCTGAAGTTTGCTCACATTTTGGGCGGCGTAAGCTTCCATCTGGGGATTGTCCGACGCTGGGGTGCGCATGGCGAGCAGCTTGGGAACAATAACCTGGCTAAAGGCTTCCGCCCCGGCGGAGCCATCGAATAGCACCGGACCGTTGTAGCGATCCACCACAGGTGCTCGCCGAACTCGCGTCAGGCGGTCCGCCATGGCGCCGATCTTTGCGGCCAGTTCCGATTCCTTGGGAAGCGCTTCCACCGAGCGCGCGGAAACCGTTACCCAGTCGGGCAGCATGGTCCCATCGACCGCCTGCGTCTGCGCCACGGCCATAAACGTTGCCCCGGAGGTTTCTTCTGTCACCGCGCTCCCTTCACTATTGACATACCAGGAGCGGGTATCCGTGATCCCCAGGCTGGCCGAGGAGGTATAGATTTCCGGTGATCGTTGGAAGACGGCGGAAAGATTTCGCACCAGAGCTTCGGCTTGGGTAAGCTCCATCTTGATCGGCGCAAAAGGCTCCAGTGCAGTCGCTGGTTGCTCCTTGCTGAAGTCGGGAAGGTTTTCGCGGGCTTTCCGATTCTCGAGCGCGGCGCGCTTACGGGAAAAAATCTCCAGCGCCACTTTGTAGGCTGTGTCGGTGGCCAGCCAAATTTGCCGGCGCAACTCCTGGTAATCGTCGTCGAGGGGGAGCAGGACGGTTTCGGTCAGGCCATTGGCCTCGGGCGGGTAGGTCATGAAATTACTGTTGTCGAGCTGATAGTCACCAACCCGTACTTGCACCGTCAGGAAGCGGGCACGCGAGAGGCTGCCGGAAAGCAGCGCACCGAAGGTGGCTGAGGTGTCAAGAGAAGTCCGGTCCTGCACGCGATAGGATATGAAATAAGGCTTTTCGAGCTGCTCGAGCTGCAATTGCTTCATGGAGCGATTCAACTCGTCGCGCATCGCCTTCATCACCGCATCGTCCGCCGCCGGGGCCGGTGCTGGCAGCAGCAAAGCCGCCAACAGAAAAAATCCGAGCCCCCGGGAAACCATTTTCTGCATCCTCTTGCTCCTTTTTCTCACCACGATCGGACGCTTCTTGGGGCCTGCCGGAAGGGCAGGGGCTGAAGCCCCGCCCTTCCGGCAGGCCCCAAAATCTTCCCCGTGTGGCGAGAAATCCGGTCCAACTTGCCCCTACTTAATAGGGGCCGCAAGAATGGGCGCCCGCGCGGTGGATTTCTCCTTCTTCGCCACTTCGATTTGCGAGACCAGCAGATCGGGAGAAGAGGCTGACACGGGTACCGATCCTGATTCCGCGCCGCAGACCCCATTGAAGGTGGCAACCTCAGCGTCGCCGGCAACGATTTTGCTGAAGGCCGTGAGCGGTGTGCCGATCAGGTTGACTCCCCGCACCAATTCCTCGCGCCCGTCAGGATAAATGCGATAGACCATAATCGGCAGCACGTTGAAAGCGTTGGGCGTAAACCGGCTGGTCAGCGTGAATCCGCCCTGAATGTCGTCGAAAAAGAGGCCGAATTTCTGGTTTTGTTTCTTTACTTCCTCAATCAGCCGCTGCTTCAGTTCGGCGCGCGAAACGGGTTGATCGACGATCACAATCAAATTCGATTGGCGGGCCACAGGAGCATTTCCCTGTTGCCTGCGCCCATGGCCGTTGGAGTGCGGGAACCCTTCACTGGGCGATCGCGACATCAAAAAGTTCTTGAAGACACCATGGTCGAGCACCACCACCCGCTGTGCTTTCACACCCTCGTTGTCGAAGTCGTAAAAGCCGGCCAGCTCCGCCGTGCCCAACCGCTGCAAGGTAGGATCGGAAACAACGGAGAAGTTCTCTGGAAGGAGTTTCTCTCCCACCATTTTCTTGAAGGTCTGGCCCTCGTTTTCGTCCTTTTGCCGATGGCCTTCAATGCGGTGGCCGAACACTTCGTGGAAGAATACCCCGCTCGCGCGGCCGGAAAGAATCGCCGGGCCGGTATAAGGATCAACAATCGGTGCTGCCCGCAGAGCTTGCAAGTCTTTGATCATCTGATCCGCGACCTTCACCACTGCCTGGTCGGAGGGCAATCCCTGCGGATCGGAGGAATAGAAGGACTCGTACCGCGGCAGGTCCATCCCATCGTCGGCCTTCATTTGAGCCGACAGGTAGAGGTAATAAATGGGCCGGGAGACTTCAATCTCTGATCCGTCGCTGTTTACATACCAGCGGGTTTCAATATCTCCCAGGAAGCTCGCTGTGGCGGAGTAGATGTCGCCATAGCGGGCAAAGGGCGCGGTATACTTGCGCACCTTGTCTTCCCATGCCTTTTGGTCAACGTTCATCACCCGGGGTTTATCAAAATGCTTGGCCGCGGGCTCCGGAGAGAAGTCATCAGACTTGTCTTCCTGTGCGACCTTCACTTGAACCTCGGTCGTGATGGCGCCAAGTTGCTCGGCCGCCCGCTTGTATTTGAGGTCGGTGTAATACCACAGAACACTGCGCAGCGCGTCGGGGTCCGCCTCAATAGGAACGTAGATGGGCGGAGAGGGCTCAGCGGCCTCTTCACGCGATCCATGGGTATTGTCCAAATGAGCGTTCCCTACGCGCAGATCAATATCCAACTGACGGCTGCGGCTCTGCTGGCTCGTTTGGAGTTTCCCAAACGTGCCAGTAACGCTCACAACTTGATCGTCAGTGATTTCGTAGCTGAGGAAATAAGGCTGGACCGGCTGAGTCTTAAATGCCCGCTGCGAGCGAGCCAGTTCCGCTTTCATGGCCCCCAAGATGGTCGCGGTTTCAGCATCCTGGGCTTTGAGGACGGGCGTAAGAAGGGCGAGCAGAACAGCAGTAGCAATCCGTATTCGCAAGGGTAAGCATTGCCTCCGAGGATGCAACATCGTACGGCATGTTAACCCCCTCGTCAACCGAGTCTTGCTTTTTTGGGGGCCAAGCCACGTCAGGTGTTGCTTCCAGCGCGCCCGTCAAAAACCCCGAAGGAGTGTGCTTTCCCGCTTGGGCAGGCCTTTCTTGGGAATCCGTTTCAGCACCACGTATTCAATGCCGTGTCCGGCACAGAAGGCTCTCTTCTCGGGCTTGTCACCGTCCTCATTGACCACATAGAAGTGAGGTCTGAGGAGGTCGATCTCCGGCTCAGCGTCCAGCCAGCCGTGCCCGGTCGAAATCATGGCTTGGCACACGCACCGAACCGAATGCACCATATAAAGTCGCTCGTCCTGGGACAGCAGCGGGTGGCCTTCACCCTTCAGCAGCCTGATGTTCGCGTCATGCCCCACGACCACGTACAGATCGCCCAGTGCGGAAGCTTCCTCGAAAAACCTGACATGCCCGGAGTGAAACCAGTCGTAGCAGCCCGTTACGATCACTCTCTTCCGCGCTGAGTCGATGGCAGGCGGCACGAACGAAGGCACGGGAAATCCGCTCAAATCCTGATTCCTTATGACGCGGTACTGAATTCCTCGCGCCTCCGCGTACGCGCGTTTGCCCGGAGAGTCGCTTTCCTCGTCCACAATCCAGGTGTGCGGCTGAACGCCCGCGAGATCAGGCAGGGCATCCGGATCGATTATTCCCCTGACGAGGGTTACCTGGTCAACGAAGCGCAGGGATTGGAGCAGATAACTGCGCTCCTGCTCCGGAAACCTGGGCGGTCTTCCCTCAGCGTCCTGGAGCGTTTCATCCGACCATAACCCTACGTGCACATTTCCCCACTTCGCGGCTTCCTGGAGAAAGCGCACGTGCTTTGAGCGTAGATTGTCAAAGCTTCCCGTGACTGCGACGGTTTTCATAAGAGCAGTGGCTAGTAAGAGCAGTGAATAGTGAACAGTGGACACTGAATAGTGGTCAGGAACAAGCAACCATTCACTGTTCACTTTGCACTGTCCACTGTCCTTCGGACCTGTACATGGAGCGAACCCGGCACCGGCTCTTCCGACACGACGTACAGATACCCGCCGCCACAGCCGGAATACATGGCCCCTGCATACCTGGACTGGTAGTAATTCAAAATGCCAACCAGGTCGACGCTGATGGCCGGATGTCTGACCGTGCAGGGAAGAATTGCCTCCCAGCAACGCATGCACTCATTCATGGAAGCGCCGAGCGCCCGCGCGTCCATGGCCAGAATCGCCGCATAACAGTCCTTCCCCGTTTGGCCCAGCCTTCGTACCCATTCACTGTCTAGGTTTTTTTCATCGAGAGGACTGTAATGATCGGGCCGAGGCGCGATGGGTAGCATATGGATTACTTTCTCCAGCCAGCGGGCGACAGCGGGATCGTTGTTCGTTTCGATATGCGCAGGGAAGTAGCCGCCTTCGCAAGTGAAATCATAATCCAGCCGGCTGATGCCCGGAATAATCAGCCCCGCCATATCCTGTGATCCCGAGGGCGCAGCTTTGCCTCGATTCTCGGCATCATAGAGGGTGCGAACCAATTCCCGCGGGTCCACGTGCGGCAACACATCATTCCATAATTTGCGTGCGACCTCGCGCGTGCTGGTGGCCATCCCGCTGCGATCCATGCAGCGAAAGGTGGGCTCAATGCCTGCCACGACCATCGACCCCGGCGGAGCGGGATTGTGCATCGAAACAAACGGCTGGTCAATCCACCCTCCGGCGAAAGCCATACGATAAGGAATTTTGCCGATAACCGAAGTGATGTCACGATCAGAGGAGATGGGCATTGGAAGAAACCTCGAGTCACCGCTTCCGCAAGGTTATCGCCAGCCCGGCGCCCTGCATGTAAAAGATCGTAGCCAGATCCGCGTTAGTCGTCACAGCCTTGACATAATCCGGGACCATATTCACGTTGTGCGCGAGGATCAAGCCGCCCGGCCGGACCAGGGGCAAAAGCTTGTGGAGGTAATCCACGTATCCGCTCTTGTCGGCGTCAATAAAGGCCACATCCACCGGCCCCTTGAGCTTGGTCAATTGTTCGTGCGCATCGCCTTCCACGATGGTCACCAACTTCTCCACACCCGCAGCCTGGAAGTGCTCGCCAGCCATCGAGGCGCGAGTGTGATCAATCTCGAACGTGGTCAAATGGCCGCCCGTAGCTTCCAGAGCCAGGCTAAACCAGAGGCCTGAATAGCCGGTCGAGGTACCAATTTCCACCACGTTTTTCGCATTGATGGCTTCTGTGAGCAGCCGTAATGCCTCACCGTCTTGCTGGGGAACGCTGAGATAGGTTTCGTGTGCCTTCGCGATGTGAGCGAGTTCCGAAAGGATCTTCCGCTCGGCTTCCGTTTTAGCCAGGGGCGGGTTCGAGGAAACGGAATCACCCGTTGCGTTGTCCTGACAGAAAAATGCACCTTGCACGGCCAGCATAGTGCCGATCAGCAAAACAGTGCGCTTCATCACTCTGGTCTCCTCCCCGCGGGTTGAATCGGGCTGCCCTCGTGAACTGGTGCAAACTGACTCCGTTGCAAGGTAAACCTCCCGCTACGTCTTTTCTCGAGCGCGGGCCGCGCATCATGAGAGGGCGCCCCTTTGAGGGTGAAATTAGTTGGGTGGAAGCAGCCACCGAACACACCATCAGGAAGGAGACCCTGAGAATCGGATCAAGCATATCAGATTGGGTGTTCGCCTTGCGATCCTCGGGATTGCCGCGCTGAACGCTTCAGGCAAGTCAGCACCCGCTCCTAGCCCTCAGCACCTATCATTTCAACCCCAGCTTCTTGCCCGCCATAAGCAGGCGGATCGCTTCCTGCAGCCGCCTCATTTTAGTTTCTTGTTGCTTAGCGGAATCGATCCAACCGATGTACCTTCGCCGAAATGAGGGCGCAAGGCTCCCGAAATAGCTCCCCGCTGCCGGGGAGTTCCTGAGCGCTTCTTGAATGTACTGTGGGATCTTCGAGAGCGATGGCCTTGGCGCATCCCCGCTTCGATCCGTTGGCGGTCGGTTCAACCCAGCCGGCATCAATCGCCCGCTGGCCCTAAGCTGCGCATAGCGTTTGCGGTTCGCGGTTGACCATTTGCTATCAAGCTTCCGCGGCGTGAACTTGCGGGCATAGCGCGCGCCATCGACACGCTTAATGAGGCTATCGACCCACCCGAAGCATAGCGCTTCATCGACGGCATCCTCGTAAGCGATCGAGGCCTGCCTAGTGTGACGTTTGTTAAAGACGAGCCACACCTCCGATTCAGACCCGTGATGATCGGCGAGCCACCTCCGCCACCGCTCAGGAGTCCGGGCATCAAATGTCTTAAAAGTTTTCGAGCGCACCGTTCGATTACCTCGTGCAGGGCTGTTCGCCCAACGGCCCGGTTGAGCCGCGTGTGGTTGGCGAGATAGCAAAGCCCAGCCCGCCCCCAACCCCAAGGGGCCTGAACCTGCCAATGTCGATCCTTCGAGGGCCGGGACGATCCCTTGGATTCCCTTCCGGCAGGTTTCATCTACAGCTACTCATTTTATCCTGTTTCGCGGAACTCGCCATGCGCTCCGCGCAGACAATGCTTCAGGATCGATTTGCCTCAGCGGCTTGCAAGGCTTCCTGGCGCGCGTGGGCAAGGGCTTTTACGGCGTCACCGGTAGGAAGGAATTCCATGGCCACATAGCGGTGGTAATTCAGGTCGGCGATGTTTTTATAGATGTTGAGGTAATTGATTTCCCCGGTGCCGGGCTCGTGACGGCCGGGAACGTCGGCGATGTGAAACAAGCCCACCTTATCGGCATGCTTCCGGAGGTTGGCAATCAAATTACCCCCGGAAATCTGCGCGTGGTAGAAGTCATACAGGAATTTGACCTGGGGGTGATTGACCTCTTCGATGATCCTGAATGCCTCCGGGACTGACCACAAGTAGTAATGGGGATTCTCCTCGAGGTCGATATTTTCCAGGAGCAGGGTAACTTCCTTCCCTTCCGCCAATTCCGCTGCCCGCTTCAGGCCTTCTACGCAACTGCCGTGCTGGGCCTCTGGCGAGAGGCCCGGCACCACGTTGCCCGACATGACGATCAACTGGGGGCATTCTATCTTTTCCATGATTTTCAGTTCCGCGCGGACGTCCGCCAAAAAAGCCTCGCGCGCGCTCGGGTCACCGACCCCGTGGCGCAGCCCGGCAGTGGTATCAAAGGCGATGCCCAACTCGGCGCGTTTTTTGTTGTATCGGCGAAAATCATCTTCCGTCCATTTCGAGTACTCACCGATTAATTCCACGGCGCGATAGCCAGCCTCGGCAACCTTTTCCAAACGTTCCTCGAAAGGCCGGTCGCGCAGGATAGTCCAAAGCATGACGGAGATTTTGAAAGGCGCTTCCACAGTGTCTGGATTCGCCGCTGCGCTCGCTGCCGGCGCGAGAGTTTCAAGGGCAAGCGCGGCTGTGCCGAGCGTGGCGCCGGCAATCGTTTTGGAAAAACTTCGTCGATTCATGGTCGTCCTCCCGGCTTGCTTTGGTCTCTCATCCTCCCGCACAGCGCCCGTGCGCGGGTACAAGAAGTCCCTGACACACAATGGGTAGCCGCCTGCACCGGAAGCTTACGAAACTGTTGCTCACCTTACAACCGGATTCTTGCGCTTTCTCCACTCCAGTTTGGGCTCACGACTCGTTTGGGTGCGGGCGGACCTGCGGACGGTCCTTCGAAGGGGAACAAAAGCATTAGCCGTGCGTGGGACCAGCGGACAATGGTCTTCAACCCCTGCGGGTCCGTCGTTCTCGAAAATGACGGAACTATTCAGAAGTCGGCATTAGGGGGTGCAAACTTGCTTCGCCGCTTGACGCTTACACCTGCTGACCTGAAGGTCGGCGCTACACTTGCTCCATGGAACCGTTGAGATATCCGGGAAAGTGGGTTACCGTATTGCTTCACCGAAACTTGCGGTCTTGATTGGCGGGAAATGAAATGACAACTTCGCCTCGGCCCATTGTGCAGATCTCACTCGACCTTACGACCATCGAGGAAGCCTTGGATCACGCTCGCCAAGCAGTACGGGCGGGGGTGGACTGGCTGGAAGCGGGAACCCCACTCCTGCTGGGTGAGGGTCTGCACGCTGTCCTGGCGCTCCGGCGCGAGTTTCCGGATTATCCCGTGGTTGCGGATTTGAAAACCATGGACGGGGGGTACTTGGAAGCGGAGATGATGGCCAAGGCCGGAGCGACGCACGTGGTGGTTATGGCGCGGGCGCATCCGGCGACAATCAAAGTCGTCGCGCAGGCCGGCCGCGATTACGGAGTGAAGGTCATGGGCGACGACCTGGGCTGTGAAGACAAGCCTGCCGCTGCGCGCATGATGCAAGACCTGGGGGTGGACTACATTGTGCACCACGTAGGATACGATGAGCGCCGCGACCCGGAGGTGATCTCCGCGCACGGAGGCATTCCGCCCAGTCCGCTCGATGAGCTGGTGGCCGTGGTCCAAGCCGTAAGCATTCCCGTGCAGGCGGTGGGCGGCCTCTCCGTAGAACAGGTGATGCAACTTCCCAGGTTCGGAGTCCACCACCTGGTGTTGGGCGCGCCGCTCACGGTTGATGCGGACGCCTTCAAGTCACCGGCGCATGACCTGGAAGGACTGTTGCGCGAGATTATTGCCAAATTGCAGGGAAGGACTTGATCATGCCGAATGCCTCCATGGCGGCGATCGTCCAATACGCGCTGGAAAAGTACGCGGTGGAGTTGCGGGAAGTGCCGCAGCCCGGCGAGCCCGACAACGATGAAGTCCTCCTTTCCACGCGCGCCGTGGGCGTTTGTGGAAGCGAGATTCACCAATTTCATAATACTCAAAGCTGGCCGGTAAACATCCCGGTGATCCTGGGGCATGAGTTCGCCGGCGTAGTGAGCGCCGTGGGCAAAAGCGTGCGGGAATTTAGTGAGGGTGACCGGGTAGTGTCGGAAACGGCGGCGTTTATTTGCGGCCAATGCGCCTATTGCCGGTCCGGTGAGTACAATCTTTGCGCGCAACGGCGCGGCTTCGGCTATGGCGTGAACGGTGCCATGGCGGACTATGTGCGAGTGCCCGCCCGCTGCCTGCATCGCGTCCCCGACTCCGTTCCCTTTGAAAAGGCCGCGCTCACCGAGCCCTGCTGCGTGGCGTACAATGCCACGTGCATCCACACGCAGATCCAGCCGGGCGATTCCGTCCTGGTCCTGGGACCGGGCCCCATCGGCCTGCTTTGCCTGGAGCTGGCGAAGCTTGCGGGCGCAGTTTGGGTGGGCGTGGCGGGACTGAAGCAGGATGCCGCCCGCATGAAAGTGGCGCAGGCTCTGGGCGTGGATTGCACGCTCACGGAGGGTGAAGAGCAGATCCGGGAGGTAGTCAGGTCCATCGGTGATGGGCTGGGGGTGGACGTGGTGATTGACGCGGCGGGCGCCTCCGCCGCGCTGAAGACCGCCATGGCGGTCGTGCGGCCGGGCGGACAAATCACCAAAGTCGGCTGGGGGCCTCAGCCCCTGAACTTTTCCCTCGACCCGCTGGTACAGAAAGCGGTTCGGCTGCAAGGCAGCTTCAGCCACAATTACCGGATGTGGGAGAAGGTGCTGACGCTGCTGGCGTCGGGAAAACTTGATCCGCTGCGCGTTGTGGGCCGAATTGAAGCATACCCGAATTGGCGCCCCTGCTTCGATGCGATGGCCTCTGGTGAAATTGTGAAAGCCGTCTTGAAACCGGAACGCGAGAACGGGTGAGTGGGGGCAACACGAAAGGAACTTATGAGCGAGGCAAATACGGAGAAGCGACCGTTGGCGGGCCAGGTGGCGGTAGTCACGGGCTCGACACAGGGCATTGGCGGCGGAATCGCGCTCAAACTCGCCGAGGCCGGCGCGCGGATTCTCGTGCATGGACTCGACAACCAGCGGGCCGGCGGCGAACGGATTGTGGAGACCATCGAGGCCGGTGGGAGCCAAGCGCTGCTGGTAACCGGCGATTTGCGGGATGAATTCCACTGCCGCAGCATCATCCGCAACGCGCTGGCGCGCTTCGGGCGAGTCGACATCCTCGTGAACAACGCTGGGGTGGTGCATCGCGGCACCATTGAGGACACCTCTACCGAGCTGTGGGATGAAATCTTCGAGGTCAACGTGCGCGCCCCGTTCCTTCTTTGTCAAGAAGCTGTGCGCCACATGAAGGACCGGCAAAGCGGCTGCATCGTTAACATCGGCTCCGGGAATGCTCACTGCGGGATAAAGCGGCTGCTGCCCTATTCCTCCTCCAAGGGCGCGCTCATGACCTTTACCAAGAACCTGGCGAATTACCTGACGACATACCGCATTCGCGTGAACCAGATCAACCCCGGCTGGACCCTGACCGAAGGAGAGCGCCACGTTGTCGCGGTGGTCGAGGGTAAGGGTGAGAATTGGCTGGAGGCCGCGGTGAAAACGCGCCCCTTTGGCCGCATGCTCCTGCCCGCCGATATCGCCAACGCCGTTCTGTTTTTCGCCACCAATGAACTGATTTCCGGCGCGGTGCTCGATTACGAACAGAGTCCTATTGGCGCGCCTTCCGGCTTTCCTATCTAAGGGGCCAACGAAACCATGAAACTCGCCGCCTTTCCCAAATGTTATATGGACGAACTGGTGCGGGACCGCACCATGACCTTGTTCCAATGGATTGACATGGCTGCGGACCTCCCTATCGACGGCCTGGAGCTGTACGATGGAACCCTGACCAGCTTTGACGACGCCTATCTGCAGAAAGTTCGCGAGGCACATGAACGCCATAATTTGGCAATACCGATGCTGTGCTGCTCCTCGGATTTCACCCAGCCGCGCGCAGAGGACCGCCGCAAGGAAGTGGAACACGAGAAGCTCAGGGTCGACATTACCGCGCGGCTGGGCGGCAAGTTCTGCCGCGTACTATCCGGCCAGCGCCGCACGGACGTCTCGCGCGAACAGGGTGTGCGCTGGGTCGTGGAATGCATCCTGGAGGTTTTGGAATACAGCGCGACCAAGGGCATTGTGCTTACCATGGAAAACCATTACAAAGACAATTTCTGGACGTACCCGGAGTTCGCCCAGAAGCAGGAGGTTTTTCTCGAGATCGTGAATCAGATCGATTCGCCGTGGTTTGGCGTGCAATACGATCCGTCCAATGCCATCCTCGCCGGTGAGGATCCTCTGGATTTGCTCGAGAAGGTAAAACATCGCGTGGTGACGATGCACGCGAGCGACCGGCACCTGAAGCCCGGACACACCATCGAGGAGTTAGGGTCGATGGAAGATTCCCTTGGGTACGCGTCGATTCTGACCCACGGCGAGGTGGGCAAAGGAATGAATAACTACCCGCATATCTTTCGCACTCTGCGGGAAGTGGGGTTTGACGGGTGGGTTTCCATAGAAGACGGATTGAGCGGCATCGAGGAAATTCGCGCATCGGCAAAATTCCTGCGCCCGTTCATCGACGGGCAAGATGGAATCGGCTGATCCGGTGATGGGAGGGACGAAGAACACCCGAATAGGAATTCGTTTTTGCTCATCCGGTCTTCCGATCAACCGACCTCCCGATATCTCTCAGCTCCGGTACGATGAGTTGATATCGATGTAGTCGCGTGTGAAGTCACAAGTCCACACACGGGCTGTGGCCCTTCCGGCGTGAAGATCCACGCGCACGAAAAGTTCCTTCTGCTCGAGCTCCCGGTGAACCGCCGCTTCGTCGAAGCCGGCGTCGACGCCTTTGTGGCACAGCGCCAGGTCGTTGACGCTAACATCGACCTTGTTGGGGTCGAACTTCGCGCCTGAGTAGCCCGCGGCGCAGAGGATGCGTCCCCAATTCGGGTCGGCCCCTGCCAGCGCCGTCTTCACCAACGGAGAGTTGGCTATGGCGCGCGCCGCGCGGTCAGCATCAAGAGGAGTCCGCGCCCCCGCCACTTCCACCGTAACCAACTTGGAAGCGCCCTCGCCGTCACGCGCAATCATGCGCGCCAGCGTCTGGCAAACCACTGTCAATCCCTCCGCGAACCATGCGCGGCTGTCGTTTCCGGGAATCACCGCCGCTTCCGAAAGGCCGCTGGCCAGCGCCAGGACAGTGTCGTTGGTGGAAGTGTCGCCGTCTACGGTGACGCGATTGAAGGAATCATCCGCCGCCCCAGCCAGCAGGTTGTGCAGCATGCGCTCGCCCATGGACGCGTCCGTGGTGATGAAAGAGAGCATGGTCGCCATGTGCGGATGAATCATCCCCGCCCCTTTGGCGATACCGGCAATGTGCACGACCTTCCCTTTTGCTTCCGACTGCACCACGCAAATCTTGGGAACAGTGTCAGTAGTCAGGATGGCGTGGGCGACTTCTTTCGCGTTCTCCTTGGAGAGCTTCTTCTTCAGATGGGGGAGTTGCTGAAGAATAAGGTCGGTGCTGAGCGGGGCGCCAATGACTCCTGTCGACGCCACCAGGACTTGGGAGGGTTCAATTCCCAACAGTTCCCCGGTGGCGCGAGCCGTTTCCTCCGCCGTGCGCAGCCCCTCGCGGCCGGTGCAGGCATTGGCATTTCCGGAATTGACAACGATAGCCCGGCAGCATCCCCGGCTTTCGACCAGGTTTCGCCGCGAAAGCAAAACCGGTGCCGCGGCAACCAGATTCGTGGTAAAAACTCCGGCGGCCGTCGTCGCCGCCGAATCGGAAAAGATCAGCGCCAAATCCAGCGCGTCGTGTGTCTTCTTGATTCCGGCGGAGACGGCCGCCGCCCGAAATCCCAATGGGGTAGCCAAATCGCCTTCGATGGGTTCCCACTTTGCTGTAGCTCGACTCACCGGCCCTCCTTGTTAACTCACGCAACGACAGGTCACAGCCCTCTTCGTGCATCCCCGACAGCCGAACGCCCGAAAGGCCAGAGGCCGAGGAACGTGCTTTGTCGTGTTGAACCCTGTCGGTCCCAGCGAAAGGGAAACTCCGTTTCGCCCGCCTCCGCTAATGGATCGTGGAAGGGAGGGTCGGAACGAGTTCCTCCACCCCCGGCGTGGCGGGTGAAGGAGATGGCGGCCCCGCTACCTTGATCGTCCGCACACTCTCATCACAAGCCTGCATGTAAAGATCTTCGTCAGCGTTGCCGGGCGAGCAGTTCGCCTCCACAATATGGTCCGGCGAAATGACACGCGCCGTGAGCAGCATCGCTCGATTCTTGTACTGTCTGATCAGAACCGCGTCGCGATCGTTGATCCGGGTGTGCTCAAAATGATAGCGGGGAAGTTCGTCCGCAACGCCTTCGGTTTCCCACTTCGCCAATTGCTGGGGGGTGAACTCGGCGCTCTGATCGGGGTTGGGCTGCGAAGTAATGGTAAGGGAAGGCCCTACGCTCCAGAATATGGGTGAAAAAACCCGGACTCCACCGGAAAAAAGTTCGCTCTTCTCATTAATGCCCGCAGCCACCTGGACCTCAAATCCCAAATCATCAGTGTTGCAAGAGGTGAGCGCCAACGTTTTCTTTATCACTTCTTCTTTGTGCGCCGGATATCCCTTCACGAGAAAATACTCGCTTCCGGCGATTCCGCCCCCGACCAGCAAGATCCCCAAACCGACGATTATTTGCGTTGGAATTTTTTTCTTCATCGTGGCCATATTAACCTGTGTGCGGCGAAAGGCGCAATGCAGGTTTAATGGGTGGCTGGCCCGGCTTCCTTCCCCGCGCCTCGGGAGACGCCGCGAAAGAAATCCGAAAGTTTGGCGCCATCCAGTTTGCCTTGGGTGCGGACGCCATTGCACACATCGATTCCAAATGGACCTACCTGGCAAATTGCCTCGGCGACGTTCGCCGCAGTGAGCCCGCCAGCCAGAAAAACCGGCACGGGCGCGGCTTCCCGGATTTGGCGGCTGATCGACCAGTCATGCGTGCGTCCGGTTCCTCCCAGTTCCTTCACGGGTAACGCGGGGTTGCCGGAATCGAGCAACAACGCATCCACGTGCGGCGCGACGGCGAGGGCTTCTTCGATTGAAGCCCGCCCGCGCACGTGGATCACTTGGACCAGCGCGATTCCCGGCAGCGCCGCGCGCAGCTCCTGGTGCCCGCCGGGTTCCAGGCGGTCCACGATTTGCAGCGAGTTCACCCCGGTGCGTTTTTGCTGGCCGATGATGGCACGAACGTCCAGCTCACTGGTCAGCAGAAAGGTCGCTACACCCGGGGGAACTCGCGCCGCAATGTGGGCAATCACCTCTTCCGGAATCACCCCCGGACCGCTCGGCATCTTGGAGACCAGGCCCAGCGCCGCAGCGCCGGCGTCGATTGCCATCCCGGCTTCCTCCAGGTTGCGAATGCAGCAGATTTTGACGCGTGGTTTGCGTGTGGGGTTCATTTGGGGTCCATATGTGGCGAATCCGACTTCAGTTCCGCGGCTGTGTCTTAGTATCGTCCGACAAAGATATTAGTATATTAGTATTTGTAGAGCCGCCCTTGAGGGCGGCACGTGCCGGAGTAAAGCCCGGCGCTACACCTGAAACTAGGCCAGCACCCCCGGCCGCAAGGGGTGCATTGGCCAGCCGCAATTTTGAATTCAGTGAGGGCGCTTTCATTATAAATCACGAAATCCAACTGGGAGTTGGCTGTCACAAAGCTGGTTTTACCCGTCAAAGCCGTGTCAGGTCGACATAAGTGTCCGACTTTTTACCGGGTATTTTGTCCATGTCTCGTTTGTTTTCATATACATTCCGGGTTCGCTCGATTACTTTTAACATCCTTTTTTTGGAGTACCCCCTGCCGGACTTTCGCCAAGGTATTGGTGAGGCGCCACAAACGGCGCAGGTGTGAGTCCTCCATTCTTTGCAGCAGCACGCCCTTATGATCTTCCGTCGCCATCATCGCCGCCAGATTCTCCGGGGAACTGACTTTCTCGCATCGCCGCCCAAATTGCCAGGCAGCACTCTCGTAAGGTTCCATGAACGCGCGAAGCTGAGTGCGGGCTTTACGGCGGGCGTCCCTTCGCTGCCGTTCTTCCATAGGCACTTTGAGTGACTGGAGAAGAACGATGAATTCCCGCATCGGTTGGGAAGAGTCACGCTTGCGGCTGTGCATAAACGCATCGATTTCCGCCGCGGTGGGCCCCCCACCCCGCCGCGCCAGCGCTTGCTCAAGTTGCTCAAACGGTTCCAGAAGTTCCAGGGCTTGCGAGGCGTGCTTGGTGGCCGTCATCATTTCCGCTTCCAACTTAGCTTGAATGCTCTTGAGCGCCAGCCCGTCGCGCATGCGCTGGGCGCGCCGCATCCGCCAAAACGTTTCCCCCATCTGCTCCACCAACTGGCTCTCCAAACCCGCACGGGGTTCCAGGTCCTCCAGCAGGGACGCCATCATCCGCCGGTAGTCCTGCGGTTCTTCCCCCAGGGCCAGGAGGAGGTCGGCCTGCGATTCGGGGCAGAGTCCTCTGCGAAAATTGGCCGCGGCGGAGTTGGCTTCGGGCTCCGCCGCCGATGGCCCAAGCGCCTGGGGGGCGTTCACTTCCGGCGCCGGCGTGTATTTAGTTTCCGGTTCTTGATCGCGAGACATAAAAACCTCCTGGATCCGTCGATACGGGCCGGGAGCAGCGCCCGGTACCCGGATCCCCGTTAAGTATGCGTACCTGTGTAGTCAAAGGCGGTGAATACCCGCCGTTCTTCCGCCGGTTCAGGCGTGAGTGCGCCTGGCCCCACAAGGCCCGCGGCCCGGTGCACGGGTGAGGGTAGCGAGGGTGGGCTTCGATTCGTGCCGGGGACAGGGCGGGGGGCGGGGGCAAGGGCATGGCGGCACCGAGGGTCTAGCCGAGTATCTAGTATACACCATAGGCTAAGGTTGTCAAGAGACAAAGTGTCAGGAATCTCCTTTTTTTATCCGTGCCCGGCAGACGAGCCTGTAGCGCAGACCTGCTCCTCAAGGTCCGCGGCTTTACTGGAAGTAGTCGAGCATGCGGGAATACGCGGGAGTTAGTGGTGAGGACCAGGAACGGTTCTGCGGACTGCGCATCGATCGCGTTCCGCTTCCCTTCGATGTGCATACGCGCATTTAGTGCCGAAAAGCCGCGGACCTTAAACCGCAGGTCCGCGCTACTTGCTTGCTGTGTGACCCGACGCTCGTCACGGCCAATTCGTCTTGGGAATTGATCGTGGGTTAGTCATCGAAGGAGAGGCCCACGGTCATGAGATCTCTGCAAAAGCATCTTGGATTCGCTACAATAGATGAGTGGAGTTCGAGTGGGACGCCAAGAAAACCGCGAAGAATCTGCGCAAGCACAAGGTTTCATTCATTGAGGCCGCTACCGTGTTTGGTGATTTCCTCGGTACCACAGCCGCTGACCCCGCTCACTCCGCCGACGAGCAGCGCTACATCACGGTGGGGCTTTCGAACTCGGGGCGGTTGCTGATGGTCGCGCACGCCGAGCGGGGTGACCGGATTCGAATCATCAGCGCTCGAACCCTGACCGCAAAAGAAAAAAGAGCCTATGAAAACACCAAAGAATAAGATGAACGATGAGTTGCGCCCCGAATATGATCTCGGCCAGTTGCTCAAGGGAGGCGTGCGCGGCAAGTACGCCAAGCGCTACCACGCGGGCACCAATCTCGTTCTCCTGGACCCCGATGTCCACAAGGCCTTTCGCAGTGGAAGAGCCGTTAACGACGCCCTACGCTTGGTGATCGAGTTGCGCAAGGTGGGAAGCTCCAAACCAGCGTAGCGCGAACCTGTTCTGCAGATCCACGGCACTTGTGTACGTAAAGGCCGCAGAGCTTGAAAAGCAGCTTTGCGCCAGCCCCCCCACGAACAAAGGGAGAGGTTGCCGTTGAATGAGCGTTCTCGCTAGGGCGCTACTCGGACCCCCTTCCCAGTCCGAATTGCGGCGCGGTCAACGCACTTGAATGAGGGGATGAGTCTTTTCGATAACTTCCCCCACGGGTTGTGCGCTCACTCCGTTGGCATGCAGGGATTCCAGAAGCTGCGTGGCATCTTTCGAAGCCACCGAAAACAGGAGGCCGCCGGAGGTCTGGGGGTCGAAAAGCAGGTTCCTGACTTCTTCCGGAACGCCGGGAGCGAACTCCACGCACTCGCCGATGAAATCCAGGTTCCGCTTCAAACCACCGGGAAGAAAACCTTCTCGCGCCAGCTTGCGCGCTTCCGGCAGAAACTCAATTTGTCCGGAATCAATGGCGAAACTCACCTTGCTGCCCACTGCCATTTCCCGCGCGTGGCCGAGCAGGCCGAAGCCGGTGACGTCCGTGGCGGCGTGCACTTCCAACGGCAAGGCCGCCTCCACGCTGGGGCGGTTGAGCGTGCACATGGAAAGAATAGCCGCATCCACTGCCGCTTTCGACGCGCTGTCTTTCTTCAAGGCCGTGCCGATTACCCCCGTGCCAAGGCGCTTGGTAAGAATCAGCCGGTCACCCGGTTGAGCACCCACGTTCTTCAGCACCCGCTGTGGATTAATGACGCCGGTCACCGCGTAGCCGAATTTGATTTCCTCGTCGCCAATGGAGTGGCCGCCGATCACCGTGCAGGCGGCTTCCTGCATCTTGGCAAGGCCGCCCTGAAGAATTCGTTCGAGAATATCGATATCCCGGCCGGTGTTGGGGAACCCAACGATGGAGAGCGCGGAAATCGGTCGGCCACCCATGGCATACACATCGCTAAGAGAGTTGGCGGCGGCAATCTGGCCGAATGTGTAAGGGTCATCCACGATGGGCGTGAAGAAATCCACGGTCTGCACCAGGGCCAATTCCGGCGAGAGTTGATACACTCCCGCGTCGTCGGCAGTATCGAAGCCTACCAGCACGTTCGAGTCGAATTGTTTCGGCAACCGGGCGAGCACCGAGTCCAAAATCCTTGGACTCAACTTTGCCGCTCAACCCGCTGCCTTGACCATCGCCGTCAACCGTATGCGTTCATCCATGGCGAAATCGATTATATTCCGTCGCGGGATTATTCCCAAACGGGCCTTAAAAACACTCACCACAGAGGGCACAGAGATCACAGAACGAACGTGCCATTTCTCCGTGAACTCTGTACCTCTACTATGAAAATGGACGTGCCAACGGCACCTTGGACTGCGGCGGCTCGACGCCGCCTTGAAATAACCCCAAGGACGATGACCAAGGCGGCGTCGAGCCGCCGCAGTCCAAGGTGCTTCGCACATTTTCATGCACAGGGGCGAGCCGCAGGCTCATGGGAATCCGGGGTAGGATCTTCTTATGGCTTGCGGCTGCGGCGCGCTGCGCTACAATCTCAGGACAGACCCGGGAGGAGGCCCCATGTTTGCATTTCGCGGAGTGGACTACCTGGAGATCGATTCCCTGTTCAACGATGATGAAAAGCTGGTGCGCCAGATGGTGCGCGAGTTTGTGGAGAAGGAGATCATCCCCCATATCGAGGGGTGGAACCGCGAGGGGAAGTTCCCCCTGCACCTGGTTCCGCTTATGGCAGAGTTGGGCTTTTACGGCGCCAACCTGGAAGGCTACGGCTGCGCCGGCATGTCAAACGTGCAGTACGGGCTGATCATGCAGGAGCTCGAACGCGGCGATAGCGGCTTGCGCAGCTTCGTGAGTGTGCAGGGTGCGTTGGTTATGTACCCGATCAACGCTTACGGCTCCGACGAGCAGAAAGACCGCTGGCTGCCCGCGTTGCAGCAAGGGAAGGCCATCGGCTGCTTTGGACTGACAGAACCGGATTTTGGCTCTAACCCCGGCGGCATGCGGACGCGCGGCGTGAAAGACGGCGATGACTACATCTTGAACGGTGAAAAGGCTTGGATTACCTCCGGGACCATTGCCGACGTGGCGCTGGTATGGGCGCGCACCGACGAAGGCGTGCGGGGATTCCTGGTGGAAAAAGGCACGCCGGGATATTCCGCCAAGGACATTAAAGGCAAGTTCTCGCTGCGCGCGTCGGTCACATCAACCTTGGCGCTCGAGGACGTGCGCGTGCCCGGGCGCAGTATGCTTCCCAAGGCGCAGGGACTGAAAGCGCCGTTAAGCTGCCTCACCCAGGCGCGCTACGGAATCGGCTGGGGCGCTATCGGCGCCGCCATGGCCTGTTACAACGAGGCCCTGGAATACGCCAAGGTACGCAAACAGTTTGACGACAAGCCCATCGCCACCCACCAGCTCGTGCAAGCGAAGTTCGCCGACATGATTACGGAAATCACGAAGGCCCAGTTGCTGGCGCTCCAGGTGGGCCGCTTGAAAGATCAGGGCCGTGCTGATTCTGCCCATGTCTCCATGCTGAAACGCAACAACGTGAAGATAGCGCTCGACGTGGCCCGCGCTGCCCGCGACATCCTGGGTGCGAACGGCGTCGCCGACGAGTACCCGATCTTTCGCCACATGTGCAACCTGGAATCGGTCTTCACCTATGAGGGCACACACAATATCCACACCCTCATCATCGGTGAGCGAGTGACCGGCATGCCGGCGTATAAGTAGAGGTGGTAGCGCCGGCATCTTGTCGGCATCAGAGTTGTGCGCGGCGGACCACTCCGCGGTTCTGAAGACGGCAATCGTCCCCACGCTTATTCATATGCGTGACACAAAGCCGCGGAATAATCCCCCTCGATGCGGGATAACTCCGCGCTAGCCACTTGCCGGGGCTAACCGGCGCTTGAGGCCCCGCCAGGACTCTGCTAATCTTGCTGCAATGATCAAGGACAGGGTTTTCTGGGAAGCATGGGAATCGCAGGGGCCTCTCCGCGAACCTTTGGACTCCCAACGCGCGCTCAAGCTTGCCGACGCGATGTATGAGTACGCAAGATCAATGGGCGTGTTCCCGGCGGCTGATCCGCTGGCCCGTATCGAGATGAAGATAGCTCTGGCGAAGTCTGTGAATGTACGTTTAACTGGTGATGGAGGTAAGTGAAATGACCTTACAGCGCACGATTAAAGCGGCTATCCGTCACGGGCATCAGTCCGGTTATGTCGCGGAGTGTCTGGAGATTCCGGTGGTGACTCAGGGACAAACTCTCGATGAAGTCACGCGCAATCTGCGCGAGGCCGTCGAATTACACTTAGAGGGAGAAGATCTAGCAGCATTGGGATTGGCGCCTTCACCGAGTATCCTCGTGACTTTCGAATTGGAGGCTCACCCTGCCACGGCTTAAGCACCTCTCCGGCCAGGAGATTGAATCACCCGTTCAGCCGGTTGACGCCGTCGAAGGCGGCGTTTTTGTAGCATTCGGCGAGGGTGGGATAGTTGAAGACGTTGTTCACAAAGTAGTCGATCTTTCCGCCTAAGCTCATCACCGCCTGGCCGATGTGGATCAGCTCGCTGGCGCTTTCGCCGATGATGTGCACGCCCGAGCAATTCGCGGGTCTCGCGGTGGAAGAGAATCTTCAGCATTCCGATGCTGTCGCCGATGATCTGGCCGCGCGCGATTTCACGATAGCTGGCCTTGCCCATTTCATAGGGGACGTTCGCCTGCGTCAGTTCTTCCTCGTTCTTGCCGACGTAGGAGATTTCCGGGATGGTGTAAATTCCGTAGGGAAAGAGCTCGGGGGTGCTTTTGGCTTCAATCCCGAAAGCGTGGCACGCCGCCAGGCGGCCCTGCTCGAGCGAGGTCGAGGCCAGGCTGGGAAAGCCGATCACGTCGCCCGCGGCGTAAACGTGGGGGACTTCGGTCTGGTAGTTTTCATTCACTTTCAAGCGGCCGCGTTCATCGGCTTTAAGTCCTGCCGCCTCCAGATTCAGCTTGCTCCGTGGCGCCGGTGCGGCCAATGCTGTACAAGGCTTTTTCCGCGACGATTTCCTTGCCGCTCGCCAGATGGATTTTTACCCGTGCGTCCGCGCCGTTCTGGACAAGCTCGATGCCGCTGACCGACCTCGCATGAATCGCAGCGTCATGCGGTTCTGCGCGCAGGTGGTAGTCAAGCGCCTCGACGACCTCGGCATCGACGAAGGGCAGCAGCCGGCGCTGCCGGTCAACCAGAGTGACGCGGACGCCCAGCGCCGAGAAGATGCTGGCGTATTCGCAGCCCACCACGCCGGCGCCGATCACCGCCAGAGTGCGCGGCAAGTTTCTTCAAGCCCAGGATGTCGTCGCTGACGAAAATGTTCTGGCCGTCGAAAGGAATTTTGGGATCGCGCGTGGCTTCGGTGCCGACGGCGACGAGCACGTTGGCAGCGGTCACGGTGCGCTCGCCGGAATGGTCCACCATGGTCAGGCGCAGGGTGTGGGGGTCCACGAAGGCCGCCTCCGCATTGATCATCTCCACGCCGTTGCGCTGCAACTGGTGGCGCGTCACGTCGATTTCGTGGCGGATGACGTATTCTGTGCGGAAAAGAAGGTCATCCATGGTAATGTTTTGCTTGACCGTGTAAGACTCCCCGTAAATGCTCCGCAATCGATAACCGGAAAGATAAATGACGGCCTCGCGCAGAGTCTTGCTGGGAATGGTTCCCGAATTGATGCAGACGCCGCCGAGCACAGCCTTGCGCTCGATGAGAGCAGTACGCTTGTCGAGTTTCGCTGATTGGATCGCCGCCCGCTGTCCTGCCGGTCCCGATCCAATGACTAACATGTCATAGTCGTATTCCGCCATTGCCGCTCCTCATGAGAATCTGCCGCAACGAAACAGCCGTGGATGTCGCCGTAAGGTTGTGATGCTATGCCCAAGTTTACTGATGAGCGTCTGACACTATAACCCGGCGAGCGCCCAACTTTTTTCTGAAAATCGGACGCACTCAGAACCGGCTGCGTCAGCCGTTGACGGCTTTCATCGCCGCTTCCGCGTAACGGTCTCCGGCGGCAGCGCCCTGGGGCGCGGCCTCGTTAAGTTGCGCCAAGTCATGCGAGGTCAACGGGAGTTCGAGCGCCGCCAGGTTCTCTTCCAGGTGCGCACGGCTGGCGGTGCCGGGGATGGGGACAATCCCTTCGCCCTGCGCCAGCACCCAGGCCAGCGCGAGTTGTGACGGCTTCGAGCCCTTTTTCGCGGCGATCTGTTCAACGCGCCGGACCAGTTCGAGGTTGCGCTGCGAAATTCTCTCCCTGAAAACGCGGAGAATTGCGCCGCCAATCATCCGGCGCCAAATCTTCATAACGCTCGAACCGGCCCGTCAGGAATCCGCGGCCCAGCGGGCTGTAGGCAACAAAGGTGATCCCCAACTCCTTGCAGACGGGAAGGATCTGCTCCTCGGGGTCGCGTGTCCAGAGTGAGTACTCGGTTTGCAAGGCGCTGATGGGATGAGTCCGGTGGGCGCGGCGAATGGTGGCGGGAGCAGCCTCGGAGAGTCCCAGGAAGCGAACCTTGCCCTCCTCGACCAAACGCGACATGGCGCCCACGGTCTCTTCAATCGGCACGCTGCGGTCGACGCGGTGCTGGTAATAGAGGTCGAGGGTCTCCATCTGTAATCGTCGCAGGCTGGCTTCGCACGCCTGGCGCACATACTCCGGACGGCCATTAACCCCAGTGAAGCGCCCCTCGCCATCGCGCATATTGCCGAATTTCGTCGCCAGCACTACCTGATCGCGCCGGCCTTTAAGGGCGCGGCCAACCAATTCCTCGTTGGCGCCGCGGCCGTAGGCGTCGGCCGTATCAAGGAAATTGATGCCAAGGTCGAGGGCGCGATGGATCGTCGCTATCGACTCCTCTTCCTTTTGGGGACCATAGAATTCGGACATGCCCATGCAACCCAGCCCGAGGGCTGAGATCATAAGCGGACTGTGACCAAGTTTCCTGAGCTGCATTGAGCCCTCCACAAGGCGTGACAATAGGTAGAGAAACAAGCAGCATAGCATTGCGATAGAAAGCGCTCAAGGCCTTGCGCCGCCAGGTAGTGTCTCAGTTGGAATTTGGGCCTTATGACAATGAATTAGTCTGGGCGGCGGGACCACCGACGAACCATAGCTTTGGATGAATGCGCAGTGCGTCCGGCATCTTATTCCAGGCGCTCTACATTCCGCAGCGTTGGAAATAATTTCATCCACAGGAGTGCCACGGCGATGGTTCCCAGCCCGCCCAGCGCGGCCGCCGGCATCGCACCGAACACGGCCGCGGTGATGCCGCTCTCGAATTGGCCAAGTTGGTTGGAGGCGTTGACGAACAGGTAATTTACCGCACCCACCCGGCCGCGCATCTCGTCGGGCGTGCCGAGCTGCACCAGAGAGACGCGGATCACTACGCTCACCATATCCGCCGCACCCAAAATGGCGAGCGCGAGAAGCGAGAGCCAGATCAAGTGGGAGAGGGCAAACACCACTGTCGCCAGGCCAAAGATGATAACCGCTTGGAACATTCGCATCCCGGCGCGGTGATTGATGGCGTGGCGGGCGAGTACGGCGGTCATCAGCAATGCGCCCACCGCCGGCGCCGCGCGCAGCACACCCAGGCCCCAGGGTCCCGTATGCAGAATGTCGCGGGCATAAATCGGCATCAGCGCCGTCGCTCCGCCCAGCAACACGGCGAACAGATCAAGCGATATTGTGCCCAATATGGCCGGATGGCGGCGCACGAACCCCACGCCGGCGAACACGTCGGAAACCGTTGGCGGTACTTTGGCGGTCACCGGCCGGTCCAGGCGGATCGCCCCGTTCAGCATCCCCGCCAAAAGCCAGAATACCGCCATCACCGCGTAAGGCACTCCGGGCGCCACCGCATATACCAGGCCGCCCAGCGCCGGGCCGCTGATCACCGCCACCTGGAACCCCGCGCTGGAAAGCGCCGTGCCCTTCTGGAGCATTCCCTCCGGCGTCACGCCGGGCAACAAGGCCGCCTCCGCCGGGCTCTCAAACGCTGTGGCGGTGCCGAACACCACCAAGGCAGCAAAAATCTCTTGCACGTTCAGCCATCCCGCAAAGTTGCCCAGGGCCAGAATCGCCGCTGTCAATCCTTCGGCAATCTGGCAGACCTGCACCACCCGCTTGCGGTCGTAACGGTCTGCGGCGTGCCCCGCGGCAAAAACCAGAAGCGCCGAGGGTATGAACTGCACCAACCCCACCATGCCGAGGGCAAACGCGCTGTGGGTCAGCGCATAGACCTGCCAGCCCACAGCCACGGTGGCGATCTGATAGGAAAATTCGGAAAAACCGCGCGCACAGAAATAAAGCAGGAAGGGCTGGTGGCCAAACAATTTGCTGGATCGGGCAGAGGAGGCGGAAGGCATTGGTGGAATATAACACGCGAGGCTGAACGGAAAGTCCGCCGCCGGGCGCGTCGCGGATTCGACCCTTTTCGGATCGGCGCCCTCTAGGCGAATTCAAGCACTGCTTCTGCCGTGCCGCTTGCGGGCTTCTCCAACCGCACCGTAACGATCTCATCCTTGTCCAAGGTTTCAATCGCAGCGTCCGTTGCTGTGGCCTTTACAAACCGGCTTCCCGCTTTGTAGATAGTGAACTTGGAGGGATATTTCTCCACTAGCTGAACCGTGAGGGTCAACTGCTTTTTCCCCGCATCCCAGCGTTCAGCCTTTAGCTCCACACCGCCCATCGTGATGTGCCGGTCCGTGCCAATCAACTGAGGATGTCCAGCGGCGGGCCGGAGGCTCAGAACCTGGCAGGCATGAGGCTGAAGCTTCACTCCATATTCCCGCCGCGTCTTGCCGAGGAATGCCTGCTTCCAGAAATCAAACAGCAAATACTCCGGCTCCTCACTAAGTCCGGCCTGGGCAAAGTTCAAAGTAATTTGACGGGGCGATGGAGGAGTGAGGTAAGCCGGGACGGGCAGCAGTTCGAGACCGGGAGGTTTATCGGGAAGCGCCTGCAAGCGTTGATTTTCCGCCAGGGCACGTGCGCTGTCTTCCGCCAGTGCCCAACTTTCTATCCTCTCGCGGCTCCTCGAAAGCAACTCGTCGTCTTGGCGGAGGACGGAAAAAAAGGAAGTTTCGCCCGCATCCGTAAAGGGCACCTCGCGTGCGTCATAATCCCAATTGAACAGCCCGGCGACCGTCCAGGTTCCGAAGGTGCGGCCGACGTGCAGAATCCAGATATGGGGAGTGACCGACTGGGGATAAAGATCCATGGGTTTGATATCGGCCACGGGCATGATTTTGCGAGGAATGTCCCGCCGCTCCGGGGAAAGCGCCGGCATGTCATCACCAAGCATCAGCAATTGGCCGGTGAGACCCAAGATGGAGAACCATGTGTGTACTTCGTCGTCGGTAAGGGGCGGGCGGGCCAGCACGCCATCTGGGTCGCCATACCAGGCAATATTGTGCGTGTAGTAGCCGCGGCGCATTCCTTGCAATGCCGTTCGCACGCACCGGAAAGAAGGCGTTTCGCTATGCCTTGGCGAGGGATCGGCGGAGGAAAATGCCAGGATGTCGCCGCCGAGCCGGGCGCTTTGCACAATGCCCATCGCTTCAGTCGGATATACAGGGCCACAGGCAGAGAAAAAAACACCCGGGCGGGAATTCATCGCCTGGCGGAGCAACCCCAGCGCCTGCCGGAACGCCGTATCGGCGTCCAGGGCGGGGTTATATGCCCGCACCCGATTCTGCGCCCAGATATCACGCGTCCCATTTTCTCCATCCAGCTTGAAGTAGTCGTAACCCCAGTCAACCGTGATCTCGCGGTAGACGTCGTAGAGGTATTGTTTCATCTCAGGATTGGAAAAGTCCGCGACATAAGCGCCAAACCATGATCCAAGCTTGGCGTTGCCACTTGCGTCATGCAAGAACCAGCTTGGGTGGGCGTTATATATATCTTCATCATTCGTGGCAAACTCCGAGAGCCATAGGGCAGACTTCAGTCCGACCGCGCGAATCTTCTCGGTAAGCCACTTCATTCCGTGGGAGAAATCGGAGTTAGACTTTGTCCAACTTCCCGCTGCAATGTCGTGGGCCTCTCACCCCCCGTCGATGAGGATGTACTGCAGACCGAACGCTGCGTAATCCTGGGCAACCGATTGCGCATTGCGGACAATGTCATCTTCGCCGAGGACGTTCCCGTAATAGTGAAATGAGCACCAGCCAATGGGAGGTTCGGGCCACCGCTTCTTGTCCAGGGGTGAGTAGTACGGCAGGCGCCGTTCGTACACGCGCTCCACCACCTCGATGCCGCAAATGGGCGCATTGGCACCGACTGTGCCTGCCGTTATGAGAAACCCCGAGGCGGTGGGAATGAACTGCGCATTGCGCGCATTCACCCTCAGAGCCTGGTCGCGGAAGCGATCGTAAACACAGTCGTTCAGACGGCTGGCGGCCATGCCGCTCACCATCTGCTGAACGTCATCCTCCTCCGCCAGCCGCGCTTGGACAGGATCAGACCCACCGTCGATGGTGGCTTGGACCTCCGCAGACTCCAAGCCCGGCACTTGGACGTTCTGGAGCCAGACTTCCAGCCTGGATGTCCGGGTCTTGAACAAAATATCGAAGCTCGCGTGCCCCTCCACCTTCACCAGAGTCTCACCGGGTTTCTCGGCGTGCCCCATTTCCAGCTTTGCCCCCGGCATGTCAGAGCGATAGATTTGGCCTTGCGCTTTCAGCATGACGCTTAACTGGCTGAGCCATCGTGTACCCCGGTACGACAAGTTGAGATGCCGGCTGTCCGCCGTAATGCGTACGCTCCAGATTTCCAAGCGTGATGGTCCCGCTTCGGTAGCCTCAGCCTGCTGGGCCGGGGACTCTGCCACCGCCGGCAGCACAGTTGAGCCTGCCGTAAAGCCCGCGCCCAAAACCCCCACTTTCCACACAAACTCCCGCCGGGTCACCCGCCCCCTCTTGTCGTTTTGTGAACGCATATGCCCTCCCTCCGCTCGATTATTATGGCAGTTCCTTAAGCCCATTGCGCCCGGAGACACCGGCCTCCGTCCTGTCGCGCCGCTTATCGAGATTTTCAATGTGCCCGCTCATCGCCAGGCTGCCGGAATCCTGGGTATGTACACCAATATATTCCGTCGCGCTCAGATCTGACATCGCCCCGGACAGAAGGAGCATACTTCGGGGGCTGAATCCATACAAGATGGGAAAGGGGTAGTGTCCTGATAGGCTAAGCTCGAATGGCTTTGCGAGAGAGACCCGCAGGTGTATACTGGCTTCACCAAAAGGGCAATCCCGGTCAAATTCAATAGAGAGGTTATCAATGATGACTACCAAGGGCAATCTCGCCACATTGTTTATCGCGCTCACCTTTTTCGGATGTGCGGGAACGCAGCAAACATTGGCTGCGAGCCCTCAGGGAAGTGTGAATAGACCCTTGTTGCCCGGCACGCGCGTGGAATACATTACTGACCCTTCGATGAGCAACATGAACGCGGTCGCGGTGACGATTCCGGATAAGTGGCACTTTCAGGGAGTGCTGTTCCAGGCAGGCAAGACCCCTGCTGTGCCGTATTTTGTGTTCCGGGCGTCGAGCCCGGATGGCCTGAGCTTTGTGGAGCGGCTTCCGCGACTCTGCTGGAACTGGGGATCGGGACCGCGTTCGCGGGATACGTCCCCGGCCTGTTTACACCTCCAGCAACCCATGAACGGACAGGAGTTTCTGAAAAATCTGGCGGCGATGCTGAAGGTGGAGTACGTAGCGGCCGTGCCGATTCCGGCGGAGCAGATTGCGGCCGCGCAGAAGGCCGCGCAATCCCAAGATAGGGATTGGAAATACTTCACGGTTACGAACACGGCAGAGTTGGCTTCGGCCAACGTCCGCTACCAGAACGGGACGTTCCCAATGAAGGGGTTATTGGCTGCGGTGGTGGAGTGCCATGAGACCGATTACCCGGGGAGGAAGCCGACGCCTTATGGACCGGGCCTTCCCCCTTCGGCGGTCCACGGATGCGAAGCGGGCGTAAGGTACCTGGTTGCGCCGGAGGCCCAGTACGAGGCCGTGAAGAAAATGTGGGCCCCCTCGGGAATGGGTGGGCAGATTCTCCCCCAGTGGGACTATGCGATGGGTATGCGGATCCAGCAGTGGGGGGCGGAGCAGAACCAGATAATGCAGGCGCAAGGCCAGATTCGGCAGCAGCAGTTTGATCACGACCAGGCGGTGCGCCAGCAAATGCATGAGCAGTTTCTTTCCACCATGCAGCGAGGGACGGACATGTCAATGGCGCGGGCGCAAGCGGGCATGAACGCGCGATCGACGGCGGCGTCCGATTGGGTGGATTATGCGCTGAACCAGAGAACGGTGATGAACCCCGGAACTGGGCAGCTCAGTAAGGTATCAAGCGCGTACAGCTACACGTGGGTGGACAGCACGGGCCAGCACAGCTACCAGACGAACGATCCGAATGCGAATCCCAACGGTACGGTGCCGGGGAATTGGACCAAGCAGCAGGTGGTGCATGGCGACGGAACCCAATATTAGGGGGCTTCAGAGGGCATTGCTCAGGAGAGGCCGATTCGCCCCTTGGGGTAGCGGGCGGTGAGCAGCAAGATAGTAGAGTAATCCGGCTCGGAGCGGGATTACTCTGCCGCTTTTTGTTCTTGAATGTTAATAAACGCGTTGAGGTTATCATGTTAATGACCGCAGAGTAAGGCAAGCTGCGCCTGACCCTGGAATGCAATACCGTAAATTCCTATTCAATAGATCGGACTGAGGTCCACCGATTGAAATTGCATCAAGTCGTGATCATAGCTTTCCGCCGGCTGGACTCGAACCGTTATGGGGCCTGCCTGGGGGAGCGATACGGTCCCGAGATCGACCGTTTTGTAATCAAAGTCCTCGCCCGTCCGCTCCACTACGCCGGTGAGCGACTGCGGCCCAATGGTCAGTAAGAATTTCCCCCCTTGCCACTCGGCGCGGGCCGCGTACTTAATCTGTACCTTGTAGCTTCCTGTCTGGCTTATCAAGAGATGCCAGGCGATCGAGTCCTCCGGAGTGGTCCATTTCGAAATGAAGAAACTACCTTTGCGATTAAAACGTTTGAGCGCCCTCCCGGCCGTGACCCCGTTCATGTAATCCAAATGGAAGGGCATATCGCTGCCCGCCGTTATCAACGGTGGATCCACCTCGAGCGGTCCGGCCATTTCCAAAACCACTACCGTGTCGTTGACATCCGGGATCCGAGGGGGCAGGGTCACCAGGAGAACTCCATGGTCATGACGGATGGCCAACTGCTCCGCCGGGCGGACCAGCAAGTACGCAGCCTTCACCTGATTGTTCGCCAAATGCGAAACGCGGAGCACGTTATCCGCGGGGCAACTGAAAACGTGCAGATACAGCTTCTCGCCCTTCACCGTCGTGCGCCCCCAGGGGTACTCGGGCAGGGGGCTTGCTGTGGTCCCGTAAATGCTTTCTCCATTTTGCTGCATCCATACCCCGACCCGGTGGAGTGTGGCCACGGCAGCCGCGGGCATGGTGCCGTCGGCCATGGGGCCAACGTTGAGCAGATAGTTGCCTCCCTTGCTGACGGATTCCACCAGAAGGTGGATCACTACGGCGGGGGGCTTCCAATCCTGGTCGAACTGGCTATACCCCCATGTATTGTTGAGAATTTGTGGCGTCTCCCAAGCCTCTTCGATCCCCCCCACCGGCATGCCGCGATCGTTCATATCCTGGTAGTCTCCCATTAAATCCTGATTGTAGCTGCCGACGCGGCCATCGATGAGGCAGAGGGGTTGCAACCCGCGGACCAGTTGGACAAAGTCTTCGGCCTGCTCACGCGTTTCCAGTCCCCGGTCGAACCAGACGAGCCCTACGGGCCCGTAATTCGCCAGCAATTCCCGTAGCTGCGGCTTGGATTTCATTTCCAAGTAGCGATCGAAGTTCTTCTTCGAGCGGTCGTAATCCCAGTTGTTTCCGTATCCATCGGGGTCGTCCCAATCTTCCCGTTGGGAATAGTAAAAGCAGAATCGGATGCCTTGCTTTCGGCAGGCCACGGAAAGTTCCTTTACCAGGTCGCGCTTAAACGGCGTCCAATCGACGATGTTGTATGAACTGACTTGCGAGTGATACATGGCAAAGCCGTCGTGATGTTTCGCGGTGATCACCAGATATTTCATTCCCGCCGCCTTGGCCAGGCCCACCCACTCGTCGGCATTGAACCTTACCGGATTCAGTTGCCGCGCCACCTCACGGTAGTCCTTCACCGGAATGTTGAAGCGTTGCATGATCCATTCGGCCTCGGTGCCCACGGGCACGCGGTGGCCCTGCCATTCGCCTGCCAGGACGGAATATGGACCAAAGTGAATGAACAAGCCAAACTTGTCGCGGCGAAACCACTCGAGCCGCTGGTCAGCGGTAACTGCGGTGGCCTGCGACCGGCTCTGGGCATGTACCTTCACGCCGGCAAATAGCACCACGACGCAGACTAAGCTTGCCATTGCGCCTTTTGCATTTTTCACGAGGGTTTCCTCTCCTGTGGGTTTAATGATGCACTCTGAGCGGAAAGGTACGCGTCCGGAGGTCGGACTACTGTCAAGCGCAGACACCGGCGCCGGCGTGCCAACGGTTGAATGTGGGGTCATTTTGCCGGGCGAGGTTCGCTCGGGCATTGAGCCACGACAATTCCCAGGCAGCCGGATCCCTCAGGACGGATTCGGGATGGGCGCTGCTGCGCGCGACAAATCCTGGGAACGCGGGACGTCCCGTAGGCTGGCCAATTGGTTGATAGCGTAAATCGAAACTGATTCGAACCTCGTTCTCCGTACAGTTATCGACTGAGGAGTGAATCGTTCGCGAGGTCATGAGCAGCACGCTGCCCGGCTGCATGGGCAGGGGAACGGGTGCTTTTTGAGGGAGCAGGGAGTCCGATATGGTCAGGCCCTTCTCCGCCGGACAGTGAGCCACCAAACCGCTCCGGTGGCTGCCCGGGATAACTTGCAGGCATCCGTTCTCAACCGTGCTCCTGTTCACGGGTAACCATACTGTCAGAATTCTTGATTGGTCTGCCTCGGGGAGAATCACCCCGTTGTCCTGATGCCAGGGAACCTGGGAAACCAGGCCACTGTACGCGCCGCTTGTGGCAACGGCGCGTTTGGGCAGCTTCATGCGCAGGTGTTGGACGGGGTTCGAGTAGATTTCCGGTCCAATCAGATCCTCCACTAGGTCCAGCAGACGAGGCGTGGTGAGCAATCGAAATGCGGCCGGACTGACGTGAATGGGCGTATCGAGCTTGACACCGGATTGCGGCAGGCTGATTTCGAACTCCTGAGACAAATTCAGCCCGCTCTCCTCGTAAACCCGCACCAGACGATCGGTAAAAGGGAGACCGTCATAGGTAGACTGGATTCGGCCTGCCCAGAAGAGCGCTTGGGCGATGCCGTCCAGGACCTTCTCGCAGTCGGCGAGAATCGGAGCTAGATCCTTCACCTGATCCAGCACTCCGTCCACCACCACATACCCTTCTGCCTCGAACTGCTGCCGCTGCACCGTTGTTAGAACGCGCATCGCTGCTCTCCCATCCCAGTTCAATAATGAAGTGCCCGGGTCCTATTATGTCATCTGGCGTCGGTACATCCAACTGCTGGAACAACAAAATAGGCCTTCGCGACAGCGCGTAGCATAGCGCGGCCTGGCGGCCGCAACCAAAATCGGTCGACTGTCTCCTCACCCGTCGGCACATGGCCGGTACCCTCTCTTCTCCACGGGGGAGAGGGTAGGGAATGCCCTTCCTTTTCCCTTGGGGAGAAGGTGGCCGAGGAACGAGGTCGGATGAGGGGTCTTGTAATCCAAAAAATGTTGGCTAAAAAAACTAGCATTTAGTGCGCCGGGATATACCGTGGGTGGCGCATACAATCAAGTATACGTACGCGTCCTCCTGCTTCAAGGACCCAAACAGACCGCAGTCATCGCGGCCAAAATCGATGGAGGGTTTGCCATCGAGGGAAAAGCCCACGGAAATGCGCTGACCGTGGTTACCCGCTACCCGTTTATTCCGCCGTTTTCAAATCGACGTGGAAGAGCTGTTCTCCCATGAAAAATTCGTCGCCGTCGGTGAGTTCGATTTCCGCGCGCACGCGGCGATAAACACCGTTCCGGCTCCTCAGATCCTGGAGAAGGAAGCGCCCCGGTTGGACAACGATGCGGGCATGCGTTCCGGACATGTAGGGGTCATCCTTGAAGATTAAGTCACCGGTGGTCCGGCCCAGGGTGGTTTCCGGTTTGTCGAGGTCGAACTTCGCCACAACTTCACCATTCAACCTGATGTGCTCAAGCTTGGCGGTAAGCGGTCCCTTTTGCAGTTTGGGGATATTCCACATCACGGTTCCCCCTGCGGTCCCCTTATTCTGCGTTTCGTCAAGGCTCTGAGTGACGAAGCGGAAGAGTTCGCGCCCTAACAGGAAAACGTCGCCGGGAACAAGTTCCATATCCTGCCTTTGGCGGACAAAGGAACCGTTCTGACTGTTCAGGTCCTTGAGCACCAGCTTGCCTTCGCGTACTCCAACCGAAGCATGCTGCGGGGAAAGCAACGCATCGTTGGGATAGCTCAGATCGCAGTTTTCGCGTCCGATCAGCGTCTCCTTTGCGACGGGGATCGCTCTACCAAATGTTCCATCAGGTTTCTTTTCGGAAATCCTGGGTTCGATGCGTGGCTCCGTGCGCAGGCCCGAAAAAACTACGGTTCCCACAGTGGCCGATTCAGGGATGTTCTGCTTTGGGGGCCCAGGAAGCTTGGCGACCGGCGGAGTCGGAGTTGGGGGTGGTGCCGCTGGGCTCGGTGGAGGAGAAGACACGGTCCGGGCTGCATAGGATGGCACGGAAAGCGGCGTGGGTGGGGGTGGTGGCGCCACTGGGCGCGGTGGAGAGGGAGGCATAGACATGGCCGCAGGCGGCGGAGTTGGGGGCGCGACGGGCCGGGGGGGGGCCACAGGCTGTTGCGTCGGCGCCGGCGGGGTCGCTACCTGGGGTGCCGTTGCCGGTAGAGGCGTACCACAGTATCCGCAGAATTTACTTCCCAAAGGAAATGACTTGTGGCACGTAGGGCAAATTGCCTGGGGGACGGCCGGGGTGACCAAGCCGCGCATACCGGGCACCATCGGCGTTGTGGCTGCGGGGGACGCCACCGGGTGTAACGGCTTTCCGCAGCGCGCGCATGTGGCGGCAGAGGTCGGGTTCATGCTTCCGCAGGAGGCGCAGCGTATATAACGTACCGTTCCTAGTTCATTTGGGTCAGCGGTCATATTCCACACTCTTTTCGATCTTCGTTGCCTTTACTCGCCCGTGGCTTTAATCCAAATGGGGTTAGTATAGCAGCGAAACTCATTATTGGCGCTGTCTCGTGTGCTGGCCACCAATCGGATATATTTCCAATCTGGCGATCCCTCCCTCAGGATGGGGCCAAGGTCGAAAGGAACCAAACCTCCGCTGGCGAGAGCCTTTGCGGGAGGCACCGGCACTTCCACCGGCGGCAACTCTCCTTTGCGGGTTCCAACGACCAACTTAATGGATTGAACGGGCCCAAATTCCTCGCTGCTCACCCAGTCAAGTTGCAAAGGGGGCAGCGACTTCAATGGGCAGGAAATCTCCTGTCCGATACCGACATCTTCGGGGTCGTCGAGCGAACCATTGGCGTTGCGATCGAAACCGGCAATCAGGATGGGGCCATTGCTCCCCACGGTGTGGCCTTCACGCAGGGCACGCAGGACGTTCTCACCCCGCGGCCCTATGCCGGCCGGCGCATAAACGACCGTGGAAATCCGGCCCATCGCGTTGTCCTCAGCATAGCCATTGAGTCCGCGCGAAGGCTTGCCGAGGAAGTCCACCACGTCCATGGTGGCTTCGTAGTTCAGGTCGCCGTGCGCGTCTGACCCGGCGGCGAGAAAGGTCTTGAAGAGCGGAGCATTGGTTCCATCACTCCGTGGCTCCAGCCCGCGCTGAAGCAGCGGCTGCCACCCCTCCTTGATGCCTTGCTCGAGGCGCGCATACTGATCAGCGCCTGGATCATGTTGAAAACAGGCACTCGCATCATCGTGCTGGCGAATGCAAAACGGGTCGCGCATGTCGTCAGCAGTGGACAAAGTAGCGCGGTTCCACGGTTCCAAGCCTACCAAGCCGGCCTGGAGTTGTTTTCCGCCCGGTGCCAGGAAATCCGACTCAATGTCCCATTTTCCGCCCCGCATGACCGGACTGATGGGGTCAAACGGGTGGGCGGCGTAGGCAAATCCCCCCGCTGCGGCGATCCGCGCCAAAGCGTCCTTTAGAGGCATGGCGGCATAGGAGACGGAACCGTCACCCGTAACTATAAGGTCGTTTTCGCGGTCTTTAGGGTCTTGCAAGCCTTTGTCAGGGTCATCGGGGGATGGCGCCGCTACCATGTGGATGGTGGTCAAGACAGCGTCCTTGCCGGAAGCGACAGTGACCTCCTCACCCCGAATCAGCATTAACCGCCCGTCGCGAAATTTCTTGACGTCGTCCAACTCCGCTTTATAGCGGTCGAGGGAAAGATCGGTGGAGTGGTCCGTTAAAAGTAACCAATCCAACCCCGCCTGGATAGCCGCTTGCTTTGTGACATCGAGCGGATACCCGCGTTCCGCGGGATTGTCCGTATAGCCGCTGTGGTAATGGATGTCACCCCGGTACCAGTTGGAGATTTGGGGAAGCGGCGGGGCATTCATCCTCACGCGAAGATAAAAGTCCTGGTCCGGCCAATCCAACGCCCGAATTGAAACCCATAAATCCACGGAAGCGAACGGTCCCCCCAGAAAGTGGCTGGCAAGGAAAGACTGAATCGCCTCGCAGGGAACCTCGACAATCTTTTTAAGCCGGTCTTGGATTGCCAGGGGTTGGTCGCCGGCTCGCGCGTCGAAAGAAAAGTCTTTGCTGGTGCCCCACAGTAAGGGCTCCTTGGTGAACTGATGCCGGGCGCCGGTGGGTTTAACGAAAACGTCCACACCTTGGAATTTCAACGGGTCACGTTTGATAAAGTTGGAGACGCCGGACCCTGTGGTGTGGGCTTCCTGCTCGACGCCGTTGATGATCTCCACGAAGATGGGGAGATAACCATCACTGGGATTACGCAACGAGCGCGGGGCATCAGCGCGGAAAAACACTCCAGTCTTGGAAAGTTTTTCCTTCAATTGGTCTACCAAGCCTTCCTGGGTCTGGGAGAAAGCCGGTGGCGTCGGCGTAAAACACACTGCCAGGATCATGGTGCCAAGTAGAGCACGGAATTGCCGGAGGTTAAGTCTCATGGGATTAGCTTTCGCGCGACCTGAATGGGGACGCCATGGCTCGCCGAGGTCGCCAACGCCACCACCTTCCCATCGGCATTGAGCAAGGGCGCGCCGGATTCACCGGGATCCAACTTATGTTCCATGTTCACCGTGTTTCCTTGAAGGGTCGCCTGAACGCTTAGAAGGCGCGGGGCTATTTGCGGTTGGCTGATGCCGAAGGGATAACTGCACAAGACCAGCTTGGAGCCGGCGGGGAGGCTGACCGCCGGGTCAGGAAAAGACAGGGGTTGAAACCCCGTCCCCGTAATCTGCAACAGGGCCAGGTCCCCCAAGCCTTCGGCGTGAAGGTGCAGCGTTGCCTTCTCCCCGGAGTCCGGGTCTTGGTAATCCTGCGGGACCATTTCATCGGGTGGCGCCTGGAGAATCTTCAAAGATTGCTTTTCGGTGCTGAGCGCGGATTGAAAATCAGGCTGACCGTCTGCTGCTATCACCTGCGCGCCCGCGGGCCAGGCATACGTCTTCACACTGGCATTGTCCAACTCCAGGTGCTGGTGTTCGATCAGGAAGCCCACTTGCGGGTCAAACTTCCAGGGCGCCATCACGCGTTTGGTGGTCAGCAGCTTTCCATCCGCGCTCACCAGGAAACCCGTGCCGGATTGCGAAAACAGCTCCGAAGCTTTGGACCTCGGATCACGCACCCTGTATTCCGTGTACAACAGGTAGAGAGAGGGTCTTACCTTCTCCTCCCAGGGCTTCGTCCATGCGCAATTTCGCCAGATGCTCTTTCGCCATGTTGATGGCCGCAGCGGAAGTAGGGTTGGCGAGCGTGTCCAGGATCGCATCCGCGGTGACCCGAAGGAGGGGGTTACCCTGGAAAAGGTTGAGCGCAACTTGTTCGTTCAAGGTCACCGGGATCACGAGCTGTTTGGCGCGCAGCGCAAACTTCTCCAGAGAGTTCAGCTTGATCTCGACGAAGCTTTGACCGGTGATCAGGATTTTGTCCTTGTCCACCAAGTCACGGACCGGCTGCATGGAATCGAGGTCGACAAAAACGATGGCGCATTGAAGAGGCGCAGGAACGTCCACGGCTTCTTTACTGGAAAGCTTGAACTCTTGGTCAAAGGTTTCGATGTGGACCGGAATGCCGTTTACCCGCACATCCTGAAAATACATGCGCTCAACAGTGGCGGCGCGATCGACGGGCTTGATGCTGACGGAAAGGCCGAGCAGCAAGCGGTCAAAGTTAATATCCCGGAATGAGAGACTCTTGTAGACAGCAGGATTTGGTGCCGGCTGACCTCCCTTGGTGGGAAGTTGATAAATCTTGGCGCCGCGAATTGCCTCCGGCATCTGGCCAGCGGGTTAGGCTTGTTGGGCGAGGGCGGGCGCGGAAAGAGTGTACAGCGTCAAGATAGTGAAAGTAAGAAGCCCAAAACGCGAGAGACTGGATGGCGGTGAGAACATTTTGTGTGGACTCCCGGATCGAATCCGGCGACGGAGCGGCCTACCTGGGAAGCGCGCAGTGCCTTCCCTAGGAGACGTGATCTTGCCAGACAACCTCATACAGATCCACGGGCGTCTCCTTGCCCTTCACGCGGATGGGTTCCAATCGTTGCGCTCGTATTTTGCCGTTCAATAGCAGGTAAGTGGAATCGGAAACAAGGATCTGTCCCCCCGCTGCATTCGAGCACAGTCGCGAAGCCAAGTTGACTGCGTCGCCGATGACGGTGTAATCCATGCGTTTGGCGGAGCCAATGTTCCCTGCCGTCACCGGGCCCGTATTCACCCCCACACCCATCCGGAGCGGTTGTTGGCCGCGGCTTTCCCAATCGCGGTTGAGAGCGGCCAGGGCACGCTGCATTTCCATGGCGGTCTTGGTGGCCCGCAAGGCGTCATCGGGTTTGGGGATCGGGAGCGCCGTAAACCGCCATAATTCCATCGCCGAGATATTTGTCGAGCGTCCCTCCACTATCAAAAATGATGTCCGTCATCTCGGAAAAGTATTCATTCAGCAATTCCACCACGGCATGGGGTTCCATGTGCTCGGACATCCGAGTGAAACCGCGAATATCGGAAAACAGGATGGTGACGATTTGGTTTTCCCCTCCGAGGTGAACTTCGTCGGGATTGGCGAGAATTTTTTCGACGATGTTGGAGCTGAGGAAGCGCTCCAGCGCTTGGCGTTCCACGATGCGCCGGGCAAGTTCCTCATGCGAGCGCGCATTGTCGAAGCTGATGGCCGCCTCGGCGGCGATTACGGAAAAAATGCCCAGTTCTTCCTGGTTGAAGGCATAGGGCTTGCTCAGGCAATCGACGTAAAAGATCCCAAAAACGTGGTCCTTATAAATTAATGGCGCGCACATGGCAGACCGGATGCCGGAGATGCGCAGGCTCTGGCTGGTGGAAAAGCGTTCGTCAGTACCGACATCATAAATCAACAGCGGGACACGGTCATTCATGAGCTTTTCGGTCACCGTGGTGGAGAGAGCGACGCTGCGTGCCTCAGGTTTTCGGGCTTCGTCTTTGTAAAGGAGCACGGCGGGCCTGAAAGCCTTCTTGTCGTCGAGGAGCATCACAAAGCCCCGTTCGACGTTATCCATCTGAAACACCAGTTCCATTACCCGGCGCATGATTTCGTCAGGGATCAGAACGGAGGAGAGGGTCTTGCCGACCGCCAGGAGCAATTTCAGGAGGTTGTTTTCCTTCTCCAGAGCCTTTACCCGGTCCTCAATCGGTACAGGCGCTGTGGGCACCGTGGGGGGGCTGAGTCTCAGGGCTGTGCTGATATCTTCCGCACCTAATAAGCCGTTTACATCGGTTACCGCTCCGCTGCCGGCCTCGATGTGCAAGCTGCCCGCACGCGTCGTCTCATACATCAACTCATACATGCCGATCGCGACGCGGTCCTGGTCCTTAAGCTGGTGCTCCTGAATCTGCAGGTTGTTCACGAAGGTCCCATTCATGCTCCCCAAATCATTCAGCAAGATGATATCGCCGGGAAGCATGGTGATCCGCACATGGTGGCGAGAAACACTGGGGTGACGTAACACCAGATCGTTTGAGTCCGCCCGCCCAACGCTGATCGTGGGGCTGGTAATCTCGAAGATCTGGGTTCGTGCGGAGGGATCGGTAATGACGAATCGAGCCATGAAAACAGTCTCGTTTACTCCACGCGCACCACATCGGAAAATTCCGGTTTCACCCCGGAATTCATGGTAACAATCCGGGCATGCGCGTTGCCGCTGTCGACCACCTGGGTAACCTCGATGACTCCCACCCGCGTATTAGGGTCGGTGGCCTTGTACACAGCCAATCGGGATCCTTGCTGGAGGCCTTGCGCTGAGCCCATGTCGATCATGACATTCGTACCGTCGACGGCCGTAATGTAGCCCTGCGACGCCTGCGGTGGCGGCGTGGAGGCAGGGCGCGCAACCGGAGCGGCCTCAGCCGGAGGCCCGGCCGGCGCCGCGGGCTGGCTGGCTAGCTTGCTGACCGCATTTTCAGTTTGGGTGCGCAGGTCCGCGATCGCCGTCTTCAGCTTGGAAAAGTTCTCCTCATTACTGATCCGCAGGGACGAGAGCATTTCATCCAGGTCCTGAATCTGGTGCTGCTGACGAATGATCACCGCTTGGAGTTGTGCCTGATTCTGTTTTAATTCCGCCTGTTGGGCGTTCAACGCCGCGAGTTGATTACCCAAGGCCTGCATTTGGTCGAGCACGGCCTTAAATTGGTCGTCGAGGTACTTCTGTTCGTCCTCTTTAAATTTCGGCCACGCACTGGGCGTTAAGCAAAAGAGCAAAAAGATGGCAAGAATTATCCGGCGCATCATGTTCAAACCTCCGCAGCGTTTCTGGGTTCCTCGCAAAGGATGTTCCCGTTATTGGCTGGTGAGATTGATATTAACGGGAGCTGTGTCGTTTTCTGAGACCGTAACTTGCCGCTGAATCGGCCGGTATCCGGATAGCGATATCACCAACGTGTGAGGGCCAACGGACAATCGAAAAGATGTAGGAGTCTGTCCACCGACAAGTGATCCATCTGCTTGCACGGTGGCGCCGGGCGGAATGGTACGGACTTCCACAATCCCGGTTGTTGGAACCCCGCCTAGGGTTACCTTCTTGGTTAGAATCTGCCCGCTTTTGACGGTAAATCCATTTTCATAAGGCGGCATCCCTGTCGGTTTCACCATGTAGGTGTGATCCCCCGGGGCCAGAGTGGCGCGAACGGGGCTCGGCCCATAGGATTTTCCGTCAATGAGCACTTCCACGCCCGCTGGCACCGTGACAATGTCAACTTCCGCCCGGGCGGTTGAAAGGTTGCCCGTCACGTTAGCGGTCTGCCCGCCCTCAATCGTCGCACTCTGTTGGAAACTCTCGTAACCGTCCATGGAAATCACAATGTTGTGCGCCCCCGCAGGAAGGTCGGTGAAAGTGTGAGGCGTCAGCCAACTTGGATCGGACTGTCCATCGACAAAGATCTTCGCTCCGCTCAAATTCGCGCTCACGATCAGTTGCCCCATCTTCGCCGCGATTCGGGCACGAGGTTCCTGCCCTTTGGACGGAGCCTCCACAGTCCTGGCCGTCGTGGGCCGGGCGGCAGTGCCAGGTGCGGTCGTTGCCGTCACGGGCGTGCCCGGAGTGGCGGGCGGCCGCTGATTCTGCGTGGGGGTTACCGCTGCAACCGATGGGGACCCGACCGGTGTGACCGGTTGGGTTCGCGGCCGCAGAAAGAGGAAGTAGCTGATACCGCCCGTGATCGCCACCACCAGCAGCGCACCCAGAACCCAGGCAATCTGCGGAATTGATTTTTGGGGGGCCACCGGAGGCGGAACCACCTCGATCTCTGGAGAGCTTGCGGGCGGAGCCTTAGCGACGGCAGCGGGAGTGATTTGCTTTGCCGTCGGTGGAGCGGGTTCGGGGATTTCCACCGGGACAGGGGCTGTTTTCAAAACCACCGCGCCTGGGACTATCGTTGCGCCGCCCAGGTTCTTATAATTCCTGAGATCCTCCGCCAATTCGCGGCAAGTCTGATAGCGTTCATCGACATTCTTGGCGAGCGCTTTGGAGATGACATAGCTCAAGCCCGCATGGATCGACGCGTCTAATTCCCGCGGCGGGATGGGATTCTCATTCATGATCTTATAGATCACCGTAGTAATGTTTTGGCCCCCGAAAGGTTTTTCCCCGGTCACCAGCTCGTAGAGGATCACACCCAGAGAGAAAATATCAGACCGGCCATCGATTTGGCGGCCTTTAACCTGCTCCGGCGACATGTAATTCGGGGTCCCCAGGATCTGGCCTGCCTGGGTCATGCCCATGGCCATCATTTTGGCAATGCCGAAGTCGGTGACCTTCACAAGGCCATTTTGCAAAATCATGATGTTAGCGGGCTTGATATCGCGGTGCACAATCTTATTCCGGTGTGCATGATCGAGAGCGCTGCAGATCTGGTCATAAATGGGCAATATCGTTTCCAGGGGCAGGACGGTCTGTTCCTGCACGATTTTTTCCAGGGATTTGCCCTCGAGAAACTCCATGGCGAGATAAAGGACGCCGTTGTCATCGCCGAAATCATAGACCGTGATGATATTGGGGTGAGCAAGAATTCCCGCTGCCATTGCTTCCCGCTGGAAGCGCGCCTTATATTCCTCAAACTCTTGGGGAGAGAGGCCCTCCGGAAGCATTGTCTTGATGGCCACCGTGCGGCCAATGATGGGATCAAACCCCTGATACACCACTCCCATGGACCCGCGGCCCAATTCACCAACAATCTGATACCGTCCTGTTTTCGTAAGCGCTTGCCCCATAATCCCTCGCTCTCACACCTCCGGTTGGGACCGTCTGTGCTCGGGAGCTGATCCATTTAGTTTTAACTGTCAGGCTGTAACCACGCGCCGGCCTAACCGGTTTCAGAAACATAGCCTTATCAGCAGGGCAAGGGTAACTCAAGAGCGGACGCAAGTCAACGCTTCTCACTTCTTTCGAGACAGTAAAACCGGACTCCATCACAAATGTATGTACTTTGTCGTCAATGTCAAACTGACAATAAATGCTGAAATCTCCCTCGCAAAGCTTGTCTGCGATTCTCACTCCGGTTCTGCGCATAGGCGCAGGCAACGGGAATCGTTGCCTTTACTCCCATGGATTCTTGATCGCCGCCTTATCTCTCCTGCTTGAGCAGTCAACCCTTGTTGAGTTCGCACTTGCACAAGTTCTGGCTTGCTTTGTAACTCATCCCGATGTATTAATCGCTTCATTCGATGGGGCAGGCCCCAAAAGGTCCTGGCGCTCTTCCCCCGTCAATTGTCCAAGCAAAATATCTCGAGGTGGAAGGTGAAAAAACGAGCCATCAGCACTTCCTTTGCTTCCACGCAGGCCTTCCGATTTGCTTCGAAAGCGCGGCCCCGCTCTGGGCCATCCCTTGCATGTATCGTTTTTTGTTTCACGAGCTTGGCGATCACCTTCGGTTTCCCCAGGCGTGGCGATTCACGGGCGGATGCCCCTTACACGGTGGCAAGTGGTACAAAGCTTTACGTCCTGTTGGAGACCGCCGTAAGTACCAAGACTTCGCACCTTAATCAGGTTGTGACTACCCGAGTGGTGCGAGAGGTCACCAGCGATCAAGGTGTTCTCATCCCGATTGGAGCGGAAGTGACCGGGAATATTGACAAGCTAATCCCCACGTCGGATCCAGCGGACCATGCGCGCTTGCTCATTCACTTCACCCAGTTGGCCATACCCCATCTCCCCCCGCTTGACTTGACCGCGCATCTCGAGGAAGTAGAGAACGCGCGTGAAACGGTCCTTCAGGATGGAACGATTCAAGGAGTGCTTTCTAAGGATGCGCCCATCGGACGCGTGGATAACCTGTTGGATAGGTTAGGATCCACCGGCGGCGAAATGGAAAAGATGGGGGGCAAAACCTTTGGCAAGTCTGATCCTTCCATTGATTTTCCTGCGGGCGCTGACTTGGTTTTGACCTTGGATCAGCCCCTCGCTGTGGGTTCCGTCTTCCCGCCCGCAGCGGCGACACAAATCTCGCCCGCTTTGGCAGAAGCTGTCCAGAAACTGCTTGCTGACGCGCCGAGTCGTTGCGAGAGCAAAGCAAAAAAGCCAGGAGATCCGCTCAATTTAGTCATCGTTGGAAACTCTGACCAGATTCTCAACGCCTATAAGCAGGCCGGCTGGAACGAAGCATCGAAATTGGGCAGGAAATCGGCGGTGGGAACGGCCCGCGCCGTTTGGGACGACCAGGGCTATGGGGACGCACCGGTCTCACAACTCTACTTGTACGGCCATGTGGAGGACTTGGCCTTCGAAAAAATGCTGAATACCTTCATGAAGCGTCACCATCTGCGGTTATGGCGGACCACCGCGACTTCCCCCGATGGCCGTGAAATCTGGCTGGGGGCGTGCACACACGATATCGGTCTGGATGTGCATCCTGGTGTGATCTCACACGCGGTCGATCCTGACTTGGATGCGGAACGCGGCAAAGTTGGCGCCGACCTGAAGGCCGGTGGCATGGTTGCTGCCGAGCAATTGATTACTCGCCCCAATCCTCTCACCGAAGGAAAGACGGCGACCGGAGGCACCTGGAAAACCGATGGCCAGTTGCTGGTGATTGAACTGAAAACATCCCGTCCCATGTGAAGAACCGGCAGAGGCAATTTGAATTTTGGATTTTGGATTAACCACCATGCCTGCCGGTCATCTCATCTCTTAGCGGCCGGCGATCAGCAATAAGTTTCGGGATTTAGCCAGTCGCTGACCGCTCGCTGCGCATTGCCGGCCTTCCCACTTCAAGATCTAAAATCCAAAATGAATTGACGCCCTTCCAAGGCTCGATGTATGTTTCCTTGCGGAGGAACCAACCCTTCGTTCGTCTCAGGCCCGTGCTTTGAGCGTGAGGTTTACCATGGCTTTGACACCTGCTTCCCCGACCGCGGCTGCCCCGCGCGTTGCCGGTAAGATCATCGAGACGGTCGTAAAGGTATCCGTGGATGCCACTCGTCCTTTGCCGTTGGTGTGCGCTCTGTACGCCGTGGAGAACTCCGAGGGCGTGTGGCTGTGCGCCTATTATGGAGCTAATCGCAGCGTTTTCGACTATCTCCCCCAAAAGGAAGCGGAAATCGACGAAGCCAAACTGGGCATCGCCTTTCTCCACAAGGTCTTCATACCCAAAGACCAGTATCAGCCTGCCCAGTGGGAACAATTCAAGAAAGAGCGATTCATGGCTTACGGCGCGCACAGCGAATGAGTCTCCGGTGCTTTTCCCGTTACCACTTTCAAATTTGCACTTCCCACTTGGGCGCGAATTTTCTGCTATACTCTGCGCGCAGGTTTTTTCACGGACATTGATGGGTAGTACATGCATTGCATTTGAATCGCGGAGATTTGGGAATCTCTGGCTCGAGTCGGAAGCATCACTTGCTTCCCGGCCAATCAAAAATGCGGAGGGTAGCGTCTATGCGTTTGTCGAAAAGGGCCGTGATGATGTTGGCAGTGGCGCTGGTTGTGCCCGGCGGGCTTTGGGCGCAACGTCCCGGCGGTGGCATGGGAATGATGGGTAACATGCCGTCCATGCCCGGCTTGCAAAATCCCACGGTGGGCGCCGGCGCGGAATACCTGATGACCGCGAAGGGTAAGGAAATGGATATCGCCACCGTTGCCTTGGGCAAAGAAGATGTCGAGGGCGCTACAGGATTTTGGATGGAGATGCGGATGACCAGCGCCGACGCCGGCGGTGAGATGGTCATGAAGACTTTGACCGTCACAACGGGGACGCAGGCCGGCGTTAAGCGCATGATCATGCAGGCGCCCGGACGCCCTCCCATGGAGATGAGCGGCATGATGATGTCGATGATGCAACAACACCAGCCCCATCCCACAACTCCCGCCGGTGGTAGCGGTAAAGGCGACATGGGCGAACTGGTGGGCACGGAATCTGTCACCGTCCCCGCCGGCACTTTTTCCTGCCAGCACTATCGTAAGCAGGAACCACACGGCCCGGTCGATATGTGGATTTCCACGCAGATTACCCCCTATGCCATGGTGAAGATGACCGGCACGGACATGACCATGGTGTTAAAGAAAACCCTGACCAACGAAACCTCCCATATTAAAGGTGAACCGCAGAAGATGCAGTTCCCCGGAATGCCGCAATAATCAGGTTTTACCTTCCTTTCGCCTCTGCCCTGCGGGCCGGGATTTCCGGCCCGCGCGATGGCACCAGCACAAAAAACCGCACCGGCCTTGCGGGGTTATTCCACCCTGTGGTATATTTATGCGTTGTTTGCATAAAATTGCATGGATAACGTTTATCGACGTACGCAGATCGTGGACCTCCTGCGGACCGAAGAGGTTGAAACTCAGGATGACCTTCGCCGCAAGCTGGCGCGCCGCGGCATCCATGTGACCCAGGCCACCGTCTCGCGCGATATTGAGGAACTCGGCTTGGTCAAGACGCGCACCGGATATCGCCTGCCGGAGGCGGCGGAACCGATGGCGCCTCCCCAGCCGACCCTGGCGGTGGTGCTGAAGGAATTCCTCACCGACGCGCGCCAAGCGGCGAACCTGGTGATCCTGAAGACCCGGCCGGGCAATGCTCACTCGGTGGCCGTGGCGCTGGACGCCAACCCTTGGGAGGAGGTGGTCGGAACCGTGGCCGGTGACGACACCATCTTTATTGCCACTCCCGGTTCGCGCCAGGCGGGAATGATTCGCAAGAAAATTCTGGCGCTCGTGGCGACTTGAGGCGCAAGCGGGTGTGGCGCGGACCTACCGAACAGGTCCGCGCTACCCTACTCAAAATGACACCGAAGGGCTTCCCCAGGCCGCCCGGGGCGACCCCGATCAGAAAGGAAATCGGCACTCAAATCCATGTCTACTTCTTCTTCATTGCAAGTCAAGCGTGTTGTTCTGGCCTACTCGGGAGGGCTTGACACCTCCATCATCATTCCCTGGCTGCGTGAGAATTACGGCTGCGAAGTCATCGCCATGGTCGGGAACGTCGGCCAAGGTGACGATTACGCCGCCGTGCGCCGGAAGGCTTTGGCCAGTGGCGCTGCCAAAGTTTTTGTCGAGGATCTCCGTGAGGAATTTGTAACCGGCTACCTTTGGAAAGCCGTCAAGGCGGGCACAATCTACGAAAGCAAGTACCTGTTGGGAACTTCCCTGGCTCGGCCCTTGCTCGCCATGACGCAAGTGAAGATTGCCCTCGAACAAGGCGCCGACGCTCTGGCGCACGGTTGCACGGGAAAGGGAAATGACCAGGTGCGGTTCGAGCTTGCCTACCAGGCGCTGGCGCCCCAACTGCGGGTCATCGCCCCCTGGCGTGAATGGTCCATCAAATCGCGCGAGGACGCTTTGCAGTATGCGGAAAGTCACGGCATTCCCGTGGCCGCCACCAAGACCGATCTCTACAGCCGCGACCAGAACTTGTGGCACTTGAGTCACGAGGGCGGGCCGCTGGAAACCCAACTGGGTGAGCCGCCCGCAGACGCGTGGAAACTTACCTCCAGCCCTCAAAACGCCCCGGACCGGGAAGGGACGGTGGTGATCGGCTTCGAGGCGGGAGTGCCGGTGGCGGTCAACGGCAAGCGCCTGGGCGCCGTCAAGCTGGTCGAAACCCTGAATGAAATCGGGGGCCACTATGGGGTGGGGCGTACGGATCTTGTAGAGAACCGGCTGGTGGGAATCAAATCCCACGGCGCATATGAGACGCCCGGCGGCTCGCTGATCTACGCCGCCCATCAGGAACTGGAATCTCTTTGCCTCGATCGGGAAACGCTGCACTACAAGCAGCATGTGGCATTGCGATATGCCGAGCTGGCCTATTACGGACTTTGGTTCACCCCACTGCGCGAAGCGCTCGACAGCTTCGTTGACACCACGCAGCGAAATGTGACGGGAAAAGTGACTTTCGGTCTTTACCGCGGAAACATCCGCGTGCTCGACCGGCAATCGCCTTATTCTCTCTATGACACCAGCATCGGCAGCTTTGTGATGAGCGCCGACTACAACCAGAAGGACGCCGAAGGATTTATCAACATCCTGGGCCTGCCGCTGCGGCTGGAGGCCGCCCTTCGCAAGAAGCAGGCAGCGAAGCCCGCACGGAGGAAGAAAGGATGAAACTCTGGGGCGGACGGTTCAGCGGCCGGCGCGACCCGCAGTTCGAAAAGTTCTCCGAGTCCTTTTCCCTCGATCAACGCTTCGTTCTGTATGACCTGTGCGTCAACCTTGCTTACGTGAAGGCCTTGAGGGTGGCCCGCGTGCTGAAGCCGCGCGAAGCCAGTCAGCTTGCTGCAGGCCTGGAAGCGTTACGCCGCAAAGTCCAGCGCAACCCCCGCTGGGCCCAAGGGCAGGCCGCTGAAGACGTTCACACATGGGTGGAGGGTGAGCTCGAACGCATTATCGGGGACGTGGCGCGCAAGCTGCGCACCGGCCGCAGCCGCAACGACTTGGTGGCGACGGAAATGCGCTTGTACGTGAAGGACGCAACGCTCCAACTCGAGCGCGCGCTGGTAGACATGCTCGCTGCCGTGGTAACGCAGGCGCGGCGGAATATCCATCTGATTCTGCCCGGATACACACACCTTCAGCCCGCGCAGCCTATCCTTTTTTCACATTACCTACTTGCCTATTTCGAGATGTTTCATCGCGACGTGGTCCGGCTGAGGGAGTGCCGCTCGCACGCCGACGAGCTCCCCATGGGCGCGGGGGCTCTGGCGGGAACCACCTTCGCGATCAATCGCGAGCGGCTGGCGAAGGAATTGGGATTCGCGCGCGTCGCCCGCAACAGCGTGGACGTGACCTGCGATCGTGATGGCGTGGCGGAACTGCTTTTCGCCTGCGCCTTGTGCATGGTCCACCTGAGCCGCTGGGCGGAAGATCGCATCATCTACTCTTCGCCTGGGTTTGGCTATTTGGAATTGGCTGACACCTATTCGACCGGCAGCAGCCTGATGCCGCAGAAGAAGAATCCCGATTCCCTGGAGCTCATCCGCGGCCGGGCGGGAACGCTGCTTGGTAAACTCACCGGAATGCTGGCGGTGATGAAGGGCCTCCCGCTCGCCTACAATCGCGACTTGCAAGAAGACAAGGCAGCGCTGTTCTCTGGCGTGGACACGACGCTCGAGGCCCTCATCATCGCGGGCCGCGTCGCTGCGACCATGCGTATCCATGCCAACCGCATGAAGGCCATGACCCGGCTCGGATTCCTAACCGCCACCGACCTTGCGGATGAACTGGTACAGCGGGGCATTCGTTTTGCCGATGCACACGAGCAGGTGGGGAAGCTGGTTCGACATTGCGTGGCGGAGGGCAAGACATTTCAGGATTTATCTGTGGAAGAAGCCGCCCATTTCGTGCCGGGCTGGGATTCCGATTTGTACGATATGGCCATTTCCATGGAACGGTCCGTGGCCCGCCGCAACGTGACCGGCGGCACCGCCCCCAAGCAGGTGGCCCGCCAAATCGCACGCGCCGAACAGCTTATCGCGGAATTGCAGCGGAAGCTTGCCTGAGGCTGGGGAGACCCTATGGACCTTAATACTTTGCTCAATACGCCTCCATGGGATTGGCCGGAAGATGCAGGGAATTTAATTCTTGAGACGTTGGTCGATCAGCAGGCCAATTAATCCGATTGAGGCGGGTTCCAGTTTCCCAATGGGCGGCGATAGCGGAGTTGAGTGACTTCGCTCTACCCTACGGCGTCACTCGCGGGCAACCCGGGCACTTCAACTTCCCCGATGGCGTCTGGACCGAAATAGCTTCCGAGTGGGGCGTCAGAACGCGCGCGGCCACACTCCTCCGTCCCCATCTTGTGGAGTGCGCGCGTCGGATAAAGCACTTACGTGATCCAGGAGCAATCCGGACAGAGCGCATGTACGACACGGCTATGCGACCCAGTGGACTGTTTCCGGAGCGCCGACAACGCCCTGGTGCTGGCCACGCCACGCCGTCTGTTGCGTCCCCTACCGCTCCACTCCATGTCCGCCGTCACGGTGTGGGTGTTATCCATCACGGAAATCGGTAATGGTTCCTTAAAAACAAATGAATTGGCGATAAAATGGCAGCGTCACTTTGCAGTAAGGAGGAACCGAAATGAACGACACTGATCGTCGTTTCTGGCCTTTCAGAATTCGTAACAGCTTCCTTGCTTCGATCGGAATGCTCGTCGGCCTGCTGATCATCCTTGGTGTTATGAAGTGGCACAAACTGTGGCCGATTAGCGAGACATCGGACACCGCGGTGCTGATCGGGGCGCTGATCATCAGTCTGCTTCCCATACTCTTGTCGCTGGTCGACATCATCATCGAGCGCGGCGGAGTGTTCGAGGCCGGGGGTGTGAAGATAGATTTCTCAAATGTGCCACATACAGGCGCCGCCGGATTCACAGTGCCTAGCAATATCGGCGTCCCAGGCCAGGCAGTCCAGGACAGCTTTACAACCAACATCCTCGATGCTCTTAAGCAGGCAACAGAGTGTGAAGTCGTCATTATCGATCTTGAGGATGGTCACGCATGGTGGGAAACACGATTGCTCGTCCTTCTTGCCGGCGCGGTCAAGCTAGGAAGGCCCGAACGGCTCATATTTCTGGGCAGGGATAGCGGCTGGGACAAACGCTTCCAGGGTTGGGGCGCGGCCAGCAAACTTCTGAGACGTCTGTTGCGAGTCTGACCCTCGGTATCCCATAAGCTATCACAAGGCCCTCGCAGCCAGTCGACAATGGGAATTGGTGGAGCCATTGGGTGTCGGAAATGTACCGGCCCCGCCCGCGTGGATGCAGCCCGGTCTGTCCACACAGCACACATGGATGGCCTTTGATCCTAATTCTGGACTACCGAATCCACTGCTACTACCGCAATTGCTTGCATCCGATCTCGGAGAGACCGTAGAAACCAAGGAGCCGCCGAAGTCGATCACTTTGACGCGTCTGGAAGAACTGTTTGGGCGCCTTTTACACACGGATGTCATTGACGAGAGCTGGCCTGCCGAACGCCAAGCCAGCGCGTTCTTCGACAGCCACTCTCCGTATATGGCAGTGACTCGGAACAGAGAGTATTTGACGCTTATATCAAGGGACTCTCTTTTAAGCACGGCTGTGAGAAAAATAGTCGAGAATAAGCCAGCTTCATCGTGAGTGTACGCGCAGCGATCCGTATTACTGAATCGTCGCGCAATAGAGGCTGTCACCGGTTCTCGCTCTCAGTCGACAATCCGTACAGACGAACGCTCTTGTGTCCAGTAATGAGGCATTACGGATGACGGGTCTTGGAAAGCTGGCCCCTAAAGGCCTACATTCGGGGAGATCGCCTGTGAGGTCCGCGTTATGTCAACTTGATGTATAACGCCGCGCTAGCCGCTGATGTTGTTCGCTGGATCCCGTATTGTCGGCCACTCGGGCTGGCTGGCGCATGGCGAGCCCAGCCATGCGACTCGCAATCCTCGTCGCGTGCGCCGACACTTTCTTTGTGCTCATCGACGGACTTCATTTCGAGCCCCGCTGCGTTGATGAATTCTCGAAACGCAGGGCTACGCTCGCCCTGCGCCAGCCTGCCTCCGTCCCCATCTTGTGGAGTGCGCGCGTCCGATAAAGCACTTACGTCATTCGGACTTGACCGTCAGAGATGGCACCCAGACCACATCCGAGGTTTCCCGACAGACGGTCAAGTGGCGGCACTTTTGGGATTGATCGCGGGCGGAGGTCAGCGCTGCTCTGTCAACTTCAAGGTGGGTTAGAAGAAACTGTACTTCCTCGATCCGCGACGTTGCGGGTCAGAAAGCGCTTCTTGAGGGGCGATCCCGGACTGCAGCTTCCGGCTGAACTGGTCCCAATCGCCCATATTCCTTAGGGTTGTGAATTGTTTTATCGGGGCCAGGTAGACGACGACCTTTTTGCCCTGTTCGATGAGCCGGAAAACGTTGGCGAGCGTCCCCCGGCTTTTCCCATCCCAAAGCATGAAGCCGATGGAACCTTCCTCCGCCATCAGGCGATCCTTGGCAGCGTAATATTCGAAATCGTGTTTCCCGCCGGCCGGAGCCGGCACCGGCCGGATTTTCCAATTGCCGGCATTGTTCCGGCAGCGCCCCTCCGTGCAGAAAACTTCCACTTGCTCATAAGCGCGCTGGTGGAAGTAGTCCTGAACCGCTCTGTCGGCGCCGCTGGCGTCGCCGACGATGACGGGCAACTGCTTTCGGATAATTTCGTCGAGGCAGCCTTTGACCTGTTCGTCAAGGCGCGCCACTCGCCGCGACCCTCCGATGAAGACTTTTATCATCGTCGCCTCCGCGTGCGTGTGAGGACGAGCGCATGGATCGTCGCGGTCTGTCCCTCCGCACTAAGAACCTTTGCCACGGCGTTCATCGTCGCTCCCGACCGATACAAATCATCAAACAGCAGAATCGACTGACCCCTTATTACGGCTGAATCTGCCCTAAAAGCTCCTTCGAGCACCTTCGCCCTCTCAGCATAATCATAAACGTTTTTGAGTTGAGGTTAGGCCTGCGTCCACCGGCGATTGAGTTTCATGTCCACAAAAAGCCAAGAGGGGTTCTGGTCTCCCAGAACCCCTCTTGGACTAAAATAAAATATAGGTAACTAAAATAGCGCTATAAGAGCTTTGACCGCCCTGTATACTCAACTTCGTGTGTGATTCAAAGCCACACACGAAGTTGAGTATACAGGGCGGCAGGGCGTTTGTCAAGTATTATTTTTGAGAGTCAGAAAATCGGACACCTTGTCTGAGCTATCCCTATGACAGCGCCTTCTTGACTGTCTCATTATTCCCATTTAGGCGCAATGCAGTCGTCGGGTATTTCTGTCCTGGGTTGGTAACCGGATGCGTCTCAAAGATTCCTGAGCTAATGCCATCGTTGATCATTTCTTGGCTGAATCCATATTTGTCACGGGCCAGTTTCAGCGCCACAAACGGGAGCCTTTCTTCCAATTTCGCAAAATTCTTGATGACGAGTGCCCAATCCACCTTTCCACTGGACCCCACTAACGGTTCGGAGGGCAGCGCGGGACCGACCGGCTCAATGCCCAATAGCTTCTCAATCGAGATCACATTCTCCGCGCCAACTGCATCCGAAAGTTCAGTGGCAATCGCTGATTCCAAAGCGCAGATTCTGACCTTTTTACCTCGGCTTGCCAATCTGTGGATCAAATCCAGACAACCTCTGTCTCCTGTAACGAGCACAAATTCGTCTATCTCTGGTCTCTCGTACATGGTCTGCTGGGCGTCCAGCATGAGAGATGCATCTGCGGTCTCTTTCCATACCGAGACAGCCCCCTTCACTGTCTTCTTGGAGAGAGTAAAGGCGGGCTCAACTCCAGCCTTTTTGAATGCAGACTGAGCACCATGAAACTCCATTCTCTCCCAATCAGCGTAGGCATTCTTGATCAGAAGGTTACCGTCTTTTGCCACTTCTTTGAGAATAAGGGAGATCAGATGGGGGAGCTGCGGTTTGAAATTATACTGATTAATCAGACCCCAGTAAACGTTTTCGTAATCAATAAAAATAGCAACTTCCATGGCGGCACGGAGGATAATAAAGGCGGGACCGTTATGTCAAGTCAATTTCGAGGAGTCAATTGCGAGGACTTGCCGATTATACCCCTTTGACCGATTCAGCGAAAGCGATTATCGCACCGCAGAGCTTGCAAAGGCTTGCCGATTGGATCTTTGCTTCCCACCCTTCAGTCAGCAGGTAGCCGATGAATAAGCTGTTTTTGTTTAATCCGCCGACGCCGTGGAGGTCGTATTTCTTTCTCACAGTTTCGTCCAACTTTGTCCATGAATCCTCACCAATCTCATCCTGAACGACTTTCCCGATTTCACTATTCCACATTACGGTGTCGGTCCCCCAATATGTGGCCGGTGGGAAGGGGTTCGGCTTTGGGGTGCCGCGTAGCCGGAGGATTGTAATGTTGTCCTTCTCGTGCTTCTTTCGACTACCACTGGTATCAGGTTTGTGGCCGTCTGCATCGAAAACGACAAATGTCGGTATTTGCAAGCCCTTAGCCACCGCTATTGGCTGAATAAGTTCGCTCTTGCCGCATGCCGGTACGATGTGGCAACCAAGGCGTCTAAAGTCCCCCCACTTTTCCATCAATGCCAGGTACGTCGCGACATACGCTGCGTCCTCTATGCCTTCCACGAGTACCAGAACGGACGTAAGGAACATTTCGTTAATGGCAGGGCTCAAAGCTTGGTGCACTCGCACAGCAGCTCCCGAAAGAGTAATCGGCTTTCCCCCGTTAGCCGCAGCGATGGCGGCGGAGAGCTCCCCGAAGGTGTAAGCGTGCGAGTGTGCCTCACCTGAAGTGACGGACTTACGAAACATGCGAACGGACTCGAATCCCTTTCCCGACACAAAATACGGGCTATGAGTGGAGACGATCACCTGTGCGTTTTGTGAACTCAACCTATCGAGGACCGCAGCCAAGTGGCGGGCCTGGGGTGGATGTTGATAGAGTTCAGGTTCCTCACACGCCAGAAGGAGTTTGGGCCCGCCAGTCAGCTCGACTCCGGCTATCTCCTGGAGAAGGGCTAGCAAGAATGAGCGTTGAAGCCCGTGGCCAAATCGTGCAAGCTCTCCCTCAAACAACCCCTCACCGGCTAGAATCTTGGCAAGGGGTTCGTTAATTGAAATTGCCTTTGAAACGTCGTCATTCCATTTAAGCGTCAGGTGGGTGTCGGGGTGGGCCCATTCTTTCAGTTTGAGGCTTAGCGATTCCGAAAGCGAACTTAATGCACCGCGATTCTCTTCCAGAATTTTCATATACGCGTCTTCAGCATTTTTTCGGAGGTCGTTGAGGGGCTTTTCAAACGAAATCTTCGAGCGGACAGTCCGCTCGAGTAAGATTCCAATGCCTGTTTTCCTCGACTCGAGTTGTTCTGTAGACGCATCCTTAACAGCAGGTATATAGGCCCATTGAATGTACTTTTGAAGAAGGTTACTTCCTTTTGAAACCCCATAGAACTGGTCTTCGCTCGGAATCGGCTCACAAAGATCGGGGTGTGCCGCTTCGTAGTCGTGGAGTGCAGCGATCATGCTTGGTTTTGTGCCAGGGAGAGGAAGGTCGCTGTATTTTTTTCGAATTTCGGAATAGACATTTTTCAATTCGGGTACGAGCTTTCCTGCGCCTTCGGCCTCAAAAAAGGGTGCAAAGGGCTTCATCGCAACTCGCTCTCCGAATTGTTTCACGGTCGCGGATTTCAATCCAGGGTCCCACTCTGCAACCGCGGAAATCATCAGTTTCCCGTGACGATAATAGTGGGCAAAGTCAGTTTGAGCCTCAGTCTGCAGGTCATCGAAAGTTGAAGTGATCGTAATTTGGCGGCTCGTATCCCTTCTATGGAAGTCCTCTTCTGTCAGATTGACCAAATCGGTCGCGGCATTAGCGGTGTTCCTAAAGAAAATGTTGAGCGCAGTCAGTACCGTTGATTTCCCACACCCGTTCGGTCCCACTAGACAGGTGTAATCGTCAAAACGAATCGTCTCATCCCTGAATGAACGAAAGTTTTGAACTCGGACTTCAGCGAGTCTCATAGCTCCTCCATCCCAACGCGCCCGCGCAGCGTGCGTACGCGGGACGTACAATGCCCCATCATGTTCAGGGAAGCGTGAAGCACAGGGTTGGGCTCGCCCTGCGACAGCCCCTACCCGCCGCTTGCTTCCTTTCGAATTTCGAAAGACGCATCATGCTGCAAATGAAGTGTTTCGAACTCAACATCTCTGTTCCGAATGGTCCGGTCGATGGACTCGACAATTGTTTCCTCCGATCGGCTTTCAGGGGACCTGCTAACAAATTCAATCGACTCAACTCCCTTTTCAGACTTTAGGCCGTGAAAAATTAGGTACTCGACGGGATTGAAGATAACTTTGACCTCTTGAGGGTCGATGTCCCTGGCGGAAAACACGGGGTCAATTTTCTTCAGTCTTTTCTTGGCCAATGTCCCCCCCTTTTCGACGAGCTTTTCTCTTTGGGCCTCGAGTTTTTCCCCAAATCTATCCTCGGCGGAAGTCAGCCGCTCGTCCATATCCGACACTCTTTCTTCAAGGGCAATTAAATCCAAATATTTACAGGCCTTTGGCCGCTTCTGGGGAAAAATGAACTTGCCCTCGACCAATCTAAAAATCTCCCCACAGCAAGGGCAAATGGCCAATATTTCCTGAATCCCGTCAATTGTCTGGGCAAGAATGTTCATCTGCCAATCACCTTGTGTTTAATTTTCCCCTCTTCGACGCGATCACGAATTTGCCTTTGTCCTTTCGAAAGGGTTGCGTTGAGGGCTTTTACGTCGACAAGTTTGATTTCGTGAACTCTGCCTTTCGGTGCCAGTCCGGCGAAAACGACATAATCAACTGGCTCAAATAGGGGGCGGCACTCGTTTTGTTTATAGGGAAAGGTCACAAACGCAGGGATGATTTGCTCGGCTATCTTGCCGAAGTTGGCTCCCAGCGCTCCGGCAGCAATCCTTGCAGGCTGCTCCCTCTTGTCTTCGGCCAGTTGTTTCTTCCGTTCCTTCAAGTCCTCGTTCAAATCCTCAGCCGATTCGAAACGCTTGCGAATGATTTTCTGTATAGCCGGTGGGTATGTATCGTACATGCTAAAGAGCTTGCCTCTTGTGATTGGAAACTCCTCGTTGCACTTTGGGTTTGGGCATTCCACTCTGAGTCCTGGGATCGACAATAACTGTTGAATGATTTTATGAGCCATAATCTAATGAACTCCAATTGGCGTGATTCGTTTTGTTAGCAATGAGACACACAGAAAACCTTCCCGCTCAGGAGGCGACGAGGCCGCTACAGATGAGCCTCAGCAATGGCTGCCTGAATTAGAACGCTGCCGTAACTGAGAGTCAAGAGACATGCAAGTAGGAGTAGCGCAATTCATTCGCGTCTTCTGAGCGGGCGGACCGGGATCTCCGGAGGCATGTTCAGCGTTTGATTAATTCAGCCGCGGGTGGCGCATACATTGCTGTTTATGTATGCGACCAGGGCCGTCGCCTTTCGATTTCGCACGCCTGGGTTCAGGGCAGGTGATCCTTCGCCAAAATAGACCTATCCTCCCGCCCGGCACCGGCGCAGCTTACCTGAGGCGGCAAGTGGACGCATACATAAACAGCAATGTATGCGCCACCCCATCATTCTTTCATTTCTCCGCAGCTCGCGATCACCTTGACGATAAGTCGCCTATGCGCGGATGTGGCACTCGGCGGCTCCGGGCGTATGGTCGCTCCACTCGGAAAGTAAGCTTTGCGTGGTCCGCTGGACGGATCGTTGCCCCGAACGGGGTCGAGGAAATGCCCTTGCTTTGTCGCCTGCATTTCTTGCCGAACCTGGATTGTCGAGCCGAGGTTCCGGCCGGGTGGCGGCGGACTTGGAAACAACTCATCCTTAGCTTAACGCTTATGGGAGGCATTGGATAGCCCCGACCCGAGGATTCCCGATGAGGCAGTCAACGCGGCGGGTACCTGGGAACTGGATGCTGCCTGGCCGCGCGTCGTCGCCCTCGTCAAGGCTTCAACCACCCCAAAGCACTTGCTGCTCGCCGCCATCGAAGCGGTCGGCAACATCCGTCCGCAGGAGGCGGAGGGTATCCTTCTGGACTTGGCCGATTCTTGCGACAAGGAAATCGCCGAGGCGGCCGGCGAGGCCATCGCCATGGCTCGAGCAATGTCACGCGAGGCCGACGAAGATGAGGAAGAAAAAGACGAGGATGAGGATTGGATCAATTGCCCTATACGTTGATTACTTCGGTCCGGACCTTGGCAAAGTCCATTTTTCCCAAACCGCGATCCTGCGCGAGCTGCAAATAGCGCAATTGGCTGGGATCGATGTCCCAGTAAGCCTTGGCCACGTAAGCATCGAGAGCTACGGGATCAGTTCCGGCCACTAGCGTCTTCTTCAAAAGCACGTCGGCAAAGCTGCCGCCGGTAGGTCCGTTGCGGATGAGAACGCGATACGCGTCCATCAGGGTTAGGGTTGGGCGCATGACGTCGGCGAGATCGGCCAGACTTTCGTGGATGCGCTGGTGAAGCCGGTTGCGAGCCCCGCCCAGAATGCCATACCAGTTCTTCATGCCCAGCGTGACCCCCGTCAAGCTATGGGATTTGGCCACGGGAAAATTGATCATCTTGTCGGCGGCAATAAAAGGTTCGAGCACGGGCCATTCGCCCAGAACATCCCCCCGCAGGTTGACCTGGTGAAAGAGGCGCTCCTCCGGTAGTACGATTTCGGCGCCCTCGTCACCGGCGGCTCGAGCAATGCCGCTACGCTGGAAGCAGCGGCGGGGTTCATTGCAACTTACGTCGGTAATGATCACTTTCTTGGCGCCCGCGTCCAGGCATTGGCGCACCATTTCCGCTACGGCCAAAGGATTGGTATTGGCGGCTTGCTCGGGAGTGCGATCCCAGCCAATGTTGGGCTTGATGACCACTACATCCCCACGTGATATGAAACGCCGGACGCCGCCCAAGCTCTCGAGCGCCTTCCGGACCAATGCGCGCGGATCTTCTCCCTGTGCTACTACCATTTCCGGATAGCGGACGTCGGCCGGCACGGTAAAGCTGCGGGCGAGCGCCAGTGGCGCTTCTTCCTCAGGCCGGCTACTGCGGCTGCGCAGCCACAGTGCCGTGGCCACCGTTGAAGCGCTCAGGCCTCCTAGGCGCAGGAGTTTTATGAGCATCTCGCGCCGGGGCACGGACGGCGGTGCCGGGTTTTCGGACACGTGCGGGACGTTTACCATGTTTGGGGTCCCGGGCTAGCTCCAACGCTGTTCACTTAGCGGCTGTCTTCATATGGACATGCGCGAAGCGCCTTGGACTGCGGCGGCTCGACGCCGCCTTGGTCGTCGTCCTCGGTGCTATTTCAAGGCGGCGTCGAGCCGCCGCAGTCCAAGGCCGGCTTCGCCCGCGAACACAATTTCCCGCCAGCAAGCTGGCTGGGGCCAAAGCGGTAGCAAGCTGCCGCACACCAAAGCTTCGCTCCGAATGCCAACAGTGAGAACTCCCACAAGGATTTCGACGGATTGGCAACCGTATTGCCATCTGTTCCATTCAGACGAGTGAGCAAATGGGTTTCCAAAGTAGAGTCGGGCAAGCGCCGAAGGCAACCTGGACCCTGCGGGTCATTTTGTCCCTCATTGGCTTCACGGCGGTTATTGCCCAGGTTGTGCTGATGCGAGAGTTACTGGTGGTCTTCTATGGCAACGAACTCGCCCTGGGAGTGGTGCTGGCCAACTGGCTTCTGTGGACGGCGGTCGGGGCGAGTTTGCTCGGACGATGGGCGATACGCTTGAGGCATCCGCGAAAACTCGTAGCGGGGCTTCAGGCGCTGCTGGCTTTTGCGCTACCGCTCACTTTGCTGGCCGTGCGAGCCAGCAAAGGCTTTTGCCACTCGCTGCCCGGAGAAATCCTGGGGCCCGTGCCGATGTTTCTCACCTCTTTCGCGACGCTCAGTGTTTTCTGCGTGATCTCCGGGGGGCTGTTTGCGGCGGGCAGCCGGTTATTCGCAGATATGTCCGGAGCCACTATCGCCACGGCTACGGGCGCGGTGTACCTGCTCGAAGCGGCAGGCTCGGGAGTGGGCGGCGTGCTTGCCGGATTGGCGCTTGTACGGCTGTCGAACCCGTTTTGGATTGCGGCGCTTCTGGGCGTGCTGAATCTCCTTGCGGCCTGGAGGCTTCTTGCCCCAACCAGTTCACGGCGCCGGCCGTTGGCCGCCACCTTTGGGGTGATGGCGGCGCTTGTCCTCATCGGCGGTTACGAACTCCAGCCCATTTCACTTGCCCGTTTGTGGCGAGGCTTCCGGTTGGTGGCAACGCGGAATTCTGTATACGGCAGCTTGGCCGTCGTGGAGACGGGCGCGAGCCGGAGCCTTTTTGAAAACGGCTTGATCGTGATGACCGTACCGGACCCCTCCGCGGCCGAAGAAGCCGTGCATTTTGCCCTGCTCGAACATCCTGATCCTCACCGCCTGCTGCTCATCGGCAGTGGCGTGAATGGCAGCGTCGCAGAAGCGCTCGCCCATCCCAGCCTGGAGCGCGTCGATTACGTCGAACTTGACCCGATGATATTTGGTATCGCGGCGCGATATTTCCCCGCGGCGTGGGAGAAGATCCGGAGCGATTCGCGCGTGCGAGTCCACGCTATGGACGGACGACGGTTCCTAAAAACGACCGCGGATTCCTTTGACGTCATCATTGTGAACCTGCCCGACCCGCACACTGCGCAGCTCAATCGCTTTTATACGGAAGAGTTCTATCGCGAAGCCGCCGCGAAACTACGGCCCGGCGGGATCGTGTCATTTCAGGTGACCTCCTCGGAAAATTACATCAATCAGGAGTTAGCCGATTTTCTCCGTTGCCTCGAGCGCACTCTGCGTCAAGTGTTTCCAGAAGTCACCGCGATTCCCGGCGAGACCGTCCATTTCTTCGCGGCGGCAAAACCGGGAACGTTGACCACCGATCCGCAAGAACTCCTGCGGCGGTTGCGGGCGCGCCGGTTGCACACCCAGTATGTGCGGGAATACTTTCTGCCGTTTCGTATGTCGCCGGACCGCATGCAGGATTTGCAACTTCAAATTGCACCGTTGCCCTCGACGCCGGTCAATCGTGACTTTGCGCCGGTGGCTTATTACTTCGACGTAGCGTTGTGGAGCGCGCCCTTTCACCAAGCTTCCGCTCGCGGGTTTGAGGCGCTCGCGAGCATGAGTTTTAATCGGCTCCTGGTGGCCACCATGCTGGCGTTTGCGGTGCTGGTCCCGCTTTTGTGGATATGGCCGGCGGGACAGGAGGAGAAGCCGGCAGCGCGCGCGCGCCGGTCAGCAGCGTTCGCGGTGGCCGTGGTGGGGTTCACGGAGCTAGGTTTGGAAATCCTCCTGCTGCTGGGATTTCAGGCGCTCTACGGATACGTTTACCACGAGCTGACCATGCTGGTGGCGCTGTTCATGGTGGGCGTAGCGCTCGGCGCCTGGTGGGAGTTGCGCACGGCGCCAAGCATGGGCCGTGCCTCTCGGCGGCGGGATTTGCGGCTCCTCGCGGGCTTGCAAATCCTCTTGGCCGCATCACCGTTGCTGCTCTATGGGCTGCTCGTTCAACTCGGGCGCGTGAGCAGCGCGGGCGGCCAGCGCGCCGCGAGCGAGATACTGTTCCCCACACTGGCATTGGTGGCGGGATTATTGGGTGGCTTCCAATTCCTGCTGGCCAGCCGCGCTTATTTTGGCGACGCACCGGAAAGCGCCCGCTCGCCCGGCGTCCTTTATGCCCTGGACCTTGCCGGCGCTTGCGCCGGGGCCCTGGCTCTGAGCATTCTGCTTATTCCCGTTTACGGATTTCTGCGCACGGCGGCGCTTATGGCCGCGGTGAATCTAGCCCCGGCGCTGATGGCGGCTGCGGCCGGCCGGAGAGCGGTACGGATTGGACCGCCTCGTAGTGGGTGAGTTTGATACCGTAGGGCTACTTACCCAAGACAGTATCGATTCCCGCGAGCACCAATTCCAGATTGGAGGGTGACAGCTTGCCCACGCGCTCAGTGAGGTGGTCCTTATCGACACTGACGATCAGGGAAACATTGGCCACGGAAGCCTTCGGCAGACCGGTAAGACGTGCAGACAGATGGACATTCCCCGGGGCCAGGGCCCATTTAAGATTGCTGGTCAGCGGAACACAGACGACGGTGGCTATGCGGCTCCGATTCAATGCGTCACCCTGCACGACAACGACCGGCCTTCTGAACCCGGGACCGGAGCCCGCCGGGGCCGGAAGATCCGCCCACCAGACCTCGCCTTGTGAGATTACCACTCGCTTCGCTCCAGAATGCGGCGCGCGGCGGAGGAAACGAAGGGATCTTTCGCTTCGTCCGTTTCGGCGCATGCCCGGTTCATCGCCTCGGTGACCTCGTCCGGCGCGTGGCGTGCCAAGTACTCCTTGAGCGCATCGCCATACAGCCGGCTGCGGGACTTCTTCGTTCGCCGCGCCAGACGCTCCGCGCCCTGGTAGACCTCATCGGGGATCGATATCGCGGTTTTCATACCATGAGTATAACCACGTACTCGCCGGGGTGCAAGCAAATGTTCGGACCGGCAGAGAGTTAGCGCGGGCCTCACCTTCATAACCGGCGCTCTGGCGCTCAGCATTATTCTGCTGATTCCCGTTTACGGATTTCTGCGCACTGCCTTGCTCATGGCCGCGGCAAATCTAGCCCCCACAGGTCTGACAGTCGCCACTGGCTGGACGGAGAGGTAAAATGAATCATGGTTTCAGAGAACGGTTCCAACCGTTTGCCGTGGGCGCACACTCTTGTGGAGGATTGGTTCCTGCAACGTTTCGGATTTCCCACCGAGCCGCAGGAACAGGGCTGGCCGAACATCCTGGCGGGCAGGAACACGCTGATCTCTGCGCCGACCGGCTCCGGCAAAACGCTTGCGGCCTTCCTGGCTTGCATTGACCGCTTGGTGCGGCAGGGGGTGCGAGGCGAATTGCGGGATTCGACGGCGGTGGTTTACGTCTCTCCACTGAAAGCTCTGGGCAACGACATTCAGAAGAATCTCGAGGCGCCTCTCGCGGAAATCACGCAACTGGCTGCGGACCGCGGGCTGACGTTGCCCGGCATTCGCACCGCGGTCCGCACCGGTGACACGCTTCCGGCGGAGCGTCGCGCCATGCTGAAGCGCCCTCCCCACATCCTGGTGACCACGCCCGAGTCCCTCTACATCCTGCTTACGGCGGAGAAGAGCCGCGAGCTTCTCGGCGAAATTGACACCGTCATTGTGGATGAAATTCATGCCGTGGCCGATGACAAACGCGGGGCGCACCTGGCGTTGTCGCTCGAACGCCTGGAAGAGCTTGTGGTCGCGAAGCGCGGCGAGGCACCCGTCCGCATTGGACTTTCGGCCACCCAGAAGCCGATTGAATTGGTGGGACGCTTCCTGGTGGGCGCCGGCCGGCCAGAACCCTCGATCGTGGACGTGGGCCACAGCCGTCCGCTCGATCTGGCTATTGAGGTTCCTGACCGCGAATTGGGAGCAGTTGCCTCGAATGAAATGTGGGAAGAGGTCTATGACCGGCTCGCCACCCTTGCCGCGCAGTCATCGTTCCACCCTGATCTTCGTGAACACCCGCCGTTTGGCAGAACGCGTGGCCCACCACCTGGCGGAACGCTTGGGCGAAGCAGGCGGTAGCCGCCCACCATGGAAGCCTGGCGCGTAAGTTGCGACTGGAAGCGGAGCGGAAACTGAAGTCGGGTGAAGCGCGTGTGCTGGTGGCAACGGCTTCCCTCGAATTGGGAATTGACATCGGCACCGTCGACCTTGTCTGCCAAGTCGGCTCTCCCCGCTCGATTGGCGTGGCCCTTCAGCGCATCGGAAGGTCCGGGCACTGGCGCGGGGCGGTCCCCAAGGGGCGCCTCTTTGCGCAGACGCGCGATGAACTGGTCGAGTGCGCCGCTCTGGTGAGGGCCATCCGCAGCGGCGAGCTGGATCGGATTCACATCCCGGAAGCTCCGCTTGATATTCTCGCCCAACAGATCGTAGCGGCCTGTGCTTGTGAGGATTGGAATGAACAAGCTCTTTACGATCTGGTTCGCCGCGCCTACCCTTATCGTGATCTTTCTCGCTCGGATTTCGAGGCCGTATTGACCATGCTTTCCGACGGCATCTCCGCGCGTCGCGGGCGTTACGGCGCTTACCTGCATCGCGACCAGGTGGGCGGACGCGTGCGCGCTCGGCGCGGAAGCCGGGTCACGGCGATTACCAATGCCGGAGCCATTCCCCAAGCGGCGCTTTATTCGGTGATTGCGCAACCCGCAGGAATAATGGTCGGCACCGTGGATGAGGACTTTGCGGTCGAGAGCCTGAGCGGCGACATCATGCTGCTCGGCAGCACGTCCTGGCGCATCCGCCGCGTGGAGAGCGCCACCGGCAGACTCCTGGTGGAAGACGCCAAGGCGCCGCTCCCAACATTCCCTTCTGGCGTGGCGAAGCTCCGGCGCGGACGGAAGAGCTTTCCTGGCAGGTGGCGGAACTGCGGGAGAAAGTCGAGGATTTCATCTCCAACGGGCAAACCGCCCAGGCAACTGGCCTGGCTCAAGGAGGAGTGCGCGCTGGAAGACGCGGGGGCCGCGCAATTGGTGGATTACCTCGCGGCGGGCAGAGCGGTGTTGGGCGCCGTACCGACTCAGAAATGCGTGATTGCCGAAAGGTTTTTTGATGAAGCCGGCGGAATGCAACTGGTCATCCACGCGCCGTTCGGAGGCCGGATTAATAAAGCCTGGGGATTGGCGCTGCGCAAGCGTTTCTGTCGATCTTTCAATTTCGAGCTGCAGGCAGCGGCGACCGAGGAAGGCATTAACATATCGTTGGGTGAGCAGCACAGCTTTCCCCTTGCCGATGTTTTTCATTTTCTCGCTCCATCCTCGGTCCAGGCAGTTCTTGAGCAGGCGGCCCTGGCCTCACCGTTATTCGGCACGCGCTGGCGTTGGGACGCCACGCGCGCGCTGGCCTTGCCGCGCTTCCGGAGCGGGAGGAAGATGGCGCTGCAAATCCAGCGGATGATGTCCGACGACCTGCTGGCGGCCGTTTTCCCCGACGCGGCGGCCTGCCAGGAAAACATTCAGGGGGATATTCGCATTCCGGACCATCCCCTGGTTCGCGAAGTGATGAAAGACGTGCTCACCGAGGCGATGGATATCCATGGGCTCCGCCGCGTCCTGGCAGCCATTGGCGACGGCAGCATCCGGTGCCTGAGCGTGGACACGCCCGTGCCTTCCCAGTTCTCTCACGAGATTCTGAACGCCAATCCCTTCGCCTATTTGGACGACGCACCGCTTGAGGAGCGCCGGGCGCGCGCCGTCTCCATGCGCCGGACGCTTCCGGAGGCGATGCTAACGGAGATCGGACGCCTCGATCCCGCAGGCCATCGGCAAAGTCCGCCAGGAAGCGTGGCCGGACGTCCGCGACGCCGACGAACTGGAGGACACGCTCCAGACCCTGGTGGCTCTTCGCGAAGATTATTCGCCTCCGGGCGGAGAGAGCGTGGCCGTCCAATGGGGACGCTTCTTTGAGGAATTGGCGTCGGCGGGCCGCGCGGCGCGAGCCCATGGGCAGGGCATCACGTATTGGGTTCCAGCGTCCCAGGCACGCGCTTTCGCCGTGATTTATCCCGCTGCCGCGTTCACCACGGAAGTCGCGCCCATTGACCAGTCTGTTCTTTCCCGCGAAGACGCCCTGTTGAGATTGGTTCACGGCTGGATGTCGCATCTCGGGCCGATTGATGAAACGGCGCTGGCGAGACGCTGGGCCTGCCCAAGCCGGATGTTCAGCAGGCCCTGCTTCGCCTCGAGGCGCAAGGAGGAATTCTTCGCGGCCAATACACGGGCTAAGTGAAACCGAATGGTGCGAGCGCCGCTTGCTGATGCGCATCCATCGGCTGACCCTGGGCATTTTGCGCAGGGAAATTCGAACCGGTGACCCCTGCCGAGTTCATGCGCTGGTTGTTGCGCTGGCAACATGTAGCTCCGGGAACGCAAGTTTTTGCCGAGCGTGGGGCCTTGGAAGTCATCCGGCAATTGCAAGGCTTCGAAGTGCCCGCGAGCGCTTGGGAGCCGCAGATTCTGGCTCGACGCATCACGGCTTATGATCCGCAAGTCCTCGATCATCTCTGCCTGGCCGGCGCTGTAGGCTGGGGCCGGCTGTCGCCCCACCCTGCTTTTTCGAATCAGGTCGAGGCCGGGAGCGGCGGCGATGGCCGTTCCGCGCGGCGTGTGACCCCCACCAGCGTTGTTCCCATCACCTTTTTCGTGCGCGAAGATTCGGATTGGATGATGTCGCATGGAGCGCATTCTCGCCAGGCTCTCGAGAGCCTGAGCCACCCGGCTCGTGACGTCCACGCGTACCTACGCAACCGGGGAGCTTCGTTCTTTGCGGAAATCGCACGAGGAAGCGGGCGGCTCAAATCGGAAATCGAGATGGCGCTGTGGGAGTTGGTTTCGGCCGGACTTGTCACTGCCGACGGATTCGACAACTTGCGAGCCTTTCTCGACCCCAAGCGCCGCGCGGGGCAGGGACGGGGTCGAACCGGGCGTCCGCGCAACAGCGCCGGACGCTGGTCGCTGTTGTATGCCGAGGAGGCGGCGAACCGCCCGGCCGCGCTGGAAGCTACTTCGCACGTTCTCCTGAACCGGTACGGAGTGGTGTTCCGCGAGTTGCTGGCGCGCGAGAGCTTCCCCCTTCGATGGCGCGAATTGCTGATTACACTGAGGCGGTTTGAAGACCGAGGCGAGGTGCGTGGCGGGCGCTTCGTGGATGGCTTCGTGGGTGAGCAGTTCGCCTTGCCGGTAGCGGTGGAATCCCTGCGAGCCGCGCGCAGAGCTCCTGCTATGGGCGAGCGAGTCACCGTTTCCGCCGCCGACCCGCTTAACCTTGTGGGCATCATCGTCGCGGGCGAACGCGTTCCGGCGAATTCAGGACAACCGATTACCTTTTGGGATGGCGTTCCCGTTGTGGAATTTGAAAAGTCTCTCGTTGCGGCTCGAGCGCTCTAGAATGGGGGCAAGCGTCACTTGGGGGGTGAATCACTGCTCCCGCCGGAGGGTCATTCGCCCACGCGCCTCACGCAAAGGGTCATGTTCATGGTTGCGGTGAGACTAACCGCGGCGGTGTTGGCGGCTGCATCCGGTCGGGAAGGGGTGGCCGGTCAGGAGTGGTCGCCTCAACCGGCGAGTGCTCGCCAAAAACTAACGCGGTAAACATAAAAATGTCCGTGTCATCGTCCTTCCAGGCTTGGCGCGGCAGGCCGGCCTTGAGGCAAGTCTCTTCGATGAAGGTATCGCGGTCCCAATGTTCTTCCACCGGGACCTGTGGCAGCAAGATCCCCTCGACCTCTCCCTTTTTCATAATCAATCCATGTTTACCCACCTTGATCTCTTTAATGTCCAAGACGCGGCGGAGCGGCGACATGACGGAAACCTCATACTCGAGGAGCGGCAGTTCCTTGGTATCGACGGGCGAGAAGCGCGTGTCTTCCAGCGCCGCATAAGCCGCCACGTCACGCACCGTTTCCGCCAGGGATTTCATCGGCGTGATGTAGCCGATGCACCCCCGCAACTCGCCATGCTCCTTGAGGGTGACGAACGCACCGCGCGCTTCCTCCAGCCGCGGGAAGCCGGTGGAACCCACCAGGTACAGCTTCCGATCGCGCACCGCGGTCTCCGTCGAAGCCCGCGCAATCTTCATTAGGGCGTCCTTCTCGCGGCTGGTCAGTGGGAACTCCGCGCTTTTCTTTGCATCCGCCGCACTTGCCCGCGTGATTGCCACCGCGCCATAACCCACCACGCGCGTCTTGTCGCCGGTGGCGTCGCCGGAGTTGGCGTATTTCAGTATCTGCGCGTGGGTCGCGCCCAAGCCCTCGGCGGCGATCATGCCCGCAACGATGGGGCCACCACCGCATGCTTCCCAGGTCTGAATGCCCCGCTCCCACATGGCGAAGTTGCGCGACAGGCTGAGGTAGTCCCAATCCTCGATGGCCTGAAGCGTTTGATGGTCGATATTGTTCGCGTAGTCGTAAGGGTGATAGTGCGAGAGATCGGAACTCACCAGGATGAGCGTCTGGGCGCGCGCCTCGGCCGTCTCCGCCAGCAGTGCTTTGGCGAGTGCCCGTCCGAGCGCCCGCTCCACGCCGTAATTCTGATCGCCCATGATGATGGGCACCAGCTTGAACTCACCCAGCGTGCGTTGGAGCCAGGGCAGTTGCACTTCCAGCGCGTGCTCGGCATTCTCGGCTTCCTTTGCGTGGCCGCGATCGGAGACCTTGATGGTGGAACTCAATTTCGCCAGTTTGGCGCGAAAGTCCTCGTCAACCGGAACATTGCCGAGCGGGGTCGCGTAAGCGTCGCCGTCGTAAATGGAGGAAAAAGGAAAATTCACATAGTGCGACGGCGCAATCACCACCACGCGGGCATATTTCCGACCCTTGAGCTGGGCGAAGCACGCTGCCGCCACCGGGCCCGTGAAGACGTAGCCGGCGTGCGGGCAAATCAGAGCCACCAGCGGCCCTGGAACTTGCGGCACTTCGTTGTGTGCTAAAAGGCCGTCAATCATCTGGGTGAGTTCTTTGGGGTCGGCGGGGTAGAAACCTCCCGCCACCCCGGCAGCGCGAACTTTCGGTTCGGCGCCGCGGCCGGCCTCTTGCGGGACCGTGATTATCAACGCGAAGAATGCGAAAAGAATCCAAAGTCTGGTACGCGGATTTCTCATGACATCACCTCAGAGGCAGCAAGAAGAAGAGAAAGTCAAAAGGCAAAATGCAAAAGTCAAAAGTAAAAAAACACCGGCTTTGCCTTTTGCGTTTTGACTTGGTTCCTCGCATCTACCGACACCCTCTGCCCACTGCATACTGCCTACTGCCTACTGCCCTCTACGTCCACACCCCCGGAATCGGCGTGTGGCAGAATTGGCACTTGCCGTGGTGGATATAAAGGCCGGCGATTGTGTAGCCGGTGCGGTCAACCACTTTTTTCCGGCAATGCGGGCAGTAGGTGCTCTCCGCCGGGTGTCCGGGCACATTGCCGATGTAAACGTAGTGCAGCCCCTCGGCGTCGGCAATGGCCTTGGCGCGCTCCAGCGTTTCAATGGGCGTGGGCGGCAGGTTCTTGAGCAGATACTCGGGATGGAAGCGCGAGAAGTGTAGGGGCACATCGGGGCCGACTTCGGATTTCACCCAGCGCGCCAAGCCTTGGAATTCCGCATCGCCGTCATTGAGGGTGGGGACCACGAGATAAACGATCTCATTCCAGACGCCGGCCTTGCGAATCGTCAGGATTGCCTCCAGCACCGGCTTGAGCTCACCATTCACAACTTCTTTATAGAATTTTTCGGAATAAGCTTTCAGGTCAATCTTGATGGCATCAACTTGCGTGCAGAGCTTTCTGAGCGGGTCGGCCTGAATGTACCCGCCGCTGACCACCGCACTGCGCACGCCCGCTGCCCGCGCTACTGCGGCGCAATCGAGCACATACTCGAGGAAAATCACGGGCTCACTGTAAGTGTAGGCGATGACAGGGCAGCTATTCTGCCGGGCGAGAGCCGTGATTCTGTCCGGTGGCGCGTAGGTGGCCCGGACCTGCTCGGGACGCACCTGGGAAATATCCCAGTTCTGGCACATCTTGCAATTCACGTTGCAGCCGGCGGTGGCGAGAGAAAAAGCCACGGCGCCGGGCAGAAAGTGAAAGAAGGGTTTCTTTTCAATGGGGTCGATGTGCGCTGTCACCACGCGCGAATGCACCAGAGTATAGTAAGTGCCCCCGCGATTTTCGCGCACCCCGCAGTAGCCGCGCTCCTGGTCGTCGATCACGCATTCGCGCGGGCAGAGCTTGCACTTGGTCTTCTTGTAGGGCAGCTTTTCGTAGAACTTTGCTTCCCGGATGAACTGGCTGTCATCCTCGGCGGCGGGCATGGCGGCTGGGGTTGCGAACAAGGGTGCCGCAAGCGGCGCCCCTACAAATGCTCCGCCGCAGGCTGCGAGACAAGGCAGAGAAGCGGCCTTCAAGAAGCCGCGGCGGTCGAGAGCGTTGAGAATCTTGAGGTCATTTATCTGGCGTGAACCAGTCACGTTTTCCACCTATTCCAGCCCCTTTGGGCTCAAGAATGCAGCGAAATCCTCTATATCCGCGTTCCCCATCACGCTATCACCCGCGAACTCAATGCCTTGCACCTCGGACCTTCAAATCTCCACTCGTTCGATTCGCAGGGGATCGCAAGTCCCCAATCGGTGCTCGGCGTCAGCGGCGGTCGCGATATACGCCGGCTCGCGCTTTTCTTCACGCAGGGTTGGGGCGCCCACTTCCAAGCGCTTCTTCTCAATGATTTTCCAACCTACGTAATCCAGTGCCACAGGGTCGCGCGACACCAGCAACCCGTTGAACGGCCACATCCATTGCGGCATGAAGGACGGCCCCCCGTCGTATTGCGCGTTAAGGCCGTCGCAGATGTGGAGCCGCACTTTTTGCCGGATGGGCGCGAAGGCGTAAACGTCAGCCACGTAAGGGTTGCCGGCATCCGAGTGATACTTGTTGGGATTGTGAATTGCGCCAAACATGCTCTTGAGCGCCAACGTGACGCCGGCGATGCCGTGATCCTTGAGTACGGGCAGGTTGATGACCGCGTCGCAGACCTGCGTCAGCGTGCGGCACAAAAGGCTGCCCGCTTTGCCAAAAGTGGCGAGGTCGTCGCCAAAACCCAATACATCATTGCCAAAACATCGGAGGCCCGAACCGTGCTCGGCGATTTTGAAGCGCGCTCGCTCGAGATCGGAGTTCTGCCGCTCCCAGATGACGATCTCGGTAATTCCCGCCTGCCGCAGGCGCTCCGTGATGGCCTCCACCAGCTCCAGGTGCGTAGCGTTGCCGCGGCCACCTAGACAATTCACCTTCAGCCCCACTACCTCGCCCGGACGCACCACCTTTTTCCAAGCTTCGATGGGCGAATCGCAGTCGAAGGAAGCTTGGAGGGCGCGGTCGAGCAACTGCCCCACCCGCGCGGAGTCAAAACCCGTTCCGGTGCTGCGGATTTTCGCGTCGCGGGCAATCACCACGCGGGAGTTCCCCCCTTCGGCGGAGGCGGAGGGCAAAGCAACGGCGCTGCCGTCATCCAGCTTGAGCGCGGCGAGCGTGCTCCCCAGCAGGAAGCTCTGCTTCAGAAAGGAGCGGCGAGTTGACGGGGGAGGTAGCTTTTGCAAGGGAATGCCTCCGCGGCGGTCTCAGCGGGTCGGAACTTCAGGCGCGGGCCAGGGAATTGGGCGGTGGGCGAACTCCCCCACTCCATGAGGTGAAAACTGACCCAGACTTTTTGCAGCACTCGACGTGCCAAGGTGCGAATTCGCGCGCCGGGCCTTCTCTGCTGGATCCTCACCTCTCATCTCACGGCCGTCTGCATTAGCTGCGCGCCGGTCCAAGTCTTGCCTCCACTCCGCCAGCCTATCGCGGCTTTTTCTTGAGCGCGCGCCCAACATTTTATTCCTTTTATTTCAACAACATCACGGGATAGAAGGGATAAGTGGTTTATTTTTCTTAAACATCACGGGTTCGCGGGGGACTTTCGCCTATTTTCAGTTCGCGAGCTGGGGTCGATGGCTCTTCCCGAGCGCCCGCGAGACAGCAAAATTCCCCTGGCTGACGTGTCAAGCCCGGGGTGCGATCCTTCCTCTTACAGCCTATGTATCAAGAAAAACCATGGCCAAATCCCATGGCTATCGAGTCCAAGCGGAGATTCCGAGGGGGGCCGCCGGGGCCAAACCCTCCCCTTCGGCGCCCCCTCCAATCGTCCTCGCGACGTGGGAACTCCGGGTTGAAATCATCCTCTGGCAACGAGGCTGAAGTGATAAAATTCTTGATTCGTATCCCGCGAGGAGGAGTGATGAAAGTCATCGACCCGGTCTGCAAGATGACGATTGATTCGGAGAAAGCTGCCGCCACCAGCGAATACAAAGGCCAGACCATCTACTTCTGCGCCAGGGGCTGCAAAGCCAAGTTTGATTCCGCGCCGGAAAAGTACCTGGGCAAATAGCCGAGCGCTTACGATGGTGATGGGCACGTTGCAATGAGTTCTGCGGTGTGACATAAGACCCGGGGTGGCGCTTACATCGAAATCAATTTATGCGCCACCCTTGGCAATATACGCGGCTGTAAGAAATTAGCCGGGACAGCCCAAGAGTGGCGCTCAAACCACGGCCACGTCCGATGCCTGCTGCCCGGTAGAGCCATCCGCAAAGACGCCGGTAGAGTCGGTGCCTTCCACGCGATCCTTGCAATTTCCGTTATACTAGTTAGCCCCTTTGACGCGCAGGAATTGCCCTGCGTCGAGGAGTAAGTATTCCATGACCGAAGCGGTTCGCGTGGTGCGCCGCCGGCAATTCTGTGTGCTGTGCGGCCAACTGATGTTCGAATTCTACCGATCACCTGACGGCCACTTCGGCCTGGTGGGTGACGTGGGGGCGGAATCATCGGTGCGCGGACTCGAGGTGCGCTGTCCAACGTGCGGGGCGCGCTACCGTCTGCTTGAACGCGTTGACGCCTCTGGGCAACCGGTGGCGCGGTTATGAAGTCCTCAGTTATCAGTCATCTGTAAAAGCATGCTTCCGCGCTGCCCGGCAGTTACTGATGACTGCTAGCTGATGACTGAGAATTTTTAAGGTAATCCTAATTTCATAACCGACCCTAAGGGGATATTTCCATGGAACATGGACAACCTTTGCCTCTTAAGAAAGCAGGACGCATGGGTCTGGGGTGGCTGATAGTTCTGTTCAGCCTCATCTCCGCGGCGTGGGGCCAAACGATGCAGCCTCTGCCGCCGCAGCAGACCGTCATGGTTCACGGCCACAAGATCGCATATTACGAGGCAGGGAAGGGGAGCGCCGTGATCCTCCTCCACGGTCTGGGCGCGGACTCACGCCACTGGGCCGCCAACCTCGACGCGCTTGCGCAAAACTTCCGGGTCATGGCGCTGGACCAGATCGGCTACGGCCAGTCGGACAAGCCGCTGATGCGGTACACGGTGGCGAATTTTTCAGATTATCTGGATGGTTTTCTGCAGGCGGTAAAGATCCCCAAGGCGAGTTTGGTCGGCAACTCGCTGGGGGGTTGGGTGGCGCTGGACTTTACCGTTCGACATCCGCAAATGGTGGAGAAGTTGGTGCTGGTGGATTCGGCGGGACTGCGCCCGGCCGACGCATTGAAGATGCCCGAGGGCGAGCGGAAGCCGCTTTCGCTGCTCAACACGCACTGGTTTTTTGATCTGATGGAGGCGAACAAACAATGGGCAACCACCGATCTGGGGCCCAATGCCTTTGAGCGCCACGTGCAGAACGGCGATAGCTACACGGTGGCCAGCAGCCTGGCGGAAATGATCACGGGCCGCGAGTTTGAAGACAAGAAACTGGGGAAGGTGCATGCTCCCACCCTGATTATCTGGGGGCGCGATGATGTGTTGATTCCCCTGGCCATGGGGGAGCGGTTCCATAAGAGCATTGCGGGCTCGCAGATGGTCGTGATCGACGGCACCGGGCACATTCCGATGGTGGGCAAGCCCGCGGAATTTAACCAAGCGGTGAGCAAATTCCTAATGTAACGCGGGTCTTTGCAGGCTGCGGAAAAAAGCTCGCGGTTTTCCTGCCCGGAAAGGGCGCAAGTTAATAGCCGGGGACAACGCCCGCGGAAAGCATCATATTTGCTCCCGACCCTGAAGGGGTCGCACTACCCCTCATCGGGTAGCCGAAGACCGCCGGCTCGTCACTCGCATTCGACCTTTTAAGGGTTGGACCTTGTTGGGGGCGCGCCTTCCGGGGGCGTTGCCCCCGGCTACTATATGGATCTCCTGCGGGAATCGGGGATGGACGGCGCCAATGACTTTTTCCCGAGCATATTTACCCCGGTATGTATCGGTACATTGAAGGGCGCCCTAAAGGGCGGCGCTACCTATGACTGAGGAAGGTTTTTTGCTGAGTCCGCAGAACGCGCGCGATTACCTGGTAGAACAGGGCTTCATGCGCGGTGAGGAGGAAGTCTCTGTCCGCGCTCTGGGGGGGGCGTTTCCAATATCGTGCTGCTGGTGGAATGGCCGGAGCCTAAGAAGCCGCGTTGGGTGATCAAGCAGTCCCTCGGAAAGTTGCGCGTTAAGGACGATTGGCGCTCCGAGCGCTCGCGCATTTACCGCGAGGCAGAATCCATCCGGGCGCTGCTTCCGGTGTTGGGCCCGGCGGCGTTGCCGGAAGTGATCCATATTGATCGCAAGAGGTTTCTTTACATTATGACCGCTGCGCCGGTGGGGTCGCAGGTGTGGAAGGATTTGTTGCTGGCCCGTCGCGCCGATTCCCAGGTGGCTCGGAATGCGGGTTTGCTACTGGCGAGGATGATCAACGCCTCCAAGGACGACGCACCGTTAAGCTCACAATTCTGGGACCGCACAGTTTTCGATCAACTCCGCATCGACCCTTACTATCGCACTACGGCTTCTCGCCATCCCGAATTGGGCCAGGAGTTTGATGACCTGATCGGAGCGTCGCTGGCGATTCGAACCTCGCTTGTGCACGGCGACTACAGCCCCAAGAATATGCTGGTGCTCGGCGAAAATATCTTTCTAATCGATTTTGAGGTGGTGCATTGGGGCGACCCGTCGTTTGATGCGGCGTTTTTGATGAACCATCTCTTTCTGAAGGCTTTCCACCAGCCCCCGGCGAGCCGGCAGTTTATTGCGCTGGTGAACGATTTCTGGACAACCCTGCTCGCTGCCTTGGGACCGGAAGCAGCCGCGGGCTTCGAGGCGATGACTCTTCGCCACGTGGGCGGCTTGCTCCTGGCACGCATCGATGGCAAATCGCCGGTTGAATATATTCAGGACGAAGCGACGAAAGAAGCAGTAAGGAGCATGGCAACGTGGATCCTGCGCGAGCGCCCGCATCAAGTCGCGGAAGTAGCGGATAGAGTGAATATAAAATGTAAAGGGTAAAAGGAAAGATGGAATCGGTTGATTTACCATTTACATTTTACCTTTTACACTTTTAAGTCTTTAACCTCGGGGAACCAAATGCCCAGGATAAACATTATTCACGCCCGCGAAATTCTGGATTCACGTGGGAATCCCACGGTTGAGGTGGACGTGTATCTTGACGACGGGGCGCGGGGCCGCGGTGTGGTGCCTTCGGGGGCTTCAACGGGGAAGGCGGAGGCGCTCGAGTTGCGCGATGGCGACCCGAAGCGCTATCTCGGGCGCGGCGTACGCAGGGCCATCGAGAACGTCGTACGGGTGATCGCCCCAGCCGTCGCAGGCATGGAAGCGGGCGATCAAGGGGCGCTCGACCATCGCCTGCGTGAGCTTGACGGTACCGAGAACAAAAGCCGCCTGGGAGCGAACGCTCTCCTGGGGGTCTCGCTGGGGGTGGCACGCGCGGCTGCGGCGTCGGCGGGCTTGCCGCTCTATCGTTACCTGGGGGGGGAGGAGGCGGTGGAGTTGCCGGTGCCGATGGTCAACATCGCCAGCGGCGGCTTGCACGGCGGCGGCAACATCGACTTCCAGGATTTCCAGGTGATCCCGCTGCGCGCGGAACGCTACTCGGAAGCGCTGCACGACGTAGTGATGATCTACAAAGCCATGAAAGATGTCCTGAAGGCGCGCGGCGTCTACTCTGCGGGCGTCGCGGACGAAGGCGGCTACGCTCCCCGGCTGGCATCAAACGAAGCGGGATTCGAAGTGATGGTAGAAGCCTTTGAGCGCGCGGGTTTCAATCCCGGCAAGGACGCTGCTATTGCCATCGACGCAGCGGCAAGCCATTTCTACCGGGTCGGCCGCTATCGGCTTTCCACGGAGCGTGAGGAATGGAGCTTCCAGTGATCTTGTTGAGCGCCTGGCAGCGTGGGCGGAGCGCTATCCTATCCTCTCGATTGAGGACGGGGTGGCGGAAGATGATGATGTGGGTTGGAGACTGCTCACCGAAAGGCTTGGCAAGCACTGCCAACTGATCGGCGATGACAATTTCGTCACCAACCCGCGCCTGCTGGCGAAGGGAATCCGGGATGGCATTGCCAACGCCGTGCTGGTGAAGATGAATCAGGTCGGCACGGTGAGCGAAACGCTGGAAGTTATAAGACTCGCGCAGCGAGCCGGCTACCGCACCGTGGTCAGCGCGCGCTCCGGGGAGACGGAAGATGATTCCATGAGCGACTTGGCGGTCGGCGCCGGCGCGGGACAGTTGAAAGTGGGCGCCATTACCCGCTCGGAACGATTGGCGAAATACAACCGCCTGCTGCGAATCGAAGAAGAATTGGGCAAACGCGCGGTGTATCGCGGGGCGGAGATTTTCCGAGGTTTGCAAGCGATGGCAGTGGTAAATTGAAAGGGAGAACCCAGTCGCCAGGCAATCATCGAGGGAAGAGAAATTCATGATCATGCGGAACGAATGGCAGACACGCAAAAAACTCGCGTCCGCATTCTTTCTGGCGTGGTGGGCGCTGCCGCCCATCCTGGCCTTGGGGGTTGGAAAGCCTGACTTCAAGCCTGGTTACAACTTTTACTCTCCCCAGGACGATGCGCAGTTGGGGAAGGAATACTCCGCGCAGGTGGACAAGCAATTGCCCTTGCTGAACGACCCGGAGGTGCTGAACTACCTCAATAACTTGGGGAAAAGCCTGGTGGCTTTTGCGCCGAACAACCATCCGGAGTATGCGTGGCAGTTCCGGGTCGTCAACCGAGCGGAAATCAATGCGTTCGCTTTGCCGGGCGGGTACATCTATGTGAACCGTGGGGTGTTTGACGCCGCCGAAAATGAGGCGCAACTCGCCGGGGTGATGGCCCACGAATCCGGCCACGTGGTGATGCGCCACGGTACCCACATTGCCTCACAGGCCGTCCTGGCGCAGGGAGGAATGGCCATCCTGACCGGCATTTTTGGCCAGAGCGGCAGCCTAACCAGTCAACTGGCGCAACTGGGCCTCGGACTGGGAGTGGATTCGCTGCTGCTGAAGAATTCGCGCACAGCGGAAACGCAGGCAGACGAGGTGGGCACTTACATTCTTTACCAGGCCGGATACGATCCCCGCGCCATGGTGCAGTTCTTCCAGATCATCGCCAAGAAATATCCCCAACGCACCCTGCAATTCTTCTCGGACCATCCCAACCCCGAGAACCGCATCAAGGACGTAGACGCAGAGATCGCACAATTGGGTCCGTCCCGGGCGCTGAAGACGGACAATTCGGAATTCGAGGGGGTCAAGAGGGACTTGACAGCACTCGCCCCACCACAGCAGCAGATAGGCACCCCAAAAATCGACGCCAAAAGGCAACCCCCACCCCCGCCCTCGGCGAACCTGATCCGTTACGATGGCAAAATATTTTTCCTCGACTACCCCGACAACTGGCAGTTGCAGCGCAGCGAGGATAGCGTAGAACTGTTTCCTCCCGGGGGAATGGTGACAGGCGCAGAGGGGGATACCGCACAAGCGTACGGCGCGGCGGTCAGCCTCTACTCGCCGCGGCAGGGGAATTGGGGGCTTGTGGATGCGACCCAGGAACTCCTCGAGTCGATGCGGCAATCGAATCCCCAAATCCATGTTTTGCAGCAAACCGGCATGAACCTGCAAGGCAACCCCGCGGTCAGCACTCTGCTGCAGAATGATTCCCCCCTTGAGGGGCAGAAGGAAACGGACCACTTGGTGACAGTCCGCCAGGGAGAATCAGTATTGACTTTCATCTTTATTGCCCCCGCCGGAGCGTTTGAAGCCTACGCTCCGACCTTCGATAAAATCGTGCAGAGTATCGATTTGGCGCGTTGAACAAGGTGGCGATCGCGATAAACTGCCGGTAGGGCTGTTTAAAAATTTGACGCACATCAAAATCCTCCCGCCTTGGTCTCTTTGGCGTTTGAAAGGCGCACCCCACGGTTGAGCTATTTGTTAGTGGAAACAATCCCTGTTGTGCGTAGTTTGCCGCACGTTTTTTCCGACTTTGCCTTCCGCGAGTTTCAGGGGTAAAGCTAAATTTCTGAAGTCAATAGAGTTGGTGGTAGGTTCCCGCATCCCGGATGGTAGTTGTCATGCAGGAAGTGGGGGCGAAATGGCAGAAACCACAAGTTTGAAAAAGCAATCGCACCTACCCGACATTTCTAGCCAAATGGTTCGTCAGCGCTGGCTGGAACTCCTCGATTTAAGTTACTCCACACGGCGAGTGACCCAACAGGAAATCGAACCCGGTGTTCACGCTGTCGTAGTTCCGGCACCATGCAGGAAGGAAGCGGACCCAGACTTGGTCGAGGTCGAAGTTCGCGTGGCATCGAGCCAAGTCCCCGGCATGGGGCGCGGCGTGCGGTTAGCGCTGGAGCGGCTGGGCGAGTTTGCCTTGACCTTGCCAGGGGACTATCAAGGGTGGATGGGCACTTGGGGCAAGGACGTTGTGGCGGGTGAAACGCTGGTCACCGCCTTTGTTGATCTTGCCTACCTGGAAGCGGCGCTGCTGGCTCGCCTCTGGGAACCTGGAGTGCTGGTGGAGTTCGGCTCGCCGCTGGCGTTCTTCCGGCGCGGGGCCTTGACCGATTACGTCAACATTTATGAAGCCGTGGTGGCTATGTTGTCGGGAGGCTCATCACTGGCGGACACTGCGGACCGTCTAGCCCCGGAAATCCTAAAGCGCCTGCAACTCTACGCGAACGCTTACCATCAGCTCTCATCGCTCTATACCCAAGCCGCGTGGCACATCGATCGTGATAATTTTGTCGTCAAGGTTCCGGGTTCGCGTCTCTCCTTGGTTTTGCAATACTGGGAGTTGCGGGGGGACTACGCTACGGGGCAAAAGGTGATGCACGGCTGGCGAACCCGCATCGAGAAACTGTTGCAACAGGCGGCTTCCAGCCCGGACAATGACTTCCCCAAGTCGTTTGCGGCTTGATCCGCAGATTACACAGATTAAGCAGGGAAAGAGAAAAGCATTAAGGGCAGGCAGGCGGCGAGTGGTGATTCTGCAATCTCATCGCACGAATGCTTCTCTCTCCTTTGAGGCCGTTTTTTCCTGGACCTTCTGGTTGTCTTTCCCTTACCTAATCTCTGAAACCTGCGTAATCTGTGGATCAATCTTCGCGATCTGCGCGTATAATTCTCAACCGTGACAAACGCCAACTGCATAGCGACGGTATTAGCGAGGCTGTGGGCAGCGGCGGCGATTCTGCTCGGCGGGGTCGCGCTGGCATTCGGTCAAGCGCCCGGACAGGGGCCAGGGCAAAATCCTTCTCCGCCTCCAATTCACATTCCCCACATCGGAAGTTCCCGGCAGGAGCGCCCCCAGCCGGAGACCCCCACAGAGGGGCAGGTCTACGTCCTGCTCTGGTTTGACACGGAAGACTACATCCTGCCGCAAAGCGACGATGCCGCCAAACGCCTTGCCGTGTTCCTGACGCAGCAGGGAATCCCCGCGACTTTCAAGGTGGTGGGTGAAAAGGCGCGAGCGCTCCAGCGGCGGCAGCGCCAGGATGTTATCACAGCACTAGCCCAGCATGATATTGGCTATCACTCCAATAACCATAGCCAACACCCCACCGTGGCCGAATACGAAGCAAACCTGGATTGGGACACGGGAGTGGAGGAATTCACCCGCCGTGAGCGTCCAGGCTTTGACGATGTTGCGCACATCTTTAGAAAGGCTCCTGTGGCGTACGGGCAGCCAGGCGTTTCCTGGGCGCCGCAAGCTTTTCCGGCGCTGCAAAAGTGGGGCGTGCGCGTTTATCTCGATGAAGGCAAACAGGTTGGGTTGCGAGGCCGGCCCTTCTGGTATGGAGGATTGCTCAACATCTTTAACACCCGCGACGGGGAGCAACTGCGCCCCGACGCAAATTGGTCCAACCTGGACATGGCCAAAGCCCGATTCCAGGACACCTATCTTACCATGACATCCCGGAAGGCAGGGGGTGTGGTCAGCGTCTACTTTCATCCCTGCGAATTTGTGCATAAAGAGTTTTGGGACGCGGTGAATTTCCGCAACGGGGCGAATCCGCCGCCGGATCAGTGGAAGTTGCCGGCGGTGAAGACACCCGAGGAGACCGAAAAGGCCTTCCAGTATTTTGAAGATCTGGTGCGCTTTATGAAGTCATTCCCTCGCGTCCAGTTCCTGACGGCTACGGGGGCCGCCGAGAGGTTCCGCGACCGCGCTCAGACGCATGTCTTCTCCTTACAGGAAGTCGGCGCCATCGCCAGCCAAGTGGATTCCAATGTGTCATTCCAGGTAGGTGACAGTTTCAACCTGAGCGCGAGCGAAGTTTTTTATGTGATTAACAAGTTTTTGACGGGAATCGTCCAGCACGAAGGGTCGGAGCCACTCCTACTGGAGCGAACCCCTTACGGCCCACCCTCGGCGGCTGAGCCGCTCAGCGCGAAACAGGTCGTGCCTTGGGAGCAGGTGGCGCGCACCGTGCTTGATGTTCAGGATGACCTGGATAAAACTGGACGGATTCCCAGCGCTATCTGGCTGGGTAGTCAGTCTGTCCCTCCGGAGAGCTACCTCGTTGGAATTGCCCAAGCTGTCCAGAGCCTCATTCAAAGAACTACATTGCCGGATACCGTGACATTTGGGCCCGCGCGCCTTGCCGCCGCGGATTACGTTGCCGATGACTCCCCGGACCTCTGGGACTGGGTGATATTCCCCCATGGGTTTCATGCGCCAAAGCTGATGTCGCTCGCCAAGCTCCAATCATGGACCTTAAAGCCAGCGTCGAAGTAGGGCTTACTATGCCATAAGGACCGATAACCATGGGGGAAAGCTGGAGCATAGATCAAAAAGTTGACATTATGTCGATAATGGCTATCGCAGACCTGTGAGATTTTCTACGATTCTTCACATTGTAATACCTTTTCGGACATTTTGTATTTAGACCTCTCCCTTAAATCCGATTCCTTACAAATGGCGCAAATTTGGCTGTAAGCTTGCGAGTAATTTTGGGTTAATTCGTCGGGAGTAGTCTCGCCATCCTATTTAGGTGAAGAGAGTATTGGAATCCCATCCCGCATCTGTATACCCTGACGCACGGCAGTTAACAAACGATCGTGCGAATTTATCTTCCCCTTATATGAGGGCATAGGAAGCCTCAATATCTCATTTGGTCAGGAGGTTGTATGCGTATTCACCCAATTTTTAGAGCGCTGATTGTGGTTTCGGTGTTGGGATTTCTGACTGCACCTGCCCATGCTGAATTGACCGGCGCCATCCGGGGTGTGGTCACGGACCCTAGCGGCGCAGTGATCCCCAGGGTCAAATTGAAGGCGACCAATATCCTCACCGGCATCAGCAGCGAGATGCTGTCGTCTAATGATGGCTCTTATGAGTTTCTGCATTTGCAGGCCCCCGCGGACTACTCAGTGACTGCCCAAGCCAATGGTTTCAGAAACTACGAAGTAACGGGAATTCATTTGACCTTGAACCAAATCTTCGTTTTCAACATTACTATGGAAGTGGGCACTGTTACTCAGACAGTGGTGGTAGAAGCGGCGAGCACGCAGGTTGAACAGACCAGCATGCAATTAGGAGCAGACCTGAGTTCCCGAGACGTAACGGAGCTCCCCCTGATTGGCCGCGATTGGATTAACCTCCAGCAGACGTTGCCGGGGACGACCGCGGGCTCCGACCGGTTTGGGGGCGACGACACCTATGCCACCAACGGCTCGCGCTCACAGTTCAACAGTTTCTTGATGAACGGCACGGATACCAACGACTTGCCGCTCAATACCCCGACCTTTATTGCCAGCCCCGATTCGATCGGTGAGGTACATATCATCACCGACACCATCAATCCTGAGTACGGACGGAATTCCGGGGCCATCATGAACGCGGTGACCAAGTCGGGAACCAATCAGATACACGGCGACGGATTCGATTTTTTCCGCGACACCGGCTTGAATGCGCGCAATTTCTTCTCCCCAACGTCAGCCGTCTTCCACCAAAACCTGTTTGGGGGCACGGTGGGCGGCCCGATTTGGAAGGACCACACCTTCTTCTTTTTCTCCTATCAAGGGGACCGCGTGTCTCGACCGGAAGCGGGTGGTGACGTGACGGTGTTCACCGCGGACCAGAGAAATGGGATTTTCCCCGACATCGCCACCACGACGGACGCAGCCGGTAATGTCATCCCGAATCCGACCCCCTCGCCCACGGCCATGACGGGTGAAGACGGCGCCATCCATCCGGCAGGTACCCCTTATGGCACACTCTTCCCGACCGGCCACATTCCCCAAATAGATCTCAATAAGATTGCCTTGAATCTTATGAATGCTTACGTTCCTAACGGAAATGTGGCCTGCGGCGCCACCTGCGAGTCGTATCAATTCAACCCCGTAGAAAAGGAAACGGAGGACCAGGAGATCATCAAGATTGACCACACCTTTAGCCCTAAGGATTCCATTTGGGGTTACTCGTTAATTGAGCGCTTTCCCAATGCGAACACTTTGCCCTTTTCCGGTGCCTCTCTCCCGGGCTTTGGCAACATCAGCAAGGAGAACTTCCTTAACGGCTCCCTGGCCTGGACTCACACTTTTGGCGGTTCGTCTGTGAACGAAGCGCGCTTCGGATACAACCGCTTCAATTTTGTGTCGAACTTCCCGCAGAAGGTCGTGCTACCCTCCACGGCGGGGTTTAGCATCACGCCGCAGCAACCCCAAGACGCCGGGCTACCTTACATTGGCCTGACCGGGTACTTTAACCTTGGTTTCAGCTACAACGGTCCTCAGCCCCGCATCGACCAGACTTACGACATCACTGATAACTTTTCGAAGATCCTCGGTCGTCACACGCTCAAGATGGGATTTGATATGCGGCGTTTTGAGGTTTACAACCCCTTCCTCTCCAGCAACAATGGGAATTTTACGTTTGGCGGGGCGGGGGTCTATTCGACCAGCGACCCAGGCGCCGATTTCCTGCTGGGCATCCCCGATTCGTACGCCCAGAACACCGGTGATATTATGAACGTCCGCGCTCGGGAGTATTACAGCTACTTCCAAGACCAGTTCAAGCTAAGGAACAATTTGACGCTGACTTACGGATTGGGATGGCAGATCGATACTCCTCTCACCGACCTTTACCATAACAGCAAGGCCATCCTTTGCTGGATTTCCGGCCAACAGTCAACCATATTCCCCACTGCCCCGACGGGTCTTGACTACCCGGGTGATCCGGGATGCACGCCTTCCGGCACCACCACCAAGCCGGCCCACTTCGCTCCCCGCTTTGGATTTGCCTGGAGCCCGGACAGCAGGCCTGGCGGCGCTGGCAAGACCAGCATCCGCGGTGGCTTCGGCGTCTACTTTAACCGGGCCGAGGAAGAACTTACCCTGCAGAATCTGGGAGCACCTCCCTGGGGCCTGAGCACCGAGGGCGTCGCGTCCGCTAAAGGCCTGCACCCCTCCTTCGCTAATCCATGGACGGACATTGCCGGCGGCGGGTCGGTCCCCAACCCATTTCCCTACGCCAATCCTTCCGCGGGCGACACAAATATTAACTTTGCCAACTTGGCTCCGTTTTACCCGCTCACGACGTCCCCCGACTTGTCCGACCCATACGCGATGAACTATAACGTCACGGTTGAGCGCGAATTGCGTGGCAACATCATTGCTTCGGTGGGTTGGGTGGGTTCACTCGGGCGCAAACTACAGGGTATTTACAATAACAACTTCGATATCAACCCTACGGGCTGCTTGACCCCCAGTGCAAGCAATCCCCTTGATTCGACCGGCAATAGCTTCTGCGTGGATAACCGGATCTTTCAAAAGGCCTACTTCCCGCAGTTCTCGCGCTACCCGGATGCTTCGGAGAACAGCATTTATGGAATCGGCAACGAAGCGACGTTTCTGAGCTCGAATTACAACTCTCTCCAGGCGACCTTAAACAAGCGTACCTCACATGGACTTTCCTTCCTGGCTGCCTACACTTGGGCCCACACGCTGGACTATTCCTCCAGCCTGGAAGACGACTCCTTCGCCGGATTGGGATTGGATCCCACCAATATGGCCAGCAACTATGGCAACTCGGGAATCGACGCCCGTCAGAGGCTCACCCTTTCCTATGTGTATGACTTCCCCAAGTCAAGGTGGGCAGCTTCCAATTGGATGGCCAGCCGGGTTGTAAATGGTTGGGAAATGTCGGGGATCACCACCCTCCAGAGCGGATTCCCCGTGCAGATTTACGACAGCACTTGGCGCGAACTGAGGTGCGACGGGCTGGATTGGGCGATCTGCCCTGATCGGCCGAACCAGGTTGGCCGCGTTTTAAAAGTCAATCCACGGACCAGTTCCTTCATGTATGGTTCGGCAGCAGCGAAATCCAACTACTATTTCGATCCCAACGCCTTTGCGTTGGAGCCTTTCGGGACGGTGGGGGATGTTGGGCGAAACCCCTTCTCCGGCCCGGGAATCAACAATTTCAACTGGTCTTTGATGAAGAACATCAAACTGGTCGGGGAAACGAAGTATATCCAACTGCGCTTTGAGTTCTACAATATCTGGAACCACACGCAGTTTCAGAACATCGCCATCCAAAGCTTGGCGACTAATATCGTGAACGGAAACGCAGCGTCTTCAAACTTCGGGCGCGTCAGTACGGCGTTCGACCCGCGGTTGATCCAATTGGCGGCGAAGATTTACTTCTAATCCCGAGTGAGTCTCGGCAGTTTCAAGGGCGTCTGCTCCCGCAGGCGCCCTTGCTTTTTTGCCGAGCATCGATAGTCAAAGAGCGGCCACACATGATGTCAGGGTGCCTGCGGGAGTTGAGTCCATGAATAACCTTCGCCATCACAGACGCGCAAATACTTTCCTCTGAAGACACGACCTGCCGAGAGGAGAATGACGCCCCGCAAAGGCACACCATCTGCCAAAGCATGCATGCTCGACGCCGCCCCGCACAGGGTCAGCGCGGCAAGGATCCAACCTGTGCAGCAGAATGGGCGGATGGTGGCTTCGGGAGGGGGAGTGGTGTTTACTGCGAAACGTTTTCACTCTGGAGGGCCTCTTGTACGCGGCCGAGGATGATCGACGGCATCAAAGGATGGCCCTCCAGCGATTTCCCAACGGCAATTTCAAAGTCGGGGTATTTCTCCTTCGCAGCAGCGACGAGCTTGGGCAAATCCCGGCGCAAGTGAAGGCCGACGGTCAGGAAATAGGGAATCACGATGAGGCGTTGCAACCCGGCCTCGGCAGCTTCCATGACCCCGGCGAGAAAGTCGGGTTGCCCGCCATCCAGAAACGCAGCGCGTACATAACGGTAGGGCCCCGCGGCCGCAATCTTCTCAGCTAAATCATGCACACCGCGGTTCGCTTCCTCCACGGGGCTGCCGTGGGCGAACAGGAGAATGCCCGTCGTCAATTCGTGGCTCATCTTTATCCACAGATTACGCAGGTTTCACAGATTAGACAAGACAACAACCAAGATAGGCCGGGCGCAAACTGGCTCAAAGGGGAGGCCGCGTTGCGGGAAAGACATTGACGAACAAAATGCTCCCCTTTTCAGCCCGCCACTTGAGGTCCCGTTCTCTCCCGGCTTAATCTGTGTAATCTGCGCAATCTGGGGATCAGCTCTCCGCTTCTTCTCCCGCGGGCAGGAAAACTGCGGCGGCGCCGTAAACGCCGACGTTCGTCCGCAATTTGGCGGGCAACACCGGCGTTTGCGCCGCGAAACCATTAACCGTATGATGCGGTATTGTATCTCTAATCTTATCAAACAAGGGCTTGCCAATGTGTGAAACGCCGCCGCCGATCACGATGGCTTCAGGGTCAAACAGGCTAATCATACCGGCCAGCCAAAAGCCCAGGAAGAAACCGGTCTCCTCGAGAATGGCCTTTGCCACGCGGTCGCCCTGGCGGGCTGCCTGCTGAATCATCTGCGGCGAAATCTGATCGGCGTGGCCATGCGCCAGCTCGCGCAGGATGCTCGGAAGGCTATGTTCCTGCTCCAGCATCACGCGCGCTCGCCGGGCCATGGCCGGGCCGGCCGCCAGCGCTTCAATATCGCCGTAGGTTCCGCAGCCGCAGTGATAGGGGCTGCGATAGTCAATGGAAACGTGCCCGCCTTCGCCCGCGATGCCGTTTTTGCCGTGATAGATTTTCCGGTTGATAATGATGCCGGTTCCCACGCCGGTACTGACGGTTACGTAGAAAACATCTTTGTAACCCACGGCGGCGCCGAACAGCACTTCTGCCAACCCGGCGGCGTTGGCGTCATTTTCCAGTTTGGCGGGCAAGCCGAATTCTTTCTCCACCATCTTCGCCAATTCGATGTTCCGCCAGCCGGGCAAATTGGGGGGGTTGAGCACCACCCCCGTTTTGGGATTGAGCGGACCGGGAGCGCAGATGCCGATGCCGCCGACGTTTTCCTTGCCTCCTGCCGCGCGCAGCAAGCGCCCAATCAAGTGAATGATCTGGGCATAGCTTTTGCTAAAGCCTTTTTCTGCGTGCGTGGGCACGATCTGCGATTTAACCAGCCGCCCCTTCTGCGTGACCAACCCTCCGGCCACTTTTGTGCCACCCACATCGATGCCGATAATCAACTTCCCCATAAGCTGCGGTCTCCCTTCGCGAAAAGCCGGATTGCTTCGTGCCTATTGCACCTGAGTGCCCGGTTAGAGTCCACCCGTCATTTCGAACCCAAGAGCACGAGGGCCCTTGAAGATGCAGAGTATAACGCAAGTTGTCTTCGGCTTGCCTAATCAGTGAAATCTGCGTAATCTGTGGATTATGTCTCGAGGTCGCGCCGCGCGCTTGATCCCGGTCTCGCCCACTGATATGGCGATTCCGGACAAGCTGTATTTCCGCATCGGCGAGGTCAGCGAGTTGACCCGCACCAAAGCCTTTGTCCTGCGCTATTGGGAAACGGAATTCCCTTCGCTGCGGCCGGTGAAGGGCAAGTCCGGACACCGGCTTTACCGACGCAAGGATGTGGAACTGATTTTCCAAATCCGCCGGCTCCTATACGAAAAGGGCTTCACCATTGCAGGGGCGCGCCGGCATTTGGCGAGCGATGGAAAGAATCCCGCGGAGCAGACGCACTTGTTTCAATCTACCTTGAGCGTGGCAGAAATAAAGGCCATCCGTCAGGAGTTGCAGACGATATTGACAATGCTTTCGCGGAAGTGCTAGCGTGAAGGATTGTGTCCTGCTGTGGCAAACCCCCCTGTATGGGCACAATCGGTCGTGACGGGACGTAGCGCAGCCTGGTAGCGCACTTGCTTGGGGTGCAAGGGGTCGCCAGTTCAAATCTGGCCGTCCCGACCAATTAATTCAATAACTTAGCGGCTTCACCATTTTGGGACTTCCCGATTTGGTTGCCGTTTTGTTGCACATATCCCTCAGGACTGGCTACTTATCCACCTGCAGAAGCATTTGGCAACGAAGTTGAAATGGCTTCCAAGGCGGCTCGCTTCGCGGCCATGCGGATAAAGCCCGGTGGCAAACGTGCGGAATGTTATCTGGACTGCAGGTCACGCCAAGTAGCGCGCCAACCGCGTTTTTCGAAACCTCGCGAGGGGAAAGCAGTTCCAACGTTTTCAGTGCGACCGGCGGCGGGATTCAACTAATTTTGACAGGAGTGCCTTTGCAGACCTCAAGTGGAGCCACGCCTCCCGTAACTGATTGTCGGCGAGAGCCAGAAGAGTTCGGGTCGGCCAAGGACGGAGAATCTCTCGTACGAGATCTGGCTCGTCCAGAGGGATGTCCTGGAAGCTTGACTTTAGCAACTCGTTCTCACGGTTCCATGCTCTCGGGAAGTAGGCGATCATATTGTTTTGAGTAACAGGCGGTGTCTCTCGGCGCGGTTGGTGCGATAGCAGTGCCCACAGTGCATCCACCATGTCGCGCCCTTTCCCGAGCTGCAGGTGGCAAAGGGGAGTGCCGCGTGGGTTCATTTCGACGAGATAGGTAGCGCCACTTCCCTCTTCAATCATGAAGTCCAATCCGAAGAATCCGGAAAGCTTCAGGCGGCGGGCAATTCTTTCCGCGCAAACCATCATTTCAGGGCTGTCGACTACGCGCACAACCGTTGCGGGTCCGGTCAATGTCTGTGAGCTGACGACCTCAACGGCAATCCCTGCCAATACCTCTCCTTCGTGACATAGGACCGCGCAGTTCGACGGTCGACCCTGAATGTGGGATTGAACAATGATTGCCGGCTTCGAGCGGCTCCACCAAGATCGCAGCACGAACGGGTCACGGTTCACGATCAGCTTCCTGATAACATGCGCGGTTCGAATGGGTCGATTCAATTGTAAGAAGAACTGCTTAGCCTCTATCGGTGTGCGAGCGATTCTCACCCCTCGACCACCCCATGTTCCATCTGCCTTCAGCACCCAGGGGAGTTTTCGTCCTTCCCCCCAAGACTTGATATCGTCCACCTTGGTCATGAGGTTTGTCTCTGGCACACGAAGTCCCTCCTCACGAGCAATTTTGAGAAGGCCGTAGCGTGATGAGACAATTGGGTAACTCTCTGGCGGGCCCAACGAGCGCACAATCAGGGCCTCTGTGCTGCATCCCGATGTTACAAGGCTGCGCGTGTGTGTATACAAATCATGCAGATGTTGGACGCTGATCTCATCACAGGGAACTATGATTTGGGGTTTAGTTGCCTCAATCGCGTCCACGAGTGAGGCCAGTGGACGAAGCCCGCTGTAAGGAAATATCTGTCGAAGAAATCGTGCCTTAAGCAGGGGGTGACCGCGCGGAGGTAGGACGGCCGAAACCTCGATGCCCGCTCTCGAGAAGGCGAGTGCAAGTCGTGTTGAACAGCCATTCCTGGTCGTGTCCGCCAACAAGACATTTGGGGTCATTGAGGTCCGACCCTCTCGTTTGAAAACCTCAGACACACCTGCTATGCTCAAACCTAAAAGCGCTGAAGAGTTTACCATTTCTGTATTCGCGCTACGATATGCCAAGGTGCAATTACTAGTATGCTAATAAAAGCACAAGAGGGGCCCAAAATGGCGGCAATGTGGCCTCCTTTTCAGCTTTGACACGTTCCTTAATTAGTGGAGGTGTTTGCGCGGAACGGCCCGGAGCAGTGAAGGGCGCGCCGGTGTTGGGTGCGCCGTAGAAAACCCTTGACGGCGCGGACCCTTCTGCCACCATTAGCCAAGAAGGAAAAGGCTCCCTGCGAGTCGTCCAAGTTGGATTGCCAAAATGAACTGCTATTGGACCGCCGCTGGCAGACAAGTAGGGTCGCCCCATCCCAGATTTGTTCGGCGCCTCCAAGAAAGCACGAACACCAACACCACCGTAGGGAAAATGCTGTGGTTGACATTGCCATCATCGGAGCGGGGCCCTACGGGCTGTCGATCGCTGCTTACCTCAAAGCGCGAGGCCTCAACTATCGTATCTTTGGCAGCCCCATGTCCACATGGCAAACGCACATGCCCAAAGGCATGCGGCTTAAATCGGAGGGTTTTGCTTCTTCCCTCTATGATCCTCACTCGACGTTCACACTTGCACGGTATTGCCAACAGGAAGGGTTTCCCTATGCCGACCTCGGCTTTCCAGTTCCCCTGGAGACGTTTGTTTCCTATGGGCTGGAATTCCAAAAAAAATTCGTGCCGGAACTCGAAAACAAGCGAGTTGTTTCGCTGCGTCAATCCTCCACGGGCTTCCAAATTAGCCTGGGAGAGGGGGAGGTTGTTGCAGCACGAAAGATAGTGGCCGCGGTTGGGTTGTGCTACTTCGAGCATATTCCGCCCGTCCTTTCGGAGCTTTCAGAGGAATTCGTAACCCACAGTTCCAAGCATTGTACGGTTGACCGATTTAAGGGACGTGAAGTAGCTGTGGTGGGAGCAGGAGCGTCGGCATTGGATTTGGTAGCTCTTCTACACCAGGCCGGAGCCTTTGTCTACTTAGTGGCCCGGCAACCCGTCATTTACTTTCACACTCAGGGCAAAGTTCCCCGGCCTTTTTGGGAGCGGGTTCGGAACCCGACCACGGGGCTCGGCCCCGGTTGGAGGTCGCTTTTCTGTACCAGCGCACCTCTGGTATTCCGCCGCATGCCGGAGCGATTTCGACTGGATTTTGTACGGAAGCACCTTGGCCCAGCCCCCGCCTGGTTCGTAAGGGACCAGGTTGTCGGAAAAGTGCCATTCATCTTGGGGGTTACCATCACCGAAGCAAACCTTCAGAATGGTCGCGTCAGCCTTCAGCTTTCCGATGAGGCCGGCGGCCACCGGACGCTGGTGACGGATCACGTCATCGCGGCAACTGGCTACAAAGTCGATCTCCGGCGTTTGACATTCTTAGATCCGGATATCCGAGCGGGAATCCGATCCGTCGACCAAACTCCTGTGCTGACTTCGAACTTTGAGTCTTCCATACCAGGTCTGTATTTTGTTGGCCCCTCAGCAGCTAATTCCTTCGGGCCTCTCATGCGATTTGCATTCGGAGCCCGATTCACCGCACACCGCCTCTCAAGACACTTCATAGGTAATGTCCTCGCCGGCCAATAAGACATGACCCGCGTGGCACTGTCATTCCACGCTAGGTGCTGACCACGCAATTTGATAGTGACCGGCCATCGAATGTATCGCCTGGACTTAGCCGCGTGGACATATTCAAGATGATGGGGTTGTGGAGAGGAGCTCGTATTCATGGGAGGATTAGGCTCTCTCACACTTGGTGGTAAAAAAAATTGGTCAACACACCATAACCGACAGTTATTCAACCTGAAATCATAAGTGGATAACCCAGGAATAAACGGGAATATGCGGAGTTTAATGGATAACTATTTTTTCCATTAAGTTACGACGAGCAGATCCAATTTGCGAGTATTCTGATTTTCACAACTCAACTCATTGTCACAAAACAACTTATGTAGTTTTCAGATTCTGAATTTCCAGCTCGGATTCGAGTACCCACCACGCACGAACTTTGATGCAGATCAAATTGTGGCGAGACACAATTGTTTTGCTGGTCGCGGACGTGCCCCCGCCAAGTGCAGGCGCGGCCGTATCTTTTCATCCCTTGCCATCCCGGGTATGATATGATGCACTTAGGCTCCCTTATTAAATCATTGGTTGTCGTCGTGGACGGTGGGGAGGTTTTCGTATACGCATCCTAGTAACGTATTGTTAAATAACTGTAACATAATATAGCAAGCTGGAACGTATGGGGGTTTTCATATCAGGGATTCTTGCGACGGATGTCCTCGGAGGAAGGTCACGTCTCCATGAGGGAGACAAGGTGAAAATCGTTCCCCCCAAGCCTCCGAGGTGCAAAGGCCGATGAGGCACCTCTTCGCTAGGCGGGCTGGGGTTGCCTGCTGCAGACCTCAACGGGTTTTTAATTCAGCTTTGGAGCCAAGCCCATGGGAGTTTTGGGCCCCGTACTCACCAATGATGAACTGCGCCGGAGCTTTAGTGCGCTCGGGTTCATCACGGGGTCCGAGGCCCTGGTGCCACTTCTGCGCCAGGCTCACAAGGCCGCTTGTGTCAGTGACATCACGGTCTTGTTGGAAGGTGAGACGGGTACCGGCAAACGGGTGCTGGCTTATGCCATTCATTGCCTCGATCAGAAGCGCCGCACTTTTCCGTTTGTCACCATGCATTGTGGTTCTCTCAGCGAGGCGTTGGCGGAAAGCGAGTTATTTGGTCACCTCAAAGGCGCATTCACCGGAGCTGTTACCAATCGCAAGGGTCTTTTCCAATCCGCCCAGGGGGGGACGCTCTTCCTGGATGATGTCAACGACCTTCCTCCCCATGTCCAGGCCAAGCTATTGGACGTGTTGCAGCGAAGTGTAGTGCGCACGATAGGATGTGATCTCGAGACGCGGGTGGACGTGCGAATCATCGCGGCATCCAATCAGACCCTGAAGCCACTGGTTCTCCAAAACCGTTTCCGCGCGGATCTGTACCACCGGTTGAATGTGGTGCGGCTCTTCCTGCCTCCGTTGCGGGATCGAATGCAGGACCTCTCCAGCCTTGTGCTCGCCTTTGCGGACCGTCATCGGGAAATCTACTACCCGATCGAAAAGGTGGAGCACGAACTCGTGAGCTTCTTGCAGTCGCAGTCCTTTCCGGGCAACGTGCGTGAACTGGAGAATGACGTGCAAGCGATGCTCTTTGTGAAGATGGGTGGCACCTCTCTCGGATTGACTGATTGGAACCGCCGGTCGGCGGAAGCCAAAGCGGAAGAACACTCGGATTTGCTCGGTGAGGCCGCCGCCAAGGTATGGTGTGCGATTTCCGCGCAGGGCCTTTCTTACGCGCAGGCTATCCAACAACTGGAACGAAGAGTGCTCGAAGCCGCCCTGAACGACGAAGGTCGCACTCGAAGAGAAGTTGCCCAACGTTTGCGGACCAGCGAGCGCACGCTTTACCACAAGATACGGGGCTTGCGAGCTGGGGGGCCAACGTCGCGCATGGGTAGTACTTAACGATCCAGCCGGTTGAATTAATCATGAAATAAGATGTTCGCGTGCCGGCCCTGCCGTGACGTCCTTGTCGCTCCTACACCGCTGGTGTGGCGAGCGCGGCGCGACTCCCTGGTCCCCCTGCCAACTCAAACGACCGCTCGCAATTACTTCCCCTGGGCGTCCGTTCCTGTTACATCCTTTTAACAATAAGCTGCAAGTATTTGCAGATGGACTGCGGATTCTCGCAGGATGTCATCGCGCTTACCTGCGCCCCAGAAATCCTGGACTTACCTGCCGTTGCAGATGGGAATCGCGGCTCGTTCCACTTTTCCTGGCATTCTCCACTGCCAATTTGTGCAGACATGCTTGCAGTGCCCGGTGCGGAAACCGCCTTCAGTTCGGCCGTTGATTAGCGTGGTCGGTAATCTGCAATCCCCTTTGAATCAGTTGCTGCCAGAAGAGGTGGGGGTCCCCGCTGATTACGCGCTTCAATGAGTACTCTGCAGCGGCCTCTGAATTGCAATCTGCAAAGACAGCGGCATGCAGGGCGTTAAAGATAAGTGTAAGGAGCTACCCACGGACAAGGGCGCAAGAGTCCGTTTTCGGGTATCGGACGTGTTCCTTCCGGGACCTGAGGGCTTCTCTCTCGGGACTCCCGCCGACACGGAAGCGGAAGGTGCGATTGTGGATTTTTCCGATTCAGGCCTGAATCGTCACGCCTATGCGGTCGTCGAGCTAGACAATGAGGAAACCATGGTTGTTCCTGTAGAGAAACTTAAGCTCGCTACGCCCGGATCGTCTGAAAGCCGGGGGAAATAGGACAGCGGGTTTGCGGCCTGGGAAATTGCTTGCCTTCATCAAGAGGGAGTAGAACAGCTATGAATAACACGAGATTCGTACTTTCTTGGGTCTTACTCGCTGCCTTTTCCTGCGGGACGCTTTGTGCACAAGAGTCTAAGCAGGCAAGGATGGCATTACCGGCTGGCGCAGAGAATGCCGCATCTACGAGAAGTAATGATTCTATCCCTTTAACGTTTGCGGAAAGAAATCCCCGCTACCGGATCAACCGGAGCGACGTCCTCACGATTTCGTTCGCCCTTTCGCCGGAATACAATCAAAAGGTCATGGTGCAACCGGATGGATACATCACGCTGCAAAGCGCCGGCAGCATCAACATCCTGGGGCTGACGGTGCCGCAGACTGTGGAAGCGATTAAGAAAGCTTACGCGAAAACGCTGCATGATCCGATCGTGGACGTTGACCTCATCGACTTTCAAAAGGCGTACTTCATTGTCACGGGGCAAGTAACAAAGCCCGGCCAATACGATCTTCGATACGACCTGACGGTCTCTGAAGCGATTGCTCTTGCCGGCGGGTTCCTGCCGACGGCCAAGACGCGTGTTTACCTCTATCATCGTTCCGCATCCGGCTGGGTGGAAGCGAGGGAGCTCAAGCTATCCGATTTCTTGCACGGGAAGAACGTGGAAGAAGACGTCGGCATCCAGCCGGGAGACATGATCTTCGTGCCGGAGAAGACCATCACCAAGATTCGGAAGTACATCCCCTACGGCTTGGGCGTTGGCACGGGGGTTTACTTTCCGTCATAGGTCTGGGCGACAGAACGCCGGAAAAGGCAAAAGAGGGAGAGCGCGAGTCATGAACAAGTCGAGTTCAAACGCAAAGCTCAACGAAGCAAAGGCGACGCCATCCCCGCGCGATCTGCTGATGCCGATCTTGCGTCACAAGCGGCTCGTGATGGGTGTCTTTTCAGCCCTATTTCTGTTGGCGGTATTTGTCGCCTGGTTTTGGGCGTCTCGCTACTACGTCTCTGAAATGCAGGTCGTCGTGGCCCAGGTGCGAACCGATCCAGCGATTACATCGGGGCAGAACGCAGCCGTGGGCACCTACAAGGGCGTTTCACCCGATCAGATCAACTCCGAAATCGCCTTGCTGAAGGGGCAGGACATTCTGCGGAAGGTTGCCGAAACGTGCGGGCTTGGCAACAGTTGGTTTGCCTCGCAAATAGTCCTTCCCAATGACCCGAACCGGATCAAGGCCGCACGAATTCAGAACGCTGCAAACAAGCTAGAAAAAGGCGTCAAAGCAGAGGTTGAGAAAGTGTCCGACGTGATTACCGTAAAATATGGGGCGATTGGCGACCCGGAGACCCCCGCCTGCGTCCTGCAAAACATCGGTAAGTTATATTTGGAAAAGCACCTTCAGATGCGTCGTGCAACGGGTTCCACGAACTTTTTTGCCGAACAGACCGAAAAGTACCGGCAGGAGCTCGCCGATGTCGAGGCGCGCCTAACTGGTTTCAGTCGTAACGAAGGCGTGGCTGCTCCAGACGTATTGCGCACGGATGTGGCGCAGCGGGTAGCGGATTCCATGGCAGCGTTACATCAGGCGCAGCAGCAAATCGCGGGAGATGAAGATAGGTTGAAAGCTGACGACGCGCAATTGCAGAACACTCCGGACAGAATCACGACCCAACAATCTACTAATGCGGCAAATTTGCTCATGCAGCAGTTGCAAACCGTCCTTCTGAACGCCCAATTGAAACGGACCCAACTGGTTGTGAAATACGACCCGTCCTTTCCCCTGGTTCGCGAGGCCGATGAGGAGATTGCGAAAACCCAGGCCGCGATCGAGAAGGCCAAGCAAATGAAATATGCGGACCAGACGACGGATCTCAATCCGACTTACCAATTGCTGCAACAAGACATCGCGAGAACGCGGCTGGACCTGGCGACACAGAGGGCGAACGCCACCGCGATCGCGGGCAGCATCAAGACCATGCATGCGCAGATGGTGGATTTGGATGGGATGTCGGTTAAGCAGACGGCGCTTCTCCGAGAAGAAAAGGCAGACGAATCGAACTATCTGCTGTACCTGAACAAGCGGGAGCAGGCCCGAACTTCTGACGCGCTCGACCAGAAAGGAATTGCAGATGTGGCGATCGCCGTTCCTGCCGTTGCTGCAGCGCTCCCGGCTTTCAATCCGTTCCTGGTCGGATTCGGCGGTCTGATTCTGGCGATTCTTGCCGCCATTGCAGCGGCGTTTGTCGCAGAATGGATGGATCCCTCCTTCCGAACTCCGGACGAGGTAATAGATACCCTGAATATTCCGGTATTGGCGGCAGTCCCAATGCAGGCGGCATAGTCGAAATGTTCTTACGCTACTACAATCTAACGAGCCAGCCCTTCGGCGTAACGCCGGATCCGCGCTATCTCCACTTGAGCCCGACACACCGGGAGGCGATGGCCAGCGTTTTTTCGGGTGTGATGCAGAATCGCGGATTCACAGCGCTGATTGCACACCCCGGAATGGGGAAGACCACTCTTTTGTTCGATCTTCTTCAGAGGATTCCGCGCTCGCTGAAAACCGTATTTCTTTTTCAGACGCAGTGCAGTGAGCGGGATCTGATACGTAGCATTTTGGCGGACCTGGGCGTCCACAACGCCGGGGACGATCTCGCTGGAATGCAAGCCAAGCTGAACGGAGCGCTTCTGCGGGAGGCGAGCCAGGGCAGACGCGTCATCGTATTGGTTGACGAAGCGCACAACCTGGACGATTCCGTTCTCGAAGGGCTGCGAGTCCTTTCGAACTTTGAGACCGGTCAGGATAAGCTCCTGCACATTGTGCTGGCAGGTCAGCCGGAGCTCGCCAGGAAGCTCGCCTCTCCGGCGTTGGAACAGCTTCGTCAGCGTGTCTCGGTTGTCGCAAGGATTGCTCCATTAAATCCCGCAGAGGGGCGGGCTTACATCGAACATCGACTCCGAATCGCCGGATACAACGCCGCCTGGGCGCTCTTCACGGACAGCGCTTACGATTTGATTGCTACTCATTCCCAGGGCATTCCCCGAAATATTAATACTATCTGCTTCAACGCGATGTCGATTGCGTGTGCCTTGCAGCAGAGAACGATTGGCCCCGAAGTCATCCGCGAAGTGCTCCGCGACCTGGATTTGCGGTCGCTGCTGGATGAAGTTCCGCAGCCGGGAGCCGCAAGAATGCTGGCGCCTGCGTCGAAACTGTCGCCGATGAAAGCGATGTCAAAGTGGTCTTGGACGGCGCTTGAGCAGTGGGCTTTGGCGATCGTTGCTGTGGCGGCATGTTTGCCGTTTTTCGAGCTTTATCGACACGCAGATGCGCCCAACCTGACCGTACCCTCCGCCAGGCTTGCGGTCAAGGCGGCTGAGACCAAAACTGTGCCAGTTGCTTCGGCAGAGATCAGCGCCCTCGCTTTCTCAAACCAGCTTGCGAACAGCGGAACTGCCGGCCTGAAAACTAGTGCAAATGGCGCCGCGCCGCCTCTGGCTGTGGGAGGTCGCGGTGAAGCCCGGATCGTTTGCGTTCATTCGAAGGATACTCTTTCTAGCCTTTGCCTTCGAACCCTTGGCCGGTATGACGACCAAATTCTGGCCGCCATAAAGATGCTGAATCCATGTTTGTCGAATGCGAACCGGCTCCGTATCGGACAGTTGATCCGAATGCCTGCCCGGGAAGCCATTTTTACTGCAAAGGTGGGTGCTCCTCAAATGGCCCATCCTCGAGGGAAAAACTCATGAGTAGGAATTTTGAATTAATGCAGCAGGCGGCGCTGGATATGAAAAGTGCGTCCTCGGGCGAATTTACTCAGCTCCTCCCGCTGGATCCGCAAACGAATGTCGGAGCGAAGGTTGTCGCGCCATTGCGCGCGAACACCCGTCTTGGCCAAATGGCTCACGAAGAGATTTTGCGCCTCGTACAGAGCGTTTTCCAGTCCAAGGGCCAGGAGCGGCGCACCGTCGTTTTTGCGGCCATCAGTTCGGGCAGTGGTTGCAGTTGGATCAGCGCCCGAACCGCTGAGGCCCTCGCCTGTGTTATCTCGGGGTCGGTTTGCCTCGTCGATGCAAATTTCAGGACACCCTTTTTGCCGGAGGTATTTGGCACGACCAATCACTACGGATTGGCCGATGCGCTTCGCCAGGAGCACCCCATCCGCGAATTCGTCAAATCGGTGAAGCCCTCGAATCTCTCGCTTCTCTCCTGCGGATCAGCCCCCGAAGCGTCGGTTAGTCTTCTTAGCTCGGAGAGAATGCAGGCGATCGTCGACGAACTGCGGACAGAGTTTGATTACGTGCTCATTGACGCGCCCCCTTTCGGTACGTACGCCGATACGTTTTCGCTTGGGCAGTTGGGAGACGGTCTGGTACTGGTATTGGAAGCGAATGCCACGCGGCGGGAAGCAGCGGCGCGAGTTACCGAGCGTCTGCGGGAGATGAAAGTAAACATTCTGGGGGGGGTTCTCAACAAGAGGACCTTCCCGATTCCGGATTCTGTCTACCAGCGGCTTTAGCTTTTACGCAAGGCCTTCCCAGTTCTTGGAAGGTTTCCCGCGAATTGATTTGAAGTTGAAAGAATCCTTGTGACTCAGGGTAGCGGAGCTTTGCCCGGTGACTGCTTTCTATCCAATCGCGCTTGAAAGTGCCATAAACTCAGGCTCAGGGCTGGAGCCGTGCTCATGGTATGCGGTGCAGACTTTGCCTCGCCACGAAAAGAAAGTCGACGCCGGCTTACGACTTAAGGGCGTCGAAACGTTTCTTCCTTTGCTCTCTGAAAAGCGCCAATGGACTGACCGTCGGCAACTCGTCGACTTGCCCCTTTTCCCTGGCTACGTCTTCGTGCAGATTGCGGCCGGAGCGAGCAACAGAGTGCCCGTGCTGAGAACGTGCGGCGTGAGAGGGTTTGTGGGCGGCCGTGGCCTCGGCACTCGTATTCCCGACGCGGAAATCGCTGCCGTGCGAAGTGTCGTCGAAAGAAAGGTCCCTTTCCACTCGTTGGAGCGCCTGGAAGTCGGACAGAGGGTTCGCCTTCGAGGTGGAAGTCTCGATGGTGTCGAAGGTGTTCTCGTTGCGGTGAAAGGCAAGCAGAGCCTCGTTATTTCCGTCGAGTTGATCCAGAGATCGCTTTCCATTTCGATCGAGGGCTACTGCGTCGAGCCGGTATGAAGAACCCTTTTTGTGCCGCAAAAGTGCCGCGCGCTGCCCCGGGAACGAAGTCAAAGAATGGATGAGTCGCAAGAGTGTTCAGTAGAGCAGACAGATTGGTGGTTATACCGGCCCGATCAAGTTTCCGGAACGACAGGAACAACTCCTGACATAAGCAGAAGCACGAAGCGTTTATCTCAAGGGACCCAATACCGTGGATGTAACGAACCGCCGCATTCTTCTCGCCTGTCTCAAGTTGTATGATCTTGTGTTGCTGACCTTCTCATACGCGCTGGCTACGCTCCTAGCTGTTGAAGCGAGCCACAGCGTGTCGTTCAGGGAATTTCTGTCGATGCGAATCAAGCTTTCAAATTGCTTCATTTTCGCCGGAGCGTTGCTTGCCTGGCATGGCATCTTTTCCCTTTGTGGCCTTTACGAATCGAAGAGACTGTCGACTCGCCACGAAGAAATGATAGGGGAATGGAAGGCAACCACGCTCGCTACGATTTCGCTACTTGCCGTTGCGGTTTCCTTTTCGATTCGGATGGTGACGCCCGCTTTTCTTGCCCTGTTTTGGGGTATCAGTTCGATTGGCACGGTCGGCAGCCGGTATTTCTTACGAAGTTTGCTCGGCCATCTCCGGCGCACAGGGCGCAATTTACGCTACATTTTGATTTTGGGTACGAATCCGCGTGCCGTCGAATTTGCCCGCAGAATCGAGACGACTCCGGAATGGGGATATCGCAACCTGGGATTTGTGGATCTTGACTGGCCGGGCCTGGAGGAATTCAGGAAAAGCGGCTTCCGGATCGTCAGCGACCGCGCGGGACTTCCTAAGTTTCTGCGGAACAACGTCGTAGACGAAGTCGCGATCTACCTGCCGCTTCGCTCATTCTACGAAGACGCCGCACGAGTGGCATCACTTTGCGATCAGCACGGGATTATCGTTCGATTCGATTCCGACATTTTTGGGCTCAGAGCAGCCCAAGCTTGGGACCAGGGAATTGAGAACGAGCATGTTGTCGCCACACGTGCCGGCAGACAGGGTGGCTTGTCGCTTATGATCAAGCGCCTGTTGGACATCGTGAGCTCGCTCGCATTGCTCGTGATTCTGGCTCCGTTGCTCGCCTTCGTCGGATTGCTGATCAAGATGACGTCAAAGGGGCCGGTTCTCTTCCGCCAGGAACGGGTTGGGCTCAACAAGCGGCGATTTTTGATCTACAAGTTCCGCACGATGGTTCCCGATGCGGAAGCAAGACTTGCGCAGCTCGAGAGGTTAAATGAGGCCTCCGGACCGGTCTTTAAGATCAAAAACGATCCTCGAATCACATCGGTCGGAACGTGGCTCAGGCGCACAAGTATTGACGAGTTGCCGCAGCTGCTGAATGTCCTGAAGGGTGACATGAGTCTGGTCGGGCCGCGACCGCTTCCGGTGCGCGATTTTCTGGGTTTTGGCAAAGACTGGCAACGCCGCCGCTTCTGTGTTCGGCCCGGAATCACGTGCCTTTGGCAGGTCCAAGGGCGCGGCTCCATAGGGTTCGAACAGTGGATGAAACTCGACATGCAATATCTCGATGAATGGTCCCTCTGGCTCGATCTCAAAATCATGGCAAGGACGATTCCAGCCGTGCTGAAAGGATCGGGAGCTGCCTAGTCCCGACTCGGTATCCGCGACAAGCGGGTAGCGAATGTTGGTCTTTTCAGTCGTCGCACCTTCCCGATGTTCAGCCGGCTATAGATCATCAATCGCTCTTCTGACAGCTTCACGCATCACAAATCGGAACAAAAAAGGAGCATATGCGAATCGCAGTCATCGGCTCAGGATATGTGGGACTCGTTTCTGCAGCGTGTTTTGCCGAGATCGGGCATAGCGTTATCACCGTGGACAATAACACCGCAAAAATTGCCATGCTGGAGCGTGGCGAAGTTCCCATCCATGAGCATTTTCTTCCGGAATTGTTAAGACGCCATCGCGGCGGCCGGCTCAAGTTTTCGACTTCCGTCATGGAAGCGATTCAGGACGCCGATGCGGTCTTCATCGCGGTGGGGACGCCGCCGTCCGCCACCGGTGAGGCGGACCTCTCGTTCGTTGAGGCGGTCGGAAGTGAGATTGCTCGAGCGATCCGCGGACGCAAAGTCATCGTCGAAAAGAGCACTGTTCCTGTGCGCACCTGCGAATGGCTCCGAAGTTCCCTGCTGCTCAACGGTGCAAAGCCGCGGTCTTTCGCGGTCGCTTCGAATCCCGAGTTTCTGCGCGAAGGAACCGCCGTCACCGACTTCATGTATCCGGATCGCATCGTGGTGGGTGCGGATGACGACTTCAGTGCGACGATTCTGGAAACAATTTACGAGCCGCTGACCACAGGCAGTTACTACCTGCAGGAAAACATTGTCCCACCTGCCGGGACCGCGCGCGCGAAGGCGAAGATCATCGTCACGAACACGAAAAGCGCCGAACTCATCAAGCACGCGGCGAACGCGTTCCTGGCCATGAAGATTTCCTTTGTGAATGCCGTCGCGAATATTGCCGAGTCCGTTGGGGCTGATATCACCCAGGTCTGCGCGGGCGTCGGATCAGATTCGCGCATCGGTTCAACTTTTATGAATGCCGGAATCGGATACGGTGGTTCGTGCTTTCCCAAAGATCTGCAGGCTTTCCAGGCGGTTGCAAACCACTGCGGCTACGAGTTCGGATTGCTGACCGAAGTCATGCGCATCAACGCAGGCCAGCGTCAACTGTTCCTCAAGAAAGTTCGAAGCGCTCTCTGGACGCTGCGCGGGAAAAAGCTTGCGGTCCTCGGGCTGGCGTTTAAGGGTGACACTGACGACGTTCGTGAGTCTCCCGCGATCGAAATAATCGGTGCTTTGCTTCGTGAAGGTGTGCAGGTATGTGCTTACGATCCCGCGGCGACAGCGAAAGCACAAGAAATGTTGCCGTCGAAAGGCATCGAATTCGCGGACGATCCCTATGACGCCGCGTCGGGCTCGGACGCGCTTCTGATCCTCACGGAGTGGAAAGAGTTTGCATCTCTCGATCTGAAACTCCTTCGCGACTTGCTGAAGCATCCCGTCGTGATTGATGGACGGAACCTTTACCAACCGCAGGAAATGGCCGAGGCCGGATTGGTCTACTACAGTGTGGGCCGCTCGGTCGGAGTTCCCAAGCAAATATCTTCGCTTCTGACGAACTTGATTGAGGAAACAGAGATGACCACCTCGTTTATGGATGCCGCAGCAATGGCGCGGGCTGCCAACAACCTCTAGCAGATCTCGGGTTCTTGAAGGGAGCCCAACGCAAATCATGAAAGTTGCCATTGTCCACAACACCTATCAACAACCCGGCGGCGAAGACGTCGTCGTCGAGCAGGAATCTCACTTGCTGGAGTCTCAGGGGCACACGGTGATCTTCTACCGGCGTAGCAACCATGAGATCGAGCAATTCTCCAAGCCGCGCCAGTTGCTGATGTTGAAAGATATCGTGCACTCGGGAGAGAGCAAACGTGGGATCCGTGATCTCCTTCGTAAGGAGAATCCGGACATCGTGCATGTTCACAACACGTTCATGATGATCTCGCCATCCGCCTACGAAGCCTGCCAAGAAGAAGGGATTCCTGTCTTGCAGACTTTGCACAATTTTCGGCTGCTGTGTCCGGGGTGGACGCTCAGCCGCAACGGCGAGGTGTGCGAGGAGTGCCTTACTTACGGGCTCTGGCGCAGTGTCTTGCACGGTTGCTATCGGAATTCGCGGGCTATGACGGCGCCCGTGGCGCTGATGCTGAAAGCTCACCGGCTGCGCGGAACTTGGACTGATTCCGTCGATGGCTACGTGGCCCTGACCGAGTTTGCACGCCACAAGTTTATTGACGGCGGGCTGCCTGCGCAGAAGATCCACGTGAAGCCGAATTTTGTCCGCTCGGACCCCGGGATGAGAACCGGCACAGGCAAATACGCGCTCTTCGTCGGAAGACTTTCTCCCGAGAAAGGTCCCGATACCCTCATTTCGGCGTGGGCGAAGCGGATGAGTTCGCTTCCGTTGGTCATCGTGGGAGACGGACCTCTTCGCAAAACGCTGGAAGCACAAGTTGCCTCCCAAGGCCTCACCAACATCACGTTCCGAGGATGGCTCTCGCGGGAACAGACCCTGGCGGCCATGAAAGAGGCTGCTTTCCTCGTAACGCCAAGCGTGTGGTACGAAGGCTTTCCGATGACGATTGCGGAGTCGTTCGCGTGTGGCACGCCCGTCATCGGTTCGCGGCTGGGTGCGATCGCGGAAATCGTGGAGGACCAGCGCACCGGGCTGCATTTCACCCCGGGCGATGCGGAAGACTTGGCCGAGAAAGTCGAGTGGGCATGTAGTCATCAGGCCCGATTGGACGAGATGAGAAGATCGGCCCGCAACGAATACGAATCGCGCTACTCCGCAGAAAAAAACTACGGCCGGCTGATGGAGATTTACGACCGGACCATGAACTCGTGCGCGCGCAATTGAAGTCTGGCGATGTGCGTTGTCCTGGGTGGTCATCCTCCGGACTGCCGGCGCAACTGATTTCCAATTCGCCGCGCTCGCAGGATGAAGGTTGTAAGGCGCGAATCTTCGGCTCACTTGAAGACAATTTCTCACAGGAGAATGACTGAATGAGCGTTGCAATCGTCACCGGTTCTGCCGGACTTGTCGGCTCTGAGTCGGCAAGATACTTTTCGGCGCAAGGGATGGAGATCGTTGGGATCGACAACGACATGCGGGCCAAGTTCTTCGGGCGAGATGCCTCCACGCGGTGGGCCCGCGAACGTCTGTTTGCCGACATTCCAAGCTACCGTCATTACGAGCTGGATATCCGCGACGTCAGCGGTATCGAAGCGATTTTTGCGCGGTATGGAAAAGACATCGCACTCATCGTCCACACGGCTGCTCAGCCTTCGCACGATTGGGCCGCCAGCGATCCGCCGACCGACCTCACCGTCAATGCGAACGGCACCTCGGTCATCCTTGAGGCCACACGGAAGTTTGCCGACGAGGCCGTCTTCATCTTTACGTCGACCAACAAAGTGTATGGCGACCGGCCCAATCAGTTGCCGCTCGTTGAACGCGACACTCGTTGGGAACTCGATCCGAGTCACCCCTATGCCGACCGCGGCATTCCCGAGACGATGTCTATCGACGGAACGCTGCACAGTCTCTTTGGCGCATCTAAAGTCGCGGCCGACGTCCTGGTGCAGGAATATGGCCGCTACTTCGGCATGAAGACGGTCTGCTTCCGCGGCGGCTGCCTCACTGGCCCTAACCATTCCGGGACACAACTCCACGGATTTCTTGCGTACCTGATGAAGTGCGCGGTCACCCAAACGCCCTACACCATTTTCGGATACAAGAAAAAACAGGTCCGCGACAACATCCACAGTGCTGATCTGATTCGTGCGTTCGATCAGTTCTTCAAGCGGCCTCGTGCCGGCGAAGTGTACAACATGGGAGGAGGCCGTCACAGCAACTGCTCGATGCTCGAAGCCATCTCACTCTGCGAAGGAATCACCAGCAGGCCTTTTCAGGCAAAGTACGTGGAGGAAAATCGCCGCGGCGACCATATTTGGTGGATCAGCGATGTTTCCCGGTTCCGGCAACACTATCCCGGCTGGGATCTTCAGTTCGACGTGCCTCAAATTCTGCTTGAGATTTACGAATCGAATGTCGAAAGGTGGAGAAGCGAATGCTCAATCGCGGCAAGAGCAACATCCTCGGTGTCCTGATTGATGCTGTGGACTACGAAGGTGCAGTGGAGGTCATCATTCGCGGTGCGAAGGAGAAAAGACCTGCGGCCGTTTCGGCGCTCGCTGTTCACGGATTGATGACGGGAGTTCTCGACCGGGAGCAAAAGTTTCGCCTCAACCACTTCGATCTGCTCGTTCCAGACGGTCAACCCGTTCGCTGGGTGCTCAATGCGCTCCACGGTGCCGGCCTTCCTGATCGTGTTTACGGTCCCAACCTGACTCTCCATGTGTGCGCCAATGCAGCAGAAGAAAGGCTCCCCGTGTTTTTCTATGGAAGTACGCCCGAGATTCTGAAATCGCTGAAGAGGTCTCTGGAAAGCAAATTTCCAGGCCTGATTGTTGCGGGCATGGAGCCTTCCAAATTTCGCCGCCTTCGGCCGGACGAGAAGACTGAGCTGGCGGCGCGTGTCCGTGCGTCTGGGGCCTCTATTATGTTTGTGGGACTTGGCTGCCCTCGCCAGGAAACGTTTGCGTATGAATTTCGCGATCTCCTGGGCATGCCGATTCTTGCCGTGGGCGCAGCATTTCCTTTCATCGCCGGCATCATTCCGCAGGCGCCCGCGTGGATGCAAAACGCCGGCTTGGAGTGGTTGTATCGATTGCTGAGCGAGCCGGGAAGGCTCTGGCAGCGCTATCTTTTCTTGAATCCGGCGTACCTCTTTCTGGTTGCTCTCCAAGCACTCCGTATTTCGAAGTTTTCTACTGATGGCCAATCGCCCAGGACGGAGCCTCTCTTTGGTTGATGTTCGACTTTTGCGGCGAAGCTTGGTCGCCTGGTGCCAGCTTCGGATTACATTTCGAAATGTTAAAGAGCCTCTTTAAAAGTTCGCTAGCGCGCAATACAGGCTGGATGATCGCCGGCCAAGGACTGCGGTTGATCATACAGACGTTCTATTTCATTGAGATTGCACGCTCGCTCGGCGTTCGCAACTACGGTGCGTTCGTCGGCGTTGTGGCGTTTGTCGGTATCGTTTACCCGTTTGGATCCCTCGGGGGCGGAAATCTGCTGATTAAGAACGTCGCACGCGACAAGACTCTATTCGCCGCTTACTGGGGCAGGGCATTGATGCTAACGGCCGGTGTCGGGACTTTGCTTCTCCTGGGGGTGTCCTCGATTCCCCATTTTGTTCTGCCGTCGGAGATTCCGCGTCTCCTCGTTGTGCTCGTTGCCGCCGCGGATATCTTTGGCTTGAACATTATTACGATTTCCGCTCAGGCGTTTGTGGCCTTTGAGCGCTTGAACTGGACAGCGGTATTCTATGTGATGATGACCGGCGGCCGCCTGATTGGTGCTCTCATTCTGATCGCGCTTCATTCGCATCCATCGGCACTGCAATGGAGCTACCTCTACTTCGGCAGCACGGCGATTGTCACAGTAATTACCTCGGCGCTTGTGTGTGCGAAGCTCGGCTTGCCGAGATTCGCGTGGACCAGTTCGTGGGCTGAAATGCGCGAAGGCTTTTACTTTTCTGCCGGTCTGGCCGCGTACACGGTCAACAATGATATCGACAAGACAATGCTCGCCCGACTTAGCACGCTGGAAGCCACGGGAATCTATGGTGCGGCGTATCGCATTATCGACGTCAGCTGCGTTCCGATTTCCGCGCTTATGGCGTCTTCGTATCCCAGTTTTTTCCGCGCGGGCGCCAAGGGAATCTCCGCCAGTTTGAGTTGCGCGAAGCCCCTCTTGCGGCGGGCTCTGGCTTACGCCGGTGTGGTGTGCGTGGCCTTGCTGGTCTCAGCGGGTGTGGTGCCTTATTTTCTCGGGCCGGACTATGCGCGGACAGCGGAAGCCTTGCGTTGGCTGGCCGTGCTGCCCGTCTTAAAAGCGATGCACTATTTTCTGTCCGATACGCTGACCGGTGCGGGGTACCAATCGGTTCGCGCGTCGATGCAGGCAAGCATTGCAGTTTTCAACGTTCTCCTGAACCTTTGGATCATTCCTGCCTATTCATGGCGAGGTGCGGCTTGGTCGAGCATCATCTCCGACGCCATTCTCGTGCTTGGTGTGGGGACCGCTGTGTTTGTCTTGTCGAGGCGATCGTCGCAAAGCGCCGTCAGGCCCATCGCCGAACCCGCGTGCGGGTGACGAACTCAGGGAGGGAATGCGTGTTCGCTTGAAGCTGGACGGAAGTATGACATTGCGAAACGTAATCGAAAAAGTCGCCTTTGTCTCAGTAGCGCTCATCTTATGCGGAGCCTTGTGGCGATTGTTGTCCGGCGGTGGCGAAGGCGGAATCGACGGAGACCTGCGCTCGCAAGTTGCCCTCGCCAGCGCCTTTAGTGCCTTGGCCATTTTTGCGGTGATGGAAATTCGCCGCACGGCTTTGAGCCTATACCGAAACCCTGCGCTGATTGGTCTGCTGCTGGTGGCGTGTGTTTCGCCTATTTGGTCGGATTCTCCCGACCTGGTTTTTCGCCGCGCAATCGCACTCACGGGCACAACGCTTTTCGGCATTGTTCTAGCCACGCGCTGCTCGCTCGACGAACAATTGGGAATTCTGCGCTGGGCCTTTCGAGCCGTCGCGACCGCGACGTTAGCCCTTTTGTTGGTCTCGCCGAGCCGGGCCCTCGCGGCTCCGGGTACTGCTGAAGGATTGCGCGGGGTATTTCCCCACAAAAATGTATTGGGAGCCGCCATGGCTCTCGCTTTTCTCGTGGAGTGGCACCTCCGCGACCAGAATGGAAAAGCGAAGACGCTCCGACTCCTCTCTCTCTGCGTGTATGGTGGCCTGCTGCTGGCTTCGGATTCGATGACTTCCATCGTTGCTGTGATCGTAATTTTGGGTGGAGTTTGGGTCGTTCGAGTGCCCTGCGGCCGTCAGGGAGTTCCGCTGTCTGCGATCGTTTTTTATGCCGTCGTTGGTGGGTCTGCTGTAACCCTGACGGGATTCGAACCGGGTGATTTTCTTTGGCTTTTGGGTCGCTCGTCAGATATGACCGGAAGGCTGGAATTGTGGAAAGCGGTAGTCCAGGCCATCGCGCAGAAACCCATCTTGGGCTTTGGTTTCTCCGGCTTCTGGATGGGCGCATCGGCGGGTTCAGATACAGTACAGCGCCAGATTCTGTGGTCCCCTTTGTATTCTCACAATGGCTATCTCGAGATCGCGCTGAGTCTTGGTCTGGTCGGATTGTTTCTTGCGATCCTTTTTCTGACGCAAGGGTTCAGGCGCGCGTGGGTCCGGGGTCACACGGGAGACTCTCCGCACCGTTTTTGGCCGCTCGCGCTTCTCCTGTTTGTTGCAATCCACAATCTCGGCGAATGTTCGATCGCTTGGCAGAACTCCCTCGAATGGTCTGTCTGTGTGGCCACGATCGTCGGCTGCGATCCGAAGCTTCGTGAAGCATTCGAAAGCCATGAAGGGGTTGAAGACATATCAAACGAGCCAATCCCGGAATGCGCTTAAGAGCTATAAGCCGAGCGCCCTCGAGCGCCATGCTTTCAGCGGTTTCCTAAATAAAACATGCGCGTAGCCATCTGCATCGGTACTTTTCGTCGCTTAGATATGCTCCGAAACTTGTTGGCGAGTGTTTCCCGACTAACCTTTCGACGGACCTCTCCTCCGGAGATCCAGGTCATCATCGTGGACAACGACCCGCTCGGCAGCGCCCAAGACATATGCCAGTCGACGGATTTTCGTTTCCCCCTAAAGTACGTGGTTGAACCGCGCCGTGGAATCGCGTATGTACGCAATCGCGCGGTTCGCGAAGCCGGAGAAGTTGATTTCCTCGCCTTCATCGATGACGACGAGATTCCAACCGCAGAATGGCTCGATGAGTTGCTTTGGACCCGTTCGGAATACAAAACAGAGATCGTGGCGGGACCCGTTAGACCGGACTTTTCACCGGGTGTTCCCGAATGGATCAAAAAGGGAGGCTTCTTTGACCGGTCGGAATCTCAAACCGGGACTCTGTTGGAACAATGCCGCACAGGCAATGCTTTGGTCTCGCGCAAAGTCTTTGCGAGTATCCCTGGCTTCGATGAGCGCTTCCAACTAACCGGCGGTGAAGACACACACTTTTTTCTCAGGGCGCGCCGGACAGGTTTCAGAATTGTCTGGTCGCAAGAAGCGTTGGTCTGCGAGACGATTTCTCTTGACCGCGCCAATCTGCGATGGATCCTTCATCGAGGATTTCAGGGCGGCAATAGCTGGGCTCTCTGCGAAATGTCCCTCGACGCACGGCCGCAAGTTCGTTTCGCTCGTTTCGTTAAAGCTTCCGTGCATCTCTTGACTGGCGCGGCAATCGCGCCGGTCAGCTTGTTTTTGGGACGGGCCTCCCTCGCTAAGTCATTTCAGAAAGCATGCCTGGGAGTCGGCATGCTTGCTGGGTTGTTTGGTCACAAATACTCGGCATACAAGTCGCCGGGAACGGCTCCCATGAAACCAGCGGTTCCATTCGGTGAAGGAAGGTCTTCATGATCCGGCGACGAAAAGGGATTTCCTTCATACCGATGTTTTGTCCCTTCGTCAATTTATTTCTCTTGGCCATTTTGCTTGCCGGCTCACCCTCCGCAAGCCTGGAAAATCCCTTGATCCCCGTGGGGTCGGATCAGCCCGTTCCGGCAAGCTTTTTCGGCATGCACATCCACCGTGCCGGCGGGGCGACTCCTTGGCCACAGATCCCTTTCGCGGAGTGGCGGCTGTGGGATGCCTACGTTGCGTGGCCTTCGCTCGAGCCGCGAAGAGGACAGTGGCACTTCGAGACGCTCGACCTCTATGTCGAACTTGCTGAACGAGGTGGGGTCGGACTGTTGCTGCCCCTGGGACTTTCGCCGGCATGGGCTTCCGCGCGGCCATCAGAAAAGTCAGCGTACACTCCGGGAAACGCCGCGGAACCGATGGACATCCAGGACTGGCGCACTTACGTGAGGACTGTTGCGACTCGTTACAAAGGTCGCATTCGCGAATACGAAATCTGGAACGAACCCAATCTGAAGGGGTTCTGGACCGGCGATGTCGGTCAGATGGTTGATCTAACGCGAGAGGCGTCTGAAGTGATCCATGGGATCGATCCGGGTGCCACACTCGTCTCGCCATCAGGCACAAGTCCTAACGGGATCGACTGGCTTCGTGAATTTCTCGCCCGAGGTGGCGGGCAGTACGTAGACGTCATAGGGTATCACTTTTATGTCTTCCCGCATCCCCCCGAACTGATGGTGCCTCTTATCAACGATGTCCGGGAGGTGATGCAGCAGAATGGCGCAGGCGACAAGCCTCTTTGGAATACAGAAACGGGATGGGCGTATCCAAAGCCATTTCCTTCCAGAGAACTGGGTGCTGCATATCTTGTGCGCGCGCACCTTCTGGCGTGGATTTCCGGCGTCCAACGATTCTATTGGTATGCATGGGACAACCACGCCTGGGTGAGTTTGGAAACGACGGAACGAGACAACCGCACTCCCACGCCAGCAGGGCGCGCCTACGCGATCATGCAGGATTGGCTCGTTAGAGCGCGCTTGAAAGGGTGTAAAGAAGACGTGACCCACACTTGGATTTGCCAGCTTGAGCGCGGTCGCGCCCCACAGTGGATCGTTTGGAACTCTGACGGCGCGAAACCTGTTGAGTTGACGAAGGAGCCTGGTGCGATAAGCGTGACCCCCCTACTGGGCGTGACGCGCCGCCTATCGAGCACGAGTCTGGAAGTCAACGAAATCCCAGAACTGATCAGTTCTGCGGAACCATAGCCTCTAGAACAATCACATTCATCCAGACACATATTGAGTCGAAGCGAAGAAGACATGCAATCCGACGCAAATTTCCGGACAGCGGATGGTGCCGATCAGCGCCCCAAGCTCGCTCTGCTCTTGAACCTCGTCGCGCCCGCGAGAATTCCGCTTTACGGTGGACTAGCGACGCACTTCGATCTCCTCTTGCTTCACGGAGGAACCGAGAGCAATCGCGACAACTGGCGCGGCGTGGAAAAGTGGCTGCCGAATGCGCGAGTCATCAAGGCCTGGGGCCGGCAATTCCGGTTGGCCCGAAGAGTACGGGGCCAAGTGTTTGACTATCGCTATCTGCATATCACCCCGGGCTATTGGTGGCACCTCTTAAGATTCCGTCCTGACGTTGTCGTTAGCAACGAGATGGGCTTGCGCACCCTGATCGCGCTAGCTTACGGAACCATTTTTCGCATCCCCGTGTGGGTTTGGTGGGGCGGAACTCTTCATACCGAGCGGGCCGTTGGACGTGCAAAGCGATTCGTACGCTGGATCATTTCGCGCTGGGTGCGGAATTGGATCAGCTACGGGCGATCCTCCAGTGAATACCTGGCGAGTTTACGAGTCAGCGGCGACCGAGTTCTGGAAATTCAGAATCCTGTGGATGAACGCCGCTTCGTTTTCGAGTCAGAGGCCGCCTTTCAGCTTGAGCCGAAACCCGTCCTTCTCCACGTCGGACAATTCACACGGCGCAAAGGCGTCGAACAACTCCTGCGAGCGACTGCGGCCGTTCAAAGCACCGGCATGCGATTTTCCTTGGTGTTTGTCGGTGGTGGATCAGAGAAAAAGGCCGTTGAGGAACTCGTGAAGGAACTTGGTCTTGAAAACGTGCACTTTCAGCCGTCGCGGCTGCCGGCTGACATGCCTTCTGTCTATCGCAGCGCGGACGCCCTCATTTTTCCCACGCTTGAAGACGTATGGGGTCTTGTGGCGAACGAAGCGGTCTTATCGGGACTTCCCGTCCTGTGCTCAAAGTACGCCGGCTGCGCCGAGGAACTATTCGATGCCGCGAGTATTTTCGATCCTGAAAACCCGCAAGAATTTGCCGCCAAGCTACGAGAAGCCGTTGCTGGGAAGCTTCCGCGGCCTGAGATATCGCGGCTGCGTTCAACGCCGCGCCTGGTCGCTGATTTGGTCTATGCACTGACAAAATCGATGCCCGAGCGTTCCAAGCGGCTCGCTGAGGCTTTGGGAAGATTGCCTGTGGAAAAGCCACGATTGTAGAGCGGTGAAGCCTGCCGTCGTGGACAAGGCTTGTTTTGAGGACCATGGGTTAGAGCATGAACGTGAAACCTCCGGAAAAGTATCGCGCTGACATCGATGGTCTTCGTGCCGTGGCAGTGCTCCAGGTGCTTGCCTATCATGTGGACATCCACCGGTTGCGCGGCGGTTTTGTCGGCGTCGACGTGTTCTTTGTAATCTCCGGTTTCCTGATCAGCTCGATCATTTTGTCGGACCTGGATTCGTCGCGGTTTTCTCTGATTGGCTTCTATGAACGCCGCATCCGCCGCATCTTTCCGGCACTTGTCGCGATGCTCCTGGGTACCGCCGTACTCGCCTACAAATTCTGCCTGCCTACAGAGTTCGTCGCCTTCGCCAAGTCTCTTCTCGCCGCGACGTTCTCCGTCTCGAACGTCTTATTCCTGCACCAGTCCGGCTACTTCGATGCACCGGCAAGGATGAAGCCGCTCCTGCATACCTGGTCGCTGGGGGTCGAAGAGCAGTTTTACGTTTTTCTCCCCCTCTTTCTGATTGTTGTCAGAAGGGTCTTCGCGAAACGGCAAGTTCTCATGGTTGGCGTTGTTGCCTTGCTGTCGTTTGCCGTGAGTGTGATCGGAACGTTTCGGAGCCACGACGCGACTTTCTATCTGGCACCTACGAGGGCATGGGAACTTCTCCTCGGAACTCTGCTCGCGTTGAATGTTTTCCCCCGGATTTCCAGCCCCCTGTGGCGAAACCTCGCTTCGCTCTTGGGGGGTGTTTTGATCCTTGCAGCCGGGGTTGCGTTTAACTCCAGCACGCCGTTCCCCGGCGCGGCAGCGCTTTTGCCATGCGTTGGTGCGGCGCTGATTATCGCGGCGGGAACGTCCGGAACATCGATTGTGGGTCGGGCCCTGTCTTTGCGGCCTGTCGCTTTCATCGGGATTATTTCGTACTCCCTGTATCTTTGGCACTGGCCGTTGATCGTGTTTCAAGGAGCAAACGGACTGCTAGTGAAAGGGCTGACACCGAACGGAACAAAGGTTGTGCTCATCCTCGCTTCTGTCGTTATTGCGGCGCTCTCCTGGCGGTTTGTCGAGCAACCGTTCCGCGGGCGAGGCTTCCCCCTTTCTCGAACCGTTATTTTCCGAATGGCTTCCGTGGCCGCGGCTGTGCTGCTCTTTCTCGGCGCGGGCATTTTGGCTACCGGGGGTATCCCATCGCGTTATCCTGTGGAAGCCGTCAAGGTCGCTTCATATCTGGACTACACGAATGCCGCGACCGAGGCGCAGTACCGCGTCGGCACGTGCTTCCTCACTTCCAAGAATACTTACCAGGATTTCAATCCTGCTGTTTGTCTACAGCAGGACCGTCGCAAGCCTAATGACTTGCTGATTGGCGATAGCCACGCGGCCCAGCTTTGGTACGGCCTCTCGTCCACCTTCACGGATGTCAACCTCATGCAAGCGACGGCTTCCGGCTGTAAGCCGACGCTCGACCAGAGCCGCAGCGTCGAACCGAAATGCAGCCGCCTGATGAATTACGTGTTTTCCGATTATCTGCGTACCCACCACGTGGACCTGCTGATCATCGCGGCCCGTTGGGATCACACCGATCTCGGCACCGTGAAGCAAACCCTGGAATGGGCCAATCGCTCGGGTATCGATGTCCTGCTTTTCGGGCCAATCGTGCAATACGATTCCGAATTACCTCGGCTCCTGGCGATGTCGATCAAGTCGAACGATCCGGAGATTCCGGCACTTCATCGAGTGCCCGCCTACGCGACGCTAGATGACGATATGTCTAAGCTCGCGCAATCGGAGCGTGACGTCCGTTACGTTTCCTATTTCAAAATGCTTTGCCGCCAAAACTCCTGTCTCGAATATGCCGGCAACGGCGTCCCGCTTCAATCTGACTACGGCCACCTCACGGCAGTCGGCTCGATGCTGGTTGCCACCAAGCTCCGTGAATCGGGCGTCCTTAACTAGCTTGTCGTTCGCCAAAACTACATCAGGCTGAAGACTAGTGATTATCTGCAGCGGCGGTCCTAATCTACTCGTCATGTTCGCCCGGCTTGGTTCGGCGCGGAATCCTCGCATTTCGCCGCTATGGGGATTGGATGTAGCCGATTGGTGTCGGATGCCTGAAACGAGGCCTGCATAGACACTGAGAATGGCCTAGGCTGCTAAGTGGAGGTTGTTGAGGATCTTACTCAGCACTTAACAATGTTGGAAGGAGATTGCGATCCCTTGGAAAAACGCTTCTCCAACATCCCGCGCATGGCTCGCAAATATACATGGAATGGAGTGGGGCTGAAACGGCTTGAGGGATATCGCAAGGTTTTGGACGGCTGAAGAAACTGACGCTTCATCAAACATGGGTTTCTATGTACGAGACAGAAGCAAACAATAAAATCGAGTCATCATCTCAGATCTCCCCGGATGTAATTTCCTCATTCGGGGAATTAACGGGCAAAGTGCTGGCTCGCACCATCCTTCCATGGTCTGAGCATTGCACCGAATGCGTTTGGCCCACTTGTTATTCCACATGTGATTTGTACGAACCCCGAGCGGATTTGAAGTGCCGGCGGTTTATAGATGGCATGGTGCGAATCAACTGCCCTGGAAGCCTGAATTCATATCTGCTAAAAGTTCGCTTCAAGCAGTGGGGAAAGCTTTGGACGCCGGGCAGCATGAGACTTTATTCGTTTGAGCGCGCGAAAACGCTGGAGCAGCGAGACTACCGCATTGGCATGACACTCTATCAGCTGCCCGTGCCGGCTTCGCTGAAGAGGACCTTCACACACAAAAGATCCGGCTTTAAGAAAAGAATGGCTCAAAGAAGCCCACGCTGGGGAGACTTGGCGACTAGTTTCATGTTGGAGTGTTATAACCCGCACGATCATGTCGTTCGACTTTCGATTACCATCCGCTCGGTCAGTACAATGCAGAAGATACCTTTCCAACGCCTGATCCAACTCACGCCGGGATTCTGCCGGGTGCGCATTGCCGTTGAGGAGATCTCCAGCGCGGTTGATCTGCGTTCCCCATTCTCGGTTGAGATGATCCCCAACGACGATCAGGATGGAACGACGCTATATTTCGGTGTAATGGATTTCTTGCAGGAGGCTCCAGTCGCCAATGAGAAGACGAAGAAAGTCAAATGCGTCGTTTGGGACCTTGATAACACCCTATGGGACGGCATTCTGGTCGAAGACGGCCCGGGAAACTTACGCCTTAAACTAGGCATAGTGGACGTCATCAAGGAGCTTGATCACCGTGGGATCCTACATTCGATTGCAAGCAAAAATAATCGGGAAGAGGCCTTAAAGTTATTGAGGGATTTTCATATTGATGAGTATTTCCTCTACCCGCAAATCTCCTGGGGCCCGAAAAGCGAAGCAATTAAGGCAATCGCGCGCCGGTTAAACATAGCGATAGATACACTGCTGTTCGTAGATGACTCCGACTTTGAATTGCAGCAGGTACAGGCAATTTACCCGGAAGTACGGGTCTTGAAGGGGGACCAGTATCATAAACTGCCCGAGCGGAAGGATTGCACGGCTCCGGTAACTGCCGAGGCTGCCACACGCAGGGGGATGTACCAGGTTGAGACGAAAAGGCAGGAAATTGCCGAGGGCTTCGGGAAGGATTACATGGCTTTCTTGAAGCATTGTGACATCCGGTTGAATATTCGAGACCTGGCTGATCGGAACTTTGACCGGGTGCACGAACTCACGCAGCGCACCAACCAAATGAATTTCTCCGGCAACCACTATGACCGAGGTATTTTGAAAAGAATCCAATCCACACCGCACTTGGACACGTACGTACTGGACTGTGAGGATCGTTTCGGCAGCTATGGAGTGGTTGGTTTCTGCATTGTGGACCGCCAAGAACCTCGTATGACGGACCTCATGTTCAGTTGCCGTATACAATCCAAACGTGTCGAGCACGCATTCCTCACCTTTCTCCTTCGGAAGTACATAACTGAAACTGGTAAGGATTTTTTTGCCAACTATCGGAAGACCGAGCGGAATGCGCCGTCGGGCCGTGTCTTTGCGGACCTCGGTTTTCGGGAGAGCGAAGTAAGGAATGGAGTTTCCTTCCTGGTTTTCTCAAGGGATCAAGCGCTTCCTATTGATGAGATCGTCCGGATCAGCGTGCAGGAAGTCGCTCTGCACACTCGGTAGGGGATGAGCCTCGGGTCTATCTTCGGGACAGTGCGCAAGCACATCGTGTGCTCGCTTCATCGGCGTATCGTTCCTCTGGGGGACGGCGGGCCGTATGTGTCGGTCACTTTTGATGATTTTCCTCGTAGCGCTTATACGGTGGGAGGTTCAATTCTGAAGGAATACGGGGTGCGGGGCACCTACTATGTCGCAATGGGATTGATGAATACCTCGAATGCGCTCGGCGAACTATTCCGGATTGAGGACCTGCGTTCAGCAGCAAACGAGGGCCATGAGTTGGCCAGCCACACCTTTAGCCACCAATCGAGCCGGGCAGTGCGCTGTGCCGAATTTCGACATGATGTCCGAAAAGGTTGGAGGGCGATTCGTGAAATCGTGGGGGGCCAGGCCCCCACCCGTAATTTTGCATTTCCCTACGGAGCCGTTTCCCTTTCGGCAAAGCTCGCCTTGGAAAACGAGATGATGAGCTGCCGAGGAATTTATGGGGGTGTGAACGGGCCTTACATTGACCTCAATCTGCTTTTGGCGAATTCCCTCTACGGTGATCCGGATGATTTGGGTGGGGTAGCGCAGTTGATTACGGAGAACCAGAAGCGCAAGGGGTGGTTGATATTCTATACACACGATGTTTCTCCGGCGCCCTCGCGCTATGGTTGCAGCCCTAGATTTCTTGAATCGACTGTGCGCATGGCTGTCCAGAATGGGGCTAATGTTCTCCCAGTCGCGGAAGTGTTGGCTCGAATTTTATAGGCAAAGCTTGGTCATGAATATATCCTTCTTTCACGCCAGTATTGTGCACACATTCCATTGTGTACGTGCCCGGCCAGACGGGCTTAATTCACCTTGAAGGGTAAAAATCTATGAAATTGGAAAACGGGCTTTGTCCGGAGAGTCCCCTCATTCACAAATCGTTTTTCGGACTGATGAAAGCCGTCACCCGTCCCAGATCGTCCTTGTCTTGGGTTCTGCGAGGTCATTTGGCACAGGACCGGGCATTCGTAAGCCAAACGTGGTGGTTCACTGGGAGGCTGCCTCGGGTACCGCTGACGAAGATCCTACCGGGCGTTGAAGAAGTGGAGGTACTTCTACCGCGGGCCTTCGACCGGAAAACCGGAACATCTATCAGTGTGGAAGAGGCGTGCCATTTGGGAGCGATGGCTAAGTGCATGGGAGCGGTCAAGGCCCTGGAAATCGGAACCTTTGATGGTAACACGGCACTCGTTCTGGCTGCGAATCTGGCGCCGCAGGGCGATGTCGTCACGGTGGACTTGCCACCGGATTTTGATATGCACAAGCAAGATTCGCTGACACATTCCGATGGCAAAGTGAACCTGACACCGCGCGATCAACTGGGGCGACAATACCAAGGACACCCGTTGTCTGCTAGGATTAGGCAGGTTTACGGAGACAGCGCCGCGCTGAACTGGAGCGCATTGGGAGGCCCTTTCGACCTAGTGTTTATCGACGGGTGCCATTCTGAAGCGTATGTTCGGTCGGATTCTCAGAACGCCATCAACCATTTGGCCCCAAAGGGAGTGATCGTATGGCATGACTATGGCATGATCACCGCGGTATCCAATGTAGTTGATCGACTTGCGAGTGAAATCACCAGAATGAAAGTGTTTGCGCTCGAAGGCACACGGTTAGCCGTCGGTCTTACATAGTCAAGTAGCCCCGGAGGCTTGAAACCGTCACCGGAGCTTGAACCTAAAACATGCTTTGACGTCAGGAGTCAGGAGTCGGAATGAAGAGAGAAGAGTATCTGATTCGCGCAATCTTCCTCTTCTGACTTCTGCCTCCTTGCGAGCGATGGGTCCTCCCGGTCATCTACCCCGGTGACTGGAGGCGGTGCTCGATCTCGCCATCGTGCTGGAATTATCTGCTGGCTATTAGTTATGGGCCAGCCTTCGTCCGATCTGATCGTGCTATTCAAGATGATGTTACTGGGTTATCTCTATGGAGTCACCTCCGAGCGACTCCTGGCGAAAGGGTGTGCGCCGCACTTGGCCTTCCGGTCCCCCTGGGAACATCTCGGGCGCGCGATCAGAGAGCATTCATTGGGTCGGTCGATATCCCCGCGGAGCGAACTCGGGCCGTCGAAGTGACATCGCACGCATCCTCGGCGTCCGTACGCAGGACTGATACTAATTTGACGTCAAACATGGAGTATCAGAGAATACGGGCAAAAGGTCCGCCCATGCGTCTTCCTGCCCGGATCGAACCTTGGCTGTCCACTGAAGACCTGCAGGTTCGGGTGCGGGAAGCCCCAGATAAGAGCGCTTATCAACCCCGTCTGGCGATCTGGCTTACTGGAGTTTGCCACCTTCCGGCACATCGCGTGGCCGAGTCGCTGTGCGTTTCCAAGCAAGCCCTCTGGCTCTGGATCACCCAATATAACCGGCAAGGACCCGAAGGTCTACGTCGCGCGGGGCGGCGCTGGGCTTGGCTCTCTTGGGAGGTAGAAGAGCGTTTCCTTCAGGAGCGGCAGCAGGCTGCTGCCCCCGGGGCCAGATCCTCACCGCCCCGCAACTGCGCGCCGGGCTGAAGAAGCTCACCGGACGGCGCGTGTCATTGGCCTACGTCTATCGTCTGCTGCCCCGGCATGGGTGGCGCAAGCTGGGACCATGCCACCGACACCCCCAAGCCCAGCCCGCGGTTCAGGAGCGGTTCAAAAAAAATTCCCCCAGATCCTCAAAAAGTGATAAATGGGCTGCCTCCTGGGGCCCGGGTACGCCTGCTGTTTCAAGACGAAGCCCGTTTCGGTTGCATCAGCGATCAGCGCCTCTGCTGGGCGCCCTGGCCTCTGCGCCCCATCGTCGGGTAACAGATCATCCGCGAGTTCGTTTACGGCTTAGCCGCCGTCAGCCCCTTCGATGGCGACCTCTGCTCGCCGGTCTTGCCCTGGGTGGATACCGAAACCATGTCCTTGTTCTTGGCGCACACCGTGGCCTGCTTCCCCAACGACAATTGCTTGATGCTGTTGGATGGTGCCGGTTGCCACACCGCCGCGGCCTTACAGATTCCCCCCTTCACCTGCTGCCGCTCCCACCCTACGCCCCCGAACTCAACCCAGTCGAACACCTCTGGGATCACCTGCGAGAGAACTACATCCGAAACCAGGTCTTCTCCTCTTTGGACGCGGTCGTTGGTCAGCTCTCGGCCGGCCTCCTTTACCTGCAGCAACATCACGAGGTCGTCCGCTCCATGACCTGCTTCGATTGGATCAAAACTCTATCTTTGACGTTGAATTAGTATGAGGCTTCCCTCTCAGAGGATGAAGCTTCCGCAGTTTCCTCCCGTCCCCAGTCACCATTCCAGGACGGATCGACAAGCGCGCGGCTTCGGTCGGCAAGCTCTTGCCGAATCGGAACAAGGGTCCGGTCACAACGGTAATTGCGTGAACCTGGGATCCGGCGTCGTGATGTTGACGCAATAGAGGGGATGGTGAAAATCGTGCAGCACATAGATCTGGTCGTGCCACGCCGACGGATTTGCTTGCGTGTGACGGAGCATATGGATAGGGCAAAGCTTCATTTGCGAGTGATCGAGATTATATTCTCGAATCGCGCAGAGTTCGCCGAGATATTCATTATAGTATGCCCGCTCCGGCCAAATGATGTCATCGAAGTAGCATATCACCCGTGGCAACCGTGTGTCGGGCAACCCTTCCCACACGCGGAATGCCTTTTTGGTCGAGCTGTAATAGTCCAGGTCGAAGGCCACAAAGCCGATCGGGTGCTTGATTCCGGGCAAGAAGGCCGCGAGTGTTTCCTCCACATCACCCAGGATCAAACGCGCCCGTTTCAACCTTGTCTGCAAGCGCTCGACGTCCATCGAGTAGAATCCATGCCCCCAAACGTAGGGGAGATCCCGGTAGTCATTCGGCGCCGGCATTCCCACACCTGTATCGAAGCCAAAGACATCAATTGCAATACCGAAATGCTGTTCCACCTCCTCCGCGGCCTTCTCCAGTGCCAGGAGGCCTTGTCCCCCCGCTACACCAAACTCAACGACTGAAATCCCCGCGATACCCAACGCCTTCGCCAGCGCCGCCGCCGAATAGACGCCAAACGTGTACATCGGCTTGGCGCCCACACCCAGAAACACCCTCGTCTCCAATGATCCCACAGGCATCTTGGACCAAAGGAGACGGGCGCCAGGCAGTCGAATCACCTGCCGCAAAACTTTACGTTTCAAATGAGGCAGAACATGCAGCATAACGTCAGCCCCTGCACCCAAACACGAGAGCCTGTCTCGCTTGGCATCAGGGTTAAGATTCTAGGTCATTGGCCATCCAATCCAGCACGGAACCGCCCGCGAAGCTCATGCCCTTGACCCACGAGGGTGAATCCCGGCCCTCCCGGCGCGGGCGCGTCGAGCACAAGCAGCCGTCTCAGCTGAGGCAGGGGATTGACTTGACCTCGGGCTTGCGGTCCTAATGGGGTTAAGGAGACAACCGAGCCGGAGATAATGCTCGCAGTGCGGCGGCGCACTACGTGCTTCATGCTGACACAATACCCCCCTTTGTGCGGCGTCGGATGCTCTGGCTGTCCAGTTTGCGCTCGAATGGCTTGCGTGCCGATATTTACCACTGGAAGACACTAATGTCAACCATGTGACAGGGTACACAGCGGTTTCTGAATCTTGGCATAGGGATAGTCAAGGAAAGCGGATGGCGGAGGTTTCGGATGCTGGTAGGGAGGAGTTGCGGGAGTTAACCTGGGAGGCAGGAAAATCCGTCAACCAATAAGCTTCCACGACTTTGCCGTCGGACTTATGTTGGCGGCAGAAGATCATGCGTACGGTCTCCCAACGAATTGTTTCCCAAGGATCGAGGTCGTGGGCGTCCCAGATTCCCACCCGATCCTGGCCCTCCTGGAAGACTTGCTTTGGTTGCTGGCGACGAACGCGCTTTTGGCCGACGGTGAACAAGTCGGGGATATGTTTTTTCAGCCGTGTGACCACCTACAGCGGCGGTTCCGTCCAGGGCTAGGCCGATGAAACGGCTGTTCTTGAAGGCCTTGTTCCGCTTTGCTTGGTGCAAGACGGTGGCCTCGGGTTGGCGAGTGACGGTCGCATCCAGCCGCTCGGTGAAATAACTAAGGCTGTCGTCACCGAAGCGACACGACCCCCCAGGGCGGAGCGCGCGGAAGAGCGCACCAACGCTTTGATCCCCGCAATGCTGAAGCGGCACAGAAGTTGGCCCACCAGTAGCGCCCACACCAGGACCGAAGCGGGAAGGCGTGCTTCGAGGGATTGGTAGAAGCAACTCAAAGAAAGGAAGTCGGGGGACGGTTGGCGGGGCACACCACGGGGACCTTCCGAACTACGCTTCCCACTGGCTTGTACTGCCCGAGTTTGGTAATCTAGCTAACAAATGTTGACCAAGCCCTCAGTCTTCATCTCTTACGCGCGCGACGAAGGCGAGAAGTTCGCCAAGAATCTACGCAAACGCCTACAGAAGGCACTGCCTCAAATCGAGTTCTGGCGAGGCCGGTCATCCATGCAAGGGGGCTTGCCCTGGTGGGCGCAGCTCGCAGGCGCCATCAGCCGTGCCCACTGCCTTATCCTGATGATGACACCAGCAGCCATGGCGTCTCCAAGTGTGGATGACGAGTACAGTTATGCTTGGCGGCAGGGAGTGCATGGGTGTCCCCGCAAGGCTACCTCAGACGATGTGCTGAAGGCTCTCTTCCTGCAGCTGCCCCGCTGGATCAAAAGGTGCCACTTTCACGCCATCCAGGCAGAGTGGGGTAGGTTCGTTGCCGACCTAAAGGCCCCGCCCCGCGAGGCGCGCGTGGTATTCGTGGCCCCGCCTCAAGCGGAAGGATACGTCGTGCGAAAGGCGGAGTTCCAAAATCTCAAGGACTACCCACTGGCCGAAGAGGGGCAAACAAGGGTCGCTATTTCAACTGCTGTGCAGGGAGGGGGTGGCTTGGGCAAGACAACGCTTGGTAGGGCACTCTGCCACAACCCTCAGGTGCGCGAGCGCTTCGACGACGGGATCCTCTGGGTGGAGCTTGGCCAAGAACCGACCGTGGCAAGCGAGATGGCTGGGCATTACCATATCCTGATGTTGAGGTGGATACGCCGCGCATGGACATCGCATCCAATGCAATTAAGTGCACCGGCGCCGTAATCGGATGTGACTATTATGCCCATATGTTCTGCACAGAAAAAGTCCAGTCAGACCAAGCGATTAGGTTTTTTCTAAAAATCTTGATTTCTGCACGAGCCTCAATGAGGGCGAAAAGTGGCGCAATGCGGCTCCCGAGGCTTCTTGGAATCCTCCACTTGAGGTGTGTTCGGGGAGACGAGCAGCCCATCTGGGGAATGTCGGATCCAGTACCGAGGGGATTGTTCTCGGAATTGGATGCCTTCGATTATCGGAGATAAATAATGAAGGCAAAGTTGATTTGTCTCGGCGATGGCACGCTGAGAGCCTTGAGCAAGGCGTTGCCTAAACGCTTGATGCACCACTGGTGTTGGGTTCTTCTTAGAGACAAGCACATCGCGGACGCGTGGGGCGTTTCCATTCGGCCAATCCATTATTACGAACCGTTGCCGGACTTTCGAACTTTGACCCAGGCTATGCTTGAGATCCGCCGCGTGTCGCCAGGGATTGATTTCGCAGTACCTGCGCAAATTTCGCTGGTGGAGACTCTTGCGGCCGAAAGCCGTGCGGAACTTGATGGAATTGCGCAGGAAGGCGCTTTTGATTTTGCGAACACCCTTTTTGCTGGGCTCGATGCCTGCGCGTATTACGCGCTTATCCGTCATTTAAGGCCCAACCGCGTCATGGAGATTGGTTCCGGCTATTCAACCCGCATTGCTTCCCTTGCCCTCGCGCGCAATGAGGCCGAAGGGAGCCCAGGCAAAATTACTTGCATTGAGCCTTATCCCGAGGCGAGGCTGACACAATCCAATGCGGACTACAGACTAATTCAGAAGCCGGTGCAGGAAGTGCCTTTGGCAACCTTCGAAGAGCTTTCGATGAACGATATCCTAATGATCGATTCCAGTCATGTCGCGAAAACTGGAAGCGATGTTTGCTACGAGTTCCTCGACATACTTCCTCGTCTTAAGCCCCACGTCTGGGTGCATGTGCATGACATCTTCTTTCCTCAAGATTATCCTTCCGAGTGGGTTATAAATGAGCGCAGAGCCTACAACGAGCAGTACATTCTCGAGGCATTTCTCTCAGGCAATAAGGCATTTATCCCGAAGCTAGCCAATCATTGGCTAGTGCTGGATTACCGTGAAGTTGTTGACACTCTTTGCCCGCCGGCGGCAACAGGCTGCGTTTCCCGTATAGGGCTTGGGAGCAGCTTTTGGATGTGTAGGAGCCAATGACGACGCCGGTCGCCGCCAGTCGGTGCGCGCTGGGGGTGGAGTGTTCTCCTTCATTTGCGGCCTTCCCTCCGCATTCTTCGCAAACGATGGAACGCGCCTGTCCATGCATTGGCCCAGTCGACGGTTCATGAAGCACGTTCTCCCGGGCGTCGATTGATCGGCGCGTGCGAGCGATGCGCGGTTCGTGCCGGCACGGTTCTTGGAAATGAGTTTGATGGCCTGATGATCTCGGTGCGGTACTTGCTCTTGTTCGTGAGAATGGATGCCATCATTTTATACTGATGTGCCACAGTTGACCGACAAAGGCAGCATTCGGCACTTCTGAAGGAGAAACAAAACCGTGCTCACGGAGCCGCGGAATGTAATAGGCACTGCACATCCCATATTCTATCGGCACATTCGTAAGGCGGCCGTCCGGCGGACGACCATCATTCCAACTTCTTTGATATGGACTTCTCAATTGCATTCGGCTCATCCGCGAAGCGAGGCTCAGACTTTCTCAGAATGTACATGATGTCGAGCGGGGAGATTTTCTTAAGCACAGAATCTCGGTGGTAGTGCAGGTTCCAGTGCATTAACCAGCTCGTAAAATAATCGAACAGGACCAGCGCCTTGTTGTTGTAAGCCGCCTGGAGCCGGAACAGTCGAGCCAATCTTGAGGTCAAGGGGAAGCAGCAGTAAGTCTTGCGCACGACGAGAAGGCTCATCAGCGAAGCCTTAGAGTCAATCCATCCGGGGGGAAATCCTCGCTCATTCGTTGTCAGCCCTGGCCGTGGCTTTCGCCAGTCGCCCATCGTACAAATGGGTTCCCGAAGTACCATCGTTCCGCCTGGGCGCAACACCCTCGCCATTTCAGAAAACACATAAGTGGCATTCGGGATGTGGTGCAGCACTCCTAAGCATACGACCAGGTCCACGCTCCCAGTTGAGAGCGGGATGGCCCCTTTGACTGTGGGTTTCATGTAATTAGCAGGCGTTCCTCTAATCTCCGAAGTCCACCACTTTTCAGCCGGCTCTATTGCCACGAAGCGGTCGACCTTCGCGGCGAGAGGGGCCACGTCATCACCCCTTGCGCAGCCCATAGCCAGACACACCGCATATCTACCAGTCAGGAACCGGAAGGCATGAAGATGATTTAAGGCATGATATGAATAAATGTAATTCTTATAAGACTGGGCTAGATGGAAGTATCCATTCTCTTCTTCGTCATACCAGCGTTGTATGGCCGCTTCGTCAAAATCATCGCCATACACCGCTTCGCCCCCGAAGTACTTGCTTGCGAAATCATCGTTTTGGAGTGCGGGGCGATGCAAGACTTGTCCCTAGCGCGCGGCCTGCTGGCCTGAGGGCACGGCATTCAATGCCCTGCCTTCTAACCCGAATTTCCATTTTGGATTCCCGGCGCACGTTCAGTATACACCCAACCGCAATCCTTCGAACCTACGAGTTGCATCACCTCCACTGGGACCCTCCGTTGGCTCCACTGAGCGCCTCTTTCGCCTGGCGCGGGAGCCTGCGAAACGAGAAATGCGGGTATTAGAGCTATTTCCGATTTGAAGCTTTCAAATCAGAATCCGGAAGAGGAGGATACAACTGTTAAGTATTCTGGGACGAATAAATTTGTCGGTTACCATAGCTGCGGACCAAGTTAGGGCAGGGCTGCACTTGAAGGTCAGAGAGCGTACAGGAACATGGCATAGAAGTCACCCCAAATGGGTCTTTGGTGAAGATGCCCCATCATTTCCTTTGTTCCAACCTTGAAGCAGCGCCGGAAGGATAGTAGCAGATTCGGCCGCGGCATTTGGATATGGGGAATATCCCTTGCCTCCAAAGACCGGGGTTCTATAGCCCTGGAACCGCCGAGGACTTTCCCGCAGGCGCGCCACGATCCAGCCGGCAAGAATCGCGCGTGTCTCTCTGAGATGGTTAAGTAAAATTTGCCGCGGTTTCGCCACGTTGCCCCAGGATGTGCCGGAAGAAAGTAGGCAAACTGAACCATCAAGCTAGCGCGCGGGAGCGCATCACAATTGCACCATTTTAGGACAGGAAAATTTGGTTACCATTTTAGTGCACACCTCGGTCAAAAGTGGTAGTAATCGATAGCCATCCACGAAAGCCCCTGACCTGCACGGACCTATTGGGAGTTGGATTTTAATCAGTAAAGTGGGATACTGTCAGAAGAATTACCAGTGGGGGGCAAGCGGACTCCAACGTCGGTAGGCGCAAGAAGAGTACGGCATTCATAACACGGGCGAAAAACAGCATCATTCCAGCGAGGCGGAAATGCCATGGCAGACGCATTGAAGCCCGATTGTTCTCCCGCTTCCGGCGGTCAGGCGCGGAGGCGGCGTGAGTTTGCAGTCTCGCCCCTGGGCCGGACAGGCTCTCCTACTCATCCTCGCCTTGCTAGGGGGAGTGGGGGCAAATCCATGCTGGGGAGAACAAAAGCCGAAGGCCAAGCTTTTGTTTCTGGTGGCTCGGCGTCCCATCGTTGATCCCATCTTCGAACAGTCCGTGGTTCTGATGGTGCCGACAAAGGGGACGCCTTTGATCGTGGGGCTCATTGTCAACAAGCCTACCCGTCTGCCGCTACTCAAGATCTTTCCGGAGAGCCCCGCCCTGAAGAACCGGCCCGACACCGCATACATTGGAGGCCCTGTAGATATGGCGGCTCCCGCATTGGCTTTCCATGCCCCGAAGCCTCCCAATCAAGCGATGCTGCTATACGATGACGTTTATCTGAGTTTTGACCCGCAGTTTATTTCGGAGCTTTTGCAAGATCCGAAGCAGAAGGGAGACCTACGCCTGTTCCTGGGGCGAGCGCAATGGGCGCCCGAGCAACTCCAAGGCGAGGCGCTCGAGGGCTCGTGGTACAGCCTTCGAGCAGAGGGTGAAGTGATTTTTGACCGTGACTCCGAACACCTATGGAACCGGCTGCACGAACGCGCGCGTCCGCCCGTGAGCGTGGAGAACCGGAAGTTGGGAAGCGAATCACCATTCCAAAAGCATACCGTCTCGTTTCTGAAACGGAGACCAAGGGTTAGGGTCGTTGGGCCGGCTTAGCGGAGGCCATCAAGCGTTTCAGCTCTACGTTCAGGCTTTGCACGCCAGGCTGGTCAAACTTGACGACGATGTCGGAAGGTTCAAAGCCGGGGGCTTCAATGTGCAGGGTGTGCTCGCCAACGGGAAGTTGGAAAGGGCCGAGCTTGTCGGCTGTCCCCGCGTAAATGCCATCAAGGGTGACGCGAGCTTTCGGCGGGTTTGTACCGAGGATGAGTGTTCCCACGCTATCCCATTCATAACCGGCGTTTGGGTTACAGCCGGCTTGGCACGGGTTTTCACTGGGGTATGGACCGACCCACCAGTAATTGGGGGGAACCTCAAGAGGGGAACCGGTAGCAGGGTAGAGACCGTAACCACCGTACCACCTGCCGCCGTAAATGGGCGCAGCGCGAGAGGAGTTGAATGCGTGGGTAACCGTGCCACCTCCCCTTCGCTGGGCGAAGACCGGAAGGCATATCAGCAGAAACATCAGGCTGAATCGAAGCATGGTGCGGGAACCCTGGCTCATATGGCCTCCTCCCCGGGAGCCCAATTGCCTCTTACCCACCGTGATTGTAACATTCTCAACATTCGATTGCGAATCCTTCCGCCTTCGTCTCGGATGCCCCGCGGTACCCATTGGTCCTTGCCTAGGCGTAGGTCAGGTGTCTCGGAAGAAAGAGGTTGGCGGGGATGGATGTCGCGCGGCATCTCGCCCGCTGAGGTACGGGCGTCCCACCCGTGCGCGGTCATGGCCAGGATGGCCATGCTACGAGCGGTGGGACGGGGAAGCAGCGCCCCGTCCGTTGGCGCCGCGTGTTCGCCCTCGATCGTCGTCGCTTGGCCGGCGCGAAGTGGGACTTCGCGGCGACGGGAGGGGGAAACCCGCGCTACCACCAGGGTTACTTGCATAGTTAGGCGACGGCCAAGCTCCCACCAATGTCAGAGGGGGAGCCGCAATGTCCTGGGATTGTTCCCGAGCCCGCGACAATTCGGGAAGCAAGCCTCTGATTAACTAAACGACGATTTCAGGGATTAGGCAGCTCGCCTGTACAATCCAAGAGAGTCAGTACAAGCTTAGGCATTCTTGCTCAAGCATGCCCTGGAGAATCTCAATCGTGACCGGCGACCTCTTCATGATCTCTCGCGCGGGTACGAGGATACGCGACTTCCCTTTCGCCGCCGTTTGTTCGATGGAAGCTCCAAAGACGATGGCGCTCAGGTTCACCCAGACCGCGAGAGAGGAGCACATTGGACAGGGCTCACATGCGGAAAACAAAATGATGTCGGAGAGATTGTCATCGTTGAGAACACGCGTAGCCTGCCGGATAGCATTTACCTCAGCATGAAGAGATGGCTCCTTTTGAAATACCGCAGTATCATGCGTCCGCGTCAGAACCCTCCTGCCCCGGACAGCCACGGCCCCATACCCCTTATTCCTTTCACGCCGGGATTGTCGCGCCTCTTCGACAGCGAGTCGCATCATGGCTTCAAATGGGATGCGCACAATCCGTTCCAGGCAGTGATGCGACCATGGACGAATCTCACCGTAGTCGCGAAGGAACCGCAGTTGCTTGCGGGTCGATACGCGATACAAACGCCTGGGTGGACTTCTCATATGCTGCTCGGCAGACAACTCGCGTGTCGAGCCCCAGTTGCGCGCATGCCTCCAACGTGGGACACGGATTCCGAGATGACCAAACGATCTCATCATCATCTTCGCGGAGTACGGGTAAATCCTCCGGTCGCAATCCCATGTACCGAAAAACAGCATGTCAAAAGCAACCCGCGGACTTGGTCGGGTTCCGATGGCCGCCCTTTCTTCGACTGAGAGGCAGTCAAAGCAAGCCATCCGCTTGACGATCACTTCGGCTTCGATAACCCCAGATCTTTGTTCCTGAGCCGGTGAATCTGTGCCATGACCTGCTCTTCGAAAGCGGTTTGACCACAAGGCATCATGATAGTGTACGACAGGGCTAATTAGTTAAGAATAAAGGCTAGTCCCACGATGTTATTGAAGATAAATATAGAAAAAATGTCAGGCCGGGGGGATGCCACGATATTTATGAAAGTAGATGGCTTAAGCTGTTGATCCGACGATGTTTATGAAAAGAAAGGAGCTTGGCATCTCGGAACTACCATGTTGCCGTTAACGGCCAATTCGCACAAGTGCCGAGCGACCGGACTTAGTCGAACCAGTCCTTGACGATTACTCACGAGTAGCGGCGCAGCGTTCAGCATTACCGATCCCTGTTGATCTCAAGGGAGAGGCTCAGCTTCAACTCCTAAGTCGCGCACCCTTTGTCCTGATTGCGCTTGACGCTGTTTTCGGTAGTGGGCTAACGTGATAGGGTTGCGCTTAGACCCAGGTTCGTCGCCCTGCCGACCCACGAAGATGTCGCGCGACGAGGGCCCGGACGAGAATTCCTATGGAACTCTTTGAACTCACCAAAAGCCTGGTCAATATGGCCTCCGTCACCGGCCATGAGAAGGCCTGCGCGGAATTCGTAAAAGGGTACCTCGCCCAACTGGGTTTTCAGGCAGAACTGATGCCCGTGTCGCGTGACCGATCGAACGTGTTCGCCACTTGGGGGAAGCCAGATATTGTGCTGAGCACGCACCTGGATACGGTGCCGCCTTTTTTCCCGGCGCACGAAGATGCAGACCACATATACGGCCGCGGTTCCTGTGACGCCAAGGGGATAGTGGCCGCACAGGTGTCCGCCGCGGACCGGCTCAAGAAAGATGGGGTGGAGGATTTCGCCCTGCTTTTCCTGGTAGGGGAAGAAACTGTCAGCGATGGGGCGCGCGAAGCCAATCTGCACCCCCACGGTTCGCGGTACATCATCAATGGCGAGCCGACGGAAAACAAACTGGTGATTGGCACCAAAGGGAACTTGCGGATCGACATTCGGGCGCGCGGCAAGATGGCGCACTCCGCTTACCCGCACTTGGGCGTGAATGCCATTGACAAACTGTTGGACGTGCTCGCCGATCTTCGCAAGATTCCCCTGCCAGTCAACCCGCTGCTGGGGCCTTCGACCATGAATATCGGCGTTATCACCGGCGGCCGCGCGGCCAACGTGGTACCCGACGAGGCTGTGGCGCAGATCCTGATTCGCATCGTGGAGAACTCCGAGCCCCTACGGCGGAAGATTACGGAAATCGTCGTCGGCCGCTGCGAACTTGAATTCGTGCGCGATACGCCGTTGCTTATCATGGAGAAGCTCGACGGCTACGAAACCGACGTCGTGGCGTTTACCACCGACTTGCCGTCTCTGACCAATTGGGGACGCCCCTTGCTGCTCGGCCCCGGGTCCATTAGCGTGGCTCATACCGGGGGTGAATGCGTGCGCAAGGCGGACTTGGTGGCAGCGGCCGAACTTTACTATCGCCTAGTGCGCGACCTGAAGAGCAGGGGTTAGGGATTAGGGACCAGGGTTTGGGGCGAACCTCTGACCCCCAACCCCTGTTTTTAGAAAAGGAGAAGGCGGAATCATTTCGCCGTTACCGTTCATGAACAAGCTTGAAGTTGGTATTCTGGGAGCTACCGGAATGGTTGGGCAGCGTTTTGTGAGCCTGCTCGAGCATCACCCGTGGTTCGAAATCAAGTGGCTCGCAGCCTCTGAGAGGTCGGCGGGCAAGACCTATCGCGAGGCCTGCAACTGGCGCTTGCGCGATCCCCTGCCGAAAAGCGCTGGGGATCTCCCCGTGCATGAGTGCAAGCCGGGAGGCGCGCCGCAACTGCTCTTCTCTTCGCTCGACTCCAAGGTTGCCGGAGAGGTCGAGAAGGAATTTGCTCAGGCCGGCCACGTGGTGGTTTCGAACTCCTCAAATTTCCGCATGGAGCAAGACGTGCCACTGCTGATTCCGGACGTCAATCCGGACCACCTGGCGCTGGTCCGTGAGCAGCGGAAGCAGCGCAAATGGAAGGGAATGATTGTCACTAACCCCAACTGCACAACGGTGGGGTTGGTGATGTCGCTCGCACCACTGGAAAAAACCTTTGGACTCGACAAGGTCCTAATGACCAGCATGCAAGCGGTTTCCGGCGCCGGCTATCCGGGAATCCCCACGCTCGACATCCTCGGCAACGTGGTCCCCTTCATCGGCGGTGAAGAAGAAAAGGTAGAACGCGAAACGCAGAAGCTTCTGGGTAAACTCGTGGATGGCCATGTGAAGATGGGCGATTTTATCGTCAGCGCCCACTGCAACCGCGTGATGGTGGAAGATGGCCATATGGAAACCATTTCCGTGGCGTTCAAAAATAAAGCCACGATTGCCAACATCGTGGAGGCATGGCGCTCCTATCGCTCGTTGCCGCAGGAGCGCAACTTGCCTTCGGCACCAAAGCATCCCATTATTGTGCGTGAGGAGCGGGACCGGCCTCAGCCGAAATTCGACCTGAACGCCGAACACGGCATGGCCACCGTCGTAGGCCGCTTGCGCGAATGCGCGGTCCTGCAATTCAAATACGTCGCGTTAAGTCACAATACCATCCGCGGTGCCGCCGGGGCAGCGCTGCTCAACGCGGAATTGATGAAGTCGGAAGGGTACCTGGACTGATTCACCGCCGAGACGCGGAGGGGACAAGCTGAACATCAGTACCATGGAGATCAACCAACTGACCGAGCGGGTCATCGGGGCCTGAATCGAGATTCACAAAACCCTTGGCCCAGAGCTGCTCGAATCGGCTTACGAAGAATGCTTGTGCGACGAGTTGCGGTTGGCGGGTTTAGAATTTGAGCGCCAGAGGTCGCCCCCAGTTGCTTACAAGGGTGTGCAACTGGATTGTGGCTATCGCTTGGACGTCGTCGTCGAGAACAAGCTGGTTGTACAACTCAAATCCGTTGAGGTGTTGGCGCCAATTCATGACGCGCAACTCTTGACCTATTTGAAGCTTTCGGGCATAACGGTGGGCCTCCTGATTAATTTCAATGTTCCTGTTGCTGCGGCGCGGGATCAAGAGAATTGTTAATCATTTTGATGATGGCTCGAAACGAGGTAGGGACGACAGTAAAGTTGCAGCGCAGGAGAATAAACCAGTGCAGGGGAACCCGTGAAGGTCTTTTCTCAGCGCCTCTGTGCCTCCGCGGTGAATGATGATCAATCTTGCCCTACTCGGTTACGGAAAAATGGGAAAGATGCTGGCGCAACTTGCGCCGCAGCGCGGCTTTGAAGTGCGCCTGGTGATGGATATTGACGTCAACGCGCAAAGCCGCGGCATCACGCGCGAAAAGTTCAAGGGCGTCGATGTCTGTGTGGACTTCACCGCGCCCGAGGCTGTGGTGGAAAATGTTCACCGCGTGGCGGCGTTGGGAGTGAACCTGGTGGTCGGCACCACCGGATGGCAGAGGCACCAGACGGAGGTCCGCAAGGTGATTGAGCAGGCGGGTGTGGGCATGGTGTACGCGGCGAACTTTTCCATCGGCGTGAACCTGTTTTACCGGCTGGCACGCGCGTCGGCGGAGATCTTCGCGCCCTTCCCCATGTACGATCCTTTCCTCACCGAGTCTCATCACAAAATGAAGAAGGATGCCCCGTCAGGGACGGCGGTCGAAATCTCCCGGCAGATTCAACCCTATTTTGTGGACCGCGATATTCCCGTCGCCAGCGTGCGCGCGGGTTACATTCCCGGTACGCACGAGCTGGGTTTTGACTCCGAGGCGGACACGGTGGTTTTGCGCCACACGGCGCGCGGTCGGCAAGGCTTTGCAGAAGGGGCGCTCTATGCCGCCCGCTGGGTCGTCGGCAAGAAGGGTTTTTACAGTTTCGCAGAGGTGTTAGAACTGGGGGCTGGGGGCTAGGAAAAGAACGATACTCGAAAATCGAGATTCGAAACTCGTGAGCAAGTTCCCCAATTTCGAGTTTCGTGTTTCGATCCTGATGCCCAGCCCCTAGCACCCAGCCCCCGTCTTGGAGGTCAACCCATGAGCCTGGAAATTCGTGGTTGCGGCACGGCCCTCGTCACCCCCTTTCGGAAAGACGGTTCTGTGGATGAAGCGGCGCTGCGGCGGTTGGTGCAGTTCCAGCTTCGCGCGGGAATCGATTTCCTCGTTCCCTGCGGCACCACCGGCGAAGCCCCCACGCTCGAGCACGGGGAATACCTGGGGGTGATCCGCGTCGTCGTGGAAGAAGCGGGAGGAAAAGTTCCCATTGTTGTGGGAGTAGGCGGCAACAACACGAAGAAAGTTTGCGATTTGGCAGCCGAAGTCGAAGGATTGGGCGTGCATGGCATTCTTTCCGTTGCCCCGTATTACAACCGACCGACGCAAGAGGGTCTTTTCCAGCACTTCCAAGCCATTGCGCAATCCACTGACTTGCCCGTGATCCTCTACAATGTGCCGGGGCGCACATCGTCGAACATCGAGCCAGCCACCGTCGGACGCCTTTCGCAGATCCCCAACATCTTCGGCATCAAGGAGGCTTCCGGAAGCATCGTGCAGCAAATGGAAGTGCTGAACGCCGTCCCACCCGGCTTCCGCGTGCTGTCGGGCGACGACGCTTTCACCTTTCCGCTCATGGCGCTCGGCGGGAAAGGCGTCATCTGCACGACCTCAAACCAGATTCCGGCTCAGATGACCAAACTCACCCACTTGCTGCTCGATGGCAAGTACGACGAGGCGCGCAAACTCCACTTTCATTTGCTGCCGCTGATGCAGGCAAACTTTCTGGAAACCAACCCCACTCCCGTCAAAGCTGGTCTTGCCATGATGGGTATGATTGAAGAGGTCTACCGCCTGCCCATAGTCCCCATGAAACCCGAAAACCGCGCCAAGCTCGAAAAGGTGCTGGCCGCGCAAGGATTGCTCACGAAGAGCGCTGCCCTCTAGACGGAGTCTTGCGGTTCTTACCCGATCTCAACGAATCGCTCATGGAGCGTCTCCAGCGGGAGTTCGTGGGTGCAAGGTTCGTGAAGGCCTTTAATTCTGTGGGCAACACGTGCATGGTGAATCCTCAGTTCAAGGGTGGAGAGCCCACCATGTTCATTTGCGGCAATGACGATGCGGCCAAGAAAACTGTGTCCCCATCACTACCGCCTCAACCCCAAATGCCAAAGTGTGGTGACCAGCATTTCGCGCAGGGAATAGAGCGTGCGTAGCGTGGGATCGTCCTCGATGGGACTATCGGGGGCGGGCGAGGCGTAGGCGGTGATTCCCAGGGCGCTGAACATGAGCTTAATGCGGTAGAGGTGAAAGCCGTCGCTGACAGCGATGCATGTGCGGGCATGGTGCTGCTTGAGGATCTGTGCAACGGCCCTTACACTTTCGTAAGTTGTATCACTGCGCGTCTCAGAAAAGATTTTTTCTTCCGCCACTCCCTGCTGAATCAGGTAATCTCTCGCCACGCCGCCTTCCGTGAAATGCGGATCGCCACCGGGGCCGCCCGTGGTAATGACGGCAGGCGCCAGGTCGCGGTCTTCGAGTTCCAGCGCGTGATCGAGCCGGGCTTTGAACACGGGTGATGGCGCACCGTTGTACTCCGCGGCGCCAAAGACCACGATGGCGTCGGCGGGACGCGCCTCATCATGCCCCGCTTGCCGGCGGATGGTCGTGTACAGAGACCAACCGGCCCAGGCGCAGACCACCACCCCCAGGATAAACACCAGCAGGAATGCGTAACGGTAGCGCGCAGAATTCAGCCGAGGTACTCCTTCAGCTCAGACTCGGGGATCCCGCCGTGACGTACGATGCGGCCGGTTTCACCCGTTAGGTCCACGACGGTTGAAGCCAGTCCTCCTCGGGTCAGGCCTCCGTCCAGGATTAGCGGCAGCACATCGCCGATTTGGCAATCCACTTCGTCCGCGGTCGAGCAAGAATCCATATCCGAAAGGTTGGCACTGGTGCCGGTAAGAGGGCGCCCCGCTGCCGCGATCAGAGCGACGACGAAAGGCGCCAGCGGCCACCGCAATCCCACGTTGCCGGTATTGGCGGTGACCTTCAACGGAATCTGGCGAGAAGCGGGGACCACCAGCGTGAGAGCCCCTGGCCAGAATTTATCTGCCAGCGTGAAGAACAATTTTGGGGGACGGTGCGCAAGTTCGACAGCCTGAGCGATGGAATCAACCAGGAGAGGAATGGGCCGGTCCGCGGTGCGGCGCTTGATCCGAAAGATCTCACTTACCGCCGCCAGATTGAAGGGGTCAGCCCCCAGACCGTAAAAAGTGTCAGTGGGGAAGGCCACAACCTTGCCCCCTAGAATGAGGCGGACGGAGTATTGCAATGCGTATTCGAGGGAACTGTTCTCTAACTTTAGGATTTCGGCCATTGAACCGCCGAGCGAGGCATCGTGCAAACTCGGAAAATGACCCTAACACAAGCATTTCATGGGGTCAAGAACCAACGCCAAAATGCCCTTGACTTATCCGTGCCGGTAGGTAACAATCTGGGTACCTGCTCCTCAGGTATACGGACTCATTTTCCTAATTGAAATGGGGGTGTTGATCGATTGGCTGAAGTTAGACTTCAGGACGGAGAGTCTTTGGAGAACGCGCTGCGGCGCTTCAAGCGAAAGGTTCAGCAAGAGGACATCATTAAAGAAATAAAGAAGCATTCCTTCTACCTGAAACCGGGCGAGAAGAAAAGAGTTAAAGCAGCACTGGCTCGTAAAAGGGCTCGTAAAAAGGCCAGACACGAACAGGACTAGTGGTTGGTGTGCTGTACTTAAGAGTGGGAAGGGCGAGAACCCGCGCCCTTTTCCACCGGCCGGCAGCTTGATGCGGGGGGCCCTGTTCAAACAAGGGAGTGAGTCATGGAATACCGGGATAGGGTCCTGAAGTGTATTGATTGCGGCGCAGACTTCGTTTTCACCGCGGGTGAACAACTGTTTTTTGCCGACAAGGGTTTCAAGAATGAACCGAAGCGGTGCAAGGCCTGCAAGTCAAAACGGAGTCAGATGATGAGCGGCCAGGGCTACCAGCGCGTCGAAACTACCACCACGTGCTCGCAATGTGGCAAGGAGACGACGGTGCCCTTTAAGCCGACTCAAGGCCGGCCCGTGTATTGTCGGGAGTGCTTCCAACAGCGCAGGGCTACAGCTTCCCCGGCTTAGTCTTTCACACTCAGACTCAAGGCGTCCCGTTTGACCGCGAGGGCGTCTCTTGCGGCCGCCAAGAGCCAGGGTGGAGTGTTCCTGCCAGAGGGTGGCCCCGCAACCACAGTTCCGCGGTTCGTTCCACCAGCAGGGCTGAGTTATCTCTTGACCTCCAATTCCATAGCGTTTACCTTTGGCCACTCACGTTATCCTGCATTGCGGGACGCGGATGCGTCGACTCTACGACACGCCTAAGTGAACGCTGTGGGCGAAGTCGCTCCCCTCAGGGATTCAGTGGCTACCAACCCACACCTCAGCTACAATTCTACTCTGAGCATGGCAACGTTTCACATCCTCAATTTTGGCTGTCGGGCCAGCCAGGCAGACGGTGCCGCGTTGAAGCAGCAGTTGCTTCAGGCCGGACTTCGGGAAGTCGCGCGCGTGGAAGAAAGCACGGTAGCGATCCTGAATACTTGTACGGTCACTGCCTCGGCGGACGCGGAAGTGCGCCAGTTTGTCCGTCGAATCCATCGGCGGAACCCCCAGTGCCGCATCTTGGTGACCGGCTGTTATGCCCAGCGCGCGCCGGAAGAAATCGCACGATTGGATGGCGTCGCCTGGGTGGTGGGAAATTCCCACAAGCACATGGTGAGTACGATCCTGGCCCCGAAGCGCGCGGAGGAATCGGGTGATCGGGCGATCGGCGGATCGAGCGAGCAACAAGAAAACAACCCCCCAATCCCTGCATTTTGTCCGCAAACAGCCACGCCGCTCGTGCAGATTCAGGGCGACTCCAGCCTTCGGACTCCGGTCCTGGGACCTCGGACCTCGAACTCTGCCGAGGTTCTTGTGGGCGAGATCACGGAAGAATTCCATTTTGCACCCGTCTTCGCTGATGATCGCACGCGGCCCACGTTGAAGGTCCAGGATGGTTGTGACGCCCGGTGCTCCTTCTGCGTAATCCCCTCGGTGCGTGGGCAGAGCCGCAGCCTCGAGCCGGAGAAGGTACTGGGGCAGGTCCGGCAACTGGAGGAGGCCGGCTATCAGGAAGTGGTGCTTTCGGGGATCAATCTTGGCGGCTACGGGCGCGACCTGGACCGGGGCATCAATTTCCTGGGAATGGTGGAGCGCATTCTGCGCGAGACCTCCATCGCGCGTATCCGCATCAGCTCGATTGAGGCCATGGACGTAAGCCCCGCGCTGATCCGCCTGGTGGCCGCAGAGCCGCGCCTGGCGCAGCATTTCCACATTCCGCTCCAAAGTGGATGCGACCGCATCTTGCGGCTGATGAACCGCCGCTATTGGACCAAGCAGTACGCCGAGCGGCTGCTGGCCATCCACGAGCAGATTCCCAACGCCGGGATGGGCGCGGACGTGATGGTGGGCTTTCCCGGTGAGACCGATCAGGACCACAGCACCGGCCTGCGCTTCATTGAGTCGCTCCCCTACAGCTACCTGCACATCTTTCCCTTCTCGGCCCGGCCGGGCACTCCGGCCGCTATTGCCGCGGGCCAAGTGAACGGACGCGTGGCGCGCGAGCGCAGCCAGGAAATCCGCACCGCCATCGCCGCCAAGCGTCAGGCCTTTCTCGCTGCACAAGTGGGCCAGTGCCTTCCTGCGCTGACCCTGGACGAAGCCGAAGAAGGTACCCGCGTGGCGCTGACCACGAATTACCTCAAAGTCGCACTACCCGGTTGCGACGTTCCGCCCAACCGGCTAGTCGATGTCCAAATTGGCCGCGCCGTCTCCGGCAAACTCTTTGGATACATCGGGACGGTGGGCAGAAAGCACTAAGCAGTAGGCAGGAGCACGGGCAAACTACGCCAGGAGGTCAATAATGAAGCTGCGCAAGCGGATTGCGAGCCTTGTACTTGCGACACTGGGAGTGGCGCTTCTGCTTCCGGGTTTTTCCAGCCTCGCAGCGACTCTGAAACCGTTGGTGGCGGGGCGGCGAGGCGGGGTGGCTGCCGGGCATCCTTTAGTGGCAGAGGCGGGGCTGCGCATTCTGGAAAAAGGCGGCAACGCAGTTGACGCCGGGGTGGCTTCGGTTTTCGCCGCTTCGGTGGTAGAGATGATGAGCTTCGGGGCGGGAGGCGAGTGCCCGATCCTCATCAAGCTGAAGAACGGCCCGGTGGTGGCCATCAACGGCGACGGCATCGCTCCCGAACTGGCGACAGTGGAGTTCTACGAACATCTGCGGCGCGACGATCCTCGCGCGCTGGGGCAGACTACTGTGGCCGGAGCCGGGGGCGGCATCATCCCTTCCTTCGGTCCGCTGAGCGCGATTGTGCCGGGCGCCATGGACGCACTCCTGCTGGCCTTGGAGAAATACGGAACCCGAAGCCTTGCGGAGGTCATCCAGCCGGCCATTGAACTCGCTCAGGGTTTTCCTATCAATGCCAGCTTGGAACATGCGCTGGCGCGCGGCATGCCCCTCGCCGAAAAGTGGCCGGCCACGTCGAAGGTTTATATGCCCGATGGGCGGTTGCCCAGAGAAGGCGAAGTTTTCGTCCAGGCGGACTTGGCGCGCACGTTCCAATCCCTTGCCAGGGTGGAAACGGAAAACGCCGGGAGGGGACGAGCCGCCGCCATCGAAGCAGTGCGCAGCTATTTCTACCGCGGACCCATTGCCAAGCGTATCAGCGATTTTTGCAAGGAAGCGGGGTGCTTGCTGCGGGAAGAAGATTTCGCCGCCCTCCATGCGCGTGTAGAAGAACCTCTCACGGTGACTTATCGCGGCGTGCAGATTTATAAGTGCGGTTTCTGGACGCAGGGCCCGGTTATGCTTGAGAACCTAAATCTGCTCGAGGGGTTTGATCTGAAAGGCATGAAGCACAATTCCGCCGACTACGTCCATACCGTGGTGGAAGCGGAAAAGCTGGGGTATGCGGACCGCGATGCTTATTACGGGGACCCCGATTTTACTTCCATACCCGCCGCTCTCCTTTCCAAGGAATACGCAAACATCCGGCGCCCGCTGATCGACCCGCATCGGGCTTCCGCGGAGCACATTCCCGGCGACCCCGTCCATATGGCGGCGCGGGCGCCGGAGGACTTTGTGCGGGCACGATTCAAGCACCGCAACGGTGAGCACCAGGACACCACCTGTGTCAACGTGATCGATCAAGCGGGAAACCTTTTTTCCGCCACGCCCAGCGCCGCGTGGATTCCTGCCGTCATCGCGGGCGACACGGGAATTCCTCTCTCCGAGCGGGCGCAGCAGTTTGTCCTGACCCCCGGGCATCCCAATCAAATCGCCCCGCACAAGAGGCCGCGCCTCACCCTGACGCCTTCGTTGGCGCTCCGGGATGGCCAGCCCTGGCTGGTGTTTTCCACCCCCGGCGGCGACAGTCAGGATCAGACCCTGTTGCAGATATTCCTGAACGTGGTGGAATTTGGAATGAATCCGCAAGAGGCCGTGGAAGCACCGCGGTTCAACTCCGATGCCATGTACAGCACCTTTGACGCTCATAATGACCAGCCGCTGACGCTGGACATCGAAAAACGCTTCGAACAAGCGGTGCTCGACGAGCTGCGCGCGCGCGGCCACAAGCTGGTTGTAGGAGGAGATTGGAGCAATGCTACGGCGCCTACCATGGTGGAATACAATTCCACCACGCACGTCATTTCGGCGGGCGCCGATGTGCGCGGAGATCGTTATGCACTGGCGTGGTGAGGAAGACACTGTCCACTGTTCACTATCCACTGCTTCTTTCGTAACACCCCAGCACACGCAAGAAGTTGGCTACTTCGCTCAAGTGAGCGAGGGCCTTTTTGCAACGGTCCTCCTTCACGCTCCCGACAAAATCGAGATAGAAGAAGTATTCCCAGGGGCGGCCGCGTAAGGGACGCGATTCCATTTTGGTCAAATCGATGTCGCGCAGGGCGAAAACGCTCAGGCACTTGTAAAGGGCACCCGGCAGATTGCGTGTGGAAAACACGATGGAGACTTTGTTGGCTTTGCGGGAGACGCGGGCGGTTTTGGAAAGCAGAAAGAAGCGCGTGTAGTTTTCGCGGCGATCTTCCAAATGTGTCGCCAGGATGCGGGCGTGGTAGACCTCCGCAGCGATACGGCTGGCGATGGCCGCCGCGCCGGGGGGGTGGCGCTCCACCAGCATTTTGACGGACCCCGCCGTGTCGTAAAAAGTGATCCGCTCCACTTGAGGGTTCTTGGCGAAGAAGCGCCCGCACTGGGCCAGCGCCACGGGATGGGAATAGACCTGGCGCACATCCTTGCGCTTCGTACTCGGAAGCGCGATGAGATTGTGGACAATGCGCAAGCTCACCTCGCCCACAATGTGCAGGTTGTTGGCAAGCAGCAGGTCGAAGTTTTCATAGACGGAACCGGCTAGGGTGTTCTCAATCGGAACCAGGCAGTAATTGGCGCGGCCGCGCGTGACGCTTTCAAAGGTGGCAGTGAAAGTCTCGCAAGGCAGCACGCGAATCCCCCGGCCCAGGAGCTTGTACGCGGCTTCCTCGCTAAACGAGCCTCGTTCGCCCTGGAATGCGATCAAAGATGTGGCCATGGATTCATTTTCTCCCTATGTGAGGATGAAGGGAGGATGCTACCACGCGTGGGCAGGACCCACAACCTCCGCCAAGAGTTGGTTGTGGGTCAACCTGATGTTGTAGCGGCGAGTTTACCCCGGCAAATCACGGCGTAAAGCCGCCGCTGCGTCAAATTGACCCACATCCTGCGCTTCCCTTCGTTTGAGCGTCCCAATAGGGGCTGGCGAGGAGTATACTCAATGCCCACGCAGGCGCCAGAAGGAATGATCGAATGACTCCCGCTCGCGCGCCCAGACCCAAGGGATACCTATGGTGAGACTGAGGCCCATCCTCGTAATTCTCTTTGCCGTCAGCAGCGTTTTGGCCCAGGCGCCTCCCACGCCGAAGCCGCTCACCAAACAGAACATCCTGCAACTCCTGAAAAACGACATTCCCAGCGAGCGACTGGCCGATTTGGTGGAACGCCACGGAATCGATTTTGAGCCGACCGCCGACTTCCTCGATGCTTTGCGCAAGGCCGGAGCCAAGGATGATCTCATCACCGCGCTGGGCACAGCCAAAAGGGTGGGCACGGGAGCGAAGCCTGCGGGCTCGCCGGATACGGCCGCACAGGTGAAGGAACATCTCGACCGGGCGGAACAGTCGGTGATCAACGGGGATCACGAAGGGGTGATTTCCGAAGGCCGGCAGGCCGTGCAGATTGACCCCAGAAACTCCGAAGCCCATGCGACTCTTGCTGTGGGATTCCTGCTGAAGGGGGATTGCGAGAACGCACTGAACGAATGCCACGAGGCCGCGCGCTTGGATCCCCAGAACGGCGACGCGCCCGCCAATTGCGCGTGGGCCCTTTATCAAAGCGGCAAGTTGGAGGAAGCCAAGCCTGAATTGCGCAAGGCCCTGGAGCTCGCGCCCGCGAGCCCGCACGTGCATTTCGTGGCCGCGGTGGGGGCGATGTGCGAAGGCAACTGGGACGGCGCCATCGCGGAATGCCATAAGGCGCTCGAGCTCGACCCCAACAACTTCGGCGCGCACGACACGCTGGCGGCCGCGCTCAACTGGCAGAAGAAGTATGACGAGGGCGCCCAAGAGGCACGCGAAGCCTTGCGCCTGGCCCCCCGGAGTTCCGACGCCCATACCGTGCTGGGATGGTCGCTAAGGGATCAAGGGAAGCTGGACGACGCGGCCAAAGAAGCGCGCACCGCCCTGGAACTGGATGCTAATAACGCCGTAGCTCACGAAGTCTTCGCGGCAATACTCCTTTTGCAGGGCGAGCCTGACGAAGGCTTGGCGGAAGCGCGGGAGGCCGTCCAGCTCGACCCTAAACGCACTTGGGGGTATGAGCGCACGGTGTGGGCCTTGAACCTGAAGGGCCAATACGATGAGGCCATCAAGGAGACGCGCGCCGCCATGCAGATCGATCCGAAAGTCGCGTGGGGGCACGAGCACTTGGCATGGTCGCTGAATCTGAAAGGGCAGTGGGATCAGGGCATTGCCGAGGCGCGGTTGGCCATCCAGCAAAACCCCGACGACGCGGCGGCGCATGACTGCGTGGCCTGGGCTTTGAACGCGACGGGCAAGCCTGCGGAGGCGGAGCCGGAGGCGCGTAAGGCCGTCCAGCTTGACCCCAAGAATTGTTGGTACCATGAACGCCTGGCCTGGTCACTCGACCTGGAGGTCAGGCCCGACGAGGCGCTGATCGAAGGGCGCGAGGCGGTGCGGCTTGACCCCGCCATCGGCGATAACCACATGATGGTGGGATGGGCGCTGAGCCAGAAGGGCGACCACGATGGCGCTCTGGTGGAATACCGGGAGGCCTTGCGCTTGAACCCCAATAACGCCTGGTACCACGTCAGCGCGGCCTGGGAGCTCAATACTCTGGGGAAGGCTGATGAGGCCATCGTGGACGGGCGCGAGGCCATCCGTCTCGACCCCAAGAATTCCGATGAATATCTTCCCCTGGCGCAGGCCCTCATCCGCAAAGGTGACCTTGAAGGCAGTCTGGCGGAGTCTCGCGCGGCGTTACAGTTGAATCCCAATAATGCCCTGGCACACCTTCATGCGGCTTGGGCATTGCTGGGCGAAAACAAGCCCGATGCCGCGCTTCCGGAGCTGAACGCGATTCTTCAAGCCGACCCGAAATACCATTTGGCGCGTTATCATCTGGCCTGGTACTACATCCAGAAAAAACAGCCCGATCAGGCGATTGTCCAGGCCCGCATGGCCCTCGAAGGCGACCCCAATCAGCCCTATTACCACAACATGCTGGGCTGGGCCCTGGAAGCGAAGGGCGACCCACAGGGAGCGCTCCAGGAATACCGCGCGGCTTTTCTGTTGTCGCCCAGTGACGCGGGCCTCAAAGGCAATTACGAACGCCTACTCAAACAAGTCAACAAATAAACCCGGTGTGAGAAATCCGGGCTAAATTGTTCCGAGGAGTCCGCGAAAGAAAAAGTCCGTATAGGCCTGGGCGAGTTCATCCTGCTTGACAGGTCCCGCGGTGGTGTACCACTGGTAGAGCCAATTGATCATTCCCAGCAGGGCAAACGCGGCCAGCAGGGGCGAGACCTGGGGCGGCCTGCCGCTCTGTTCCTGGACACGCGTTATCAACCCCACGAGGTAATCGATATAGCCACGTTTCCGGGCGTTGAGCTTCTTGCGCAGGGGACCGCTCAGCGAACGGTTTTCGTGCAGAATCACGGTGATTTCCTGGTCGCGCGCGCGCACGATCAGGTCGATGTGGCCGATGATCGTTTGGCGAAGCTTCTCGCGGGGGTCGGCGATGTCCTTGATGCGAGCGAGCACGGTCTCATCCAGGATATCCATTCCGTAGTTCTGGATTTCGTAAAGCAGCCGGTCCTTGCTGCCGACGTGATGATATAGACCGGCCTTGGTGAGGCCGACAGCCTGCGCGATATCCTGCATCGAGGCGCCATCGTAGCTCTTCGCGTAGAAAACACGCGCAGCGATGCGGCAAATCTCACGCAGATGCTGCTTGGCTTCAGCAGTTCGGGTCATAACAGGCTATTTACCACGTCAAGCAGGCGCAGTGTAACATAGCCTTCTCGTGGTCTACAACGAGAGTTCGGAAGGCAACGCGAGAATCTTAAGCTGCCGAGCCGTTTTCGGCGGGCGGTTATGCCTTTGTCATGCGCCGGCGGCCTTGCCCGTAAATCGGGGGACAAATTGCTCGGCGACAAACGTTTCAATGGACGTGGACGTGGTGTTCTGCGCCGAGCGCGCCTCCAGGGGCTCCATGTATCCCGAGTTCAGCGAGTCTGACATCTCCAGCAGAAGGTCAACCATATTGGAGGACATACCCATATGAACCAGTGCGGGCTTGAGTTGCGCTGGCCCGAACTGCATATATCCGAGGCTGGGCCTGCCGATCGCTTTGCCGATGACGGATGCCGCATCCAGGTAGGTCAAGTCGCGCTGCCCCAGAAGCTCGCGCGCCTGTTTTCCGGTAAATTCAAGTTTCAGCAATGCCTCGGCCGCCGCCGCGCCAATATCCTGAGTAGCAATCATGGCCACTTTCAGGTCGCTGCGCAACGGACCGCCCATCACGCCGAAGTTTTGAATGATCCCGACCTGAGGCAGAAGGTTTTCCATAAAGTAGCCCGCGCGAAGGTAGATGGCTTTCAGGGAAGCAACGCCGCTCAATTTCTGCTCCAGATTGTGCAAGCCAACCACCGGTCCCGTCTTATCCGGCTTGTCGGCTCCAATGCTGCTGAGAACAACGGCATACTCCACGCGGGCGCTTTGAACCGCCGCCACCAAGGCATCGCTTACCCGCTCCTGGTCCTCCCGGACGTTGGGGTGCCCCGGGTTGGGCGGAATCATGAGATATACCGCCTTGGCACCACTGAAAGCTTTGATCAGCGAAGCCGCATCAGTAGCGTTGGCAAGAAAGGCTTCAGCGCCCTTCTGAACAAGGCCTTCCAGACGCTTGGCGTCGCGGCCTATCACTCGAACCTTCTCCCCATGGCCCAGCAGCCTTCCGGCAACCACACTTCCTGTATTCCCGCTCGCACCGATAATTGCGTACATGTTTTCACCTCCGTGTTTCCTTAGATGTCCGAAATCCACGCAGGATTCAGGATTATGTTTCCGGCGTGACTCCGTCACCTCCCACGAAGCATCAATTTGTCTTGCATAGACTTGTTTCGAGCCTGGACTTGTGCTTGTCGAAAAACCGCTTGGGCGAAATCATGTTTGCCCCGCTCGATGTCCGCTTTAGCCCAGCACCTGCCGACCCGTCGCTCCACTCCGGGCAGGCTCCAAGGGCGGCGCCACATTACCCGTGGGGGAGCGCGGCTTTGATCCGTTCCGGGGTCATGGGCAATTGCCGAAGCCGGGCGCCGGTGGCATTGAACACGGCATTGGCAATCACGGCGCCCATACAAATAATGGCCGGCTCTCCGCCTCCCTGAGCGGGTGAATCTTCGGCATCAATTACTACCGTCTCGATTTCCGGCACCCAGGAAAAATGGGGAATGGTGTAAGTGTCGAAATTGGTGTCGTGGATTTCTCCGCCGGTGAATCGAACCTCCTCACTCAAGGCATATCCAAGTCCCATGGTGATGGCGCCTTCCATTTGCAGCCGGGCCCCCTCGGGATTGACGCACAATCCCATGTCTTGAGCACAGACGATGTGCTTAACCCGGACGTTCTCGGTGTTCTTGTCCACTTCCACCTCTGCCATGTGGGCCACGTATGAGCCCGCATCCATCCCACAGGCGACTCCGAATCCACGCCCGCTGGGAGCTTTAGCCGGCGACCAGCCGAATTTCTCCGCGACCGCCTGCAAGACGCGCCGCATCTTCGGATCCTGCAAGTTTTTCAGCCGGAATTCGACGGGGTCCATGCCGGCCTTGGCAGCCAGCATGTCGATGTGGGACTCCCGGGCAAAGGTATTGGTGTTGTTGCCGGGAGCACGCCAAGGCCCCGTGTTAAACGGATGCGCGCCGTGAGCGGCCGCCCAGCCGGAACCGTAAGTCATGGTCCGATGATGAGGGATATTGTAGAACTGCGGTGCTCCTCTCTCGCCGGCGAAATACACGCCGTAATCCCAGAGAGAGATCAGTCCGGATTCGGTGATTCCGGCTTTGATCTTGACGACCGCGGCGGGACGAAACGTGTCGTAGAAAAACTCCTCGGCCCGCGTCCAGCCCACCTGCACAGGCTTTCCCGCCAGCTTGGCCAGCCGCACGGCCTCCAGAGCTTGCTGGATGTTGCTCTTCCCTCCAAAGCCTCCACCGACAAAGGGCGTAATAACCCGGACATTCCGCGGAGGAAAGCCCAGCAAGGATGCCGCAGCCTGTTTCAGGGCGAAGGGCGTTTGTGTGGAGGCCCATATCGTGGCCTTGTCTCCCTCGATTTTCGCCAAAGCCGTGTGCGGTTCGATGGGAGCGTGCGATACATAACTGTTCAGATATTTCTCTTCCACCACAATGCGGGCGGCCTTCTGGCCTTCTGCAAGGCTTCCGCCCTCTGCCACTGTCTCTCCTGGGGGGGCGACTTTAAGCAAGTGATCAAAAATCGTCTTATCATCCGCCAGCGGGGCTGGCCGGTCATATTGAGACTTGATTCTCGTGAGGGCTTTTTCCGCTTCGTCGGGATACTTATGCAGGACGGCGATCAAGTCTCCATCCTGAATCACCTGGACCCCTTCGACGTCTCGAGCCCCGGCAGTATCCGCACTGACAAGCTTGGCGTCGTGAGCCGGAGGCCGCAGAATCTTGGCGAACAGCAAGCCCGGCTCCGTCACATCTCCGGCGTACTTGGCGCGACCGGTGACCTTCTCGAGGCTGTCCTTTCTCAAGGTAGGTTTTCCCATGATCGTGAAGTCCGACGGCGTCTCGAGTGCCGCGCCCTTCAGGTGCCGTAAAATCTTTTTTCCCTTGGCGAGTTCGGCGTAGGTAGCTTTCATCCGCCCTCCGTCTTCATAAACGACACCGTCTTTGGTCTTCAGGCGCTCCTTCGCGACTTGCAGGTAATCCGCGGCCAGCTCCACGAGCACGGCCCTCGCCTCTGCCGCTGCTGCCCGCAACGCAGGACCAAAGTTGCGCGTCGTCATCGAGCCGAAGGTTCCCATGTCCCAAGGACACAGGTCGGTATCGCCCATCACCATATTCACCGCATCAAGGGAAACTGCGAGTTCGTCGGCCAGCATTTGGGCGAGAGAGGTGATGACTCCCTGGCCCATTTCGATCTTTCCGGTGAAGCCGGTCACCCGGCCGTCTTCGCCAATGCGGAGGAAAGCGTTGAAATCCTGGGGGAGTTGCGGACGCCCGGCGGGGCCGCCCTCCTGCTGGATGGCCCGCGAATCGGGCACAGTCAGGAGGACAACGATGCCACCGCCCACCAGCTTCAAAAACTGTCTTCGATCCAGGGGCAGGGCCGGATTTGTGCGCCCGGGGTCAGAGAAATCAAGTGCCAGGTATTCTTCCGTCTGTGGCGTGCGGTCATTATTTTTCATCGTTGAACTCCTCCCATTTCTTTCGCGGCGGCCTCGATGGCCTGCACGATCCGCTTATGGGCTCCGCAGCGGCACAGGTTGCCGTCCATAAATTCGATAATCTGCTGGCGTGAAGGCTGGGGAGAGTTGAGCAGCAAACTGTAGGCGTTCATAATCATGCCGGGAGTGCAATACCCGCACTGAAGGGCATCCTGATCGACAAAGGCTTTCTGTATGGGATGAAGCTCGCCGTTTCTTGCCAGGCCTTCAATGGTCATGACATCCTTGCCCGCCACGGCTTTCACCTCGAGCGTGCACGAGCGAACTGCTTGGCGATTGACCAGCACGGTGCACGCTCCGCAAAGCCCTTCTCCGCAACCGTACTTGGCCCCGGTCAGGCCCAGGTCATAGCGCAGAACCCACAGAAGAGCGCGGCTGGGGTCAACCTCAAGATTCACAGCCTTCCCATTGAGGCTAAATCCGATGTTCTCTTTCACGCGGACACCTCCCGGATGTTCACGATGTGGACGGCGAGGGTCTCTCGGGTGGGAGACTTATTGCTGCCCGCCATTATAGTCCCACGCGCGGAAATGGCAATGACCGGAAATTCGAGTGGCGGGTCCATTCCCGCCCGTAGGAAATGGGCTGCGAGAATCGCTGGCGAAGCGGACAAATCGTCACGATGACGGGGGACGCCGGGCACAACCGTGGTAAGGCCGTTCAAGGTCAAAGTGAATTCGCTTGTTGCGCCTTCCCAATGGGCTGGTGCTGGAGCACCCGGACGAGTTCGTGCGGATGGTTGTGGGCGCGATGGGGGCGGTGGTGGGGAAGACGAGGAAGTAACCTCTCACCCCCCGCCTTGCGGTCCCCCCTCTCCCCGGCGGAGAGGGAGGGTGGTTTTACGCGCGCAGGGGCGCGCCCCCCCCCCCGATGTTTCCAGCCTTCTCCGCGGGGAGAAGGTGGACCGCGACAGGCGTTCTCACCAGCCGTCGCGGGCCGGATGAGGGGTTACTTCCGCGCCCTCGATGACCATCTGCCTGCCACTCGAGTCAACATGATAGGATGTTGCGATGTCCACGAGACCGGCGCCCGATGAAGAACTGGTGGCGTCCCGTGCACCCGAGACCATATCCGAAGCCGTAAAACTGGTAATTCCATACATACCACTGGGGCCTTCGTTAAGTCCAAAGCCGGGATTTCCGGTGGTAAAAGTGCCGTCCGTGATCTGGAACTGCAGCCGACCGTTTGTGTACGCTGTGATGGTGTGCCCGACGATCATTCCTTTTACCACGTCACCTGTAGCTACCCCGTACTCCGGTCCTTTGAGTGATTTAAGAATAGTGTAGTGGGGTGGCTTGCTTCCGGGACCGTCCCACGTGGCGATTGCTATGTAAGCTGTTTCCTTCCTGCCTAAAGCACTCCACATAATTTCGTACCCGGTCGCATCCTTCGGCGAGGTCCGCAGACGAATTTCCACTTCAGGGTAGCCGACGGGGTGTACTTGACGAACAGTCGCCTCTGCCATTTGGTCGGGCTTCCAATTTCCCGTGAGCAGCGCCAGTGAGTCACCAAAACGTTCCGGCCCGGTGGGACCGAACGCATAGCCTGGAGTCGTCGAAACACTGGAAACATGAAGGTCACCATGCCCACCACATAGCGTTTCATGCCAGTTAACGCCGGGGGTCCCGGCAGTGATCCAGTGGCCCCCCTCGGAAATGAGCGGTTCAGCATTGGGGAACTGGGTAGAGTAGTCAGTCGCTTGAGCTGGCGTGGAAAGCACACTCAGGTACAACAGCAGCACTGAAACGGCGGCATGCATAACCTTCTTTAACCAATGACGGGAATGTTTTTTTGTTTCCTGCATGCGCTGCGGATTGGTTTTGCTGCACACTAGCTTATCCTCGGAGACAATAATGTGATGGGGCGTCACCTTTCGCAAAGTAGGCTGTCCTCAGGCTCATGCCGACGGCGAAGCAGGCTAGGCGATACATAGAGGCTGAATGCGGCCTTATCCAACTGAAGTGCGATCACCCGGTGCCCCTGCTGCTAGTCTGGAGGGGTGATCGGGGTCTTGCGCAGATTCTGTGGGGCGGCCGTAGATGAACCAACGCCAAAGAATATCTACAATTTGCGCTTGCAACCTTTCGCTTCCGGCGCGCTCCCGGGCTAATTCTTCAAAATGGGCCCGGGCGCGGGCCAGGCGGTCCAGAAGCTTCTGGTGAAGGATGCGGCATCCTTCCTCCGTGGTGGGAATGGAAATGGGTCCGCGGTACCCCGCCTCTGCAATCGCGACCAGCAGTTCTGCCTCGGCCCGGCTGTCACACACCAGACTCACGGCGGGGTTTTTGCCGAAATAGATCGTGGTCGATTCGAACATGTTTTCCGCCGCCGGAAGCCTGATGTCTCCCTCCGGTATCTCCACCCTTTTCTTGGGATTACCCATTTTCATCCTCCACCCACGTTGGGAGCGGTTCATGGACCTCACCGTGCGCGTGGTTCCAGGCGTCTAGCGCGAGTTCCGTTTGCGAAACGTCGTCCTTGCCACCGCCATGCCTGCGTTGCTCCATCTTTTGGACTTCCACGATACGGATGGAGCGGAAGTGGGACGCCACTTCGCGATATAGACGATCGATTAGATCCTTTCGCCGCCGGGGGTCTTGGACACCCAACAGTTCAAATACGGCATCATCCAAGTTCCTTCGGTCTTCCTGCCGCAATTCCAGCGGTAAACCTAATGGTAGCTTTGCGGCCTCACGAACTTCAAGCGCCGTGTGACACTTCATGAACGGCTCTTCGACTAACTGGGTGACCTTGCGCTCTTGAATCTGTTTAAATACGGATGTGAGATTCGAACTCAACTGTTCTGTGAGATTCCGTGGATCGGGTATTTCCAAAAGCAATGCGTCGGTAAGGGCGATCTGAAGGTTTCCTTCCGTCCCGGCGTATCGGCCGTAAAAGGGCTTGATGAAAGCCAGAAGAGTCGAATTCAGTATCGGCATCAATCCTTCTCGTCCAACGGAATCCTTTGCGAGTGGATGAATGTCGAAGAGTTTGTGGTTGCAGACTAGCCCATGTGGGTTTGCAGGGATTATGTGGCGGTATTGTTGCCCTTCGGGCCAGAAACCAGCCCCTGGTTGCGTCTGCGTGAGATCGTACCATCGCTCCCGACCAGAAATTGTAGCTCGACTCGGAAGGGGTACCGGTCTTGACCGCCTTGACGCGAATGTCTGTTTGCTACCCCAGGTAATGTAGTGCCAGGCAAAAGTGCCCTTGAGCTCTTTCAATTCTTGATTAACCCAAAGCACTACGCGATCAAGTTGCTCGGGCGAGATAAGGGGGCGGTCTACCTGCATTAGGTTGTGAACTTCTGGCCTTACAAACTCCGCCTCGATCGGGTGTAGTGTGTCGTCGCCACATTCGACGATGACCAGCTTACCGCGTTCCACTTCTTCGCGCCTGCACCGCTTCATTAACGGAAGCAACCTCCACTCTAACTCGCTCGGGTGCTTTCTCAAGAGTTCCGCTGACACGTTGCGCGGCATGAAAAACGCATCGCATCCGCTTTTAATCCCATAAGTGATCGTGGCAACTTCCCCTAATCGCGTGATCCGGTGGCCAAACTCGCGCATGATTTCAAAGTAGAAGTCCGGCGCACGCAGATACCGACCCCACTTGCCGCCGCCATAGTCTCCCGTACGTTTACTCGGAGTGGAAATTTCAGAGGCGCCGGGTTCGGCTTCTTCGCGACTTTCCTCGGCATCCTCTTCAACTTCGTCCGCCGCCGCCACTTCGATCCCCTTGTGCTTGGCGAACATTTCCGCGATGGAAAGCCCTTCTTGCCACAGGTCCTCTTGCCGCTTGACCATGATGCGGAGTTGGTCATTCGAACGGTCCGATTTTGATTTGAGGATCAGGTCCCGGAACTTCTCCGCTGCCTCCTGCCGTTGGGCTTCGTCCTCCCACTCCCCCAGAATTTCTTTTAATGGTTTTTTGAGACGCACAAACCGAACGAGGTTTTCACCGCGTTTCGTGGGGTCATCGCAGCGTTGGAGGATGGTGACGGCCGTTTTGACGCGAGCATCCTCAAACCACGGTTCGTCCACGCTCTCAATGATTGCCACGATTCGGAAATTGAGCAGCACCCAGCGCTGAAGTTGAAAGCCATAACGCACGTCGAGCCAACTGGATGAGGTCAAGAAACCAAACCAGCCGTCTTCGGCAAGAAACTGACAGGCCAAGGGCCAGAAGTAGACATGTAAGTCGCTCTGCCCGGAAAGTTCAATTCGGGGCCACGCCTGCTCCACCGTCGCAAAGATATGTTCCTTTGTCTGATCGTAGATAGCGCCCTTTTCCGAAGCCTTCGGGATATGCTCGTGCCGAACGTAAGGCGGATTGCCAACCACCGCATCCAGCACCGACAACGGAATTTTCTGAATCTCGCGCTTTCCCCGGCGGTCGCGAAATACCGAGGGAATCTCGCAGAACGTCTTTCCGGGCGCCACGGTGAAGAAGTTCTTGCGCACAATGCGTGGATAGTTCTCCTCATTAGCAATGAAGCGAGCGGCCAGATTCAGGGTGGCAAGGTGGGCAGGGAAAATATTGATGTCGCATCCGAAAAGGCCGCTAATTAATTCCTGATTAGTGAGGCGCTTATCGAGGTAGAGCTTGCGATAATAGGCCCGAACCAGAAACGTGCCGCTCCCGCATGAGGGATCGAGCACAACGGCCCCCGCCTTGCGGATGCAGAAGGCGTTGATGACGTCCACGATGTCTTCGTCCGTGTAATGCTGGCCAAATTTGTGGCGCTCTTCCGGGCTGATGAGCTTCTGGAAAGTATGCCCGAGAATGTCGGTGGGGATTTCTTTAAATTAAACCGATCAACAGCGCGGATGAAGTTGCTCCACGCGTCGATGGAGTTTGCGCCGGATAGGGCGACGACGGCGGCCCACTCTTTGGCCTCCGGAAAAAAGACCGGTTCGTAGTCGCCCGTGACGTGAACAGCTTCCTCGAAGCTCTCCTGCAGGTATTCGAAGGCCTTGACCGCGGTCTTTGCCGCGCGTGGAAGCTTTAATTCTGGTAGCTGGTTCCGCAGTCGAACCGCTTGGTAGAAGAGAATCCGATTACCCAACACGTAAGCCATGCTGCGAGCGGCGCGGTCTATGGCTTCTCGCCAGGAAACTTGGTCGTTGGGGTCAACGTTCCATTGCTGCTCTTCCGCCATCCAGGAGCGCAAACGAGCCTTGAACACAGGAGCACGCCCTGATTCCGTTTCCAGGTAATCGCGCAATTCCCGCACCGGACCCGAAGGTCCCGCGAGGTGGCTTTCCAGAACTGAAACGTAAAAATCGGAGGGCGGTTGGCCGAGGTCTCGCTTGCGCCCGGAGTAGATCTCGGCAAAATCCGTAAAAAAGCGTGGAAGAAAATCATCTTGGAGCTTGCCCTTGACCTCTGGGCGTGTGACATCTTCTGGCCGATTGAGTTCAGCCCCGAGCTTCCACTCGCCGACGCAACGCTCATGCATCGAGGCAGCGTCCCACCGTGAACGGTCGAAAAGCGCAAGGTGTTCGACGTTCCAGGTGAAAAAGTATTGGCAGTTCTCCCGCGTGGCCTTGTCAAAGGCATCTTGCATTAACGCCAAACCGAACGGGGAACTGCCCTGGGCGGCGCCCGGAAGTTTGACCTCGCCGCAAAGTGCCAGCTTGCCGCGCCCGCCCTCTTTTCGTTCGTAGACGCGAAAGTCCTGCCTCTTCAGGCTGCCGCGTCCAAATCGTTCAATTTCCGATGAGCCAAAGGGCAACTCAGGGTTGGTTTCAAAGATTTTGTCAGACCACTTTGAAACATCAGCGCAAAAACTGACTTCGTGTTGTCGGTAGCTTAAGGGCGGCATTCGTTTCCCTGAATACCCATGATAGCAAACCCACCGTCGGGAAGGGGCTGAGTTAGGTACCCACTAGAAGAGGTCCATGAGCTTCTTGGCCCTTTGCAATTTAGCGAGGCTCGTATAGCGGGGTCCCTGCATCGACCCTTGGGGAGCGTCCGCGAAGGGTATTGGGCCAATGGGCTTGGCCGGTTCCGCGAAAATAAGTTTGTATTTCCCTTCTTCGCCGTAGGGTTCAATGCTCGCCACCGGCAAGTAGTGCGTCACCTTGGACTCAGGCTGCGTCCGATACGCGGCGATGAACTTGATTTTAGGAAGCATCCCGCCTGCGATGCGGATTGCATACCAACATTTTTGGCCGAGAAATACTTTCTCGAAACCGTCCTGTTGGGCAGGCACGACAATCGTGTCCCTCTGCCCCTTCGGACCAGCCTTGGTCGCAGCCTCGGTTTCAGGTGCTAATTGGGGTGTGGCGACCGGCTTCGGCATTTCGAACGCGCGAAGGCCGACGAGCGGCAAAATCTGCAGGACTTCCTGCAAAAATGCCTGCATGTCGGCGTGCTCGCTTTCGCTGAGCGCTGGCTCCTGCGGTGCTGTGCCATTGTCGAGAATGCTCCGCTTCGCCTGAACGGCGCGGTTCACAAGTGCATATTCGAGCCATTTGACGTGTGCCTTATTGAGGCTCTGATTCGTTGCAGTAAAGACAATTGCGCGATCCCAGAACTCTTTGCTCTGGAAGTGTGAATCAATCCGGTTGCGGATTACGTCTCCCTCACCGATGTAGACAGTCGGGAGTTGCTCCTCGTTTTCCTTGTACCCAGAGAGGATATAGAGACCTGTGCGTGAGAACTCTACGCGCTGTTTGGTCGTGGGCCACTTCTCGCGAGGAAAGATAATGCCGTGCCCTGTCCAGTTCATGCGGTCAATAATTCGCACGCCCTCCGGGTCTCCGTCTGGAACGAAAATTCTGATCGTGAATGGGTTATTGGCCATTGTCACGTGGCCTGGTGTTGAGTGTCCCCTTCAGTGAACGGACTCCCAGAAGCGAGCGTCCGCTACGCATATTATCCCCTCTGTGTCCCTTGGGCAAGCTTGGTCAGCGGGTAGCCCGGACGTGGAGGGTAGCGCGGAGGTATCCGTCGGCAGACGGATTCCTCCGCGGTTCTTTCCGAATACGAGCGGCGTTCACAGGTTTATTATTACTATCGCTAAGGCGCAACGAAGAGCCGCACAGGAACGCAAAATACGCGTACCTGTACGCAACCCGCTAATGTGATATACAAAAACACGGACTCATTCACGCTCAGTTTACGTGCTGCGCCAAGTGGCACAGAGAGGGTCATTCGAGGTGTGCAAAATTGCGTCAATCGAGATAGTACCTACGTACTATCCCGCCCCCCTTACTTCCGGGCTATTGTAAAAGTGCCGATGTTGTGGTTGACAGGCTGCCGATTGCAGCGAGCTGAGTTCCGGCAACCCAAATAATGGGGCCTGCAATGACTAGAGAAACCGGCTTTCTAAAGCTGCTCGCAAATGGGAGAAAAACGTGCTTTGCTCCGATTGTTGCAGGCGGCACACTGGGGGTAACCCACCTCTGCCAAGGACAATACGGCGCAGCAATCCTCAGCGTGAGCACCGGGGCCGCGATGACGCTGATTCTGTTGGCTGCTATCGCGGTTGGAACTCTGCTAATCAGACGCGTTTCCAGATCGAACTGGGTGGAAAAGGGCCGGAAAAGGTAAAGCCGAATTTCCTCTTTCTATTCTGGATCGGAATAC
>CAWGTQ010000073.1:0-38335 GCA_963825395.1 uncultured Acidobacteriota bacterium | reverse complement strand
ATGTTTATGTGCTTCATTACGTATTGCTCACTCGTTGCAGCACCGTCTTCCCATCCGCATCCACGGCGACCCAGGCGCGTTCCGTCGCCGCCACTTGCAGCACCATGTCTGCATCGGCAGCGGGTTTCGTTTCGGTGGGATTTCCCGTTCGTGGGCTGGACTGTGCCGCAGGGCTTACACCCGCCGGTCCCCCCAGGGGATTGGCTGTGGCGCTGGGGGTGGTGGCCGTGGGTGTGGCGGGGGGCGCTCCCTGTGTCACCCCGCTCGCGGAAGGATTCGCGCCCGGTACCGCCGTGGCATCGCCGGAAGTTGTGGGCACAGGTACGAACGAAGGAGCGGTCGGCTTGGGTGTCTCAACAGGCGCGGGCGGGGGCGGGATGGGAGCTTCCGCGGCTCGTCGCGAATAGCGGAAGAGCGCATAGCCCCCCGCCAGCAGAACCACCGCGACCAGCGTTGCAATCAATGGAGTTCGTGCCGACTGCCGCCCCGAGCTTGCATTGCCTGCCGCCATCCGATGCAAGTCAAAATCCGCTTGGGGTTGAGCGGCAAGCTGGAATTCGGTCACTACGCGTTCTTCGTCCAAACCCAGATAGCGCGCGTAGCTGCGGATGAAACTGCGCGAGAATATCCCCCCGGGAAGTTTGGAGAAATCTTCCCGTTCAATGGCCTCGAGAAAACGCAAGCTGATCTTCGTGGCCGAAGAAATCTCTTCCAGGCTCACGCCTCGCATTTCTCGTTCGCGCCGAAGATTCTCACCGAAGGCGGGCATAGGGGGCCTTGTTCGCTCCTACCAAATCGAACCGCAATCATCATATTTTCCCGCCCATAACAGTGTCAAATGCTTTAACAGGTCGCCCCCCAGGGGGAGACCCCTGATAAAAGGGTTGAAAAGCCTGGCTCAATGGTTTAAAAGGTCTATACGTGTATTTATCCGGCGGTGGTTTGGAAACGTAATGGGCTCAGAAGAAGAAATTATTGAACTGAAACGCCAGGTCGAACGCCTCTCACTCTTTCACGAAGTGGGGAAGGCGCTTTTCTCCACGCTCGACTTGCAGAAAATCCTTCAGACCATCATGGAAAAGATTAGCGATCTGCTCCAGCCAGATACCTGGTCACTCCTGATGCTGGATGAGGTCACGCAGGAGCTGTATTTCGAAATTGCTATTGGCAGCGGCGCGGAAAAGCTTCGGGATGTTCGCTTGAAGCTCGGGGAGGGGGTGGCGGGGTGGGTGGCTAAGCACGGTGAGCCCGTCCTGGTTGAAAACACCCGCGAGGACTCGCGCTTTACGCCCAAGGTGGATGAGTTGACGCACACCGAGACGCGCTCGATCGTTTGCGTACCCATCAAGGCGCATGATCACGTGCTGGGGGTCATTGAACTCGTCAATGCCATCGGCAAACCCAGCTTCGGCGCGGAAGGTATTCCCATCCTTAAGAGCCTGGCGGACTATGCCGCCATCGCGCTGGAAAACGCCCGTTACGTGCAGCGCATTCACGAGCTCACCATCACGGATGACTGCACCGCGCTTTACAACGCCCGGCATCTCAACTTCGTCCTCGACACGGAGATCTATCGCTCCAATCGTTATGGCTACGAATTTTCCGTCATCTTCATGGACCTCGACCATTTCAAGCAAGTCAATGATGTGCACGGGCACCTAGTGGGCTCCAAGCTTCTCTGGATGATCGGTGACATCGTCAAGTCTAACCTGCGCATGATTGACTACGCTTTCCGTTACGGCGGCGACGAGTTTGTGGTTCTGCTTCCCCAGACCTCCAAGGAAAATGCCTTGATGGTCGTGCGTCGCATCCGCGACCTGCTGATCAATCGCGTCTTTTTCGCGGAAGAGAAAGCGAATATCAAAGTAACCGCCAGTTTTGGGGTCGCCTCCTTCCCTGGCGATGGCCGCACCCGCAAGGAACTCCTGCGCAAAGCGGATGAAGCCATGTACCTCGTCAAGAACACCACTCGCAATAACATCGCGCTCGCGGGCCAGGGCATCGCCGGCTGAGCGGGTCGCGCAGCCCTGGCTGTTGATGTGAGTGAGTACCTCGGTATCAGCAAACCCCCGGCACTACTTCGGCGCAGGTGGGCAATCGCCAAAGCCCGATACCAAGTCCGTCTCAATCTGAGAAGGAGCCGACGCAGGATTGCGTTTTCACTTATTCTGTCACTTCATGAAGCTGATACGTGCTTACGTGGCGGCGATGGCCGCTACCTTCAGCAATCCTTCCATCGAGCGTTGGGTGGTTTGGAGGTGCGACATTCCGGGGGCGTTGTACTCGCATTCCAGCGACATGGTCCCGGTGTAGTGGTCACGGCGTAGGGCGCGGAGCTGGCCCACCAAGTCGATGCTGCCCTGGTCAGCGAAAGCATCGCGGCATTGCTTGCCCGGGGCCTCGCAAGCCACCCCTTTCAAATGCATGTGCCAGATACGGTCTTTTGGCAAAACGTCGTATCCCGAGGGAAAGGAAACCTCACCGCTGGACCAGGGATTACCTACATCCCAGTTCGCGCCCACATTGGGAGCATTTACCATTGCAAGGAGCTGCGCCAATTCGTGTCCGGTTCTCACATTGCACGAACCTTCATCCTCGATGGCCAAGCGCACGCCCGCGCTGCGCGCCACGACTGCCGCCTTTTCGAGTTCTTCCGCCACGCGCCCGGCAATCTTCCCGGGCTCCGCGACGCGCCAAAAGGTGAAGCCTCGAAGCGTATCGGTGCCCCAGGCGTGGGCGCGTTCGGCGGCGCGCTTCAGCAACTCCATCTGTTCGGAATAAGGGTAGGGATCCTTGTGACTACCCACCGGCTCAGTACCGGGCAGCGCACATTTGTAGAGGGCCGTGCTGACCACCGAAACGTGAAATCCGTACCGATCCAGCAGCTCTCGTATCCGGCGAATCTGTTCCGGATTGGCTTCTGTGTTGTAAACCTGCCTCCAAATGTGGCGAATCTCGACCCACTCGAGGCCATAGCCTTTCATCAGTTTAAGCGCCTCTTCGAAGTCATCCGAGAAGCCGTCGGAAATGGCGCCCAGTTTGAAGATACGCGGCGCCGCGGAGGTGTCCGTGGCGCCGGGCGTCAGGGCCGGAATGAAGGCTGCGGTCGAGGCGGCCAGAAGCCCTTTCAGGAAATCGCGCCGAGCCATTTGAGACATGTAAGATACTCCCTCAATAAAGATTCTTGGGCAAAAATATAGCGCACAAAGTTTCCAAGGAGGATAGGAAAATTACTGCAGCCATTGGGATGACCTGATTCTGGGGCAGCCTCAGCCTCACGTGACATTGGTGAAGAATCAGTAGATCAATTTCAGTGAAAACTGAATCTGGCGGGAAGTGCCGGCGGTATGATTGATGACCCCGAAGCCCGAACCGTGCATGATGTTTACTGGAAGCCCGAAGTTTACCAGGTTGAAGGCATTGAAGAACTCGGCTCGGAACTCCAGGGTCGTGGGCTCGGAACGCGCGCGGCTGCCTAAGGTGGTGTCTTTGATCATAGCCATGTCAAGATCGTAAAGGCCCGGGCCCCGGAAGGTGTTTCGCCCCAAGGTTCCGAAGCGTCCCTGGTTGGGCCCCGTGCCGCCAGGAACGTCAATGGGGATGGAAAAGAAGGATGGGTTGTTCGCGCCCCGGCCGAAGTAGTCTTCCCGAACCGTGCGGCGGGTGGAGAAATCCGGCGTCGCGATCTGGTCGGGCCGATCGCCACCCGCCGAGCCGACGCCGGTCTGCTGAATCCCGGAATAAACCGTAAACGGCGAACCGCTGGTGAGTGTGGTAATGTTCAGTGCCTGCCAGCCCGAGGTGAGCTTTCCTCCCAGGGGGCGGAGAAAGCCCACCCGGTCGAAGGGCAGCGCCTGAATGGCACTCGTCGTAAATACTTGTGTGATGTCAAAGGTTGAGGGCCCTTTGTCAGCACCAGGATTCCACGGGTCCTGATAAAAGGCCTGGATAATGGTTCCGGAGGGTCCACCGTAACTCACCACGAGGGCACTGGTATCGTCGAGCGCTTTGCTGAACGTGTAGCTGGATTGAAAACCCAGTCCCAGGCGCGGGGAGTTTTTGGATGCGGAAACCTGCAGGGAGTGATAGGTGGAGTGGGAAGACGTCGACAAGAGGTACTCCGGACCGTACCCGCCCGTGACCTGGCCGGAGGGACTGAACTGTGTGAAACGCGCGAACTGCGGCGAGGCGCCGGGATAACTATTTGGACAGTCGTTGCTCGCGAGCTTCACACCTACATCAGCTACATAGGAGGCGCTGAAAAGCACATCCCTGAACGTGTGTTCCATCCCCGCGGTATAGTTGCCGATGTAACCATCGCGAAAATCCCGGGCCATTCCAAAGATGGAGAGCGGCTGTGGCTGATGGCCGGGGGTGAGCGCGGAAAGATCAGCCTGGTAACGCGGCACGTCGATCTCGGTGTTAGGGGCCACGTCGCTCGTACGGCCTGTGGCAAACGCCAACTGACCCGAGGTGGTATAGATGGGAGGCAATTGCAGGCTCGTCACGGCATTATCGAAGGGCACAGGAGCGCCGCCCAAAGCGGTAAGAGTGGGATTGACCATGAAAGGGAAGCCACCGGTGAGGGAATTATCGAGCCAGAGGTTGGGAAGGATTGTGGTGATTCCGCCGCCCGCGCGCAGCACCGTGTGGTCCGTCGCCCGCCACTCCGCTGAGATCCGCGGCCCCCACCCGCGCAGGTCACGCTCATAAGGCGGCTGCGGATTGACCAGTACAATCTGCCGGGCTCCAGTTTCCCAAACGGGTACCGGCTTGCCACTCGGATCCACCGTTTCGAACGTCGATGTACGGTCGGTGCCTTCGTGAATCCGGCTGTTCACTTCGTAGCGCAGGCCGTAAGTGAGCGTGAATCGCGGCGTGAACTTCCAGGTGTCCTGGAAGTAAAAGTTATAAGCCTCGCGCCGGACATTGGCCTCGTCAAAGTGCTCGCCGGTCGCCGTGAAGGCCGACGCCACCACCGTGTTGTACGAGAAAGGGGTGGCGGTGAGGAATCCCGTAAGGGTGTCGGGAAGTGGATCGCCCGCCTGGATATCATGCTGGCCATCTGCCGAGGGAATATTGGCCGGCGCATACGCGGCGCCACCACCAAAGGTGTACGCGCCGTCAGGGTTCACTCCAAAGATGGTCGAGTCGCGGTTGAAGCGGATCTCCACGCCGAATTTCAGCGTGTGAGTCCCGTGCGCGTAGATGAAGTTCTGCCGCAACTGGTAGAGATTTCCGTATGCGCCCGTGGCGGTCCCGGCAGCCGAGTTGAAAGGCTCGTAAAGACTGTCGGCGAACGTCATGGCGGGCTGGGTGTGATTGGGAGAAAGAAAGAGCGGCGTGCTGCGAATGTATCCGAGCGAGGTCTCGGAAGTGAAGTGGGGCGAAACGGAGCGGGTGAAGCTCAGCGCCGCGTTGCGCTGGTGGTCATGAAAAGAGACAGCAAAGCTCGGATCGATGGCCGACTGGTCGGGATTGGTCAGTGGACCGGTCGTGTTGTCGAGGTTGAAGCGCACAAAAAGTTGCCCCTGGCCGGAAATGCGATGGTCAATGCGTATTGAAAACTGGTTCGTGTCGGTCGTGACCTTGGAAGAAGCGGCGTAGGTGCGCGGTCCAAAGGATCCCTGAGGATCGTTGGGCAATGGATAGGCCGCCAGGATGGGGGCCATCTGCGGATTCACGGGCACGTAAAGTGTGTCACCCGGGAACGCCGTCGTGTCTATACCCTGGCGTTCTGCCTGGGTGGGTACCGAGAGCACCTGCGTGGTCCCCAGCACTTGGCGGAAACCCTGATACTGCCCGAAGAAAAAGGTGCGATCGCGGCCCTGGTAAATTCCCGGGAGCGTGACCGGCCCCCCGAGGGTGAAGCCGAATTCATTGCGCCGGAAGGGCGGAATACGGCCGGGGTCGGCCAAGGTTCGCTGGTCGAAGAAATTGCGGGCATCGAAGGCCGAGTTGCGGACGAATTCAAAAACCGAGCCGTGAAGCAGATTCGTCCCGGCCTTGGTCTTGATGTTGGTGAAGCCGGCAGCTCCGTGGCCGATGTCCGGAGGCATCACGCCCGAGAGCGACTGGATTTCCTGCACCGCGTCCACGTTGAAGTTTGAAAAGGTGGCGCCACCCAATTCCGGGTCGGTTGTGTCCACGCCGTCCATGGCAAACATGGCGGTAGTACCGCGCTGGCCATTCACCGCGAATTGTTGGGTGAAATTCGCCGAGCCGTTAGTATCGGTCATGGTACCGGCAGCCAGCAGCAGCAGTTGGCTGAAGTCGCGCTTGTTCAGGGGCAGTTCCGAAACTTCCCGGCTCGAGAGTTTTTCCCCGCCACTTGCTTTCGGCTGTTCTGCCGCCGCCGTGGTTTGGAGGATTAGCCCTACCCCGTCAATTGCAACCTGGACGGAAGAGTTCAGGTGGCTCCCCGGCTGGATTTTCAGCACCTCCCGCGACGTGGTCGTCTTGTTATGCCAGCGGATGCGCACCGCATAGTTACCGGCTAGCAATTTGGGGAAACTGAAGGCGCCTTGCGCGTCCGTGATGGTTGTCAAGGTGCGACCCGACGCGGTTTCACTCAGATCGACCTGGGTCCCGGCCATGATGTTTCCCCTGGCATCGCGCAGGGTGCCTTGCCAGGAGGCGGGACCGACCTGCGCGGCCATTGAGACGGAGAGTGCCCACAAAACCGCGCCAGAGGCAATAAAGAAGGAATGGTATTTTGAAAGTCTCAAAAGATTTGAACCCTATAGACCCCATTCGCAAAGACCAAACCTGCGGTCGTTCCGCACCCAATTTCCTGCGGCGCGATTTAGGATAGTACAGATTGCGCCCGAGGGCCGCACGTCGTCAAGCATCATGCGGACCAATGGTGAGACCGAACCGCCAAATCAATGGATTAATCGCCATCCACCAGATCACCTGATCATTCAATGACTCGATGAACCGATGGCCCCATGACCTGACTGCCCGGCCAGCCAATTTTTCGAGCTTCACAATGTTGCTAAGCCGCCTTCGATAATGGCAAGGCATTGCGCTACAATGATTGCGAACATGGCCACAAAACCTGAACTTTTCGGCACGGACGGCATTCGTGGTGTTGCCGGCCAATATCCCCTGGACCAAGTCACGGTTCTCAAGATCGGAAAAGCTCTAGGGATAGCCCTTAAAAACGCTTCCATGCCCGCGCGCGTGGTTTTGGGAAAGGACACGCGCGAATCGAATGAGTGGATTTCCCGCGCCTTGGCCAGCGGCCTCGCCTCAACCGGCGCACTGGTGGTTGACGCCGGCATCATCACTACTCCGGGCGTGGCCTTCCTGACCCACCGTCACGATCTTTCCGCCGGCGTAATGGTTTCCGCCTCGCACAATCCATACCAGGACAATGGCATCAAGATTTTCTCGTCTGCCGGAACCAAACTGGCGGAAGCTCAGGAAATGGAGATAGAGAGCTTGCTAAAGGCTCTGCCGGAATTGCCGGATATAGCGGACAATGTTGCGCGCACTGTTCCGGGCTGGGTGGAAGGGTACGTTGAACACTTGGTGAGTCTGATTCCAGCCGGACGCGATCTCTCCGGTTATAGTCTGGTTGTAGACTGCGCCCATGGCGCGGCGTGCCGCCTGGCGCCCTTGCTTCTCGATCGGTTGGGAATAAAGCCACGCATCCTAAATTCGGAACCCAACGGGCGCAACATTAACTTGCACTGCGGTTCACTTCACCCCGAAATGATGGCCGACGCCACACGTGCGCTAGGCGCCGACCTGGGAGTGGCATTCGACGGGGATGCCGATCGCGCTATCTTTGCCACCGGCGAGGGCCGCTTGGCCGACGGGGACCACGTCCTCTACGCCATCGCCCCCTTCCTCGCGCGGCAGGGCAATCTGAAAGGCCGCGCTGTAGTCGGCACGCTAATGACTAACCTTGCCTTGGAGTTGGCTCTGGCCCACCAGGGCATCGGGCTGAAGCGCACTGCGGTAGGGGACAAGTACGTCCTGGAAGAAATGCTGCGCTCCGGAATTTCTTTGGGGGGAGAGCCCTCCGGGCACATCATTTTTTCGGACCTATCGCTCGCGGGCGACGGCATGATCACGCTGCTGGAAGTCCTGCGCCTGCTGGCTGAGACGCGACAGTCTTTCGGCGAGTTGCTTCGCGGCTTCCACCCCTTTCCGCAATTGATTCGCAATGTGCGCGTGCGAGAGAAGCCGCCCCTCGATTCGATAGCCACTGTCGCACGAGCCATCACCCAATGCTGCACGGAGTTGGGTGAGCGCGGTCGCGTAGTCGTGCGTTACTCCGGCACCGAACCTCTGGCGCGCGTCATGGTGGAAGGTGCGGACGCGCATGCTGTGGAGGACCATACCATGCGCATCGCCACGGCCATCGAGTCCGCGCTGGGGGTTTTAAAGTAATGAAGGATTGAGCGATTTAGTGATTTTGCCATTGAAAACCACAAATCGGCAGCAATTGCTCAATCACACAATCGCCAAATCACGCGATGGCTAAATGATGAGATGACTCAATCCATAGGAGCTTTCCTTGGGTTGGAAGCTTTGTTAAACTTACTCTCGAGATGGGTAACCCTTTCAACGTCCTCCGGCCCTGGAAGCCGGGGGACACCCGCGAGATTCCGGAGCGCAGGCTGAAGCAAGTCCGCCTGAAGGGTAAGTATGACTCCTACTCGCAAACCTACGAACTGGACGGTCATCTATGGAAGATCCAGGGACAGCTCAGTCACGCCTCGGGTGATACAATTTACATGCTCGTTTGTGTGAACGAATGAGGAAAGTCCAGCCTAGGAAAGCGTGGAGCAAAAGTTGACGGATGCATTTCCTTCATGGGTCCCTAGCAACCTTGCCCTGAAGGATTTCATGCAACCGGCTTGAAACGAACAAGCAGGAGAAGGAAGGCGCATCATGAAAGCACTCACCCTCTCCGTTCTGATAGTGGCACTCGCACTTCCGGGTTTTGCCCAAACCCCGGCAGAGCCCGTGGGCGCAGCGGCTCAACCGCAAACTGCGGCCCCAACACCAACGACGAGCCCGGCGGCCAGCGCCCCGGCCGTCCCCGCAGACTCTCCCGTGGCGGTGGACAACTCGAAGATCGTGGTTCCCATGGATACGACGATCCCCATGATCCTCATGAACACCATCAACACCAAGTCGACCCGGGTCGGCCAGTCCATTTATTGCGAATCCATCTATCCCATCACTGTGGGGAACCACATCGTCATTCCGAAGGGGAGTTCTATTCGGGGGACGGTGACGGAGGTGATTCGCCCGGGACACGTCAAAGGCCGCGCCCAGCTTGGCCTACGGTTTGACGAGCTGATTCTTCCCAACGGTACCACCAGGCACCTGCGGGCAACGCTTGCGGGCTTTGGAAGCGAGGGCAACGACAAGTTTAAACCGAAGGAAGGACAGATTGAAGGGGGAGGGTCCAAGGGGAAAGACGCGGAAACAGTGGCCCGCACCACTATGCCTGGCGCCGAAATCGGGACCATCGTCGGGGCCGCGAAGGGAGCCCCGCTCGAGGGACTGGGCATTGGGAGTGCGGCGGGCGCTGCCACCGGACTGGTCTGGATCTTGGCCACACGCGGCAAGGACGTGGTGTTGCCTTACGGAACCAGCCTCGAGCTGCAACTCAGCCAGCCCGTAACTTTCGATCGCGAAGAGGTCCCGCCGCCCTCCCCTTATGAGGCGGGCCCTATGATGCCTCGCCGCCAATATGGACCGCGCAATTAACTGCTAACCTTTGGCTTCCTCGTTGGCCCTCTGTCGATAGGCCTTCATATAGGCGATGGAGTACGCGGTCCCGGCTCTGTCGCCGATCATTCCGGGGATGTGATCAGGGATCATGGCCCCGTTGAAATTCACCTCACGAAGGGCGCGCATCACTTTATACATATCCATGTAACCATCATCCACGAAGGCTTCCACAAAATGCGGCAAGGGTGCATTGACGTTGCGGAAATGAATCTTGAAAATCTTGTCGCGCGAGCCAAAGTACTGGATCGTCTCCAGCAAACTTTTGCGCGTGTACTTACCGCCTTCCAGCCAGGTACCGCAACACAGGCACATTCCGATGTTGGGACTGTTGGCAATTTCCAAAGCGCGTTTGAAGCCATCGAAGTTCCCAAAGATACAGCGGGGAACTCCGCCTAGAACCGGCATGGGCGGATCATCCGGATGAATGCCGATTCTCACCCCCGCCTCTTCCGCCACGGGGACGACCGCTTTGATGAAGTACGTGTAGTTGTCCCAAATCTCCTGCTCGGAATAAACGCGGCCATGGGTTAGAGGACCCCGAAAAACCTTTTGATCCCAATAACCGGCGGGGTCCTTGGCAAGGTCAAAGGCTCGCGCGGAGGCTCCCCCGCGCGTGGTTTCGCGAGCCGAACTCCAAATGCCATTCCCCATATAAGCCAGGGTGGAGTAATAGATTCCCGCCCTGCCGAGATTACGGAGATAGGTCTTATATTCTTCAATTTTCTCCTCGCGGCCGGGAAGGTTAAGCGTAACCTCTTCCATGTTATGCACGTTGATATTCCCAATATTCCAGACTTTCAGCCCAACTCCCTCAACCTTCCGGCGCAAGCGCATGAAATTCTCGTAGGTAGCAAGATCGGCATGGAGCCAGATGGTGACGTAATCCACCCCAAGTTGATTTACGAACTGGAGGTCTTCGTCGCTGGGGTCAGGTCCCAATTGGACCGAGATCTTGATGCCGGGAGGAAGATCGTGGAGCATCGGTGCGCCGGGAAGCAAGCGCGAACTGAGGGTTGCGCCGCCGAGTGTCCCTGCCAGAGCCCACTGGGCAAACTTTCTCCTTCCCGGGTTGAAGTTTCCTTCCCGCGGTTCGTTCCGATCATGTTTCGGTCTATTGGACGTTGTCAAAGTGTGTCTCCTTGGGATGGATAGGATCGCAAGGTTGATCCGAGGTCAGCGGGCGGAAGGCTGCTAGGGGCCGTGCCCGCTGGACCTCGTCGTTCGCCCGAAGGACGGCGATATTCTCACCGGCGGAGCGAGGAAAATCAAGGCAGGATTTGATCGAAAGTTCGCGCCGCAACAGGAAGCGAAAATTCCTGCGGCTGCCGGAGGGGGCCCGCACGCAAGCCAACGCCCCCTCTTGTCGAAGGACCGGCTGGCGTCTTGGGCGACCGCAGGTTCACTCTATGCGCAGAAAGCGAAAGCTCAAGGAGTGAAGACGACCGATTGCACGCCGGTAATATCAAACCTCTTCCGGCATCGCGAATTCTTACATTGCATGACGTCATCGAGGCGAGTCATGTAAGATTGCGCCTTGGCAAACTTTGCGCCGTCGCGTTCATCCGCATTCCCGCGAAGCGCCTTTTTCTTTGTACGCACCAGCCATCGGATTTCGTACATATCTGACTGCCGGCAGTACATGCAGGAGAGGTTGGCAGGCTTCCGAGTTTCGCTCTCGTCAAAAAAGTCTCGTTCATCCATAGGGGAGTTATTCTAGCCGGAATCGCGCCCGAAGACCATAGCGGTGTTCTGGGGGGCTGCGGTTCAGTCGGGAGGAATCCAACCCTTGGCGCCGCGATTGTCGGCAGCCACCGAGTAAACTTGGGCTTTCACCTGTTTCTCGCCGAGGGTCTTTTGGATCAACTCGCCGATGGCAGCCGTGTCGCCGCGCGTAAAAGCCAATAGGGAAGGCCCCGCGCCGCTCATGCAGACGCCAAGCAGGTCGGGATGCTTTAAGTCAAGCACTTCCGGGAGGCCCGGCACCAGGTGTGCCCGGAAGGGCTGATGCCAGCGGTCGTCGAAAAAGCAGCGGCGCAATTCCGCCTTGCCGGAAAAGAGTTGCGCCGTCAGGACCACAGCGCGCTGCAAGTTGTGGACAGCGTCGGCCCGCGAATACTCCGCGGGCAGAACCTTGCGTGCTTCTTCGGTGCGCACGGCGTAGTCCGGCGTCACCAGGACCAGCCCCAGCGGTTCAGGAACCGGGCACGAATAACTCAGAACGCCTCCGGCGGATTCAACGGCCACGGTGAAACCGCCCTGCCATGCGGCGGCAACGTTATCCGGATGGCCTTCGCGCTGCGTGGCAAGAGACACAATTTCTTCGTCGAAAAGAGTCCGGTCGGCAAGCCGATGACTCGCGGCAAGCGCGGCCACAATCGCGGCGGCGCTGGACCCTACTCCTGAGCCCACAGGAATCTGGTTCTCAATTTCCAGCTCAAATCCGCGAGTTTTCCCCCAACTGCGAAGTGTCTCGCGCATAGTCCGAGCGATCAGATTATCCGCGCCCTCGCGGATGCGATCGGAGTTAACACCGCGGTAGTGCACCACGATCTCTTCGTCCGCGCGCGGGATGACGCGGATGTCAAGGTAAAGGCTCAAAGCAATCGCCCCACAATCGAAGAGGCATCCGAGGTTTGCGCCGGTGGCCGGCACGCGAATTGAAACACGCTCACTCATCGGCAAAATCCGCCTTCGCGGAAGCCAACCATAATAAGCGACGCAGGGATAATCGGCAACGGTGGAAATGGGATGAAAGTGCGAAGGCCGTCAGTGAGATGCGGACGGATCAGCGCCCATCGCGGGACCTGCTTTCAAAACAAAAATGGCCGAGTCCGCGCGCAGGTTGGGAAAAAACCGCACCACGCTGCGCCGACCGGGAGCCGAGGTACGCATGGGAACTTCTTGGAGAACGTTTAATCCAGCTTTGCGGCAAAATTCGCGGAAGTCGATGATCGTTGTCAGGTGAATGTTCAGGGTTTCGTACCATTCGTGGGGCAGCTTTCCCGTCTTCGGCATGCGGCCATGGCGAAAGAGCTGCCAGCGTACTGGCCAGTGGGCAAAATTTGGAAAGCTCACGATGCAGCGCTTGCCCACGCGGGCCATTTCCCGGATCAGAAGCAGAGGGCGATGCAGAACCTGGATAGTGTTGGTAAGGATGACGTCATCGATGGAATTGTCGGGATAATCTGCCAAACCTTCGTCCAGGTCCCCGTGGTGAACGCTAAACAACCCCTTGGCGACACAAGATTGGATGCAAGCCTCGGATAGCTCAATGCCCTCGGGGCGGACGTTCTTCATGACCTTCAAGGCCAGCAGCAAATCTCCCTCACCGCAGCCAAGATCCAGGACGCGCGAACCCTCCGCAATGAGGTCCATAATTACCCGGTGCTCCGGCAGCAGGTGTACCACCGTGCCGGCGCCATCGAGCCGAACTTCTTCGCCCAAGCTGCCCATATGCTAGGAAGCCCCCTTCCCGTGGGTCAGGAAATTTGTGATGAGAGAACTAAGTTGTTCCGACTCCAGGAGAAAAGCGTCGTGCCCGTAGTCAGTCTGAATTTCCGTGTAAATGGCCTCCGCGCCGACGCGCCGGCAGGCACTGACGATTTCCTTCGACTGGTAGGAGGGAAAGAGCCAGTCCGATGAAAACGAAATCACCAGGAACTTAGCCTTCACATTGGCAAAAGCCTGTTCGAGGTTCCCATACGGCTGGGCGAGATCGAAGTAATCCATAGCCTTCGAGATATAGAGGTAGGAGTTCGCGTCAAAGCGGTCAACGAAATGGTCGCCCTTGTAGCGCAAATAACTTTCCACTTGAAAATCCGTACGAAAGTCGTACCCATACTGAGTTTTGTCCTGGAGCTTGCGGCCGAATTTCTGGTGCATGGACTTCTCGGAAAGGTAGGTAATGTGCCCGATCATCCGCGCGATGGCCAACCCCCGCCGGGGGATGGCCTTGCCGTAATAGTCGCCTTCCCTCCAGTGGGGATCCGACTGGATGGCTTGGCGGCCCACCTCGTTAAAAGCAATCCCTTGGGAGGAAAGCTTGCTGGTGGTCGCGATGGGGATGGCCAGCCGGACCCGCTCCGGGTAGTTGACCACCCATTGGAGCACTTGCATCCCGCCCATCGAGCCGCCCACGGCGCAGAGCAACTGGTCTATTCCCAGGTGGTCAATAAGCGCTCGCTGGGCATTTACCATGTCATGAATAGTTACCAAGGGAAAGTCCAGCGCGTACGGCCGCCCTGTCATGGGGTTGATCGAGCTGGGGCCGGTTGAGCCTTTACAGCCTCCTATGACGTTGGAGCAAATCACAAAATATTTTTGCGTGTCGAAGGCTTTGCCCGGGCCAATCATAATATCCCACCAGCCAGGCTGGCGTTCATGGGGATGATTGAAACCGGCGGCGTGCGCATCTCCGGAAAGGGCATGAAGAATAAGAATGGCGTTGTCCTTGGCCCGGCTCAATTGCCCGTAAGTCTCGTACGCCAGAGTGATGGGCCCGAAACTTCGCCCGCACTCAAGGAGCATCTCCTGGGGCGGCTCAGCGAAGGTGAAGGATTGGGTTTCAACAATTCCGATCGTACATTGGGTGTCCATGGTTAGTTGTCCGTGGTCAGTTGTCCGTTGTCCATGGCCCGCGGTCCAGGCTGGGCAGAACGACGGACCACGGACCACTGACAACGGACAGCGTTACTTTTGCGAGGCCGCCAGCGCCTGATCAATGTCAGCAAGGATGTCCTCGATGCTCTCCAGCCCAATCGACAGCCGGATGAAATCTTCGGTCACCCCGGTGGCCTGCTGCTCCTCAGGACTCAGTTGCTGGTGAGTCGTGCTGGCCGGGTGGATGACTAGTGATTTTGCGTCGCCGATATTGGCCAGGTGCGAGAGCAGGCCGAGAGCATTGATGAATTTGATGCCCGCCTGCAATCCGCCTTTAATGCCAAAACCGAGAATGGCCCCGAACCCGTGCGGCATGTACTTCTTGGCCAGCGCGTGGGTGGGATGACTCGAGAGGCCGGGATAGTTCACCCAACTTACCGCCGGGTGCGATTCCAGGAATTGGGCCACCTTTAGGGCGCTGTCGCAGTGCCGCTGAACCCGCAAGGAGAGGGTTTCAACTCCTTGCAGAATCAGGAAAGCATTGAAGGGGCTCAGAGCCGCGCCGATGTCGCGGAGAAGTTGGACACGCGCCTTGATGATATAGGCGAGCGGCCCAAACGTCTCCACGAACTTCATGTTGTGATAACTCGGGTCGGGCTCGATGAGCTCGGGAAATCTTCCGTTGGCCCAGTTGAACTTTCCCGAATCCACGATAATACCCCCGATGGAGTTTCCGTGGCCCCCGAGAAATTTCGTCATGGAGTGAACGACGAGGTCCGCGCCCCACTCAAACGGGCGGCACAGATAAGGTGTGGCCACGGTGTTGTCAATCATGAGGGGAACGCCCGCATCGTGCGCGATCTTGGCCACGGCCTGGATGTCGAGCATGTCATTTTTGGGATTGCCCAGCGTCTCCGCGTAAACCAGGCGCGTCTTGGACGTGATGGCGCGCTTGAAATTCTCGGGGTCACTTGGATCGACGAATGCGGTCTCAATCCCCAGCTTGGGCAGCGTGTAATGGAAGAGATTATAGGTGCCGCCATAGAGGCTCGCGGACGAGACGATTTGATCGCCACAGCTCGCGATATTCAGAATCGCCAGAGTCTGCGCGGCTTGGCCGGAAGCGGCCACAAGGGCCGCCACTCCATCCTCCAGGGCGGCGACGCGCTGCTCCAGCACGTCCCAGGTGGGGTTCATAATGCGCGAATAGATATTGCCGAATTCCTTCAGCGCAAACAGATTGGCAGCGTGGGTTGTGTCCTTGAAAACAAAAGACGTGGTCTGATAGATGGGAACAGCCCGTGCGCCGGTTGTAGGGTCTGGCTTCTGGCCGCCGTGCAATGCAATCGAATCAAATCCGAGTTTCCTATCCAAAGGTTGCCTCCTCCAAGAAAGTGATTAGCACTCAGCCATCAGCTGTCAGTCCTCGGTTTAGCGGGTTGCTGAGTGGTCCTGCTGAATCGGGTCATTCTGAGTATCTCTGGGCCTGCGACCCACCCAAGACAATGAGTCTTGGCTGAAATCTGATAGCTGAAAGCCGAAAGCTAAACGGTGGCCGGAGCACTGAGGAACTGTTCTTCAAAATCCTCGAGCTTGGGCCGTATCAGAACGCTCTCCGCAATCCTCCCCTGGAGCGCGCCGATTGTTTTTAGCCCATTGCCGGTGATGGCCAGAACGATGGATTCCTCAGGATTCAGTCGGTCCTGCCGAATCAGTTTGCGCGCCACGGCGACAGTCACGCCCCCGGCAGTTTCGGTAAAGATACCTTCCGTCTCCCCCAACAGGCGGATGCCTTCCACAATTTCCTCATCGCTCACATCCTCCCCCATGCCGCCGCTCGAAAGAATTGTCTTGGCCGCATAAATGCCGTCCGCCGGGTTGCCGATGGCAAGCGATTTGGCGATTGTGTGGGGTTTCTGCGGATCAATTTCCGTGGTTCCGCGCTTGGCGGCGTTGGTAATGGGTGAGCAACCCGTCGCCTGGGCGCCAAAGAAGCGGGTTTGAAGGGGTTCAACCCAGGCGAGCTTCTTCAATTCTTCAAACGCTTTGTTGACCTTCGTGATCAGCGACCCTCCGGCCATGGGGATGACAATGTTCTGCGGCAGGCGCCAGCCGAGTTGCTCGGCGATTTCGTATCCTACGGTCTTCGATCCTTCGGAGTAGTAGGAGCGCAGGTTGACGTTAACGATGCCCCAGGTATGCCTTTGGGCCACCTCCGAGCAAAGGCGGTTCACTTGATCATAATTGCCTTCCACGCGTACCAGCGTGGCGCCGTATACCTGCGTGGCAATGATTTTCTCCGGTTCGAGTTCGGCGGGAACGAAGATGAACGCCCTAAAGCCACCAGCCGCCGCCTGCGCGGCCACGGCGTTGGCAAGATTTCCGGTGGACGAGCAGCCGACCGTGTCGAATCCGAACTCGTGCGCTTTCGACAGCGCCACCGCCACCACGCGGTCCTTGAAGGAGAGCGTGGGGTGGTTAACGGAATCGTTTTTCACGTAAAGTTCGCGAACCCCCAGCGCCGCCCCCAGTCGGGGCGCTGCCACCAGCGGCGTGAATCCCGTCTGATGGCCCACGTATGGGTCGCGAGCGAGCGGCAGCAATTCCCGATACCGCCACATGGTGGGAGGGCGAGAAGCAAGGTCTTCGCGCCGCAGGTCAGCCCAGAGCTTTCCGTAGTCGTATACCACTTCCAACGGGGCCCAACATTCCTCGCACGCAGCGATGGGTTCAAGCGGGTAGGTGCGATCACACTCCCGGCATTTCAAATGAATTGCGTAACTCACAGGTCCTCCTGCTTTCATCTGAGCGGCCGGGCTATGGTTGGGGATGAGTAAGAAGTTCGGGAAGAGGCACAAACTAAAAAACCCCTTCCGAAGTAAGAAGAGGCTTTCTTGCAAGTCCAACGGCCCCCTCTCATCTCCCCCGCACCGGGTAGGAATTGGCACCTGGCCCCCGACTGAGTCGGGGCGGTTGTCGTGGCGTCATCGGGCCCGTCCCTCGGCCACTCTAGATGAGATTCAGGGTTACTGAATCAGATATTCAATTGTCGACTGACATCGTAAAAGAACTCGCCGCGCGTGTCAATATTTTTTAGACCCCGATGGAAACGCTTTCTCAAGGTCTGAAAAGTGCCTAGCCCGCGTAATTCTCATTTTCCGGTCCCCGAAGGCAGGTTACGCGGTGGCGGCGGCACAATGGCCATGGGCACGCGCGCGAAGGCCACCCTCTCGATTGCCGGGTCGAGAACATTTATTTGCAGGGTGTAACTTCCCCGGGGAAATTTTTCCAACGGAATCTGCGCAAAATAGGAAGCCCTCTGTTCTGTCGACTTTTCAAGCTTTCCGGGGAAGGGCCCGGCCTCCGCGAACTTCCTCCCCCGGCGGAAGAAGACGAGGCCCACGGAGGGCGGGGTGGCGAGTCCGGCGGGTGCCACATTCTTCCCGGCATAAGATTCCAGATAGACCGTGAGCATCTGGTTGGTGCGGAACACGCGCGTCACACTGGGCAGAATCGAGCGGTTCCCCACTTGCAACGGCGCATTCTTGTCGCGAGTGACCCGCGCGCGATCCAGGTCATCGGAGGACTTCACTTCGTTGGACAGCACGACGGAGCTTAAGCCTAAACCCGCATCGGCAACGTCCGGCACCTCGAGTGGCGCCTCGAAGGTTCCGATTTTGCCGCTTTCGTTCTCCCGTACCACAACCTTCAAATTATATTTTCCGGGGGGCAGAACGACTTCCCCCTCGTAAAACAGGTTGCTGCCGATGATCTCCTCAAAAGTATCGTTGGTCACCCTCACGGGCAGCGTATCGCGCAGCCCCCCGGCGGTATGGTTCTGCGTATCGGTGACTTTCCAGGCAAAATCAAATTCGGTTTCATGCTTCCCGGATTTCTTCAGGAAAGCAACCTGCGACCCGGGGATTTTTGCCGCCAGAACCACGGTGAATTTCTTGTCCGGACGGCGGAAGTATGCAGTCTCCACCACAAAGGGCAGATCCACAAACGGCACATCCAAATCCATCACTTGCTGGAGCTGGAGTTCCTTGTCCTGGCGCGTGAACTGCCGGAAATTCTTGGGAGCAAAGTACCCGGGGCGCGCCTGTACCTTCAACCCCGGCCGGGCCACCTCCACGCGAATGTGCCGGAATCGGCCATCCGAGCGCGTGTTAGTAGGTGCATATCCGATCAGGTAATAGCTGGAATTCTCCTTCTGAACTTCTTCGAAAGCGGGAGTGAAATCGTTCAGATCGTAAAAAGTTCTTCCCCCCGTGTCGGTGGCGAGGGAGGCCAGGGTTTCGCGGCTGCCTTGCAAGGAGGAAACCTGCGACGCCACAGCCGAGCCCGAATAAATGGCCGTGCCGGAGGGGCTGGAAGAGCTGGCATCGCCGCCCGGGGGCAAGGCGGCAAGGCCGCGTGCGTCCATGGTATAGAGCGATACGTCGGCTTGATTTGCCGCGTCGGTGGCCGCCCGCAAAGTCGCCTGGTTTTCCTGGCCGGTGCGGGTAATGCCACTGGAAAAGTGAATCACGCTCTTCCGTCCCGGTACGTTGCGAAGCATGGTTGCCAACGACTCGATAGCGGCAAGTTTCTCGTCCGTGTTGAAGATATTGAATTCGGTTTCATCGGGAGTGAAGGCGTCGGAAACGTCCTGAGTGACGATTTCCATACCATTGGCGTCGGTCCCGCCCGCTTCCCCGATCGCCCCGGTCGTGGCCAGGGAGGAGGATTCCTCCCCCACCAGGATCGCGCGCAGAGCCTTTTTGAGGGAGTCGCGGTTGTTGGTGAAATCCTGAGTCACCCGCAAGCTGGATGAGTAGGTAACCACCGCGACCAGGTCAGCAGGGGTCATACGGTTCGTCACGAAATCGCTTGAAGCCTTCAGGGCGCGCATCAGCTCGTCGGGTTGCATCGAGCTCAAGTCAAAGAAAAAAACCAGGAGGCGATGGTCCTGAAGCACCTGCTCGGCATTGACCTCCGGCGGCAGCTTGGCGAGGTCGATGACCTGTGCCTGTTCATTGCCCCCCGTGGCTTGCGCCAACTTTTCCACGTTCTCCAGGCTGAAATTTGAGATGGTTTGCTGAACGCCATCCTCCGTGACACGAAAATCCGATTGCTTCAAGTCCGTGACGGGCTTGCCGGATTTGTCATAGACACGCACATCAACCTCCACCTCGTTGGTCGTGGAGCGCAGGATGAACGATTGTTGTGGGCTCTTGGAAACCGGGGTGGACGGTGCCTTCCCTTGAGCAAAAAAGGCAGTGGGCAGGTAGGCAGATAGGCAGATGGCAAGAACGGGCAATAGGCAGATCGGCAAATAGGCAGATGGCGAGAGCAATTCTACGGCCCATCTGCCGACCTGCCTGCCCACCGATCTGCCCGTTTTTCTTCCACTCATCTGCCCACCTGCCGCATTGTTTCCCCCGCTAGAAATTAAACCGCAACGCGAGGCTTAAGGAGCGCATCGCCCCGACACCCGTCACCCAGCCAAAATTCTCGGCATTGATCGTTGTGGCCACGCTGCTGTAATTCGGATGATTGAAAATGTTGTTGGCGTTAATGCTGAATCGCGCGCGCAAGTTCTTTTCCCGGGAGAAAGTAAAGAGGCGTCCCAGCGACATGTTGAAGTTCACCGTGCCCGGGCCGGTGATGGTATTCCGTCCCGCGGTGCCGGGTTGGCCGGAGGTAGGAAGCGCGAAAGCTGCGGTATTAAAGAAGTCCAGCGTGCTGCGCTGGGAGCGCGGCAGGTCAACAGGGAGGCCTGTGGCGTCGGGGCGCTCGGAGGCGAATACCCCCGAACCGTTGTTATTGGACTCGTTGCCGGCCACCTGTGCCGTCAGCGGGGAACCGGATTGAATGGTGGTGACACCGCTGATTTGCCAGTCGCCGATGATCCGCGCCGCTACGCCGCCGCGATTGAGGAAGTGGCGCTCTTCCCCAAAAGGAAATTCATAGGTGTGATTGATGACCAACTTGTTGGCAACATCGAAATTCGAGAGGGCGCGTTCCGCCAACAGATCGTTGCTCTTCTGTGGGACGTTGTGCCCATTGCCGCCAATGTTGGCTGCGTCATCAATGGACTTACCCCACGTGTAGTTGCCCCAGATGGAAAAGCCGCCGTGGAATTGCCGTCGCAACGTGACCTGGAGGCCGTTATAGATCGAATCTGCTCCGTCCGTTTCGTAGAGAAATTGTTGGACACCGGAAATGGAGGTTTGCTGCGTGCCCGTGGTGTTGGTAATGAGCGTGTTGGGTGCGAGCAGCAGATCGAGTTTCGATCCCTTCGTGCCCACGTACCCCACCGAAAGTATGACATTGCGAAAGATTTCATCTTCCATGAGGAAGTTCCAGCTCTGCGCGTAAGGCCGCCGGAAATTGCTATCGGCCGCATAAGTGTTGTGGATGGTATTGGAAGAACTCGGTGGGATGTTATCCAGGGTCAACATCTGTTCCGGGCTGGCGGTCTCGGTGGAAGCCGTCGCGAAAGGTGGTTGGTCCACCATGTTGCTAACCATGCGCGAGTAAATGCTCCCGTCGTAAAACACGCCGTATCCGGTACGAATGACCAGGTGATGCTGAATCCAGGGTCGGTAAGCTATTCCTACGCGCGGCGAAAAGTTATGCGCGTCGCTGTGAATGAGCGACGCGGGAAGTCTACCCGGGTCCTGGCCCGTAACCACCTCCGTCGAACTGAACCCCGGCCCGAACGACAAGTCTGACAGGCGTCCGTACTTTTCCGACATGGGCAGAAAGTATTCGTACCGCACGCCGTAGTTAACCGTCAGGTGCGCGTTCGTGCGCCAGTCGTCATTAAAGAAGGCGGTGGTGACCCACGTGCGGAGGTAATTGCTGGCGGGGGTGGAGCAGTAATTGTTATTAGCGGCGGGGGTGCAGTTGCTGGCAACGCCGAAACGAACGGAGGTGGTCTCCGGGAGGCCGAGGAGAAAGTCGGCAAAGTCATAGCCTGTCTCCGCCACGGGAAACCCGTCGCTGAAATTGCTGGTACTGTAGCCCGTGAAGCTGAAGGTGCCGCGCGCATTGGGGTCGGTCTCGGTATTCTGTTGCACACGGCGCAATTCGCCCCCCAGGTGGATATTGTGTTTTCCATGGCTCCAGATCAGCGTGTCGTTGGTGCGCACGGTCTGGGGGCGGGAGATCGAGGGGAGCGGATCGCTCAACCCTCCGAAATTGGTGAACCCAATCGCCGGAACTCCCCAATCAAAGGGGCTGTTGGAAACCCCCGTAATCCCCAGTTCCGCGGCGATGTCATCCTGAAATGCGAAGGCATTCAGCAAAGTGGTTCGCTGGCGATTGAAATTCAGATTCCAGCTATTGACGAGGTGCGGATTAAAGGTATGGGATTCGCCCACGCTCACGTTCTGGCCGAGAATGGTAGTGTGTGAATTTAACTCGGGGAAGTTGGTGACCGATCGGCTGCGCGCCGAGTTGAAATAATACATAACGTTCAGGCTGTTTTTGGCATTGATTAGCTGCCCGATCCGGCCCATCACGCGATCATTGGAGCTGGGCAGGGGTACCTGCAAATGAAAGTTCTGCACTTCGCCGGGCAGGTTGGCCAGGGGAATATATTGCAGCAAACTGAGGGCGGCGGAATCGAGCCGCGCGGTGGGAATCGCGTTTTCCATAAACGGCGTGCGCGCCCCGGTAGCGCTGGACAAGGGGTCGTAGATGATCGGCATTTTCCCCGCGTCGGGACCGGAGGCAATCACCGTATCGGCGAAATTCCCCTCCCGCTCTTCCATGGTGGGGACCGTCGAGTAGCTGTCGAGACCCGTCCTGCCGCGCTGCAAGTTGTAACTCGCAAACCAACTCGTCTTGTTGCCGCCGCGATAAACATGGGGAATCACCAGCGGGCCGCCGAGGGAGAATCCAAAGGTTTCCTGATAGGAGGGAATCTGGGGCGACTCTGCCACGTTCAATGGGTAAGGATGAGCATCAAAAGCTGAGTTGGTGTACTGCTCCGTAAGATTGCCGCGAATCCGATTCACGGCAGCGCGATTGCGCGACCAGGCGCGGGCTCCACCACCACCGCCGCCGAAACCGCCGCCTCCCCCGAACCCGCCGCCTCCGCCGCCGGGGCCGCCGCCGGGACCTCCACCACCGGGTCCACCTCCCCCGGGTCCACCTCCACCGCCAAACGGATTCGCACCACCACCGCCGGGGCCGCCAGGGCCTCCGCCAAAGCCGCCCATTCCGCCGCCGCGTCCGCCCCGTCCACCACCAAATCCTCCTCCCGGGGTGGCTGCCTCGCCCATGCCCCCTCCCAGCAGGAATGAGTTGTTGGCGCTCGTTGAGGTGTCGGCTTCCTCAGGTACTGCCTCGGCGGATGCTGGACCCTCCTCACCGTTGCCCTCGGCCATGCGCAGTGATGCACCGCCTCCGCCAGTGCCTGCACCTTCGCCCGCGGAGTTTTGATAGTCACTGAGGCTGCGGTCCCTACTGCGGCCTCCGCCGGGCAACGCCGGGCGATTGCCAGCGGGGCGCGCCGCAGCCTGCGCCTGATGCGGAGCGGTTCCCTCCGGCGACGCGACCACCAGCGCCACATTGACTTTCAAGGTCCTTTCCGAAGCCACCGGCACGGGCTCGCGAGAATCAGCCCGGAACCCCAACAATGAAACATCCAGGCGATAGTTTCCGGGGGCCAGTCCAGTGAAGGTATAATTGCCCTGTTCGTCGGTCCAGGTTTCTTTGCGTTCGCCGGTTTGCGGATTAGTAAGTTGGACCGTTGCGCCGGGGACGGAAACTCCTCCGGGGCCACGCACGTGCCCCGCCACCGTTCCTGTTGTCGTGACAACCGCTTGGCCAAGCAGAAGGTTTGCGCCCAAGACTCCCAAGGCGGCAAGCGTGCACAACGACTTAGCGCATCTTGTAAAATTTGTAAACAAAGTTCGCGTTTAACCCCGCTGGATTAAAGAGCTTACAAGGATTTTGTACGTTTATCAACATCCCAAGGTTACAGGGGGTAGAGCAGTTTGCTGTAGAGGCGCTCTATGCGCGCCGACCCGCGGTCATAGAGCGCCGCTACAAAATGCCAAACTGACCCGCTACCAGGTTACAGGTAACCGCACAAGCATTTGGGTCGTCCAAAGTTCCCGGAGGGAAATATGTCTAAAAAGTTCTTATTGAGCGTTCTGGTGGTTCTGGCACTAAGTATTGTGACTTCACTGGCAGCGCAGCAAAATGCCTCATCCCAGGGACAACAGCCGCCCCGGCAAGGCATGGGTGGCCCGCCGCCGGTGATGGGCACCATCACGTCCGTGGGAGTCGATCGCTTCGAGATCAAGAAGCCCGATGGGACCACGCAAACCGTGATGGTGAACGATCAAACCCACTACCGCCAGCGGGTAGAGGGGCAACAGCAGCCGCAGGAACTCCAGTTGGAAGATTTGAAAGTCGGTGACCACGTCATGGTGCGTGGCACTCCCAACGCTGACAAGCAGGTGGTGGCCGTGGGAGTCAATCGCGTCACGGCAGAACAGTTCGAGCGGTTCCAAAGTGGTGGTGGACCCGGCGGAGGTGGCGGCTGGGGTCCAGGGGGTGGAGGTCCCGGCGGTGGCGCGGGGATGGAAGGTACCCGCGCGGGCGGTGAAATTGTTTCCATTAACGGGAACCAGATCAAAGTGCAAAGCCGCCGCGGAGGCGAAAGGGTGATCGTGGTCAATGACCAGACGACTTTTAACAAAGAGGGGCAATCCATTACCCTGAAAGATCTCAAAGTCGGCGACCGCATCTTCGCCATGGGCAAAGAAGCCAACGGCCAGTTCATGGCCACCGAGGTTCATTCCGGCCGCCCCGGCGGTGGCGGTGGGCGCGGTGGCTGGCAGGGTCCTCCGCAGAACTGAGCGGTTGAACGAATAGGGTTCGAGGGGCCTGAGGGTCGCTCCGCGACGGGTTTCGACGCCGTGGTAGGGCAACAAGATCGTAGTCGGGGGCATTGGGCCATAAGAGTCTGCGTGACAACCTCGATTTGTAGCGGCGGTCTATGACCAAGCTTGTCCAGACTAGCATTTTCGCGCCCGCTGATCTGGACCGGCAGAGCCTCCCCGAAGAGGGTAATATCATTAGCCGTAGGTGAAACCTACGGATGGGGACAGCAAGGAACTCTACCGACCCTGAAGGGGTCGAATAATTCGACCCCCTTAGGGCCGGAACCTCATCCTCGGGGTTACCTTTCCGTAGGTTTCACCTACGGCCTGGAGTTTGTACATTCTCACAACGCACAATGGAGAATCCGCACCCTCGCCCCCTTGGGGGAGAGGGTGGACCGCAACCCGCGCTTTCACCAGCGGGGGCGGGCCGGGTGAGGGGGTCCAAGCCAGATGTGCTTTCCTTCACAAGTTAATTAGCTACCTCCGAGGTTGACCACACCCGGCGCAGCACTTCCAGGGCGCCGGAGCAGTACCGTGGCGCTTTTTCGGCGTCGGTGGGCGTGCTTGGAAGATTGCGGGAGATCAATACGGGCGACGCTTCGCGCCGGGATCTGCTTGTGCGGGGGGCAGGCAGGGAATTCCGTTGCCCCGGTATTCACGATTTTGACCCCCTCACCCGTCGCGCCCCGGCTGATGAGAGCGCGGGTTGCGGTCCACCCTCTCCCCCAAGGGGGCGAGGGCTGTGGGTTCTCACGCGCCTTCCTTTCAAACGCGCGTCCCCTCTCATCACAAATGTAGAAACTCCAGGCGGCCGACGGCATTCGCCGTCGACCACTGTGTTTTAGAATCGTAGCGGCGGGTTTATCCCGTCATGGCATGCGGCTACCTCAGATTGACCCAACCAATTCCCCTACTTGATCCGGAGGCGGGTTAGGGTTGGTTGACCTTCTCGATTTGCCTCCTACCTTGCCACCCCTTAAATCCCGCCTCAGCCTTGAGGGGAGTTATTCTCAGGGGAGAGACGTCGACTTCAAACTAAGATATGATCCACGGGAGGTCAAGCCCCATGGAACTTGGAATCGCGTCCTGGAGTGTCCCTTGGTCGATCGGCGTGCCGGGATACCCCCAGCCGTCGTCGCCGCTCGGTGCTGTCGGTCTGCTTGAGAAGGCGGTTGGAGCGGACACTTGCGTGGTGCAGATCGCCGATAATATGCCACTCCACGAACTGCCTGATTCGGATCTGGATAGGTTGCGAGAAGCGGCCCGCGCTCGGGGGTTGAGGCTCGAATCCGGCACGCGGAGCCTCAATCCGGAGCATCTCGCGCGATATATCGGGATCACCCATCGGATCGGTGCACGGCTCCTCCGCACGGTCCTGTCGGGGAGCCTATGCGGGCCGGAACAGTTGACCGCCGCCGAGACCGGAATCCGGCAGATCCTGCCGATGCTCGACCGAGAAGATGTCACCCTCGCGCTGGAAAACAACGAAGCCTTCAGCGCAGCGGAGTTTGCCATTCTCATCCGCAGAATCGCCAGCCCGCGGGTGGGGATTTGCCTGGACACCGCGAACTCGTTGGGGCGGCCCGAAACGCTAGAGACGGTCGTCGAGCAACTCGCAGAGCACGCCGTCGTGCTCCATGCCAAGGATTACGACATTCGTCGGGTAGACACACGCATGGGATTCTCGGTAACCGGAACACCGGCGGGCGAAGGCCGAGTCAATTTCGATTGGGTGCTCACGGAACTATGCCGGCACGGTCGCACCGGAATCAGCGTCATCGTAGAGCATTGGCAGCCTTTTGCCGGGACCATCGAGGAAACCCTACGGATCGAGGAGGAGTGGCTCGTGCGGAGTGTGAAATTCCTCCGGGCGAGGTTATCGCACCTTGCGGGATCGATGTTGTAGCGGCGGTCTACGACCACAGAAATGAGGAGTTGTCGGTGCTTATCGGGCTGGGCTTGACGATTCTTTCTGGAACATTGATGACCTGCGCCATTGTGCCAATGAAATTCGCCCGGCAGTGGAAGTGGGAAAACATTTGGCTCCTTTACATCGGGTTCGGGCAGGTCGTGTTCCCCTTGCTGCTGGTTCGTCTGGCCGCGCCGAACGCGTGGGCGGTGTTCGCCGCCGCAAAGCCCGCGGCACTCGCCGCCGCCGCGTTGTTCGGGATGGGTTGGGGCATCGGCAATGTGTTATCAGGGATCGGGTACACCATGCTGGGTGTGGGACTGGGGTTGACCATCATTCTGGGGTTGGCGACCTCGGCGGGCTCGTTGATCCCCCTTGCTGTACTGTACCCCGAGCGGCTGGCAAGTTCCGACGCCGTGGCCCTGTACCTTGGGGTGCTGGTGATGCTGGTCGGCCTCATCGCCTGCTTTCATGCGGGCAATCTGCGTCAGGCGCACCAGTCCAAAAGGGAGATCTCGGGGGGTGCGGACCTCGAAGCTTTCGGGAAGGGCAACCTCCGCACCGGCGTCATTATTTGTGTCGCGTCGGGGATACTCTCGAGCATGTTGAATCTGGCGTTCACATTCGGTGACAACATCCGCACCACCGCCATACGGATGGGAATGACGGGTACGGCGGCGGTCTACACTTTGTGGCTGCCCATTTTTCTTTTCGGTTTCTTGCCGACACTGGTTTACTGCGTTTACCTCTTTACGCGCAACGGCTCGTGGCGCGCTTTCGCCCTGCCGGCGACGGGACCGAACTGGTTTTTCGGAATGTTGATGGGCCTGTTGTTCGTGACCGGGCTCTCACTTTACGGGATCGGCAGCCTGCGCCTGGGAACCCTGGGGCCGGTGCTGGGATTTCCCGTTTATACGTCCGCGATGGTCCTTTCCGCCAATACGGCGGGGGTTCTCACCGGAGAGTGGCGCGGCTCGCCTCGTACCGCGTACCTTTACGAGTTGGGGGGCATTTTGCTCTTGATTGGCGCCATTGTCATCATCGCGGTGGGCAATCTCCGCGTGGCCTGAAGAGTCTGTGTGAAAACCTCAATCTGTAGCGGCGGTCTATGACCGCCGGTTTTGAAAATCAACCACCTCGGCGCTCATAGAGCCCCGCTACAGCGCGCCACCGAAGGTTTTCACACAGGCCCTGAAGCCCGTAACCCGCTAATCTGTTGAGGAGGAGGCAGCATGAATCCGATTGAGAAAGTCGGAATCGGCCGGACTACGGTGCAGGTTACCCGCCTCGGCTTCGGAAGCGTTCCGCTGGGCGGGCTGTACAAGGATGTGACGGAAGACGAAGCTGACGCGACTATCCGCCGCGTGCTCGGGGTTGGCATCAACTATTTCGACACGGCTCCCATCTACGGGTTCGGAAAAGCCGAGACCCGCCTGGGACGGGAGTTGGGCCGGACCAACCGCGGCTCGTTCGTTGTGGCCACCAAAGTTGGGTACACGCTGGTGCCCGATGAGGGAAGGCGCGACGAGAAGGTCTTTCACCGATTCGACAATGTGCCACGCGTACGCCCGATTTTTGACTATAGCCACGACGGAATCATGAGGACCTTCGAGGGCAGCCTCAAGCGTTTGAGCCTCTCGCGTGTAGACATCCTAAATATTCACGATCCGGATTATAACTGGGAAGAGGCCATCGGAATCGCCTACCCCACCGTCCACAAGCTGCGCAGCGAGGGCGTCGTTCGCGCCATCGGCGTGGGCATGAACCAGGCGGAGATGCTCGCCCGGTTCGCCCGCGAATGCGAGTTCGACTGCCTGCTCGTGGCGGGCCGGTACACGCTAATCGATCACACGGGGTTGCGCGAACTGCTGCCGGTCTGCCAGCAAAAGGGCATCAGTGTGATCGTCGGCGGCCCTTATAATAGCGGCATCCTGGCGACGGGCGCGCGGCCCGGGGCGACGTATAACTATCTCGATGCCTCCCCGGCCATTTTGGAACGGGTAGCTGCCATTGAGGCGGTCTGCGGGCGGCACGGCGTGCCGCTCAAGGCGGCGGCCCTACAATTCCCCATGGCTCATCCCGCGGTGGCCGCGATCATCCCGGGCGCCCGCTCGGCAGCCGAGGTCGAGGAAAACTTTCAGTTATTGAGCACGGCGATCCCTGATGACTTCTGGGAAGAACTCCGGCATCTGCACCTATTGCCACCGGAAGCTCCGGTGCCGCTATTGGATCGGCAGCTAGAGGACGCGGTATCTTGAAGTTAGGCTGGTGTGGGTAGGTCAGGCCGGAGCCAACGTCCCGGGCTTTTCCAGGCGGTAGAAGCTTGCAGCGTTGCTACCGAGAACGCCCTGCTCGGCGGCCGCGCCAAGGCTTCCGACGATAAGAGTTCGTGCCGCGCCCCATACCTCTTCGTAGCTGGCAGCCAGTAGGCACACCGGCCAATCGCTTCCGAACATCACCCGTTCGGCTCCGAAATGCTCGAGGACGTGTTCTGCGTAAGGCCGAAGTTGCTCCAGGTCCCATTTCTGGGGATCGGCCTCCGTAACCATGCCCGAGAGCTTGCAATATACGTTTGGGTAGCGAGCAACCTCGCGCATCAGATCCTGCCAGGGCTGCATCCTGCCCGCCTTGATTTCGGGCTTGGACAGATGGTCCATCACTGCGCGCAGATTCGGAATCCTGTCCAGCACTTTCAGGACGTAGGGGAGGTGCCGCGCTAGCGTCAGGAAGTCGAACGCGACACCTGCCTGGGCGATCACCGCAAGCGACTCGATCACTTGCGGCCGCAGGATCCAGTCGTCCTCCGGCAAGCACTCCAGCATCGGTCGAACGGCGACGAAGTAACGATTTCGGCAATACCGTTCCAGGGCGCTAGGGAATTCAGAAGACTCCAGATTGAGCCAGCCAACCACGCCGCCGATGAAGCCGGCCGTCTCCGCAAGCTCCAGCAGGAAATCCGTCTCCGCCGCTGTGGGAGAGGTCTGCACGACAATGGTTTTATCAATGTCCTGCGCTTTCAGGATGGGCCCGAGGTCCCCTGGCAGGTAGTCCTGGGACAATATAGGCTCAGGACGGGAGAACCAGCCCTTGCTCCATTGCCAGAAATGCTGATGACTATCCACACGCATGATCCGCCTCTGCCCGTTCGGGCATCCATATTCTCTCAGAAGCTTCCCCTTTATCAAAGCAGGCTCTTTGGATTCTCCAGTGACGCCGTAATGGAAACGGACCAAGCCTGGGCCGCCAGCCTCCGCCGCACGCGCCACATCGGAGACTTCCGAGCGTGGAAAGATCACCACCCGTACCAGAAGTCCTTCGAGCGGTTATTGCGCGACCTCAAAGCGGAGACCATCTAGCCCTGAAGGCTTCGCCTGTTCGGTGGCTGGCTCTATGCGTGGAAGGCGGGCATGCGCTTGAGGGTGGGAAGGGCCTTGATGGTTTTTCCGGCTGCCTGCTGGGTGATGCTCAGATCCCAGAATGATCCAGAATTCGGCGCTGGTGCCGAAGAAATACGCCCGGCGCAACGCCGTGTCGGACGTAATGTCGCCGCGCCCGTTCAGAATCAGGGTAGTACGATGGGTGAGAACCCGCAACAGGCGTGCCCTCGGCCTCGAGCGAGACGGCGGATCTATGCTTGGGGATTCACATCGGGAAAAATTCTCAAGGCGCGGTCTTTGGAGGATAGCTAACCGCCCCAATGATTTATGACATTTATCGTTTAATAGCCTGCCGAATGTCTTAATATCGAGCGACTTAGGAAAGCCATTCACGGGACTTTTTGTACTGTACAACCGGTCAAAACAACCATTTAACACAAACTCCTTAACCTTAACTCCTCTAACTCGTATCATTTACACGTAAAGATTACGGTGCGAGGGACTTTCAGGGTTTTGACCCATGGAGGTCCCCGTCACACCAAGCTTAGGCAGCCTCGAATTGAGGTTTTATATGGGGTAAGGCCCGGGTATTGGTGCTTATTCGTGCTTTATCCAGTTTCGCGATGACTGCTCCGCTAGATTTGGGGAAAACAGTCAGGGCATTTCACAAAAGCATTTGCCGAAGGGCCGCAGAGAAGGCCCACATAGCTCCGGTTGGAGTGAGGGTTCGTCATCTTTAAGGGGAGAGGATAATTCGCTATGCCGAGAATCAGAGGTCAGCGGCTCATGAAGTACGTGGACCAAGCCGTGTGTTCAACGGCTACGGTCGCGTTTGATACAGTTCAATTCTTCAATAAGTATCGCCCGGGTCCAACCTTCACTCCCAAGTGGTCTGACAAGCCACTCTTGAAATCCTGGCAGAAGACCAAACCCCAATTGGGCTGGCCCCGCCAGACCGACTCACTCTGCCCGGAATGCGTGAAGGAAGCGCGCGCGCGGATCCTGTCCGGGGACCAGGACTGGCAAACGCTGCTTTCTGAAAAGGTGGGCGAGGTTAAAGCTAACATCATCGAGCGCGATGGCCAGATCTGGATGGTGAAGGATTGCCCCATCCACGGGCACTTTGAGGATCTGATGGCCGTCGACTCCGCATTTCTCAAATGGATTGAAAAGAACTTCCCGGGGCGCGACATTCGAGCCCACAACGATGAGGGCCTGCATAATCACGGCTCGAGCTCTATCAAACACGGACGCGGGTCCGTGCTGACGGTGGACCTGACGAATCGTTGCAACATGATGTGCGATCCCTGCTTCATGGACGCCAACCAAGTGGGCTTCGTGCACGAACTGACCTGGGAGGACGTCAAAGAGATTCTTGACAATGCCATCAAGATCAAGCCGCGCCGCCAGATGTCGGTGCAATTCTCGGGTGGCGAACCGACCATGTCGCCGTATTTCATCGATGCGATTCGCTATGCGCGAAAGCTCGGCTATAACAGTGTGCAGGCGGCGACGAACGGCATCGAATTTGCCAAGAGTAAGGATTTCTGCCGGCGCGCTTTCGAGGCAGGCTTGCGTTACGCCTACCTGCAATTTGACGGTATCGGCAACGATGCCAACAGCCACCGCCAAGTTGGCAATCTGTTCGATGTGAAGTTGCGTGCGATCGAGAACATGCACGAGGCTGGCATTGAGATCATCCTCGTCGTCACGATCGTAAATAATGTGAACAACGATCAGGTTGGCCCCATTGTCAACTTCGCGCGCGAGAATCCCAAGAAGATTGCCTTCGTCGCCTTCCAACCGGTTTCATTCACGGGGCGCGATGAGGATATCACCCCGCAACGCCGCCTCCGTCAACGCTACACGCTCGCGCATCTGGCCGGCGATGTGAAAAAGCAGACCGGCATTACCGAGCCCACCCGCGACTGGTTTCCCATCTCGCTGATGGGGGCCTTCGCGGACTTTGCCGACCTTGTACACGGGCCGGAAGCCCAGTGGGGGCAGGTGAGCTGCGGCTGCCATCCCAACTGCGGCGTGGGCACGGCGCTGATGATCAATAAAGAATCGAAGGAATGGGCGCCGGTTCCGCAATTCCTCGATATCCCCCAACTCATCAAGGATATGCAGGGGATCACGGATGCCGGACGGGGCAAGACGTTTTCCAATATGATGATGGGCCTGGCGTTGCTCAAGAATTACAAGCCGATGCGGGCCCCGAAGAGCCTGGCCCTGATCGACCTGTTGAAGAAATTTGACAAATCGTTCGCCCTGACCGGTGAAGCGCGGGCGCGCAAGAAATATGGAGCCTCCGACCCCGACCGCACGATCGAAGACGCCATGAAGCGCCGCTCCGACCCCTGGAATTTCCTATTCATCGCCGGCATGTGGTTTCAGGATTTGTTCAATTATGATTTCCGCCGAACTGAGATGTGCATCATTCCCTACGCCACCCAGCAGGGCGAAATCTCCTTCTGTGCTTACAACACAGGCATAGGCTGGCGGAAGATCCTTGAGAACATGTACAAGAACGCCAGCGTGGCCGAGTGGTATAAGACCCACGGCAAGCACGCGATCTATGCCAAGGGCAAGAGCGTGGAGCTTGATACCAAACAGCACTCCCTCACGGTAAATGCCGAAGACGCCGCGCGCGTTCGTAACCTTGAACACGACGTTCCCCTTACCGCTGCGGAAGAAGAAAAGGCCCGCCGCAAAGCAGCGTGGGAAGCGCAGCAGGCCACCCAAGCCCGGAAGGTGTTTGAGGAACTGGTCCTTCAGAAGCCTAAGTCTGACCTTGTGCAGATTGGCGCTGCTGCGAAACCGGAAGAGGAGAAGGTCGCAGTCTAATCCCGTTGTCCCTACAGTATCGAAAAGGGCCGCCCTTGCAGGCGGCCTTTTTTGTTGGCCCCAAGGGCCAAGCAATAGCTATCGATTTGCTGAGCCCCCACATATGCATCTGCTTGCCATCCGCAGCCCGAGCTGAGGCATTGTTTTGGTCGCAAGAATTCATAATGCGCCCTGATACCTAAGCCTTCTTTCGAAGAGGTTTCACATTTACTTGGGTGGAGTAAGCAGGGTTTCCAGGTCAGGCATCCGGTGGCGAACAAGTTCGATTTGTTCTGGCGTGAACAAGTTGTTCTTTAGCGAGTCGGTGAGTTGCCGCGTTGCATCAAGTTTGGCTTGCGGCGTCGCGTTCACATCCTGCAAGATTCTTTGCCAATTGTCGCGGGCTTTCTCCGCCTCCTGAATCTGCGCGGCGGCCTTATAAGTCAGGACAAACTCGCGCACCGAGAGCCCGCGCTTCTTAATGATGCTCTCAACTTTGGGCTGCTTTTGCAGATTGGCAATCTCTGCGTCCAGGTTGCCGCCGCCAATTTGGATGGGAAGATTTTTGGCGCGAAGGTCGCTGAGCGCCTCCAGCGTTTTGTTCAGCGCGTCTTGGGTGAGAGCGTAATTCGTGGCATTTTCCGCGGACGCGCCGTCTCTGCCGGCTGCCTCGAGCAGCACGACCGCAGGAATGAGGAGCACGATGATGCGCATCCAAGTGGGTGAACACCTCACCTTTCTCCTCCTCGGGACCAGAAACGGGCCCCCCAGCCTTGATCGGTCTCCGCCGACGAAGGCATGTGTCATGCTGCGTTATTCAGGCTATTCGTGACCTTCAGTCAGCCGCACATGAAGTTTCATAAGAAAATCGGCGCAGAATTCCCGCAGCATCTGCTGGTTCGCCGGGGCGGTATGGTGGAATTCCAATCCCACTTGGCCACGTTCACCCTTCCAGGCGACTACCGCAGGAGTCCTGAATTCCCTGCCTTTCCACGACATGGCAAAATCGCACTCCTGGTGAATCTCCAGGTTTGGGCCATACTCCAGCAAGCATCCGAGGACACACAAATCTTCCACCATCACGGCAAGGGGCGCACCCTCCTCCGAGAGTTTGATGCTGGCCTTCACGTGAGCCGAGTAGCGGGGAACTCGCCGTCTTTCATTGATCATATCCACGTAGTGTAATTCCTCAAATCTGAAATCGCAACCTGGTTTGAAGTGGGGAGCGATCGTCTGGATTTTTCCCATAGTCACCCCAATCGGTGGGGATTGGGGCATTGAGACGTCCAACGACCAATCAACAACTACCCGCCGGGGAGTTCTTATTCCTGACAACCCGTTTGGATTCGCCGGCGGCACCGTGCTGACGATTCGCCTGAAGTACGACATGGCCCTTTCCAAATGCGGAGTAGGCCGCTTCTGGATTTCCGTCACGATGATGGCCGATCCACGTGTTGTGGTCAGCGTTCCTGCCCGGCTTCGGAGTGTGCTGGACCTTCCCCAGGCACAGCGCACGGAAAAACCAGCCGACGATCTCGCCGCCGGTTCCGGCATCAGGTAGAAGGCCGAACCCCTCTTGAATTTTTTTTCTCTTCGAAGATAATCAAATGAGGGCCGGGAGACCACACCTCATGAGTGTTCTGAATTATTTGAAGAGAATCAACCGGAAGAATTGGTTCATTTGTCACGCGTGTCTGATGCAAACGAACCACGATCCGATGCGTTCACTCTTCTTTCAAAATACGCCGGGCGAGGATTTTCTGGGGCGCATGATGTACCCCTGCCCGCGCTGCTCCAGCACCAACACCTGGTCTTTCCAACAGCTCAAGGCCGAAGGCTCGGAACAATCCCTGTTTGGATTGGAGCGCATTGTTCGGCAGCATCCTCGCCATGTGTTCGAAGTGAAGCTGGTCAAAAGCAGCAAGGCGTGACGAGCGAAGAAGTCTCTGCTGTTAGCTTGGTATATTCAGGTGAAATCCGCCGATCAAACCCGACTCCGTAAAGCGTCGCCCACGGCCTCTTGCGTTAAGAGATCGAGCTTGGCGCCGCGCCAGGTCAGGTAAAACACGTCAATGGCGCGTTGTCCTTCCGTGTCTATCAAGGCTACTTCAATATTACACCCCTGATCAGCAAGAACTGAACTTACGTCAAAGAGCAGTCCCGGCCGGTCCTGAGCGATAAGTTCAAGAAGCGTACTGTGAGAAGAGCTCAGGCTGTCAAACCGCACGCTCGTAGTCACCTCGATCTTTGGTTGCGACGCCGCTTCCGCGCGAGCCCTGCCACTCAGGATTTTTTTCAATTCCAGAGTCCCGTTTAGAACATCCATCAGGTTTTGCGTGAATCGCTCTCTTTCCGAAGGATTCAGTTCGAGGGTGCGGTGTAGATCGACAAACGTGAAAGTATCCAGAATCATGCCGACGGCATTAGCGAAAGCATCGGCTTTGACGATGCTCATTCCCCAGGCAGCAAGAGTTCCGGTAATGGAAGCAAACAGGTATGGCCGGTCGGCGGTGACGACGGTCAGCTCAAAATGAGCGTTGCGCGCATGGAGTTCCACCGCAATCGGTTTGTCCGCCAACCGGCGAGCCAATTCAAAATGCCCGGCAATTTGCTCCGGGGTATGGGTGGCGGTGTAACGCCGCGGGAACCCTTCCAGGAAAAAGTGTAGGTCGTCAGCGCTTGCAGGGGTGCCCAGCCCCGCCAGGATCTTTTCCATTTCCCCGGAGGATCGCTCCGGTGATGCGCAACCTTTCGTCATCCACGCTCCGCGCAAGGCGATTGGCAGTCGCGGCGTAAAGCTGCCACAAGAGTTCAGCCTTCCACGGCGTCATGGCTTCAGGATTGACGCCACAGATGTCGGCGTAAGTGAGCAGGCAAAGCATTTTCAGGCGTTCCATGGTGCCCACGACTTTGGCAAAGTCGCTGCACCGTTTCCGGGTCAAAGACATCCCGCCGCTGGGACGCGGCCGACATTTCCAAATGAGCCGCGATGAGGAACTGAACCGATTGCCAGTCGTCTTCGGAAAGCTCAAGGCGCAACCGAATTCCTTCCAGCGCTCGCAAGCTCCCTTTAATGTGATCGTCCATTTCAGGAAAACCCTTGCCGACGTCGTGAAAGAGGAGAGTGAGATAGAGAAGTTCCGGCTGCTCGACCTCCGAAAGAATCTCTGCGAATTTCCTCTCCCAGGCCCGTCCCGCAGCAGGCGTCTCCCCGCCCGTTGGCTTCGCTTTTTCCCGAAGAAGCCGATGGAGGTTTTCCAGGGTCATAAAGGAATGCTCATCAACCGTGTAACGGTGGTAGAAGTCCCGGATAACCAGGGAATCGATTGCATGGAATTCGGGAAACAGCCGGGTGAGCAAGCCCAAGCGGTGCATATTGCGTAACGCCTCCGCGGCATAAGGCTGAACCAGGATGCGTCGAAAATGTTGCCAAAGTTGCGGCGGACGGAGCGCCTCTGCGCCGGCACGTTCCAGTTCTGCCCCCACCAGCTTTTCGGTCTCACGGCTCAGCGGAAGCCCGTGCCGGGCCACCATCTCAAACAGGCGCAAAAGCAGGAGGGGATCATTGGCAAAGGCCGTGGGGTGGCGGGCAAAAATACGGCCTCGGACGACCGAAAAATCGGCGTTCGACAAGCGCGATCGCCAGTCATGATAAAGCGCGTAAAGGCCGGAGCGCGCGGGGGCGAATTCATCAATGAGTTCTGCCGTCAGTTGGTCAATTACCCGCGCCTGGCGGAAATAAATGCGCATCCAATCCGCCGGGGCCAATCTTTCCGCCAACTTCACACCAACACCCCGGGCGGCGGCTTGCGCCTGGGCATCGTAGCTTAACCGGTTATCATCCCTTCCATAATAATAGTGAATAAAGCATCGGGCATCCGCGAGAAAATCGAAAGCCCGCTGCGCCGCCGGGCGATCCCGCTCTGGCCAAAGCTGTACGGGCGGCGTCCACGCTCCGTTCTTTTCCAGCTCCTCAATGCGGGCGAGCCATCGGCAAACGTGGAAGTCGCGCAGGCAGCCTGGTGCATCTTTGAGGTTGGGCTCCAGGTGGAAAATCGTATTACCGTACTTCACATGGCGCTGGCCGGTCAATTCCACCAGATTGCGCACCAGGTCTTGGCGGTCCCGCGCCACCAAGTGTGGGACGACCGAACTCCGGAGGCGTGCATAAAGGTCCGGGTCTCCGGAGAGGTACCGCAGGTCCAGTAAAGAAACATTAAATTCCAGATTGTCGCGATAGAGACGGCCACACTCTGCCAGGGTGTGCGTGCTATTCCCCACGCGCAATCTCAGGTCCCAGAGCATGCGCAGAAGGGTGGCAATGGCGTCGCGGTACGTTGACTGCCTGTTTCCATCCTCGGTCAGGAAAAGCAGGTCAATGTCTGAATGCGGGAACAGTTCCCGCCGGCCATAACCACCCAGGGCCAGCAAACAAAGGTGAAGAGGCTCTTGCGGGTCCGTAGAGATGAACTCTTGATAGAGCCGGATCACGAGGGCGTCGACCAAGTCCGTTCGTGCCCTCAATACGGCAAGCCCGGAATTCGTCTCTTCGAAGTTCTGTTGAATTCGCTGGGACTCGGCGGCGTAAAAATCCGTCAGGACGGGGAGGGAAATGGGGCCCGGAGCGGGGGGTGGAAGTGACGCCATAAGTTATTATTTGTGCCCGCGTAAAGGGTGAAGGCCGAAGGATGAAAGATAAAGTGTAAAGGGTAAAGGATAAAGTTTAAAGGCAATACTGCTCACTTAAGGTGACTGTCCCCGATTCGGCCCTCTAATGATGATTTGGCGGGTCACTGGTCCACGGTGAATATAACGGCTCTATTATCCGCGGCAGCCTTTTTGAAAAAACCAGCAAGTCCGTCAAACCAATTCCAAGTGTACTCGAAATCTTCCTCATTGATCTCTCCCTGGTAGTCGGACCCCTGGATCATCGAGTAACCGTCTCGAAGGTGTTTCCTATCGACCTCGGCGAGAGCTGCGCCAACTGCACTGACCCGATCTGGACGGACCAGGGACACAATATAGTCGTCTCCACCGTAGAACTGTTCACCACCGAGTATTGCCGCGTTGAGAGGGAAGATGCCGTTATCGACTCGAAGAAGTCCATCAGTTAGGGATCGATGGATTGCATCCCAAGCCTTGTCCGTCTCGTATAACCAACCCTTGTCCCATCCATCTTCGATCTTGTCTTGGATGACTGAAATAACGGACTCATCTGTTCCAGCATTGAGCAGCCTTTCCATTGTCTCCGGACGTATCGCAAAGTGTACGCCTCGGCATGCCATGAGCCGCTCCTCCTAGTATTGGGTCTAAAGGGTATTACGCGAGACTCTTTCGTACCATCTCCCCTTTTACCCTTTAGACTTTACACTTTAAACTTTCTTCACAGCGCCGACTCTCCGCGGTCTTCATTCCGAATGCGGATGGCCTCATCCACGGTGGTCACAAAAATCTTGCCGTCCCCGATCTTCCCGGTTTTGGCCGCCCGCAATATGGCTTGTACAGCCGAAACCGCAAGCGCGTCAGAAACCACCATCTCGACTTTGATCTTGGGCAGAAGATCCACGGTGTACTCACTACCCCGGTAGACCTCGGTGTGTCCTTTTTGCCGGCCGTGACCGCGCACTTCCGAGACAGTCATGCCCTCCACCCCGACCTCCTGGAGCGAACTCTTCACCGCATCGAATCGCGAGGGCTGCACGATGGCTTCAATTTTTTTCATGGCGAATTGTCCTTTTTAAGCTCTCACCTAACAGCCTTCAGCTATCAGCTTTGAGATCAGCCAAGTCCTTGGCTGCGCTGCCGACGGTCCACGTGATCGACGACGACGACGCCGTTCGCGACTCCATTCAGATGTTCCTCGCCAATGAAGGGCTGGAGGTGCGGGATGTATCCGTCCGCCGACGCGTTCATCGCCGTCCTGGACTCAGCCCCGCCCGGGTGCGTCGTCACCGACGTGCGCATGCCCGGGATGA
>CAWGTQ010000072.1:0-53345 GCA_963825395.1 uncultured Acidobacteriota bacterium | reverse complement strand
ACATTTTGCTTTCAATCAGTTAACCGTTCCAGTTGCTAGGGAAGTTGCAACATGGGCGAACTTGGGAAAGATAAGTTCTCTCAGGTTCTCGACTGCCTGACGCCTTGCAGCCTCGTTAGTCTCGACATCCACAAGGGTCATGCTTGGCCTGCATTTTGCCGTTCTTAAAAACAGATTTCAAGTATCGAGCCACCCTCAATCTTGCGGCGCTTGCCACGGACAAAATTATGTCCCCTCTGCTTGCGTCTGCACATTTTCCCTCCGATCCAGATCCGGAGGACTTTTCCCGCACCGATTATAGCAGGATTGGGCGGGTTCATGTCCATCAACATTCCAGCGTTCCGCCAGAGAATGGCGCGCGCTATGGCTTAATTGGCCTCAATCTTCTCAAGGGCATTCAGCATCACTTTCCACTTTGCGATGGCTTCCGGTTTCATATCGGGCACACAACTTGGCTTTGGCAAGCCACTGGTTCGACCAGTGAGACTTGAAGAGGTTTGACCGTTCCAAGCTCCCCGCAGGGGAGCGACAGGAGTAGTCGTGGGTAAAACCCACGGTCACAGTGCATTTTGAAATCTGTCGGCCCGGAGGGGCCGAAAAATTCGACCCGTCCAGGGTCAGTGCGATGGACGGGGGCGTGATCCGTGGGCGGCCGGCACAAAAAGCGTGCCCTTGCCCACAGCTACTCAATGTCAACTCCTCCGGGGTTCGAACGGCGGCAGACTCGGAAGTGGAGCGAACGTTGCGGGAGACCGCTTTTGAGGCGGCCCTACTCACCAAGCCACCCCCGCACTGCGGGGTGTGTCTGACTCTTCCATAATAACAGGGGGGGAGTGGTATAATCGCCGCGTCGCCTTCCGAGAATGCGGAGGGTGTATCCGAAGCGCGGTGTGAAGGTTTGCATTTCTTGCCCGCGAACTTCCGGGAGGGAGCACAGCTATGAATCGAAGAGAGCGAATCCTCGCAGCCCTAAACCACTGCGAGCCAGACCGGACTCCTGTTGATATCGACGGATATCGGTCCTCGGGGATTACCGCCGTTGCCTACGTAAAGTTGCGGAAGCATCTCGGTCTTCCCCAGAAAACAATCTACGTTTTTGATCCTATTCAACAACTGGTTAGAGTTGATCAGGATGTTTTGGAGCGTCTCGGTGGGGATACAATTGAGATGGGGCGTGGATTTCAATTGAGCGAAAGCGCATGGGCTGACTGGGAACTGACCGACGGCACTCCTGCCAAGATCCCAGCCTGGGCCCAGCCCGTACGTTATGGCAGGGATTGGGTACTGCGCTCGAGAAGCGGCAGAAACCTCGCGCGTATGCCTGAAGGCGGCTTATACTTCAGCCAAGAGTACTTTCCGTTTGTCGGCCATTGTGACTTCGATAATATTGAAGGTGCGATGGCGGAGTCGATGTGGTCGGGCATATTAATTCCTCCCGGTCCATTGGCCGAGGGGCCTGAGGGTCTCAAGAAGTTAGCTGAGGCGACCAAGGCTCTAAGGTCACAGACTGACCGCGCTATTATTGGGATCTTTGGTGGCAGCCTTTTTGAAACCGGACAGTTCCTTTTCCGCAATGACAACTACTACCTCCTCCTGGCAGGTGAACCTGCCAAGGCACATGATTTTCTCGATCGGCTGGTGGAGATTCATCTGGCGAATCTCGAGAAGTTTTTGGGAGCCGTCGGGAAATACATCGATGTGATTCTTTTCAGCGATGACTTGGGAATGCAAACCGGATCCCAGATATCACCTGCCATGTACCGGGAATTCTTCAAGCCTCGACACAAAATTATGTGGGAGCGGGTGAAGAAGCTGGCGGATGTGAAAGTCAAGCTGCACACTTGCGGGGGAGTCCGCGAACTGCTTCCTGACCTGATTGAAGCCGGCCTGGACGCTATTAATCCGGTCCAAATCTCCTGCCGGGGCATGGATGCGAGGGAACTGAAAGCCGAATTCGGAAGAGATATTGTCTTTTGGGGCGGGGGCTGCGATACGCAGGAAATTCTGCCCAACGCCACCCCAGATGCGGTCCAGCGGCATGTCTGGGAACAAATCGATATCCTTAGCCCGGGCGGGGGGTTTGTCTTCCAGCAAGTTCACAATATTCAGGCCAACGTCCCGCCTGAAAACATCGTAGCGATGTATGACGCAGTCGCGATGTATGACGCAGCCAAGAGCCAGCATAAGAACCCCCTCACGATGCTGCGGGATTCGGCGGCTTGAAAACGTGTCGGCTGCAATACCCCCAGCAGGGGTACATTTCAGAACCTGAGCCGTGAACGTGCGCGAAAGGGAGAGGTGAGAATTCTGGCGGTAATAGGGGGCAAATGCGTTTGCCATTGACGACAGGACAGCGGGTTGCTCCGGTGATGCCAGAACATAAAAACTTCGATCTGCACGCCTGTCATGTTGTGTGTACCACGCTCATCGTTCTGGGTGTAACGATCTTCTCCGGGACGACAAACGCCTTCTCGTCGCAGGCACACGAGGCCGGCCCACGGAAGCCACAACCTCTACCCCCTGTCTGTCAGGATCTCGGCAAGTCAAACCCACGCGTAGGCGATTTTTTAACAGACTTGGCTCGTCATGCCACGGCGGAAGGCTACAACGCGCTCGGGGTTGTTTATGCGGAAGGGAACAAGCTGAACTGCGCGATTCCGGCTTTTGAGGAAGCCTTGCGGCTGGATGATCAGGACTGGCGTGCGCGCTATAACCTGGCTTTGGCATTAATCAAGAAAGGCGAAGAGGCGAAGGCCGTCAATCATCTCCATATTCTGATCCAACAAAAGCCTGACTCACCGGACGTTCACAATAGTCTGGGAAGCATTTTGCAGCAGCAAGGAGAGCTTGAGGCCGCCGCGCAAGAGTTCAAGGCGGCGCTCAAATGCGACCCCGGATTTCCGCCAGCCACCCTAAATCTCGGACAGGTCCTGATTGACCAAAAACGGTACACCGCCGCAATAGCGTATTTGCAGGACGCACTCAAATCGTCGCCGCCCCCGGACCTGACTTCTCAACTTCAGACGACGCTCGCGGTGGCTTATGCAGAGAGCGGTGATTCGGACAAGGCGATTGGAATCCTCAATCAGGTCGTCACGGCCCATCCCGACGATGCCGATGCATACTTCAATTTAGGGACTGTGTATGCAAATCTCGGGCCTGCCCTCGGACACCAAAAGGCGATAGCTAACTTCAAGGAGGCTCTGCGGATTGATCCCCATAACGACGAGGCGCGCATTTCATTGGCAAAGGTACTGGTACAGGATGGCCAGTTCTCGGACGCCGTTTCATACTTGAGCGATTATACCCACCATCGACCCAGTGACGCAGAGGGCTTCCATCTGCTTGGAACCGCCTACACAGGCCTGGCTCAACTCCCCAAGGCTGTCGAGGCCCTGGAGCGGGCAAGACATTTGAAACCTGACGATTTCCAAATACGTTACGACCTAGGGTCGGCATTGGCAAAGACAGGGAAGGTGAGTGAGGCCATTGAACAACTCACTGCGGCCGAGAAAATCAATTCCCATTCCGCCGATGTCCATTACCAACTCGCTCTTCAATTTCGGAAACAGGGGAACGAAACGCGCTCGAAGCAAGAAATGCAGATATTCCAAGGGATGAAGAACCAAGTGGGCGAGACGGCCTCCGCCGGTAGCCTCAATAACGAAGGCAACAAGCTGCTGACAGAGGGCAAGGTGCGCGAAGCTGCTGACGCCTATCGGAAAGCTGTCCAACTCGACCGAAACAACGCCCAGTGGCAATACAATCTCTCGCTGGCGCTCGCCAAGCTGGGGGACAAAGACGGTGAGAAAGGGGCATTGGAGCAGGCCCTTCAACTCGATCCCAACCTGGCAACCGCACACAACGACCTCGGCCTCGTGTACTTGTCGGAAGACAAGATGAACGAAGCCGAGAGGGAATTTCATTCGGCGCTCGAGATTGACCCGAAATTTGCAGAGGCCCAGAGTAACCTTGGCGTCGTGTACAATCAGCAAGGGAAAGACTCTGAAGCCATTACGCTATTCCGCCAGGCGACAGAAAGCGACCCTACCTATGCCAGAGCTTTTGTTAACCTGGGACTACTAATGGCCCGGCAGGGAAATTTGCCCGCCGCGAAGGCACAGATCCAACAGGCATTGAAAGTCTCACCAAATGACGCCGGTGCTTTAAGCGCCCTCGGGATGGTCGAGGGCAAGATGAACGACCACCAAGGGAGCGTGCAGGCTTTTCGACAACTCGTTTCGCTGCGTCCCGAATCTTCCGACGCTCACTTGAATCTGGGTATTGCTTTGGCGGACCAGTACGACCTGAAAGGAGCGTTAGGGGAGTTTTCGGAGGCCATACGCATGGCGCCAGATTATGCCCCAGCTTATTTCAACAAGGGCCGAGTGCTGTACGACCTCGACCGCAGACAGGAGGCACTTCCCTTTCTTGAAACTGCCTGCAAGTTGCAACCTAACTACCCTTCGGCACTCTACCTTCTCGCCCTGGTTTTGGGTGCATCGCCGCGTGCCACGGAGGTGCTGGACAGACTCCTGACGATTGATCCCGAGAACGCTGATGCCCATTATTTGCTAGGTCAAAACCTGCTGCGTGCGGGAAAGACCCAGGAAGCAATTGAGCATTGGGAAACCGCGGTCAGGTTGGATCCCCAAAATCTTTCCTCCCTCTACAACCTGGCGCGCACACTTGCCAAGGCGAACGATCCACAAGCCCAAGCGTATTTGGAGCGCTTCCAGGCACTTCAAAAGACCCAGCAATTGTCGGACAGTGTGCAAACGCTCAACAATTTTGCCCTCGAGGCTGCGAACGCTCACAATTGGTCGCAGGCGGTGGAGCAGCTACAGGAATCCATCAATACTTGTGGACAGTGCAAACAGCTCCCGGTCCTGCACCGGAACTTGGGACTTATCTATGCTCGCAAGGGCGACATCCAAGCAGGAGAACGCGAGCTCGAGATGGCGTTGCAGATGGATCCCAATGACTCCGATGCACAAGAGGCCCTACAGGTGCTGCGCGCTGTCCCACCTTCCAATAACCCCTCTCCGAAGTAACCTCAAGATCGCCAGCAATCCAGTTCAGCTTCAACCGCGGTCATCGGTTCCCCGCGACACCTCATCCTGAATCTTGCCGCCCTTCGGGGCCGGTTGGAGAAGCTCCCGGGGATATTTCGCTGGTCAATTGTCGTGCTTCCTAGAGTCGTGAGCGGGGACTGAACCTTTGTCAGTCTGGGCCTTCAACATGCGCAGGCCAGCCAAGGCCTTTTCGTTCTTGGGGTCAATCCTGAGTGCCTCTTGGAGCTCCTGGGCACCTTCGGCGAAATTCCCGCCTGCGGCCAGGGCCAAGCCCAAATTGGCATGGGCCGGTGCGAGTTGGGGGGCGTTCTGGATTGCCTCCCGAAACAGTTCAATGGCCGCGCGATTATTTCCAATTCGGCCGTAGAGAGTGCCGAGATTGTTCATCGCCTCTGCAAACGTCGGATTAAGGGCTATCGCCGATTTGAATTCCTTTTCCGCCTCGCCGACCCTTCCTCCCACCATATAAAGGGTTCCCAATTGGTTATGGGGTTCCGACTCGTTAGGCCCGAGGTGGATCGCCTTTTCAAGTTCCTGTTCCTCCCGCTGCCTGTCTCCAAGCTGGGCGAGGGCCAGCGAGAGGTTATAGTGCATGCCGGGATCTTCAGGATTAACCTTGATGGCCTCGCGGTAGGATTCTGCAGCGCCTCGCGCATCACCCTTGCGTAGGGAATCATCCCCCTTTATTCGGAGCAGGTCAAAGGTCCGGTCTTTGTTGGTGAAAGCCCGAGCCTGCTGAAAGGCTTGGGTCTCGTCTTTGGAACGCTGGAGCTGCCCCTGTCTGGCGTAAATGCGACTGAGCTCGTAATGGGCTTCTGGAGCGCGAGGATTCAGCTTTTCCGCAGCCTCCAGTTCGCGAGTCGCTGCGTTGGTATCCCCGGCCCCGGCCAGGACAGTCCCCAGGTTGTATCGCGCCTCGTAGCTGTCAGGTTGCAGTTCAACGGCTCGCCCCAAGTGTTCCGCTGCTTTCGCGAGATCTCCCTGTCGCCGGTAAGCTTGCCCTAACACAAGGTGGCCCTCATAGTCCCCTGGCGCGCGGCGTATATAGTCCTGGACTATGGGAATGGCGGCAGTATCTTCGCCCGTTTCAATTAACGCCTTGGCCAGTGATAGCCGGGCGGCGACATGGCTGGCGTCGAGCCGCAGCGTTTGCTCATATTCGATCTTGGCCTCGTTCAACCGCAAGTTCCGGCCATAGGCGTTGCCGAGGTTGAAATGCGCTTCTGCGGAATCAGGGAACTCAGCCACCAGCTTGCGAAGCTCTGCGACGGCCTCATCGGCATGCCCCATCTCTTCTTGAACCGCCCCAAGCGCTAATCGGGCCCGAAACTCCAGTTCTTTATGCGGACTCGAGGTCAGCGCTTGCCGCAAATAGTAAACTTCAGCCGTGTACTTCTTTTGAGCGTGAAAGACTCTAGCCAAGTTGAATGCTGCAAGGGGAGAGTGAGGATCGATCCGCAGTGCGACTTTGAATTGCTCTGCCGCCCCGTCGAGGTTCCCTTGAGACTGAAGCACTAACCCCAAGGCGTTGTAGGCTGCAAAATAATCAGGCTTTTGTTGAACGACGATCCGCAGTTCGCTTTCCGCCCGCTTCTGCTCACCCGTCAAACCCAGTGCGAGCGCCAGGTTGTAGTGGGCTTCCCAAGAATTAGGATCCAGCCGAAGAGCAGCTTCGAAGGTAGGAATAGCACAGGAGTATTCTTTCTCTTGCGCCAAGCTATGGCCAAGGGTGTTGAATCCCTCGAAGGTGGGATGATTTGTAGCTATTTTCAGGAGCTTTGAAAGCTCCTGTGAGCCATTAATCGTTGCCTCGCAGGATTTGGGGAGAGAAAAATTCGGGGACCGTTGGTCTGGAGCGTCCTGGCTAACTTGCAGGCTTCCCCAGGCAACCGTCCCCTGAATGATACTCAAGGCTGCGAGAGCGCCCCTCAGAACAACTCGCGAACAACTGTTCTGGGAAGCCGCCCTTTTCACCTCTCGCAATGTCGTTCCATCCTTGCCGAACACCCCCAGCCCCCCTGCCAACCGCTAGGAGGCCTGTTAATTCTCGCCCTGCTGAGCAGCCTTCCGCGTACGGCGAGTCCAATTCATGCTTTGGCGTGCAGCACAGGGTTTCTCACCGCAAGGATTGTGCGCAGGAATCGAGACGTAGCCACGGCGTCCTGCTGTTTCACCAACTCGTCGATTTCTGTCCGACGGGCTTCCAGAATCTCAGAGAATTGCCTCAGCCACAAGATGCTCTCTCCTATAGCCCCCGCAGCGTCTTCCCGGTACGGGTATTGATCCATCGAGAGCCAACCCGCATACCCGCACCGATCGAGCCAGTATAACATCTCCAAATAGCAGACGGAGTGCACCGTGCCCACGATCATGTCGTCGTCCGTCGTCGTATGATTATCGTTAAAATGCATGTGGAACAAGCGATTTCCGCAACGCTTCGCGAGCACGATGGCTTCGCCCACGACCTCGCCTCCCACGAAGGCATGACCGGTGTCGATTGTGACACCGACGTTGGGCTTCCCCGACTCCTGGGCTAGCAAGAGTGTATCAGCCATGCGCGCCATGTAGCTGTGGGTTCGCGGCTCTTTCGGCTTGTACTCCAAGGCAAAACGCAAATCAGGGTACGCGCCGGCAAGCTCGGCGACGGCCTCGCACAACCAGGCCCGCTCCTTCTCATAATCCGCGCAGAGGAGATAGTCGTAGCCGTCTTGCCCGGGCCACAAGTTCAGGGTCGGGCATCCCAGTTCCCGCGCAATGTCGCACATCTGTTTGGTGTAGTCGATGGCGTGCCGGCGCACCTTCCCGTCCGCGCTCGAGTAACTCCCCTTCCCATACAGCTGGTTCCCGTACAGGTCAGGAATAATCGACACGCACTGCAGGCCGTGATCCTTTAACGCCTCCCGCATCTCGCTGACGTTACCGGGGCCGATATCCCAAGTGCCAACCAGCTCAATCCCGGTGACATGAGGGACTTTAGCCGCCCGTCTCAACATCTCAGGAGTAGCCGGATTGTCTTTATAACCGTTGCAGAACCGGTCGCGCGTATTACCCAGATTCCCTAGAATGACCGCATATTTCCTCGTCATGGATTGATCCTCCTTAGGTTGCGATGCAATGTCAAAACTTCTTGCTTTCAAAGCTGCTGACTTATTGAGGCGGAGAACCCCCATTGTTCCTGATCCGCTCGGAATACAGCCAGTTCCACCCTTTCGATCTGCCTTCCAGTTAATCGCGAAACGTCCCAACAATCCGTCCCGGTTCGCCCCGCTCTTTCGTGAATCGTTTGTCAGCGCCGGTTGCGAGGTTTTTGCCAAGTCTGCGCGAACGAAGCAATCTGGCAGAGGCACGCGGCGTGCGACAGCCTCACTTTGCGGTGAATTCGTAGTCGCCGGAGCCCACCTCGAGCACCACGGCCCCATTCTCATTCCGCTCCCATTTCACTCCTGCCGCGCTCGCCGCCGGCTTGCCGCCTTCCATCACCTGGTTCACGCTGCTCGCCGGCACATAGACGGTGGCTGTGGTGTTGACCGGTACCGTCACGTTCAGCCGGAAGGTCTTGCCCTCTTTGCGCCAAGCGCTGCGGATTACTCCATACATGGAGGTGTATTCCGCCCGGACCCAGGTCAAGTCGCCCATGGGGTAGGGATGAATAATCATGCGCTTAAAACCTGGCGCCTGCGGATCGGTGTTGATGCCGCCCAGGTACTTGTAAAACCAGGCTCCCACCGACCCCATCATGGGATGATTGTGAGAGTTCATCCCGCCACCGGTCAACTCCTCCCAGCGCTCCCACAAGGTGGTGGCGCCGTTGTCCAGCATGAAGCCCCAACTCGGGTAGGTCTTTTGGGTCACGATCTCATAGGCGACGTCAGCATGACCATGGTTCACGAGTGCTTCCAACAAATACTTCGTGCAGAGATTCCCGGTGGTGAGATGCCCGTTGGCCGCCTGAACGTTTTTCACCAGGTTATCGACCACGCGCGGAATCTGCGCTTGTGGCACCAGACCGAGGAATAAAGCAAAGGAGTTGGCGGACTCGTCGTTGTTACCATAGGCGCCGACGGCCTCATTCCAGTACTGCCGGTTGAACGCCGCCGCGGTTGTTTGTGCCAGCGCCTCGTACTTGGACTTGTCATCCTCCCGACCCAGGACTTCCGCCATCTGCGACACCAGCCGCGCGCAGTAGTACAGGTACCCGGTGGACATCAACTCGCGGGGTGTGGTCTTTGACACCGCGCTCGACCCGGTGCTGCCTGGCAGACTGTAGGCACTTGGCGGCGACCAGTCACCCCAGTGGCCGTAAGTCACGATCCCGTCCTTGGTCTTGCTCGCCAGGAAATCGGTCCACGCCTTGAAGCCCTCGAGGTGGTCCGATATGGCCTGGGTGTCGCCGTAATGTTGGTAAAGAAACCAAGCCAACAAAAGGTAGCTGGCATCCACAGGGTCCGCCGGACGAAAACCATATTTGAACGGCGCCGTGTCGGTAATCGAGCCGTCTTCCGCCTGGGTGTCGGCGATATCGTTCAGGAACTTCGTGAAGAAGCGCGACATATTGAAGTGGTAGAAAGATCCTTCCGAGCGGACGGTCAGGTCATTCAACCATCCCATACGCTCGTCGCGCTGCGGGCAATCCGTGGGAACGCTATATAGGTTGCTGGCTTCCGTCCACCAAACCATTTTCCGGATTCTGTTAATCAGTTCATTGCTAGATTCAAACACGCCGTTGACGTCGACCGAGGACCGGACCACTTTGACCAGAATGTTCTGAAGCTCGGGTCGGCCAGGGAATCCCTCCACCTGAACGTAACGGAATCCGTGATAAGTGAACCGGGGTTCCCACTTTTCCTCTTCGCCGCCCTTCAACACGTAAACATCCGTGGCCGCCGCCTTGCGAAGGTTTTCCTGATTCACGGTTCCGTCCGGGTACAAGCTCTCCGCGAACCGCAGGGTGACTCGCGTACCCGCCTCGCCTTTCACCCGAAGCTCGGCCCAGCCAGCCAGGTTCTGGCCAACGTCGTAAACAAAGATGCCGGGCTTCGGCTCGCTGATCTTCTCGGGGTGCAGAGTGTCCATTATCTTGATGGGGTTGATCATCTGTGACACCAAGCGACCGCCGGGAGGCTCGACTGGATGGACCGAAAAAACCCAGTCCTCCGTTCTGTTTGCTGGTTTCGGCAGACTCACTCCAGGTAGGTCCCAGCCGGGCTTCTCGAGACGAGCGTCATACACCTCGCCGTCGTAAATAGTGTCGCTGAGAATTGGACCGGAGGTCACGTTCCAGGTTTTCCCATCAACTGCGCCTCCGTGCGAGTAGAACTGTTCTCGCGTGCCATCCGCGTAGGTAATCTCGACTTGCAGGAGAAGCTTTGGCATCCCGTACCAGCCATTGCCCACGATTACGCCCAGAACATTGTCCCCCTGCCTGATCAAGCCACCGATATCGTAGGTATTGTAGAGAACGCGCTTGCTATAATCTGTCCACCCAGGGTCCAGCACGTGATCACCGACCCGCGTCCCATCGATGTGCAGTTCGTAGTAACCAATGCCTGCAATGTAGGCGTACGCTTCTTTCACAGCCTTCTTGACGCCAAATCTGTAGCGGAAATAGAGCGGGCGACCGCCCCAGCCGGGCGTGAAGCCGATCCAACTTGCCTTCCAGTCGCTGGGGGATAACAAGCCCATTTCCCAGGTGGCGGGGTCGCTGTATCCGCTCGCTTCACCATTCTTGTCCCACATCTGCACTTTCCAGTAGCAATGTTGGCGCGATGATAGCGGCTGGCCTTGATAGGGTATCTGGGTCGACTGACCTGATGTGACTTTCCCGCTGTCCCACAGATCCCCTTCACCCGCCTTGAGTTTCTCCTCGCTGCTGGCGACCAGAACCTGATAGGCGGTCTGCATCTCGCCCCGCTGAGGGGAAGTAAGCACCCAACTGAGCCTGGGGTGCGCCACTTCAATGCCTAGCGGATTGATGGTGTACTCACAACGCAGACCGCTCACGCTGACTGCGGCCTGCGCGCTGGAGCCAGTTGCCCACACCAGGCAGAGTGCACTGATGAACATAGTGAAACAAATATGATGTCGCATGATATCCCTAACCTTTCTCCTTACCTTTCGCCCGGTGCGTAAATCCCCCCAACTCTCGACCTATTCCTGTAAGGTCATGGCCCCGACGGTCCGGCTCGAAGGACTCGTTGACAAATCGGTGCACGTCCTCCCCCCTGTTCTGCCCGGTGTAGCGGGGGAAAGGCCGGGTATGGTACAGAGGCGCGCGGCGTGCGACAGCCTCACTTTGCGGTGAATTCGTAGTCGCCGGAGCCCACCTCGAGCACCACGGCCCCATTCTCATTTCGCTCCCATTTCACTCCTGCCGCGCTTGCCGCCGGCTTGCCGCCTTCCGTCACCTGGTTCACGCTGCTCGCCGGCACATAGACGGTGGCTGTGGTGTTGACCGGTACCGTCACGTTCAGCCGGAAGGTCTTGCCCTCTTTGCGCCAAGCGCTGCGAATTACCCCATACATGGAGGTGTATTCCGCCCGGACCCAGGTCAAGTCGCCCATGGGGTAGGGATGAATAATAATGCGCTTAAAACCTGGCGCTTGTGGGTCGGTATTGATGCCGCCCAGGTACTTGTAAAACCATGCTCCCACCGACCCCATCATGGGATGATTGTGAGAGTTCATCCCGCCACCGGTCAACTCCTCCCAGCGCTCCCACAAGGTGGTGGCGCCGTTGTCCAGCATGAAGCCCCAACTCGGGTAGGTCTTTTGGGTCACGATCTCATAGGCAACGTCAGCATGGCCATGAGTGACGAGCGCTTCCAACAAATACTTCGTGCAGAGATTCCCGGTGGTGAGGTGCCCGTTGGCTGCCTGGACGTCCTTGACCAGATTGTCGACCACGCGCGGAATCTGCGCTTGTGGCACCAGACCGAGGAATAAAGCAAAGGAGTTGGCGGACTCGTCGTTGTTACCATAGGCGCCGACGGCCTCATTCCAGTACTGTCGGTTAAAGGCCGCCGCAGTCGTTTGTGCCAGCGCCTCGTACTTGGACTTGTCATCCTCCCGACCCAGGATTTCCGCCATCTGCGACACCAGCCGCGCGCAGTAGTACAGGTACCCGGTGGACATCAACTCGCGGGGCGTGGTCCTTGACACGGCGCCCGATCCCTCGCTGTCCGGCAGGCTGTAAGCACTTGGCGGCGACCAGTCACCCCAGTAGCCGTAAGTCACGATCCCATCCTTGGTCTTGCCCGCCAGGAAATCGGTCCATGCCTTGAAGCCCTCGAGGTGGTCCGATATGGCCTGAGTGTCGCCGTAATGCTGGTAAAGAAACCAAGCCAACAAAAGGTAGCTGGCATCCACAGGGTCTGCCGGACGTAGGCCATATTTGAACGGCGCCGTGTCGGTAATCGAGCCGTCTTCCGCCTGGGTGTCGGCGATATCATTCAGGAACTTCGTAAAGAAGCGCGACATATTGAAGTGGTAGAAAGATCCTTCCGAGCGGACGGTCAGGTCATTCAACCATCCCTGGCGCTCGGATCGCTGTGGACAATCCGTGGGAACGCTGTACAGGTTGCTGGCTTCCGTCCACCAAACCATTTTCCGGATTCTGTTAATCAGTTCATTGCTAGATTCAAACACGCCGTTGACGTCGACCGAGGACCGGACCACTTTGACCAGAATGTTCTGAAGCTCGGGTCGGCCAGGGAATCCCTCCACCTGAACGTAGCGAAATCCGTGATAAGTGAACCGGGGTTCCCACTTTTCCTCTTCGCCGCCCCTCAACACGTAAACATCCGTAGCCGCCGCCTTCATGAGGTTTTCCTGGTTCACGGTTCCGTCGGGGTACAAGCTCTCCGCAAACCGCAGGGTGACTCGCGTACCGGCCTCGCCTTTTACCCGAAGCTCGGCCCAGCCAGCCAGATTCTGGCCAACGTCGTAAACGAAGATGCCGGGTTTCGGCTCGCTGATCTTCTCGGGGTGCAGAGTGTCCATGATCTTGATGGGGTTGATCATCTGTGACACCAAGCGGCCGCCGGGGGCCTCGACTTGGTGGACCATAGCAATCCCGTCCTCCGTCCTGTCCATTGCTTTGGGCAGACTCACCCCAGGCAGGTCCCAGCCGGGCTTCTCAAGACGAGCGTCGTACGCCTCGCCGTCGTAAACACTATTGGTGAGAATCGGACCGGAGGTTACGTTCCAGATTCTCCCATCAACTGCGCCTCCGTGCGAGTAGAACTGTTCTCGAGTGCCATCCGCGTAGGTAACCTCGACTTGCAGGAGAAGCTTTGGCATTCCGTACCAGCCATTGCCCACGATTACGCCCAGAACATTGTCCCCCTGCCTGATCAAGCCACCGACGTCGTAGGTACTGTAAAGAACCCGCTTGCTATAATCTGTCCACCCAGGGTCCAGCACGTGATCACCGACCCGCGTCCCGTCGATGTGCAGTTCGTAGTAGCCAATGCCGGCGATGTAGGCACGCGCTTCCTGCACGGCTTTCTGTATTTTAAAATTGTAGCGGAAGTAAAGTGCTCGGCCATTCCAGCCCGGCGTGAAGCCAATCCAACTTGCCTTCCAGTCGCTGGGCGATAACAAGCCCATTTCCCAGGTGGCGGGGTCGCTGTATCCGCTTGCTTCAGCATTTTTGTCCCACACCTGCACTTTCCAGTAGCAATGTTGGCGCGATGATAGCGTCTGGCCTTGATAGGGCATCTGGGTCGACTGACCTGATGTGACTTTCCCGCTATCCCACAGATCCCCTTCACCCGCCTTGAGTTTCTCCTCGCTACTGGCGACCAGAACCTGATAGGCGGTCTGCATCTCGCCCCGCTGAGGGGAAGTAAGCACCCAACTGAGCCTGGGGTGCGCCACTTCAACGCCAAGCGGATTGGCGGTGTACTCACAACGTAGACCGCCCACGCTGATTGCGGCCTGTGCGCTGGAGCAAGTTGTCCACGCCAGGCAGAATGCACCGATGAACATAGCGAAACCAATAAGGTGTCGCATAATATCCTTTCCTTACCCGGGCTCGCTGGTTCCCCAACTCCGGGCCGGTTCTTCTACATTCTTGACCCCGCCCCCTGACCGGCAGGAGGGGCTCAAGACACGCACCGAAATGTATCTGAGCGAGGTGAATGAAGGACCAGTCCTATTGCGATGGAAGTATAAGCTGGAAACGTCGCCGGTGGTTTGCACTCATTGAGACGTTAATTAAAGGATCGATCTGCTGGATTGCGCCCCCAGCCGGTCAAGATTGATGGAGAATGATCGCTTCCCCAGGGCGCATCGTGCGAAAAGGCAGAGGCCTTACAAGCAGGCCCCCTTCCCAAGTGTTCCTGGTGCAGTTTCTCACATCCCGTTTGGGTTCCGGCGCCGAGCCAACAACTCCCGGCGCCGGATCCGTTCCTCACTGGTTTGGTCCAAGACCCAAGCGGGGGCTCAGAACTTGAACTTAAGGGCGAACTGAATTTGGCGTGGTGTATTTTCCATGCCTAATATCTTCCCGAAGTTGGGGTCGCCCAGGGTGCTGTCAGGATTTGCCCAGACAACGTTGTTAAAGGCATTAAAAAACTCCGCCCGAAACTCAAGAGACTTACTTTCCGTGAATCGAAAGTTTCTGAACAGAGACAAATCGACATTCCTTATCCAATCTCCCCGCAATGAGTTTCGGCCCTCATTGCCAAAGGTATAAAGCGCTGGTTCAGTGAATGCCGATCTATTGAACCACTCCGCAGTCGTCGGATTTGCAAGTTTCGGGTTCCCGATTACCTCGGCGCGCTCAAGCGTGTTGCCTGTATTCGGTATAGCGGCATCACCATCTACCTCGTAAGGTGCACCAGAGGTGAGCCTCACTATCCCATTAAGCCCCCAGTCGCCGACGATATCGTTGACGGCACGGCTTCCAGTGGCAAACTTTTGCCCATGGCCGAAAGGTAGCTGATAGACTGTACTCGCCGAAAAATTGTGGGTAAGATCAACTCCCGCAACACTCTTGTTGCCGTCCAGGTCGTAAGGGTTCTGGACCGAGCAGCCCTCGGCGCCGTACATACCGTCACAGCCAATGTTCATGGTCTTTGAGTAAGTGTACGAGACAAGGTAGGTCAGACCTTTGCCTGCTGTCCGATGCAGTGAAAACTGCATAGCCTCGTAGCTGGCCCTGCCCTCGCTTCTGTCGTAGTAACTGGGACTGATGTAGGTGTAGGGTTGGCGGAGCGTAGGGTCGCCCGGGCCCGGTGTTACTGCTGTATTTGAGTACGACCCGATATCGAGATGGGAAGAGTGTGATCCCACATAGTTAAGCTCCAGCACTGTCGCCGGAGTCAGTTGCCGCTCAATGCCCAAATTCCATTGGTCTGAATAGGGCTGCGGAAAGTATGGGTTCATGAACCACTCAACTTGATTGAACGGGGTGGGAGTGGGTAACAGGACCCCGGTGCCCTGGTGAAATGGGTCTTGCGCAAAAGTGTTCGGAGTCGGGCTAGCGGGGGTCGGGTTATTCCAGGTGTTCGAGGCTGCCAGTAACTCACCTTCGCTTGGCCAAGTCCCGGAGTAGTTCTGGTCAGTGCACATTACCCCGGCCCAGCTATCGTAGAACCGTCCGTAGGAGGCCCGGACGACATTTTTCGTACCGGCCCGGTAAGCCAAGCCAACCCGCGGCTGCCAGTTATCGTAGGCGTTCTGCAAAATCTGCCCGTTCGCATGTGGAGTGACCACTACGTTAGCCGGAAGGACTCCTCCAGGTATACAAGGGACGCCCTGAGTCGCTGAACATGCGGGAGGTTCTCGTGCCAGAATGTAAGTACCGTTATTCAGATCAAGATCGCCTACGAATTGGTTGCCGGTCTGCGCATCCCCAAACACGGGATTGAATGTGACATCGTACCGGAATCCAAAATTGACGGTCAGCTTAGATGTGGCTCTCCATTGGTCCTGTGCATAAAATCCGTCGACCCACCCCCCGTGGCTGGTAATCGGGGTCTGGCGGAGGGATCCGCCAGAAGGAAGACTCAGGAACAAGGATGCCATCGCGTCGCCTGTGCCCGCTACACTTTCCGGGTTGTCCGTCTGGAACGGGCCGAAGTTTTCCCAGTTTTGCGAAAATGGGCCGCCGCCATTATTGGTCTGTAAGCTGGCGCCGAACTTTAGCGTGTGACGGCCGTGAATCAGCGAGTAATTGCCAGCAAACTCGTAGGTATTGGTGACGTGATGCCCCTCGACAAGGTTTCCCCAACTGAGATACCCAGCAACCTCGAGGCCCGGATTCAGTGCCCCGACCGTCCCATAAGCGTCTGCAAAGAGAGGAGTAAAGCCTCCGGTTGGCCACAGGGTCTGGGGCTTTATCGTTTCTTCGATGGCATTGACCTGGATACTCGTCCGGCCGAACGAAACGTCAGCAACAGCGTTGCCACCAAAGGTGTGCGTATATTTCGCTCCAGCTTGATATCCATGGTAAAAAAGTGTGTCCCCAATGCCAGGAAAACCGCCCGAAGAGGTAGTGGGGTTTGTGAACCCTGAGTATCTGATCCAGAGAGTGTTCTTATCATTGAATTGCTCGTCGAATCGTAGTGAGGCGTTATCCTGCCGCACTATGATCGGAGTGGTATCGATCCCGTTAATTCCAGCGATACTCGTCGTTACAGCAGCCGGAAAGATTTGCTGGGCGTAGCTAACGATCTGCGAATTGAGCATGCTCCCCGGAATCTTATTGCAAGCGGTGCCACCGGGCGCTTGAATGTTGTTCGTGGCCGGCTCGGGATTTCCGCTCGCATCGCACAGGAAGGGACTCCGCAAAAACTCACCGGAGTTAGCGGGATCAGGGACCGTGCTGTACGGGTTGTAGATCTGCGCCGCCACGGCGCTAAAGTCGCCGTTGTACATTGCCTGGGTTGCGGTTGTGTATAAGGTTGTCGAGGTCGTGTGGTTACGAAATCCTTCGTAGGCACCGAAGAAGAACGTGCGGTTGCGACCGTTGTAACCCGGGAGGATTACCGGACCACCTATCGTTCCCCCAAACTGATTCTGCTTGAAGGGAACAACGCTGGGCAGGAAACTGTTCCGGGAATCCAGGGCGTTGTTGCGCAAGAATTCAAAGGCATCGCCATGGAACTGGTTAGTGCCGGTTTTCGTGACCACATCGATAATGCCCCCCATCGATTGGCCGTGGTCGGCTGTGTCATTGTGGGATTCCACTTTGAATTCCTGAATTTGATCGATAATGGGGGGGACCCCGTAAGTGCTCAAGAACGATGCCTCGTCATTGAGCCCATCCAAAAGATAGAAATTGCTTCGGTTGCTCTGACCGTTGATTGATGGGAATGTGAACATGCCAATGGTACTTCCAATGAAACCACCCCCGCCGCCTGAGCTTTGCCCGGTGTCCACGGGCGAAACCCCCGGGGTAAGGCTGAGAAGCTCAGTAAAGTTACGGCCATTCAACGGCAAATTGTTGACTTCGTTGGTAGATACCGCAGTTCCTAATTCGGCAGTTGAAACTTCAATGCCGGCCGCAACCGCTTCCACCGTGACATTGGTCGTTGTGGCTCCAATGGTAAGGGCGATGTCATGTGTGGCGGTCTGGTTTACGGAAACCTCGAACTCGTTCTCCGTCGTGGTGGCAAAACCAGCTTTGCTAACGCGAAGCGTGTATCTCCCGGGAAGTACTTCCACGAAAACGTAGTTTCCCGAAGCGTTCGTCTTAGCCGTTTGTTCGACATTAGTCGCAACATTGTGAAGAACAACCTGGACTCCGGGGATAACTGCACCCGAAGTGTCGGTGACTACACCGTTGATGGAAGCTGTGGCTACTTGTGCACTGGCAGGCGCTGAGAAAAAGGCGCACCCAACAGTGGCCACAACCAGAAGTAACCACGCCCGAAAATGCCTTTGCATCATTGACTCCCTCCTTTGCGGTCCATCGGTTCGGCTGGAAGCGAACCGTCTTCCTTTGGAACATCTCAGCTAGGATTTGAATCGACCCGATGCAAGACGTCAGTCAATCGGTCATGCCATCCCTTTTCGCGCACACCTCTACCTCTTTTTTGAACAGGACCGAATGCCACCGTTCATGCAGGGCTAAAGGAAGCGCGAGGACAATGCCCAATAAGCAGTGTTTGTTGTACGCTTGGGTCAAGGTCTTGTCAAGAAAAATTTTGTTTTATAATGTAAAACTGCTTGACAAATCATTTAAGGCAATTACGATGACACATCGGAGCTTCAGCCCGCCGTTTGGGCCCGAACCGCAGCGCATCGAGCGCTCTGGCCCCCCTTTTCGAGTTTCGCTCTTGCGAAGAGGCGTGCTTACGGGAGGAGAATAGTGATAGACGAGCCGTTCCCGAATCTTCAATCTGACGGAAAAAAGTCGCCGCGTTATTACATCAAGGTGCTCGGGAAAGCGCTGAGGGTCATGGACGTTTTGCGACAGGATAAGGGGGGATTGCGCCTTTCGGAAATTGCCGGAGCAGTTCAATTGGACAAAGCTACGGCACTGAGGATCCTGTACACCTTGCAGCGGGAGGGTTGGGTCTCCCGTGACCCGCGAACCAAAAAGTTCAAGCTTCCATTCGGCTCGCGTAAGTTCAGGGTTGGCTACGCCCAGATGTGCGCAGGCCAACCTTTCTCCGAAGCGGTCACGCGCGGGTTGGCCGACGAGGCCAAGAGAGCCTTCGTCGATCTTCTTGTTGCCGACAACCACTACGACGCGGATAAAGCAATCCAGAACGCGGCCTGGATGATCGAAGCGAAGGTGGATTTTGCGATCGAGTATCAAATCCACTATCGGGTGGCGCCCGTCATTGCACACATGTTTGCGAAAGCCAAGATTCCCACTCTGGCAATAGATATCCCCCAGCCGGGCGCCATCTACTTCGGTGCAAATAATTACACAGCAGGATTGATGGCGGGCGAGGCTTTGGGCCGTTTCGCGCGCAACAAGTGGCGAGCGCGCGTGGGCCGCGTCTTACTTCTGGAAACCTCTGCGGCGGGCCCAATTCCGCACAATAGGATGATTGGAGCCCTTCGGGGTATCCGAAACACTCTCGGCCATGACGCAGATTGCCGGCTGAAGGTGGTCCATCGCGACGCAAAGGATACTGAAATCGGTGGATACGAAGCCACGACACAGGTCCTCCAACAACACTTGCCTCGCGAACGCTTGCTGATCGCGACCCAGAACGACGGGGCTGCGCTGGGCGCTCTGCGCGCGGTTCGTGAGGCTGGCCGTGAGCGGTTGACAGCAATCGTCAGTCAGAACTTCGGTCCGGACCCCCGAGTTTCGGCCGAGATCCAGGACGACAATAGCCCGCTTATCGGCTCACTCGCGTTTTTCCCAGAAAAGTACGGGTCTAAAATAATCCCTGCCGTGCTACGCTGGTTGACTAAAGAGCAGGTCCCTCCCGCCTTCTATACAGACCACGTGATGGTTACCAACGAGAACATCGGCGAGTTCTACCCTGTGGAGGATTCCCAACCAGGGGCGCAGGATGCCGCCTGAGATAAAGTGGATTTCGCTCTTTGGCGGAACCGGCGAGAGCAGCCAACGAGATGCAATCTACGCGGTCTCGAAACCCCGGGACGCGGTACTCCGATCGAAAGGACAGGTCAATCATTGTGCCACATATTATGCGCGGTAGTTTGCCCCGTGTGCTCTGCCGGGGAGGAGAAAATCGGTGCACGGGAAGACTCAACCCGGCATTGATCGGCAAAGCGGAATCGACGGATTCAGTGTAGCGGACGATAATGGATATGGATTCGGCAGAGATCCCGGTGTGTGCCTCAATTCGACGTGGAGATTGCCGAGTGACGGATGTGCCGAGATTTTTGGGGGGTTGACATAGTGATTATAAATCGCCACAGGATCCTCTTCTCTCTGATTGCCGGGCTGGGCTTGATGTTCTCGACGGTTTGTTTGGCAGACGAGGTCTATGAGGTTGTTGTTGACCAGGGGGAAGCCAAGATGCGGGACGGCGTCGTGCTCCGCGCGGACATCTACAGACCCGACGCTGAGGGGAAGTTTCCAGTTCTGCTCAACCGGACGCCTTACGGCAAGTGGAAGGAAGTGCCTTTCGGCCTTCGCGCTGCCGCCCAGGGATACGTCGTGATTTCTCAGGATATTCGTGGGCGTTTGACTTCGGAGGGCGAATGGTATCCCTTCAAGCATGAGATTGAGGACGGTTACGATAGCGTCGAATGGGCAGCCTCGCTTCCTTACTCGAATGGCAAGGTCGGGATGCTGGGCGGATCATACGGAGGTGCCCTGCAGTTGCTTGCGGCGATATCACGTCCGCCTCATCTTGCCGGTCTCTTTTCTTGGGTAACCGCCTCCAACTACCACGAAGGGTGGGTATACCAGGGTGGCGCCTTTGAGCAATGGCTTAACGAGACTTTGACCACATCGTATGCGATGGACACCCTCCAGCGCCGTGAGGAGGCAAACGTCTGGCAGCGTGTTCGGAAGCTTCCACTCGCCTCTTACCCATTATTCGGCACGGGCGAGGAGGGCGACACCACGGAAACCCTCCAGAATTTGGCTCCTTATTTCCTTGATTGGCTGGCGCACCCAAGCTATGACGAATATTGGAAACAAATATCCATCGAAGAGCATTTCTCTCAAATCACTGTTCCCATCTTCCACATCGGCGGCTGGTACGACATCTTTCTTGGAGGAACGCTCAGGAATTACATTGGAATTAAGGCGCACGGTGGCAGCGAAGCGGCGCGGCGCGGTCAGCACATGATCGTGATCGTCGGTGGACACATCAGGACAGGTCGCCGGATCGGCGAGGTTGACTTCGGCGGCGACTCCGTTATCAACGAGGACGATCTGGCGCTGCGCTGGTATGACTACCTGCTGAAGGGCGTGAAGAATGGTCTGGAAAGCGAAAAACCTGTGAAGCTCTTCATTATGGGTAAAAACGTTTGGCGGGAGGAGGACGATTGGCCCCTGGCGCGTGCCCGGACCATGCGGTTTTATCTGCATTCACAGGTCGCGGCGAACTCGCTCTCCGGCGATGGCACGCTGAGCACCTCTCTGCCTTCGAGCGAACACGCCGATCAGTACGTTTACGACCCTGCTGATCCCGTGCCGACTCATGCCGGCCCTGTGTGCTGTGACATGGTGCGCCTGCCTGCGGGAGCGGCTGACCAACGTTCCATCGAGGCCCGGCCTGACGTTCTCGTCTACTCCACGGAGCCATTCCAAAAGGACCTCGAGGTGACCGGCCCCGTCAGCGTCGAACTCTACGCCAGCTCATCGGGTGTGGATACCGACTTCACGGGAAAATTGGTGGATGTTTGGCCGAATGGTTATGCGCAGAATCTCACGGAGGGAATCTTGCGGGCCCGTTACCGGAATTCCCCGGAAAGAGCGGAGCTTATGACTCCGGGCAGGATCTACAAACTCCCCATCGATCTGTGGGCCACGTCGAACGTTTTCTTGAAGGGGCACAGGCTGCGCTTAGAGATCTCCAGCAGCAATTTTCCGCGCTTTGATCGCAATCTGAACACTGGCCAAGATGTGGGCCTTGGCACGCGTTGGGTAAAGGCGACGAATACGATTCTGCACGACAAAGAGAATCCCTCGGCAGTCGTCCTTCAGGTGGTACCGTAGCTAGGTACAGAGAAGCAGATTTCCCTTGCTATTTAATTTTGGAATTGGGGATTAAGCTGCCGGACCTCAGAAAATTGGATATATAGACGGATCATTCAAGGCGCCCTTCTTGATTGCTTGATAGAGCTGCTGGACGGAGGCTTTTTGCTGCTTCTGAGCTTCGGCGGCCAAGGATTGCGCACGGGCGAGTTCCTCTTGCGTCAGACGAAGTTTTTCGCTTGTTACTGTGAATTGGCCGCTCAACTGTGCGTAGCCCTGATCGCATGAATCCATGCGATGGGTCAGGAGTGCCACTTGGTCGTTCTGCACGGACAACGAATCGGAGAACCGCGATCGAGCGGTCAGATTAAGAACCAGATTCACGACAGAGATTATGAGAAGGGCGCCCACCAAGATAGGCAGGATCTTGCTACCGTGGCGGGCAGGCGCCGGGGTCCGTCCCTGGGCATCAGCGGACTGCGGCGCTTCCGGTTGAGGCGTCGTTGAGGATTCATGGTCAGCACTTCTGCTTGCTTGATCTACCGCGCCCGCGGCTGAAGTCTTGTCCGCCATATTTCCTCCTATCCGAAATTCCGATTCGAATGGAATTATATGCTGGCCCTTCCATCGCTTCAAGGCACAGAGCGTTATGCGTGATGGCAGGCTGGCTGGGTAAAGGTGCGGAGGGTGTCGACGAAACTGCTCGACTTCACTACGTCAGTTCCGAAACCGCCCCGCGGTATTCTCGGCTGATTCAACTGTCTGGTGAGGCCACTAGGGTTCTGCTTGTCTTTGTACAAAGCTCTGCCATCGCTCCTTTCATCTATACACTTTTCTGAGCATGCATAGCCGAAAACGGGTGCTGTCCTGATTTGAACGTCGCGCCGCCATCTTGACGGCTCGATGCGGGCTGGAAGCCCTCGTTACATCCGAACTTAGGACAGCGCGCGAAAACAGCTATTCGTGATAGCGGAGACGCGTATTGAAAGGGAGAATTGATGGGACCGTGGCGGGCCCTCAGGAGCCCACCTTGCCGAATGCCCTGCATGACTGGCGCATGCTTTTTATTGACTTTGCTGGTGCAGAACCTGAAACATCCGGGCCGCCATCAGGCGATTGCCCTCCGGGCCAAGATGAGCGAAATCGATGTAGAGAGTACCCTTCTGTTGATCAAGCGTGTCCGAAACATCGAAAAGCCTTGGCTGGGTCTCGGTATGCACAAGAGCGTAGATCTTGAGATAGAAGAGATCCACACCCACAAACTTCTGCAGGCAGGCTTTTCGGATTGCCACTTCCTCGCCGCTAAGTTCTTTATGACCTGTCAGGATTACGGGTTGCCAAAAAAAAGCATAGTCGAACCCATACTCTTTCGCTAGCGCCTCCACGATGCGCATATTCTTGAGGTAGCCCATGTCCAGTTCCAGTCTTGCGTCCTCATCGGTAATGAACCTCAGGCGGTGGTTTTCCGGAGTCGTAACACCAAAAATAAGGGAAAGCTTTTCTTCCAATATTTTCGGCAGGCTGCCTCCGTGTTCAAAGAGGGCACGGATGTGATCGAAATTTTGGTGCACATCGACTTTACCGGATTGGTAGAAGGAAAATACGTCATTAACACCATCGTAACAGACTACCAAGTCGGGTTTGCGCGAGGTGCGCTTAAGCTCGAGCCCGAGATCAATTACTTCCTGGGTGTTCACCCAGCCACGCACACCAAAATTTTGGACACAAACCTGCCGGCCTGAGTTCAAGTACTCGCGCGCGAGTTGAGAGGGAATGGTTAACCAGTCGGGTGACCCCTCGCCCCACAATGCCGAACCGCCGAACATCCACACGGTATAGGTCTCGGCATCACATCTGGAACTGAACGTCCGCCGGAACCCCCGTTCATCACTCACTATGGTTTCGCCTTGGTAGGGCACTAATCCCCACCCGACGTAGGGTCGGTATTCAAATCTGGAAGCGGACTCAAACTCTTGCCAGTATCTGCGTGCCCAAGGTTGCCCTTTGTAGACCGACGATAACGCACGGGGGTCGGGGGTGGGACGGCTACGCCATTTGAACACGATGAAGCAAGCGGTGGCAGCAATTCCGAGAAGAATTTCGGTGAAGGCGATAGAAAAACAAATCTTAAACACTAACCCCCGCACTTTATTCGCATCCATTTTTTCCCTTTTCGGTTCTCTGCTCCCATTGAACTCTGTATGTTTTATTCGCCTGCACCGCCTGCCAGTCAAGAAAGAGGTACAGTATAGACGAAGATTCGGGAAGTCGCCGCGCTTCGGCTCGGGATTCGGGATCAGGGATTCGCCACGGCCCGCGCTCCTTCTTCTCCCGTCGGAGCAGACCAGGAAACGGCGCTAAAGGCATTTTCGCGACAATGCGATAACTCCTTCTCTTTTCATGAACATCGTTTCAGATCAATCTGATCTGCCAGAGGGGACGCAGAATAAATCTCGTGGGATTCGGCCCTGCCAAAAAGCCGCAGAAACAAAAAGAACAGGTCTGTGCGACTCAGACCTTGGAACATAAAGTTGTAATTTCTTGTTGATTGAGCAAGAATCCCTCCCCGGGTCGGTTCTCCGTGCCCTCCGCATTCGCGGTGGTGAAAAGCTCTTACCACAGCGCGGTCGATGCACGCGAATGAGCACGTCTTGTGGGGCAGAACGGCGTTCGGCCCTGGGACGAGCGCGGCTCGCCAATACGTTGCGCGGGAAATATCATTCTGGGTGAAGGGGACAGTCTTGTCTTCTCTGCGATTCCGCGCCCCGTTTTTGATTGCGACCACTGCGCACCGCAGTGCTCAACATGATAAGCTCCGCCTCGCATGTCATTCCGAACCTATCTGGGACAACGAATCCCCTTGTAGTCGGCCAAGAAAGAGACCGAAAAGAGCGCGCACAAGGGGCGCCCTACAAAAACTTCTTTAGAGAGGTGATTCCATGGCATTCATTTCCAGCCGACGAGAGTTTTTGAAGAATTCCGCAATGTGGTTCACGGCCGTCCCAGCCCTACCCGCCTTGGGCAGCGGCCGCGTCCTTCTCCAGCCCGTGCAAGAAGGGGGGGCGCAGCCTGGGGAACTGAAAAGGGTGTTTCTGGAGCCGCCGGATGGGGCTTGGCCGTGGGTCTATTATTGGGGCAACGATGGCAACATCTCCCGTGAAGGCATCACCGCTGATCTCGAGGCAATGCACCGGGTCGGCATTCACGGGGTGTTGTATATGGAGGTGGACCAGTATATACCCAAAGGGCCGGTTCGTTTCTTGAGCCCCCAGTGGCGGGAAATGATGCAGCACGCGGTGAAGGAAGCTACGAGGCTCGGCATCACCGTGAACATGAATAATGATGGCGGTTGGTGCGGCAGCGGCGGCCCCTGGATAACGCCGGAAATATCAATGCAGATGCTGGTCTGGAGTGAGACACCCCTCGAAGGTCCCAAGCACTTCATGGGAACGCTTCCACAACCGAAGACGGTTGAAAACTATTACCAGGACATCACCGTCCTGGCTTTCCCCACCCCGGCAGGCGAGACCGTGCGGATGGCCGACTGCTCGCCTAAGCTAACCTATGACGTCGACCGGAAGAGCTTTGATGCTGCCAAGCTAATCGATGGCAACCCTGGCACGGTTGCCCTGCTGCCATTGCCCCTAACGGGCCAGCCGCAGTACCTGAATATCGAATTTGCTGAACCCTTCACCGCGCAGGCTCTGACGGTTGGCCTGGACGCATGGAATATCGAAATCGAGGCAGTGCTGGAAGTGTCCGACAATGGCCTGGACTTCCGGACGATTCGCCCCATGAAGTTGCGTTGGCCGGTGTCTTCCGTGAATTTCCAGAAAGTGAGCGCCCGCTTCTACAGGATCCTCCTAAAGGTAATGGGCGGCAGGTTTGACGAAAGGCTCGCCAAGGGCATTCCGCTCGGTGAGGTGGAACTGCACGCGGACCTGCGGATCGAGGACATTCCCGGGAAGGCAGCGTACATCCGTCAGGGCGCCTACACCGCTTACGCCGGCGAGCAGGACGCGTTTTCGGGCGAGCCCGATCTGCCGCGGGAGATGGTCGTCCCTCGGGACCAGGTCATGGATCTAAGTAGCAAGATGGACCGGGACGGGCAACTCGATTGGGATGTGCCCGCAGGCAAGTGGACTGTGCTGCGCATCGGGACTACATCAACCGGGAAGACGAACCATCCGGCGCCCAAGGAGAGCATGGGTCTTGAGTGCGACAAGCTGAGTAAGAAGGCAATCGAAGTGCAATTCGCCGGACTAGTCGAGAAGCTGTTGGAGGACCAGGCGGCCATTGGAGGCAAGGCGCTGACGATGACACATATCGACAGTTGGGAGACCGGGTCGCAAAACTGGACGCCGGGATTCCGGGAAGAATTCCAAAAGCGACGGGGGTACGACCTGCTCCCCTATCTACCCCTCCTAACGGGGCGGGCAGTGGAAAGCCGGGAGGTTTCGGAGCGCTTCCTGTGGGACCTGCGGCGGACCGTTGCTGATCTTCTGCTGGAGAATTACGCCGGGCACATGCTGGAAATCAGTCATCAGCATGGGCTCACGTTGTCGATCGAGGCTTACGGAGATGGCCCGCTGGAGGAGGTTGCCTTCGGTGGGCGTGCGGACGTGCCGATGAGCGAATTTTGGGTGGGTCAGGAAACCCTCACTTGGAACAAAGAAATGGCGTCGTCAGCGCATATCTACGGCAGGCAAGTAGTCGCGGCAGAAGCCTTCACCGCGAGGCCGGCAAATGGAAAGTGGCAGAACCATCCGTTCCGGTTGAAGCCTCTGGGAGACCTCGCCTTTACGCAGGGCATCAACCGGTTCGTTATGAACTTCTACAACATGCAACCCTGGCCTGATCGCAAGCCGGGCATGACCACGGGGCCATGGGGTATTCATTATGAGCGAACCACCACGTGGTGGGAGCAATCTCGGGCATGGCTTGCCTATCTTGCCCGCTGTCAAGCATTGCTGCAAAGCGGGCGGTTCGTCGCGGATGTCGCCTATCTCGGCAGTGAGAATGCGCCGAATTCTTTCCCGGACCGGGAGTCGCTGGACCCGGCGATGCCCTCCGGATATGACTTCGACGATCTGCCGCCGGAGGTCCTGCTGAAGCAGGCGACGGTGCGCGACGGACAGTTGGTTTTAGAGAGCGGGATGACCTACCGCATATTGGTTTTGCCGCCGGGGCGGACCATGACGCCAGCCCTGCTGGGAAAAGTCAAGGAGTTGGTCATGGCGGGGGCCACCGTGTTCGGGCCGCCACCGGCCAGTTCGCCCAGCCTGGTAGACTATCCGCGATGCGATCATGAGGTGCAGCAACTGGCTGCGGAACTGTGGGGCGAATGCGACGGCGTGAGCATCACAGAGAACCGTTGTGGCGATGGCAAGGTCATTTGGGGGAGGGCACTTGGGGATGTGTTAGGTGAGCGGGGGACGCCACCTGACTTTGCTTGCCATGAAGTGAGCGTAGGGGAGGAAATCCGCTACATTCACCGCACCCTCGAGGGCGACGACCTGTACTTTGTGGCCAGCGGTCTCCCGGAATCAAGGAGATTTTTGTGCACATTCCGCGCCAAAGGAAAGAGGCCGGAATTGTGGTGGCCCGACACAGGACGTACCGAGGCGGTGGTCGTCTTCAAGGAACAGGAGGAAGGCACCTTGATTCCTCTCAGTTTGGACCCCTACGGATCGGTGTTCGTAGTTTTCCGGGCGGGTGCGGAGCCGCTGCCGGATCATGTCGTCTCAGTCCGGCGGGAGGGCGTGGAAATATCCGGACTCGCCCCCAGACTTGTTGCCGAGATTCCGCAACAGCATGAATTCAGCACTACAGAGGTGAAACAAGGAGACGGGCCGGGATATCGCCTCGAAGCTGTTCATCCGGGAACTTACGAGCTGAAGACCGCTGCCGGACATCTGCTTAAAGCGGAGGTCCCCGCGTTACCCAATCCTTTGTTGATCGAGGGTCCCTGGGAATTGGAGTTTCCCCAGGGTTGGGGCGCACCGCAGCATGTGACACTGGCGCGGCTGATTTCCTGGACCGACCACTCTAATCCGGGTGTCAAGTATTTCTCCGGAACGGCAACTTACTACCGGAAGTTTGAAGTGCCGGCGGGAATGCTGGGTAAAGACCGCGGGCTTTGCCTGGACTTGGGGCGCGTCTGCGTAATTGCGGAGGCCAAGCTGAACGGTCGCGATCTGGGCATCTTGTGGAAGCCGCCCTTCAGTGTGGACGTCACCGATGCCCTCCACGCGGGGGCGAACGACTTGGTGGTCAGCGTCGTCAACCTGTGGCCGAACCGGCTGATTGGCGACGAGCACTTGCCCAGCGACTGCGAGTGGGCGACACCTTCAACTCCCCGTGATCCCCGTCCCCAAGATTGGGGTGTGCCGTTGCTCCGTTGGCCGCAGTGGCTGTTGGAAAACAAGCCGAGCCCCACTGGACGTGTGACATTTACAACCTGGAAGCACTGGACGAAAGACGATCCGTTACTGGAGTCGGGCCTGCTTGGTCCGGTACGCATTATTGCCAGAGCAAAAGCGCCTGCCGAGTAACGGCTGAAAGCCCGTCAGGATGCTGGCGGACATAACTCCTACGAGGGGACGCCTCAATTCGCCGTGCTGAAAAGCTCTTGCCACAGCGCGGGTAGGGCCGAACGGCGTTCGGTCCTCAGGCGAGCGCTGCTCGCCGCCTACATTGCGGCAGCCGCGCAGCACTCAAACAATGATAAATTCCGCCCCCTTGCTCTTATCCCGAATCTATAAGGAGCTCAACAATGGAGGAATTCAAGACAACGCGACGTGAGTTCACGAAGCTCCTGGTGGGCGGCGCAGGTATCCAATTATCCGGTTTCGCGCTTCCGGCAAGTGCGCAACCGGCCGGGCAGCGAATAGTCGTCCCGCTGGATGGCGAATGGAGCATTGATGATGGCGTCGAGCCCGAATCGATTCCAACCAGTTTTGGCCACACGGTTCCCGTGCCGGGGCTGGTTCACTCGGCGAATCCTGTGTTCCCCGAGGTTGATCTATATGAGACGCGTGAACACGTTCTCGCCTTGATTCGATATGGCAAGTACCCGCCCTCGGAAGACCCTGGCATTTTGGGCAGAACCCCTCAGAAACGCAACTACTTCTGGTATCGGAAAGGCTTTCGCGCGCCGGCGAAAAAGCAGGTGGCCATTCTGAATATTAACAAGGCCCAGTTCGGAACGGCGGTGTGGCTCAACGGAAAGAAGATTGGTGAGCACCTGGGCTGCTTTACGTGCGGCCATTTTGACCTGACGGACGCCATGGAGTGGGACGGAGAGAACCATCTTTTGGTGCGGATTGGAGCTCATCCCGGGGCCTTGCCGGAGTGGGTACCAGCCGGGACAGATAAGGAAAAGCCGGTGTGGACCCCGGGGATTTACGATAGCGTTTCCGTCCACCTCTGCGACAATCCGGTGATTGAGAGCGTGCAGGCGGCGCCGCGGATACGGACGTCTTCAGTGGTCGTGCAGACCCAACTCCATAACTTTGGTTCCGAAACAAGCGTGGAGGTAGTTCACGGGATTAAAACCTGGAAAGAGGGAAAGCCGGTGGGGGAGCCGGTGACCCAGCGTGTGCAGTTGGCCAAGGGCGAGGCAAAAACTATTACCCAGACTATCCCTATCCCGGGAGCCGTGCAGTGGAGCCCGGAAAATCCCTTTCTCTACGTCGTGGAGACCAGCACGGGAGGAGATAATGTTTCCACGCGTTTTGGTATGCGAGAGTTGCGCTTCGACACGGTTTCACGGCGAGCCTTATTGAACGGCAAACCCTACTACATGCGGGGCGCCAGCATTACTCTGCACCGCTTTCTGGGTGATCCACTCAGCAAGGAGCACCCTTGGGAAGAAGCCTGGGTGCGCAAATTTCTGGGTGAACTCCCCAAGGAAATGCACTGGAACAGCTTTCGCATTTGCCTCGGCCCGGCACCGCAAATATGGCTGGACGTTGCCGATGAGGTGGGTCTGCTCCTCCAGTACGAATACGCCATATGGACAGGCGAATTCGGTTGGCGGCATGATCTTTGGAAAACGGAAGAATTGGTTCAGGAATTCAAGGAATTCTTGCAGGACAATTGGAACCACCCGAGTGTAGTCATTTGGAACGCCAGCAACGAGACGACCTGCGACGCGCTTCGTGAGAAGGTGATCCCGGCGGTGCGGAAATTGGACCTTTCCAACCGGCCATGGGCCAACGGCTACAGCGTGCCGCAAGGTCCAGACGACCCCTATGATGATCACCCCTATTTATTTTACGAATTCTTGCTTACAGATATAGTCCGGCATTTTCAAATGACGGACCTGGAAACAATGGACGGCAAGAAACAGGGCGACGCCGCGCCCTCGGGGCATGCCGCGATTATCAATGAGTATGATTGGCTGTGGCTCAGAAGGGATGGGACGCCTACCATCCAGTGCAAATGCGTTTACGACCACTTTCTGGGACCTGATGCCACGCCCGAACAGCGCTTCGAATTTCGTGGCTACGTGTTGGCGGGGTTAACGGAGTTCTGGAGAGCCTACCGCCACTATGCTGCGGTCATGTACCTTTCTTATTTGGATGCCAGCCTTCCGAACACCACAGATACCTGCGACAACTTCCAGGATGTGGAGAAGTTGGTGTTTGAGCAGCGCTACGAGTACTACGTGAAGGAGGCGTTCAAGCCGCTGGGAGTCTACATCAATTTCTTTCATCCTCAATTGGTGTCTGGCTCGAAACAACGCCTTCGGGTAATGACGGTTAACGACGAGTATGACGCCGCCAAAGGCAGGCTGGTTCTCACGCTCACGCCCGCGAATGGAGGCGCAGAAGTCGTTCACAGCGAAACACCGCTCGAAATACCACCCTTGGGCCAAATGACCTACGACTTTATTCTTGAAGTCCCAGCAACGAACGGTGAATATTTGCTTTCAGCAAAAGCTTACTGGCCCTCCAAGAAATGGAGCCCCACTGTAAGCCGGCGAAAGGTTGCAATAGTTTCATCTCAGACGTAGTTGGGAATCTGCATCCGAAGCTAATCTGGAAGAACGAATTCCTCTTTTGGAGGGACTGCCATGAGAATTGATAGAGTTATTCGATTATTCGTTTTGTTTTCTATTTGTCTAAGCATCTTCCTGACTTCCTGTTCACGAAAAGAAAACGCGTCAAAGGCTGCGCCCGCAGAGAAGGTGAATGTCGCCGTTAACTGGGACAAGGTCGTGACGGTTTCCAAAGCGACGCCCACACTGCAGGTCGTCATTGCCCCGGACTTGCGCCGGGGTTCACCGATTCACGATCGGGTCTTTCAAGCCTTGCACGAGCTTGGTACCGACTACGTTCGCTATGTGCCCTGGCTGCCTTTCCCCAAGCTGGTTGTCGCAGAGCTCGAGCCGCCGAAGGACGGTAAGACTTCCTGGGATTTTTCCCTTATCGACCCCATGATGGAAGATTTCATGAGCGCCATGGCGGGGCACTCCGTGATTATCAACTTCAGCACTATTCCCCAGTGGATGTTCAAGACGGATAAACCGGTACCTTATCCCGCCGATCCGAACCAAGTGACCTCGGACTACGAGCAAGGAACAGAGTTGCGGGATGCGAGCTTAAAAGAAGTGGGGGACTACTACGCAAGACTGGTGAGTTGGTATACCCAAGGCGGATTCACGGACGAATATGGTAAGCGCCACGAGTCCGGTCATCACTACAAGATCGACTACTGGGAGGTGTTGAACGAGATCGATCTTGAGCACCAGATGTCGCCGGAAACATATACCCGGGTCTACGATGCAATTGTGAGTTCAATTCGACACGTGGAACCGCAAATGAAGTTTGTAGGCATGGCCTTTGCAGGGACCTCTCCTTCCCTATACCTTAAAGAGAATGTGCCGGGATTCTTCGAATATTTCCTTAACCCCAAGAACCACAAGCCGGGAATCCCCGTGGATATGGTTTCCTACCACTTCTACGTTATTCCGGCGGCCGACCAGAGCCCGGAAGTGGAGCAGTACACTTTTTTCGAACAGGCTTCCGGCATGCTTAATTCCGTTCGGTATATAGATTCAATTCGACAGCGCCTGTCCCCGAAGACACAAGTGGACATCGACGAAATCGGCTCGATTTCCGCTGACGACTTTGAACAGGATAAGCCTGGACACATAACCAAGCCGATTCCGGGCTCTTACTGGAACCTCTGCGGGGCATATTTTGGCCTCATGTATGGGGAGTTGGCGCGCTTCGGGGTTATCGCGGCGGGCGAATCGCAAATTGTGGGTTACCCCTCCTGGTATGCCAGCGTCTCCTTGGTGGATTGGAACACAGGGCAACCCAATGCCCGTTTCTGGGTATTAAAGCTGCTTCATGACAACTTCGGTCCCGGAGACAAACTGGTAGACACGACCTCTGCAGTTCCCTATGTCTACGCCCAGGGCTTTGTGACTGGCGACGGCAAACGCAAGTTGCTGCTGGTTAGCGAGCGAGACCGGAATTTTGACTTGTCGATTGCGGGGAGCAACGGGGCAGAAGTCGGGTATGTCGATCAGACAACAGGCTTCCAACCGCCGGCAACGGCTCACCTGGATGCCGACCAGATTACCTTGCGAGGGCTGGGCGTCGCGGTGGTAACTCTGCCCAAGTGATGAGTCGTTGCTTCATCCGGGACCTGTCCACCCTTGTCCTTTACCTTGGAAAGGCAGCCCACTTCAAGCAGCCGGGGGATTGGAGCGAGCATCGAAGTGCCCCTAGCCCCAATACTGTTCAGTTAGCGATGGTCATGAAATGGGCGTTCTCATTGCGGGCGAAGCCCGCCTTGGACTGCGGCGGCTCGACGCCGCCTTGAAGTAACGCCGAGGACGACGACCAAGGCGCTTCGCGCATGTCCATATGAAGACAGCCGCTAAGTGAACAGTGTTGCCCCTAGCCCCCCGCCGCCCAGGGCACTGTAGTGGAGATCCAGACGAGGTGGTTTCGCAAAGGCAAGGGTTAATGAGTCTCGCGCGCCGACGAGACTACACCTCGAATACAATCATCTGGTGGCCTTGGACCGAAGGGACCACAACCTGCGCGTAGCGGTTGGCGTAATCCACTTCGAGGCTTTGGCGCTGTGGCGCCAGGTAAACCTTCTCCGGGGCCTTGTCCATCCGCAATGCAAGCTTCAGGTTTGAGAGGGGGATAACGTCCTCCACAATGTCGAGGTCCGGACAGCGCCTCTCCGCCGGGTAGTGCAGCACGTGGACGATGCGCCGCCCTTTTTGCTCTGTGACGGAGACCTCCGCCGTCGAGGGTGCGTCGGTTTTGATCAGCGGGTCCGCCAGCAGCCGCCGGAGGCAGTTTCTGACCAAGCGCTTTTGCACCAGGTAACTGTTTTCCGCGTAAGCGCTGAAGACCGGGAAAGAGATGTAGAGGATCTGGCCTTTTTGCGCCACGGCCACATGCTCCGTGGGCTGGTCATAAGCCGTTTGACGATGCGAGCTGAAATGGAGGTAGTTGCGGTCGAAATAGGGTTTCCAGAGGCGCGCCAGCGTGGTTGTTCCCGGCGCCGCCTTCACCAACGACCCGGACGCGTAGGTGAAATGCACCATGGGCGGAATACCCTCGCTCAAGTCCTCCAGCGCTTCAAAGTAGTCGCCCTTGTTGCCCTGAGTCGGCGACGGTCCTACATATTTGAGTCCCAGCTCCGGCAACGCGAACTGCCTGCCTTCCAGGTCAAGGCCCGACTCGTGGCTCAAAATCACCTTCCCGCCGCCCGCCAGGTAGGCATTCACCTTGCGCCTTAATTCATCATCAAAGCGGTGGCTGTCGGGAAGAATGATGACCTTGTACCGGGTGAAGTCAGATTCGCGATCGAGAGTGTCGAACTGATGGTGCAATTCCGCCAGCATGCTGGTCGCGCCATGGTCTGACTGCGCCACCGCGACAGGGACATGGAAATTAGAGGTGGATAGGAACCCAATCTCCGTCACCGCCTTGGCCCCGGCGCACCATGGCTCCTTCTCGGCGACGCTGCGATAGGTGCGTCCGATCAGGTCGTACACGGGTTTCACCATTTTGCCGCGGGGGTGCAACTGGTCGCCGACGGAGCACTTGCCGGCCTGCGCCAGCATCCGGAAGCATTCATAGTCGAGCGCGGCCTGATTGCGCAACCCTCCGAAGTCACCCCAACTCCGATGGAACCTGCCGTCCATGCCCAGGTAGTCGAGACCCAGGTTGCGCACATACCGCGACATGACCGCGAAATGCCCATAGCCCCACAGGCCTCCGGGTAAGGATTCAACTTCAATCTGGGTGTAGTACTTCAAGAGTGGCCGCATCCCGACACGGACTTGGCCATTGAAGAAAACCGTCGCCTGCGGCCGATAGCGCTTGACGGCCGAAGAGAGCCGGTTCAGCGATCGGTCGAGAACCATCTCCGCATGCTTGACGCGGTCTTCCTGTTTGGCCGAATCCAAGCCCAGCTTTTCCCTCTCGCGCATACAGTAAGGGCAGAAGCAGCCGAAGCTTGAATACTCGAGGATGTCGAACCAGAACCCGTCTGCCTCATAGTTCTTGGCGATCTCTTCCGACTGGGCAACGGTATAATCGAGATAGGGTGTATTGGGACAGACCCGCACCCAGCCCGCCTGCAGCGGTCCCGCGCCATCATCTTTGCCGTTCTCGTCCAGCACACGCCAGTCGCTGTGCTGCATGGCCGCGTATTGGTCCCACATGATGGTGTAGTAAACGGGAGTGAGGATATCCGCTTTGTGGCACGCTTCGATCATCTTGCCCAGCAGGTCAAACTTCAGACTCGGGTGCATCACCCCGACCTTCGTCGGGTAGTAAGCCATGCCGTGATGGCACTTGGCAAAAATGTTGATGGAATTCACCGACGCTTCCTTCAGGACTTGCACAAACTCGTTCGCATCAAAATCCGCCCCCACGCCGGGAATGAGCGGCGAGGTATGAAAATCAAGGTGGACCTGCCGGAAGCGCAGTTCGCCCTTGCTGGAGGGAGTTTCCGGCAGGGGGACGTCGGGCATGCCGCTCGCTTCCGATGCGAGAGCGACCGATGGAAGTGAGGAAAGTCCAGCGCCTAATCCCACCGACTTGACAAACGATCTCCTGGTTAGAGAATTCATCTTTTCATCCTCCTCAGTGCCGCCCGAGTGAAGTTTCCGATGCTCTGATTCAAACCGCCCCCTGCAGATCCCATGGAGAGGGACAGAATGATTGGAATTCGCAATTGGCTCCCAACGACCCCACACAATACACCTGTCGAGAGGTTCCAACGCACTTTTTTCGCTGGCGGAGCCCGTTCATAAGGGGGTTCCCGGCGAGGAAGCCCAAAATAACACGCAATCCCTCATGGTACTCGGGTACTATTGTGTTGACATGGAAATTACCTCACAATGCGTCAACTGAGTGTGTGGGACTGTTGTTTCCGGTGGGGATCCGGCGGCAACGGCATCGTCGAGACCGGGATATACGCTGGCAAACCGGAAGTGACATCCTTGGCAAGGAGGCTGCCCTGACCGCGAAACGAGCCGCAACAGCAGGATTCTCGCTCATTGAACTCCTGGTCGTTATTGCCATTGGCAGCGTCCTGGTGGGGATTGCGATCCCCATCACCATAAATGCTCTGAGGAGCTACCGGCTGACTGCCGCCGTGTCCGCGGCCACGGGAGCTATCGAATCGACTCGCTATGCGGAGATCATGCATGCATATCCTGGCAATGGTAGTCCTGGGTATGGGTACGAGATCACGTTTACTCCCGAAACGAATTCGTATCAGGTCTATGCCATGATTCCCCCGGCGACTACTTACACTCCCGTCGGGACGCCGGTTCCCATTTCCGGCCCGGGTGACGTAACAATCAGTCGGCCAGTAACCTATCAATTCAGTGCCGGTGGCACGGTCACAGAGACCTCCAACCCCGTGAACATGAGCTTTCAGGTTGCCATTATTAATCCTGCAACGGGCCTGCCCTATACGACGGCTGGATGGTCGAATACCATTACGGTTTCGGGGGTCGGATATGTATCCGTTTCTACGCCATAGGAACACGGATTTGGAAGCAGGTTTCTCGCTGATGGAAGTCATGGTCGCGATCGTGATACTCACCATCGGCCTGATGTCCGCCGCACTGCTGATGGCGAATGTTTACAAGAGCACGGTGCGGTCCCGATACATGGCTCTGGCGACCCAGCTTGCCTCCGAGGAACTCGAGGACCTGAATCGGTGGCCCGTCACCACCTCCCAACTTAATGGTGCAACAGTAGTTACCCCTGACTTCCACATCATGGTTCCGAGCGGCTCTTACACTTGTGGCTCCCCCGGGGGCCTGCCTGGCATAGGCTGCTTGACCCAGGATTGGGGTCCCAATATTTTCCAGGATTCGTTGGGCAATTCCGTCCCGGTCTCTTACTTTGATTCCGTTTATCTTACGACCCAGAACGGCCAGATGAGCGAAACCTACCAAAACCCTAATGCCTCAAGTGCGAGTTACAATACTTTGACTTTTTACCCGAACGGGCAGCCCCCCTCGGTTTCAACTACTTCCACTCCTCCTACCACCGGAATGACTTTTGACCGGCGGTGGGTGATTGAGCAGGACCAGCCGGTGGTGGGGGTGCGCCGGATCACCGTTCTGGTGACCCTGGACGACCAGACCATCACACCTCCCGTCACTTTCCAGATGAGTATGGTGCGGCCATGATGACGTCTTCGCGCGGTCAACGATTATGGGGCGGGGAAGCTTCGAGCGAGGGCTTTTCTCTGCTCGAACTCCTGGTGGCGATGGGAGTATTCCTGCTCGTCAGCAGCGTTTCATTCACCTTGTTCAGCCGGCACCAAGCCCTCCTCAGCGAGGAACAAACCACCGTGGGGCTCAATATCGGCCTGCGTAACGCCCTGGCGCAAATACAACTCGATGTGGTTAACGCCGGAAACGGACTGATTTTGGGGACGAACGTTCCGGCTTGGCCGGTGGGGGTGACGATCCAAAACAGCAATCCCACCACGGCGCAGTGCGACCCCACCGCGTCAACCCCACCCGTTTATGCCAGCGCGTGCTTTGACCAGTTGAACGTGATCCTGGCTGACCCCAGGACACCACCCCTCACCCCTTGTGTCACGAGCGGATGCTCCATCGTCACGAGTACAGGCAACTCCCTTTACGGTCAGCCTCCTTCTCCGTTCACGGCCTCCCAGATCGCCGGGAATTTTCATAGTGGTGACCAGATCCTTTTTGTGAAGTCATGTGCGGGAGGAGCCCGCCAATACGCGGCATCCGATTCGAGCGGTTGCATGTTCACTACGGCGCTTCTCACCGCTGTGGGCACGAGCACTACCGGCCCCCCGGGCTGTGCTCTGGGCTGTGTCAACCTCACCTTCAATGAAACTCAGGCGGGGGGCGGAAACACTGCCGCCAACGATCCGTTAGGGATGACCACCAATGCCCCTGCCGGGGACCTGGCCGATACGTATGGCCAATACGATTGGGTCGTCAGGTTATCACCCATCAGCTATACGGTGAGTACTAGCAATCCGACCGACCCCCAGTTGATGCGGAACCAGGCCGGGACCTCAAGTGTTCTGATGGATCAAGTGATTGGTTTCAAGGTGGGGGCGGCTTTGTGGAATAACGCCAGCAGCAGCAATTTTGAATACAATTACAATTCTCAAACTTACCCCATCCCTTATGAGTACAATCTTATACGGTCCGTTCGCGTTTCCGTGATCGGACGCACTCAACCCAACCCTACCAATCCCTACCGGAACGCCTTCGATATGGGCCCCTACCAGATCCGCGGGAACTCCATCATTGTAGATCCCCGCAATCTGACGATGAACAATGACTGAGGTGTACCATGATATGGCGACACAACAATTCGGATTCCGTGCCAGACGGTATCGGCTGTGCGCCTTCAACTGCCCGGGCGGGAGAAAGGCCCGCCGACCGTGGTGTCGCCTTGGTTATTACCCTGCTGCTCTTATTTCTCCTGTCCGTCATTGGGCTCGCGGCGGTGCTGTCGTCCAGTTCGGACCTGCTGATCAACGGTTATTATAGTAACTACCGCGGGTCCTTTTACGCCGCCGATTCCGGTTTGAACATCGCTCGCCAGGCAATCGCCAACAGCCTAAACATCGGCGCCGTGCCTTGGAACGCCAATTGGAACTCTGCCCCGTGCGGCAGCGTGCCCCTTACTTACTTCAATGCCAACTCTACCCAGTTTCCCCTCTCTGCGGGTTCGATTAGTACCGCACTGGCTGGCCTTACCCAATACGAAAATTCCGGCAGTCCCACTTACATATCCGGCCCGCAGGCGGCGGTTGCAGGAGCCGCAGCAAATTCCTGGGTGGAAGGCTTCTATGTTTCGACTGCGGGTGCCAGTGCCCCTAGAATCACGCTGCTCTCGGGCCCCCTGGTCGGGTGTCCATCGGGTCCCCCCACCACCTTCACGTACACATACAATTACAGCTTAACCTCGGTGGGCTCGGCGACGGGTTCGGAGACATCCACGATTGCGGAAACCGGCAGCATTACTATCAATATTTCGCTCACGCCCACCACCTGGAGCCCGAACTTTGCCTATTTTGGCGCGTTTATCACCAACTATCCCCCCTGCTTGGGACCCTTGGTTCCGGGAACCATGACCGGTCCGATGTTCACCAACGGCGCCTGGGGTTTTATGACCGGAGGGACCTATATCTTTACGGACCCGGTTGGGCAAGCGGACCCTGACGCAAGTTACTGGGTTAATGGCGGTTGCTACCAGTCGGCGACGAGCAGCTTTACGACGGGCGGCCAGACCATCGCGCCTCAATTCCAGGGTGGATTCTCAGTGAGCCAGACCCCGATTCCCCAGCCGAGCAATAGCTATAGTCAAATGTGGGCGGCTGTGGACGGCCAGGGAGCGCACGAGGCTACTCCTAGCCCCACCCCTGCTGATCTCAACGCTGATCTTAAGACCGTTTCGGGTACGCCGTACCCCTCCACGGGTGCCACAAGCGGGGTTTATCTCAACTACCAAAACGTTAACGGCAAGAACACGATAGCCGGCGGCGGACTCTACGTAGAAGGTAGCGCGAAAGTGAATCTTTCCACCAGTGGCGCCTCAGCTCAGGTTATTACGATCACGCAAGGGACGGTCACTACTACCATGACCGTTGACCCCCTCGCCAATGGCGGAATCGGATCAACAGTGGTGACATCAGGAGGCAACACTTTGATCCTATCGGGCGTCCCCACGAACACCGCCGTTACGCCGCCGCAAGTCGGAACAATGGTTTACGTGGATGGGACCATTACCAGCATGAGCGGTCCAGGCGAGGGCATTGGGGCAATTCAAGATGGCTCGGCCGTCACCATCGCGGCCTCGAGCGATATCAATATCACCGGAGATGTAATTTATAAGACGGAGCCGGTGACCATGGCCCAGAACCAGATTCCCGGCACCCCCGTCGATACGCTGATCCCCGGCAATGACCATAACCAGGATTTTGGGATTTTCACGGCCAATGGAAATATCATCCTGAGTAGTTCTTATTCTGACGATAATCTCCAGGTGGATGGGTCCCAGGCCGTCATTGGATCGAATTGCGCGTCAAGCAGTTGCGGGTTCCTTGTCAACGGATGCATCAATACTTTTAATAACGTGGGCGGGCAGATCCAAACCAACATCTTCGGTGCCTGCTTGAGTACTCAGAACACCTTCTATGATCGCCGCTACTCGACACGGACGGGGTTTGCACCGCCGTGGTTTCCCGCGACGACCATAACCATGAACGGTACTCCCACCACGGGGACACCCATTATCACTCCTCAACGCACGAGTTGGGTAGCGAGCTCCGGCCAGTAAGTTGGCATTTGACTGAAAGTCAATTGGGGGGCCCAGGCCCAAGACCACTCAGGTTAAGGGCGCGGGAACGCTTTTGTGCCGCCTGTGGACCCCAACCTTTCCGGTCGCTCCCCAAAAGTCTCCCAGCATAGTGAGAGATCCGAGCTAGCGCCAATACTGTTCTGTTAGCGATGGTCATGAAATGGGCGTTCTCATTGCGGGCGAAGCCCGCCTTGGACTGCGGCGGCTCGACGCCGCCTTGGTCGTCGTCCTCGGCGCTATTTCAAGGCGGCGTCGAGCCGCCGCAGTCCAAGGCGCTTCGCGCATGTCCATATGAAGACAGCCGCTAAGTGAACACTGTTGGAGCTAGCGCCTCGAAACGAAGTGAGAAGTTGTCAACTCCGCTTGTCGTTGAATAAGGCTCCCGCGTTGGCACTATCCTTTTGGTATACTGCCGGGTTGCACGGGTCCGCCCGGTCGGACGCAGATGGATGTGGAGTGATGAAGCGCAGACCAATCCTTGTGGTGACGGGTCTCCTGCTCGTGGCGTTTGCACTGGGGGTGCGGGTGGGCTCGCGATTTAGCCGAAGGCCGGTGATGAATGCGGCAGACCCTTTGCCCCTGCCATCCGCCAGCTCCCCAGGTGCGCCCGCCGGGGTCAGCCCGCCTCCCTGCGAAGATATTCGCAATGCCGGGCCGCTCGTGGGCAAAAGCGGCTGTGTTGCAGGCCTTGTCCTCCGAGTTTACTCCGCCCGTACGGGGAACACCTTCCTGGATTTCTGTCAGGACTATCGCACTTGCCCGTTTTCCAGCGTGATCTTCGCTTCCGACAAAAGTAAATTTGGCGACCTGGAATCTTTGCAGGGGAAGCGGGTGGAGATTCGGGGAGATGTTGTGGCTTACCAGGGCCGCGCGGAAATCATCCTCCGTGATCCTCAGCAAGTACGCAGTGCGCACTGAAATGCAGTAGGCAGCAGGCGGAAAGCAGAAGGCAGTTAATTTCATGCGAAGGCGGAATCACACGCGTTTGGTGGGTCCATTGGGGTTTGTAAGGTCTGCCATTTTTTTGGGGGTTGGCCTGACGGGAGCATGTCTTCCGCTTACTGCCTACTGCCAACTGCCGAGTGCCGTTTCCGCGCCCGTCGGACAAGTCTCAAAACAAGCGGCGGATCTCATCCTGCAAGGGTTCGATCTTTTGGGCCAGCACGACGCCGCGGGGGCAGAAAAGGCTTTCCGGCAGGCCATCGAAGTGCAACCGGAAGTGGAGCCTGCGCACCGCGGCCTGGGTTTGGCGCTGCGCGAGGAAGGCCGTCTGGCCGAGGCCTTCCGCGAATTGCAAACCGCCACGCAGCTGAATCCCTCTGACTCCGACGCACATTACACCTTGGGCTCGGTGGCGTGGGCGCTGAGCATGCCGGCCAATGCCCCTGCGGGTAATAAAGGAAGGCTGACTTCCACGGACTATCAGAACCTCGCGGGCGCGGAATTTTCCAAAGCCCTCGCCCTTAGCCCCAAGGACCCCATGTTGCGAATAAACCTGGCGGTTCTCTATCTTGATTCCGACCGGCCGCACGATGCGGTGCTCCAGGCGGAAGAAGCGGTGCGCATCGCGCCGGGCAACGCGATGGCTCACGTCACTCTGGGACGCTCCTATTTCGCCAGCGGAGAAGAGGAGAAAGCGGCGTCGGAGTATGAGGCGGCGGCCAAGCTTGACCCCCAAGACGGCGAAGCCTATTTCGCCCTGGGCCAAATGCGCATGTTCCAACGCCGCACGGCGCAGGCGGAAGAAGCGCTGCGCCACGCCATCCAGGTCTCACCCAACCTGGGGCCCGCCTATGCCGCGCTGGCGCAGATTCTGATGGGGGAAAATAAGAACGCGGAGGCACGCGGGCTGCTGGAGAAAGCCGTAACTCTGAATTCCCAAGACTGGCAGAGCCAGTACGAGCTTGCGGTGCTGCTGAATCAAGCCGGAGAGACGGCGCGCGCCACGGAGCTGCTCCAGAAGGTCCTGCAAGTCAATCCGGACTTCCCGGGGGCGCGCGAGCAATTGGCCACGGGGCTTTTGCGCCGGGGCGACATCCAAGGGGCCACCACTTTGGCGGGAAAGATGATTGCGGAGGATCCACAGGGCCCGGAGGGTCACCGCATCATGGCGTTGGCGCTCTGGAAGCAGCGCGATTACGATGGCTCGCTCGCCGAGTGCGCCATGGCCCTCAACGCCGATCAGAATTCCAGCTCGATGCTGGCGCTTCAGTCCATCGCGCTTTGGCAGGCCGACCGCAAAAAGGACGCGCAGAAGGCCTTCCGTGATGCGGCCAAGGTTGAGCCCAAAGTGGGGACGGCAGATGTCTTCTGCCGCTTGCTGCTTTGCGACGCGCACGATATTAACATCGTCAGTGACTTCCTCCACAAGAACCGCTGGCTGCTGGTGCCCCAAACGCAGCCTTAAGCCCGACTTCTCACCACATTTGGATTTTCCTCGGGGGCTACCAGAAGGGCGGGACGAACAGAGGGGAGAGCCGCGACTTCGGCGGGGCTAAGGCCCTGCCCCTCCGGTAGCCCCATCCAAGTGTGGTGAGAAATGCGCGCTAATACCCCCGTTTCTTATCCACGACATTCAGCATTGGCAAGCCATTCACGTAACGCCGAACGTTTTCACAGAAGAGGTCCAGTATTCTCTGCGTCGAGCCGGCCGAGACCGCGGAAGTGTGCGAAGTGATGATGATGTTGCCCGCCGTCCACAAAGGATGATCCGCGGGCAGTGGTTCCGGTTCCGTTGCGTCCAGCGCCGCCCCCGCGATCCGCCGTTCTTTTAAAGCACTGACGAGAGCGGGGGAGTCCACCAACCAGCCGCGCGAGACATTGATAAAGTAAGCGCTGGGCTTCATCAAACGAAAGATCTCATCATTGAACATGTGATGGGTCAGCGGCGTGTGTGGCGCGGCGCTCAGCAACACGTCAACTTGCGGAACCATTTTCGGAAGCCATTCGGGCGAGTGGAGTTCCGCGACAAATGTGGGCTTGGGCAAGGGCTTGGGGTCGGTGGCCAGGATCCGCATGTGGAAACCGTAATGGGCGCGGTAAGCGGTGTCGGTGCCGATACCGCCCATGCCCACGATGCCCATGGTGAGTCCGCTGATTTCTCGTGAGCCCCTCGAGGGCGTTCCAACGCCGCTCGCGGGTCTGTAGAGTGTAATCGTTAAGGCGGCGGGTGAGGGTAATCAGCAGACCGATGACCGTTTCCGAGATGGTGGGCGAATACATGCGCTGCATGTTGGTGAGCACCACGGGGCTCTCCACCAGTTCCGGGAAAAGGATTCCCTCCACGCCCGCGGCGGTATATTGGATCCAGCGCAACTGCTGGCCGGCCAGAAAATCCTCCCGGCTGAGGCCGCCGAAGATGATGTGAGCGTCGGCGACTTCCTGATGAAACTCTTCTTTGCTCCCGCAGACCTTGATCTCCAGGTTGGGAGCATAGGCTTGCAGCTTTTCCTGGTAAGCGCTGGGAAATTCGTAGTCGGTCACCAGCTTGAGGCGCGCTTGGCTGGCGGCCTTGCCGGGTTCGATGAGAGGATACGATTCCACCGTCACCGGCCAGGGGGGTGCGGGTGTTGCCACGGCTGCCGCAGCGTGTGCGACCGGCAATGAAGCCAGAGCCGCACCCGTGGAGCCCACGGCTGTACTGCGAAGAAAACTTCTTCGCGATAGACCTTCCTTGCTCATGATTTGCCCTCCAAGGTGAGATGCCTATCAGTGTAGCACCTCGAAGCCGCTGGGGCGTCGTTTCCGTGGGGTTAAGGGATGAGGGCGCAGCAGTGTCTCGCAAAATGCCGGCGCCCGTGATAGGATGCGCACCGATGTCATAAGACTTCCGGCCGTTCGCCGCGTTTTCGGCGGCGCATCTCAATGCCCGCGTCCTCTGGGGAGGAGTTCGCATGGCGCTCTATATTGTGGAAAAAGTCGTGGATGGCGTCATGCTATTGGATTTGCGCGGGCGCATCACGTTGGGCCCGGAAACGGAGGCGGTGCGCTCGAAATTGAAGGAGTTGGTCAACGCGGACCAGCATCGCATCATCCTGAATCTGGGAGGGGTTACCTATATCGATAGCGTAGGCCTCTCAACCCTGGTTGCCGGTTACACCTCCGCGCGCAAAGCCGGGGGAAATTTGAAACTACTCCACCTGCCGCGCGGGGTCCATCAACTCCTGCAGGTTACCCGTCTCGCTACGATATTCGAAATCTACGAAGATCTGGAAACCGCGGTGGAATCCTTCAAACCGGAAGACCTGTAAGGGCACCAGAACGGACACGACATATTGTCGGTGGCTTCGCCCTTCCCGCATTTTCATCCCTTTGACAAAGAACTTGCGTGCTGGTACAGTGGCCCCAACGTGAGCTAGAGGTAACTTCACTGGCTATGTTTACCGACCCTTCCAGAAAGGTCCCCTACGCCAATCGAGGTGTGTATGCAAGGCACAATCAAGCGCGTCATCCGCGACCGCGGATTTGGGTTCATTCGTTCGACTGATGGCCAAGAGGTGTTCTTCCATCGCAGCAGCCTCCAACAACTAGACTTCGATGGGTTAAAGGAAGGCGAAGCCGTGGAGTTTGAGATGGAGCGTGGCGAAAAAGGGCCGCGGGCGACGAGCGTTCGTCCGGGTACGAAGTAAATTTCCAAGTTCCCGCCTCACCAGAGAAATACGCCCTTTATGCATCGAGGGATGGTGTCTCTGCCTAACGCCCTCGATATTGACTTCTCGCCCCGGATTGGTCATTCTCACCGTATCCTGATATTCCAGGATCACATGAAACTATGAAAAAGATTCTGATCTACGACACGACTCTGCGCGACGGCACGCAGGGTGAAAACATCTCGTTTTCCATGGAAGACAAGCTCCACATCGCCAGGAAACTCGATGATTTGGGGGTGGACTACATCGAAGGTGGTTGGCCCGGCTCGAACGCCAAGGATGTGGCCTTTTTCGAGCGGGCGCGGGAGCTGAAATTGAAGCATGCCAAAATCGCGGCGTTTGGCAGCACCTGCCATCCCCGCCACGGTGTGGCCCACGACCGGAATTTACAAGCGTTGATCGAAGCCGGCACGCCGGTGGTGACCATCTTCGGTAAGACCTGGGACCTGCACGTAAAAGTGGCCCTGGGTGTTTCGCTGAAGGAGAACCTCGATCTGATTCGGAATTCCGTTGCCTTCCTGAAATCACATAGCCGGGAAGTGATCTACGACGCCGAGCATTTCTTTGACGGTTACAAAGCCGATCCGGCTTATGCCCTGGCGACACTCCAGGCGGCGGAAGAGGCGGGAGCCGACTTCCTGGTTTTGTGCGACACCAATGGCGGCACGATGACCGCCGACATTCGTGAGCGTTTTCAAGCTGCGGCGAAACAGGCCAAAGCGCCCGTGGGAATTCACACGCACAACGATTGCGAGATGGCCGTTGCCAATGCGATTGCCGCCGTGCAACTGGGCGCCGTGCAGGTGCAAGGGACCATCAACGGCTATGGCGAACGGTGCGGGAATGCCAACCTGTGCTCGGTGATTGCCAATCTCGAATTAAAGCTGGGAATGCGCTCGATCGGCAAAGAGAACCTCAAGCATCTTACGGAGGTTTCCCATTACGTCAGCGAGCTGGCCAACCTGCCGCATCGCCAGGAATCTGCCCTACGTCGGCAAGAGTGCGTTTGCCCACAAGGGCGGCATTCATGTGAGCGCGGTGATGAAAGAAACCTCCGCCTACGAACACGTGGACCCCGCGGTGGTCGGCAACGAACGGCGCGTCCTGGTTTCGGAGCTTTCCGGCAGGAGCAACGTGCTCTACAAGGCGGTGGAACGGGGCCTCAACATCGACCAATCTTCCCCCGACGCCAAAGTGGTAGTGGATAAGCTCAAGGAGATGGAACACGACGGCTACCAGTTCGAAGGCGCGGAAGCGTCCTTTGAAATGCTCTTCGACAAGCTGGTCCATCATGCCAAAGACTTCTTTGAGCTGGATGGATTCCGCCTGATTACGGAAAAGAAGGGAGGGGAAGAGCCCTACTCGGAAGCGGTCATCAAGCTGCGCGTGGACGGCAAAGAAGAACACACGGCAGCGGAAGGCGTGGGCCCGGTCAGCGCCCTGGACAGGGCCTTAAGGAAGTCACTGACCACTTTTTTCCCCTGCATTAAGGACATCCGCTTGACCGATTATAAAGTTCGCGTGCTGAACCCTAAAGGCGCCACCGACGCTAAGGTTCGCGTGCTCATTGAATCCAGCGATGGCCATGACACCTGGGGAACTGTGGGGGTTTCCGAAAACCTGATAGAGGCCAGTTGGCAGGCCTTGGTGGATAGCATTACCTACAAACTCAAGAAGGAGTATGGCTACAAAAAATGAAAGCACTCGTAAAAAGCAAAAAAGAACCCGGGCTTTGGCTCGAGGACGTGGAAACGCCAAAAATTGGGATCAATGACGTGCTCATTCGTGTGCATCGCACGGGAATCTGCGGCACGGATTTGCACATTTATCAATGGGACGACTGGGCGCAAAAAACCATAAATGTCCCGATGGTGATCGGGCACGAGTTTGTGGGCGAAATTGTGGAGGTGGGCTCGAACGTCGCAGATTTTTATCCCGGGGACATCGTGAGCGGGGAAGGGCACGTGACTTGCGGCCGTTGCCGGAATTGCCTGGCGGGCCGGCGTCATCTTTGCGCGCACACTAAAGGCGTAGGCGTCAACCGGCCAGGCGCATTCGCGGAATACATCGCGCTGCCCATGGCCAACATCTGGCGTCATCACCCTTCCGTCGATCAGGATATCGCGGCAATCTTCGATCCGTTCGGAAACGCCGTTCACACCGCCCTGTCGTTCCCGGTGCTGGGCGAGGATGTGCTCGTTACCGGGGCCGGTCCGATTGGCCTGATGGGTGCGGCGGTCGCGCGGCACGCGGGCGCTCGGTACGTGGTGATTACCGACGTCAACCCGTTTCGGCTCGAACTGGCCAAGAAGATGGGCGTGACGGTAGCCCTGAATCTTCGCGAAGGCACTCTGCCCGAAGTGCAAAAGCAATTAGGCATGCTCGAAGGGTTTCGACGTCGGTCTGGAGATGTCGGGCAATGGAGACGCCCTTCGCGACATGCTCGCCAACATGAGCCATGGCGCGAAGATCGCCCTGCTGGGTATTCCCAAGCGGGCCACGGTGGTGGATTTGAACCCCATCATTTTCAAGTTGCTGACCATCAAGGGAATCTACGGCCGCGAGATGTACGAAACCTGGTACAAGATGACCATGATGCTGCAATGCGGGCTGGATATCGGCCCGGTGATCACGCATCGCTTCCCCTGTGAAGAATTCATCAAAGGCTTCGATGCCATGGACTCGGGCGAATGCGCCAAGGTCATCCTCAATTGGAACTGAATCAAGCTTTGAAGAGGAGCGTCAAACGTGCGGATAAGAAAGGCGGTCATCACAGCAGCGGGAGGGAATCAGCGGGCGCTTCCGCTCCAGACTCTCATCCATGACGGAGCGGAAAAATCCGTTCTGAGCATCCTGATCGAACAAGCCCTCACCGCGAATATTGGCGAAATCTGCGTCGTGGTTTGGCCCGGCGACGAGGCCCGCTACGCGCAAGCGGCCGGCAATCTCGGCGGCGCGGTCCGATTCGTTGCCCAGCAACACCCGCCGCGGGGATACGGCCACGCCATTTACTGTGCGCGCGAATTTGTAGGGCAGGAACCCTTCCTGCACATGGTAGGGGATCACCTGTATGTGAGTGCAACCAAGCCCGGCGTGCAGCGCCTAGTGGAGTTAGCTGAAACCGAGTCGTGCTCTGCCTCCGGCGTCCAGCCCACGCGCGAAAGCCTGCTCCCCCGTTTTGGCGCCGTGGCGGGACGCCGCATGTCCGGCCGGCCCGGCGTTTATCGCGTGGAGACGGTACTCGAAAAACCTACGCCTACGGAGGCCGAACAGCGCCTCATGGTGCCGGGAATCCGGGCAGGCTACTACCTGTGTTTCTTTGGCATTCACGTTTTCACTCCCACCGTGATGGACCTCCTGGGGCGGATGCTGGCCAGTGACCCCGACCGCACCCTCACGCTTTCCGCTGCGCTTGCTGAACTCGCCCGGCAGGAGCAGTACCTGGCGCTCGAAGACACGGGACGGCGGTACGATCTTGGCGCTCGCTACGGATTGCTCACCGCGCAATTGGCCCTGGCGCTGAATGGCCGCGACCGCGATGAAGTGCTTACGCACTTGTTGGAACTGCTTGCGGAGCGGGAGATCACCACTCCGAAGCTGTGAAATAATCGGCGTCACGATTTCTTCTCGGCTTCAATGGGATGGGCCTTTCGGGAGTGTCCTAATTTGAACGTAGCGCCGCCCTTTAGGGCGGCACATGCCGGGCTAAAGAGGGTGCGGAACAATGCTTCAATCCTGTCATCCTGAGCGAAGCGAAGGACCCCTGTATTTGAAGTTTCAAGAAAATGCAGGGGTCCTTCGTCGGCTACGCCTCCTCAGGATGACAGTTTGAGGTTTTTTTCCGCAACCTCTAAAGCCCGGCGCTACATCTGAAATTAGGACACTACCGGCCTTTCACTTCCTCTCGGAGTCGGCCTTAATTCAGTGCACATGGGGGTAAGCCGTGAGCCTGCTAACTGATGTCATCACCGCTCGCGATGCGGAGACTCGCAATCGCTCGCTGGACGCGCTGTGCCGGGCCGCGACGCTGGAAGACCTGCGGCTCGAATGCGAGGCGCTCGACCGTTTCCGGCGCGGCAGCGACAATCTCTACGAGCGCGTACGGGCCCTGTTTTTCCTGTATGCCATTCATCGCTTTCACATCTCCGCACGCCCGTTGGGGGCTTCCCGCGCGCTGATTCCTTTCGCGGGTTACACCAACCTTCTGAAGCGCCGGTTCGAAGAAGCCATTGATATTTTCCTCGCCGCGCAGGCCGCCGCCGGACCGAGCGCCGCCCTTTCCAGCGCGCTGGCGGCAGGCTACCGCTCGCTGGGTTTTCAGACTCTCGCCGACCAGGTGCGGCGCAGCGTGCGCTCCGTGCGCGGCAATCAGTGGATGTTCCGCGCCGCCCATCCTGAAGACGCACCGCTGCGGATTCGCCCCGAGCTTCTGAAGCGCGAGACCCCCGACCATCTCTTCCCCATCCTGCGCGAGGCCACGCCGGTACGCATGGACTTGAGCCATAGCGGGTGGAGCGATATTTTCTTTCTGGGGATGGATTTCCCCGAAGGCGCGCGCGTGCTCAACATTTCCATCGACCTGAGCGTGCGCGGCGCCGGCGCGCCCAAGCCTCCGGTGGAAGCATGGTTCCGCGTCATCGATCAGCCGGTGCTGCGCCTGGTCAGCGTTGACCTTCAGAGCAGCGCTGAACTCAGCTCGATTGCGGAAGTTTTCGATTTCGCGCACGACTACCTGGGCTTGCTCAAGGCCGCGGTGATTGCCTCCGGCATCGTACCGCCGGGGATGGAGGGCGCCACTCAGCCACTCACCGAGGTACTGGCCCATTTGACGGGCCGATCCGGCCACGGCATCGAAATCGTCAGCAAGGTGAACGATATTCCCCGCGGCTCGCGCCTGGCGGTGTCCACCAGCCTTCTGGCCTGCCTCATTTCCTTGTGCATGCGCGCCACCAACCAGATCCGCACGCTCACCGGCGGCCTGGGCGAGGACGACCGCCGCTTGGTGGCCGCGCGCGCCATTCTGGGCGAATGGCTGGGGGGCTCGGGAGGCGGCTGGCAGGATTCCGGCGGAGTGTGGCCGGGAATCAAGCTGATTCACGGGGTTCCGGCCCAGGAGGGCGATCCGGAATTCGGCATCAGCCGCGGCCGGCTGTTGCCGAACCACCAGATTCTTGGCCCCCAGGAGGTGCGGCCGGAAACGCGCGAGCAACTTCAGCAAAGCCTGGTGCTCGTCCACGGCGGCATGGCGCAGGATGTGGGCCCCATTCTGGAGATGGTGACGGAGAAATACCTGCTTCGTTCGGAAAGCGAGTGGCGCGGCCGGGGCGAAGCCGGCCGCATCTTCGATGACCTCATTGCCCGCTTGAAGAGCGGCGACATTCGCGGCCTGGGCGCCTGCACGGAGCGGAATTTCGACGGCCCCATTCAAACCATTATTCCCTGGGCCGGAAATCTCTACACCGACACGCTGATCCGCCGCGTGCGCGGGGAAATGGGCGACGACTTCTGGGGCTTCTGGATGCTCGGGGGAATGTCGGGCGGGGGCATGGGATTTCTCTTTGCTCCCCATTGCAAAGCGCCGGCGCAGGAGCGCTTGCAGGCCATCATGAGCGACACCAAGCGGCGAGATGGAACACGCCGTGCCCTTCGCCATGGAACCCGTGGTCTACGATTTCGCCATCAACGAACACGGCACCGAGGCCACGCTCCTCGAAGGCGACTCCGCGCTGATGCCGGCGGGCTACTACCAGATGGCCGTGCCCCCGCTGCTGCGCATGGAATCGCGCCTGCTTTCGCCCGTGCGCCGCATGGAGCTCGAACGCTTCACCGCCGCCTGCCACACCGTGCCGGAATTCCAAGGGATGGTGCAGCACGTCTTCGAGCACCTCATCCCGCAGAGCCCGCAGAGAAGCCGACCGCTCGCAAAGCCTGGAAGCGCTGCTCGAAGCTCATGGATTCGATCGCGTGGAGCATGAGCAAATCCAGGCGGACTTGCGCAGCGGCCGCCTGGGGCTGGCGCAGAATCGCCTTCCCATCAGCAGCCGCATCACCGACGTTGGCGCGGAGGATCTCTTTGACGCCACCGACGGCGTCGCGCCGAAATACCACGAAATCGGCAAGGACGCGCTGGCGGCGGGAATGGTGGCGGTGGTTTCGTTTGCCGGCGGCGCGGGCAGCCGCTGGACGAAAGGCGCGGGCATCGTCAAGGCGCTTAATCCCTTTTGCCGGTTGGGCGGCAAGCACCGCAGCTTCATCGAAGTGCACCTGGCCCACAGCCGGCGGACCGGCCGCCTCTGCGGCACGGAAATGCCGCACGTCATCACCACCAGCTACCTGACGCACGATGCCATCGAGGCGCACCTCCGCACCGAGCGCAACTACGATTACCCCGGCCCCCTGCTGCTTTCGCCCGGACGCTCCATCGGGCTGCGGTTTGTGCCCATGGAAAGGGACTTGCGATTTGCCTGGGAAGAATTGCCGCAGCAAATGCTCGACGAGCAGGCGCAAAAGGTTCGCGACAGCCTGCGCGCCACGCTGATCGGGTGGGCCCGGCAGATGGGCGAAGGCTCGAGCTACACCGACAACGTGCCGATGCAATGCCTGCACCCGGTCGGCCACTGGTACGAAGTGCCCAACATGCTTCGCAACGGCACGCTGCTGCGATTGTTCCAGGAGAGGCCCCGCTTGAAATACCTGATGGTTCACAACATCGACACCACGGGAGCCGACGTGGACCCGGGGCTGCTCGGTTACCACATCGCGGAGGGGGCGGCGCTTACCACGGAGGTCATTGCCCGGCAGGTGGAAGACCGCGGCGGCGGGTTGGCCCGCGTTGACGGCCGCGTGCGCCTGATCGAAGGTCTGGCGCTTCCCAGCGAAGAAATCGAATCCATCCTCTCCTGGTACAACAGTGCGACCTATTGGATCGATATCGACCAACTCCTCGCCATGTTCGGGCTGACCCGCGACAAGTTGTCTGATACGGAGCGAGTGAACAACGCGGTGCGGACCCTGGCCGCACGTATGCCCACTTACATCACGCTGAAAGACGTCAAAAAGCGCTGGGGGAAAGGGCAGGAAGATGTCTTGCCGGTGGCGCAGTTTGAAAAGCTGTGGGGCGACATGACCGCCCTGCCGGAACTGTCCTGCCGGTTTGTAGCCGTGTCCCGAGGGCGTGGGCAACAACTCAAAGAACCGGCGCAGCTCGACGGCTGGCTGCGCGATGGGTCCGCAGCATTCGTCGAATCCTTGTGCGACTGGGACCCCTGACGCCCACGGCCCGCCCGTTAAAGTTTTGGCGGGGGAGTGCCGATGAAGAAGGTGGGAGCGCTTGAGGCGCCGCGCCGGCACGCGTGGCCCACGCCCCCGGTTTCAAGACACTCTTTTCATCGGACCTCCTCAAGGAAGGGCAAGGATGGGCGAGCGGTGATTTCCATCAAAAGGTACCTGGATCTGGATTCGAGCGAACTGAACAAGTACCGCCCACCGAGTCCGGAGGAACTTCTGGCCTCGGTCTTGGACGCGTACCGGGCGGCGCTGGGCGCCATGGGGAATTGTGGACTACAAGCCTGCCCAGCGCTGGGTCCCGGCCTCCAGCGCGGCCTGATGCTTCTGGTCGAAGGCCTTGCCAAAACGATCACTCCCCCCCTCGTCAAGGAGACGGAAGGGCACGTGGAGCAGCAACTTCAGGAATGGGGGGAGCATACGGCGGAGTACTTCCAACAGCGAGCCGGCGATGTGAAGGAAATCTTGATGGTGCTGGCGCGCGCGGCGGAGTCGGTGGCGGAGCGCGACCAGCGTTACGCCGCCCAATTCGGCGAGTTTACCAAGCGGCTCCAGGCGCTCGCCAAGCTCGAGGACCTACCCCAACTCCGGGCCGCAATCGTGCGCGGAGCGAAGGATCTGAAAACCTGCGTGGATAAAATGGAGCAGGACGGCCGGGAATCAGTCGCCGCGCTCCGAACGCAGGTCTCCACCTATCAGACGAAGCTGGAAGAGGCCGAGCAGCGCGCTTCCCACGACGCCTTGACGGGGCTGGATAATCGCCAGGGGGTCGAAAGCAGGATGCAACGCCGCATCGCCTTGAAGCAGCCCTTCTGTGTGGTGATGCTGGACCTCAACGGGTTTAAGCAAGTGAATGACAAGTACGGGCACGAGGCGGGCGACGATCTCCTGAAGCAATTTTCCACGGAATTACGCGCGGCATCACGCGCGACGGACGTGGTTGGGCGATGGGGCGGCGATGAGTTCGTCGTGGTCCTCGATGGGAACCTGACGGAAGCGCAATCGCACGTCGAGCGCATGCAAAAATGGGTTTTCGGCAGCTACACCCTCCAGATGGGACGGGAAGGACCGAAAATCGATACGACCGCAGCCCTTGGCCTGGTCGAGTGGCACGCCAGCGAGAGCATCAAAGAGGTTCTGGCGCGCGCTGACGCCCTGATGTACAAACAAAAGGCGGAAATGCACAAGCAGTCAGGCGCCGCGCCGGGGACTCGAGTGAATTAGCCGCGTTTCGTCACCTTGCTCTGATGTTCTTCCAAACCGCGGGTGAGAAATCTGCGCTAGGGGCCTAAGTCAGAGGTTCGATGATGAATTTAGCCCGTAGAGCGGGCGAAAGAACGCAGCCCACGGCGTCAGCCGCGGGTAAGGGAACTCTCTCTCACCCCTGTCCCCTATAGGCGTTAAATTAAGCTGTAGCCAAGATGACCTCGGCTGTGCGCAATCAAGCCTCGTGCCCCTTCGGTTGATTGACCCTTCCCACAAGGGGACTTCGGGGGCGTCAGGGGTTGCACTTCTACGGGGTTAGGCCGTCAGAACGGCCAAGTGTATGTTATTGAGGCGTTTCACAAAGGGTCCTTTGCGCAACGACTGCGATTCCCTTGCGCGTGACAAAACCTAGCAAATGGCGTAAGATCAGAGCTGTTACAAGGGGTTTGGGAGATTTCCTATGACGGTGATTGAGCTTCCCGATGAACAGGCAGCGGCGCTGACCGCGAAAGCGGCGGCGGCGGGCCTTACCCTTGAGGCTTGGCTTAACAAGCTAGCCGGCGCGGAACCGTCACCACCGTCGGCTGAGCGCCCCCTGCAAACTGCGGCAGACATCGTTCTCTCCCACATGCGCAAAGTCCCGCCTGAAATCATGGAGACCATGCCCCAAGACGGCGCGAGCC
>CAWGTQ010000071.1:0-29730 GCA_963825395.1 uncultured Acidobacteriota bacterium | reverse complement strand
ACCATTAGGGCGCCAAACAGCACCAAGCCCACCACGGCGCCAAACAGAACTTTGTCGGATTGCAGTTGTCGGGCCATTGGTAATTGACGATTGTCGATTGTCGATTGCTGGTCGTCAGTTGTCAGCCGTCAGTTATCAGTCATCAGTAATTAGTAAAGTATTTACTGACAACTGAGAACGTAAATCCTCCTTTGGTCCCTTCGTCAATCGACAACCGTCAATGGTCAATTTCCTCACTCATCACTGCCTTTAAACAGCTTCGGCTGCTTTGGAGGAGGCGGAGCGCCGGGTCCTGCGCCTTGGGCTTCGGACTTCGGACTCCGGACTTCGGGCTCTCTTTCCGCCGCCGGGCGTACCTCAAATGGCAACGCTTCATCATCAAGTTTCTCCGTGATACCCGCTGCAACGGAAATCGAAGGCTCGTCCTCGGGCATGGCCGGCGGATCCGATCCCGGCATTTCTTCGGCGTCCACCTCGTAGACATAAATCAACGGGACACGGGACTCGGAGCTCGGGGCCACAGATTCGGAGCTCGATGTTGCCGGTTCGGGGCTGGGGGGTAGGGGCTCGGGATTTACACTTTGGGTGAAACGCGAATCGCGAATTCCGGATTCCGAATCCCTTGCCCCGAGTCCCGTGTCCCGCATCCCGTGCCCCGCTTCCCGAGCCACTGGTCCCGCATCGCGAACCGCATCCCCCGTGTCCCGTCTCCCGTCTCCCGTTTCCCGAACGTGAAAAACTCCCGCCGCGACATCATCCGCGAGCCGCTTTACCAAATCTTTGAAAACCCGGCCGCGCTCTTCGTAATCCCTGAACTGATCGAAGCTCGAACAGGCCGGCGCCAGCAGGACAGTATCGCCTGGGCGCGACCGGGCAAAAGCCTCGTTCACAGCGGTCGAGAGATCGCCGGCCGGAATCAGTTCCGTCGATCCCGAAAGTTGTTCAGCAATCACCGGGGCGGCGGCTCCAATCAGCAAAACCTCGCGCACGCGGCCCTTGATGAGCGGGAGCAGCGGCGAATAGGGCGCGCCCTTGTCCTTGCCGCCCATAATCAGGTGGACGCCACGCTCAAAAGGTTCGAGCGATTTCACCGTGGCGTCCACGCTGGTGGCTTTGGAATTGTTATAGAAATCCACTCCTTGAATTTCCCGGACAAATTCCAAGCGATGCTCGACGGCCTTAAACGCGCGCACGGCTTTGCGAATCGCGGCAAAATCCGCGCCCATCAAGCACGCCGCGGTGGCGGCCGCCAGCACATCTTCCAGATTGAAATCGCCTCGCAGGGTCACGTCGCGCGTTTCAAACAGTACGCGATCCAGGTGCCGCACGCGATAGTGAATTCTGCCTCCGGAAGCAAAAACCCCACTCGGGAGTTCGCGATGGCGGCTAAAAAGCACGGGGTGGCCGGCGACCGTCCCCTGAAGTCCGGCTACCCAGGGATCATCGGCGTTTAGGACGGCAAAGTCTTCTCCGGTCTGGTTACGGAAAATCTGACGCTTGGCCTGCGAGTAGGCTTCCAGGTTCGGGTGCCGGTCCAGGTGGTTGGGCGAAAGATTGAGCATGACCGCCACGTGCGGCCGGAATTCGTGAATGCCTTCCAATTGAAAGCTGCTCAACTCGGTGACAAATTTCGTGCCCGGCGGGGCGTGGTCGATTGCCAAACTCAGGGCATTGCCAATGTTGCCGCCCACGAAGGTCGGGAACCCCGAGGCCTTAAGCATATCGCCGAGCAGCGAGGTGGTGGTCGTCTTGCCGTTCGAGCCGGTCACGCCCACGAACGTTCCTTCCAGAAACCATGTGGCTGCCTCAACTTCCGGATAAACGGGAATCCCTCGCTCGCGCGCTGCTTGAAGCTGCGGCAGGTCCCAGGGCACACCCGGACTGATCACAATGACCTCGTGCCGGAGGAATGTTTCCACGCGCTGCGACCCGAGTTCCAGCCCGACTTTATCCTTGAGGAGTTGCGGCAGAAATTCGCGAAATTCCGCGGGTGGCTTGCGATCGGTCACCGTGACCACCGCGCCGCGGTGCGCCAGAGCCCTAGCCACGGCGAGGCCGCTTCGAGCCAACCCCACTACTAGCACGCGTTTGTTTTGGACGTCCATTTTCAGCTATCAGCTTTCAGCTATCAGCTAACGGTAGCGCCGGGCTTTAGCCCGGCATCTGCCGCCCTCCCGACCAAGTCGGGACAGGTTCCGGGCAGCGCTAGACCAAGCAGTTATTGCTTTCAACAATCAGCCCACCATGAACGGACGCCTTAGCGGAAAGCTGAGAGCTGATAGCTGACAGCTACTACAAGCCTACCGCAACTTCAGCGTTGTTAACGCAAAAAGCGCGAAAACCAGCCCGGCAATCCAGAATCGGGCGATGATTTTCGATTCCTTCCAGCCGGACAGCTCAAAGTGATGATGCAGCGGCGCCATACGAAAGATGCGCTTGCCTCGCGATTTAAATGAGGCGACTTGGAGGATGACGGAAAGAGCCTCCACAACGAAGATCCCACCGATAAAGGGCAGGAGCAATTCCTGTTTGACCAGCACGGCAACAGTGCCCAATGCTCCCCCTAGTGCCAGCGAGCCCACGTCGCCCATAAAGATTTCCGCCGGGTAGGCGTTGTACCAGAGGAAACCCAGGCTGGCGCCCACCATTGAGCCGCAGAAAATGGTGAGTTCCCCGACGCGCGGCAGATGTTCCAGGTCGAGATATTCAGAAAACACCGCGTGTCCGGCAACATAAGTCAGTACGGTCAAAGCCGACGCTGAAATCAGCAGACACCCAATCGCCAAGCCATCAAGTCCGTCCGTCAGGTTGACGGCATTGGAGGAACCCACCAGAACCAGAATAACGAAGAGCAAAAAGGGAAGAAACGCTAAGGGGTATGTCCAACTGTTCCCGAAAAAGCGCGAAATTAGAAAGGTCGGGTGCAGACGCTTGAAGAAGGGAAAGGTCAGCGTGGTCGAGTATTGCCCGCGCGCCGACAAGAAAACCAGAATTACCCCGAAGACAAAACTTACGAGAATCTGAAGCAAAAACTTTTCCCGCCCCGTCAGCCCCTTGTTCTTCTGTCGCCGGATTTTCTGGTAATCGTCGCAGAAGCCGATCACTCCGAAAGCCATCGTCGTACCCAAAGTGAGCCAAACAAAGATGTTGCTGAGGTCCGACCAAAGCAGCGTGGGAAGAACAATGCAGAGAAGGATCAGCACGCCCCCCATGGTAGGCGTTCCGGCCTTGGCTTGATGCGCTTGCGGCCCGTCTTCGCGGATGTATTGGCCAATCTGGAATTCCTTGAGCTTCCGTATCAACCAGGGGCCCAAAATCAATGAGAGGAGCAAGGCGGTCAGGCTGGCGAAGGCAGTCCGAAAGGTTATGTAATGAAACAGGTTGAAGACGTGGAAGTCTTGATGGAGTTCGAGATAGAGGTAGTAGAACATAAAAGATAGTCCGAGGTCCGGGGTCGAAAGTTCGAGCACTGGCCGCGGGTCAATCCGACTCAGATCTAGTTTTTCCCGTTTCGGACTCCGGACTCTGGACCTCGGGCTTCCGCAGCATTTCAATTACCGTTTCCAAATGAGCCCCACGCGAACCCTTCACCAAGATAACGTCGCCTGGCGCGATTAGGGTCCGGCAGAATTCGCCCGCCGATCTGGCGTCGGGGAAAAATCGTACCCGCGACGAAGGAATTCCCCCTTCGACGGCCCCTTCCACGATAAACTGTGCGTCGCCTTGCACGGCGATCACCCACGCCACTCCGCTTGGCGCGCACTTGCGGCCCACGCCCCGGTGCAACTCCGGCGACGTAGGCCCCAACTCCAGCATCTCACCCGCCACCACGATGCGGCGGCGCGCCCCCGGCCACGTGCCAAGTGTTTCAAGCATACTCTCCATCGCCAGGGGGTTGGAGTTGTAGCAATCGTTGATGACCGTAACCTCCCCGGGGAGTGTAAGAATTTCACCCCGCTGGTGTAAAGTATGAAAGTTCAACAGGGCTTCTCCAATTTCCTCAGGGGGAATATGGAACGGGCTGGTTGCGGCGATGGCAGCCAGGGCGTTTTGGACATTATGTCTGCCCAATAAAGGCAGGGGAAAATTGTCCGACCATGCCGGAGAAGTTACCCGAATGGTGGACATCTGTGGGGTATCCACAATGAATTCCGTGGCGCGAAAGGTTGCAAAGCGCGAAAATCCGAAAGTCACCACCTGTCCCGGAAAACCCTCGGCAAATTTCCGCACGCGCTCATCGTCCTCGTTCAACACAGCGACAGCGCCCGAACCGGTGGTCGCGAGGTAATCGATCAACTCGCGTTTGGCCAGCGCGATCGCATCGACAGAATCGAAAAACTGCAAATGGGCAGGGGCCACGTTGGTGACTACTCCGACCTGGGGCTCAGCCAGCCGCGCCAGGCGAGCGATCTCGCCGGCGGCGGACATCGCTAGTTCCATCACCGCCACTTCGTGTTCGGGCTCCAGCCCCAGCAGCGCCAAGGGCAGCCCAAAGTCATTGTTCAAGTTGCCCGGAGAACGCAGCACGTGAAGCCGCCGGCTGAGGATAGCCGCGATCATTTCCTTCGTGGTGCTTTTCCCGGTGCTGCCGGTGACCGCCAGAAGCGGCTTGCCCCACTTGCGGCGCACTTCGCGGGCAAGCCTCTGAAGCGCGTTGCGCGTGTCCGGAACCGCCACCAGTGCTGGCCGCCATTCCAGCGGAGCGGTGGCGTAAAAAGCCGCCTCCACCACCACCCCCGCGGCGCCGCGATCCAGCGCCTGTCCCACAAACTGGTGGCCGTCAAACCGCGGTCCCCGGATGGCGAAAAAAAGCTGCCCGGGCGCGAGCAAGCGCGAATCAATGGAGTATCCCTCGACAAGGCGATCCGCCACGCCACAGGACACTCCTAAGAACGCCGCCACCTCCCCCATCGTCAACTTCATTGTCGATTTTCGATTGACGATTGAACTCAGGAAGTTTTCCGTCTTCCGTTCTCAGTTTTCAGGAAAGGCCCTCACTGATTACTGATGACTGACGACTTCCCATCGAAAATCGTCAATCGACAATCATCAATTTACTTTCCGTACCCCATCTCCGCCAGGACCTTGCGAGCCGCGTCCCGGTCGTCGAAATCAATCTTCCCGTCTTTGAGAATTTGATAGGTCTCGTGACCTTTGCCCGCCAAGACCACCGTATCGCCCTCGCGAGCTTCTTCCAGGGCCTTGCGGATCGCAACGCCGCGATCGACCTCCGCGATGTAAGGCTTGTCCGTTCGCTGCAGCCCCACCAAGGCATCCGCCATAATCAGCAGCGGGTCTTCGCTACGGGGATTGTCAGAAGTCAGCACCACGAGATCCGCCAACGAACCGGCGGCTTCCCCCATGCGCGGGCGCTTCGTCCGGTCGCGTTCGCCGCCACAACCGAAAAGAACGATAAGACGACCTTGGGTAATTTCGCGCGCGGTCTTCAGGACGTTTTTCAGCGCGTCATCGGTGTGGGCATAATCCACCACCACGAGGAACGGTTGCCCCTCGTCGATCCGTTCGAAGCGTCCCGGCACGGTCTGAAGATTAGCGATGCCTTCCTCGATCTTGGTGTTGGCAATCCCCATGGCCACCCCCGTAGCAATTGCGGCAAGAATATTCGCCAGATTGGCGCGCCCCAACAGCGGAGAAACGATTTGCAGCTTACCCGCCGGGGTCGCAATGACGGCTTCCGTTCCCGTTGGACTGGACGCGATGTGCTTGGGAGTCACTTGTGCGTCGCCGTTCAAGCCATAAGTGAGGCGGTTCGGATACGGCAATTCCACGAGGCGCACTCCCCACGGATCATCGGTGTTGATCACTGCCCAATCAGGAGGCGGAGCGCCCAGTCCCTCAAAAAGGCGGCTCTTGGCCTGGAAGTAGTGCTCAAAATCCTTGTGATAATCCAAATGGTCCTGCGTCAGGTTGGTGAATACAGCCACGGAGAAATGGAATCCCCAGATGCGCTCCTGGGCAAGCGAATGGGATGAGACTTCCATCACTGCCGCCTTGCCCCCTGCCTTTACCAGTTCCACAAAATAGGACAGTAAATCGAGCGACTCCGGTGTGGTGTTGGTAGCAACCTTGGTCTTGCCGCCCATACGGTATTCAATCGTGCCGAAAACACCACTTAAAATCCCCGCCGCGCGAAGTACGCTTTCCACCAGGTAGGTCGTCGTGGTCTTGCCGTTGGTGCCGGTGATGCCGATCAATTGCAGGTGCCTTTCCGGGTGGCCAAAAAAAATGCGGCCCGCGTCCGCCAAGGCCCGGCGAATGGCTGCAACTTGGATCCAATGCGAGGCCAGTTCGGGTGGCGCGCTACGCTCACTGACCACCGCCACGGCGCCCCGCTCCAGCGCCTGGGGTATATATGCGTGGCCGTCGGCCTTCTCGCCTTGGATGGCAAAGAAGAGCGTTCCCCGCCCAACTTCACGAGAGTTGTAAGCGAGAGAAGAAACCTCCACCGTTGCATCTGCACCCACGTACAGAACCGGCAAATCACGGAGTAATGCACCTAACTTCATCTCACTCCCAAGTTCCCCGCAGGGGAACAACATCGTTAGCCGTGGGTGAAACCCACGGCTGAAGTTTCTACATTTCCGATGGGGGCTCTCGCCCATCGGGAGAAGGCGGCGTATTGTTTTGAATTCATCGCCCTCGCCCCCTTGGGGGAGAGGGTGGCTCGACACCGGCGCTTCCTTCCGCCGGGGCGAGACGGGTGAGGGGGTCCAAACCGTGAGGTCTCATCCGCATTTCCCTTTCTGCCTTCATGTCCCTACCCACCCCCTCACCCACCGCCTTGCGGTCCCCCCTCTCCCCCAAGGGGGCGAGGGAAAATGTAGAAACTCCACCCGTGGGTGAAACCCACGGACAAGGCCCCTCCAGCAGAAATGCCATCGACCGCAAAGGGGTCGAACCCCGTCTATTCCAACTCGGCGAAAAGCAATACAACCCCTTCGGGGTTGGGAAATCGTCGGGGCACATCATTCCCGCGGGTTTCACCCACGGCTGGAGTTTCTACATTTTGGGACGCTCCAACAAAAATCTCATCCCTCGCCCCTTGGGGGGAGAGGGTGGACCGCCACCCGCGCTTTCACCAGCGGGGGCGGGACGGGTGAGGGGGTCAAAACGCCAACCTGCTTAACCCCATGCTTCCGGTATCGACCCTCCCATGGCCACCACTCTTTCCACAAACAACTCCGGCGCTTCGAGAACCATGCCGACGGAGTTCATGGGCCTTATCAATCTGCCCCACCGTGCGGGCGAGGGAGCGCGTTTTCCGGTAAGGATGGGGAGAACTCACGGTTTCGACCCCCTCACCCGTCCCGCCCCGGCTGATGAGGACGCCGGATGCGGTCCACCCTCTCCCCCAAAGGGGCGAGGGAAGGAAATTCGCATTCCGCATCCTCTCTCCATCCATCCTTGCCGTCGCACAAATGTAGAAACTCCAGGTTCCCGCAAGCAAGCTTGCGGGAGGGAAAGCGGCAGCCAGCTTGCTGGCGGCCAAAGTGCGCTCGCGGTTGGAAATCGCGCGAGCAAGCTCTTGCGAGGGAATTCCCGCAAGCAAGCTTGCAGGAGGCTGGAGGTTGTACATTTTGGGGCGCTCCAACAAGAATCTCATCCCTCGCCCCTGGGGGGAGGGAAGGAAATTCGCGTTCCGCATCCTCTCTCCATCCATCCTTGCCGTCGCACAAATGTAGAAACTCCAGCCGCGGGTTTCACCCACGGCTAATGACATTGGACCTGTTCGCGGTCCCCGCTAGTTCAATCGGCAATCGAAAATCGGCAATTCACCTCGCCATGCGCACCCAAATGCGGGTGCCGGAAGGCACCTTCAAATCCGCCGCAGGATTTTGTTCGACAGCCAGGCCGCTTCCCACAACATTGAGATCGAGACCCAGTTTTTCACACTCCTCGGCCACGCGGCGCGCTGCCCATCCGGAAAAATTCGGAACGGCCACGAGGGGGCCATCGCCCAGAACCACCATGTTGGAAGCAAAGCCCCGGTCAGGCAGGGCCGCCGGTGGCGCAGGCCCGTCATGCGAAGGCCGGTTAGAATAGGATGCTGGCTGAACAGGTGATGTGGCAGCTCCGAAGAATTCTCGACCCGAAGGAAGGAATCCCATGAAGTCCTCCTGTTTCTGGTCGGGAGTCTTCGCGGGTTTGGGGATAATAATCTGAGGCCATCGGGAAGGATTATCTTGAGGAACGTTCAGGTAACTAAGTGTCTGTTCTGCGATGGATCGGAATACCGGAGCTGCCACGTCTGCCCCGTAATAAGCCCCCACCGGCGAATCGATGACCACCAGAATAGTCACCGCCGGATGAGTAGCGGGAGCAAAGCCGATAAACGAGCCGATGTGAAGCGAGCGGTTATACGAACCGTTCGCGTCGATCTTCTGCGCGGTGCCGGTCTTGCCGGCGGAAGTATACCCGCCCAATTGCGCGGCCTTGCCCGTGCCGTGGTCAACCACCGCGGTCAGCATTTGGCGCATCAGCTCGGCCGTGTGCGCGCTAAGCACGCGATGGCCCGCGGCCGGGGGCAAGGCATCATGGTGCGAGCCCAGGAAAACATCATGAACGATGTGGGGTTCAAAGAGAATTCCACCATTGGCAATAGATGAATACATCGTAACCATCTGGAGGGGAGTCACGGCAGCTTCCTGCCCAATGGACATCTCGCCGACCGAGATCCCCGACCAGCGGCTGGGCGGCTGCAACAGGCCACGCTCCTCGCCGGGCAAATCCACGCCGGTTTTGGAGCCGATGCCGAAGGCGCGGATGTAACGATAGAGACGGTCCTCGCCCAGCCGCATTCCCAGCTTGATGGCGCCCACATCGCTGGATTCGGCCACCACATCGGTGAGGCTCAAAACGTAGTGCGGCTTGTCGTCGTGAATCGTGTGACCCGCCAACACGATTTTGCCGCCCTGACAATCAATGATTTCATCCGGTGAGGTCAGTTTCTCTTCCAGCGCGGCGGAGACCGGGATCAATTTGAATGTCGAACCGGGCATATAAACCCATCCCACGGCGCGATTTAAACGCGAGGCGGCGGGACTGGCGTCAATATCATTGGGATTGAAGGTGGGCTGATTGGCCAGGGCCAAAATTTCGCCGGTGTTGGGATTTTGCACGATCGCCACGCCGCCCGCCGCCTGCGCCCTCGCCACTTCCTCCGCCAGAGCCTTTTCCGCTATGTACTGAATTTTCTCGTCGAGCGTCAGCAGCACGTTTTTGCCGGGCACTCCCTGCCACTCCGTACTGTGAAAGGTACGGCGCCGCGCGTCAGAAGCCAGCAGCACGCGGCCAGGTTTGCCTTTGATTTGGTCGTCCAGGGAGTATTCGATCCCACCCAAGCCCTTGTCATCCAAGCCGACGTAGCCAATTGCTTGCGCGGCCAAATCCCCCTTGGGGTAGAAGCGTTTGGTTTCGCGCTGAAAATAGACACCCTTCAGATTCATCTCATGGACGCGCGTGGCTTCTTCCGGCGTGACGCGCCGCTTGACCCAGCAAAAGGAATGCGCTGTCTGGAAGTGGCCGCGGAGTTCGTCCGCATCCACCCGCAGAACCCGCGCAAGCAAGGAAGCCACCATGTGCGAATCTGTGAGCTCGCTCGGAACCGCGAAGACAGAATCCACTCCCAGGCTCATCGCCAGGGGATTCATCTGGCGGTCATAGATGACGCCGCGCCGCGGCGCCACCTCGATGGTACGCTGCTGCTGGCGCTGCGCGCGCCCCAAGAGCTCCACGTACTGGATGATTTGAAAATAGTAAAGGCGGGCGGCAATGCAGCCAAACCACAGAAAACAAAATACGCCGACGATCAGTCGCCGCCTCTCCAGGCGAGACCGATCGGGCTTCGCCGTGCGAGCATCAGGCTTGCGTCGGCCCATCGTCGCTATGGCTCGTGTAAAGTGTCTCCGCTACCCACGGAGAAGTTGCGTGCCAGCTCCGGGCTTTCCATGGCTTCTGTAGCCGGTCCCGGCGCGCCTACCCTGATCACCTGTTGCGGGCTGGGCGCGATCATCCCGAGCTGGGTCCGCGCCAGCGTGTCGATCCTTTGAGGGTCGGCGAGTGCCGCCTGCACCAGCCGGAGCTGATGATTCTGTTCTTCCAGCAGCGCGTGTTCGGCCTTGAATTGTTCAATCTGATAACCGTACCGCACGCACTGGAAATGCTGCCATGCGAACAGGAGCACAAAAAGAAAAACCAGTACGCCCAATCCCAGGAGACTGAAACATTCACGGCGACGCTCCACGTCAATTTCCCGCACCAAGCGGGAATTGTCGATGTGCTTCACAAAGTAGAATTCCGGGAAATTCGCCCTGCCCGCGGCGGGGACGTTTCTCGGACGCCGTCTGGCCCTCGGTAATGTAACTGCCGCTGTTGCCATTTGAATACCGGGACACGGGACTCGGGATAGGGGACACGGGAAAAACAATCCCCAGCCCCTGTCCCCTATTCCCTGTTCCCTGTTCCCTGCTTTTCTGCCGCCCGCAGCTTGGCGCTGCGCGCGCGCGGATTAATCCTTACTTCTTCTTCCCCCGGACGAACCACTTTGCGCGTCAAGATGCTCGCCCGGCCTTCGCCCTGCCAGCGCCGGAATGCCTGCTTGACCCTGCGGTCTTCCAGCGAGTGAAAACTCAGGATCACGATTCGCCCCCCCGGCCGGAGGACCATCAGGACCCTGTCAAGAAACTGCTCGAGATTTTCCAGTTCCGCATTCACCGCCAGTCGTAGAGCCATGAAGCTGCGCGTCGCCGGATGAATTTGGTGGAGGCCCGCCCGGGAGGGGATCGCTCGCGTCACCACCTGCGCCAGTTCGGTGGTAATTCGATACGGACGGGCCTTCACAATGGCTCGCGCGATTCGGCGCGAGTGGCGCTCTTCCCCCAACTTAAAAAACATGTCTGCCAGTTCCCGCTCACCGGCGTGGTTCACGAGGTCGGCGGCGGTCGTTTCGGAGCGGGGATCCATTCGCATGTCGAGAGGTCCCGGCGAACTGAAACTGAATCCGCGGCCGGCGTCGTCAAGCTGCATCGAGCTCAACCCCAGGTCGGCCACAACTCCGTCCACCGGTGGCAGTCCGCTGGCGGCGTGCAACGTGTCGATTTGAGCGAAGTTCCCGTACTGCATAATCAGCTTCTCGCCAAAACCCGCCAGCCTATTGCCAGCCACTTCCAGTGCCTGGGGGTCCCGATCCAGGGCCAGGAGCCTGCCGCTTCCCAGGCGCTTCAGGATCTCTTGCGCGTGCCCCCCTGCCCCGAGCGTCGCGTCGATGTACGTCCCTTCCGGCCGGACGTTGAGAAAATCAAGGGTTTCACGCACGAGCACGGGAACATGGAGAGGGCGCGGCTCGCGACTCGGAATTTGGGACTCGCTGGATCCGGGTTCGCGCGGCGCGTCGTCCTGGTGCACTGAATTACCATCCCTACCTCAAAATCCGCGCGCGAGGCGAAACTTGCGGATCAGCGAACAGCATCGCGGCGACCACTGCAACCAGAACCACTACAAATTGAATTGCGAAAAACACGGGAACGATTAAATCCAGGGCACGCATTCTTCCTCCCGCCGTATTCCGAGTTCCGAAGCCCCAACTGCTAGATCCCCAAACTACCCAGCGTGTCCATGTCTTCATCGGGGAACGGCTGAGCCATCGGCTCGCGGAGGCGTTCCAGGCTCCATACTTCCAGGTACTCCTCGAGGTGGCCGATCACGGCCACTTCGCCTTGCATCCCCGCGGACTCGCGCAGCAGCGCGGGAATCAAAATGCGGCCCTGCGCGTCGGCGCGGGCCGTCTGCCCCCAATAATTGGTGCGATCCAAAAAGTGCTTCTTGGCCTTATTCATCGAAGGCAAGGGAGCTAGCTTCTCTTCGATCTTGATCCATACCGGTAGGGGATAGACGCGCACCGCCTGGCCGTCCAAGCTGGTCACAAAAAAGTCCTGGCCATACTTCTCATCCAGGAGAGCCTTGAAGGCCGTGGGGATCTTTAACCGACCCTTGTCGTCCACCGTCGCTGGATTATTCCCGCGAAACATAGGATCAGCCCCCAAACCCCTTGGTCCCGCAAAATCCCCTCTAATCAACAATAATTTCCATTAATTACCACTTTCGGCCACTTAATATAAGGTGGTTGCAAATGCATGTCAAGAGTTATTTTCGATTTCTTAATGACTTGCGGGCTTTTCTGGGCGGCACTACCCTTGGTGGCTACTAAGTACTAGGATACCACGTTTTGGGTCAATCGCGGGACCTTTCCGCCGGGGTCGCGGTCATTTTGACTTGTCGCTCGAATCGAACTCACGGATGATGTGTGGCTGAATCGCTATCGCAGGCTGGTTAATGGCGGCTTCCGCTCGCTCCCCGTCCGTCACCCGCCCATCCCCGCACACGACGCAATTGCGCAGTCTTCTTCCCCCGTGATAAGGTTGCGCACACATTAACAGGCTGAGGTGCCGTTTAGACATTGCCGAAGGGGAGAAGCATCATGTCGATGAAGATGACCAGACGAACCGCTTGCAAACTGATCGCCGGAACACTTCCGGCATTGAAGCTCGGGGCTGCGCAACACCCACCATCGCCCGGAATCGAGATCGAACGCGGGCCTTTTGAGGGAACGCGGGCGTCCTTGAGCAAGTACGAAATCCCCGAATGGTTTCGCGATGCCAAGTTCGGCATCTGGGCGCATTGGGGTCCGCAATCCGCTATTGAAGCCGGGGATTGGTATGCCCGAAATATGTACATGCAAGGGTCGGAGCAGAACCTTTATCACGTCGAGACTTATGGGCACCCCTCCAAGTTTGGCTATAAGGACACGATCCCACTTTGGAAGGCGGAGCAGTTCGACCCCGCCTATCTCATCGGCCTGTACAAGAAAGCAGGCGCGAAATACTTCATGAGCATGGGCGTGCATCACGATAACTTTGACATGTGGAATTCCACTTATCAGCCCTGGAATGCCGCCAATAAAGGGCCGAAGAAAGACATCATCGGCATGTGGGCCCATGCGGCGCGTGATGCCGGACTTAAGTTTGCCGCGAGCGACCATCTCTGGATCACCTACAAGTGGTTTTCGGTGAATCACGGGCATGATAAAACGGGTCCCTACGCCGGAGTGCCTTACGACGGCGCCGATCCCAACAACTCCAGCTTGTATGTCGATTCCGACCAGGTTTGGGGAGAGAACTTGGACTGGGACGAAACCGGCATCCCCTTGTGGTGGAAGCGCCACTGGTTTATGCGGATCAAGGACCTGGTCGACAAGTACCAACCGGATTTGCTTTACACCGACGGGCCCCTTCCCTTCGAGGAATACGGGCTAAGCCTCGTCGCGCACCTCTACAACCTCAGTGCTAAGAAAAATGGCGGCAAATCCGAGGCTATATACACCACCAAGCGCCTTGCCGACACCGAGAGTGGCACCGGAGTGCTCGACGTCGAGCGCGGTATCGTGAATGACATTTGGCCGCGCCCGTGGCAGACAGACACCTGCATTGGCGACTGGCACTACAGGCGCGGCCAGAGGTATAAGACGCCCAAAACCATCATCGACATGCTGGTGGACATCGTCAGCCGCAACGGCAACCTGATGCTGAATTTTCCCCTGCCTGCCCGCGGGACTTTGGATTTGGAAGAACTGGCCGTCCTCGCGGAAATCACCAAATGGATGAGCGTCAATAGCGGCGCCATCCACGGCTCGCGGCCCTGGAAGATTTTTGGCGAGGGGCCGGCGTTGGGCGCGGTTGAGAGTGGCGCGTCGTTCAACGAAGAGAAACGGAAGGATCTGACGGCGGCCGACGTCCGCTTCACCACCAAGGGCGACACCCTTTATGCGTTCGTGATGGGCTGGCCGGAATATCAAACCCTCATTCGGCCCCTGGCCACCAACAGCGCGTTGCGCGTCGGCAAAATCCAGAATGTCGAACTCCTGGGCTTCGACGGCAGGCTCGATTGGTCGCAAGACAATTCAGGTCTAAAGGTGATGATGCCCGCACAGAAGCCCTGCGATTTCGCCATCGTGCTCAAAGTTACCGGCGCCATCGCGGGATAATCCGATTTCTTCTCACCGCCGAGGCGCGGAGGCGCAGAGCAGAGTTGCGCGGACCTGTTTTCTAGGTCTGCGGACCATGTCTTCGCCAAGCCAGACATCGATTTCATAAAGGACTTGCCCCAGGTTGTTTTCCTTAGCCCACGCGTTCAGCCGGCCGTGTAACTCACCGCAAATAATATAAGGAAAACGTGCTCAAACTGGCCTCCAGAAAATCCGCCGGCATTATCAATCGGCTTACGGAGAAATCGCCGCTCGCACTTCTCTCCTGCTACAATACCGCCCGGCGGTGCTGCTTATTTCTCCAGCCATCGCCTCGACGCAAGACGAAAGGAGAATTCATGGCTCGTCTTTGCCGCTTGCTCATGCTCATGATGTTCCTGGTTGCGCCTCTGGCGATTTGCGCAGAGATGCCGGAGGGCCGCTTGATGCGGTTTGCCGACATCTACAAGGACAAGATCGTTTTCAGCTACGCCGGTGATCTCTGGCTGGTTTCTTCCTCGGGAGGCGTGGCGCGGCGCATCACCACCGATCCCGGGCTGGAACTTTTTCCTAAATTCTCTCCCGACGGCAAGTGGATCGCTTTCACCGGGCAATACGACGGCAACTTCAATGTCTACGTGATGCCCGCGGACGGCGGCGAGCCCAAGCAACTGACCTTCGAACCTGATATCACCCCGATGCCCGAACGCATGGGACCGAATAACCAAGTCATTACCTGGCTCCCCGACAGCCGGCACATTCTGTTCCTCTCGCGTCGCGATACGTTCAATGACTGGTTCGGGCGACTGTTCACCGTGAGCATCGAGGGTGGCCTGCCGGAGCGCCTGCCCATCGACAAGGGTGGGCTCACCTCCTTCTCGCCCGACGGCACCAAGATCGCTTACAACCGTATCTTTCGCAATTTTCGCACCTGGAAGCGCTACACCGGCGGCATGGCTCAGGACATCGCTATTTATGATTTCAAGAACCACACCTACGAGCGCATCACCGATTACCCCGGCACCGACACCTATCCCATGTGGCACGATGACATGATTTATTTCGGCTCGGACCGCGGCCCCGAGCATCGCATCAATCTCTATAGTTACAGCCTGAAGACAAAACAGACGAAGCAACTCACCGACTTCAAGGACTATGACGTGGACTGGCCCAGCCTGGGGCCTGATTCGATGGTATTCTCCAACGGCGGTTATCTTTATATTTTCGACCTGAAATCCCAGAAGGCTAAGAAGCTCACGGTCTACTTGCCCGGCGACCGCGACCTGGCGCGCCCGCACTGGGCCAACGTCGCCCGCTTTGTGACGGACTTCGATATTTCTCCGGAGGGTAACCGTGCCGTCCTGACCGCGCGCGGCGACGTCTTCACCGTCCCCGCCAAGGAAGGCAGCATCCGCAATCTCACGCAAACACCGGGCATCCGCGAGAAGTATGCTGCCTGGTCGCCCGACGGCAAATGGATCGCCTATCTTTCCGATCGCACGGGAGAAGAGGAGATATACATCACGCCGCAAGACGGTATGGGCAAGGAGACGCGCATCACCACCGACGGCAAGATGTTCCGCATGCCTCCCGTCTGGTCGCCCGACAGCAAAAAGCTGCTGTTTGCCGACAAAGACCTGCGCTTGTTCTATGTGGATATTGAGCAGAAGACTCCGGTGCTGATCGACCAGGGCAAGTACTTCGACATCACCGAATATGTCTGGTCGCCGGATAGCAAGTGGGTGGCCTACGCCAAGCAGGAAGAAAACACCAACAGCGCCATTAACCTGTTCTCGCTTGCGGACAAGAAAATCACGCCCGTTACAACGAGTTTTACCAGCAGCCACGCTCCGGTCTTTGACCCGGGGGGCAAGTATCTCTTTTTCCTTTCCCAGCGCGACTACAACGAGGTGCTGGGGGTTTATGATTTCGAGTTTTCGAATCCCAAAGCCACCCGCGTCTACGTGGTCACCTTGCGCGCTGACCTGCCTTCACCGTTCGCACCGCAGAGCGATGAAGCCGGCAAGAAACCGGATGAGTCCGAGGGCAAAGACCAGGCCAAACCCGGCGAGAAGGACAAGAATGCCGCGGAAGACGTGGCCAAGAATTTCCGCATCGACCTGACCGGCATTGAGAATCGCGTGGTGGCCGTGCCTATGCCGCCCGCCAACATCCTCAGGCTGCAAGCGGGCAAGAATGGTATCTATTACTCCACCGCGCCCATCTCCGGCCTTTCCGGACCGCTGCCGGGTGAACATCCCGCCATCCACGTTTACGACCTGAAAGAGCGCAAAGATGAAGAGCTCCTGACTGGCGCAACATCCTTCGCGCTGTCCTTTGACGGCTCCAAGTTGCTCTATGCCGCGTCGCCCAGCGGCGAAGCGGATGACGACGAGGATCCCGGACCCCGCGACCGGACTTTCGGGATCATCGACGCCAAGCCCTCCGGCTCGCCGCACAAGGTGGGCGACGGCGCGCTGAATCTCTCTTCCCTGGGAATGCCAATCGACCCGCGCGCCGAATGGAAACAGATGTTCAACGAAACGTGGCGGCAGGAGCGCGACTTTTTCTTCGAAGCCTCGATGAACGGCGTCGATTGGCCCAAGGAACGTGACCGCTACGCCCCGCTGCTGCCCGACGTGGCGGACCGCTTCGACCTTACCTACCTGCTGGGAGAAATGGTGGGCGAGCTTGCCAACTCCCATACCTACGTCGGCGGCGGCGATTATCCCAACCTGCATCCCGTCAATCTGGGTCTGCTGGGTGTGGACTTTGAACTCGACGCGGCCAGCGGCCTTTACCGCTTCAAAAAAATCTACCCGGGGGAAAACTGGGACGCCGGTCTGCGCTCTCCTCTCACCGAGCCCGGTGTGGATGTGAAGGAAGCCGATTATCTCATCGCGGTGAATGGACGCGACCTCAAAGCGCCGCAAGCGCCCAGCGAGTTATTCGTCAATACCGCCGGTGAAAACGTGACGCTAACCGTCAACTCCCATCCCACTGCCACCGGCGCGCGCAACGTGGTGGTAAAGCCCATCTCCAGCGAATACGCATTGCGCCAGCTCGATATGGTCAACACCAATCGCCGCAAGGTTGAGCAAGCCACCGGCGGACGCGTTGGGTACATCTATATTCCCGACATGGAAGGCGAGGGTCTGAACGCGTTCGTCAAGCAGTTTTTCCCGCAGATTCGCAAGGAAGGCCTGATCATCGACGTTCGTTACAATGGCGGTGGCTTTGTGGACGAGCTCATTTTCGAGCGGCTGCGCCGCATCCTGGCAGGCATGGAATCAGCCCGCAACTTCGCCAGCGGCACCATTCCCGACGTGGTCTTTAACGGCTCCATGGTCTGCATCACCAATGCCTATGCCGCTTCCGACGGCGACATATTCAGTTACTACTTTAAGAAGTATCACCTGGGTCCGCTCATCGGCATGCGCACCTGGGGAGGCGTCCGCGGCATTCGCGGCTACATCCCCCTGCTCGACGGCGGTTATATCACCCGGCCGGAATTTTCCGTTTACGGGCTCGACAGCAAGTGGGTGGTGGAGAATTACGGCGTGGCGCCTGATATTGAAGTAGATAACACCCCCGACCTCGTGATGAAGGGCCGGGACCCGCAGCTCGAAAAGGCCATCGAAGAGGTGACGAAGGCGATCAAGGAGCACCCGAAACATCTGCCCCCGCGGCCGCCCGACCTTCCGGCATACCCTAACGGGCCGGGGTAGGACAGTAGGCAGAGGTCAATACGCAGTAGGCAAATGGAGAAATTCCCACTGCCCATCTGCCTATCTGCCCAACTGCCAATTACCTGCCCTCGATCAAACTCACCAGCGCCTTGGTGACGGCGCCCGCGATATCGGGTCCGGCAGAATTGATCTCCCCGTACCAGCGGTCTTTCTTATCCCGCAACCAGGGCGGCTGGTCGTCATACTCGGCCTTGGGAATGATGTAACCAAGTTCGTCGTTGGCGAGGCCGAAAATGAACTGGTATTTGCTCTTAAGGTGCTCGCGAATTGCCGGCTCAAACGGCGCGTCGGGATAATCCGCGCCGGGGTAGCGGGTTATGCCCCCATTGACGAGTTCAGGATAAATCTCACCCGGCACCGTCACCATCTCTGCCACCGCGTGGCCACCCGTGAGAAGACGAATGTAGCTGACTTCCGTTCGCACGTCCTGGCCCGTGGAGTATTTCAGCATGCCCATGCCGGGGACTTCCTTTTCCACGACCGCCGGATCAAGCTGGCCATGTGTATAAAGGGGCTTGCGTCCGCCAAAGACTCCGGCCGCGCACGCGGCGCGAAAATGGTCGTTGCGCAACGGTGAGAAAATCGTAGTTCCCCGGAAGGCGATGGAATCTACGCTAACCTCTTCCCCGCCCTTCTCCGCGCGCTCCGCAAGCTGGCCGAGAGTGATACCGAAAAGCTCTGCCTTCCGCCAGGTGTTATCGGCGGCGACGGTGCCGGTGTCGGGGTCTTGCAGGGCCACGGAACTGCCGTTCGTGGAAAGCAGCCCGCCGATCGAGCCATTCAGGAAAATGGCCATCCCGCCCAAATGCGCCTCCACGTATTGGCACAGCCAATGCGGGTAGTCGGCAGTGATCTCCGTGTTCTTTCCCCCCAAGGTTTCCGGGTGGTCGCTCCAGTTAATCAAGTTGGCAATAGGCTGCCCGCCGCTGGGCGAGACCAGGCGCATGACAAAAAGATAGGGGTCCTTTACATACGGGGGCCTGCTGTCAGACTGCAACAGCGCCAGCAGGGGATGATCGTCGCGTCCAAGCGAGAGGCGCGCGGGTTGCATCGACCGGGCTGCCTCCACGGCCGTTTGGACAATGCGCTCCCGGAGCCACGCCATGTACTTCTCATCGATTCCCGATTGCAAAGGCTCCGGACCCCACAGCCCAAGCGTGTCCGGCCCCTCATGGTCGTGCGTGGAGGCCACGATCAAGTGTGTCACTTCCGGCGCCTGGGCATTCACCCTTTCTCGAATCTTAAGGACGTCGTCATAAAAGAGGCCAATCAGGTCCGCAGCACAAACTACAAGGGTCTGGTCACCAACTCCCAGAGCAAGGCAGCGTGCGTAAAGATCGTCGTGGACGCCGCTCGCGACGCGGTTTTGACCATAGCCTGCCATGTAGACGCGGGCGGCATGGACGTCGGGGGTAATCACGGCTTTGGCCGCACCCGCGCGCAGATCCCCCCCGGCCGCAGAAATCGCAGCGGCCAGGATGAATAGAAGAGATAACGAAAGCGAAGGAAAGGGTTTCCGCATGGAAGTTGCGGCCTCCTTGAACCGCTGTGGGGCACAGCAGGCCTGGCGCAGCCGTCCAAAGATGCCAGGCGTCCCTGATCCCGGCTTAATCAATGGGCGCGCAGGTGCAGGTCAGCGAAAGCCAGGAACTGGTCCCAATCGAATGCGGTCACCGCGTGCTTCCCGTCCCGGATGTGAAAGGCGATGGTGTGCATGATGGGCTGATTGATCGGCGGCATCTGGTCCGTGTCCAGACCTTCTGCTCCCAGGAGTCTGTAGACGGGGCCTGCGGCCACCGCCGCCATGAACATGCCGCGCGGGTCTGCCCACTGGTCATCCTGGGCGGCAGTGATGTAAACCGGGCGCGGAGCGATCAGCGCAATCAACTCGTCGGAATCCACGGGGAGCTTATCCACTTGGCCAACATATTTCAGAAGGTTGGGGCAGAACCAAAACGGAAAAGCCTGCGACATGCTTTGCAGCGTCTCGCCATAGTTGCGCCGCCAGGGGGAAGCGCCGCCTCTCCCCGAGCAACTCGCCAGCACCATGGCAAAACGCGTGTCTTGGGCGCCGCCCCACAGCACCGTCTTCCCCAGTCTCGAGTGACCCATGACGGCCACGCGATGGGCATCAACGTCCTTGTCCTTTTCGAGGTAATCCATGGCGCGGCTCAAACCATAAGCCCATGCTCCGATCGCGCCCCATTCATCCGGTGCGGGCTCGGTCTGGCCCGGCAGAGAGAACTGTTGGCGAAGTCCGCCGTTCTTGTAACCTTCCTGGAAATCTGGTTCGATGTCCTGATAGCAAATCGAAGCAAAGCCGTATCCCCGCGCCAGGACCTTCGCAACGTCGAATTCCTTGGCGTTCCCCCGCGACCCTTCTGGGGCCGGCTGTCGCACGGGCGGCTTCCCGATCCATAGGGTCGCGACCTTGACGCCAGGATCACTGGTCACGGATTGATTGCCGGAGAAATTGAGCGCAAGGATCACCGGAACCGGCTTGGGCGCATCAGCGGGTATGTAAATGAGCAGGTCCTCGTGCGCCTCAGCTTTCGGAGTGGGAAAATAAATCGTCACCTGCTTGCGGATGGCCTTGCCACCCAACGCTTCATTGTCGACATCGAAAACCTTGAAGCGGATAGGCCTTGTTGGCGTCGGAGTGCGGCCATAGACATCCGTCTCCAGAAGTTGGAGAATCTCCGCTCGGCGGAACTTCCTCCACTCCTGGGCGGTCTTGACCGGCTTGCCGTCATTGAACACAAGCGGGTCAGGGAGTGTGAAGGTCCCGGCCTTCGACTCGTCGAAGTTGGCGGAAGCCGCTTGGCCCATGGTGCGTAAGGAAGGGGTCCATGCCTGCGCAGAGACAATCACCCATAACAGCATGCAGAAACTCAACGCCGTGAAGAAGAATAGAAAGGGGGAAGAGGACGTGTGGCGCCGGAAGGAGCGAGGGAGAAACGGCATGATTTTACCTCCCCAAAACTTGGAATTTGCATCTCGATATTTTCATGAGGCCGCCAGTATACACACAGAAGGGCAGACGTGCCAGATGTCCAAGCGTGTCCTGCCCGGCACGCCGATCACAGGCAACCGCGGGTCCATTGGCGCTGTCTTTAGCGGGTCTCTGGCATGGTCAGGCAGGGGCCAAGCGGGGATACTCCCGGTCGGCGCACCTGCCGGATGGGAAACATGGAAATCAAGGATGTGTCAGTGCTATTTAACCCTGAACACCGGGCACCCAATGAGAAGTCCGGAGACGAAGGTGCCTTAAAATATTGGGACCGGTATTTCGTCTACACTACTGGATGCACGACGCACTGAGCATTGAATTCATGACCGACGAGCAAAACCGTCGAATCGCGGAAACCGTCGAGCGGGAACAATCCCGTCTGCGCAACTTCATTCGCAAGCGCGCTCTTGACGAAAGCGACGCAGAAGACATTCTGCAAGAGGTCTTTTACGAACTTGTACAAGCATACCGGTTGATGAAACCGGTGGAACAAGCAGGCGCATGGCTCTACCGGGTGGCGAGGAACCGCATCATCGACCGGTATCGCAAGCGGAAGCCGGAGGCGGCAAGGAGCGCGGCGGGAGATGAAGAGGGAGATTTATTCCCGTGGGAAGAACTGCTTCCCTCACCCGATGCCGGTCCGGAAGCAGCCTACGCCCGTGAGGTTCTGCTCGATGAGATCGACGCCGCTTTGGACGAACTTCCGGAAGAACAGCGCGAGGTGTTTGTCGCCCACGAACTCGAGGGCCGGAGCTTTAAGGAGCTGGCAGCAGCAACGGGGCTGAGCGTGAACACTTTGCTTTCCCGCAAGCACTATGCGGTGCTCCACTTGCGGCAGCGCTTGCGGGCCATTTACGACGAATTCAAGAAAGCGTGAGGGTACAAGAGATGAGAACGCATCGCATTTTGCGAGTGTTGAAAGTCATAGTGGTCGTGCTGGTGGCGGTGACGGTATTCAGCTTTGCGGTCCTGTGGCTGTGGAACCATCTGATGCCGGCCATCTTCGGTTTGCATGCCATCACCTTCTGGCAAGCTTTGGGCCTCCTGGTACTAAGTAAGATTCTCTTCGGCGGATTTCGCGGGCGACCGGGCTTCGCCATGCACTGGCGGCACCGCATGATGGAGCGCTGGGAGCAAATGACCCCCGAAGAACGCGAGAGGTTCCGAGCGGGCATGCGCGGGGGCTGCGGCCCCTTTGGATCCTCACCCGCAGCGCCCAAGGCTTGACTAATGAGAAAAGCATCGGGACGGAGGAGACCATGACACAACGTGTCTGTCCCTGGTGGTTAGGCTATTTTCTCGCCAGCCCCCTGCGGCGACTCATGCAGGATCCAGTGAAAGTGCTGGCCCCGTATGTTCGAGAAGGCATGATCGTGCTTGAACCTGGGCCGGGCATGGGTTTTTTCACCCTTGAACTCGCCCGCTTGGTCGGCCCCTCCGGCCGGGTGGTGGCGGTCGATATTCAGCCACGCATGCTGTCGGGGCTGAAGCGCCGCGCAGCCAGGGCGGGGCTTTTGGAGCGTGTGGATGCGCGCTCAACCGCCCCGGACACCCTGGGAATCGCCGACCTTGCTGGCGCCGTAGACTTTACGCTGGTTTTCGCTCTAGCGCATGAATTGCCGGCCGTCGAACCGTTTTTCGCGGAAGTTGCAACAGCCGCTAAGCTGGGTGCGGGGCTGCTCTTTGCCGAACCGGCTGGACACGTGAAGATGGCCGATTTCGAAGCCGAACTGGAGGCGGCAACCCATGCCGGGTTCAGGTTGGTTGAGCGCCCGGCAATTCACCGCAGCCACGCCGCCTTTCTCGAGAGGAAGTAAGCCTACGTCGGCCCGTGTTGGGGCATCTCCCCCCGACCCTGTGTGTTTCCCAGGGCCGGCTTACATTCCCTTCCGCCTGGGGGAACACCGGACTCTCACCTGTTGCGAAAGCCCAGGCCATTTTGGGACTTACCCATTCTCGGCGGGAAGCTGGACAGTGCCCATTCTCAGCCCCCTGAAAAAATGAGTTGACAAGACGTTTCACTACAGTTATCTTTCGCATTGACAATCATGACTGACCGTTCAGTCATTTTATGGAGGGACGGGAAAAGCAATGAATTCCAGGCGAGTGAAGGCGGGCAAACCCTCCCCGCACCGGCGGGAGCAGAAGCTACATCGCCACGAGCAAATCCTCGCGGCCGCCTTCGAAGTCTTCGCCGCGCATGGGTATGAGGCTGCCCGCATCGACGATGTCGCGCGGCAGGCCGGCATTGCCAAGGGCACGATCTACCTCTACTTCCGGGACAAGGAGCAGCTCTTTCGCGCCATGGTGCGAAGCTTGGTCCAAAGGCGATTTGATGCCATCGCGGGAAGCTTTCAGGGGACGGCGGAGCAGTTGCTGCGCGAACTGCTGTCGCGCATGTATAGCCAGGTCGTAAGGAATGAAAAGGTTCGCTCCATCCTACGCCTGCTGATCGCCGAAGGCGGCAGATTCCCTCAACTTGCCGAGATTTACCACCGGGAGATTATTGCCCCGGGCATGAAGGCGGTGCGCCAGGTGCTCAAGCAAGGGATCGCCGCCGGCGAATTCCGGAAAACCGCAGCCATGGAATTCCCGCAGATTCTCGCGGCGCCGGGCATCCTGGCCATCGTGTGGAATTGCTTCACGGGGAGCGGCACCGGCTCGACCTTGACGCCTACAGCAAGGCGCACTTGGAGTTCGTATTGGATAGCCTGCGGAAGCAACCGGATTGAAAGCCCCGAGGCGATTGAAGCGGCGCGGCAAAGGAGAAGGTCCATGCAGTCGAGGGCAAGGTGGGTCACGTTGTTTGTGGCGTTGTCGTTTGCAGGCGGAGCGGCGGCCGTCAATGCGCAACAGGCCGCTCCGCGGCGGCTGACGCTGAGCGACGCAATTGGCCTGGCGCTGAAGCAGAACCTCAGCGTGCGCGTGGCGAGTACGCAAGTGGAGGAACTGGAAGGCACGCGCGACCGGCGGCGGGCTTCCCTGCTGCCGCACGTCAACGGGGACGCGTTAGCCAACCGCGAGAATATCGATTTGGCGCGCCATGGGAATTTCCTTTCCCACGGTTCCTGCTGTTGTCGGGTCCATTCAACCACTATGATTTCCGCCTCTCCGCGAGCCAATCTTTGATTGACCGCCACGCCTATCACAACTGGAAGGCCAGCGAAAAACAGGAGGATGCCGCCAAGCTCGATTATCAGGACGCGCGCGATTTGGTGATCCGCCAAGCCGCAGGACTTTATCTTGACTCCCAGGCTTCCGCCGCGGAGATGGAAGCAGCGGAAAGCCGCGTGACGACTTCGCAAACCCTGGAAAAACTAGCACGCGACCAACACGCCCAGGGACTGGCAACCGCTGTGGACGAGGTTCGCGCGCAGGTGCAATTGGCCCGCGACCAGCAGAACCTGCTGGTGGCGCAGAATGCCTATCAGACTTCCCTGCTCGTCCTTGCTCATTTCCTCGGACTCAGCCCCGGCACTCCCCTTGCCTTGGCCGAATCCTTGAAATTCCATCACGTGGAATCAGCCGACGCCGATCAAGCACTGCGCACCGCCCTCGAGGCGCGATCCGATTACGCCGCGCTCCTCAAGCAGCAAGATTCCCTCGCCGAGCAACTCAAGGCCTCGCGGGCGCGCTATTTCCCCACCCTGTCGGTTAACGGCGATTATGGAGCCATCGGGCGCGGGTTCACCTCCCTGGCGGGAACCGGCGAGATTCAGGGAACACTCACGGTCACTTTGTTTGACCGGGACCGCGCCGGCGAGAAGACGGAACTCCAAAGCCAACTGAAACGCCTGAACGCGCAGATTGACGACCTCAACCGCCAGATCGAGCAGGAACTGCGGACGGCGTTGCTGGACTTGGAGTCCACGGAGAATCAAGTGACCGTCACCGAGGCGGCGCTCCACCTGGCAGAACGCGAGCTGAGCCTGGCGCAAGACCGCTTCCGCAACGGGGTGACAGACAACATCGAGGTGGTGACCGCGCAGGCCAGCCTGGCGAGCGCCCAGGATGACCGCATCATGGCCCTGGCACGGCACGCCGACGCCGTCATGGCCCTCGCGCGCGCGCTGGGGGGGACGGAAAAGATTTACCAAACATACCTCGCCGAGCCCTGAATCGGCCGCGGGGTGAAGTTCATTGCCAGAGGTAAACAAGCTATGAAACGCGTGATTCCGCTCCTGCTTTTGTTGGCGATTGGCGGCGTAGTGGTCTACTTGCATCCCCAGTGGTTCCGGCACGCCACCGCCGAAGATGTGCTCAGGCTTTCGGGAAATATTGAAGCGCACGAGAGTCTGGTAAGTTTCAAGGTGACTGGCCGCATCATCGCTCTGCCCGTGGATGAAGGTATGACCTTGAAATCCGGCGACTTGCTGGCCCGGCTCGATAGCGATGACTACCGGCAACAAGTAGCGGAGGACGAATCAGCTATTCGCGTGCGCGACCGGCAACTCGCCCTCGGTCTGGCAGGCAGCCGGACGCAGGACATCGAGGCCGCCAAACTCGCGGTACTCGACGCGCAGGCCGATCTTGACCAGAAGAAAAAGGATTATGCCCGGTACCAGGCGCTTTACGAAAAGGACGAAATCCCCGGGCAGACGCGCGACTTGGCCGCCACCAACGTCACCCGCGCACAGGCTACTTATGATCGTGCACAGCAAATCTACAACGAACTCGTGGAAGGAACGCGCAAGGAAGAACTGGCCGTCGAGCACTCCAATGTTCATCAAGCGGACCAGAACCTGAAAATGTCCCGCATCCGGCTGATGTACACGGTGCTGCGCGCGCCCTTCAACGGAGTGGTCCTGGTGCGGCAGGCGGAGTTGGGAGAGGTCGTCTCGCCCGGCACGCCAATCGTGACCCTCGGCGACTTGGACCATCTGTGGGTCCGCGTGTATGTGCCGGAGACCGACCTCGGCAAGGTCCATTGGGGCCAGGCCGTCGACGTACACACCGATTCATTCCCTGACAAGACTTATCCTGGGCGCGTCTCCTTCATCTCTTCTGAAGCAGAATTCACACCCAAGAGCGTGCAGACCGAAAAGGAACGTGTGACGTTGGTATACCGAGTCAAGGTAGACCTGGAAAATCCTCATTACGAGCTAAAGCCGGGAATGCCGGCTGATGTCGCTATCAAGCTGCGGTAATTATTAGGTTATGAACTCTCCCCCTGCCATCACGGTCAGTTCCTTGAGCAAGCACTTCGGCGAAGTGCGTGCCGTGGACGGGCTCAGCTTTGAGGTGTACGCAGGCGAAATCTTCGGATTAGTCGGGCCGGACGGCGCAGGAAAAACCACCACGCTGCGGGTGCTGGCAGGGGTAATGGATGCGGATTCGGGCTCGGTGAGTGTTGCCGGGTGCGACGTTGTCCGCGATCCGGAAAGAGCCAAGTCGCTCCTCAGCTACATGTCACAACGGTTCGGGCTTTACGAAGATTTGACGGTCGACGAGAACATCCGGTTTTATGCAGAATTGTTTGGCGTGCGCCGCAAGCAGCGTAATCAACGCTCCCAGGAGTTGCTGGCGGCAGCGGGGCTCAGCGATTTCCGGAGCCGGCTTGCGGGAAATCTTTCCGGCGGCATGAAACAAAAACTCGGCCTGGTGTGCGCGCTTATTCACACTCCCAAGGTAATTTTGCTCGATGAACCGACGAACGGAGTCGATCCGGTGTCCCGGCGGGATTTCTGGCGCATCCTCTATTCCCTGGTGGCCGAAGGTGTGGCCATCCTCACTTCCACGTCGTACCTCGACGAAGCGGAGCGCTGCCACCGCGTGGGGCTGCTGAACCAGGGCCGCATGCTCTTTTGTGATCGGCCGGAGGAGTTGAAACGGAAATTTCCCGGCGAGATCCTGGCCGTGCACACGGCGCAGCCGGGGCAGGTGCGCGCGGCGTTGGCAGGCGCCCCGGGCGTGCGCGATGCATTGCTGGTGGGCGACCGCGTCCATCTGTTTGTGGACGGAGCCGCTCGCCGGTTGCCGGATCTGCGCGGGCGGCTGGAATCCGCCGGCATCGCTTACGATTCCATCCAGCCCGTAGGGGCGACTATTGAGGATCTGTTTGTATCGGCCGTCGAGAGCGAGCCGGAGACCGCCGGGGAAGCGAAACCTATATGAATGGAAGCGAACCCTCCGTAGTGGTCGAAAACCTGACTAAGCGCTTCGGAAACTTTGTCGCGGTGGACAGCATCAGCTTCCGGGCGCATCGTGGCGAGATCTTCGGCTTCCTGGGCCCCAACGGCGCGGGCAAATCCACGACCATCCGTATACTCTGCGGCCTGCTCCTTCCCACTTCCGGGCACGCACGGGTAGCGGGGGTTGACGTCGCCAAGGAGCCGGAAGCAGTGCGGCAGCAGATTGGCTACATGTCGCAGAAATTTTCCCTCTACAACGACTTGAAGGTTATCGAGAATCTCCGCTTTTTTGCCGGGTTGTACAGCGTTCCCACCAAAGTTCTTCCCGAGCGCCTGGCCTGGGCGCTCCACATGGCAGGGCTGGAAGGCCGCGAGCAGATTCCCACGCGTGCCCTGGCCGTCGGCTGGAAACAGCGGTTGGCGCTGGGGTGCGCGGTGCTACATCGTCCCCCCATTGTCTTTCTTGACGAGCCAACTTCCGGCGTCGATCCCGTCTCGCGCCGCAAATTCTGGGAATTGATCCAGCAGATGGTGGGCGAGGGCATCACGGTGTTCGTCACCACCCACTACATGGACGAGGCGGAATACTGCAATCGCCTGGTGCTGATCGATCGCGGGCGCATTGTGGCCATGGGCACGCCCACCGAGCTAAAGACTCGATCCCTGAAAGGCCAACTCCTGCTGGTGGAGTGTGAACCGCTGGGGCCGGGACTCGAAGCACTGAGCCAAGCACCCGGCGTTCTCGACGCAGCGGTATTTGGCAGCAGCCTCCATGCCTCTGTGGCCGACGCCCAGGCCGCGCTGCCAGGAATCCGCGCCGCCCTGGCCGCCCGCGGGCTGAGGGTGGGAAGGCTGGAGCAAATTCAGCCTAGCCTGGAGGACGTCTTCGTGAATCTGACCACCGCGCATGAATCCAATCAGGGGAGAACCGCATGAGCTTGCGCCGGATCCTCGCCATGATGCGCAAGGAAGTCATCCAGATCTGGCGCGATCCTCGCAGCCTCCTGGTCATCTTCGCGATGCCGCTGGTGCAGCTTGTCATTTACGGCTACGGTGTGAATCTGGACATCAAACGCATTCCCCTCTGCGTGTACGACCGCGACGCGACACAAACCAGCCAGGATCTGCTGAAGCATTTTCAGGCCACTGAGTATTTCACCATCGTTCATGTCGCAGAAAACTATCGCGACGTCGTTCATCAGATTGACCAGGGCGCCTGCACGCTGGCAGTGGTGGTGCCGCCGCTCTTTTCCGAAGATCTCCACGCGCACGGGCAGGCCCCTGTGCAAGCCCTGCTCGATGCCAGCGACAGCAACACCGCCAGCATCGGCATGGGCTATGCGCTGAGCATCGTGCAAGCCTACTCCCAGGACGTACAGATCGAATGGCAGCAACGCAACGGCCTGCCGCCTGTGGCCCCCAACGTCACCTTCCAGCCACGGACATGGTTCAATGAAGACCTGGAAAGCATGTCCAATATTGTGCCCGGTGTGGTGGCCATGGTCATGGCCGTGGTGGGCGCATTCCTGACCTCGCTCACCATCGCCCGGGAGTGGGAGCGGGGCACCATGGAACAGCTCATTGCCACCCCGGTGGGCAAAATGGAAATTCAGATTGGGAAGCTGGTTCCCTATTTTGTCATCGGGATGATGGACACAGCGCTCTGCGCCGGCGCGGCGGTCTGGTGGTTTGGCGTTCCCTTCCGCGGAAGCTGGACGGTACTGTTTGCCTGCTCGGCGCTGTTCCTGATTGTGGTGTTGTCCCTGGGGTATTTTTTCTCGGTCACTGCCAAGTCGCAGCTCGGGGCCAGCCAGTTAGCTCTGCTCGTGACGCTGCTGCCCACATTTCTTCTTTCCGGTTTTATCTTTCCCATCGACCAGATGCCCGTCTTCGTGCAGTGGATCACACGTATCTTGCCGGCGCGCTATTACGTTTCCATCCTGCGCAGTGTTTTTCTGAAGGGCACGACGGTGCGGGTTATGGCGGGAGACATCATCGCCTTAGGGATTATTGCCACGTTCCTGATCATCAGGGCCACACGCGCATTTAAAAAGAGGTTGGAATGAACTCTGTCGCTTCACTCCGGCGCATCGGTCACATGGTCAAGAAGGAATTCATTCAAACGCTGCGGGACCCGCACGTGCGCTGGCTGCTCTTTGGCCCACCGCTCATCCAAATGCTCGTGTTCGGTTACGCGGCCACATTGGATGTGAGAAATGTGGCGCTTACCGTGCTCGACCTGGATAATACGCAGGAGAGCCGCGAGTTGGTGGCGCACTTCTCCCCCAGCCGTTATTTTCACTTGAGCCAATATGCCGCTCGGCGCGCGGACCTCAGCGACGGCCTTGACCGTGGCGATGTTCTGGCGGCGATGGAAATCGATTCCGGCTTCGCTCAGCGCCTGCGCAACGGCCAAGGGGCTACAGTCCAGGTTCTGGTGGATTGTTCCAACTCCAACACGGCGCTGGTGGCGTTGGGTTATCTCAACCAAATCGGCGCCGAGTTCAGCCGTGACTACCAGGTCGACCAGATGGAGCGGACGGCCCCGCAACGGGTGTCGTCGCTGCCGCAAGTGGACCTGGAGGTTCGGCCGTGGTTCAACGAGGGGCTGGAAAGCCAGTGGTATTTCGTTCCCGGAGTCATCGGCAACGTCATGCTGATCCTGGTCATGATGCTCACCGCCTTTGCGGTGGTGCGCGAGCGGGAGATCGGCACGCTCGAGCAGATCATGGTCACTCCCATTCGCCGCTGGGAATTCATTTTGGGAAAGACCATTCCCTTTTTCCTGGTGGGCTGCGTCGA
>CAWGTQ010000070.1:0-23490 GCA_963825395.1 uncultured Acidobacteriota bacterium | reverse complement strand
AGCAGTAAGCAGAAGCCGGTACACAGTCCACAGATATCCACAGACTACCAGGTTTTAAATCGATATAAAAATTATATGTCATCTGCGCAATCTGCGGATTCGAACTTCACAAGTTATCGCCCCGTCACCCTCGGAAAAAAAAAATGGATGAGCTGCTCGAACCACCCGTTCAGTGACTCTAATATCGCGAAATCTGAACTCCAGAATTATAGTCCCCGACCCAGCTTATCGAACACGCTTCGCGACGTCGCGCAGATAGGTTTCGTCGCCCGGATCAATCTCGGTTCTGGCCCATCCGGTGTAACCAACGTACAAATGCTTTGGTACGGCTGCCAGTCGATGTCTCCGTCGCCGAAATTAACAAAGCGTCTGAACGGGCTGAATTCGTGCGTCAGCACCTTAAAGTCCTTCAGGTGAACTTTCACGAAGCGCTTGCCGAGGGTATGAATCCGGTCCTGCGGATAGCCGTAAAGGACCACGTTGCCCACATCGAAGTATTGCCTGATCCAAGGACTCTTGAATTCGTCCACATACTTCGCCATCTCCAGTGGGCTAAGCAGGAATTTGTTCCATACTTCTTCGATGGCGATGATGACCTTCAATTCTTCTGCCAACGGGATCAGTGTAGGAATATTTTTTGCGAGCGCGTCCGGCATCCTGGTAAGCGATGTCCGCGTTGACAACGCCAGGAACGAGAAGCACGGTTTCCGCGCCCCAGAGCTTGGCGTTATGGAGCGAGGTTTTCATGCCGTCCAGGGATGTCTTCACCACTGCGGGTCACTGGAGGAAAGCGGGTATTTCCAATGGGCCATGTTCATGACGGAATGGATAGGAACCTTGGCATCTTCTGAGGCCTTTTTGATTTCCTCTGCCACCTTGGGGTCTTCAATGGTCTGACCTTCTACACCCTCGAATCCAACATCACCGGCAAGCTTGAAGCGGTCGGCGTAGCTCAGGTCCTTGGGAAGCATATAGATTTGGACAGCCTTCTTGATGCGCCCACTGGGTGGAATCGGGGCGGGCGCGGCGGATGCCGGGCTGGTTGCTGCCGGGCCCAGCGATGCCAACGGCGCCGCGCAGGCGGCGCCCACGGATACCTTCAGAAAATCACGGCGCGAAGAATTTAGTTTCATGATGACCTCCTGCTTTGGCTGCTGCTTGGCCCACGGAGACCCTTCTCCCCGCATGATTTGCCAGCCTGCTCTCGAGTCGATCGGTCGGTTCCACTGCTTCTTTAAACGAATTGAACACTAAAGATCTGAGATTTCCCTCGGACTTGGAAGGGGCATGCTAAGCGGGCTGCGAAAAGCCCTTCGGGATTGTAAATCTGATGAGCCGCTGGCAACGGACAATCTCGTCTTGCCAAGAAGCCGCAAGGCCATCCGTATCACTTCCCTGCCCCACCTTTGCGATAACTCCCCAAAAGCGTTCCGGCGTGGTGAGAAGTCCACGCTAGTTCGCCGGGAGAGGTTGAAGGTAAATATTTTTAAATCGTATTTTCACTCCGCCGCCGGTGTGGAGTTGCAACCCGATGACGCCGTCGGTGAAACTTGGATGGGGATCGGTAAAGTCCACGCAAGGCACGCCATTAAGCTGAGTGACGTAGTGAATTCCCTGCTCCGTAATCTCCATTTCGTTCCATTCGCCGGGTTTGATCGCATGTTCGCACGCGGGAGTGCCCATCGCTACCCAGCCGCGGTGACCACTCTCATAAATCGAGCCCGTATTGCGAGTCGGGTCCACTTCCACCTGCATACCTTCGATATCCGGTCCGGTTTGGGGCGAGTTGCCGGTAATGCGCGAGCGGGTAAAGACACCGCTATTTCCCTTCTCCGGATTGAACTTTACCCGCAACACAAAATTGCTGTAGGTCTTTTGCGTAGTCAGATAGCCGTAATGTCCCATGGTGCTCCCGCCCACGATTGTGGCGTCCTCAACGACCCACTTCTCCTGTCCGTTATTTTTCCAACCGTTGAGATCCTTTCCGTCAAAAAGGGCAATCCACCCTTTTCCCGCAGGCGCCTGAGCCCACGCCTGCGATGCCAGCAATAAGCCAAACAAAGCCACGAACGGACGTCTCATGTCGGAACTCCTTGTGCCCTTCCGCCTTTAGTAGCCGGCCTGGCGGGCGCGACCCCTGCTGGTCCTGAATGAGCCGGAAGGGGATGATAATATTCGCAAAGGGAAACGAAATCTAGTAGAAGAAATCGCGGGGAGGCCTGCGAGCCCATGCTAGCGTAATCTGCGAAGTAAGCCATACGGCACGCTTGGGAGGCAAAGCTTGTCCATCCCGAAAACTGTGAGTCACGACGGGGTGTTGCGTCTAGGCCCGCTCTCTTCCCCGACATTACCTCGGGGACAGTTGGACTTTCAGGGCCTATAATGGACTGAGCATGCGCGTCCTTGTTGTCGAAGATGAACGTAAGGTAGCGGGCTTCCTGGCCCGGGCACTTCGCGAAAATGCCTATGCCGTGGACGTGGTGGACACCGGAGAGAAAGGGTTGGAGCTTGCCTTGGACAACTCTTACGATCTGGTGCTTCTTGATCTTCGTCTGCCCGGGTTGAGCGGCGTCGAAGTTTGCCAAAGGCTGCGCCGAGACAATGTGCAAACTCCCATCTTGATGTTGACCGCCCGCAGCTTGGTTGAGCAACGTGTGGAAGGGTTGGACGCGGGCGCCGATGATTATCTGACCAAACCTTTTGCTCTGACAGAATTGCTGGCTCGGGTGCGTGCGCTGATCCGCCGGGGGTTCAATAAAAGTGGGGCGGTCATCCGTTATGAGGACCTCGAACTCGATCGGCACCGGAGGCGCGCCCAGCGGGGACGTACGGCGATTCAGTTGACTGCCAAAGAGTTCGCGCTTTTGGAATTCCTGATGCTCCGTGCTCCCGAACCCGTAACCCGGAGTGAAATTGTCGAACACGTTTGGGACTGCCACTTTGACAGCGAAACGAATCTCGTCGACGTCTACATCAACCGTTTGCGCCAAAAAGTTGATCAGGGCCACCCCACGAAGCTGATTTTTACGCTGCGTGGGTCCGGTTACCGCTTGGGGCTACCCAAATGATTCAGGTGCGCTCCCTCCGCTTTCGCATGATGGTACTTTTCTGCGTGGTGGTGGGGGTCTTGCTTGCCGCTTCGCATTTGGCCTTTTACATGGTGCTAAAGCGCGAAATCCAAATCCAACTCGACCGCCAGCTCATTGAAACTTCCAGTCCCGTCGTGGCAGACCTCGCCGCTGACCCAGATGAATCCGATGTAACTGAACTCAACATCCCTGATGAGTATTTCGAAGTCTTAGATCTTTCCGGGCGTGTGACCGCGAACTCGCGGAATCTCATGCCCGGACCCCTTGCCCTCCCTGCACTTCCTACAAACCTGTCACAGATTGCCTTCAAAACCATTGAAGAAAGCGAGCGCGGGCGCTTGCGGCTCGTCCTCATCCCCTTTCGAAACCGGACGGGCGCGCATGTTTTGGTTCTGGCTGTTCCTACACGCGACGCCGATCAAGCGCTACTCACATTTCGGCACATGATCTTTGTACTCTTCCCGTTGAGTCTGCTGCTGACGGCGGCCGTGTCTGCCTGGTATGTGGGCAGGAGCTTGCGTCCCGTTGCCGAGTTGACGCAGCAAGCCAGGGAGATGGTCGGCCGCACTGCGGATGGCATTCGCCGCGAGCCTTGGCGGCCTCTGGGAGTGTCCAACCCGCACGATGAACTCGGCCGATTGGCAGAAACCTTCAACGACCTCTTTGCCAGCCTGGATTCGGCCTTACGGCAATTGCGCCAGTTTGTGTCCGACGCTTCCCACGAACTTCGCACACCCCTTTCCGTCTTGCGCGGCGAAACTGAGCTTATGCTGAGCGAACCACGGTCCGCCGAGGAGTACCAGAAGGCGCTGCGGTCCATTGAAGAGGAGCTAAAGAAACTCAGCCGCATCGTCGAGGGTCTCTTTACACTTGCCATGGCAGATGCCGGACAGCTCCGATTGGCCAAGGAACCCCTGTACCTAAATGAGGTTTTGGAAGAAAGCTGCGCACTGGCCACGCCCTTGGCGCGGGCCAAGGGGATCTTTATCGATCGTGATTTGAAAGAAGAGGTTTTCAATATAGGGGATGAACCCTTTCTCCGCCAGTTGTTCTTGATTTTTCTTGATAACGCCGTCAAATACTCTCCCCCGCATAGCCGAGTTTGCGTGGGCCTGGAAGTGTCCAACGGTATGGCGCGATCGGAGTTCCAGGATCAAGGCATGGGCATTTCAGACGAGCACTTACCTCACATTTTCGAGCGTTTCTATCGTGGTGCGCCGCACCACTCCGAAGAAGTTCAAAGTGGGGGATTGGGGCTGGCGATTGCCCAGGCCATTGTGCGCGCCGAAGGCGGTTCCATTAACTGCCAAACGACCCCAGGGAAGGGCACCACTTTCACCATCAACCTGCCGCTCCGAACTCGCCAGTCCGTTCCCGTGACCCAAGCTAAATAGAAATTAATGCTGGTTTCATGTTGGCTCTCCTGCTGCGCAGTAGACTTGCTACGAAGCGGCGATCGGGATTTCTCCTCCTGCCTGGCATTTGGCGGAGGGAACACGTCGTTTCCTCGAGGAAGAGGTTTACCCATGGGCGCCCATGACCCAGAGGGGCTGGCGACAGAGGGGCGAGAGTTGAAGCCAAGTGCCATGACGCGATTTCAAGGGAGTGCGGGTTGCATGCACATAAAGGCCTGGGCGTGGGCAGCGGGCGTGGTGGTTGCGCTATGTCCGATGGCGATGGCACAGCAACCAACGCGACTGTCGCTTCAGGCAGCACTGGAGCTTGCCGCCAAGCAGAATCTCGATCTGCTTACCGCGCGGCAGCGGCAAGCCATCTCGAAGGCAGGCGTTCAGGTTGCGCGCGAGCGACCCAACCCAACTATCAACTTCACGGCGCTGCGCGACGAACCTCACGAGGGATGGTTCGTAGATCAACCCCTGGAAGTGGGCGGGCAGCGCGGCCGGCGGATTGAAGTAGCCCATCAGGAAGGAGCGCTGACCGACATGGAGATTGTCGCCCTGGAACGGGGAGTCAGGCGGCAAACCCGCGAGGCCTTTTTCCAGTTGTCTTACGCGCGGGCGCAATCCCAGCGGTTGGAGCACATCCTTGAACTGGCCAAAAGGCTGGAGCAGATTGCGCGTGATCGATTCAACGCGGGGGATGTGCCACAATTGGAAGTCATTCAAGCAGGTCTGGAGGTCGCGCGCGCGCAAGCCGACCACAAGGTGGCACAGCAGGAGGAGAAAGTTTCCCTCAGTCAATTGAATGCTCTGCTCAATGAGCCGGCCACAACAGATTGGGAACCCGTCGAGTCGCTGGAAGATTTACCTCCCCCAGTTTCGCTTCCCGAATTGATTCAGCTTGCTTACAGTTCTAACCCCGATTTGCGGCACGTCGTGCAGGAGCAGAAGGTTGAAGAAAGCCGCCGGGCGCTGTTGAAGGCCGAGCGGATTCCCAATCTTGATCTTGAAGCTGGAATGGATTACAACGCCCCGCACGATTTCCGCATGGGGCCACGGAGCCAAATCTCAGTGCCGCTGCCCATTTTCACGCGCAACCAGGGCGAGATCGCCCAATCCCTCGCCACCCAGAGTCTGCTGGATTCGGAAGAAGCCGCCACGAAGCGATCGACAGCGGCGCGGGTGGAAACCGCATACTACGATCTGGATGCACAGCGCACTCAGGCGGAAACCTATCGCGCCACTCTGGTGCCCGTCGCGCGGCAACTTGAAAACCTGGCGGAACAGAGTTATCGCGCCGGAAAGGCCGATATCCTCATGGTCCTGACGGCGCAACGCAACGTTCAGGATGTGGAGCAAAGTTACCTCCAGAGCCTCTTGACGGTGCAGAGCACCTTCGGCCAACTGGAAGAAATAGTAGGTACGTCCATCGATCCAAAATAGTAGCCCATGCCTACGATACAACGATTTAATCATCTCAGGTTGCACCGCGGCGTGATCTTCCTAATGTTGCTGAGCCTGCTGGCTTGCTCGAAGCGACCCGCTGGTGATGAAGGCACAGACAGCTCCGAAACCGCCGCGAACACAGTCGTGGAAGTCACTCTGACCAAAGTCATTCGCGGCGACATCAGCTCGAACCTGACCGTCGGCGGGACGATTGCGGCCTTACCCAATCAGGACGCTAAAGTGAGCGCCTTAGTCCCGGGCCGCATCTCGGCCATGTTGGTGGCGGAAGGCGACCACGTGAAAGAGGGCTCGGTGTTGGCGAAAATCGAAGATCACTCCTATCGCGACCAGTTACAACAAGCCCAGGCCGGCATCGATCAGGCCAACGCCAGTCTGGAAAATGCCCGCCTCAACCGGAAGCGCGAGACCGACCTGGTTCAGCGGGGCATCTCAGCCCGCAAGGACCTGGAAGACTCGACAATGGCGGAGCGCGTGGCGGAGGCAGCCCTGAAGCAAGCCCAGTCCACCGCCGCACTTGCACGCTTGCAGTTATCGCGAACCGAGGTGAAGTCTCCCCTCAGTGGTACCGTCGTCAAGCGGCTAGTAAGCGCCGGCGAGCAGGTTGATGGCACGGGCGCGCAACCGATCTTCGAGATTGCCAATACCGCGGAAGTGGAACTTTTTGGAAATGTACCGGCGGCGTATCTGCCAAAGATTCACGGTGGCCAAATCATGTCGGTGCGGACGGATGCTTTTCCGAACACAAACTTTACCGGCCGCGTTGTGGCGATCTCACCCGCCGTTGATCCCACAACCAATGTGGGCCTGGTGCGGATCCGCATCACTAATGCCGCCGGCCTGCTGCGGCTCGGCATGTTCCTCACCGCACAAGTTCCCTTGGAGACGCATCGGCAAGCCTTGGTGGTGGAGCCCGCGGCGGTTTATCGTGACGCGGAAGGACAACCGCAGATCTTCCGGGTTCAGGCGGACAAGGCGGAGGCGGTTCCTGTGAAGCTGGGGATAGAAACCCACGAGCGCGTGGAGTTGCTCTCCGGAGCCGAAGAGGGCGAAGTAGTGGTACTCACTGGAGCGTACGGCCTGGGGTCGGGCGCAAGCGATCAAGGTCAAACCATGAATGTGGTGCGTTTCTGCCGCGAGCACCGCCGCGCGGTCTATTTGCTGACGGCTGCGCTTTTTGTTGCCGGCTTGACGGCCGCCTTTCGCCTGCCTAGCAATGTTTATCCTGAGTTGTCGTTCCCCCGGATTGTCATCGTCGCTCATTCCGGCGACCTCTCCCCTCAAAACATGCTTCTGAATGTGACCCGGCCGCTGGAAGAATCGGCGAAGACCGTACTGGGCGCGCAGCGCGTGCGCTCACGAACGATTCGGGGCGCTGTGGAGATTTCCGTGCAGTTCAAGCCTGACACGGATATGCAATATGCCCTTCAGCTCATGCAAGCCCATGTCAGCGACATCCGCGGCGAGCTTCCTCCCGAAACGGAAATCTCCGTCGAGCGCATTACCCCGACGGATTGGCCCATCCTGATGATGGTCCTCAGTGGAAACGCACCCGGCGCGGACCTGCGTGATTATGCCTATCTACGATTTGCGTCCGATGTTCAGCCGGGTGCCGGACGTATCCCTGGTAGAAGTTCAGGCGAGTGACCAGCGGGAAGTGTCGGTGATCGTGGACCCGCAGAAAATGCTCGCGCATCGAATCTCTCTCCCGGAAATTGCCGATCGCCTGCGCGCAACCAATCAAGTCAATTCGGTGGGGAGGCTGGACAATAGACTACTCCCGATACCTTGTGCTGGCGACGGGGCAGTTTCATGATTTGGAAGAAATCCGCAACACGGTGGTGGCGGTCGATAATGAATCGCCGATCCGCCTCCGCGATATCGCCGAGGTTCGCGACGGCGTCGAAGACCCGCGCATTTTGGTTTATGGGAATGGCCAACCGGGGGCGCTCATCAGCATTTCACGCCAGATTGGTGGGAACATCCTCCAGGTAGCCGATCAGGTTAAGGCGTTGGCCGGACATTTGGGGTCGGCAATTCCCTCGACGCTTCACTTGTCGTTGGTATACGACCTGGCGGAATTCGTCCGGGAAGCCGTGGCCAGCGTCCGCGACGCTGTTCTGATCGGCGCTTTACTGGCCGTAGCCATCCTTTTCCTGTTTCTTCGTGAAGTCCGCTCAACATTCATCGCTGCCGTCAGCTTACCCATCGCCGTCATTGGGACTTTCTTTTTTATGAAGCTTTTCGGCGGCACGCTCAATCTGATGTCGTTGGGTGGAATGGCGATCGCTATCGGCCTGGTCATCGACGACGCGGTGGTCATTGTTGAGAACATTTATCGTCACCTCGGCATGGGCGATCCCCCGCCCCTGGCTGCCGAGCAGGGCACCCGGGAACTGCTCGGCCCGGTCGTCGGATCGACAGTAACGACCGTAGTGGTGTTTGCACCGCTGAGCCTGCTCCGGGGAGTGGTAGGCGAGTTTTTCTCGGCGCTCTGCCAGACCCTGGTCATTTCCGTAACCCTATCTCTGATTCTTGCCGTGGTGCTGATTCCTCTTTTCGCGGAGCAATTCCTGAAACCGCGCCATCACCAACCGAAATCGGAGCGTTTCATCCAACCGGTTTACCGCGGTTACGAAAGGCTGGTGCGCTGGGCGCTTCGACATCGAGGGGTAGTGACGGTTGGCGGTAATTATTTCTATAGGACTCAGCGTGTTCCTCGGCACGCAACTGGAAACTGGATTTCTGCCCGACATGGACGAAGGGGGCTTTGTTTTGGACGCCTGGACACCTCCCGGGACTTCGTTGGCTCAGACCAATCACATCAATCACCTGATCGAGGAACAGGTTCGCGCGATCCCGGAGGCGGCCTCCTTCCTGCGGCGCACGGGAGCGGAGATGGGGCCGTTTGCCACGGAACAGAATACCGGCGAGATCGTTGTCAAATTGAAGCCTCGCGCGCAACGCGAACGCGGAATTGAGGAGACAATGGATACGCTCCACACGGACATCCTGACGCAGTGTGCCGGGCGTGCGCATCGAATTTACCCAGGTTCTCCAGGACATGATTGGTGACATGGAAGGCAATCCAAGCCCCGTGGAAGTAAAGATCTTTGGCAGCGACTTGAAGCTATTGGATCAGCTTGCGGAAGAAATCGGGCCCAAACTTCAAAAGATCCCCGGGCTTGATTATGTCGGAATTCAGAAGGGGAATCCCGAGAGCGTGATCAATGTGGATGCCGTGACCGCCGAACGCCTGGGGTTGACCGTCGAGCAGGTTTCGCAGCAAGTAAGCGCCGGACTTCTGGGATTGGAGCAAACCGAGTTGCGGCTGAGCGACCGGACCGTCGGAATCCGCGTGCGTTTTCCGGATTCGTTTCGCTACAACTATGATGATGTGCGCCAGTTTCCTATTTTGACACCGGCCAAGCAGATTGTGCCGCTCTCCGCCTTGGCCCATGTAGAATCGGTGCAAGGTGAAGATCAACTCATGCGCGAGAACCAGCGCTTGATGGTGGACCTGCAAGCGGGATTGGTGAATCGCGGTCTGGGAAGTGTTATCCGCGATGTCCAGAGCGTTTTGAGCACCATCAATTTCCCGGTGGGGACAACGTACGAGATCGGAGGGCTATACGAAAGCCAGCGGAATTCTTTCCGGGATTTGCTTGCCGTCCTGGCCTTAGCGCTCGGCGCAGTTTTTATTGTCCTGGTGATTCAGTTCCGCGCTTTCCCGCCGGCCTTGATCATCATGTCTGCCGCTCCACTGTCGGTCCTGGGGGTTTTCGCCATGCTGCTGGCGACGGGCACTGCGCTGAATGTTTCCTCGTTCATGGGAATCATTCTGATGGTTGGGCTGGTGGTGAAGAACGGCATCATTCTCTTCGAGTACGTGCACAAATTGTGGGAAGAGCAGGGAATGCCCCTGCGCGAAGCGCTTGTGGCCGCGGGAAAGATACGCGTGCGGCCGATTCTGATGACCACACTGTGCACGCTCTTTGGGTTAATGCCTCTTGCTGTGGGCCTGGGCTCCGGAGCGGAATTGCAGAAGCCTCTGGCTTTGGCGGTGATTGGTGGGCTGACTCTTTCCACCTTCATTACGCTCCTGGTGATGCCGGCATTGTACTCCCTCTTGGAACGCCGGTTTTCATAGAGCATTGGATGCGAAGCGTTGCCGACACAAGCTACAGTGACACCCGGTGCCTGCCCCGCCTTGGCGGTTCTCCAAATGTGTCGGAGCGTTTTTGAAAATCCGGCCTCACTGTTCCGGGCAGAAATGCAATACAATCGGCAACTATTGAGGGGCACGGACAAGCATGGCCGACGCCCGCGCTCAAGTCTCGCACAAATTCAGGAGACGAAAATGAAGGGATTAGGAGTTGGCATTATCGGAACGGGATGGGTTTCCGGCGAGTACATTCGAGCGTTTGAGGCGAACCCCCATACCGAGGTTGTGGGACTGGTCAGTCGCGACAGGGGGCGCGCCAAGGCCAAGGCGGAAGCGTTCCATGCTCCACGTTGTCGCGCTTATGACCGGGTGGATGAAATGCTCGCGGATTCTTCCATTCATATTGTGGTCATTTGTACTCCCAACCATCTGCATGCCGCTCAGGGAATCGCCGCGGCACAGGCCGGGAAGCACTTGGTCTTAGAGAAACCGGTCGCCTTGGATCTCGAGGGTCTGCTCGAACTCCAAGCCGCCGTGCGTGCTACCAACGTCAAAACCGTGGTCAGCTTCGTGTTGCGTTGGAATCCCCTGTTCGAAATGATCAAGGTTTTTTTGGCGGACGGCTTATTGGGAAACCTTTTTCTCGCCGAGGTCGATTACTTTCATGGGGTCGGCCCCTGGTATGCGCAGTACGAATGGAATATTAAGAAGGAGATGGCCGGTAGTGACCTTCTGACGGCCGGATGTCACGCCGTGGATGGTCTGCGTTGGTTTGTCGGCGCCCGTCCGATTGAGGTGATGGCCTACTCGAATGTGAGCCGGAAAAATCCGCTGCACTATGAATATGAACCAAATAGTTTGACGTTGGTGAAATTTGAAGACGGGACGATGGGGAAAGTGGCGTCGTCCGTCGAGTGCGTTCAGCCTTACATTTTCAACATCGCCCTCTTCGGAGATCAGGGGACCATTCGCAACAACCAAATTTTCTCGAAACACTGGACGGGCCAAAAGGGATGGGCCACGTTTCCAACCATCATGCCGGATAGTGGTGACGTCTCGCACCATCCCTTCAGCGAGGAAGTCCGGCACTTCGTCGATTGCATCCTGAATAATCGGGAGTCGCACGCCAATCTGGAAGATGCCGCGCTGACTCATCAAATTTGCTTTGCTTCTCAGATTTCCGCGCGCGAGAAGAGACCCGTGCGACTGCCGTTATAGGTCCACTGCTGTTGGCGCCTAGCCAGCCCTAGTGTGGGACCTGCTTCATGGCTTGCTTCTCAATCATGGGAGCACGTGTCCTGATGTAGTTATCCATGATCCGGGGGAGTTCAACGTTCATCCTCGCTACAAAATCGTCCTGGGCCTTTTTCAGCTTCGCGTCGATACCGGCCGCGTCTTGATCGAGCATGTCCATTTTCTTCTGCAACTGCTGAGACTGTTCGATGGCATTCCCCATCATCTGCTTTTGCAAAAGCAGGCCCAAACGCGCCAACTCGTCGCTATTCTGAGACAGTTGTGTGCCGACGTAGATGTTCGCGAAGATTGACAACAGCGCAAGCACCAGAACGATATAGAGCAAGTTGCGAACGGTAGAAAGACCGCTGTCCATGTTGACTCCTTTAGGGGCTGAAGGGTAGCGCGGACCGGTTCTGCAAGTCCGCGGCTTTTCCTTCCCTATCGGTTACGAGCCGCGGACCTACAGAACAGGTCCGCACCACAACCGCTACTTCACGTCTTTGCGTTTCATCACGACCAGGATGAGTACAAGCATCAGGAGGGCATACCCGCTCATAATCGCCAGATAAGGTCCCTTGTCCCTCCAGAAATTGGACGGAAGCGGGAAAGCGCCGGAAGCTGCGAAAGCCTCTGCCGGCTTCTCTAAACCCTCCTCGAGCCGGGCGACATCATCCGGATGCAGCGAAATAGTGATGGTGTTGAGGATCTTATATGCGTAGTCCTGGGTCGAATGTGCACCGTGCACGCACAGGTCGCTGAGCGATTCCAAACCCCAGCGTGAAATCGCCAGAGACGAAAGCCATCGGACGGGGGTTCCCATGCCAGCATCGGGAGCCGGGGTGAACCTGTGGAAACAATTCGCTACTTCCGGGGACGGCGTCATCGCACCGGCCACTTGATGCGCAAAGCGGCCCTGCTGGGCTTCCGCGGCCGCGGTCTCGTCGCTCGGTGCCGGATTGGCCCCTGCACCGGTCGGGGCGCCCGATGCTAAGGCAGGATAGGGTACGCCTTTGCAAGGTTGCAGGATTTGTTCCGCCTTGGCCTTGGCATCCGGTTGCGCGAACATCTTCCCTTCCATGAGCTGCTCCACCGTGATGGGAATAATCGTCTGAACGGGGCGCACCGGCAGGAACAGGCCGCATAGCAGGAGCTCCGGAATCAGGATCAGTGGAAACAACGTCAAGGCCTTCTCCGGTGTCGAAACCAAGCTGGATATCAGCAATCCGATCAGCGAGCCGTTCACCGCCACCAGGAACATGATCAGGATGGCCGCGCCGGCTTCCGGCAGACTCAACGAGAGAGCGTGATTGACTAACAAACAAATGAGCACGACGGAAAAACACTGCACCAAAGCCACAAAGGACAGGACGGCGAGCTTCGACAGGATGTACGAGGGAATCTTCAGGCCGGTTTGCCGTTCCCGCCTGTAAATAGTCTGCTCATCCACAATCTCACGAACGGCATTCGAGCAGCCGAACCAGAGAGAGGAAAACATCGCCATAAAGATGGTTTGTACCTGGTTGGGTCCGCTCGCCATCAAGGCCACGAGCAAAGCAATGAGGGGAGCCTGACCGAAAAGCAGAAGAGTTTGCGCCCGGTCGCTGAATTTCAGTTCCCAAGTGCGTTGCAGTAGGGTGGTGAACTGGCGCAGGCTGAATCTTTTTACCTGCGCCTGCGCCTGACTCGGCGCGCCGCTCGCCATTGCCTGCTCCGCCGGAATATCTCGCTGCGGGTCCACCACCAGGGTTTGGTACAGGGGGGCGCTCTGAAATCTCTTCTTCAACTCCAGCGCATAAGGAACGGTGTTGTTATCCGTTAAGTCGTCATAAACGTCAGGAGGAGTTTCCGCCTTGAAATACTCCAGGAATTTTGTTCCCGGACCGTAGTAGGCCAGCCGCCCCTGCACGAGAACGACAACTTTATCGAGCACGCCGAACGACCCGAGCAAGTGGGTGGTAATAACGATCGTTGAACCCTGGTTGGCGAGCTGCCGGAAAAGCATCATCATCAGGGTTTCTGTCCGGGGGTCCAAACCTGCCGTGGGCTCATCCAGAAAGAGCACTCCAGGTTTAGGGAGAAGCTCGATTCCCAAACTTACGCGCTTGCGCTGGCCACCGCTCAAGGTGGCCACAGGGTTGTCCCAGCGCTGCTGGTCAAGTTTCAAAGTTTCCAGCATTTCTTCCACGCGGTGGTTGATTTCGTCCTCGGAAATATCATCGGACAAGCGCAGTTTCGCCGCGTAGTAGAGACAGCGGCGCACCGACAATTGCCGGTGCATGATGTCTTCCTGGGGAACAAACCCAATAGTGGATTTCATTGCGTCCAGGTTCTGATACAAATCCACGCCATTGTAGAGCACCTTGCCGGAGGTGGGTTTCACAAACCCGTTCAGCGCGTTCATCAGAGTGGTTTTCCCCGCGCCGCTCGGCCCTAACAAGCCGATCAGTTCCTTCGGCTTAACCACCAGCGAGAGATCATCCAACAGCAGTTTGGGTTGGCCCGTATTGCGGTCTGTCACCTGGAAATTCAGGTGCACAGAATCCAGCCGCACCACCCGGCGGTCAGGGACATGGGTCAGGGTTCCACCATGGAAATGGAGTTCCGAGGGGCCGATAACTACGCGATCCAGTTCCTGGAGTTCATGGCGCTTCACCCGAATGCCGTTCACAAAAGTTCCATTGACGGAGCCCAAATCGACAATAAGGCTCTTACCGTTTTGATTGATGATCTCGGCGTGTTTTTTCGAGACGATGGGATGGGCAATTACTACATCGCAACTCGGTTCGCGACCAATGACCAAGTGGCCCCGGGTCAGGTCAATGTTCTCCATCTTAAGCTGCGGCTCCAGGCCGGAGCGAAAGATCAGCGATTTGCCGCTATAGCGGCCGAAGGTGATGTAATCTCCGTCGTGCAGTTCGGCAGATTTGATGCGGATCCCGTTGACAAAGGTACCATTGGCTGATTGGTCGGTCAGCTCGACTCCGCCCCCCTTGATCGAAAACTGCGCGTGCACAGCGGACACAGAGGCGTGTTCCAACACCATCTTGCAGCGTGCCGCATCGCGGCCGACCACCAAGCCCTGGTCCGGTATGTCCTCACTCTTTACGGCGAATTTATCAACGATGAGATCCACGTGGGGGCGGGCCATGATATCCGTGAGCTTGATGGCCACGGTGCCGCCCCCGGAACGATCCGCCTGCTGCGCGGCGTCAATATCTGCCTGGCTGACCACGGAGGTGTGGACATGGCCATCCTCCTCATCTAGAGCCGTCTTTCGCACCGTCACCACGGCAGGGGCTGGTTGGAACGTTTCCACGCGAAACAGATGCTTGCCACTCGACGAACCGAAGGAAACTACATCGTTGGGTTTTAAAACCGCTTCCTGAACCCGCACTTGGTTAACATACGATCCGTTGGCGGATCCGCGGTCGCGAAGCACCACTTGACCAGCTTCGTTCAAGCCCACCCAGGCGTGCTGGCGGGAGACTTGGTCATCCGCAAGGATGACTTGGCACTTGGTCTGGTCTCGGCCGACGATGAGCCCTTTGGAGGTAATGCTAAATGTGCGGCCGGAAAGAAGTCCTGAAGTGGCAACCAATCGGAAAGCAGGGGGAGCCGCGACTGTGGCCGCGGAGTCCTCGCTGCGGCTCACCGTCGTGGGCATGGCCACCGTGGGATCACCCTCCTGCTCCACATTCAGGGGATGGCCACATACCCTGCAAAATCGATACCCAGCCTCATTCACTTCGCCGCATGTTGGGCATTTCATGGTAGAGCCCTCAGTTTTCAGTTCTCAGGTTTAAGTAACCCGCCTCCCGACCGGCAAGTCAATAAGGCCAACTGGCAACTGATGACTTCCTATGTTTGCGGTTTAAAATCTTCTTCGTCGAATTCTTTGCACTCGACGGCGGCCCCCGCGTCCAGGGGCGCAAGTCCTTCGCCCGAAAACTGCGCAAGGATCACGGTGATGTTGTCCGTCCCACCGTTGGCGTTGGCCTTCTCGATTAGGGCTTTACAGTTGTCAGAGAGATCATCCCCTCGGCTGGCGTTCTCCAGCAGGTCGGCTTCGGGTACCATGTTGTACAGACCGTCGCTACTCAGCAGGATTCTGTCGCCCTGATTCACCCGGACATAGGTGACCTTCACGTCCAGCGTCTCACTGCTTCCTACCGCCTGAGTCAGGATGCTCTTTCGGCTGTCCTTTTCCGGGTCGGCCGGCAACTCAGCGCCAATGTCCTTGAGGTAGTTCAGGAACGTCTGGTCGCGAGTCAACTGGGTAATCTGTTTATTACGGATCAAATAGCAGCGGGAATCTCCCACCTGTCCAATAAACAGGTGCTGGCCGAAGAGGGCTGACGCCGTTGTCGTAGTTCCCATACCGTGGTACACAGGATTGGCCAAAGCTTTCTGAAAAATGATCTGGTTGGCGTACTCGATGGCCTCGCGCAAAAGGATCACAAAGTTCGCCTCGCTCACCGTTCCCAGCGATTTCAGGTTGTCATACAGGCGCTTGGGAACAGTGACGGCAGCAAGTTGGCTGGCCACCTCGCCGCTTGCTTCGCCGCCCATTCCATCCGCAACCATAAACAATGAGCCGAGCAGGACCTATATCATGCTCGCGGAGCGAGGGGACACGCCAACTTCTCCCGTCGTAAGATTGCAGACTACGAAGTTATCTTCGTTGTTCTTGCGAACGCGACCCATATCTGACATCCCGAACAAGGTCACGTGAATGGCCTTCGCATCACTACCCGTTGTCTCGGCCACGGCCCTCACCTTCCCCCGGTTGCAGTCACGCTCAACCGTAACCTTAGTGAAACCGCTCTTTGTTGGTAGGCGTACAGCTTGAGTATCAGTCCGAACTCAAGCCCAAAGGGACTTCACTTTCGCCCCGGAACCTTTCCCCACATTTAGACAGCCACGACAACTATTTCGCCAAGAGGCTGACTCGATGGAATGAAGTGACTGTTCCTTCTTACCACAGCCGCAGTCTGGTATCAAGCCAGTCGGTGATTGCTCCGGCTAACCTCACCTTGCGGGAAAGCTGCAAGTCAAGGGCAAATCCTTCCCCAGCCGGGCACCCCGTCACACCGCGCTTCCTCAACGACGCGGTAAAAACCCTACCTGGGGCCCGTGCGAAGTTCATGGACGATCTGCGCGGCCACGCTGCGAGCGCGCTCCAGATCCAGCGGCGGCAGGGAGATCGCCGCCACTTTGGGATGACCCCCGCCCCCATATCGCTCGCAGATGCTCGCCAGGTTGGCAGCCTTGGGGGCGCTGCTCCACGGGTTGCTGCCGACGGCGATCTTGATCCGCTCCTTCGACGAGCTTACTCCCACGCAATAGACCGCGGTGGGAAAAAGATAATACGGAATGAATTTGTTGAAGCCCTCCACGTGCTGGTCCGCCACGTCGAAGAAAACCACCCCATCTTGCAGTTCGGCGCGACTGCGAAGCAGTTCGATGGACTTCAAATGTTGGGCGTAAAGATCTTCAAAGGCCTTCTGGATGTGCGGCAGGGCGACGATTTCCTTCAGCGGCCGGGAGAGAAGCTCCGGAATCAGGCGCACGCAGAAGTCCGGTTCGCTAGTCCCTTCGATGACCAGGGTCAACTGGGTGGCGGGCTCGCGCATTTCCACCGCCGTGCGAATGTCCGGATACTGCGCGCCGTCAATCAAGTCCGCCCAGTGGACCAGATCCTCCAGGTCGGGAGCCTTGAAACCAAAGTGTTTGCCGGTGGTTTCGGCGATGAATTTGGTGCAGGAGCGGAAGTCCGGCCCGTAGAATTTCTTGCCGCTATGGTCGTGCCGGAAATGCTCGGCATCCGCTTCCGTAAGAAAGGCGCTCTGGTGATGGTCAAACCACCACGTCAGGCGGTCGGAGCTGGAATACTTGAAATCGACGATCACGTTCTCTTCCGCGTCGAACAGTCCCGCATCAAACAACTGTCCCGCGCGGTGCATCATGCCGCGATAGCGAAACTCCGCCTCGGCGTCGATGCACTGCCGGTAGAAGCGCGTGAACACGGCCGCCGAGCAGGCTCCGTCGAAACACCGATCGTGAAAACAAACGAGAACCGCCATAGGTCCTGAGGGTGAGGTAGCCGCTCTCCTTACGCCCGGCCTCACCAACGCGAGCGAAACCACCTAAATTGCGCTCGCTGCGTGAAATTGTCAAGAGGAAATGCGGAGAAGAGCATGGGTGAACTTCTGCCGAATGAATGGGGCGGCCCAATCGTGCCGCCCCACCGGTTCCGAGAGGTGTGGCTACATTGCGGGGGCTTCCAAGCCCGCTTGCTTTGCCGCCAGGTCGCCAATGATCGGTGCTTTGTAAAGCTCGTTCTGATATGCCTTGTACATCATGAAAATCGCATATGCCAGGAAAACCAGGCTGATGAGCAAACTGATCATCACCATAATCAAACTCAGAAACCCCAGTGACAGGATGCCCAGAATTCCTGTGAGAATGGCCCACACGATGTGAAACGCAATCACCACGACGCTATAGAAAATCGACTGAAAGGCGTGAAACCGAACGAACCTATCATTCTTGTAAGGGTCCAGCACCAGGAAAATGATTCCCGTGATGAATCCCAGAATGTAAGCCAGACATCCGGCCACATTCGAGGTCATCTGCGTACTCGCTGCAGAAGGCGCCGCAGACGGGGCAGCGCCGGTCACCGCCGCGCCGCACGAGGCGCAAAACGATGTTCCCTCGGCCATTTGCGCACCGCACTTCGCACAGAATGCCATACCCATATCTCCTTTCGCGGAAACCGTGGGATCGCACCACCGTGACCTACCCAGCAAGCTGGTCCGCACTGCCAACCCTGGTATTCCGCGTGCGATGAGGAAGCTCTTTGATACTTACAGGCCCGCTATTCGTACCATAGACGCGGCGGCGAAACAAGCGGGAAATGCATTTTGTCCGTGGGGAACGATGCCAAGGGCCGGTGCCAGAGCATCCACCGGGCGTTACGGTGTGCATCCGTCTCTTTCCCCCAACGCCCCTTGCTTCGGCTATACTGCCGGTTCTCGATGACAGCAAACCCTCTGGCCTTTCTCGTCTCCAGTTCGTCACGCCAACGCCGCGCGCTGGCGGCGAGCACGTTGGGCTGGATGCTCGACGGCATGGACGTCACGCTGTACGCCATGGTCATCCGCGAGCTCCTGCGCGAACTACAACTCTCGACCGCCCAAGCCGGCCTGCTGGCCTCGGTCACGCTCATCGCCTCCGCCGCAGGCGGTATCCTCTTCGGCCTCTTTGCCGACCGCTTCGGCCGCCGGATGGCGCTGATCGTCAGCATCATCGTATATTCCGCATTTACCGCAGCTTGCGGATTCTCCTTTGGCTTGTGGGAACTGGCCGCACTGCGCGTTGGCGTGGGCCTCGGAATGGGCGGCGAATGGGCTACGGGCGCGGCACTGGTATCCGAAACCTGGCCCGATCAGCATCGCGGGAAAGCGCTGGGGCTCATGCAGTCGGGCTTTGCCATAGGCTATGCGCTGGCGGCGGTGATTGCTGCGTTCATCATGCCGCGCTGGGGATGGCGACCCGTCTTCTTCACCGGCATTCTCCCCGCCCTCATCACGCTTTGGATTGGCCACAGTGTCGAGGAGTCTCCTCTCTGGTTAGCGCAGAGGAAGGAACACGGGATGAGGGACTCGGGGACTGCGATTGGAGGCTCGAGTTCTGGAATTCGGAATCTGAAATCGGGGATGGGTTTGGAATTGGGGGTTGATGATTTAAGTCCTCACGCGGCGAATCCCCAGTCGCGAATCCCTGATCGCGAACCCCGGATCCCGTGTCCCAAGCCCCGTGTCCCGAGTCCCGAGCGCCGTATTCCGAATCCCGAATCCGGCTCCTTTCACCCTTATGCCAAAGTCATCCTGGTAACCACGCTAATGAATAGCGCGGCGCTTTTTGGCTGGTGGGGCCTGTTCACCTGGATTCCCTCTTACCTCGCCTTGCCGATCGCGCGCGGTGGCCGGGGCCTTTCGCTCGCGGCTTCTTCTGCCTGGATCATCGCCATGCAGGTCGGCATGTGGCTCGGCTATGTAACGTTCGGGTTCATCAGCGACGCTGTGGGCCGCAAACGGACTTACGTCTTTTACCTTTTCGTCGCCGCGTTGCTTGTGCCCCTCTATGCACGAGCGCACCCGCTGGCCTTGCTAGTGGCGGGTCCGCTGCTCGCCTTCTTCGGCACTGGCCACTTCACCGGTTTCGGTATCATCACCGCGGAACTTTTCCCCACCTCTTTCCGAGCCTCGGCCATGGGATTGACTTACAATTTCGGACGCGCCCTCAGCGCCGCCGCGCCGTGGGCGATTGGCGCGATCGCCGCCCGCGGGGGCCTTGCCTCAGCCTTCGGGATCAGCGGCTTGGCGTTCCTCCTGGCCGGATTTCTCGCCCTCGCCCTCCCTGAAACCCGTGGCCGCAGCCTGGCGTAAGCCTGTTGTCACTCCTCGCTACCCTTGGTTTGGCGACACGGCCAAGTGGTCGCCGACTGTAGCGCGAACCTGCTCCTCAAGGTCCGCGGCTTTACTGGAAGTGGTCGAGCATGCGGGAATACGCGGGGGTTAGCGGGGAGGGCCAAGAACGGTTTTGCCGACTGCGCATCGATCGCGTCACACTTCCCTTCGATGTGCATACGCGCATTTAAAGCCCAAAAACCGGGGGTGGCGCAGACATTGCCATTCATGTCTGCATCCCCAACCAACGGGCACATACATTGGAAAACGATGTATGCGCCACCCGCGCACCACGTGTAGGCGAAAAAGGTGTCAAGGGAAAAAAGGTGTCAGGGGACAAAGGTGTCGGGGGACAAAGGTGTCGGGGGACAAAGGTGTCAGGTACCGTTTTCTTCAAGAACGATGTGGTAGAATGCCGTCATGGACAGAGTCCGGCGAGTTGATGTTGAGGGCGGCCGACAAAAAGGTACCTGACACCTTTTTCCACTATGACACCTTTTTCCACCATTTGCCTATTGCACATGTTGCGAGTCATGCGGGGACCAACATTGAAATATCTTAACCTGACATTGACACTCTTCCTTCTTTTGTCGGCTTGCCGCCCGCGGAGGTCGCCCATTGTCGTTCATGTATTCCGTGACCCGGATGGCGCTGTTGGACACAAGATAGACGCAGCCATTCGCACCGTTGGCTTGCGCGGGCCGAAAACGGCCGATGGCACCCCAGTAGTAATCGCGACGTTTGAATTCAAGGATTACAGAGAGGGACTGGCGACGATCGCTAAGACGAAACGGGCCGACCTAATCATCTTCGACAGCCGTCCTGATTGGGCAGCCAGCATAATTCCTGGGCCACCAGTTGACTTTCACTGCTCACCGGGCATTACTTGCGTGGCGGTGATTCCATCATGGACGAAGGGGAAAATCCGTGAGGCGTCCGAACACATCTTGAGTGCAGTGATCGACTTCGTTCAGGAAAGCAGGTAGCGCGAGGTAGCCGCCGAGAAGAAAAGGCGGGCTGGCGCAGAGCGAGCGCAGCTCTGCGATTGGATGCAGATCAAGCCAGGCGGTCCATGGCCAAGACGGACGAATCGTTCAGATAATAGAATCGGAAGCTTGACCAGGGCCATTGATCGGAAGAGCTCACCAGTCTTCTCTTGACCGGGTTGTTGTGCATGTAGTTGAGTTTCTCCAGGTACATTGTTTCAGTAAAAACATTAAAGGGGACATAGCGCCTCTGCCACAGGCGATGAGGGGAAAAGGTGTCAGGTACCTGTTTTCGGCCGCCCTGCCGCCAACATCAACTCGCCGGACTCTCCCCATGACGGCATTCTACCACATCGTTCTTGAAGAAAACGGTACCTGGGAGCAAAGGTGTCAGGTACCTTTTTTCGGCCGCCCTGACACCTTTTTCCACCCTTCGCCACTGGCAACAAGGCCCATTCAGGGCAACGGCGGCGGCTAAAGAGAGAATGGAGATGCGGTCGGAAGCCTGCCCTGGCCCGGTACTACGGCAGCGCACCGTCCAGCATCTGGTCAGACAGACCCTGGACATCCTTGGGGAGCTGCCAGAATTCGAAGTCCACAAAGACTAGCGGCTGCACTCCCCTATCCCCCGGAATTCTGAAATCGATCTGCATCCGTATGGACCATTTTCGGGTTACGCTTTCGAGGGGCACACTGAACAGAAGCTCCTTGCCGGGCTTCACCTCGGCATCAATGGCAAAATCGCCGGGGAGGGCGTAGCCCGATGGCTTCTCCAACTTAGCGTTGGCCAATATCTTCGCTGCCGGGGCTCCAGGGGGCAAAGGAGTGGTGGAAATTGATGGCACGTAGGGAACTACATCATGGACCAAGAGTGTTCCCTCATTCTTGTTCGGCTGGTCCAGAGTGTCCATGGTCTGCACTTGGATCGGGTACCGGCAGTTGTTCCTTAGAGCCAGCCAAAGACCGTGCTCGCTCTCCGTCGGAAACACCGGAGCCCTTTTCCCCACCCTCCGAAAAGCGATGTCGATCCACGGCCGACTGTTATCGAGGACAAAAGATACCGGTTGCGGTTGTTCGGCAACTGAGCTTGCCGAAAGAAGGAGAACCATGCCGATCCAAACAGTATGATGAATTTTCATGGCAGCCACCACGGTTTTGCTCGCCTTCTCCAGTTGACGCTCCCTGGGTGAGCCGGCGTGAGTTGGTATATCCCACCCGCAGACCTGGGAGCAGCAAGCGGGTAGCGCAGAGTCTCGCCTTCCAGAGACTCTGCGGCTCTCCTTCATATTTGTGTTCGCGCGTCGGCCGGCTGGCGCAGACCTTTCCGTCATCGGGTATTAATGAATATGTTGATGTTTTCATGTTAAGAGGGAAAAAGGTGTCAGGTACCTTTTTTCGGCCGCTGACACCTTCACCTTTCCTTGACCTGACACCGTTCCCGTTCCCCCCAGCAGTGCGCGACACCGCCATCCCTTGGCAGTCGGCAATAAGGCAGAATCGGGAATGGAACCAAGGACAAGAGCTTGCCGCACGGCTACCGCTGTGCGCTAGCCGGCCTGGAGGAACCACCACGTGGATCTGCCCCCGGCTGCCAGCGTGCCTCGCCGCCAGCCACCGGTGGCCAGTGGTCCTGGCCCCATACCAGGTAGACCCCCATCACATGAAATACATTCAGGTCGCCACCTTCAAAGTATCCTGGACTATAACCTTGCAGTGCTACCATGGAGTCGAGGCACAACGAAGCATCTTCAATTCGTTGGAAAAGGCCGAATTCGTTAAGTCGGGGCCCGAAATAGAGGCGCATGACCTTCCACAGAACGTCAGCCGGTCTCTTGGGTTGGCGTTCTATGATCCACGACTGATGTCCCCCCTGCAGAATGGACGAGGCGCCGCCCTGTGACAGGTCGAAACCAAGAAAGCGCCCGCCGACCTTTGGTGGGGAATCACCCTCGGTGACCGCTATAACTTCGAAAAATCGTCCCGGGAAATGCTTGTTGCACAACCCCGTGTAGCGAACCGCCTTATCAAGGTCATGCACAATACCCGACTCCCCCGCCTCCTCAATGTACCAATTGACGAAGAGGTTGTTGATCTCGTGGTCGGCAGGGAGCGCATCGCAGTACGTGGGCTCATCCCTGTAGACACCCCTGTAGCGCAGGTCGGGGCCCGCCCAATCTGGTACTAATGTACCATTGAGAATACGCAATATTACTGTTTCCAATTCCACCCCTTCGGTACTGATGGATTGTCATAGCTGGGGAAAAGGTGTCAGGCCGGCTGGCGCAGAGCGAGCGCAGCTCTGCGACTCATGTTGCGGGCCATGCCCGCCGATCTTTCTGGTATGCCCATCTATGGACGCCATTTCGAGCCTGGCCAGTTGCAATTTATCACCACGAGCACTTATCGCCGCAGCCGCGTGTTTACCTGTCAGCGTTTCTGCTGGACTTTGGTCGAGACATTGCGCCAACTCCGCCGGGAAACCGGGTTCCTCCTGCTCGGCTGGGTGTTAATGCCTGAGCACTTTCACCTGCTGATTCGACCTCAACCCGCGGAAGCTACCGTCCGCTTCATGCAGGAACTGAAGAAGCGATCCGCGCAGCAGATTATCGCCGCCCTCGCCCGGAATCAAGACAATCCTCGATGCCGCACCATGCTGGCCCGGCTTGGACTCCCCCCCAT
>CAWGTQ010000069.1:0-116929 GCA_963825395.1 uncultured Acidobacteriota bacterium | reverse complement strand
AACAGCTCGACAGGCTGCGGTTGGGTGTACCTCATGATTGTCGGCGCGTTGAAGGCGATGTTCCCCCAGTCGAGCTCGCGGAGAATCTGGTCTACTAATTCCACGGAGTTGGGCGGAGTAGCGGGAGCAGCAGTAGAAGGCGTCGGAGGAGGCGGGGGAGAAGGGACCGGAGCATTAACAGGAGAAGGAGCTGTAGCCTGGGCGGGAGTAAAGTGACGGCGCCATCGGCGGAACATCACAACGCTCAAGAAAAGCAAGAAAACGGTGAGGACGATGGCCACGACGGCAACGAGATTGCGAGTGCTCGGCTTCATCGGCGTATGCGCCTAACTCATGTTGAGGTGGACCGGCATAAAACTCTTCCCGGCCGGCGTATCGAAATAGTGGCCAGGCCGGCAGCCACGGCCGAGGAACCCGCCTGTGGTCGCATTGTGTCTTCGCCATCAAAGGAAGAACCCACAGTCAGAACCGCGCTGGCTGTGGCTGCCCGCTACAGCTTGATCCAGCACCACTCCGGGGAATAAGGCACGCAGCTCATGCGGTAGCTGGACTTCACTCCGGTAACGACCGTATCGCTCCAGTTGAAGCCGCACCCGTGTTCGGGATCGAACAGACCGGGCTCTTCGGAGAAGCACATGTTCCGCTGCAGCACGGTGTAATCGCCCAGCGACAGATACGGAGCTTGATGGCCCTCCCAGCCCGCGCCGTGGGCCGGCCGATGGTAGATGTACTTTTGCACCCCCTGTTCCACCTGGTATTGGTGAATCTTGTACGCCACGCTGGAGCACGTGGCCCCCTCGATCTGCAGTTGCACTTGCATGTCGCAGCAGCGCTGGCTGACTTCCCACAGCTTTCGCATATGGGGATCAAACTGCCCGGCCGCGTCCGCGATGATGAACATTCGATAGTTCTCGTGGCCACACCCGCCGATTTGCGCAGCCCCGGCGATTTGCAGGGCCATGTTGCGCCCGATGCGGTTGTAGTAGGGTTGGTTGGGATGGGGGTAGGCCGTCACCGGCCCCGCTCGGACCTCCAGGCTGACTTCACTCTTGACGCCGTGGTGGGGCGCCCCATTGGCCAGGTTCAGCTCGGAATAGAGCTGGTCATTGATCCAGAGTTCGGTGGCCATCTTCACTTCGTAATCCGTAATGTCAGTGCCGTGTGTCAGGATGTAATCTCGCGCAAACGCATGAGCGCGATCGAAGTAAGTGTAGGCCCTTCGCCATAGCGCCAGCTCCTCCGGAGTCTTCACGATGCGCATTGCGAGGAGCAGGTCGCTGACGTTGACCCACTCCACGCCCGGAAGAACTTCGCTGGCCTTGGCGCTCTCCGAGGGATAAAGTTCTCCATCCAGGCCGATTTTCTTCCCCTGGATCCCGCGTTTCTTGATGCCTTCCAGCATCAGCTTGAAGAGATCCACCGTCTTCCCTTGTACGACCTTCCCTTCGTTCGGAAAGGCACCCTCGGCGTGGGGGAAATCGAAATACATCAGGCCGTCGCCGAACCACCAGCCGCGAACCAGGTCGCGGTCGAGTGCGGGGTAAAAGAACCAGGGGTCCGTGTCGTCGCTGTTCATGAACGTCGCTTGCGGTCGTTCCGTGTTGGTATGCCAGTATCCGGTCAAATAGATGACGTTGAGGGGGTCGCGTACCAGAAAGGCTTCGACGCCGCGCTCAGCAAGCTTCTGCTTGAAGCGCCTGACGGTCTGCTTGTTCCATTCCAGCGGCAGCCGGTCGAACTGGGCGGGCTCGGGCGGCCCCCCCTCCCCCGGAATCGGCGGCAACAGCATCTTCGCGCTGTTGCCGCTCGCTTCCTTTTTCACCTGTTGCGTGAGCGATCCGCCGGATGGCTGCATTGCCGCCACCTTGTCTACCCGGGCCATGAATCCGGCACCGAGCAAGCCGAAACCACTCTTGGCAATGAGTCTGTCGTCGTCTGAGTTTCATCATCCCCCCTCCAGTCGGGCCGTCACGGCAGCGCACGGGCCGCAGTCGATCGGCGCCTCGAATTTGCAGTATCTTAAACGAAAAGTCGGTAGCCACGGTCAGCGTTTTTCAGGCCGCGGACTTTTTACCGTGCCCGACACCCAGCCATACCTTCACCACCAAGGAAAGGACCCGCAGTCTGAACTGCACTGACTGTGACTGACGAGAAAGAGTATTACTTCCGCCCGGTTGAGGTTCTCGTTGATGACATGGTCCCATCCGTCCCCAGGGAGAATCTTCCGGTCATACCAGGTCGAGATAAACCCCTCGCGCTTCAAAAGCTTGAGGTGTGTATCCAGTTCATCGCGCAGGTCCTCATCTTTGTGGGAATACGAGTAGAAAACACTCCGCGGCTTCGGCCTGGCATATTGAGTTTCGAGCTGAATCAGCATAAGAGCCTGCCTTTCGCGGGCTGGCGCAAGCCTCCGTCATTGAGGTCTGCGGTTTTTCCATAAGTTTAACTGCAATCCCCATAACCGGGGCCGCGCCGCATATTTGGGCAGAAGTTGGTAGCCACTCCTGATTGGGTAGACATGAGAACAGGTGGAACAGCGGAGCACACCCTCTTCTTGGCGGAAGAGACGCTTGCATATGGGGCACGCGTAGATTTCGAGTCTGGCTACGGATGTGTTAGCCGGCATGTGCAGCCCTTTAAGTGCTGTGGATGGCTCCTAACCTCCCGGGAGTTCCAGGGTTGGCGAAAGGATACCGGCATTAAACAACTTCTTATCCTGCGATGCAAGGGCAAAGGAAAGGTGCCAGGTGTCGGGTGCCAGGGGCTCGGTACCGGGTGCCGGGACACGGGGTGCGGGACTCGGGGGCCGGCGCGCGAAGCGTAGCTCTGCGATGCGCGACGCCGCGCGTCACCCTGTCGGCCGCCGTGTGCTTATACGCTTTTGCCTTTGGCGGGCTGACCGGGAAGCAAGAACGTTTTCGGATACGGTCCCTCACCGCAGATTTTGAAAGATCCGAAATCCTTGTACCACTCGCCCCCCGGAACGAGCGGATGCGATTCAACCCAAACCCGAAGCTTATTGAGGTCGGCGATGCTGATGCGTCGGTCCCGCATCCTGTCCATCACGTGTTGGCGGATTGCGTGCGGGAGCCCATTCCAGGTTTCGAGATAGGGCATCAGTCCCCAAAAACCATGCGGCCCAGATCATCTCCGAGACGAGCAACGTCTTTAGGATCGGTGGCCGCGCGGTAGCGCTCGGCGAGGGCAAAGAACTCTTTTTGTTTGCGCTTCTGGGCCTCGATCCCCTCTTCCACCAGCTCGACGATGATCCGATTGGCACTGAGGCGCCTTTGCTTCGCGAGGCTACGAACGTGGCGCGCCGTGTCTGCCGGAAGGCCCACGGTCTGGCGAACGACTTTGGTCGAAGCAGGCATAGCACCATTATACACCGAAACGGTGATTCGCGATCATCTCGGGTTTACCACCCCGTGGCCCCCTCCTAAAACCAGAGGGGAAACTATTCATGACGCCTAACCCCCCAGGGGTTCCCGGGCTGGCGAAAAGATGACGGCATTAAGCAACCGATTATGCTGCGATGCAAGGCCAAAGCAAAGGTGTCGGGTGTCAGGTATCAGGTGCCAGCGATGCCACCCGTCAGGCGGCTTGTTTGCGAGCGCTGAATGTCAAGACGGAGCCAGACACTTCGGGCTGGAAGTCCTTAAAGCCGGAAGCGGTCAAGTACTGCTCCATCTCAGGAAGGTCGAATACATGAAGGCCGTGGTCCCTGCGACTCCACTCGCGCACACGGCGAAACTTTAGGATGCCTCCGCGGCCGGCGATGAAAGTGAAGACGGCAAGAATGGCTCCGGGCTTCATGACGCGAGCCATCTCGCGCAGAGCCATCACGGTATCCGCGAAGAGATGAAGCGAGCCACAACAGAGGGTGGCGTCGAAAAGGCCGTTTTCGAACGGAAGGGCCTCCACTCTTGCGCGGGCGAAATGCACGTTGGAAATGCCTTCCTTTGCTGTGTAAGCGGCGCCTTGCCGAAGCATCCGCATGGATACGTCGATCCCGAATACCTCCTTCGACGGTGACGCAACCCGCCGGCCATAGGTGCCGGGGCCGCAGGCCACATCGAGCACCCGGCCGCTGGCCGAATGGATTTTCTGAGACACTGTACTGACCAGTTGGGCAAGCGAGGGGCTGTGAAATCCGCCGTAAATATTTAGAACGATGGGATACCACAACCTCGTCTCGTAAATGCGTGCCATCCGATCGATAAAGCGCATTCTCCTGAGTACGGGGTCGGCACTTCGAGATAGTTCTTCCAGAATGAAGTCGGGGATACCCTGCCTGATTGGGTAGACTTGAGAACAAGTGGAACAGCGGAGCACACCCTCTTCTTGGCGCAAGGGACGCTTGCATACGGGACACGCGTAGATTCCGAGTTCGCTGGCGACAGATGTGTCAGCCGTCATGTGCAGCCCTTTAAGTGCTGTGGATGGCTCCTAACCTCCCGAGAAGTTCCAGGGTTGGCGAAAAGATACCGGCATTAAATAACTTCTTATCTTGCGATGCAAGTCCGAAATCTTTAGACGTGGGGATAGAGCGGGCCCCGCGGTCAGGCCCAACGGCTTTTCCATGGATTCAGGTTTTTGCCGCGCCGCACACGAGTAAAGCGGTCGGCGCTGAGCGGCTCGGTAGCCCCCGTCTTTTTCGCTGTTCTGAACTGGCCAATTTGTCCGCCGCTCATTTGTATGCCCGGTTGGAGACGGCAGGGCCCCAGGAAAATTCGAGCGCTTAAAACGATGTTGCAGAAATAACAAATCATTGTTTTCCTCAGACTATGTTGTTGATACTACAGATAGTTACTGGAATTGCCCATGATTCATAAAAATTATCAAGTCATTGAAATTAAACAAGCTATCATGATTGAGCTGCTCAGGGGACTCCTAAACGAGAAGGCCCAAAATGGGGGTAAGTCTAACGATGTTGGTGAAAACAAAGGTAGAAAAAATTACCGCTTTCAGGCCTGAAACGATGTTGATGAAAGCAAATAAGTTACATTTCGTCTGAAACGATGTTGGTGAAAAGAAAGATACTTAATCTTCCTGTGGCACGAGCCCTGCCGCCAAGCCGAACGCCGTTCGGTCCCAGGTCGGCAGGCTAAAATATTCGCTCAAAAACGTGAATCCAGCCTCTCGACATTATCATCGGAGGCTCTAGAAGTAGGTCGAAATGTCAGTTTCGAAAAATAAAGTTCTTCTGGTCTCTGCAATGTGGATTTTTTCTTGACAAGCTTGCTCATTGGCCGCATGTTACGCGATAACACACCGGCCGGCAGCACAGAGACCTAACGACCCTCCGCGAGCTGCTCGACCCACGGAGAATACTAGGTTGAAAAGGTACTTGCTCCCGCGCTTTCTGTTAATGATCGTGTATATTTTCGCGGCCGCTGCCGCCCTTTGGGCGCAGACCACGGGCACGATTCGTGGCACGGTGCAAGACCCTTCCGGCGCCATTGTCCCCGGGGCCCAAGTTGCGGCGATTCTGGCGCAGGCCTACGTGAGCCGCACCGCTCTGAGCAATGGCGAGGGCGGATTTGTTTTCCCCGCTCTCCCGGTGGGCCGATACACGGTGGTGGTGAAGGCGCAAGGATTTCGAGAGTACCGGCAACCGGATGTGGAAGTCCAAATTGGCCACGTGGTGCTTGTCAACGTAAGCCTGGAACTGGGTACGCTGGCGCAGGTGGTGACGGCAGAGGCGCAAGCGCCCCTCGTGGAAACCACCAACACGCAAATGGGCGCGGTTGTGTCAGACCGCATGGTGACGCAGCTTCCCCTGAATGCACGCGACACGTACCAATTGCTTCAACTGCAGCCGGGAGTGCAGTCGCAATTGGGATCCAACTTGTTCTACGGCAGTGACCAGGCAGGCGTGGTCTCGGTGAATGGCGGCCGGGGGCGCTCCAACAATTACACCGTAAACGGGGGAGACGCCAACGACCAGTTCGCCAATCTTCCCGCCATCCAGCCCTCCCCGGATTCCATTGAAGAATTTCGGGTAATGACCAGCACGTTTGACGCGGAATTCGGCCGCAATTCCGGTTCGGTGGTGAACGTCGTTACCAAGTCGGGCAGCAACGAGGTGCACGGAAGTCTCTATGAATTTCTGCGCAACCAGCACCTGAATGCTCGCAACTTTTTTGAAGGCCCGCGGCCCGACTTCAAACAGAACCAGTTTGGAGGCACGCTGGGAGGGCCCATCAAGCGGGATCAGTCCTTTTACTTCCTGTCATACGAGGGCCGGCGCATCCACCAGGGAATTCCTTCCGCCACCGTGGCGGTGCCGACAGCGGCCGAGCAGCAGGGGGATTTTTCCGCCGGCTCGCCCTTCGGCGGAACTCTTACCGATGGCTATCTTGCCCAGGTGCTCAATGCGCGGCCCGGTTGCGCGGCAGCGGTGCAACAAAACGCCGGGGCGAGCATCGCGGCGGGAACACCTTACGCGTCAGTTTTCCCCGGCAACATCATTCCGTCGGGATGCTTTGATCCCACCGCCGCGGATTTGATGAAGCAATTCGTGCCCCTGCCCAATTCCGGTTACGACTTTTACCAAGCCTCGCCGTTGCAGCGCAACCGCGCGGACCAGGGAACGATGCGCATCGACCAAAAGCTGACGGACCACCAGCAATTCAATGCGTACTATTACTTCGACGATGATTATCTTCAGAGACCTTTCGCGACTTTTGAGGCGGGCGGCGCGGCCCTGCCGGGTTTCGGCGACCTGACCAACGAACGCTTTCAACAAATCAACTTGACGCACACCTGGGCCTCCGGAGCGACCGCCGTGAATGAATTCCGCTTCTCCTTTTTCCGGGAAGGCCAGGAAAGGTTTCTCCACCCCGAGCGGACCAATCTGGTGCAGGATTCTTGCGTGAGCGTTCCCGCCAGCCAGTGTTTTAGCGACCCCAGTAATCCAAGCCTGGGCATTACACCGAACTTGGGCGCCGGCCACGAAGGCGTGCCCTTTGTCTCCGTTTCGGGCGGCTTTTCCATCGGTGACAATTTGGAAGGCGAACTGCCGCAATTCGGAAACACCTTCCAGGCGGCGGACAATCTCAGCAAGGTTAAGGGTAACCACACGTTGAAGTTCGGAGCGGACGTGCGCCGCCAGCAGTTTGACCAGACGCTCTATTTTGCCACCAATGGCAATGAGAACTTTTTCGGGGGCGGGCCCAACGACGTGGGATATTCGGATCTCATTCCCAATTACCTGCTGGGGCTTCCCGATAACTACCTACAAGGATCAGCACAACGGGAATACGTGCGCGATTCGACTTTGTATCTCTATGCCGAGGATAGCTGGAAATTGCGGCATGACTTGACACTGAACTATGGCTTGCGCTGGGAACTGACCACTCCCATGGCCGACGTGGGGGGACGCACGCAGACCTTTCGGCCCGGCCAGGATGACACCGTCTTCCCATGCCAGCTTGCCGCGGATAACCCCCTGGCAGCCACTTTCGGTACGAACAGTTGCGCTCCCGGCAGCGCAGGGGAATCGGTCTTTCCACAAGGTTTGGTGATCCCGGGGGACCCGGGCGTCCCCAAGGGCCTGACGCAAACTTATTATCGATCGTTTGCGCCTCGGATGGGATTGGCATGGAGTCCGGGATGGAACAGCGGCTGGCGGAAGACTCTTACCGGTGGTCCGAATAGAACCAGCATTCGCATGGGCTGGGGGATGTTTTACAACCCCATCGAACAGTTGGTTTTGGAACAATTTAACGGTGAGCCGCCTTTCGGCGGAAGCTCCAGTCTTACGAATAACATGTTCAATACGCCCTTCTTGGGCCAGGACGGAACGGTAAGCCCCAATCCATTCAATGGGATATTGAATCCGCAGCGTGGACAGCCGGTGGATTTCTCCCAGTTCCGGCCTATCGAGCTCTATGGTCAGTTTCAGCCCAATCTTCGGTCACAATATTCCGACCAGTATAACTTCAGCCTGCAACGACAAGCGACCCCCACCACGCTCGTCGAGGTTGCCTACGTCGGTTCCCAGGGTCATCGATTGCTGGCTACCCACGACCTGAATTATTCCAATCCGCAAACGTGCCTCGACTTGCACCAGATTGCTACCTTGACTGGCGACAGCGGCATTGATTGCGGCCCCTTTACCGAAGATGGTGCCTTCTACCTTCCGGCCGGAACCATCCCCGCCGGAGTGACGTTGCACTTGCCCTATGGCTCGGTTCCTACAGTCACCGGCCCCAATGCGAGCGCCATTACGTTGGTGGGCCTGCGACATTATTCCTCGCCGTTTTGCCAGCCGACGACTGGGGCAGGATGCCCTCCGGACGGGGTGCCGGTTTTCTCCAGCATCTTTGCGGAAGATACCATCGCGAATTCCAATTACAACTCCTTTCAGGCACAAGTGGAGAAGCGCTTCTCCCAAGGCATGGCATTCCACGTTGCCTACACGTGGAGCAAGTCCTTCGATCAAGCTTCCAGTTTTGAAAACGTGCTCGACCCGGTGGATTTCCGCCGCAGTTACGCACTGTCTCTTTTTGATGCACGGAACCGTTTGGTTTACAGCTACTTATGGCAACTGCCGATCCCGGCAAGACATGGTTTGACCGGCAAGCTGGTGAATGGCTGGGCTGTATCCGGTATCACCACATTTCAAACCGGCTTCCCGGTCCGTATTACTTCCTCGGATGACTTGGAGCTCATGTATAGCTACGACTTCGAGCTGCCGGGCGAGCCCGACATCGTCAAGCATTTCCGCACCATCAACCCCCGCGGATCCTATAACCTTTTCTTTGACCCTTCGACCTTCCAGCCGCAGGCATTGGGCACCATTGGCAACGCACCGCGGACGGTTTGTTGCGGGCCGGGTATCAACAATTTTGATGTGGGAGTGCATAAGGACACCCAACTTACGGAACAAACCCGCTTGGAATTTCGCGGGGAGTTTTTCAACATCGTGAACCACGCGCAATTCATGGCCCCAGATGGCAACATCTCGGACGGTGCGGACTTCGGCCGCGTTATGCAAGCACGCGATCCGCGATTGATCCAACTTGCGCTCAAGCTTTTTTTCTGATGCCATTTGTGGCTGGGTAAACTAACTACGGTCAAAGGAAAGTTGAAGGGCCGAAAAATCCCCGCCAGCATCCTCCTGAAATTGCCAATCGATTATGCAAGGCAATTGCAATTCTGCATCGTCTAGGTGTAGGCGAAGGCAACGAGCAGCACCGATTAGTCAGGCAATTACACCTTCATGTGATAGAGTATCTTTCATTGCTTCTAAAGTTGGGAGAGCATTCATGAAGAGGGCTGGTTAAGATGAAGTTGGGCATAGGCTCCTACACATACCCCTGGGCTATCGGCCTGCCTGACGCCATGCCCAGCCACCCCCTCACACCGCTGCAACTGCTGGAGAAAGCCCAGGAACTCGGCGTGGGCCTCGTCCAATTCGGCCCGAATATGCCTTTGGACAAACTTCCCGAGAGAGAGTGGCGCGAGGTGGTGAAGCATGCGCGGTCTTGGAAGATTGACCTGGAAATGGGAACGGTGGGAATTGACCCTGAGCCGCTGCGGAATCAAATACAATTTGCTAAACGAATCGGCGCCATACTTCTGAAAACAACGCCGGAGCGTGATGATGGACGCATTCCGATGCGGCCTGAGATTGCGAATTGCCTGCTCGCCGTCACGGGTGAGTTGGGGACGGGGGAGATTCGTTTGGCGGTTGACAATAGCCGCATCCCAGCGCATGAACTGAACGGACTACTCGAATCCATTCGCTGCCCCTGGCTGGGGGCAGCCCTCGACACGGCAAATCCTCTGGCGCTCCCCCAAGGATGGCAAATCTCCGTCCGAGTGTTAGCCCATCGCACCTTGAGTCTCCAGATCAAGGACTTTGTCGTGCAGCCGGCAGCACACGGAATGGGTTTGTCGGTCAAGGGTTGCCCGGTGGGTAAAGGCCAGCTTAATATTCCCTGGATTGTGGAGGCATTTGGCCGCCTTCGGATTGAGCCCTCCGCCATACTGGAATCCTGGACGCCTGAGCAGGGGACCTTAGAGAAAACCATCGCGCTTGAGGATACATGGGCAACGCAGGGTGTAGATTACCTCCGGCGCTTCATACCCGACTAGGCCGTTTCTAATCCCAATAATTTAAAGGTGTTATGGGACCCACCGCACCGAGAGCCCCTCCCGCGTCATTGACAACTCAAGGCGCGTGTGCTAACAAGAAACAAGGAAGGACTCTCAACTGCATATGGGCGCCGAAGAACTCCAGGCCGCGTGGGAACTGCTCAAGGAGGCGTATCAGTACCAGATGGGCGGGGATTACGACATGGCCGTCGAACTCTATAAGCGCTCGCTGGACCTTCATCCCACTGCAGAGGCCTTCACGTTTCTGGGATGGACTTACCGCTACCAAGGGAAGATTGACGATGCCATTGCGGAATGCAAAAAGGCCATCCAAATCGATCCGGAGTTTGGCAATCCTTACAATGACATCGGCGCCTACTTAATCGAGAAAGGCGAATACGACGAGGCGATTCCGTGGCTCGAGCGTTCGCTGCAATCACGGCGCTATGAGTCTTACCATTATCCCCATTACAATCTGGGGCGCGTTTATACGGCAAAGGAACTGTACGGCAAAGCGCGCTACCACTTCGAGCAAGCTCTGAAACTCTCCCCGGACTACGCTCTGGCGAAGGATGGCTTGGCCAAGGTCCGGCACAAAGTCCAATAGCGGGCTCGACCCTCCACTCGGGCCTTTCCGGTATTCATCCTCCCACAAAAAGCCAGTGTGCTATCATGGCGCGTTAAAATCGCCTGGAACATTCTTCGAGGTTTGAAAATGCCCAAAGCGGAGTTGCAGTATCTTACCGATGAGCTGGAAAAACTGCGCGAACAGAAGCTCTATCAGAAGTTGCGGGTTCTGGAAACCGAGCAGCTTCCTGTCTCGCGGTTCGACGGCCATGAAGTCATCAACCTCTCGTCCAACAATTATCTGGGTCTGACAACTCACCCGAAGCTTCGGCAGCGCGCTTTAGAGGCCACGGAAAAATGGGGAGTGGGCTCGGGGGCCGTACGGACGATCGCCGGCACGATGTCGATACACATGGAACTTGAAGAAAAGATCGCGCGCTTCAAGCACGTGGAAGCCTCCGTGGTGTTCCAATCGGGCTTCACTGCCAATGCCGGAACGGTTTCCGCCATCCTCGGTCGCGAGGACGTGATCATTTCCGACGAACTCAATCATGCTTCCATCATCGACGGGTGCCGGCTGTCGCGTGCCGAAATCAAGGTCTTCCCGCACAAAGACATGGAAGCTTGCGAGAAGGTCCTGAAGGAAATCACCGCCCGCAAATGTCATAAGCTTCTCATCACCGACGGAGTGTTTTCCATGGAGGGCGACATCGCTCCGTTGCCACAGCTTGTGGAATTGGCCGAAAAGTACGGGTGCATCATGATGATTGACGACGCACACTCTTCCGGAGTGCTCGGGCGCAACGGCCGCGGTACCGTGGACCACTTCAACTTGCACGGTCGCGTAGATATCCAGGTGGGCACGCTCTCCAAGGCCATCGGCGCTTTGGGCGGCTACGTGTGCGCCACGCGCGACACCATCGATTTCCTGTACCATCGGGCGCGCCCGTTCCTGTTCTCCACGTCACACCCGCCGTCGGTCGCGGCCACTTGTCTGGCAGCCTTCGAAGTTCTGGAAGAAGAACCCCAACTCATCAAACAGCTCTGGGCAAACACCCATTTCTTCAAGGAGGGATTGAAGAAGCTCGGCTTCAACACGGGCATGAGCGAGACTCCCATCACGCCGGTCATGGTGGGAGACGCGGCTTTAGCCCACGAATTTTCCCGGCAGCTCTTCGCCGCCGGATTGTTCGCCCAGGGCATCGGGTTTCCCACCGTTCCACAAGGCAAAGCGCGCATCCGCACCATTGTCACCGCCACCCACACCAAGGAGGAGTTGACGCGTGCGCTCGGGATCCTTGCCGATGTAGGGAGAAGATTGAAAATTATCGAGCGCTCCTGAAGCCTTGCGGTCGCAGCCCGCTTTACCCTGCGGTAGTCTGCTTCCGCAGGATTCTAACCTTGGAGAGCGAGGAACCAATGAGCGAAAAAATGTGTTCTGCAACGAACCCTCGATCAAAGAAGCTGATCTACGCAATCATGGTGCTTTTGCTTGGTGTCAGCACAGCCATAGCTCAAAACAAACCGGATCCGCTCAAGAGCGGGTTTGAGAATCCGCCTGAGGGCGCGCGTCCGCGGGTGTGGTGGCACTGGATGAATGGAAACATCACCAAGGAAGGCATCAAGCTGGATCTGGAATGGATGCACCGGGTGGGCCTGGGCGGCTTCCAGAATTTTGACGCAGCCTTGTCAACCCCGCAGGTCGTGGAAAAACGCCTGGTTTACATGACCCCTGATTGGAAGGATGCCTTCAAGTATGCGACGACCCTCGCCGACCAACTGGGGCTGGAAGAAGCGATTGCCGGTTCGCCGGGGTGGAGCGAGTCCGGTGGCCCATGGGTCCCGGCGTCCCAGGGAATGAAGAAGTATGTGTGGAGTGAGACATCCGTCGAAGGCGGCAAGCCGTTCACGGGCGTACTGGCTCATCCGCCCTCGATCACTGGGGCATTTCAGAACCTCGGCATTCAGGACGTTCTCGCCGCGCCACCAGGCGCCCCGGCGATTCCCCAATATTATGCCGACGCCGCAGTCATCGCCTATCGACGTCCCGCCAGTGATGTGCCGCTCGAATCGCTTCACCCCACGGTGACGGCGAGCGCCGGCACCCCTGACATCGCGATGCTCAGTGACGGAGATCTGCAAAAAACCGTCAAGCTTCCCATTCCCCCACCCGGCGAAAGTGCCTGGATCCAATACGAATTCGCTGAGCCCCAGACCCTACGTTCCGTCACCATGGCGACGAAAACTATGGATACAATTGCCGCAACGCTGTCTGGGATCGCCAACCCGGAGATATCCCTCGAGGCGAGTGACGACGGGCACGACTTCCACGCCATCGCGAAGCTTCCTGACGGCGTCGCTCCCCAGCATACGGTTTCTTTTCCACCGGTGAAGGCAAGATTCTTCCGCATTGCTTTCAAGCGGCTCCCCCCTCCTCCCTTGCCTCCATGGGCGAGCGGATTGGACGCTGCTTCCCTCGGGATCAGGGTCGGCCCACCTCCGACCGACTATGAAATTGCCGAGTTGGTGCCGCATCCGGGAGCGCGTGTCAATAGGTTCGAAGAGAAGGCTGCCTTCACCCCCCTATCTGACCTCTACCAGTTTGCGAATCCGCCCGACCCTACAGCCGAAGTCGTTGCGAAGTCCGATGTTGTTGACCTGACTTCGAAGCTGCGCGCGGATGGTACGCTCGACTGGACGCCTCCCCCGGGCCACTGGGTCATCCTCCGTTTCGGTTATTCCCTCTTGGGGATCACCAACCATCCGGCGACCCCAGAAGCGACGGGCCTGGAAGTTGACAAGCTGAACCGCACCTATGTGAAGAACTATATGAATGCCTACCTGGACAGTTACAAGGAAACGGTAGGCGCGGACGATATGGGCAAGCGGGGCATCCGGTTCGTAGTTAACGATAGCTGGGAGGCCGGTTCGCAGAACTGGACCGACGACATGATGGCGCAGTTCAAGAGGCTGCGGGGATATGATCCGGTGCCCTGGATGCCGGTTCTCACTGGACAGGTGGTGGAAAGCGCCGAAGCCAGCGACCGGTTTCTGTGGGACTTCCGCAAGACTATTGGGGATTTAATCGCGAACGAGCATTACGGCCAGTTGGAGATGACGCTGCATGAATGGGGCATGGGCCATTACGGGGAATCGCACGAAAGCGGACGCGCCTTTGTTGCCGATGGCATGGAAGTCAAGAAGTTCAATGAAGTGCCCATGAGCGCAATGTGGACCCAGGTCCCGGGCGTGAACAAGGAGCAATACGGCTACAACGCAGATGATCGGGAATCGGCCTCGGTGGCGCACATTTACGGTCAGAACCTGGCCGCAGCCGAGTCGATGACGGCGGCTGCCGCGCCCTGGGCGTGGTCGCCGGCGACGCTGAAGCCGACGGCGGACCAGGAGTTGCTGAACGGGATCAACCGCTTTGTGATTCATGAGTCAGCACACCAGCCGCTGGTGGGCAAGGCGCCGGGATTGACGCTGGGACCCTTCGGGCAGTGGTTCAACCGCAACGAAACCTGGGCGGAAGAGGCAGGCCCTTGGGTGAGCTACATTGCGCGCAGCAGCTATCTGCTCCAGCAGGGGCACTTCGCCGCGGACCTGGTTTACTTCTACGGCGAAGATTCCAACCTGACCGCAATCTTTGCGAATAAGTCACCGGATGTGCCGGCGGGCTATGGCTTCGACTACATCAACGCCGACGCTTTGATTCACATGTTGAGCGCATCGGATGGGCGAATTACGACCAAGAGCGGCATGAGCTACCGCGTGCTGGGGCTTGATCCGTATAGCCAGCACATGTCGTTGCCCGTGCTGCGCGCCATTCACAAGCTGGTGGAGGATGGCGCCGTCGTTGCTGGCCCGAAGCCGACCGATGATCCCAGCCTCGCCGACGACCAGGCGGAGTTTCAAAGACTGAATGACGAGCTGTTTGGCGACGGCACGGGCGTGCACAAGGTTGGCAAAGGCACGGTGTACGCAGGCCAGAGTCTGACGGATGTCTTCAACGCGTTGAAGGTGGCGCCGGACTTCGACTACACCAAGCCGGAAAGCGATACGCGCCTTCTCTTCGTGCATCGCAAGCTGGCGGATGGCGATCTGTACTTCGTGGATAACCGCAACGACCGCGACGAAACGGTGGATGCAAGCTTCCGCGTGACCGGCAAGGCGCCGGAGTTCTGGCATGCCGAGACGGGCAGTTCGGAGCCCGCGTCCTACAATATCGCGGACGGCCGCACCACGGTGCCGTTGCACCTGGAGCCGTGGGGCACGGTGTTCGTGGTGTTCCGCAAGCCGACAAAGTCAGCGTCGCGCACTTTGCCCAAGATCGTTGAGACGCAACTGGCGACCGTGGACGGCTCGTGGAACGTGAGCTTCCAGCCGGGGCGTGGCGCGCCGGCCTCGATCACGCTGGACAAGCTGATCTCGTGGAGTGACAGCACGGATGCCGGTGTAAAGTACTTCTCCGGAACGGGCACCTACACCCAGACGATTCAGGCTTCGCCGGACTGGTTCAAGCAGGGCGCGAAGCTGTGGATCGACCTGGGCGACGTGAAGAACCTGGCGGAGGTGACGGTGAACGGCAAGTCGCTGGGCATCGTGTGGCATGCACCGTTCCGCGTGGATGCAACCAGCGCCCTGAAGCCTGGCGCAAACGAAGTGACGATCAAGGTGATCAATGCGTGGGTCAACCGGCTGATCGGCGATCAACAACCCGACGCGACGACGAAGTACACGTTCGCAGATGTGAAGCCGTACAAGGCGAACTCGCCCTTGCTGCCTTCGGGACTGCTGGGACCCGTGCGCCTTTACTCCACGGCCACACAGTAAGGAGCGCGCTGTCGCGGGGGGCCTCGACGAGGTCCAATGTTATTAGCCGTGGGTGAAACCCACGGATACGATGCCCCCCGGCATTCTACCAACCCCGAAAGGGTTGAATGTGATTCGGCGCTGAGTTGGCAGGGAAAAAATTCGGCCCCGCCGGGGTCGATAGACATTATTGCGGTCCCGGTCCGTGGTTTTTACCGGCGGCAAATGATAGTGATCCCCTGCGGGGAACTTCTCCAGACGCGGAGGTGACTATCGGACCTCTCTCAAAACGGGAATGGCAGCAATCGAGGGCCTGTCGCGTGGGTCGACCCCCACGCGGGAGCCGGCGCGGTCAAAGCGATATTGCCGTCCGGTAACGGGACCCCTCACGGTAAGTCCCGTCTGGCCAACATACTCAAAGGTCATACTAGGGGTGCGAGCCATGGGCGGCTGCGGACCCGCCACCGGTGGCGCATGCCTGGGAGGTGGGAGGCTGGTCATTGTTCCCCGATACTGCACCCTGCTCTTTCCGCAACACATCTTCCTCCTCCTGATCCTCGATATAAACAGCCGGCGGCGGTTGTTCCGCCCGGGATGTCAATCGTTCTAGTAGAATCGCCCCGCCCGAAAACGCCGGCCACAAGAGCAGCCGTTCTTTCCACCCTGCACCAAGAAAATACGCAAATGGCGCCGCGACCCAAAGGCTCAAGCAGTAGAAGCAATCGAGTAGGTTTCCCCAGAATCCAACGCCTGCCACTCGCCGCAGCCTGGCCAATAAATTCCACGGGCCATCTTCTGCATTAAGCAGATGGACAATGCGCCAGACACCGAGAATGCCGAGCACGAGCCAGTAGAAGCGCATCGCCCTTTCGTGGTCCGGACAAACAGATGAACTCACCGAGGGGCACGAAATGTCCGGCTTCGTGCCCCTGCGGTGACAACCTTCTCTAGCTGGAGAACTTCAGACTGATTGTCTGGAAGTCCCCATCCGCCAGAGTTGGGGAGTCGTAGCCGTCGGTCACCCGCTTCGCGTATCGGATACGGAACTCATAGCAGCAGTCGGGTGGTTCGTTCGTGAGTCCGAAGGGAAGGCCGTTGGTGGGCGAGACGGTGCACTGCGTTCCTCCGGGAGCACAGGGGAAATAGGCCACGTCTGCGCCTCCGACCCAACCCTTGCAGGAGTAGTCAGGGTCGCCAGAAGAGCAAACCCCTGCCGGCGCCGCCGTGACCAGGGGATTGACCCTGTATCCTCGGGTCCCGGGGTCGCCCACCCCCACTTCGTTGCCATGTCCGTATTGCGCGTCGACATAGTACTCGTAGAGGTGGCCGTTGGTATCCGTCACGGTCGTGTTGATCGCCACGTAGCCGCCCGGGCCGACGTCGTAGGCAGGGCATTCGCCCGTGCCGGTCTGGGGGGCAAGCGCGCCACTGGAGGTGTAGGCGGTGATGCCGGTCACCTGCTGTTTCGTCACATCCGTGTTATCAATGGTGAGCGTTAAAACCGCGCTCGTATCCGGTGGCGGTGGTAGCGGCATGGGCAGAGGAAGTGCGACCGGGTTGAAGGCGGAATCAAAAGCGTTCAAGGTCAAATCCACGGCCCCGACCTTCCCCCCGGCGAGGAGCGACGAATCCGCGTAAATCAGCCGCTGATCGTAAGCCCAAATAATGAAATCACCGGGAGAGTAGGGCGGGAAAGCAGGCAGTCCGGGAGGAGGAGGTGGTGGCCCCGTAGTACCCTGCCGTGCCGCCTGCGTCGCGTAAAGATTCGTCAGGGTGCCCTGAGTGAACGGACCCATCTGGACCCACCCCGAGAAAGTGAGCGTGAAGCTGCTGTTGTAGATGTACACGTAGTTGCTCAAGCTGGCGGAGATGGTCGAGGACGTGGTGGGCGGTGCGCCGCCGCGTGAAGGGTCGCCCCCCCACGGCGCCGCGTTGACCTGGTAGTAGGCAACTGAAGGATCGCCGAACCCGCCGTAGATGTCCAGTGTGCCGTAGAAGGCCAGATCGCTCGCATCCGTTCCGGGGGTCCCGACGGCGTATCCGCCGCTGATGTGGGCCGAGTCCGTAGGAATGACACCCACACGAGTCCAGGCAAACGGATCGCTCACGGTGGTTCCGGGACAGGCGCTGATGGTTTGGGAATTTCCAACCAGGGTCACCGTGCTGCCGTCCGGGAGGCACCAGCGGGTGTCCGTGGCGGGGTTTTCATCCAGGATGACCGTGGCCCCCTGGGTTACGTTAAAAACGATGTTAGGATCGTCACAGCACCACCACCAGTAGGGGAAAATGGCGCGGATGGCCCCGTTTGCCAGTTTGCTCTTGACGAGGGCGGTGCGGGCCGGATCAGGCGTGAATGCTACTCCTGGGTTCCGGGCGGCGGCAAATCCCTGCCCCCGGATCAGGTCCGTGCTATCCGGCCTAGTCAATATATTCCCCGTCTGCAAGCCCGCAAACGAGCGGTTGGGCTGTAGTTGAACGCGTTCGAGTGCTTCGATGACGTACAGGATGTCGAACTCCCACCACCACGGCCAGCACTCCCACCAAACCGGCCAGCACGGCCAGCAAGGGAAACAGTAGGGGCAAGTGCACCAGCAGAAGCAGGCCGTGAAGTGCCCGGTGGGGTCTGCGTTGACCGTGACTTCCGGGGTCTCAGTGAATCCCCACACGTCGAACCCAACCGAGTTGACGGTCACTTGCGCTCCGGGAACCGGGCAGCCGCCCGGCCCCACGATGTTCCCGCTGACACAATACCAGCGGCACCATGTCCACCAAGCGTTGACGACGGGTTCGGTGAGCTTCACGCCATCGGTGGGAATATTGTATACGGCGTCCGTTTTCTCAACGTCCGCCCGCTTGAGGGGAAGCCGTTGAAGGTTCGGCAGGTGCGCCAGGTGCTTTCCCATGCCTGCCGGGCCCACAACTGCTTGCAGGTTCGGCTTGCTGGCCGCCAGCACAACATTGCGCGGGAGAGATAATTGGAAACTGCCATCCTGTTGTACATTCGCGCTGGCGAGAACTTCCGAGCCACTTACCAAGTAAATGTTAATGCATCTGAGATAATCAGGGTTGATCTTCGGGAGCGTGCCGGTAAACTTGATCACTGTGGATGCCATGATAGTACCTCCGCTCGAACTTTCAAATCAGGGAGATAAAAAGAAAGTTCGGTAAGCCAGCGAGGAGTGACATCGTTAAGAAGTTCTCCACGCTGGCGGCCATTCTCTTCACCGGACCTTACCGGGCTCATCTGCAATTCTGCGCGCAGCAAGGAGCGTCATGCGCGCAGTCTTCCTTTCCGGCCGTGAGAATTGGCCCCGTTGATTCAAGCGTCCATTGTTTCGAGTGTCATGGTTGGAATCCCTCTTAGCCCAACCCTAGCCCTGGAGATGTCTGGCGCGACGCACGTTACACAGACTTTCCGCCCAAGTTGATGACGAGTCCGTTCCCCTGCTGCATTCAACGCTAATGAGCTACCCGCTACGGCTGTCTTAAGGAGAATTTACGATTTGATGAAATCAGCGCTCCTGCCCCCTGCAGGTATTGCACAATAGAGGTATGGACTTCGACGCCGGGCTTCCTTTCGGCGCAGGTAACTCATTGCCAGCGTGCTGCTTGCTTTCCGATCGTTTTTTATTAGGAGCGGCAAAAGTACTGCCATCTTGTCCATTTGTCAAGCATTTATTAACGGGGGTGTGACGCATTTTGAAGTGGCACGGGCGTCCCGCCCGTGTCCGTCACGGCCAAGATGGCCGTGCCACAACAAAATGAGTCACTACCTTAACGGGAGTGATAGGGGAATTGGGTGTCCAGAGGCTTAACGGGAATTTTAGTCTTCGGGTCCTTCGGATTTGCCGAAAGACTTGAGAAAGACTCGGACCGTTCGCACGGCTTCCTTGCCGGTATCCGCATTGACGGTGACAATCTCCAGGTCCCCGATGAGGTGAAGATAGTCCGGATCTTTCCCCACGCTGCCCTTGCCACGTTCCACCGTTCCCGCGAAACGGTAGAATTTCCCATGAATCTTGTTAGTACGGAATTCCACGTGGGTCTTCTTGCGGGAGCCTTCCACGATGTCGTAGCTCAGGATGTCGTCCGACTCTTCTTCCGGTTGAGCGACCTCGATGTACCCCTTGAGCCTGCCCTCCTCGTCGAGGATCGCCAGCGTATCATCAGGGGAAAGAAAGTGGTACCTCGCCGTCATGTCATTGACGGGTTGTTCCTCATCCTGATCCTGGGCCCTTGAGGACGCTGCCCGCGAGCAAAGCAGCGGCGAGAACGGCCAACCACCCGAGGAATCTGGCGATCCTGAATCCTCGGGAAAAACCCCATAACGCCATTTCCACGTCCCCCTGTGCCATGCGCTTAATGCATCCTTCCCTGTCGCCAATCTCGCGGCGTCGACGCACGACGCTGCCGTGAGCCTTCCATTTCGACCAGTTTATTCTCAGTTTCATGCGACGGCAAGCGAGCGTAATGCAGACCTCCGGTGTTGAGGTCCGCGGCTCTTCTTGCGGAAGACCACAAATCCGAATGACGGGGCCCTGCCCTTGTTATTGACTCCCCGGAGGCGCGGGGATGATAATGCCATCGCTAGTATCAGCACTTCATGCTTTCCCCTCAACCGGGGTGCTGAACATGAAAAAGGTCGAAGTCGCCTATATCCTGGGTGCCGGCTTCTCAACCTACGCGGGCTTATCCCTCTTCACTTGTACCGATCTCCCCGCCAAGACGGGTCATCACTTGGGAGAGCCGTACGCTCTTTCGATTTTGAGGACAATAAATATGGCAGGCGCCGCTTTCACGCGTCAGCAGAATGCTGTAGCGAGAGCACGATGTGGCTAGCAAATGCATAGGCGCGAGCTGGAGCCGGTTAACTCGCTTCTTCAATCCTGAGGCAGAATTTCATCCCTTTACGCAATCTGGTTAGAGGAGGACCGCAGACACTTCCTGAAAGCTCCCAGGACTTTCTTAAGAAACCGAAGGAGGAAACGATCATGTGCAGCTATAGACGGCTTTATCTCTCAGCAGTTCTCAGTCTGTTCTTTGTAGTGGCCTGTTCGTCCCTTCCGCCTGCCCAAACAGCGCTAACGACGCTTCAGGGTAGCCAGGGCGGAACGATTATCTACGGACTGGTAGATGGGGCCACTACCCCGGCCATGGCCATGGCCCGCATTCTGCACAGCGTGCAGAACACCTGTGGCGAAAAGCCGCAAGTGGGAAAAGCCTTCCGGGTGCGCGGCAGCAATTCTGATGCCGTCTTCCTAACCGTCGTTAACCACTCGATGGGCAACAAACAGAGGGCGGGCCTGCTCATCGCCGCTCCTACCGGTCCCCACCAGGTGGAGATTGGCTTTGTGATGGACGATGCGGCGCGTTTTACCTCGACCATGAATCCCCTGCAGCGCCAGTTGTTCAGTGTCTGGCATCCGGGTGGTACACCGGGCGCAGGTCCGGCGTCCGCGCCTGGCGGCGCACGGGTCGCCCTTCCTCCCATGCGCCAGGTTAGCCTGGCTGATGGTACCGGTACCGTTAGTCTTCCCGCGGGATGGAACCTTGACCCCAAGCAGAGCGGCATGGGAATGGCCTCTGTCAAGGGTCCCCAGGGGGAGTGGCTGGCGCTCAATACGTACTTCTTTGCTTGGGACACTAACAACCCGGCCGTCCAGGGCCGGCTGCGCAGGCGGATCATATTTCAGAACGAGCTTGACATCCCCAATAACATGGACCTGACGAGGTACTTTGCCGACATTTTCCAAAGGATTCGCGCCTCGACGGGCCAGGGCCCGGCCCCCCTGAAGGTGGACAGCGTCCAGCCGGTGTCCGGCTCCCAAGGACAATGCGTTAGTGTCACTGGCCAGCTCAATCCTGACAACACCACGATGCGTGATCTGACCGCGCTGATGTGCCGGTCAACCCCGAATCAAAGCGGTAATTACATGTTTACCTTCACCAGAAATTTGCTCCCGTTGGGGGCGAGCGAGCAGCAACGCGCCACCGCCAACGCGATTATGGCCAGTTACAAACCTGACATGCAGCGCGCGCAAGCCATCGCCGACGCTCAGTCGGCGCCGATTATCGCCCAGATGAATCAGACCTACCAGGCGCACCAGCAGGCCCTGATGTCGTTCACACAGGCACAGATCGCCCGCACTCGTCAGATCGGCGCGGACGCCACGGCGCGGTACAATGCCACCCAAGCCGCCAACGACCGGCAACATGAGGAGTGGCGGCAAGGCGAAGACAACATCTCCCGGCAGGGCCAGGGGTTCAGCAACTACATCCTCGATCAAACCGTCGTTCAGGACAACAATATGTATGGCAACGGCACGATCGGCCACGGCACTCTGTGGAACTCCGAGGCTGACGCGTTGGTGAAAGCCAATCCCAATCGCTTCGAGTACGTGCCCACCCAGAATTACTGGCGAGGCACCGACTACGTTCCATAGGGCCGCGCCCCGCGGTAGCGGCGGTCGACGCCTGCTCTTGCGCAGAAGAGCACCCGACCGGCACGCGCCGGACACCCCCAATTCCTGGAGGGGCGGGGATTACTGACCCTGGCCGAAGGCTTCAAACTCGGGCCGGGAAGACCGAAAGCCCTAGAAAGCGGGTAGGGCAGAGGTAGCCGCATTCGGGCTTCCTCTGCGGTTCTCAACATGGAAACAGCGACCATGATATTAGCATCCAAACATGAAATCCCCTGAATGGACGAAGAGCCGCAGAGGAACACAAACGCGCGTACCCCTGCACTACCCGCTGCCGAAGGCGGTCAGAGCTTCTTCGGCCACTTGCGGGCGCCATGGAAGACGCGGAGGATTTCGACGGCGTGGTCGCCCACGCGGTAGGGGACCAGGTACGGAGTATCGGGGACCACCAATTCGCGGGTTCCCTCGACGCGCCCGGGGCGGCCCAGGGCGGGATGCTGAGCGAGCAATTCTACCGCAGTGGCAATGGCTTCCACCACGCGGGCAGCGGCGGCGGGATGATCGCGGGCGATGAAGGCAGCTTCGGCATCGAGGTTGGCCAGCGCCCGTTTCAGCCAGCGGATCTCTAGCCGGCTATCGGGCACGTGCGCTCCGCCGGGGGCTGATCCACTTCTTCACCACGCGGCGAACCTCGGACGGAGAGGCAAACTCTCCCCGGTCAGCTTCCGCCAGCGCCTTACGGGTTTCCTCGATCTGCCACTCGTTGACCTTCACATATTCGCGGATCGCTTCCGTCGCCACAAATGAGCGGCTGCGGCGCTGCGCCTTCGCCAAACGGTCCAGCCGTTCCCGCAGCTCGGGTTCCAAGCGTACGGTCACTACCGGGGTGGTCGCCATGATGCACTCCTAACACAACTGAATACACGTGATTCTACCATGTCCAAAAGGCGCGGGAAAAGGAATCTGCGCACCTACCCGAAAAGAAAACGGACACCGTTTCCCCTGCACCGAAGGACCGCAGGGACAGGGGATTTTCCTTCCTCGGCACGTTCCGAACGGGTGTAGTAATGGGTGTCGAAATCCGCACGTGAGGAGCGCCCAAGATGGATGGAATCAAGGTGGGAGATGTAGTGCAGCTAAAGTCGGGTGGACCCATGATGACGGTCTCGAAGGTCGAGGCGTACAACGGAGTGATATCGGCTTGGTACGACTGGTTCGTAGAGAATAAGCCCCAGAATGAAATGTTCCCAGTTACGTCGCTAAAGGCTTCCGAGCAGTAAAAATGGCCTCGATTTTCCTGGCGTCCGGCAACCCTCGATAAGGACAACCGAGACAATACTGGCGTAGGATGAGGGCGGTCAGGAAGCGAGTGTCACAGGGTGTTCGGAGCCAAGGGTCTCTTAGAATGACAACCTACCACGACGACCAGATACCCGCCACCCGTTACCGCTTGCAAGAGGTCAGGACCTACGAGGTCTTGGTTGCCGACTTTGACAGAATCGAGGAAGAAGCATCTCAAGTAGGAACCAGCCTTCAATTTGCGATGGCTTGCTTTCCTGTCGGAATCGCTTTGACGGTCACTCTCCTCACAGTTCCAATACCCAATGAACGTCTCTTTGACGGTTTCTTCCTGTTCATGTCGGTGAGCTATCTCGCCGGGGTAATTACCGGGGTACAGGCGTGGAGACAGAGAGGTCGCCTGAGAAGGCTTACGGCAGATATCCGAGCGCAGCAGGGTGCCCTGCTCGGAGATGAGGGCAAGGAATTTCGTCCAGCAGAACTTGCATCACTACCGCTTGAAAGTGCCCCCATGCCTGCTCCAGCACCCGCTCAACCTGTGGCTGTGCCTGTTCCAGCAGCCGCCCAGCCTATGGCTGTGCCTGTACCCGCAGCGCCCGAGGGTGAAAAGGAATGATTTTGATTATCACCTACGACCTCAAAACCCCGAAGGACTACCACGATTTCTATGAGGCTATAAAGGCGCAAGCGACAGAAGGAAAGTGGTGGCACTACATGGCTTCAACTTGGATTCTGTCCACCACCAGAACCCCTCAACAGGTTGCTGACAACATCCGACCCTTGCTTGAAGCACAGGATTTTCTGTTCGTGTGCGAGCTAACTTCCAATTACCAAGGATGGCTTCCGAAACCGGCTTGGGATTGGCTCCGGGCAGAATTTCCGCAGACCAACTACTGGCAAATCATTGGGGAGGCTCTGGAGAAGGCTTCCCCGCCGTCCCCTTCCTACAATGCTCTTGCAGGAGGATTATTAGGCGGTCCCCCGAAAAATCCCCTTGCAGGAACAGGTGCTCTGGGCGAACCCCCGAAAAATGCTCTTGTAGGATTATTAGGCGAACCCCCAAAGCAAAAGCCTTGACCGGGGAGGGAAACGGTGTCAGGGGGGCCAAGGAGCCCGCTCATGTCCGCGATCCGGAAATTCTCGGGGGAATCCCCTGCTTTCGCGGCACGCGTGTTCCCTTTCAAAACCTGCTCGATTACCTTGAAGCGGGTGACACCCTCGACCAGTTCCTCGATCAATTCCCGACCGTTACCCGTCAGATGGCCATTGAAGCTTTGGAAACTGCAAAGGACTCGCTTTTGACGAGGATCGGGTGAAAATTCTGCTGGACGAATGCTTGCCGAAGGACGTCCGAAAACATATGGTCGGACATGACTGCGGGACGGTTCCTGAGGCCGGTCTGGCTGGCAGAGCGAATGGGGAACTGCGGACGCTGGCGGAAAGATCCGGCTGGCAGGTCCTGTTAACGATGGACCGAGGCATGCCTTATCAGCAGAATCTCGCCGGCCGATCCATTTCTCTGGCGGTCATTCGCATCCCATCAAACTGCCTGCCTGACTTGCTGCCTCACGTTCCTAAAATCTTGGCGGCCCTGCCCACCCTCAGGCCGGGCGAGGTGATACAAATCGCTTAACTCTTGTAACTAGCAGGTAGCGAGGAGGTGCGAGCCCTTCAGCGGGTAGCCACAGTCAGCGGTTTCCTGACTGTGGGTCCTTTCGTTAATGCATATCCACCCTTGGCGCCTCCGCGCCATTTCGTCGAACGGCGATGGGAGTGCCCGACATGGGGAAAGCCCACGGTCAAGAAACCATTGACCGTGGCTACCACCGACCACCTGGACGTGTAGTCGCCGAACCTTAGAAATGCCTCAAGCATTCAAACTCCCGAAATATGGGGTTGTGGGAAATAGATCGCGCTTTGCCGCCGGGTGTTTACGAACGCCTGACTGAGGATTCAAGCGGAGACAATACGGCGGCCTTCCAGTATGTGACTTCTTGACTGAAAGTTCAAAAACTCCACCAACAGACTTTTAGTCCCGGTTTCCGATATGGCCCCTTGTCAACCACTGAGGAGTCCCGGCTTTTATTATTCTTTCGCGGGGTATCCACAATGGGCGCTGGGTCAATGATCGAGCGGAAAAATCATGGGACATGTAGCCACTTGCGAGCATCGGCTTACTCTGTCACCATGAACCTTAACCTTGTGGCACAGCCACTCCTGGCTGTGTCCCAGGCAGCACCGTCACACTTGACGGCGCTGACAAGATAGAAGCCACAGGCAAGAGTGCCTGTGTCACCATGAAAAGCCTATGCGGTGGCTCGACTCACCTATTGATGCGGATTCTGCCCGGCGCCTGGGGCGCGAAGTGGAAGTATCGACGCTGGTCGCGCGCTTGCTGATGCAGCGGGGCATTACGGAACCGGCTGCGGCGCACGCGTTTCTTCACCCCAGCCTCGGTCACCTCCACGCCCCGGAACTCATGGCCGGCATGCGCGAGGCCGTCGGGCGTTTGCGCCGCGCTCTGGAGCAACACGAAAAAATTCTGATCTATGGTGACTACGATGTGGACGGCACCATGGCGGTGGTAGTGCTGCTCACGGCGCTGCGCATGCTGGGCGCGGAAGTGGAGGCCTACGTCCCGCACAGGCTTACCGATGGGTACGGCATGCGCGTGCCGGTGGTTGAGGAAGCCGCAGCCAAGGGCTTCCGCGTGGTAATCAGCGTGGACACGGGCATTCGCGAGCACGCGGTGCTGGCGAGGGCGCGCGAACTGGGCGTGGACTGCATCGTAACCGATCATCACCTCCCCGACAGCCACTTGCCCCCCGCCTGCGCAATCTTGAACCCGCGCCGGACTGACTGCGGCTACCCGGAGAAGTCGCTGGCTGGCGTGGGCGTAGCCTTCAAGCTGGCGCAGGCGCTGCTGGCCGAACGGCTTACTGAGCGGTTGCTGCGGTCCTTTTTGAAAGTTGTTGCGATCGGCACGATTGCGGACGTGGTTCCCCTGCTCGGAGAAAATCGCGTCATCGCCCGTTTCGGTCTGGAGGCTCTGCGCCACCCGGCGCAATCAGGTTTGGCCGCACTGATTGAGCTTGCGGGACTCGCGGGCAAAGAAATCAGCGCCGGGGACGTGGGCTTTCGATTGGCGCCCCGCCTGAACGCCGCCGGGCGCATGGAAAACGCGCGCGATGTTATCGACCTGTTCACTTTGCCTGATGCGGCTCGCACGCGCGAAATTGCCGAAAGGCTGGAACGTTTGAACCGAGAGCGGCAGCGGGTGGAGGAAGAAATCCTGCGCGCGATTGTCACCCAGTTGGATCAGCGCACCGACCTCCGCGAACAATACACACTGGTGCTGGCGGGCGAGGGATGGCACCGTGGCGTGATCGGCATCGTGGCGCAGCGGGTGGTGGAGCGGTATCATCGTCCGGCACTGGTGATTGGGATCGAGGATGGCGTGGGTGTGGGTTCGGGGCGTTCCATCAAGCGCTTTCACCTGCTGGACGCGCTCACCTCGGTCGGCGATCTCTTCCAGCGCTTTGGCGGGCATGCGCAGGCGGCGGGCTTCGCCCTGGAAGTGGAGCGTATTCCGGAACTCACGCGACGCTTTGAGGAGGGCGCACGCAACATTCTCACGACCTCGGACTTGGAGCCGGTGGTGCGAGTAGACGCGGGGGTTGATTTGGCGGATGTGGACTGGCCTCTATACCGGGAGATCATTCAGCTCGAGCCCTTCGGCATGGGGAACCCGACCCCGGTTTTTGGCGCCTGCGGGGTACGGTTGATGGCGACACCACGCATTCTCCAAGAAAAGCATCTAAAGTTGAGGGTGGGAAAGGGAGCGCGCACTCTTGACGCGATCGGCTGGGGCTGGGCGGCGCGCACGCCGTCGCTCGAAGCCGACCAGCAGGTGGACTTGGCCTTCGCGCTCGAACAAAACAACTATCAGGACATGGCCAGTCTGCAACTTGTCATCAAGGATCTGATGGCGGTCGAGGGTGGTTAGGTTTGAGGTTGTAGCGGCGAGTTTACCTCGCCACGTGGCGGCGCAAAACCGCCGCTACATTAGTTAGAAGGGGAGCTCGTGGCAACCCGTGGAATAGGTCTGGAGCGGGCGCGGCGCCAAAAGTGGCTAACCGGCCTGGTGGTTGGGGGCATTTCCATCACGGCGCTTGCCGTCGGCCTCACCTACTGGGGCAGCACGAACCATCGAACCCAGTCAGCGCACATTCTCCCGAGTCCCGCTCAGGATGTCAACCAACAGCTTTCCGGTTACACGTTCACTCGCTCGGACGAAGGCCACCCGGTCTTCACTGTGCATGCAGCGCGGACCGTGTCTTACCAGCAGAGCAAGTCAACGACGCTGGAAGATGTTACGGTGGAGGTTTTCGGCCGCAAAGGGGATCGTGGCGACATTTTGCGGACGCATCGCTGCGAATACAACTCCCAATCAGGTGACTTTCTTAGCTCCGGGCCCGTGCAGATCGAGTTGAGCGCGCATTCGAGTGATGTCCCTGGCTCCGGCTTACGGGGGAAACACCGTGTCTATCTGGAGACTTCCAAGGTGGCCTACCACCAGGAGGACGCATTGGCTGAGACCGATGAACCCGTTAAGTTTCAGATGGGTTCTGCCTCCGGTACGGGGCTTGGGTTGATTTACGCCACGCGGGACGGTTGGCTGGAACTGAAGCATGACGTCACAGTGGACCTAACACAGGGGACCGAGAAGGCTCCCCAGCCGCCAATGCACCTGACGGCATCTGCGCTTCGCTATGACAAGGAGGGTGGATCGGTAACACTGTCAGGACCAGTGGAGGTAACCGAGGGTAAGAGCCGCGCCGTTTCGGATAGCGCCAACTTACAGCTCGACGGACACAATCGCGTTTCGAGGGTCAATCTGGAAGGCCACGCAAAGGCTTTCGATATAAATTCTCTCCGCAGCGTCGAACTCGGCGCCAACCGTGTGCAGGGGGATTTTGATGCCGCCTCCGGGCAATTGCGACACCTTACTGCAGAAAACGATGTGGTGGGTGAAACCATAGGCAAAGGAAGCACCAGTCGGCTTACCGCCCAGCGAGTGGACATGGATCTTGTTGGCAAGCATCCTGAACCACTCCAGGGTGTGGCCACGGGCGACGTCCACATCAATTTGGAATCTCAACCAGTGCTGAACCTTCCAGAAAAAGCCACTGCGGGCAAGGGCCCGGAGAAGAAAACCTTGACGGCGGCACAGGTACGATTTGACTTTCGGCCCGATACCCATAGCTTGAAGGATGCTGAAACCGTCGGTCCCGGAACGCTCTTGGTGACTCCTGCCGACCCCAAAACAGGAGAAAAGGTCATCACCGCCGGGCAATTCCTCATGTCCTTCGACTCGCGCAGCCGCATTGAATCCCTTCGCGGGCTCCCTCCCACGCGGGTGCTTTTCCGCCCACCTGCCGCCGCCCCTGCCGGAAGTACCACGCAGCAGACCCAAGCCAACCGCCTTGACGCGGTTTTTGATGTCGGCACACAAACCCTGCGCGAGGTTCGGCAAACCGGGGACTTCCAATACCGCGACGGCGACCGTCAAGCGAGCTCAGACGATGCACATTATGACGCTCAGGGGGAGACCATGCTGCTTCTCGGTCACCCTCAGGTCTGGGACCTAAACAGCCGGGTCAAGTCCCAGAAAATGACCATCGACATGCGCACAAATACTTCCACCGGTGAAGGTAAGGTGCAAGCCACCCATCTGCCAAGCCCGGCGCCCGGCACACCCTCGGCCACGACTCCGGCTCTGACTACCAATGTGCTGGCGGACAGGATGGTGGCGCAACGGCAGAGCCAAATCGTCCACTACGAAGGGCATGTCCGGGCTTGGCAGGGAACGGACGTAGTGGAATCTTCTGCGCTGGATGTGTACCGTGCCCAGAAGCGCGTCAGTTCGGGCTCGCAGGTGGTGACCAGCTTCCTGCAACCCGCCGCGATGGTCGGTGAGCAAGGGGCCGCACCCCACTCAACCGAAGGGACCCGCCCGATGACGGTTCACGCCGACTTTTTGGAGTATTTCGATCAAGGCCGGCGTGCTCGTTATCATGGCCATGTGCGTCTAGTGACAGAAAACACTACTCTGCAATCTGATCGTTTGGACGTTTATTTCACCCAAGGAGACACGGTGGAAGGCTCACAAGTGGATCACGCGGAATCAGACGGCCATGTGAGGGTCACGCAGCCGGGCCGCGTTGGGTCCGGCGACCACGCGGAATACTTCGCGGGGCCTGGAAAGATCGTCCTTACGGGGGGTCCACCTTCCTTAGTCGATGAGGAAAAGGGCTCCACGACAGGCCAGCGTTTGACATTCTTCATTCACGATGATAGGCTTTTTGTGGATGGAAGTGACCAATCGCCCTCATTATCTAAACACCGCGTCGCACAATGAGCGACAATGCAGATTCTCTCCACAGCAGATCTGACGAAATCCTACAAGGGCCGGAAGGTTGTTGATGACATTAACCTTAGGATCGCTCAGGGAGAGGTTGTGGGTTTGCTCGGACCCAATGGGGCAGGTAAAACCACGACATTTTATATCATTGTGGGCCTGACCAGCCCGGACGCGGGCCAGGTCCTTCTTGACGGCGTGGACATCACGAATTTCCCCATGTACCTGCGGGCGAGAGAAGGTATCAGCTACCTCCCTCAAGAGCCTTCCATATTCCGCAAACTTACCGTGGAAGAGAATATAATGGCGGTGTTAGAGACGCGGCCGTTGACGGCTGATCGTCGCCGGGCACGCTTGGAGGAGTTGATCGAGGATTTGGGCCTTCAACAGGTTCGCCGGAGTTACGGTTACCTGCTCTCCGGAGGAGAGAGGCGCCGGGTGGAAATTGCCCGCTCGCTGGTGATTTCGCCCTCCTTTATTCTCCTCGACGAACCGTTCTCCGGTATTGACCCATTGACGGTTCTCGATATTCAGAAGATCATAGTACGTTTGAAGGAGTCCGGGATCGGAGTGCTGGTGACGGATCACAATGTGCGCGAGACCTTGCAAGTTACGGACCGCGCCTACATTATTAATAACGGACGGATTTTCCGTGCCGGGTCGCCGGAAGAACTCGGCAACGATGCGGAAGTGAAGCGCGTTTACTTGGGCGACTCTTTTCGCCTGGCGATGTAAGAGCAGTGACGAGTGACAAGTGAAGGGTGACGAGCAAACAAAACCGGGGTCTTTCTTGCTTGTCACTCTTCACTCCTCACTCGTCACTGTCCCTGAGGAACTATGGGTGGTCCTTCTCCCAGAATCGGCCTGAATCTCAAGGTGGCGCAGAAGCAAATTCTGACGCCCGGCTTGGTTCAGATGGTCAGCGTGCTCGCGCTCAACAAGCTTGAGTTGCGGGAGATGATCAACCAGGAAATGATCTCCAATCCTGTGCTGGAAGAAGTCCCCGAGGACGTGCCCTCCCTCGAAGAAGTAGCCAAGAAGACCGAAGTGGAGAAATCCCCTGACCCTTCGCCCGAGCATCCCGCGCATAACGGTGACCGTGAAGACTCTTTCGAACAGATTGACTTTGGGTCCTTCTTTGATGATTACCTCGACCCGGGTTACAAGTCTCCCGCCGCCGAAGTGATCGAGAAACCTTCGTTTGAGAATTTCCTATCGCAGCCCACCTCCCTCTCCGACCACTTGGAATGGCAATTAAGCCTGTCTAATTGCTCGGAGGAAGTGCGCGAAGCCGGCCATTCCATTATCGGCAACCTGAACGAGGATGGTTACCTCCCCGCGACGTTGGAAGAGATCGCCCAGTCCGGCAGCCACCAGCCTGCGCACGTAGAAGAAGCGCTGGCTTTGGTCCAGATGTTTGACCCGCTGGGCGTGGCGGCTCGGGACGTGCGCGAATGCCTGCTCATCCAGTTGCGCACTCTGGCCCCCGACAATACTCTGGCGCAGCAGATTGTTTCCGAGCATCTGAAGCAGCTTCAGAACAAGCAATATCGCGAGATCGCACGGGCCCTCGACCGGCCGGTGAAGGCGGTGGAGCGCTGCGTGGAACTGATTCGCAAGCTCGACCCGCGCCCTGGCCAGCGCTTTAACAACTCACAAACTCGCTTGATCGAGCCGGATGTGGCCTTCGTCCGTACCGGCGACGGATATCAGGTGGTTCTGAACGAGGATGGCCTTCCGCAGCTTCGCCTCAGCCACCACTACCGGCGCATGTTGGGTGAAGACGGCACCACGCGCGAGGTGCGCAACTACGTGAAGGAACGCTTCACCTCCGCGATTCAGCTCATCAAGAACATCGAGCAGCGCAAGCAGACCATCATCCGTGTTTGCGAGGCGATCATCCGCCGCCAGAAGGAATTCCTTGACAAGGGAATCGATGAACTGCGGCCCATGATGATCAAGGAAGTGGCGGAAGAAGTGGGCGTACATCCTTCCACCGTCAGCCGCGCCGTCGCCAATAAATACGCGCACACCCCCCAGGGCGTTTACGAGCTCCGCTATTTCTTCTCCGAAGCGGTCCAGGGACCGGCGGGCAGCCTTACTTCCTTGATCAATTTAAAACGGCTGGTAAAGAAAATGATCGAGGAAGAAGAACCCATGCATCCCCTGACCGACGAGCAGATTACGCATCGTCTGCGCGATGTGGGCTATTGTGTGACGCGTCGCACGGTGGCCAAATATCGTGAGGATATGCGAATACCCAGTACCCACCAACGTCGGGTCAAAGCATGAAAGCCGGGATACGGGATTCGGGGCACGGAGTGCGGGGCGAAAGCAAACTATGAATTTTGAATTCGGAATTATGAATGAAAGGCCTCTTTAGATTTCTCCTGGCGTGCCTTAGATTTGAGTTGTTCAGATTCAGAATTAGCAAATTCCACCCCCGTATCCCGAGTCCCGTATCCCGTACCCTGAACCGGAGGCGCTATGCCCATTGATTATACGGGTCGGCAAGTGGAAATCAGTACAGACCTGCGCCGCTATACGCAGGAGCGTCTCAGAAGAATCGTTCGCCTGCTGGGCGGACAGTTTGATCTGCACGTCATTCTAACCGCCGAGAAGCATCGGCGGATCGCAGAACTCACCCTGAAATTTCAAGACCATACAGTGGTCGGCGTGGAAGAGACCGGCGACATCCGGAACTCGATTAATGGGGCAGTTGACAAGCTGGCTCGTCAGGCCGTGCGCCTGCTCGAGCGACGCCGCACCAGCAAGCGCCGCCCCAAACCAACCGCCGCCGTCGTTCTGAATGTTTTGGGGACGGGACAGGTGGAGCACGACGAGCACCGTATCGTCCATTCCGAGCGCGTCCCACTAAAACCCATGAGCCTCGAAGAAGCCGTCGAGGCCCTTGATCGTTCGCACGCGGGTGCCGTCGTCTTCCGCAACCCCGACAGCGAACGCGTCAATGTCATCTACCATCGCCCTGACGGTCACCTGGGGCTCATTGAGCCGGAACCGTAAAGAACAATAGGCAGCAGCAGGTGCAGTTTGCCTTCCTCTGCGGTTTCTAGAGCTAGAAGGCGACCGTCTACCACCCGCTTGCAGTTTTTTCTCCTAAATCCTTACACCACAATCTTTTCCCTGTAGCAGTTTGCCTTGGGGCAGCAAAGTAGCTGCAGTCCCCCCATGTGGCCGAAATTGGCCATCTGGAAATCGTATTTGGCTCAAAGCAGCCACTCAGGTGGCCGAAATCGGCCAGTGGACTGTTGCGAATTCGGTGCGTTCGCAGGTGGCGCGCGGGAAGGCGAGATTATGTTGCTTTGAGCTGCTCCATCGCTGGACGGAAAGGTCCGGCAAAGCGAGGTTTGGCGATGGGGTCTTGCCGATGCTCACGACAGCCTGGTGAACAATCGGCGCATCGACGCCTAAAGTGAAGCAAGTGAACGCCGATACATACCCGCTGGAGGTCATTGTTCCTCCCCTATTTGAGTTCAGGGACTCGCGATCAAGCCACATGGGGCTAACGAGACCATGCGGTGCGGATTTACCGCCTTGACGGCGCCAATGGTCGCTGGCTGGAGGGCACACGCCGTGGAACCCCGATTGCATCAACCCAATCGAGGTTAAGACAACCATGCAACCGAACATACGATACCTTAGCGTCCTGGTGTTAGCGTTCGTGTGCCTCCCCTCCTCAGCACAGGCCACCGAATGGCTTCGGGTGGAGCCGGGCACCAAAATCCCGGTTCGGCTGGAAAGGTCTGTTGGCACCAAGGATTTTTATCAGTGGCACTCCTTTGGTGACGTTCGCACCGTCTCTGGAACGCTCATGCAGGATCTCGTAACCTCCGACGGTCAGTTAGCACTGCGGGCAGGGACCAAAATCAGCCTCGCAGTACTCGAGAGCAAACGGGCGGGACATGTGGAGGGTCGATCGCGTCTGCGGCTAGGCCTTTACTCCGTGGTTACACCGGATGGTAGAGTGATTCCTCTCGACGGCTACCCCAATCAGCTAAACCACCATAAAGCTGACAATGAGGGCACAGCCCACGGCAGCCGGGGATTGATAAAGGACGCGGGCGTCGACTTCGGGTCAGTTACCATAGGGGCCGGAGCCGGCTTCGTTGCCGCCGGGCCGGTAGGAGCTGCATTGGGCGCCGGCGGCGGTCTTCTGGTAGCAGCAATTTGGACCGTGGCGCGGCGCGGCCCCGACCTGGTGGTCCCTGCAGGAACGGTAGTGGATTTCGTGCTTGGACGGCCGGCATCATTCATTGGCACGGGTGACGCCGTGGATGATGGCACGCAGTTACGGCCCGCGCGGTGGGGTGCGGGCCTGTCGATTCCACCTTCTGAAGACCTCCTGGAACTGGCCGATCGAGTCGATACCGATCCCAACGGCGTGCTGCGGCAGTTGAAGGAAATGAGTTTCAGGAACCGTCCTCCAGTGGATCGTACGTTCGCCAAGTATTTGCAGGCAGATGCGCGCTTCCAGGCGGGTGACCATAGTTCCGAACCGCTCAACCTGATGCGTGAAGCCTATAACGACGCGCAAAAAACCAACCTGCCCGACTCAGCGCGCGCGGAGATGGCGCGCAACCTCGTGGTGATCATGCGCGCCACGGAAAAGGATTGGGAAAGGGACCCGCTCCTGAACGATCCCCGGGTGCAGGGCGCGCTGGTGGAGGAAATCCGATGAGGTCCACTCCCATCTTGACACTGGTGTGTTGTGCTCTTGCTGGCGTAGCGCTTGCCCAGCAGCCCGCCCCTCCTGACGCGCCGGCGCCACCGCCCGCTGCTCCCGAAGCCTCTCAGGCCGCGCGAGTTGAAACAGAGGCCCCGCATCCGTCGCCGCCGAACAAGGAGCTACTGCAGGAGCGCGTCCGCCGCCTCCTTGATGACTTCGAACAGCGTCACCAGCAGCGTGTGCTCGAGATGTCCTCCTACGACAAGGTGAGCGACGCCGAGCCTGGCGTCAAGCGATTCGCCGACCCGCGTAAGGTGCAGGTGGAAATCAAGGATGAGCTCGATCGCGAGCAAACCAGCAAGGCACTAGCCAAGGAATATGCGGAGGAGGCACGCCAGGTTCAGAATCAGGAACAGGCGCTCCAGGACTTCATCGCCAAACGGCAAAAAATCCTTGACGGCTTGAACAAACGGACCAACAACGTCAATCGGCAAGATCTCGAATTGGCGGCCGCAAATCTGGCTCGCCAACCCGGAACCGAAGCGCAGGTGAGCGAAATCCGCCGCCAGTTGTCGGAAGCCGATCGCGACGCGGAGGAGTTCTCTACCCAACAATCTCAGGGCCAGCAAGAGATCTCCGGCGCGCAAGAAGAGCTGAAGAAGCTCCGCGCGCTCGATCAGTCGCTCGGGAAAGAGGCCAAGGCCTACAGGGCAGACGCTGCCTCGGCTCACCAGAACCAGTTGCATTTGGCAGACCGGCTCGAGTTTTATGTTGTTAACGCGCAGGCAGAAGACGTGCTCGACCAGGACGGCAAGGCAACGGAGGCTGTGCAACACCTCGCGGCCAGCCCCGAGGTTCACGACACGCTGGAGAGTCCGGGCCCCAGCGTGAAGGTGGACGCCAAGACGGACCTCTCGAAAAAATGCACTGAGACGCCAAACGACGGGAAGGGATGTCCCGAGACGGCAGCAGAGGAGCCCAAGGAGTAAACCATGCGGTTAAACAAGAAAGCAGCTTCGATTACCTGGGCGGCTTCCATGGGCCCACTCACGATGGCCGCTGTCTTTGCACTGCTTCTGATGCTCGCTCCGGCAGGCTTGGCGCAGACCGACGATTCAAAGCCAGAGGAACTCGGCAAGCAGCGTTCAGATCTTTATCTTCGCGCCACTCACGCGCCGCTGGCGGATCTCGGAAACGACGTGAATCATATTGCTGTACTATCGGAAACCTGCCGCATCAAATACGGCTCTGCGGCGTGCGGCCTTCCGGACAAAGCACTCGATTCCGACCAGCTGGAAGAACGTTATGCCTATTATGTTAAGCGGCCTGTAGAGGCGCATTCGAAGGGCCATGCGGTGAAAATCGACCGGCATAATTGGGTGGGGTCGGCCGCGCCCGCTCAACCGTAAAGCAGGCGGGATCGCTACCCCGGTGATCCAGGGAAAATCGTATGGATCGCGTAACACCCGGCGGCGCTACTGGCTTCCTGATTCTTGCAGGCGTAGATTTGTGCCTTCTGGCAAGCGGGGCGCTTTCAAGCACGCCCAAAGGGCGAACGACCGTCCATTCTTCCTCAGCGTCGAGCCATACAAGAACGATCAAGCGAACATGGCGCACGGGGCCGGCTTCAATGCCACTTGAGACCGAGGTCGTGCCGCCACATCCTTCATCGGTGCCCCCGCCCGCAAAGGCCCTAACCCTTAGCGTGCCGGGAGAACGGAAAGGCGGAGTAGAACCCGGAGGGAGGCCCTCTGCCGGTTCGACTCTTGGCGCCACACCTACGTCTGCTGCCCCATTTGAGTCTGACGTCTCGACGAATGACGAATCGCACAACAACTCGGTTTACGTTGATCCTGAGAAACGCGCGCTAAGTGAGCTGAGCAGTCTTCGCGCCAATCCCGGCGCGCGTCAGGCATTCTACGAGGACCTGCGCCGCACCGTGGAGCGAGTCCGCGCTGGCGAAAAGGATCAAATCCCCGACGAGAAGAAGCCTGCCACGTCTCGCCCATAGCGGGCGGCCACGCCCAGTGCTTTCAAGACCGTGGGTTTGCAGCCATGGGTGATGTTGGCGATAGATGCTGGCTCGCAGAACGCGCTCGCGTCAAAAGCCGGACGCCGTCAGACAAAGGTGGCGGTGGGTTGGCCGTGCTCTGCCTCAGGGCCTGACCCCATGAATGAAGTCTGGGCGTTAGGGGCAATGGGAGCTTTTTGTTGCGGGCTGCGCGTATAGCTGCCGTCGGGCTGCAAATAGCGGGCCTTGGCTTGGTCGGCCAGGTACACATCGAGAATTTCTTTCAGCCGCCGGACCAATCGGGGATCCTCGACCGGGAAGATAATCTCCACACGATGGCTCAAGTTACGGCGCATCAAGTCGGCGCTGCCCAGATACACTTCCTCCGCTCCGCCATTCTGAAAGTAGTAAATGCGGCTGTGTTCGAGGAACCGCCCCACGATACTGATGACCCGGATGTTATCACTCACGCCCGGGACGCCGGGGCGCAGGCAACATATGCCCCGCACCAGTAAATCCACTTTCACCCCCGCCTGCGAAGCCTGATAGAGCAGGCGGATCATGGGGGGATCTTCCAGCGCATTGGCTTTGATAATCAGCCGCCCCGCTCGCCCGCCCTTCTGGTGCTCGATTTCGCGGCGAATGAGATCGGTCAGCCTCTCGCGCATATTGACCGGGGCCACCAGAAGCTTCTGGGGCTCCTGCCGCGCGGAGTAGCCGGTCAGCGCGTTGAAAAAGTACGTGGCATCGGCAGCGATATGTTCGTTGCAGGTCAGCAAGCCCAAGTCGGTGTAGAGGCGCGCCGTGACGGGATTGTAATTGCCGGTGCCCAAATGGACGTAGCGGCGGATGGCATCACCCTCGCGGCGCACCACCAGGGCGATCTTACTGTGGACCTTCATGCCCACAATTCCATAGACCACGTGCACGCCCGCATCTTCCAGCTTCCGTGCCCACTCGATATTGCTTTCCTCATCGAAGCGAGCCTTCAATTCCATGAGCACGGCCACCTGCTTGCCGTCCTCAACCGCGTCCAGCAGAGCGGCGACAATGGGAGAGTTTCTCCCCACGCGGTAGAGGGTCATTTTGATGGCGAGCACATTGGGGTCGTGCGCCGCCTGGCGCAGAAACTCCACCACCGGCTGGAAGGAATCGTATGGGTGGTGGAACAGGAAATCTTCCTGGCGAATCAGGCTGAAAAGATCTTCCTGGCAGTCCGCGCCCAGACTGGCGGGAGTCATCGGCACAAAGGGTTTGTCCTTCAGGTCCGGCCGGTCGAGGGAATAGAGTTCCATGAACCGGTCGAAACCGAGCGGCCCGTTAAGGCGGTAAACATCCTGCGGGTGGACTTCAATCTGGCTGGTGAGGATGGAAAGAATTCTCTCCGGCATGTCCTTGGCAACTTGCAACCGGACGACGTCCAGGAAGCGGCGCTCCCGCATGGCCTCCTCAATGGTCTCCAGCAGGTCGTCACTCTCCAATTCCTGGACGGCGACTTCCGCGTCACGCGTCACGCGAAAGGGGGACGACTCCACAACCTCCATGCCCGGGAACAGCAAGCGCAGGTTGTCCGCGATCAACTGCTCGAGCCACACAAACTTGAAAACCTTTGGTGCCGATGAGGATGTCTTCGGATCTCCGAAGACGCCCTTTACCGGGACCAATTGGGATAGGGTGTTGGGAACTTTGACGCGAGCGAAGTGCTCCTCCCCTTTGTGGTCGCGCACCACCACGGCCAGGTTCAGGCTGAGATTTGAGATGTGGGGAAAGGGGCGTCCGGGATCGAAGGCCAGCGGAGTCAACACGGGAAACACCTGCTCGCGAAAATAGGCATTCAAGGCGGCGTGCTCCTCGTCATCGAGGGAGGACCAATCAACCACGCTGATCCCCTGCTGCTCCAAGCCCGGTCGAACTTCCCCCTGCCAGAGGTCACGGGCTTGCGCGGCAATCTGGCGAACCTTCTCGCGGATCAGTTGAAGTTGCGCCGCCGCAGGCCGGCCGTCGCGCCCGACCTCCGCCCTGCCGCTCGCTACCTGTTTCATCAATCCCGCAATGCGGACCATAAAAAATTCGTCCAGGTTCGACCCGAGAATGGCGAGAAATTTCAATCGCTCGAGCAGCGGGTTGTCCGCGTCCGCAGCCTCTTCCAAAACCCGGCATTGAAACTCCAGCAGGCTCAACTCACGGTTGATGTAAAGGTCCGGGCTGTTCAGCGCGACCGCATCCGGGCTCGCCGGCGCTAACTCAGGCGCCACGGGGAGATCCACCTTGGATTCCGTTGCGTCAATCTTATGGTGATGAGATTTGGAAGCCATGAACACTCAACAATAGCGGATTTCACACCATATGACAAATCGTGGCGGCAATGAAGCCAGGCACCTGTTGTGTGCCGCAATCGCTCCCTGACTTGCAGCCAACAGGATAAGGGTAAGGAGGGAATGTTTCATAGATGTTACCAACGTCACCTATCAGAATTTTCTTTCTGGCGGGCATGTAACCGGGAGGGTCCGTCCTTTTGAACGCAGCCAAACCCCTTTCGGCGCAGGCCAAGTCCCCTGCGCGACCGCTTGGTTGATCTCCTTTATCACAATCGGGTTTCCTGACATGCTCGGGAAGCCCTATAATAACAAGCGGCTTTCGAACTATGTCTGCCTCTGAAACTGAGCTGCGCGCGGCTTACGGCTGAGTGCCGGCGGCTGGCGAGCCGGCATTACGAGAATTTTCCCACCGCTTCGTATCTTGTCCCCCGCGACAAGCGCGACGCACTGGCGGCGGTTTATGCCTTCGCCCGTTATGCGGACGACGTTGCAGACGAGCCGGGCGTCGAGAACCGTCTTGAAAAGCTGGCCGAGTGGCGAGCCAAGCTCGCGGACTGCTACGCAGGGAAAATCGATCACCCGGTTTTCCTGGCGCTGCGCGACAGCGCGGAGCGATTCCGCCTCTCGCGCGAGAACTTTGAAAACCTGCTGCGCGCGTTTGAGTCGGACGTGGTGGTGAACCGCCATCCGGACTTTGCCTCGCTGCTGGCTTACTGCACGTGCTCCGCGAACCCCGTGGGTCGGCTGGTGCTGGAATTGTTCGGCTATCACGACCCGCACCTTTTTGAGCTTTCGGACAACATTTGCACGGCGCTGCAGCTCACCAACTTCTGGCAAGACGTGGCCATCGACTTTTCCCGCGACCGCGTCTATCTGCCGCAGGAAGATATGGCGCGCTTCCACTACACGCTCGATGATCTGCGCGCCGGTCACAACGATGCCCGGTGGCAGGAATTGCTGGCCTTTGAAATTGCCCGCACCCGTGAGCTTTTCGAGCGGGGAAGAGGTCTGCCGGAGGAAGTGCAGCCCAAACTGCGGACGCAATTGCGCCTGACATGGCTGGGCGGAACGGAGATTCTTTCGAGAATCGAAGCGGTTTCCTATGATATCTTTCATCGGCGGCCTTCGCTCAGCAAGTGGGATTTCCTGCGCCTTTACTTGCGCGCCCGCCGGGCTCCGCTGGGCGCGAGCGTGGCGCACGCTCCGGCGGTTACCATCCCATCATGAACGTGTCCTTGAAAAACACCCATTTCACCAACGCGCGCGTCACCAACTTCTATTACGCTTTTGTTTTTCTGCCCCCGGAGAAGCGCCTTGCCATCGAAGCGGTCTATGCCTTCGCGCGGCGGGGTGACGATATCGTTGATAGTGGCCTCGACCCGGCGGAGGCCGCGGCCGCACTGGCGCGCTATCGGCAGGCGCTGGATGCGTGTTACGCGGAAGATTCGAGCCACCTCGACGCGCCGGAGTTGCGCGTCCTAGCCGAAGCCATCAAGCGTTTCAAGATTCCCCGGAAGCCTTTCGAGGACCTGATCCTGGGCCTGGAAATGGATTTGAAAGGCACGCGCTACGAGACGTTTGAAGAGTTGTCTCTGTATTGTTACCGCGTGGCCTCGACCATCGGCCTCATTTGCATCGAGATATTCGGTTATCAAAACTCCCGCACGCGGGATTACGCCGTGAACCTGGGAACGGCCTTGCAGCTCGTCAATATTCTGCGCGACATCCAGCGGGACGCCCAGCGCGGGCGTATCTACATTCCCCAGGAGGATTTGGACCGCTTCGGCGTCCGCCCCGCCGAGTTGCTAGCCGGGGCTTACAACGATCCCTTCATCGAGTTGATGCAGTTCGAATGCGACCGCGCCCGGCGCCACTTCGACCTGGCGCGCCAAATGCTTCCGGCCGAAGACCGGCGATCGATGAAGTCCGCAGAAATCATGGCGGCGATTTACTGGGGCGTCCTGAAGCGCATCCAGAAGCGCTGCTACAACGTCTTCGGGAAGCGCGTGCGCGTCCCGCGCCCGCTGAAGATCTGGACAGCGCTTACGGTTTACCTCGGTGTGGAGTGGCAGAAATGAAAAGGCCCGGGGTCCGAAGTCCGGAGTCAGAACGTCGAAAACAGTTGTGAGTTTCGAATTTCGCTGACCATTAGCAACGGACAACGGACCACGGACAACGGACTACGGACAATGCCCTACGAGGCCCTCATCATCGGTGGTGGTTTCGCCGGTCTCGCCGCGGGTGTGGCGTTGGCCGAGGCAGGTAAGCGGGTTTGTTTGCTCGAACAGAAGCCGCACCTCGGGGGGCGGGCTCGCTCGTTTCGTGATCCCACCACCGGTGCGGTTGTGGACAACGGCCAGCATCTCTTCATGGGCTGTTACCACTCGACGATCCAATTCCTCAAGACCCTTGGAACTCTCGACCGGGTGCATTTTCAACCCCGGCTCGCTGTGCCGTTCCTGGATCGTGACGGTCGGCTGTCACGCCTCGACTGCCCTGACTTGCCTTCGCCCTGGCACTCTACTTTTGGGTGTGCTGCGCTCGGGGAGCTTTTCGTTGAAGCAGAAACTGGAAGTGTTGCGCTTGGGGAAGGACCTGCGCACCGCGGGGCAGAAATCGGCCCCTGCGGCGGGCGAGAGCGTCACGGCATGGCTCAGCCGGCGCGGACAATCGGAAGGCCTCCAGCGCAATTTCTGGGATTTGCTCTGCATCGCGGCAATGAATGAAGACCCGCGCATTGCTTCCGCCCAGCTTTTTGAGCGCGTCCTGCGGCTGGCGCTGTTTTCCTCTCCCGCCGACTCCCGGCTGGGCATCGCGCGCGTGGGGTTAAGCGAGTGCTACACGGCTGCGGCCGCTGCTTACATCGAAGCGCGCGGGGGATGTGTGCAAACCGGGCGCGGGGTCAAGCAGTTGCTAATTGCGGGGCGCGCCTGCCGAGGTGTCGATTTGGCGTCCGGCGATAAAATGGAGGGTGTTCCCGTGATTTCCGCCGTGCCGTGGCAACAGTTGGCGACCGTGCTGCCCGGCGATTGGCTGCGCGGCGACCCCTTTTTTTCCGCTGCCCTGGCGCTTCATCCTGCGCCCATCATCTCCATCAACCTGTGGTTTGACGCCCCCATTAGCGATCTCGAATTTGTGGGCTTGCGTGGAACGACCATCCAATGGCTTTTCGATAAGAGCCGCATCCTAAACGCCAACGACCACTATGTCTCGTTGGTCCTGAGCGGCGCGCACAAGCACATCAGCCGATCAAAGGAAGAACTGTTGGCCGTCGCGTTGAGGGAGCTGGGTGAAATGTTGCCTGCGGTTCGTAAGGCAAAGCTGCTGCACTCGCTCATCATCAAAGAGCGCTTCGCAACCTTCTCCCCGAGCCCGGAAGCTGAGCCCCTGCGGCCACCAGCACGCACTCCCGTCCAGGGTCTCTATCTGGCGGGCGATTGGACAGCCACCGGGCTGCCTGCCACTATTGAAGGCGCCGTGCAAAGCGGTTACACAGCGGCCAAGGAACTTATGCAAGGCAGTTAGTGGGGGGGTAATGACCCTCATTTCGCCGTCAGTTCGTCAGCAAGAGGGGCGGCGTCATAGAGTTTGCGGAGCACTTCAATCATGGCTCGACTATGAACGGCCACGGCCCGATTATTCTCTTCGTTATAGACGTAATCGCCGACCAATCCCTCAATGTTGCCATCGAAAATCAGTCCCACCAGTTCGCCGCGCCTGTTGATTACCGGGGACCCCGAATTGCCGCCGATGATGTCGCAAGTGTTGACAAAGTTCACGGGAGTTGAGAGGTCAAGGCTGGCCCTCCGCTCGAGATAACGAGACGGAAGGTTATAGGGCGGTTTCAGGTCAAAGCTGTAGGCGCGATCGTAGAGGCCGTATAAAGTCGTCTTGGGAGGGGCCTCGGTGCCGTTCATGGGATAGCCTTTGACGGCGCCAAAGGAAAGCCGCAAAGTGAAGGTCGCATCCGGGTAGGAAGATTTACCGTACGCAGCGAAGCGGGCTTTGCCGATCCCTTCTCCCGCCGGTGTTTCCACACTCTCCACCTGATCTTCGTAGGCCTTGATCATCTTCCGCCGCCAGGGATCGACCTTGCGTGCGAGGGCAATCAGCGGATCCGTCGAGGCCTGAACGGCTGATTCTCCGCCCTCGATGAGCGCTTTGCGGAAGCTCGCGTCGACCAACTTGGTATCGTTCATTGCTTCCTTGGCCACTTCCTCCGGTGAATTTCCTGCCAGCACTTCTTTGATGAAGGGATCGTCAGGCGCCAGCTCATCTCGTGCATCCTCCAGGAAGCCCGCCAGCATCGCCTGCTCAAAATCCCGATAGACCGGCGCCGGTGAGTAAAGCTGGAACCGCAGCGAATCAAGTTGAGAATCGTGGAAGCCTTCCAGTCGTTCCCCGTCCGGCTTTTTGATTTCGACCACGTACTGGACAATGTTGAGCGCCATGAGACTCAGGGAAGACCACCCCACCGAACGGAACCGGTAGGGTTTAAGAATCTCGCGATACTTGGATTCCGCGCCCGCAATGGAATCCCAGTTCTGACCGTAAGCGCTCCGCCAATCCGGCTTGCTCGCCACCACGGCCCGGAACGCTTCCTCATCCGCGCGCTTCTTGGCGATCAGGCTCAGATCGTGAAGTCCCTGGTTCATGCCGCGGTAAGCCTTAAGCGAGTTTTCGACAAGGAAGATTTGCCGGGTAGCTTGGCGCGACTGTTCCTGCCCCAGGGAAGCATAGGCTTTGGCAGTTCGCAAGCGGTGCTCCAGGGTCCTGATGTTCAGCGGAAGCGTGTAGTCGCGCTGTGTTTCAATCTGCGACAAGGTATCCAGGCGGCTGGTTGAACCCGGGTTGCCGGAGACAAAGACCAGCTCACCATCTGCCGCGCCCTGGGGGTTCCATTTCAGATAATTGTTGCTTTCCACGGCCTTTCCATTCTCGTAAACGCGAAAAAGAGCAAAGTCAATGTCGTAGCGAGGATAAGTAAAGTTGTCGGGATCGCCACCGAAAAAGGCGATTTGCTGCTCGGGGGCAAATACCAAGCGGATGTCGGTGTATTTCTTGTAGCGGTAAAGCCAGTACTCGCCGCCCTGGTAGAGCGTGATGACGTCGGATCTCAATCCGGTCTCTTCCGTGCTCTCTTTTTCAATCTTGGCGATTTCCGCCTTGCGGGCCTTCAGCGCATTGGACTCGCTCATCCCGGAGGTTACGGCGCTCTGCACGCGTCGGGTGACGTCCTCCGTGAAGACCAGGACGTTCAGTTCCAGGTCGGGACACTTCAACTCTTCGGCGGGCGTCCGCGCATAAAACCCGCTCAGTACATAGTCACGCGTTGGAGACGAAACCTTTTGTAGTTGCGTCAATGCCACATGGTGGTTGGTCAAAACCAGTCCATGGGGGCTGACAAAGGAGCCGGAACCGCCGTCGTTGAATCGCACGCTGGCCAAGCGGACGTGATCGAGCCACGCCTGGTCAGGCGTGAAGCCATAATGTTGCTGGAGTTGCTGGAGAGGAAGATTATCAAAAGTCCACATCCCCTCATCCGCCCGGCTCTGGGGCAATCTGGGCAGCAACATCCCTGCGCCCACTAAAAGGATGAAGACAGAAAAGCTTCCCAAGCGGCGTCGAATATTCACGGCAACACCTCTTTATAAGATTTAGGAGAAACGATTAGCTCTTCAGAATGAATGATGGTGTCCCCGAAGTGTTCACCAAGTCAAACCCATGCGCGAGCAGAATGTATTCCAGGACTCATTCTCACGATTTCGTTCCGACCGCCACGCGCCGGTTCTCATAGAGGGGGAATCTTTCCGTCAATGATTCCACCTGGCTCCGCACGCGCTTAATGGTGGGTTCGTCCTCGATGTAGTTCAGGACTTCGGCGATCCAGTGGGCGATCTGCCGCATCTCGGGCTCTTTCATTCCGCGCGTGGTAACGGCAGGTGTCCCCACGCGAATGCCGCTGGCCACGGCAGGCGGGTTGGCGTCAAAGGGGATGGCATTTTTGTTGACGGTAATGCTGGCGCGCTCCAGGGTATCCTGCGCCTGCCTGCCGGTGACTTTCTTGGTGAACACATCCACCAGCATCAAGTGCGTGTCGGTTCCGCCGGCAACGATGCGGAAGCCTTCCGCCGCCAGCGCTTCCGCCATTGCCTGGGCGTTGGCGATGATCTGCTTCTGGTACTCAGCGAAGTCGGGCTGAAGGGCTTCGTGGAAGCAGACGGCCTTAGCGGCGATCACGTGCATCAGCGGCCCGCCCTGGATGCCGGGGAACACAATCCTGTCGAGGTCTTTGGCAAATTTCTCTTTGCAGAAGACGGCACCCCCGCGCGGCCCGCGCAAGGTTTTGTGCGTGGTGGTGGTAACGAAGTCGGCGTGCGGGAAGGGGCTGGGGTGCAGGCCCGCGGCCACCAGTCCGGCAATATGCGCCATATCCACCATCAGCACCGCTCCGCAGTCGTGGGCGATGGCGGCGAAGCGGGCGAAATCCAGAAAGCGCGGATAAGCGCTGGCCCCGGCCAGAATAAGCTTGGGCTGATGCTCTTTGGCCAGACGTTCGAGCTCGTCATAATCGATGGTCTCCGTGTCCTTGTGCACTCCGTAGGAAGCGATCTTGTACATCTTGCCGGAGAAATTCAGCGGATGACCGTGCGTCAGGTGGCCCCCATGCGCCAGACTCATGCCCAGCAGCGTGTCGCCGGGTTTGAGGACGGTCATGTAGACGGCCTGATTGGCCTGGCTGCCGGAGTGGGCCTGGACGTTGGCGTGCTCGGCGCCAAACAGCTTCTTGGCGCGCTCGATGGCAAGATTCTCCGCCACATCCACGTACTCGCAACCACCGTAGTAGCGTTTGCCGGGCAAGCCCTCCGCATACTTGTTGGTCATCACCGAACCCAGGGCTTCCAGCACCGCCTCGCTGACAAAATTCTCAGAGGCGATCAATTCCAACGTGCGAGCCTGCCGGTCAACTTCCAGGTCGATGGCGCGCGCGATGTCGGGGTCCACCTCGTGGAGCGAACGCAAATGAGAGCGTAATTGAGCATTCATGAACTTTTCTCCCGATGGTAATGTGCGTCGATGGCGTCGATTTTCTCCAACCGCTTTTGGTGCTGTCCGCCTTCGAAAGGCGTGGCCAGCCAGGTGTCGACGATTTTTTGCATCGTCGCCTCGTCCAGCAGCCGGCTGCCCATAGCGAGGATGTTGCCGTTGTTATGAGCACGAGCGAAATGGGCGGAAATTGTATCGTTGCAGGGGAGGGCGCGGATTCCGGGTACTTTATTTGCCGCCAGCATTATACCCAGCCCTGTTCCGCAGACCAGGATGCCGCAATCCGCCAGGCCTCCCGCAACCTGACCGGCAACTTTCTCAGCGAAGTCGGGATAATCCACGCGGTCCAGGGAGTAGGCGCCGAAATCCTGCACCTCGATGCCCTTGTGGATCAGATACTCGCGGACTTTCTCTTTCAGCGGAAAACCCGCGTGGTCCGACGCCAAGGCAATTGGTTTTTTCTCCGGCAATGGCTTCCTCACTAAGCGGAGCGATGAAGGGGCGGTAAAAACTCTCCCCCAGCATTCTAATGGAGGAGTACGGATGGCGCAATCTGCTCTGCTGGATACTTCACGGCGGATTGCCCTCGTTCTTGAATCCAGTCCAAATCAGGACAGCGCTCCAAGATGGCGGCGCTTGACATCCGGTCCGCCCGGGCATTAGGCTGCGCCCTTGGGGATTTGCCACCGTTCAGTGGTGAAACCACTTGGGCAAAAGTGTGAAGTGCGCCAAGCGGACCTGACACATACAAACTCGCGAGGTGTGGTTTGCCTCTTGTCGTGAAGGACAACATCGATCTTTTACCAGCAGGGGGTGAGAAGAGGTGACACCTCGACAATCTCCCACCGAAGCCGTCCGGCGCTGCCACTGGGCCAGCAACGACCTCGCCATACGTTACCATGACGAGGAGTGGGGCATGCCCCTGCACGATGACCAACGGCTTTTTGAGTTCCTCATTCTGGAAGGCGCCCAGGCGGGATTGAGTTGGGACACCATCCTGAGAAAACGCGCGAATTACCGCGCGGCGTTTGACAACTTTGACCCGCTTATCGTTTCCTGCTACGGCCGGAAGAAAGTCCGTGAACTGCTTGGCAATTCCGGCATCGTGCGTAATCGGCTGAAGATCGACTCGGCAATCAAGAACGCCCAGGCCTTTCTTCAGGTGCGACAGGAGTTCGGCAGCTTTGACGCCTATATTTGGCAGTTTGTGGATGGGCAGCCGAGGCAGAATATTTGGCGCATGCCGCAACACGGGCCGGCGCATACCCCGCAGTCCGACGCCATGAGCAAAGACTTGAAGCGGCGAGGGTTCAATTTTGTGGGCTCCACAATCTGTTACGCCTTCATGCAGGCGGTGGGCATGGTCAACGACCACGTGGTGGATTGCTTTCGCCATTTGGAGCTTAACCGGCAGGTGAGAATCCCCAGCGCGGGTGTATAGCTTTGATCTGATGTTGCAACTTACGCGGCCGTTTCTGCGCCCTCATGGCAGCGCCCCGATCAAACCGGCTCCCTCGCCGCTCCGGATTATTCAGCTCAAGAAAAAATGCCTGCGCTGAACTTGCGCAGCGCAGGCATGGGGCGATGGTATAAGCAACCCGTTAGGATTTCACGATCTGGAGATTGTTAACGACGGAGAACGAGAGCCCAACATTGCGGGCGTCCATATCCGCCTTGGTGCGGTCCATGGCTGACGCCACCACCCCGTACAGGGTTACGTTGCCGTTCTTCACAATGACGTGAATCGGGGGAATCGCCCGGTTGGCGTATTGGATGAAGTACGGATCGCGGTAGATGGCCTGCGCCACTTGCAGCCGCAGGCGGTCATCAAACGTCGAGAGGGGCAAGACTTCCAGGTTGTTCTCGAGCTCCGCCACTCCTTTTACGCGCTCAAGGATATTCCCCATATCCGTCTTCTTGAAAGGCTGGGTGACTTGCCCGCTGACGGTGAGCGTGCCGTTATGGGCCTCAAGGTTCACGTTATCGAAAATCCCGTAGGCGTAGTACATCACGATCTCGTGGCGCGCCTGCTCCAGAATCTGCCGGTCGCCGACGCCCTCGGCTCGCACCTGAATGTCGTCCACAACCTGCGTCACTCCCGGTGCCTTCTGGGTGGCCTTCTCGGCGTCGAGTTTGCTCCCCAGGTTATCCACCGTTCCCGTAAGCGTCGCGACGCCCCCCGCGTACGTCACTTGCACATCACCGTGCTTATCCACCTTCGCGTGGTTAAGGCGGGATTGGATGCCCCCCATCGCCTGCGAGTCAGTGGTGGGCGGTCCTGCCCAACACCATCCGGTTCCCAAGACGAGGGAGAGAACCACTAGTGATAGTTTGTTTCGCATGGTCATCCTCCTGAATGATCTGCCCTGATACCTATATGCGGCTTCTTCCACTATTTTGCGGCCCCAAACCATCTTCATTTCCCCAATTTTACTTTGCCGCTCCTTGCCATTTCCTTTCACCATCCATTTGACGCAGGCATTCAGCAGGAAGTTACCGATGTTAAGTAGGTTTTACTTCACCATGCTATATCTCTGATAGAAATGAGGCTTTTCGGTTGTGTGGGGGAGATTGAAACGACGGGCCGGTGGTTCCAACCCGGTCCTCTCCTTCTACGATGCAGCGGCCCGCAGAAGGGTGGCCAGGGACGGTCGATTGCAGACCGTAGACCCCAGCCAGGGAGTGCCTTTTGCGATTCGCGGCAACCCGGGAAAAGCGGGAACCCTCCAGCTTTTCGTAGCCGCACCCCCTCACGTCTGGCCCCCGGCCCCGGAATCCCGAGACCCGAATGCCGAATTCCGTCCCCAGGCATGGACCCCGGGAGCCCGAATCTTGTTCTGACTGACGCGGTTTACCGTTTGCTTTTCTCGAGTTGGCGTCCAACGTCTTTCTCCTTTATTTTCATCAACATCGTTTCAAGATAGCTATAACTTGTTTGTTTTCATTAACATCGTTTCAAGTCCGGAAACTGACATTTTGAGGACATAGAAGCGGACATGGAAGCGGACATAAAAGTGCCGGAAGACCGCGGTGAGCTGACTTCGCTTATGGAGCCTTTGCTGGGCGGGGAGGACTCTCGATTCCCGAGTCGCCTCGCCGACCGAGCCCTCGATTTGGCGCAAAAGGCTGCGGCATTTCGCCGGAGTCTGCCTGAGAGTTTGCTGGCTTCGCTGTCTGATCTGGTGCGGGCGATGAACTGCTACTACAGTAACCTCATCGAAGGGCACGACACCCATCCCGTCGATATCGAGCGGGCGCTGAAAAACGACTATACCACTGACACTCGGAAGCGCGATCTTCAGATCGAAGCGAAGGCCCATATTACCGTCCAGAGAGGATGTTTACAGCCAACTCGGCAAGACGGGTTCCACCCTTAACACCGCGGCGGCGCATCATCGCCTGGTGTGGGCGAAGGAAGAAATCAGGCTTACCGCGCTGCCCCCGAAGTCAGGCAAAATTCTCGAAGCGGTACTTTACCGTGGAGAACTGCCTCGCAGCGACGCGGCCGGCGTAGTGGGGACGGGCAAGCGCCAGGCGCGGCGCGTTGTGCCGGCACTTCTCGAGCGGGGCGTGCTCGCGTCGGACAGCCCTCGGGCGCCCATCCGCCTCGTTTTTCCGGCATCGCTGGCCTGACGGTGGATGCCGGGACTGTTTCCTGAAAGGACGGGTACGGTTGATTTGCGAGCTTTTCCCTGGATGCCAAACCCGCGGTCAATGGTGCCTGCAACCGTTGGTGCTTGAAGGCATTTGAGCGTAGTGGTAATCTTCCGGCGTGTCCAACGTCCGCCGTCTACACTATACGGACTACATTTTCTTCGTCAGGGTGAACCTGCGCCACGGCTCAGGCGATTCAACAAAGCGCCTGGGATTTCCTCTGCCAGCCAGCGAAAAGGCAACGACACGTTTGGGAGGGCCTGCACAGCCATGAACTTTTCCATTCCAACCTCGACTACCCGCCGTAAATTCATTGAAACCGCCGGCAAATTGGCTGCCGTTTCGGCTTTGGCCAACGTGGCCATTCCCCCCGTCCACGCCGCCGGCAGCGACCTGATCCAGGTCGCCCTGATCGGCTGCGGCGGGCGAGGCGGCGGCGCAGCGGCGAACGCGCTATCCGTCAAGCGCGGTCCTATCAAGCTGGTCGCGATGGCGGACATTTTCCCGGAGCGGCTCGATAAAGACCTGAACAATTTGCAGCAGAAGTTCTCGAGCCAGGTGGACGTTCCGCAGGATCGCCAGTTCATCGGCTTCGACGCCTATCAGAAAGCAATGGATTGTTTGAAGCCGGGTGATATCGCCATTCTTGCCACGCCACCGGCGTTTCGCTGGGTGCATTTCACCTACGCCATCCAGAAGGGCCTGAATGTCTTCATGGAGAAGCCGGTCACGGTGGACGGCCCCACCAGCAAACGCATGCTCAGCCTCGAGCAAGACGCCTCCGCCAAGAACCTCAAGGTAGGGGTGGGATTGATGTCGCGTCACAGCCGGGCGCTCCAGGAACTGGCCAAGCGTGTTCATGACGGCGAGATCGGCCAGATCATCCTCCAAAGGGGTTACCGGATGCACGGGCCCGGCGGATATTTTTCCTCGCTTCCCAAACCTGCCGGGATCAGCGATCTACTCTACCAGGTGCAGCGCTTCCACAGCTTCATCTGGGCCAGCGGCGGCTGCTTCAACGATTTTTATATCCACGTCATCGATCATATCGGATGGATGAAAAACGAGTGGCCGGTCAAGGCACAGGCGCTGGGCGGCCGCCATTACCGCATGAGTCCCGAAGGGATCATGTACGTGGATCAGAATTTCGATACGTATTCCGTGGAATATACGTATGCCGATGGCACGAAGTTTTTCTTCGACGGGCGGACTATAGCGGGGTGCGAGCAGATCTATGCAAGCTACCTGCACGGCACCAAAGGGATGGGCATCGCTTCTAAGCAGGGTGATTGTGGACAACCCTCCAGCCTATTCAAGGGTCAGATGACGACCGCAGACATGATTTGGGAATCCAAGGTGGACCCGGCCGAGCAGGATCCCTATCAAAACGAATGGAACGACTTGGTGGATGCCGTGCGAGACGACAAGCCATACAACGAGGTTAAACGCGGGGTGGAAGCCAGCCTCGTCTCGAGCATGGGCCGCATGGCTGCCCACACCGGCCGGGAAATCACGTTTGACCAGATGCTGCAATGCGAGCATGAAATGGCCCCGGACGTGGACAAGTTCACGATGGATTCCCCGGCTCCACTCATTGCTGATGCCAACGGAAGATATCCTGTGCCGCAGCCGGGCATAGTGACCACGCGTGAATACTGAGCGGCCGGCCTGTTGTTGCGCTGTCTAACCCTCACATTCCTTGACAAGCTGTGGCGGTATCTTCAACAATGACGGATTCTGTTTGAGCGTAATCAGCCGTCCGGATACAGCCCTCAGCGCGAAGGCCGAGCTACAAGCTGATCGCTGATAGCTGTGAGCTGACCGCTAGAAACGGCTAAAACGAAAGGTTGAACTCATGCGTTGGAGTCAGGTTTTCATTCCTACTTTGCGGGAGGATCCCGCGGAAGCAGAAGTTCCCAGCCACCGTCTGTTGTTGCGGGCAGGGTACGTTCGCCAGGTTGCGGCGGGGGTTTATGCGCATCTCCTGTTGGCACAAAGATCGCTCCTGAAGATCATGCAGATTATTCGCGAGGAGATGAACGCTATCGGGGCGCAGGAATTCTACCTGCCGGCGCTGAACCCGGCGGAACTTTGGAAAGAGTCGGGGCGCTACGCCGCCTACGGTCCGACGCTCTTTAAGTTCAAGGACCGGAACGATCATGAAATGGTTCTGGGCGTAACCCACGAAGAGGAAATGACCAACATCGCGCGCGGGGAACTGCGTTCGTACAAGCAACTTCCGCAAATGTGGTACCAGATTCAGGAAAAGTTCCGCGATGAGCCGCGCCCCAAGTCGGGGTTGCTGCGGCTGCGGCAATTCTGGATGAAGGATTCGTATTCATTCGACGTCGATGATGCCGGCCTGGACGTGAGTTATCGCAAACATTATGACGCGTATTGCCACATCTTTGACCGCTGCGGGCTGAAGTATGTGATCGTGGAAGCGTACTCGGGGACGATGGGCGGTACGCACTCGCATGAGTTCACCGCGCCCACGGACGCGGGCGAGGATCTGATCGCGCTGTGCGAGTGCGGCTACGCGGCGAATTTGGAAAAGGCGGAAGGGAACGCGCCGCCGGTGGTGGACCCGCCAGGCGAGGCCGCGCCGGAGCCTTTCGCCACGCCGGGGCAGAAGACCATCGATGACTTGGTGAAATTCGCGGGTGAGAGCGGCGACCGGATGATTAAGACCCTGGTATACGTCGTGGAGGGCCAGGCGATCTTGATCCTGCTCCGCGGGGATCACGCCCTGAGTGAAACCAAGCTGGCCGCGTCGCTGGGCACGGAGGGGTTCCGCCCGTCCACGCCGGAAGAGGCCCGGGCGTTGCTGGGGGCGCACTTGGGCTCGCTGGGACCGGTGGGCTTGAAAGGTGTCAGGATTCTCGCCGACAAGGCGCTGGAAGGCCGGCGGGGCTTGATCACGGGCGCCAACCAGGATGACACTCACCTGCGCAATGTAACGCCGGGACGCGATTTCAGCGCCGAGTACGTCGATTTGCGGGTGGTTTCCGCCGGTGATCTCTGCCGGAGGTGCGGGCGTCCATTGCGCATCAGCGTTTCGGTGGAGTTGGGCCACATTTTCAAACTGGGGCGCCGCTATTCCCAGGCGATGCACGCCACGGTGCTCGACGAAAACGGGCGGGAGGTTCCGCTGGTGATGGGTTCCTACGGCATTGGCGTGGAGCGCATCCTGAGCGCGGCGGTGGAACAAAACCACGACCGCGACGGCATGTTCCTGCCTGCGTCCATCGCCCCCTTTGACGTCATCCTGACGGCGGCCAACATGGATGACGCGCGGCTGCTCGCGGCCGCAGAAAGCCTTTATGAGGAAATGCGGGCGCACTCCCTGGACGTGCTCTTTGACGACCGCGCCGAAAGGCCGGGGGTTAAGTTCAAGGACGCTGATTTGATCGGGGTGCCGTGTCGTGTGACGCTTGGCAAACGCAAATTCGAGCAGGGTTTGGTGGAGATCTTCCAGCGCTCGACAAAGCAAATTCAGGATGTTAAGCTGGAAGCGGTTGTCTCCAGTTTGCTGGCAATGAACCGGAGATAACGGAAGGGGGATTTGCCTGCCACGGGGGAACACCATGCGGCTATCTGAGTCCGGGAGGATGACCTTTAAGACCATCCTCTCTCTAGCCTTTCTCGCGGCGGTAATCTTTGCCGGTTTCAAAGTCATTCCCGTTTACGTGAATAATTATCAACTCCAAGACTACCTTCAGACCCAGACACCTTTTTGGCTGACGCAACATGCCTCGGCGGACGGGATTCGGAACAGCGTCCTGGCTAAGGCGCAAGACTTGAGCCTTCCTTTGGCGCCGGAGGATGTAATGGTGGAGGCCAACCCGAACAAGGTAAGTGTGAGCATTGATTACCACGTCCCCGTGGATTTGAAGGTATATACGCTGCAACTCCACTTTACCCCCTCATCTGAAAATCGGTCGATATAAGACGTGGCTGTCCGTTCATCTTCGGCATCGCGGGTCTCTAAAGGGTCAGGGGGCCGAGGGAGAATCACGGGGCTGCGAAAATCCCTTGGGGGAAACGGGAAGAAGTATTTGCTCGGCGCCGGGCTGCTGTTGTTTCTGGCGGCAGTGGGGGCCTTGGTCTATTTCTACGTGCGTTTCACACGGGTCATCGAGGCCCGGCTGAGCGGCGATGTCTTCAACAACGCTTCCCTGGTATTTGCCGCGCCCACACCGGTATTCGTCGGCGAGGCGATAACGCCGGATGAGGTGGCCGCCCGCCTGCGCAAAGGGCTTTACTCCGAGTACGAGGGCGGGTCAAATGTCGGCACCTACCGGCGGGTTGGAAATCGCCTGGAAATCCGGCCAGGCTCCGCGTCCTTCTTTGAGAGTGACTTTTTCAAGGAGGGCCCCGCGGCGCTGGAGTTCGCCAACGGACACATCGCTTCCATCACTTCGCTTTCCGACGCAGCAGCGGATGAGAGTTACAAGCTTGAGCCGGAAGTTATCACCACCCTGTTTGACAATTCCCGCAGCAAGCGGCGGCTGGTGCGCTACCAGGATCTTCCCAAAACCGTCGTCAACGCCGTGGTGGCGGCGGAAGACCATAGTTTCTTTTCTCACCATGGCGTGAACTTGTACCGGATTTTCGCTTCCGGTTTGCACGATTTCTTCCGCACGGACGAAATCATGCAGGGTGGAAGCACCCTGACCATGCAGTTGGCCCGCAACATCTTCGGGCTCACCCCCCAGCGCAAATTTGGCCGCAAAATAAACGAGATTTTCCTGGCGCTTCTGCTGGAACAACGCCTGAATAAAGAACAGATTTTTGAGCTATACGCGAATCAGATTTATCTGGGCCAGCGCGGAAGTTTTTCCATTTATGGGTTCGGTGAAGCGGCCAGCGCCTACTTCAACAAGGATGTGGGCAGCCTGACCGCGGCGGAAGCCGCCCTGCTGGCCGGGGTCATCCGCGGGCCTAACATCTATTCGCCTTACAAGTATCCCTCGCGAGCGTTGGAGCGGCGCAACTTTGTGCTGAGAAGTATGATGGAGCAGGGGATGCTCACGCCCCAAGAGGCGGAGAAGGCTTCCGCGGCCCCTTTGGGGGTGGTGGTGCGCAACGTGGAGGGCACGCAGGCTCCTTACTTCGTTGACATGGTGAAGGATCAGTTGCTCGAGCAATTCTCCGAGCACGATCTGCTCTCCCAGAGCTACCGGATTTACACCACACTCGACATGGATGTGCAAGAAGCCGCATCGATGGCCATCAATGCCGGCATGGTGGAAGTTGACAAGCGATTGAAAAGGCCCAAGGCTGCCCCTGGCGCCCCGCCCCCTGATCCTTTGCAACCGCAATTGGCTCTGGTGGTGCTCGATCCTCACACCGGATGGATGAAGGCCATGGTGGGAGGACGCGATTACGGCCGCAGTCAGCTCAACCATGTGCTGGCCAAACGCCAGCCGGGGTCATCGTTCAAGCCGTTCGTTTATGCGGCGGCGCTGAACTCCGGCGTGGACGGGTCCCAACCCCTCATTACTCCCGCTACCGTGCTCAACGATGAGCCCACCACCTTCCAGTTTGGCGACCAGGCTTACGAGCCGGAAAACTACAAGCAGGAATACTTCGGACAGGTGACGCTGCGGCAAGCGCTGATGCATTCTCTCAACGTAGCTACCGTGCGTCTGGCGGAGATGGTGGGATACGAAAAAGTGCGCGACCTGGCGGTGGCGGCGGGGTTCAACACGGATCTGCTGGCCACGCCCGCCATTGCGCTGGGATCGTATGTGGCGACGCCGCTGGAAGTCGCCGGCGCCTACACGATTTTTTCGAATGGCGGAACCTATGAGGAGCCGCGGTTTATTTTGGCGGTCAACGATTCTTCCGGGCGCCTGTTGTGGCGAAGTTCGGAAGTCACCCGCCAGGTGCTGGACCCGCGCGTCGCCTACCTGATGGTCAATTTGATGGAAAGCGTCATCGACAATGGCACGGGAGCGGGGGTGCGGACGCGCGGGTTCACCCTGCCCGCCGCGGGCAAGACCGGGACTTCGCACGACGGCTGGTTTGCCGGTTTTACTTCCAATCTGCTCGCGGTTGCCTGGGTAGGATATGACGACGACCGTGCACTAAACCTTACGGGAGCGGATTCGGCCCTGCCGATTTGGACGGAATTCATGAAACGGGCCACCCAGGACCCCGCCTATAGCGACGCCGAGCCCTTCGAAGCTCCGCCCGGCATCGTGGCGGTTCCCGTGGAGACGACGTCCACTCTTCCCAGCGGCAACGAGGCGGTCGAGGCCCGCAACGAGTATTTTATCGAGGGAACGGAACCGCAGGGGCAAACACCGCAGCAGGGCGGCGGTGGAATTCTGAGCCGATTGTTCCACTCCGGCAGCTCCACCACCGTGCCTGCGGCGGCCACTGCTCCTCCGGGGAGCGGCAATACGGTTGTCGCGGCCCCCAATTCTGATGGCTCTCAGCAACCCGACGAAAAAAAAGGCGGTGTGCTGAAGAAATTCTTTTCGATCTTTAGGCGAAAGAATCCCAAGCCGGACAATCCTCCGGACCCCCAAACGAAAACACCGCCGGAGTGATGAAGTTCGGGTTACGGGATACGGGACACGCGATACGGGTCCCGTATCCCGTACCCCGAGTCCCGAAAGTGGAGGTCCACCCATGAGACCCCAACTGCAACGCGTTGCCTTATGCGCAGTCACTCTGGTGATGGTGGCTGCTGTCTTTTGGGGAGTGGCGCCGGGAATTGGGGAAGGTTTCTGCCCGGGACAAGCCGCCCCGGCGGCTGCATCGCGGCCTGCCAGCGGCATCCAAACCAAGGCGCTCACCCTGGAACAGCGGGCGGACATCTTCATGGCGAGGAAGAACTATGATGACGCTGCCGACTATTACTACCGGGCGCTCAAGCAGTCATCCTTAAAGGATCCCGCGCTGTGGAACAAGCTGGGAATTGCTTTTCAGGAGCAAAGCAAATTCCACAACGCCACCAAAGCCTACAGCAGCGCGACTCGCATCGACAAGAATTTCGCCGAGGCCTGGAACAATCTGGGCACCGTATACTTCATGGAGAAGAAGTTTGGAAGATCGATTAAGTATTACCGGCGGGCGATCGAGTTGAGGGGCTCCAATGCCTCTTTCCATCTGAACCTGGGCACATCCTATTATCATCAGAAGAAGTATGATCAGGCCGTGGCAGAGTATCGCACCGCCCTGGGCATTGATCCGAAGGTCATGGGTCAGGCGTCCTCACTGGGGACGGTGGTCCACGCCAGCGGTGCAGATGCGGAATTCTATTTCTACATGGCAAAAGCCTTTGCTTCCATCGGGAACGCGGAGGATGCGGTACGCTACCTCCGGCGCGCTCTCGAGGATGGTTTTAGCGACTCGAAGCGGATCGAGGAGGACCCCGATTTCAAAAAGATCAGCCAACACCCGGCTTTTGTCGAACTCATGCGGAATCCCCCCATCGCCATTAAGGATTGAACGCATGGCCTGCTGCAGGGTTCGGTCAAAGTCGCGGGTGTCGCATACATCCAGGGCTACCCCGACATCATCCGCTTTCGGGGCTTGTCGCCCAAGCGGTTTCGCCTCGCTGTTTGCAAAAATCAAAGCTCCCGGGTAATGCGCTGTCATCCTGAGGCCCGGTTCTTGCGGGCCGAAGGACCCCCGCAGTTGATCGTGGCGTACCGGCAAGAACGAACTACCGGGGTCCTTCGCCCAACGTGCGGGCTCAGGATGACCGGGGTAGTGATCGTCGCGCAAAATGAAAGCTCCCTCACCTGAAATGTAGAAACTCCACTCCGTGGGATTCACCCACGGCTCATGAGATTGTTCCCCTCCGGGGAACTCATTAGTGCCAATTTGAACGCACTTTCGTATGAGGGGTTTGCTTAAACCCCATAGGACTTTGAGCGAACCCCGCGTGCCGTATGGCGGTTCCCATCCCGCCCGGTGTTATAATGTACCGGTCGGTTTGAGTTCTCATGCGAAGAACGGTCGGACTTCTCTTCTTGCTCCTGTTGTCATACCCCTGGCAGCTTTTTGGCTCGTCGGGGGTGCGATCCCTACTGGTCTTTCCCTTTGAGAATCTGAGCCCTCGCGCGGACTTGAACTGGATCTCCGAAAGTTTCGCGCAAGTCCTTTCCTCCCGGCTGCCGCAGCCCGACAATTATGTCCTTGACCGCGACGAACGCAACGCTGCCTACACGCAGTTGGGAATGCCCATGGATGTGCCCCTCACGCTGGCGAGCGAGTTCAGGGTGGCGGAAACCCTGGGCGTGGATTGGGCCATCCTCGGCAATTTCGACGTGGTTGACAATCGCCTGGTCGCGCACGCGCAACTGCTTAACGTCAAACTGTTGAGGCTTTCGCAACCCCTGGAAGTTTCCGGAGACTTGACGGAGCTGGTGGATCTGCAAACGCGGCTGGCGTGGCGGCTGCTGGCGACACACGACCCCGGTTTCACCGTGGGCAATGAGGAGGACTTCCTCCGGCGTTTTCACGATATCCGCCTCGACGCCTTCGAGAATTATATTCGCGGCCTCTTGGCTACCGACGAGAAAAGCCGCCTGCATTTCTTTACCGAATCGGAGCGCCTTGACCCATCCGACCACCGGACGGCCTTTGCCCTGGGACGGTTTTATTTTGAGCAAAAGGACTATGCGAACTCTGCCACGTGGTTGGGAAAGATGGCGGAGTCCGATTCGGATTACAATGAGTCGCTGTTCCTGCGCGCGGTCGATGAGTTTTTTCTGGGGCGAGAACAGGCCGCAGAAAAGGAATTTGAAACTCTGGCCAAAGTCCTGCCGTTGGATGAAGTTTCCAATAACCTGGGAGTGTTGGAGGCCCGTCGCGGGCGTTACGACGAGGCCTTGACGAATTTCGAGCGCGCCTACCAGAGCGATCCTTCCGACGTGGACTTCGGTTTTAACCGGGGCGTGGCCCTCTGGTACGAGAAGCGTTATCAGGCGGCAGCGGAATCCCTCCAGGCAGCGCTCCAAGCCAACCCCGAAGATTCCGAAGCCCATACGTTGCTGGCGGTGGTTTTCGGCAAGCTGGGCGATACCGCCGCGCAGCGGGCGGAATGGGATTGGCTGGCGGAACATGAGGTGGGGGCGGCAGCCGACCAGTCGGGGGACGTGCTTCCGATGCCGCGTCTCAAGAAGAATTATGATGGCCGCGCCTTCCGCTTGCTGGAGTTGACCTTGTATAACGCCATGGAACAGCACTTGGCGAGTGCTCCTCCCCAGGCACATATCGACGCCCACCTCGCACAGGGAATGAAATTCCTTGCGGAAAACCGCTTTGGGGAAGCCGAGCGCGAGCTGGCGGAGGTTGTTGCCTTGTCTCCGGATGACTCCCAGGCGCACATCCTGCTCGGCCAAGCGCTCGAGGCCGAGGGTAAACACCAGGAAGCCGCGGGGGAACTTCAGACTTCCCTCAAATTGCGCGACACCGCGGAAGCGCACCTTTCGCTGGCGCACATTTATCTTTCATTGAATCAACCGGAACTGGCTCGTGTGCAGGGACAGGCCGCACTCAATCTCGATCCCGGCAACCCGCAAGTGGAACAATTCCTGCAACAAATTCATGCCGAAACTCCGGCGGCAAGGAAGACGCCTTGAGCGCCAAAATTCTGCGTCCTGTACTCTTGTGGATAGTCATTCTCGCCGCCGTATTACCCTCCCATCCCCTCCCTGCCGCCGGGACCCGGCCGCGGGTGGTGGAGATTAAGCTCGACATGATGATCCATCAGGTGAGCGCGGAATACGTGGAGCGGGGAATCCGCTACGCGAATGAGCAGAATGCCGACGCCATCCTTCTGGAGTTGAATACGCCCGGCGGACTGGTCACCGCCACGCAAGAGCTTGTGCAGGCGATCTATGCGTCGCACGCTCCCGTGATTACCTATGTGGCACCGAGTGGCGCCAGCGCTGCGTCAGGGGGCTTCTTCGTTTTGCTCGCGGGCGATCTGGCGGTGATGGCCCCCGGGACCAACACCGGCGCCTCCCATCCGGTACTGATGATGGGAGGGCAGCCGGACAAGACGATGAGCGAGAAGATCGAGAATGACTTGGCTTCCTACATCCGGTCTATCGCGCAGAAACGCGGACGCAATGTAGCGTTAGCGGAGGACGCGGTGCGCAAGAGCGCGTCCTATACGGACAAGGAAGCGCTTGACGGCAAGCTGATTGATGCCGTGGTGAGCTCGCCCCGCGAGATTTTCGCGCAGTACGATGGCAAGGCGATTCAACGCTTCAACGGCGCTGCCACCACGCTCCATCTGGCCGATGCCGACGTCGAGACCTACCCCATGACGCGAATCGAGTCCCTGCTTGTCTGGGTGGCGGATCCCAACATCGCCTTCCTGTTGGGCGCGATCGGGTTGGTTTGCCTGTACGTTGAGTTCACCCATCCCGGCATGGTGGCGCCCGGTGTGGTGGGGGCGATCTCACTGGTCCTGGCGCTCTATGCCTTCAATTTCATGCCCATCAATTACGCCGGGGTTTTGCTGATCGTTACCGCGCTGGCGCTGTTTGCGCTCGAGGCTAAAGTGACTTCGCACGGCGTGTTGGCGGCGGGCGGGGTTTTGGCGATGGTGTTAGGCGCCATGATCCTGGTTAAATCACCTTGGCCGGAAGCGCGCATCCACTTTCCCACCGCGCTGAGCGTGGCGTTACCCTTGGGGTTCATCACCATCATCCTGCTGCGTTTTGCCATTGTCGCCAAGCGGCGCAAGGCGGTTACCGGCGAGGCGGGAATGATCGGTTTGGTGGGCGTGGCGCAAACCGACCTCAACCCGGCGGGGGAAGTGCTGGTGCATGGCGAATTGTGGAGGGCACGCGCGCCCGGGCGAGTCCCCCAAGGCGCGCGAATTCGCGTGCGGGAGATTGAGGGCCTGACCTTGCTGGTTGAGTCGGCGCCGGAAACCCGGTAGACTGCTGTGCGCAAAGAACAGAAAGCAGCAGGCGGAAAGCAGTAGGCAGAGGGCAGCCGGCAGTAAGCGGGGAAGAGCAAGGCAAAAGGCAAAAGTGAGTACGTCTAGCGCCGGTCTCCGCCTTTGAGGTCTGCGGTTCTTCCCTCGACTCGCGCTTCCAAACCTGAAGTCAGGTCCGTGTTTTTAAGATTGGTGTTTTGCCAGCGAAGAGCTATACAGAGCGACATAAAATGTTTGCGCATTTGGCTGTTGCGGCGGTCTCCGACCGCCGTCTGGAGTTTCTACATTTGTGCGACGGCAAGGATGGATGGAGAGAGGATGCGGAACGCGAATTTCCTTCCCTCGCCCCTTGGGGGAGAGGGTGGACCGCCACCCGCGCTTTCACCAGCGGGGGCGGGACGGGTGAGGGGGTCGAAACCGTGAGTTCTCCACATCCTTACCGGAAAACGCGCTCCCTCGCCCGCACGGTGGGGCAGATGGATAAGGCCCGTGAACTCCGTCGGCATGGTTCTCGAAGCGCCAGAGTTGTTTGTGGAAAAAGTGGTAGCCATGGGATGGTCGCTACCGGAAGCATGGGGCTAAGCAGGTTTGCGTTTTGACCCCCTCACCCGTCCCGCCCCCGCTGGTGAAAGCGCGGGTGGCGGTCCACCCTCTCCCCCAAAGGGGCGAGGGATGGGATTTTTGTTGGAGCGTCCCAAAATGTAGAAACTCCAGGCGGCGGTCTCCGACCGCCGTCGTCGATCAGAGATCGACGCTACAATTTATGTCGCTCTGTATAGATGCCTGATACCGTTGGCACCTGAGGCCCGGAGGGCCGACAGAGAATAGCCCATGGCATAAGCCGTGGGTTATTCTCTGCCGCCGCTCCGCGGTTGTGAGGAGGAGTCCCAAGGGGCCGCGGAAGTTCTGGAACTGATAAGTGAGTGGTCGAGCCCGCAGGAATGCGGAGAGGGGGCTTTATGGGATACATCGTTGTCGTGGTTATTATTTTCATGTGGGTTTCGGCGTGTTTGAATGTGTTGAGGGAGTACGAGCGGGCGGTGATCTTCCGCCTGGGACGGCTCCAGAAGCCGGACAAGGGACCGGGGCTGATCTTCATCCTCTGGCCGATTGATAAGCTGGTGCGGGTTTCCCTCCGCGTGGTGGCGTGGGATATGCCCCCACAAGACATCATTACCCGGGATAACGTTTCACTGAAGGTCAACGCGGTCGTTTATTTCCGCGTGATCAGCGCGCAGCAGGCGTTCGTCGAGCTGGAGAATTACCGTTACGCCGTCGAGCAGTTGGCGCAAACCACCTTGCGCTCGGTTTTGGGCGAAGTGGAGCTGGACGATCTACTCTCCCAGCGCGAGAAGCTGAACAGCCGGCTGCAATCCATCCTGGACGAACACACCGAGCCCTGGGGCATCAAGGTGACCAAGGTGGAAGTGCGGCAGGTGGACTTACCGCAGGAAATGCAGCGCGCCATCGCCGCTCAGGCCGAAGCCGAGCGCGAGCGCCGGGCGAAAATCATCCACGCCGACGCCGAATTCCAGGCCTCCGCGAAACTCGCCGAAGCCGCCGGGGTCATCGCCAAGGAACCTACTGCCATCACCCTGCGATATCTCCAAACGCTCGTGGAGATTGGGACCGAAAAGAACACCACGGTGGTCTTCCCGGTTCCGGTGGAATTGCTGAGTGCTTTGATGGGCAAGGGGCTTCTCCCTCCGGTAATACAGGGAGAGAAGAAGTAGCAGGTTCGGCTGGTTTTCATGCGGGACCACCCCGCTCTTCGGGCACCCCTCCTTACTAAGGAGGGGTGTCCTCAATTATTCCCCTCCTGATTCAGGAGGGGTGGCGCCCCGGGCGCCGGGGTGGTTACCGGCGGATATTTTGGGGAAACATCATAAGTGGGGAGGACCATCGTGGCAACGGATGTGAGGGAACATGAGGAGCGAAGCCATTCCGCGCGGTACCTGGTCCTCATCTTTCTCGTGTGCGTCGCAACCTGTGGAGTTTTCTTCTCGTTGGGATTCCTGGTGGGGTACAACGAACGCATCTCCCATGCGGTTCCCTCCACGGAAGTCGTTACCTCCCCGCCGGTCATTCCGCCGACGGTAAACCCACCGCCGGAGAGCGGGCCAGCTACGCCGCAGGAATCCGCCGGCGCCCAAGCCACTCCAAACTCCGCGCCGGATACCGAGGTAATTCCGCCGGGGGGAGGCGGAGCAAATTCCCCTCCTCCCACGGCAAAGCCCGCTGATGCTGTGCCTCCGCTACAGCATCCCCAGGCAGCGGCCAAGCAAGCCTTGAATCCCCCCTCCCCTCCCACCCCTGGCGCGGGTGAGGTGGGGCAGGGAATTACTCTTCAGGTGGCGGCATTGCGTACTAAACCGGATGCCGAGGCGCTTGTCGATATTCTGAAGACGCGGGGTTATCCGGTTTTCCTGGTGACGCCGGAAGATGCCCACGCGGACGATAACCTTTTCCGTGTGCAGGTAGGACCCTTCAAGACTCACGAGGACGCCGACAAGGTGCGCAACAAACTTTCGCAGGAAGGATTTAAACCCTTCATCCGGCACTAAGGCGGCGGGATTTCTCCCCGGGCTCGGAATGCTGCAACGGATTCCGTCAAACCGTGTGCCCGGCGTGGAGGGACACGCATGGAGAGTGAGAGAGTTGATCAGAACCGACACCGCATGCCCCCTCGCGAATCAAACCAACCTTTTCAGAAGCCGACCTCGCCCTCGTTGAGTGAGCATATCCTCCCCTGGGCTGCTTGCGTGCTGAGCGGCCTCCTGCTGGTGGCTTGCTTTCCCAAAATCCACTTGCCCGGCCTGGTGTGGGTCGCTTGTTTCCCCATGCTCGCGGCATTGGCGTGTGAACAGCGGCTAAAACGGGCATTCCTGTTGGGGTATGTGTGTGGCGCCGTTTTTTTTGCCGGAAGCTGCTATTGGTTTGTGATCGTCATGGAGTTTTACGGGCACTTACCGCCGGCGCTGGCCGTGGTGGTATTGATTCTCTTCGTCATTGTTGATTCAACGTTCTTTGGCGGGTTCGGCTTCGTGATGGGGTGGGCGGCGCGCCGGTCCCCGGGATGGGCGTTGGCTCTCAGTCCGTTTCTTTGGACGGCGATGGAATTGGCTCGGACCTATCTGCTGACGGGGTTTCCGTGGAACCTTTTGGGGTACGCCGTGCAGTCGCCGGGTGTGCGCCAGATTGCCGCAGTGACCGGCGTGTATGGCCTTTCATTCCTGGCCGTGGCAACCAGCGCTTTGCTGGCAGGAGTGTTGCTCTCTCCGCGGCGAGCACGCGCCGGGCTGGCACTGGCGGGCTGGCTCGCGCTACTGCTGCTTGCCCAGGTGAAACTGGCTCCGCCACCTGCTACCGTGGGCAAGGAGCTGGCGATTCTCGTCCAACCCAACGTGCCATTGGAAGATGCCGAGCTGGACGGCTGGATTCCTTGGCGCGATCCCACCCAACTTCAGCGGCTCGTTCAGTTCAGTGTCAATGCGGTAGAACAATTCTCGGACACGGCACGCAATGAGCCCGCCCCGGCGGGCCCGGCCCATCCGCCGCTGCTGATCTGGGCGGAAAATCCTGCGCCGTTCTTCTTTACCCGCGACCCGATTTTTCGCAATGCCATGGAAAACATGGCGCGCCAGACGCACGCCTTCGTGATCATGAATACGATCATCCCTGTGGATGCAAGGGGAGAAGAGATCACCAACAGCGCCATTACCTTGGATCCCGAAGGCCGCGAAGTGTCCCGCTATGATAAAATTCACTTGGTGCCTTTCGGCGAGTATGTGCCGGGCTGGGCGTTACCCGGATTGGTCCACAAGATTACCTCCGAGGTGGGGAACTTCGTTCCCGGTTCGAGCTACCCGGTGGCCAAGTCGCCTGGCGGGGGCATTGGGGTGATGATCTGCTACGAGGCGATTATTCCCCAACTCGCGCGGAAGCTTGTGGCGGGCGGCGCGGGCGTGCTGGTGAACATCTCGAATGACGCCTGGTACGGTCGATTCCTCAGCCGCCTATCAGCACCTGGAAATGGCCCGCCTGCGCGCGATTGAGAATCACCGATACTTGCTGCGAGCCACCAATAACGGCCTGACAACCCTCATCGATCCCTATGGCCGGGTGCGGGAAGAAATCCCGCGCCACCAGCGAATGGTCATGCCCGCGCATTTTGACTTTGAAACGCGGCAGACGTTCTACTCCGCCCATGGAGACGTTTTTGCCTGGCTTTGCGCCGTGGCGGCAGGGTTGATGCTGAGGTTAGGAAGCCTGACTAAGAAGCGAGGAGTCATAAGTTAGAAGGAGGGTAGCGCGACCTGTTTTGCCATTCCGCGCTACCCAGGCTTTCGGGCTAGCCCGCGAAGTGGGCGTTGATACAAAATCTAAAATGCTGAACACTGATAGGCAATGAAAACTGACGCCTGACAACTGACAACTGACAACTGACGCCTGACAACTTTTTCCAAGGAGCAATCGTGACCGAAGAATTACAACGTGAATTTGATGAGCTCAAGAAGCGATGCGCTGACATTCGGAGTTTTCTTTGACGCTCCCCAACGCCGCAAGGAACTTGAACCCCTCGAAGAACAAATCGCCCAACCCCAATTCTGGCAGGATCAGGAAGCATCACAAAGGATTCTGACCGCCCGGAAGCGCCTGATGGAAATCCTGGAGGCCGACGAGAAACTGGCCCGCCATCTGGCCGATATGGAAGCATATTTCGAACTCTCGCGCGAAGGAGAGAACATCGATTCCGAACTGCGTGCAGAACTGGACAAACTCCACCACGAGGTGGACCTCCTGGAAACGGAAACGTTGCTGGGGGGCGACAACGATCACCTGAACGCCATCGTGACCATTCATCCCGGCGCCGGTGGCACGGAATCGCAGGACTGGGGTGACATGCTTCTGCGCATGTACCAGCGTTGGGCCGAGGCGCGCGGCTTCAAATGCACCTTGAATGATTATCAACCGGGTGATGAAGCGGGGTTGAAATCCGCCACGTTCACCGTGACGGGAGACTACGCATACGGCCTGCTGCACGGAGAGAGCGGCGTACATCGCCTGGTTCGCATCTCGCCCTTCGATGCCGCCCAGCGGCGTCACACTTCTTTTGCGTCGGTCTTCGTCAGCCCCGAGATCGACGACTCCATCAATATTGAGGTAAAGCCGGAAGACCTCCGCGTGGACACCTACCGCTCCTCCGGCAAAGGTGGCCAGCACGTCAACACCACGGATTCGGCCGTGCGCATCACCCACGTTCCCACCGGCGCCGTGGCCCAGTGCCAGAACGAGCGCTCGCAGCACCGCAATCGCGAAATGGCAATGAAGATGCTGCGGTCGCGCCTTTACGAACTGGAACTGCGCCGGCGGCGGCAGGTATCAGACAAGCTTGAGGCTTCCAAAGCCGACATTGACTTTGGCAGCCAGATTCGCTCCTACGTCCTTCATCCCTACCGATTGGTAAAGGACCATCGGACTAAGTTTGAAGTTGGCGACGCCGACCGCGTTCTCAATGGGGACCTGGATCCGTTCATCAAGTCTTATTTGCTCTCGCAACGGCAGGTCAGCAAGCCCGTTTCTTAAGAAGAGGTAAGTCCGTTACGAGGGTGGCGCATCGTTTCGCGACCGAGTTCAGTTGTGGACGGATGACCGCCAGATTTGATTTCGGCAATATCAGACCGGAGGATAGACATTTTGACGAGTCCTGGGAGCCCGATTGAGCTCCTCACTAGCGTAACCACGAATCTGACGTTTAGTCGTAGGGTGGGAGCGATCACACGGGAAGAGCCTAAGGGCCGAGCTTTCGGACATATTGACCAACCCTCTGGGCCTACCAGGTGGACAGTCTTCCCCATGTTTGGGGATTCGCGGGATATCCACAATCGCCCCACACAACACCTGATAAACCCTTGTAAAGCCCGATTTTCGACACTTGGACTCACAATGCGCCCCGTGAGTCCGAAATCGTTGACACTTCCGTTTGGCGTATGCTACGGTGGATGTTTGTGTTGACCATACCATCTTCAATTGAGGATAAGGAGGCTCTGATTGAGCGAGCCGAAGCACCACTATTTATTTACCTCTGAATCTGTAACCGAAGGACATCCCGACAAAATCTGCGATCAGATCTCCGATGCCGTTCTTGACGCCGTCCTCGCCGCCGACCCCCGCGGCCGCGTGGCTTGCGAGTCGATGGTAAAGGACCAATCGGTTTATGTCGCGGGTGAGATTACAACGTCCGCCAAGCCCGACATCGATAATCTCGTTCGCGAGACCGTGCTGGGAATCGGTTACACCGATCCCGCCGGTGGTTTTACCTCCGAGAACTGCCAAGTGACGGTCAACCTGACACGCCAGAGTGCTGATATCGACATGGGCGTGGGCACGGGTGGAGCGGGCGACCAGGGGCTGATGTTCGGATACGCTTGTAACGAGACGGAAGAGTTGATGCCGTTTCCCATCATGACCGCGCACAAGCTTTGCCTGCGCTTGGCGGAAGTGCGGCGCCAGGGGATTCTCGACTTCGTGCGGCCGGACGGCAAATCGCAAGTCACGGTTGAGTACGAGGGCTCCCATCCCGTGCGCGTGGATGCCGTGGTCGTTTCCACGCAGCACGCGGCAAGTGTCAGCACCGAAACGTTGCGCGCCGGGGTGCTGGAGTGCGTCATTAAGCCGGTCATACCGGCGCATTTGCTTGACGCCAACACCAAGTACCATATCAATCCCACGGGACGCTTCGTGACGGGCGGGCCGGTTGGTGACTCCGGTCTCACAGGACGCAAGATCATCGTGGACACTTACGGCGGCACCGCCCATCATGGCGGCGGATGCTTTTCCGGAAAGGACCCCACCAAGGTCGATCGCTCCGCAGCCTACATGGCGCGCTACATTGCCAAGAACATCGTGGCGGCGGGCATCGCCGACCACGCGGAAGTGCAGCTTGCTTACGCTATTGGAGTCGCCGACCCTGTCTCCGTTATGGTCGACACCTTCGGTACCGGCCGCATTAACCAAACCCAGCTCGAGAATCTCGTTCGCAAGCATTTCAAGCTGACCCCGCGGGGGATTATTGAGGCCCTCGACTTGCTGCGTCCCATTTACAAGAAGACCGCGGCGTATGGCCACTTTGGCCGTCCCGACCCCGATTTTTCCTGGGAGAAGACCGACAAGGCCGCAATCCTGAAGAAAGAGGCTGGACTATAGATGGCTTCCACCAAAAGATTAGCTGGTGATGTAAAAGATGCGAACCTTGCAGCGAAAGGGAAGTTGCGGATCGAGTGGGCCAATCAGTGGATGCCCGTACTGCAACTCATCCGCAAGCGTTTTATCAAGGAGCGCCCGCTCGAGGGTGTGCGGATTTCCGCCTGCTTGCACGTGACGACTGAGACCGCCAACCTGGCGATAACCTTGCGTGACGGCGGCGCGGATGTTGTACTGTGCGCCTCCAACCCCTTGAGCACGCAAGATGATGTGGCGGCTTCCCTGGTGAAGGATTGCAAGATTCCGACTTACGCCATCAAGGGTGAAGACAAGGCGACGTATTATTCCCATATTGTTTCCGCACTCGACCACAAGCCCCAAATCACCATGGATGACGGCGCGGACCTGGTCACCATGATCCTGACCAAGCGTCAGGAATTGGTGCCGGGGGTTATTGGCGGGACGGAAGAAACCACGACGGGCGTCATCCGCTTGCGCAGCATGGCGAAAGACGGCATGTTGAAGTATCCCATCGTCGCCGTGAACGACGCGGATACAAAGCATTTGTTCGATAACCGCTACGGCACTGGGCAATCGACCATTGACGGAATTCTTCGGGCCACCAACCTGCTCTTTGCGGGCCTGCACGTGGTGGTTTGTGGATATGGCTGGTGCGGGCGCGGCGTGGCGATGCGCGCCAAGGGATTGGGCTCCGACGTGATCATTACTGAAATCAATCCCACCCGCGCGCTGGAAGCGGTGATGGATGGCTTCCGCGTCATGCCGTTGGCCGAAGCCGCGAAGATCGGAGATATCTTCATTACCGTCACCGGAGACAAATCCGTCGTGGCGAGCGAGCATTTCCGCCTGATGAAGGATGGCGCGGTGGTGGCGAACTCCGGCCACTTCAATGTGGAAATCGATCTGCCAGCCCTCGAAAAGCTCTCGCTGAGCAAGCGCCAGACGCGCGAATTCGTGGATGAATACACCATGCGGGACGGGCGGAAGATTTACGTGTTGGGCGAAGGCCGCCTGATCAATTTGGCGGCGGCGGAAGGCCATCCCGCAGTGGTCATGGACATGAGCTTCGCCGACCAGGCCCTCTCGGTCGAGCACATCGTGAAGAACGCCAAGAAGCTCGAACCCAAGGTTTATCCCGTGCCAGCGGACATTGATCAAAATGTGGCGCGGCTCAAGCTGCAGTCTTTGGGCATCAATATTGATAAACTGACACGCGAGCAGGAAGAGTATCTTTCCTCCTGGTCGGAAGGCACGTAGTAAGGCAGCTATCAGCCATCAGCTTTCAGCTAAAACACTAACCGGAGCAGGTGGCTGAAAACCGATAGCCGAAAGTAGCGTCGAGCATGGCGGGCGGAAGCCCGGCGCTACGGGTAGCTGAGAGCCGATTGCTGAGAGCCGAGAGCAGATAGCCAACTATGAAAGAATTCGCGACTTGGGCGTTGGACACCGCAGTTGCGCGCGGCGCCACTTACGCCGAGGTGAGGGTGCTTGACACCCGCCAGCGTTATCTCTCCACTAAAAATGGGCGACCTTCCCAGGTAAGGGAATCGCAGTCCTTGGGATTGGGCATCCGCGTGATTGCCGGAGGAGGATGGGGGTTTGCTTCCACCGATGCTTTGACCCACGCGGACGTGGACCGGACCGCGGCTTTGGCCGTGGAGATTGCACGCGCCAGCGCCCTGACCAAAAAGCACGACGTCCACCTGGTTCCGGAAGAGAAGATTGTGGACCACTGGGCGGCGCCCTGCCGGATCGATCCCTTTTCCATTCCGGTATCTTCCTGTTTGGAACTCATGCTCAAGATCGACGCGGAACTGCGCCGGGTGCCGGGTGTGACTCTGGCCGAAGCGGCGATGGATTTTCGCCGCATCGAACAGCTCTTCCTTTCCAGCCTGGGCTCTGAAATCTATCAGTTGAAGACCCAGACGGGCGCCGGATATGTCGCCACTTCCTTTGCCGGGAATGAGATCCAGCGCCGTTCCTATCCGAATTCTTTCGGCGGGCAATATCAAACCAAAGGTTATGAGCTGGTGGAAGAACTCAATCTGCTGGAGAATGCGCGCCGCGTCGCTGAGGAGTCTGTGGCGTTGCACAAGGCCGATCAATGTCCCGCGGGCGTAAAGGACATCATCCTCGACAGCTCGCAATTGGGCCTTCAGATTCACGAATCCATCGGCCATCCTATTGAGCTGGATCGCGTGCTGGGCACGGAGGCGAACTTCGCCGGAATGAGCTTCCTGACCCTCGAAAAACTGGGTTCGCTCGTATATGCCTCTGACATCGTCAATGTCGTCGCGGACGCTACCCCTGCGCACGGCCCCGGGCTTGGTACTTTTGCCTACGACGATGAAGGTGTCCCTGCCCAGTGCACGCCCATCATCAAGGACGGCCTGTTTGTAGGTTATCTCAGCTCACGTGAGACTGCTTCGGCCGTCGGCCTGCAACGGTCGAGCGGATCGATGCGTGCGGAAAGTTGGAATCGGATCCCACTGATCCGCATGACGAACGTGAGCATCCTCCCCGGAACCTGGAAACCGGCAGACCTGATCGCCGACACCGACGACGGCATTTATATGGAGACGAACCGAAGTTGGTCGATCGACGACCGGCGCTACAACTTCCAGTTTGGCACTGAAATTGGATGGGAGATTCGCGGCGGAAAGAAAACACGGATGCTGAAAAATCCCAGCTACGGCGGCATCACCACTGACTTTTGGAATTCGTGCGACGCGATTTGCGGTCCCGAGTACTGGACCCTGTGGGGGACTCCAAATTGCGGCAAGGGGCAGCCCATGCAGGCCATGGGCACGGGTCATGGCGCCTCACCGGCGCGCTTCCGCAAAGTGCAAGTAGGAGTGGCGTATCCGGGTTGATTCATTTTTCCATGGAGTCATGGAAGCATTGAAGACCGAGGCTCGAAATTGGAAACTCGAAATTCGACGGCCACTCCCGAGTTTCGAATTTCGATCTTCGAATTTCGTCAGAGCTGATTAGATCGCACCATGAATCTAACACGTCAACGGGCGGAAGAAGTTTTCGACAAAGTTCTGAAGTATTCTACGGCCGATGAAACCGAGGCCATGGTCTCATCCACCTCATACGCCCTCACCCGCTTCGCCAACAATACCATTCATCAAAACGTGGCGGAGGAGACCGCATCGCTCTCTGTACGGGTCGTGAGCGAAGGGCGAATGGCGCGGGCCAGCACCAACAAATTTGACGAAACCTCGATCCGTCAACTCTGCGAGGATGCTCTGGTGCTGGCGCGGCTTCAGCCGCCCGACCCTGAATTGCTCCCCATGCCGGGGCCGCAGACTTATCGCGCCCTCGATCGTTTCTTCAGCGAGACCGCGCATCTGACGCCGCAGGCGCGGGCGGAGACGGTGGCCCAGGTGGTGGAACGCGCGGAAAAGGATGGCCTGACGGCCGCAGGTGTATTTTCGAGCGGCGCTTCGGCTTTCGGCCTTTTCAACTCGCGCGGCATGAAAGCCTATCATGAAGAAACGATGTCGGAGTTCTCCGTGACCATGATGAGCGACTCCAGTTCGGGCTGGGCGAAGAAAACGGCGCCCTACTGGATGGAATTGGAGCCGTTGGAGTTGGCGGAACGCGCCGCGCAGAAGGCCCTCGCCAGCCGCGAACCGCGGGAGGTTGCACCGGGCCGCTACACGGTGATTCTGGAGCCCGCCGCGATGCTCGACCTTTTGGGGTTCTTGATTTTTGACTTCAGCGGACTGGCCGTGCATGAGCAGCGAAGTTGCTTCACCGGCCGGGTGGGCCAGAATGTTTTCGGCGAAAACATCAACTTCCGTGACGATGTCTTCCATCCCTTGCAGACCGGCGCTCCCTTCGACGGAGAGGGAATTCCCCGCCAGCGCGTGCCGATTGTCGAGAAGGGCGAAGTGAAAAACCTGGTCTATTCGCGCCAGTCGGCGCATAAGTTGGGCGCGCAGCCCACTGGCCACGGATTCCCATTGCCCAATGAGTATGCCGAAGCTCCTCTTAACATTGTCATGGATGGCGATCGATCGAGCCTGGACGACATGATTAAATCCACGGAGCGCGGCATGCTGGTGACCCGTTTCTGGTACATTCGGGAAGTGGATCCTTACAAGAAAATCCTGACCGGCATGACGCGCGACGGGACGTTTTGGATTGAAGACGGGCAGGTGCGGCAGGGCGCGAAAAACCTGCGCTTCAATCAGAGCTTGGTGGACATGCTGGGCCAGGTGGAAATGATGGGCTCGCCACAACGAACCGCTGGGGAAGAGTCATTTGAAATGGTCGTGCCCGCAGCCAAGATCCGCGATTTCAATTTTGCTTCTACCACCAAGTACTGAGCGGAGGCAAAGGCGCTCCTTGGGGGGTGTGAAATCGCGCGGGGAAATCCCCATTGGCTCACCAAGCTATCTCCGCGCCTTGACAATCCCGGCGAGCGGGTGTTAAAAATTTGAATTACCTCTCTGGCGCTATCGTCTAGGGGTTAGGACGTCAGATTCTCAATCTGAAAACCCGGGTTCGATTCCCGGTAGCGCTACCAAATCTTCCAATTAGCAAAAATACCCACTAATACTGAGAGCAGGCGAACGTAGTGAGACCACGGGAGAGAAAATCGCGGAAAAGGGTTAGAGCGGACGGCAACGATCCTGCAGCGCTCACGTCAGCATTCAAGGCAGCCGAAGGGGTCTTCGTGCTCGTTCCTCCGTCCGCCGCTGTGTTTGATGCGGTGGCGGACCAAGCTGGTGATGGGGCGTGAGCTCGCTCGGGAACGTGAGATATCCGGTTTAGTGCACGGCTTCAGCGACGTCGGGTGAGTGGTCACTAACGCGGGCAGGTTGCGTCATGCGGTAGAGGTGGTTCAACGGAAAGCGGCCGGGACCCACGGGGAAGGCTTGGCGGATGGCTTCAACCACATACGCCTTTGCCAGCATAACCGCATCGCGCAACTGGCGCCCCAAAGCGAGATTTGCGGCCACGGCAGAAGAAAAAGTGCAACCGGTGCCGTGAGTGTTGTCAGGCTTGATGCGGTCGCCGACGAAAGATTCCATCTTCGTCCCATCAAAAAAAACGTCGATAGCCTTGTCAAGGTGCCCGCCGGTGACCACCACAGCTCGCGCACCCAATTCCACCAATTTGTGCGCCGCCGCCTTCATGCTCTCCAGACTATCAACAGGCATTTCGGCCAGTGCCGCCGCTTCCGCCAGGTTGGGTGTTACCACCGTTACTCGGGAGAGCAGTTGCCGCCGGACAAAGTCCAAGCCCGCAGCATCCAGCAAGTCAAAGTCATTGGAGGATCGCACCACGGGATCGAGCACCGCAGGAAGATCGGGATTCGACTCCAGTATCTCGCGAACGACTTCGGCGGTGGCCTGATTACCGAGCATCCCGATTTTGAGGGTCTTCACACGGCCGTCGGCGAGAAGGGACAGGATGGATTCTCTTAGCACAGACGGTTCGACCGGGTGGACAGACGCCACCCCCAGGCTATTCTGGACGGTTAATGCGGTGATCGCGGCGACGCCGTAACAGTTGTGTGCAGCGAAGGTTTTGATGTCGGCCACGATTCCGGCACCAGCCGAGGGATCAAATCCGGCGACACTAAGAACCACCGGCCATGCCGTGCTGATGGATTGATTCATTCCTTCCTTTGTGGTTCCCCAGGTCGAATGGAACTATTGCCGATTATAGGGACGCTTGCCGGTTTGTCAATAAAGATTTCAGCCCCGATCATGCTCGCGCTTAAGGTTTGTTTCCGTCAACGTTCATTTCAGTGTCGGACTGGATTTCGAGCCGGGGGGGCTGTTCTGCGGGCGCAACGAACCCTTCCTTGCCTTTCATGAGGGCGCTGAGAGTCTGATGCAAGGTGGAATGATTCTGGAGCACACGGCCGTCATCGAGCGCCACCAGAATCCGGCCTTGCCCCTTTCCCGTGATCTGGATGTCCAGCCGCATCCCCATGGCTTCGAGTTGCGGAAGCGCTCCCCCCTGGCGCAAGCCCTCCTGGGCGGGAATGAGCGCATTCTCGAAGTGATAATCCAGGATGGCAGCCTTTACTCCCTGGTAGCGCGTTTTGCCCGAATAGTGCAAAGTGTTTTTCCCCTGCACTTGGAATGGATAGTCCTTAACCGGCTGGGCGTCGAGGTTTTGCGACCACTCTTCGCCCACTTTGACGGGATGGTCCGGGTAAAGCGACTGGCCGCCCATTTGCTCCAGGAACATCCGCAGCATCTGTAACAGCGGTTCTCGTACCGGAGCATCAATATCCCCGAAAAGCTTGTCGGCCCCCTCAAAATCCACCAGCCGTCCATCATGAGCGTAGTGGGCGGTCAGCGTCTGGCCCACCATCCGCTGGCTCACTTCCTTCTGGGCCTGAGTTATGGAGTCGCGAGCGTTCTCGGGGAGCGCCCCCAGGTCGGTTTGAATTTCGAACTTATCGAAGCGGTGCTGAACATCCGCCGCGCCATCGGAGTGCACTTTCAACACCGTGACGGTGCTTTGCTGGTTCAGGCGCAAGTCCGTAGGCATAGGCGGGAAGAAGTTTTTCAATCCCGGGGGATTAGAATCGATCTTCGAGTTTGTGTGGACCTTCGACACATAGACCATAGACTGCCCGGGGCGATATTTACGGGTTAGCAGGGCTTTGCCACCCGCACCCTGCGCCACCGCGGCCCCGGCAAGCACCAACAGCAGAAGCGCCACTCCTCCCGTGGAGGACACGGGGCAACGTAATGTGCGCAATGGCAAAGGATGGGGCAGGCCGGTGCGCCGCAGGGCTGCCCGGATTTGGTCGTCAAGAAGCAACATGCTCAGCATCCTTTTGGAATTTTTCCAGGCACTCGCGCGAGCAGAAGTGCAGTGTATCCGTACCCCGCCTCAATTGATGGGAGAGTTCTGTGGAAACAAACATGCCGCAGACAGGATCGCGAGCCGTTTCTCCACGATGCTGTGCCACGGCCGTTGGCGCCGCGGGCCCACCCCCCGATGTCCGAATATGAACGCGGGGTGAACGGAATACTGACCCGAGATTTCGAGCCATGGCCTTGAGAAAGAGCGCCAGGATGACGAATTCGAGAATGTCGAGGAGAAAACTTCCCATAAGGGGTCAGACGGCCTTTCACTCCGGGGGGATGCCTGGGAAAAAGCAATCAGCTTTCAGCGTTCAGCCATCAGCCCAGGCTTTCGCTGACCGCTGCAAGCTGAATGCTGAGAGCCCGTCCCTTAATGTGTCCCTGCCGAGTTGCCCGCTGCGCGAGCGGCACTGATTTGATCCTTTAAGCCCGCCAGGGCAGGGTGGTTGGGATTCAGCTTGTATAAACGGTCCCATGCTTGTTGCGCTGCGGCGAGATCGTGAGCTCCCTCCAGATTCACGACGATGGTATTGAGCAGGGTTTGTTCATGCTTGGGATCGATCTCCAGCGATTTGCCATATTCGCGCAGGGCATCCTGCGGTCGCCCCGTATAGAAATACGCGGTGCCCAAATCGGTGCGGGCATTGACATTCTTCGGATCAAGTTCCAGCGCACGCTGATACCACTCAATGGCTTTGCTGTACTGCTTTTGGTCGTAAAGAAAATTGGCCAGTTTCAAGCGGACGTCGGCGTCCTTGGGGTTCTGCGCCGCCATGCTCTCCATCTGCTGGATGACCGCCGCGCTGTCAATGGGAGGATGGCCCTCCGGCAGGCCCTGCTGCGGCATCGCTCCACCGGCAGGAGCGGAGGCGGCATCTCCCGGCGGCGGCATTTCCGAAGGCATAGCAGCGGTCTGCGCCACCTTCTGACGGGCGCTCCAATTCATCTGGGCATCGGTGATATACCCTGCTAGAAAACCCACCGCGAGGAAAATCACCGCCGTAATAATCGTTTCCTTTTTCATTGGACCTTCTCAACCGGATTAGAGGCCAGTCTAATGGACATGAGAGGGAGCGTCAAGGCGATCGGGTGATCCGATCATCGGATCACCTGATCATCCCTTTGGCTTCCACTGCTCAAAAAATGCCTTGATGCTTTCGTAGCTCATGTGGCGGGCGTCGGCGAATTGCCCTTGGTCCATTGCGTATAGAAGCTTCCCGTGTGGGTCGAGTACCGCCAGGGCGGGGATTCCGTGCTTGATGGGCACACGGTACTGCTCGGCCAAATCCAAGTTTTTGTCCTCGCGCCCGAGATCAACCTCGACGATGACAAAGTTTTTTTCGATGATCGAAGCCAGTTCCAGTTTATGCATCTGCACATCCAGCGCATGGCAGTCGGGTCACCAGTTGGCGCCAAAAATGAGCACAATATTCCTTTTGCTCCCCTCAGCCTTAGCAATCGCCGCAGCTATGTCGCGACGGGCATCCGCCTTCTCGTCGTAGATGGGCGCGGTGGACTGCTTTGCGGCGCAGCGCAAGATTAGCAGGAACAGAATGAGAAACCAGTATTTGGGGGGATTCATCAATACTCCTTTCGCTTCCATCATAACGCATGTTGCCCCAATTCCCGAGGGGTTGGGGGGGGGGATTCCCCATGGCTTCCAGAGCTGTGAAAAAGCAAACCATCTCACGCAAAGATGCCAAGACGCAAAGACTCGCAAAGAACAACTCCATTGTTCTCTTTGCGCCCTCTGCGACTTTGCGCCTTTGCGTGAAATGCTTTTGCTCGTTCAGGGATTATTTCACACCTTCTCGCGCCATGGGCTACGACCTTTCGTCCGCTTCGTGGCCTGACGGGCGGTTCGCGAACCAGGCTTGTCCAAATTAGCGAGCGATCATGGCGTTTGAGGGGGCTTCGCCCCCTGCTCTGCGGAAAGGCTCTGCCTTTCCGGCTCATCGGACCCATTCCCTCCTCCTCCGCGCCGCCTGGAAGGCATAGCCTTCCAGGCGGCGCGGAGGAGGTTCATTAGTGGACTCCCGCAACGGAAAGGCGCAGCCTTTCCGCACAGCAAGCGGCGCAGCCGCACGTCGCTCCTCGGCAACGGGGGCGTAATTTGGACAAGCCTAGTTCGCGAACCGCCCCTACGGCACGTTGGGAAATGGGCAAAGCCGTGCCAGGCTTTCCTACCGGCAGGAAATTCAACGGAAAATTCGACGCGATTTTTCCTGCCGGCAGGAAATCCGCCAAGATCACACTAGGCTATGGCCACCACGATGCGGGAGTATGGCGGGGAGAACTGTATCGGTGTGAAATCACGCAGTAGTGGCCAGTGACCTGAGTCAGAAGTTCACCGACAAAACTCTCGCCTTGCGGACGACCGATCCGCAGCCCCGTCAGGGGCGGAAGAGCGTAGCCCACGGCGTAAGCCGTGGGTAAGGGAACTCGCCCCCGTCCCCTCTCCCGCTCGGGCGGGAGAGGGGTGCCGAAGGCGGGGTGAGGGCGCTCTTCCCCACGGCTTATGCCGTAGGCCTGGAGTTTCTACATTTCCGATGGGGGCTCTCGCCCATCGGGAGAAGGCGGCGTATTGTTTTGAATTCATCGCCCTCGCCCCCTTGGGGGAGAGGGTGGCTCGCCACCGGCGCTTCCTTCAGCCGGGGCGAGACGGGTGAGGGGGTCCAAACCGTGAGGTCTCATCCGCATTTCCCTTTCTGCCTTCATGCCCCTACCCACCCCCTCACCCACCGCCTTGCGGTCCCCCCTCTCCCCCAAGGGGGCGAGGGAAAATGTAGAAACTCCACCCCCACGGCTTACGCCGTGGGCTACGTTCTTCCGTCCGCTCCGCGGGCTAAATTCGTCAACGATCTTCTGACTCAGGACACTCGGTGGCAGGCGCCAGGTGGCGGGTATCAGGTGCGCAAGATCGGGCAATAGGCGGCAGGCAGCGAGCGCCTTTTGCGCGTCCCACCCACCCGTCTAGGCTGAGCGCTGATAGCTGACGGCTGACCGCTTACTGCTTGCCACTGGCCGCTATCCACTATTAACCATTCCCTTTGGAGGTTTCCATGTCCTTAACACCAAGACGGAGAACAACCGAGAAGAAATTGGCCGCGAATCGGCTGAACGGCCGCAAATCGCGGGGCGCGGTGACCCCGGAAGGCAAGGCGCGCGCCGCCCAGGCCAATTTGCGTCACGGATTCTATGCCGAGGCGCCACAAGAGGCTTTGATCGCCCTGGGGGAAGACCCGGCGGAGTACCGGCGCCTGCTGAAATCCCTGGAGAATAATCTGGCCGAGGGATTGGAAAGCCAGTTGGTGCGGCGCATCGCGCGCGCCCTGTGGCGGATGCAGCGGGCCGAGCGCATGCAGGATGGCTTGGCGGTGAAGCGCCTGAAAAAGGGGTTGCAGATGGAAGAGTTGATGGCCACCCCCCGGATGCTGGAAATTCATGATCTTTACGAGGGCGTGTGCGCCATCGGCAGGATGCTCAACCGTCCGGATTCCACTCCCTTGCCCGGGGAAATCGAGGCCTTAATAGACGCCTTCGGGGCCACCCCACCGGACGACGTCCAAAGACTTTTCCCTCTCCTCCGGTCGTTCGGGGAGGCGGCGGCGAAGGCGCCGGGGCCGGCCAGCGAAAACGCGGAGGGAGGGCCGGCGGCGTCGACAGTCGAGGGGGAGGCGAGGGAATCGGCGCGGCAGAAGCTGGATGCCGCGCTGAATCCGGTGGCGATGCACTACGGAAGGACCCACCAGATGCTTCTGGATGCATACGACAAGGTCCGGTCACCGGAGAATATCGCCGCGCTCATGGCTCCGCGGGACGACAAGGCCCTGCTAATGCAACGGATGGAAGACTCCAGCCTGCGCCAATTGTGGCGGCTCACCAACATGCTGGCCAAGGTTAGGAACGGGGCGCTGGCTTAGATTAGAAATGTTAAAAATGAAGAGTCCTCCCAATGGTTGATTGAAAACAAAGGGGCAAAAAAAGTGCTCCCAATGAGTTGATGGAAACAAACGAGTTATCGTATTTTCGGGATGAGTTAATGAAAGTAAAGGAGATAGTGGCTGAAATCGTTCCATCGGCTCATCGGTTCATCCAAAACCAATCCACGTAATGAGTCGGTGGACCGAAGAACCGATGGCGCGATGAGTCGATGGCCCGAGGCGTCTGAGATTGATGATGTACCAGCGGGTTTACCTCGCCACCTGGCGGCATCAAGCTGCCTCGACATCAACCCTACCGCTGCCTGGGTTGTCGTTCCCTACCCGCCCACGAATGGGCTGTGGTAGCATCAAGCACGAAGCTCGGGGTGGGGATTAGGGGTTACAGATCAGGGATTCGCCAGCCGGAACCTGGCCTCGTGTCTCCCGCACCGGCCCCGATTTCCGAATCCCGGCTCGGAAAGGAAGCCGCATCACTCATGGAGTATTCCGGACAAGCTGCCTCACGATTCGCCTTTGCCGACATCCTTTATGAGAAGAAGGAAGGAATTGGGCGGGTCACGCTGAACCGCCCGGAAATTTACAACGCCTACTCCTCCGACACGCTGCGCGAGATGACGGAAGCCTTTCGCGACGCTGCTCTGGATGATGCCGTGGGAGTGGTTGTGCTCACCGGGGCCGGCGACCAAGCATTTTGCGCGGGAAGCGATGCGAAGGAGTTTTCCAAGGAATTCCTTCGCCGTCCCCGGAATTTCTGGAAGTTTCAAGGCTTGCTTGCCGAGGCGCTTAATCTGTTCCGCCATCTTGGCAAGCCCACCATTGCCCGGCTGAACGGCGTGGTGGCGGGCGCGGGGAATGATTGGAACCTGGCCGCGGATTTGGCCATCGCGGCGGACCATGTCCGCTTCATGCAGATGGGCACGCGCGTCGGGTTGGTGGATGCCTGGGGTGCAACCCAATGGTTGCCGTTGGTGGTTGGCGAGCGGCGCGCGCGCGAGATGCTCCTGACCTGTGACGAGGTCACCGCAGACCAAGCACTGAATTGGGGATTGGTGAATCAAGTCGTCCCGCTCACGCAGCTCGATCGGGCCGTGAACACCTTGGCCAAGAAGTTGATCCAAAAATTTCCTGAGTGCACACGCTACACGCGCCAGCAATTGGATATGTGGAAAGATTTAGCATGGACCCTCACCACGGGCCACGCGCGCGATTGGCTTGCCGTGCACGCTACTTCCTGGGAGCCCTACGAAGGCATTCAGGCCTTCATAGAAAAGCGCCCCCCCGACACCAGGAAGTTACGGGAGCTGGCGGCGGCAGGGAAATCCAGCGAGTTTCTTTGGGGCGCCCACACACGCAAGTGCGAAAATTGTGGGGCCAAAGGCATTCCCGAAAAGTTTGACTATTGCGGAAAATGCGGCGGAAAGCTGAAGTAGGAACCGGGATACGGAACACGGGCTACGGGCTTCGGGACGCAGATTTTGCCTCAATTCTTCTTCTCTAATCCCGTGCCCCGAATCCCGCGTCCCGAGTATGGAGGTCGCCATGGCGGACAAGCGGGTCGAACAAGCCCCCGAGGCAGCGAAGCAAAAAGCGAGGAAGGAATTCAAATTCATCCGCTGGGATGACTCGGGGGTGGTGGCGCACCTCACCCTGAATCGGCCCAAGCAGAACATCATGAACATTGACATGCTCCGGGAAATGACGCGGGCCATTGAGAGCCTCTCCACCCGCGAGGATGTGCGCATGATCCTGCTGGATGCCGCCCCGGAATGCGAGGGCTACTTCTCCCTGGGAGTGGGCGCTGAGGGGTATACCCAGCAGATGGTGTTTCAGATGATGGACGCTTTCCACAGCGTCTTTCGAGTCATGATGGAGATATCCAAGCCCGTGCTCGCCGTCGTGGAAGGCGTGGCCTCCGGCGCCGGCGCGGAGTTGGCGGCATTCTGCGATTTGGTGGTCGCCACCGAGAATGCCCAGTTTTCGCCAGCCCGAAATCAAGCTGGGGGTGTTTCCGCCCATGGGCGCGGTGGTCTACCCGCGCGTCATTGGGCCGCGCCGCGCCATGGAACTGCTCCTTACCGGAGATTCCATCAACGCCTTGCAAGCGCAACAAATGGGTTTGGTCAACCGCGTTGTGCCGCGCGAGAAACTGAAGGAAACGGTCGATGCGCTGGTGAAGCGCATCTCCGAACAAAGCAGTCCGGTGCTGACCTTACTCAAGCGAGTGGTTTTCGAAGGCACGTGGCAGCCCTTCGACGAGGCGCTGAAGCGAGCCCAAAACATCTACTTGAACCAGTTGTTTGATCTCCAGGATTCCCAGGAAGGTCTGCGCGCACTGATCGAGAAGCGCAAGCCAGTGTGGAAGAATAAGTAGGGCAGTGACAAGCGAGGCCGTGACGAGTGACAAGCAAGGTCCGAAATCCGCAAATCGATGGTCGAAAATCGCGGCGAGTTTCGAATTTCCAGTTTCGATTTTCGACCTTCAGTTGCTCGTTACCTGTCACCCAACACTGCTTTTCAGAGCTCTCCCAGAGATTTATCCACGTCATCCAACGCAGTTTTGGAGAGCTCGCTGGGCAGTGGGTCGGTGGATCTTCGCGCGTAAACGTGATCGCCGGATTTCGCCGCCTCCACGATCTCCGTGGTGTTTTTGTCGCCGGACTGGACGTTGAACCGGTACGCCGGCTTGGCCAGGCCAAAATCCGCCAGACTTCCGCCCTTGGGGAACGAATCCGCGCGCAAGTCGCGCAAGTGGGTCAGCAGGGTGTCCATCTTATCGGAATTCACGGTCTTGGAGGTAGGTGCGGTCTGTTTCCACTGATTCCCCTGCCGCTCGAAAACCCAATGACCCTTCGGCGTGTCCACTTCCAGGTGCTTCACGTCGAACGCGGAAAATGAAAACAGGTCCTTCTCGCGCAAGTCCGCCTGGTTCTTTTTGAACTGGGTGACAAAGTCAGAGTTCAGAGTGAAAACCGGATCGAGCGCGGAGTTCATAGCGAAATAGCGCTCCGAATCCTTTTCCTTTTTACCGACGACGAGCGTCTGCGTTCCGTCACTGCCCGTCAATTGGAGGTGCAACTCCGGTGATCCGAATCCATAGTCGCCGCCCTTCTTCTTGTCGTCGGCTGCGATCGTTTGCATGGTCAGGCCCCGTAATTGGCTGACCAAACCGTCTACGGTGAAGCGGTCCGCGCGCACGGAGGGCGGAAGCACCAAATCCCAAACCCCCTCGGGATTTTTTCCGAGCGCCCAGCTTGTACCCTTGTATTCAACCCCTATTTTCTGAAGCTGGTCGGCTTCCAGGGTCATCGCCCGGCGGTCGCGCAGATCGAAGATCTTCTTTTCCAAGGAAGTTTTCAGATAACTCGCCAGGGTGAAAACTTGCGGATTTCCGCTGACCTGCGCATACAAACCGCCACTGGTGGGCGTGTCGTCACCCAGCAGCAAAGTGAAGGACTGGGGTTTCGCGTCGGTTGTGACTTCCAGCGCAAAGCTGGGAGGATCGAGGCCAAAATCCTTCAAGCTGGTGGGGTGTGGGTCAACGACCTCGTCGGCGGTGGCGGTGGTCAAGCTATTCAGAACCCCGGAGAAGTTTCCCTGATCCACTTCCAGGTGGCGAGGATCCGTGATGGTCCACTTCCCGCCTTCGTGGCGGCAGGAGAAAGCTTCGCCTTCACGGGGCTTGAAGGTGATGGACTCGATGTGCTGCGCATCGAGGGAGAATATCTTCGTCTGATTACTGGCCTCGACAGCGGGTTTCTCCTTGCCCTTGTGCTTGTCGTAAATGGTAAACGCTCCCCAGGTGGCCGCCAGAACCACCAGGGCAATCAGGGTATTCAGGTATTTTTGCTTCTTCATGGACTTTGCCACCACCGTGCTTGCTCGTCACTCGTTACTTGTCACTTATCACGGGTATTTTCATCGACGCTGCCACCACACCAACACGCCTGCCAGCACGATCAAGATAGGAATTCCGAACACACCCAGAATGAGTACCCGGCGCATCTGTTCCGCATTCATGTTCAGATGCTGGGATTCCGGGGGCGTAGCCCGAATGGAAATGAGATCTTCATCGGCCGACAGCCAGTTGATCGAATTCATGATGAAGTCACGGTTGCTTTGAAAATTCAGAAAGCTGTTCGCCGCGATGAGGGAAGTACCCAAGGCGACGAAGCGGCCTTCCGTCTTCTTCTCTCCTCCTCCCGATACCGAGCCTGCCACTGCCACAGAGAGAGGGCCCTTCAGGTCCTTACCCGCGTGGAACTGGATTTCCTTTATCTTAGGATTCCAGTCAGTGACGTCATAACTGTCGGAGGAAGTGTCGCAGAGAGAGTCAGCGCTCACGCCCGGTTTGGAGACCTTGCCCACCTCAAACGAGCGCGAAAGGGGGAATAGCGTGGCGCGGCCGTTGAGCGGCTGGGCGATGGGATTGGTCCCGTACTTAACGATCAGGGGCATGTACGGTTCGGTGCCGAAAATCTGTGACACCGGGTTTTCGTCGATCACCAAATCGTTGCGAGCCGTCACACCCCAGTCACCCAGCAGTTTGGTGAGGTTGGGAAGTTCGACCCCGGCATCCAGCATGACGAGGGCGCGTCCGCCGTCTTGGAGGTATTTGTTAATGACGTCGATTTCCGGAGGGAGATAATCATTTTGTGGCCCGGCAATTATCGCCATAGTGCAGTCTTTGGGGATTTCCATTTTCTGCAAGAAAGGAAGCATTTCCGTCTGGTAGTTCTCATTGTCGAGTTGTTTCTTGAAGTGGTCGTAGCCGTCGCGCTCCGTGCTATCCAGGTTGCGCTCGCCGTGCGTCTGTATGAAGCAAGCCGTGCGCTGGCCCTTCAGCACGCGCACTAGAGCGTTGGTGATTCCTTCTTCACCGTCACCCTGGGCTTCCATGTGACGATCGCCGGCGGATACCACCACCGTTCCGTAGCTGCGCACGCTATATTCCTTGGCCAGTGCGGGCTGACGATCGGGGTCAACGTATTTCACTTTTAAGCGGTTCGAGGCCGATGCATACATTCCGAGTACGTCGCGGCGTTCTCCGAAATTGCGCTCCCGGTCAAAGGCGTAAATGGTCACGTCCCGGCTCAGGTCCTTCAGTATTTTGCGGGTCTGGTCCGAGAGGCTGTACTTCTTGTTGGGCGTCATGTCCCATCGTTTGTCGTGGTTATTGACAAACCAGTTCACCAACACGATGAGGGCAATGCCAATGAGCGTGTAGAGAGCAAAATTTGCTCCCGTTAGAACCTGTTGTCCGCTGCGGCCAGCAATGCGATCTTTCCAGGCCATGGCTACGGCCTCCCTTTCAGGGCTTCCACAGAGCGCGCGGTCAGGAAAATCCCCAGGATAACGACCGAGAGGTAATACACCACGTCGCTCAATTGGATAACGCCCTTCGAGAAATTATCAAAATGGGTTGTCAGCGCGAGATAAGACATCACCTGCCCGACCGTACTTTGGGAATAAGCACTCACCCAGTCCAGAAGGTAAAGGAGCAGGAAACCGGCCAAGCCCACCGCGCCCGCTATGATCTGATTCTTGGTGAACGTGGAAATCCACATTCCCAACGCCATCAGCGCCCCGCCGTAAAGCAGCATCCCCAGCGCGTTGGCAATAAGCGGTTTGGCGTTGGGATTCCCATAAATGAAGAGAATCGTGAAATAGATAAACGTCAATGCTTCGAGGATCGCGAACAGAATCATCGCGCCCAGAAACTTCCCCAGGATGATTTCCATGTCCGTGAGCGGGGAGGTGAGCAGGAGTTCGATCGTCCCAGAGCGCTTCTCTTCGGCGTAAAGCCTCATGGTAATGAGGGGAATCAGGAAGAGCAGCACCACCGTGAGCACCCCGCCCAGAATGGGCCGGATGACGTATTCATTCAGGCTTAAGGGAGGCATACCCATTCCACCCTGCGCCTCCATACGGAAGGATTGGAGGGCAAAGAAAGCCGTAGAGCTGTAAAACACGAAACCGCATATCGCGGTGTACACGGTCATGACCAGGTAGGCGATCGGCGAATGGAAGTAAGCTTGCAATTCCTTCCCCGCCACCGCCATGACATTGCGCATGGTGCGTTTCCTTTCTGGGTGCTCGGTGCTGGGTACTGGGTACCGGGGATTGGGAGACAGGGGATTGACCTTCCCCAGTTCCTGGCCCTCAGCAACCAGAACCTAATTCGCTGCTTTCGCGGCGGCCTCTTCACTAAGATCCTTGGTGGTGAGCTTCAGGAAGATTTCCTCCAGGCTCAAACCGCTCGTTTTCAGTTCGTACAGCTTCCAGCCGGATTCCACCGTGGCGCGCGCCAGTTCCGCGCGTACATCCTTCTCCTTTTCGGAGTGGACTTCCAAGGTCACCCGGTCGCCACTGGATTCGCGGGGTTCGACCCAGTTCACGCCGCCGACGCGCTGGAACTTTTCGATAATTGCCGCTGCCGGACCTTCTACGGTAACGAGGACGGTTTCAAACCCTTGCAGACGCCGCATGAGTTCGTCCGGCGTCCCGACGGCCACAATCTGCCCCGCATTGATCACCACCACGCGCTGGCAGGTTTTTGAGACCTCCGGCAGGATGTGCGTGCTCAGGATCACCGTGTGCTGACCCGCCAACCCCTTAATCAGTTCGCGAGTCTCGATGATTTGTTTGGGGTCGAGGCCGGCGGTCGGTTCGTCGAGAACCAGCACGTCGGGGTTATGGATCAGTGCCTGTGCCAGGCCCACTCGCTGCCGGTAACCCTTGGAGAGTTTTCCGATCTGGCGATTGCGCACGTCGCCCACCGCGCATTTCTCTATGATCCCGTCCAAGCGAGTTTTTGAATCGCGACGCGATACACCTTTGATCCGCGCCACGAAGGCCAGGTACTCCGCCACCGTCATGTCCGGATAGACCGGAGGAGTTTCCGGAAGATAGCCGGTGCGCCGCTTCGCCTCCAAGGGCTCCTCCACCACATCGTAGCCCGCCACGCGAACTTTTCCCTCCGTGGGGGGAAGGAATCCTGTGATCACGCGCATGGTCGTGGTCTTCCCGGCGCCATTGGGGCCGAGAAAGCCCAGCACCTCTCCCTTCTGCACATTGAAGCTTACGCCGGAGACGGCCAACGTGGGTCCGTAACGTTTGCTGAGGTTTTCAACTTCGATCATGGAAAGCCACCCTTCCTGCTTCCGAGGATATGCAACTGCTTCCGATCTCTTCCGCCCATCCTGTCGACGTGGGTCTTACGGACAATTGAAAGACCAAATCGAATGTCCTGGCTTGCGGATGCCAAACCATCTGGGGATTCCCAAGCGCACTCAACCTATTAGAATTATCAGAAAAGGCCTAAGGTTGCCAAGTGGTTTGGTGATCTGGCTATTTTGGCATTCTGTATATGCCTCATCCGCCCCAAAAGAAATCTGGTTATTTCATCACCGAAAGGCTGCATATTATGTTTCGCGCAGGGAAAATCCAGGCGAAGTGTTTTTCGTAGAAATCGATTGAAATGCCCGCAATGATTCGTCCCAAATTATCCAACAAGAAATTATGGCCGAAGGTCAGGCGCGATCGAGAATCCGAAACCCCCCTTCACCGTAGGTAAAATTCTCAAAACTCCCCTGCGCGAAGTAATCGAAACTGTGAAAGCCCAGGTGCACGAGGTGCGTGGGATCAGTGTAGGAGTCCATCGAGCTGTAATGCGGTGTCACCACGACAATCTCCGCGCCAGGTTTGGCGATGCGATGCACCTCCGCCATGGCGCTGAGGACGTCGGGGCTGTGCTCGATAAAATGGGAGAGGTAAACCTGGTCAGCACAGGAATCGCGCAGCGGCCAAGGGAAATGGGCCAGCTCACAAAGGACATTGGCATCCGAGCCAGGTTGGCGGTCAAGTCCTATAGCCCCGGCGACCTGCTTCTTCTTTCCACAGCCAACGTCGAGTATGAGCATCGAGATTCCCTTCGGGACTCGGCGCTTGGGAGCTCGTGACCCGGAACGGCTCCGAATTGTGGTCCAGGATCTGGGGGATTAGATCATCGGACCCCCAAGAATCACGATTTCACCCGAATCCCCGATCGCGAGCCCCGTGTCCCAAATCCCTTACTCTACCACCAGCGCCGCATGGGGCGGGAGCCGAAGGGTTCCGCCATCGGGGGCAAGCTTGGCGCCATCGATGGCGTAAAGCTGCGTTAATTTGTGCGCCATGCCGGCGAGTCCGGTCAAACGGCAGGCAACGGGCAGTTCCGTGTAGTTGACCACGGCTACGCGCCCACCGAGCGGGTAGATGGCAACCCGCGGGGGCGCGTCAAGCGAGGTCACAGTAAAATCCGATACTCTGCGCCGCAACTCTTCCAGAGCATTTCGGAGCTCGGGCGTGGGTTGCTCCACGCGATTTTGCCCATCCACATGCGTCAAATGCGGTACTGCGTTCGAGAACACTACAAGCTTACCACCGCCCGCGTCCATCGTTTTCACATATTGATCCTTTTCGAGATCGAGCGGCGCCGGGGTAGGCAGTCGCGGGTCACCATTGAGCCGGTGGGCAAGGGGCTCGCTGATGAAGGCAGTGCCACCGGCTGCAAGCAGGTGCGCAAGTTTGGGCACAAACTCAGCATCTCCGAGAGCCTGCGTCGTGAAGATTGCGGCGCGCCCTCCTTCCGGAAAATGCGCGGTCGGGGCCTCGGGAATCCCCAACATGCCGATCTCATCGAGCACGTATTCTTCCTCGCCAGGATCACTGGAGACAGGTTTGTAGGTCGCAATGCCAGTCCAATCGGAGACAAGTGTGGCGAGCTTTTCATATTGGACCCGCCGGGCCGCCAGGGCTTCTGCTTGGGCCTGGTATTCCGGCGAGATCAACGCGCCGTAATGAAAGAGGAAAACCTCGGGGGCACCCCCGAGAATTGTTGTCAAGGGTTGATCCAGATAGAGCGTCGGCGTGGTGCCGAAAGGATCGAACCAACCACCGCCGGTTTTGGATCCTCCCACGTCGGTGAGCCAGCGGTAAATGAAGTAGCCCTCGTACTGCTGCTTGTTACCCCATCTTTCCGAAGCGGGATCACGGAGCTCCGTGCCCACCCAGATGTGGTCGAAAATCGCTGCTTCCTGATCCGGCAAATAGCCGCGCTCCTGGAAGCGGTCGTACCACTGGGGGAATTTGATGATGACTTTTACGTTGGGATTCACGGCGCGCGCCGGGCCGATTACCCGCTCCCGGCTGATTTGCATCATCAATTTTTCACGGTACTGCTGCCAGCTCAGCGCCCCTTTCGCCGCCGCGCATTCCGAGCATTCGCAGTCGGTAAAAAAGAAATCATCAATCATGATTTCGTCAAACATGGCTGCGGTGAAGCGGAAGATCGACTCCAGCCGCTCCTGATTCTGGCGATGCGTGTAACAGGCGGCAACCTGCCACCCGCTTGAGGACTTGCCGATGCCGGTGGTGGTGACGCAGCCGGAAACCGCCAGGCCCGTATGGCGGAAGAAATCGCGGGCAGCCTTGAGAGTAGCCTCCTCGGCTTGGTAGCCGTCGCGAAAGGATTCAATGTAGACCTTGGTGATGCCCATCTTGCGGCAGAATCGGAGCGCCTCCTGGCGGCCCTGATCGGATGACAGGTGATCGCGCACATCCTGAGCGGTGAAAAGCGTGGACCACTCGACGGCTCCGGCCGGCCACGCCGGGAGCAGAATCGAGGCCAACAGGAAGATCGTGGACAGCCGAGAGGAAATATGAAAATACGGCCAATTCCGTGTGCATAAAGCAATCAAGGCAGGACTCCTTGCGGAAAAGATCGCCGAAGGCTGACCAAACACGTGCACGGCGCAGATGCACACCATAACGGAATCTGGGAACAAAGGGAAGGGCGCCCGCGGCCAGTCAACATGCCCTCTTACTCCTTCAAAGAGACTTGGCCAGATTTGCGAAGCATTTAATCCTGCAACGCGGCGCTGCCGAACTTGTTCCTCCTGATGGTTTTCAGGCTGCGGGTGGGAAAAACGTTTATAGCTTGCATAAATTAAATTTATTGGCCTCTGGCGCACCTCAGGAGTAGCCTTTGCCTTGGTGTATGTTCGAGAGCGCTCAAACTCGTTCAAAGCTCCTCTTTTCGCTACTCCCTCTAGGTATTCTTACTGTCTTTATTATCGGGGTCATTGAGTCTGACCCCGGTTGATAGCTCTCTTAGTTGTGTCTTTTGAGGCCATCAGTGGGGAAACCGGCTGGTGGCCTTTTTTGTTTTGTTAACATTTTTGAGAGGAAAAGCCGATTCGGCGCAAAGCGAGTTTTGTTACCAAACTTGGGATTACAGCCTCTCGCTCAACATCATTACTTTCTACCGCTTGCCGCAACTCCTCAAAGATCTGGCCCCCCCTGCACGTCAGCGTAGGCCCTTGGAGCGAAAACCAAAGGCACGTCCCGTTAGCTTGAACTGTAAACGTGACGACAAGTGGGGAAAAACCGCTGTTGGATGTTCACGGTTATGTAGTCACTGCGCCACATTAGTGACCAAACCTGTAGGTAAAGTTCACGCTCGCGTACGAAGGTATGCGTACCCCAACGACCTCCGCAATAGGGTTCTCGGGAACCGGCAAAGGACCTACGTACCCAGGTTGATAGTTGGTGGTGAAGTTTTCCGTGGTTTGCCCGGTATAGCCGCTGGCAATCATCATGTTGAGGCCGACGTTGATCTTTCCCTCAAGAAATGAGCGCGCCAGCGCCAGCCGGAACTCCTTGTTCGGCGCGCCGAGGCAGTAGGAGGTCAGGTCGTTGGGGCTGCTCTCATTGCATCCATTCCCAACTACCTTCTTTCCCACGTACTCAAATTCGCCTTTCGCCTGCAAATGCGAGGGCAGCTTTTGATATGTCCAGGAGAGGTCGCCGATCAACCTCGGAGCCTCCGGCGTCACCTGTCCCGTGTCCAGATCGCGCGCATCGGCCTGCTCAAGGGTCGCCTGGAACGATCCATAGCGAAGGCTCTGGCGCAGCGTAACCGCCATATAACGTATGCGGCCCGGCCCCAGATCGAATTGCAATCCGTCGTCGGGATCGATCTTGCCGTACTCGGCGGTTTGCGTCTCGTATCCCAGTGTCAGCTTCAGATCCGTTTTGTGGGAGGCCTTGCTCGCGACCAACTGATACGAGCGTGCCGTCTCCACCGGGTCAACGGCTGCCGGTGCTCCGGTGGCGGTGTCCTGTCCCGTGGCCGATCCCGTTCTGGGATCTTCCGTGAAGAACGATTTGCCGAAGCTGAAGGCGACCTGAGGAACGTACCAGGATTCCTCCGGAAAGAACGTTATCGTTGCTTTCGGCGAATTGAGCCCCACCAACTTGTTCCAGGAATTGGCCGGAGTCACTAGGTCCTGGTTGTCGATGCTAATCTCATCGCGTCTCCAGCCCAGATAGTAGCGAAAATACCTACTCAACTCGCCCTCACCGGCGATGTAGGGCGTTACCGGAGCGATGGTTACATTGTTTCCGTCCACCTTGATGAAAGGTCCGTAATACGTTGGCTCGGCGGGGTTATAGAAGTTGTAATGGTCCAGATCGTCGCGCCGCGGCGCCTCGCGCTCGTAATCCGTCCCGGCCAGCAGCGTGAATTCCTTCGAGAACTGCCTCTTATACGCCGCGCTGCCCCCGGTTACCGTGCGGAACTCGCTCTGCCGGATTAGCCCGACCCCAAAGTCCGAGAAAAGAGAGAGGTTGTATGTGCGGAAGAACCCGGAGAGTTCGAGTTCCTCGTTGTCGCCCAGCCTCCACACATCGTTTAACGTCATGAGCGCCGTGTGCGTCTGGTCCTTCTGCCGGGGGTCAATCGTGTCCGGGTACTCCTGCCATCCGTCGGCCGCATCGACGGGATTGAATCCGTAGATCGGGCGTAGTCCCGCCACGTGGGAGAAGCCGTAATAGCCGATTCCGAACAGCGTCAGCGTGTGATCTCCCAGGTAGAAGACCCGCCCGCCGTTGATCTTGACCTGCTTGCGGTGCTCCAGCCGATCCAGGAATCCGTTGCCGTACGAAACTTCCATCGCGATCCACGAATACTGCGAAGGACTTAGGCCGGCGGTCCCCGTGATATCCCGCTGGTCTCCCGTCAAGGTGAAGAACGGATCGAGGTGCGAGCGCAGGGAATAGGTCGTCGCCAGGTTCAAGGCGTGATTGCCCTCGCGCACGTTGAATGCGCCGCCATCCACCTCAACGGCCTCAATCACATTTGCAATGTAAATGTTCGGATCGGCGTAACCGTTGCCGTGGGCATTCGCCGACAGGTTGTTGGGCACCAGGTAGCTACCCACCTGAATGAACTGTGCGATCGACTCGCCGTGGTCACCCGCCACCCCCGGCGCAAAATATTGCGGAGCCTTGATGCCGCTCGACGCTGTCTCAATCGGGTAGCCGGGAATCGAAATCGGCGCGCCTGGACGCCCCGGATTTGCTTCCATTAAGTCCTCGCTGGCGAAAATCTTGACGGCGGGATCAGGGGACAGGATATCGACCTGCGCAACATCCGCGGCCACCGTGATCGCTTGCCTTTGCGACACCAGTTGGCGAAACTGCAAGTCGGCCTCAACGCGCGCCCCCGCTTCCACTCGCACGACCGTCGCGACTGGGTTGAATTCCGGCGCCGTGGCGGTTACGTTAAACTCGCCCGTGCCGATCGAGGGGCAAAAGAAGTATCCTTGTGCGGTGGAGGTTGTTTGGCACACGACCGAGTTGCTCTGATCACTGACCTTGATCTGGGCGTGTGATACTGTGGCGCCCTGGGGGTCAGAAACCCGGCCGGAGATTCGCCCGGCGGGGTCGGCGGCAAGAACGGTCGCCGTCGTCGGGGCGATCAAGCACATGAGCTGTAGGGACAGCAATAACGCTGGTGCGAGGGCTTGACAATGATGAAGCTTTCGGGGAATCAGTCCTTCTCCTCTTCGCGACGCCTTGCCTCTAAAGAAGGCCTTAGCGGAGCCCGAAGGAATTTCCACCCCGGGGATGGAGATGAAAAGATAGCACGATTTATAAATTCGTGCTACCGCAATGTGCGCCCGTTTTTCCGCAGCTTGTTTTTCCCGATAGTCAGGAGGCAAACCCATGGCTCAATTGGTGAGAACCGGTATTTCGCTGGAAAGCCATCTGCTCGAGAGGTTTGATCGTGTTATTCATAAGAAGGGCTACAAAAACCGCTCGGAAGCCATTCGCGACCTGGTAAGGAATTACGCCGTGGCCGAGGACGTGGAAGAAAACCGCTTCGTGGTGGGAACCTTGACTATGGTTTACGACCACCACCGCCCGAAGCTTTCGGAAAAACTGATTGAGGCGCAGCACCACGCCGAAGGCAAGGTGCTTGCCGCTACCCATGTCCATCTCGATCACCACAATTGCCTGGAAGTAATCATCATGAAGGGGCGTAGTTCGGAGGTGCGGCACGTCGCCGACCGGATTCTGAGCCTGCGGGGGGTGAAGCACGGCAAACTGGTGCTCACCACTCAGGGGAAGGGCTTGTAGCACTTTCTTAGCCCCACCTGTTTGTGTTACCCTCGGGCGCGAGCGGGAAGGTGCTGTGCCGAATTTCATACAACCCTGGGACGCCTCAGGGAAGCTGCTGAAATGGCGGGATTTCAATCCCGCTCTCCCAATCCAGTGGTGATAATTCCAAGTGAAGTCCCGAAATATACCGGGGGCCATTGGCAACGCGCCAAGTGAAAAATCGAATCCAAGCATGGGTGTCAGGAGCCTATATGAAAATGAAGACTTTGCGACGCAGTTTGATGCTGTTGCTTCCTTTCTTCGTGGCAACTCTATTTGCCTCAACAGTTTACGCAGACCAGGGTGATCCCCCGGGCCGGGTTGCCCGCTTGAGTTTTGCCCAAGGCAAAGTTTCATTTCAGCCATCTGGCGAAACCAATTGGAGCGAGGCTTCCGTGAATCGCCCGGTTACCACTGGGGATCGTCTTTACACTGACCAGGACGCTCGCGCCGAGTTGGAAGTTGGTCCTTTTGCCGTGCGCCTTTCCCAAAGCACGGACGTAACCTTGGCCAATTTGAATGACCAATTGATGCAACTGGGGGTTGGTCAGGGCACTCTCCGCGTAACCATATATGAACTGCCGGAAAACAATTCCGTGGAGATCGATACTCCCAACGGCGCGCTTATACTGCAAAGCACAGGTTCCTATCGAGTTGACACCGCCCCCGACGGCAACTCCACGCAAGTCACCGTGAATGCCGGCACCCTGCAAATCAGCGCCGGAGACCTTTCGCAAACCCTACAAAGCGGGCAGGCCGTAAAGTTGACGGGCACGGGGCCCGTGATGGCTTCGGCCCTTTCCATCCCCCCACCGGATGACTTCGATAGGTGGTGCGGGGGACGCGACCGCCGCATTGAAAAATCTCCCTCGGTGCAGTCTGTGGGCCCCACCGTCCCCGGCAGTGAAGACCTTGATGCCAACGGGCACTGGACCAACGAGCCCGACTACGGCCCAGTGTGGTATCCCGCCAATGTCCCCCCGGACTGGGTTCCCTACCGGAATGGGTATTGGGCTTTTATCGAACCCTGGGGCTGGACCTGGGTGGAAGCTGAGCCCTGGGGCTACGCACCTTTCCATTATGGCCGCTGGGCGCATATTGGACCGATTTGGGCCTGGGTTCCCGGCCCTTTCATGGTGCGGCCGGTGTATGCTCCGGCCTTGGTGGCGTTTGTCGGCGGGCCGGGTTTTGGCATTGGGATTGGCATAGGCGTTCAAGCTTGGTTTCCCCTGGGGCCGCGGGAGCCCTTTATGCCCTGGTATCACTACGGACCGACCTATCTTCGTCAAGTGAACGTGGTCAATGTGACGAACATTACGAACATTCACTACGTGAATCGCCAGGTTGCCGTCACGGCGGTATCCGGGGATGTCTTTCGCGGCGGCCAGCCCGTGACACGCGGACTCGTACATGTGGCCCCGGAGCAGCTCGCACATGCGCAGGTCCTTCCTCACCCGGAGGTTAACCCCACGGCCCGGGCGGTTTTCGGAGCAAGGACAGTGGCGCCCCCGCCGGTTCCCGCGGCAAGGTTTGGAGCCACTCGGCCTGCGTCGCCTGGCGTGCCCGCGGGCCCGCGAACCCCTGCGCCCGCAATCCACGAGGCGGCTCGCACCGGCGGTCCCCCCCCCACCCCGTTTCCGAAAATGTTCACTCGTAATGCGCCTGCCCCCACGAACGCTCCCTATGCGGCGCGGCAGGACGCATATTCATCTCATCCTGGACGCCCGCTGGAGCCGCAGCAGATGAATAACCTGCGCGCGGGAAAACCTGCCGGGCCGATGCAGGACAAGGAGGCTGTGCCCCACCCGGCAAAGGAGCAAACCAAAACACCTCCTTCCCATGGAGATAAACAAAAACACTAAGCGCTGAGGGAATCGAGCGCGTTCCGTGCGCCGGGCGTGCAAGGGGAATACCCTCGCCCCCCATATCTTGCAAGCCCGGCATGGCGCCGTCCTCCCAGCACTGCTTCCTTCCAACTCTCGGACCCCGAAGTTCCGAATCGCAATTCTGATCGAGGAGAAATGCGCATGGCCAAAGTACGCGTGCGGTACACCGATTATTTTGCTCAAACGGTCCAGCGGATGTGCGACGACGGCTTGCTGCTGGTGACACAGAGCGCAGACGGAAAACCCAATGTCATGACGATTGGCTGGGGAACGATAGGCTCTGTTTGGTCTAGGCCGATTTTCGTGGTGCTGGTCAGACCTTCGCGGTACAGCTACAGCCGGCTGGAGGAGGTCAGTGACTTCACGGTCAATGTGCCTCCGCGAGAACTCGCCGCGGCCGTGAGCCATTGCGGGGCGGTTTCCGGGCGAGATCACGACAAGTTTCAGGAAATGCACTTGACCACCGTTCCCAGCCGCGAGGTGCGCGCACCCATCATCCAGGAATGCGTGGTGCACTATGAGTGCCGCATCGTGCACCGCAACGATGTGGTGCCCGACGCGCTCACGCAAGCCGTCCGCGATGGAGCATACCCGGAAGGAGACTTCCATCGCGTCTATTTCGGTGAGATCGTGGCGGCGTACGCCGACCAAGATGCGGAGCTCCGTTTGAAGGGGAATCTGCCGACACGGTAACGGCCCCCCGAGCATCAGCGTTCTTCCTGCCCTTGGGCAGAACACCCTTTAGGGATCGTGCCTAATTATTGGGAATCATTCCTGCCCGCAATCAAAACCCGCGCCGGATAGAGGATTTCCGAGTTGGTCGTAGGAGCGGTTCGGGAACCGCCCCTAGTCCGCTACGCGGACTGGCGCGCGGGAGAAAGATTGCGGCGGGGTGGCGCAGACGGTCTGCGATCTCCTGAAGGTATTCTCTTCCGGCAACGCTTGGGGCGGGCATATTCTCCGGCGGCAATTCTGCCCGCCGACTGAGGTGAGGCGTCAACTCCCACAGGTTCCTCCGGGAAATCGCAAGCCTGCCAATTGCCGGGCTTTTCGCGCGCGGTCAGGATTTTGGGGGGGTTGGCTTAATTGCAAGGGCTGCCCAAATGAAGCTGAGCAGGAACTCCGAATCCTCGCTGGGCAGGGTATCGGTTTGTCCAAGTAGCCTTCGTTGAATCGTTCCTCTCGTCATATCGGCGATGATCCATGCCACTCTTTCGGAAGGTACGGGACGTATCTCGCCTCGCCTCGCCGCATCCTCGATAGCCGATGCCAGAAGGTGCACCGGTTCACGGAGATAACGGCGGTATTGGCTTCGCGTGAGAGACAAACTTCCAGATTCGGTGTCCATGATCCGGAAGATTTCCTTTTTTGCTTCGGCGTTCTCCAGGCGAGCGAGGGTAAACGCCCCGATCTTGTCTTTCAGATTCTTTGCTGCCTCGATCCGTTCCAGCGTGTCCTTCTTCAGAAATTCCATATCGTAGTCCAGGACCGCCCGGTAGATCTCTTCCTTGGATCGGAAGTAGAGATACACCGTTCCCTTGGCGATTCCCGCCTCTTTGGCAATGGCATCCATGATCCCACGCACAAATCCTTTGCGCGCGAATACCGATCGCGCCGCATTGAGAATCTCCGTCCGGCGAAATTCCGACACGACCTGCTGTTTGGTTTTCATCAAGCTCCCGGTCTTGCGCTCCCGCCGCCAGCGCGGCAGTTCCAGATGAAACGCGCCGGTGATATGACCCCATGGTATAATAACATGACTACATGGTCAGTTGCGAAGAAAGCCCGGCAAGAAACCGTAAACCGGCCCCTGTCTGTGAAACCGCGCATCCTCTCAACACCTTCAGGGGAAAGAGATGGCTGTTCGTGGAAGGAACACCCTTCCATGCGGATCGTGTCTCTCCCTTCAGGCTTAGCAACGGGAGGAGCCGTCCGCTCGCCATGGCCGCCGGCCCTGATTCCCGCGAGCGAGATCAACGGAGAGCCGGATGAGCACGCTCGGCCCCCCGCCGCAGAATATGCCGGCAGAACCGGCGGAGTGGAGACCTTCCGCGAATCCTTGGATGATTGCGGCCTCGGTGATGATCGCGACCTTCATGGTGGTGCTCGACTCCTCGGTAGCCAACGTCGCCTTGCCGCATATCGCGGGGAACCTCTCGGCCACCACGGACGAATCGACGTGGGTTCTGACAAGCTATCTTGTTTCCAATGCCATCATGCTTCCCGCCACCGGATGGATTACGCGGCGCATTGGCCGCAAACGCCTGTTGATGATTTCCATCCTGGTGTTTACGGGCGCCTCGCTGCTCTGCGGGGTTGCGGTCAACTTGCCGATGCTGATCGTTGCCCGCATTCTTCAGGGCATCGGCGGTGGCGGCATGCAACCCCTGGCCCAGTCCATCTTGCTGGAAAGCTTTCCGCCCCGTCAACACGGCACCGCGATGGCTGCTTATGGCGTGGGGATTGTGGTTGCCCCGGTGGTCGGCCCTACGCTGGGAGGATGGATCACCGACAGCTACTCGTGGCGCTGGATTTTCTACATCAATCTGCCGGTGGGCATGTTGGCGCTGTTGATGGTCGGAATATTTATCGATGACCCTCCCTACATTCGGCAGGTCTTTCGCGGGGCAATCGATTATCTCGGGTTTGGATTAATGGCTATTTGGCTGGGAGCCTTGCAATTGCTACTGGACAAGGGACAGGAGGCGGACTGGTTTGAAGCGGACTGGATACGATGGATAGCGGCTGTTTCCGCGATCGCCATGGTAGGCTTTATCCTCCGCGAATTCACAGTAGGGGAGCCGATTGTGCAATTGCATGTGCTCGGCAACCGCGATTTCGCCGCCGGGACGCTCATCACGGGCCTCTACGGTTTCGTTCTCTATGGCGTCACGGCCATGTTGCCGTTATTTCTACAGACCTTGATGGGTTATCCCGCGCTGGAGAGCGGGCTGGCGGTCAGTCCCCGCGGCATTGGCTCCTTGCTCGCCATGATTGTGGCAGGGACAATCGGCAATTTTATTGACAGCCGCCTGCTCCTGGCGTGTGGCCTCGCTATCTTCGGCTACTCCGCTATGCTGCTGAGTCATGTCAATCTTGATATTTCTATGGCTTCCGTCGCCCTGCCGAACTTCATCAATGGCTTCGGTGGCGGCTTAGTCTTTGTTCCCCTCACCACCATGGCCATGGGCAGGCTGCGCAAGGAAGAAATCGGTAATGCGGCTGGCATCTACAACCTCATGCGGAACATCGGAGGCAGCGTCGGTATCGCGAGCGTCACCACCTTCCTCGTTCGCGGCTCTCAAATCCATCAGAATTATCTGGCGGCAAACGTTACGGCTGGAAATCCCGGGGTGATAGAGATCCTCCAAGGCCTGCAAACAAAGTTTTGCCTCGCAGGGACAGACCCCTACACCGCTCATCAACAGGGCCTGGGCACGCTTTACGGAATTGTCCAGCAGCAGGCATCTCTGCTCGCTTATGCCGATAACTTCCGATTGCTAGGGTATCTCGCGTTGCTGTGCATACCGCTTGCCATGTTCTTTCATCGCGTGCGGAAGCAGCCGCAAGACCTCCCTGGCGTTATCGCAGAAGATATCTCAGAAAACGTCATCGTCGAATAACGTATGTGTCCCCACGGTCAGTGCAGACCGGACTGTGGGGCAAGCAACTCACGGAGGGCGGCAGGGGTTTGCACGGGCGCGCGGCAGGCGGAGCCTTCGCAAACCAACGCCACAGGAACGCCATCGTAAGGCAGCTCAGGGAGCGTCGAGGCAAGGCCGGCGGGCAGGTCGCGGGCTTGCACCATGCCAGGCTCGAAAGCGAAGACGTGCTTGCCGGCGCGCGGTGCTGCGTAAGCGGCGCGGAGAAGGTCAAGCGTGCGGCCATCGTTGGCGCCGCCCACCACCACCACATCCACCGGGGCACGCAGATGATGAAGGAGCGCCAGGCCGTAAGTCGCCGCGAACAACCCATGCTGCCCCGCCTTGGGGGCAAACAGCGCCAGCGTGGCCGCCGCCTTCTCGCCGAAATCTTCGCGGTCCGCGAGCCCGTCCAGGCGATCGAGCACTTGTGCGGCTACCGCATTGGCCGCCGGCGTGGGCGAGTCCTGAAATGGTTTGCGTTGGGTGGTAAGGCTGCCGTGACGGTCGGCCAGGTCCTGGGCGGTGTCGAAGAAGCCCCCCTCCTTCTCGTCCCAGAAGCGCCGCACAGTGGCATCCATCAGCTCGAGCGCGCGGTCAAAGTAGAATCGGCTTCCGGTGATCTCGTAAGCGTCCAGAAGCGCGGCAATCATGAACACCTGGTCTTCGAGCAGGCCCTCGATCCGCGGCGCCCCCTCCACCAAGGTGTGGTACATGCCTTTTTCGCGGTCGTAAGCTTTGGTGACCAACAGGTCGAGAGTGGCCAGGGCACGGTCGCGCTCACCCGCCATTCCCAGAACCCGGTACGCCTCCAACAAGGATGAAATCAGCATCCCGTTCCAACTGGCATAAATCGACTTATCGATGAAGGGCGTCTGCCGCCGGGCGCGGGCGTCGGCCATTTTTCGCCGGGCGCTCGCCAGGAGTTCCGCAACCTTCGGTTCGTCAAGTTGCATGCGCGCAGCGATGGCGCTGAGAGGCTGGTCAATGAACAGCACGTTTTTCGCGGGATTGTGATGCATCTCGCCCTGCGCTTCAATATGGTAGTAAAGGGCGGCAGCGCGCGCCTCCGGCCCGTCGAGCACCGCGTTCAATTCGCCGAGTGTCCAGGTGAAGTAATCGCCGTCATCGTCAAGATTGATGTCCGCGTCCTGGCTGGAATAAAAGCCGGCCTCCGGATGTGAGAGCACGTTTTCCAGGAAGGAAAGAATTCCCAGCGCAATCTCGCGAAAGAATTTGTTGCCGGTAATCTGGTAGGCACGCAGGTAATTTCCCAGCAGGCCGGCGTTGTCGTAAGACATTTTCTCGAAGTGGGGCACAATCCAACGCTCGTCCACCGAGTAGCGGTGAAAGCCGCCACCAATCTGATCGTAAACACCCCCCCGCCCCATATGTTCGAGAGTAGTGGTAACCATGGACAGCAGCCACTCCTGGCGAGTTTCGAGATAGCCCTCGAGGAGCAGATCGACCCCGGCGGGGTGGGGAAACTTGGGGGCGCTGCCGAAGCCGCCGTTCCGCGCATCGAACATGCCGCCGATGCCTTCGATGATCGCCTTCACGACCTGTTCGTCGGCCGCCGTCTCCCCTTCCTTGAAGTGTTCCACCTCGCTGAGAGCTTCGGCAATCTTGGTTGCGCTTTCATGGATCTGGCCGCGTTGCGTACGGTAGTTGTGCGCAATGGCTTCCAGCAGGCGCTTCATGCCCGGGCGGCCGGAGCGGTCGTCCGGTGGAAAGTAAGTGCCCCCAAAAAAGGGCTTGCCGTCCGGCGTGAGAAAGGCCGTGAGCGGCCAGCCACCCTGGCCCGTCAAGGCGCTCACCGCCACCTGGTAGCGGGCGTCGATGTCGGGCCGCTCGTCGCGATCAACCTTGACGGGGATGAAAGACTCGTTGATGACGCGCGCCACCTCCGCGTTTTCGTAACTCTCGCGGTCCATCACGTGGCACCAGTGGCACCATACGGCGCCAATGTCGAGCAAGATGGGTTTATCCTCCGCCTTCGCCTGTGCGAAGGCGGCGCCGTTCCACTCGCGCCAAAGCACGGGTTGATGCGCGGCGGAGCGCAGATACGCGCTCGCGGCCTTCGCCAGTTCGTTACCGGGGTTCTCAGAACTCATCGGTTGCATCCCGTCTCATCATTGAAAGTGGACCCGGCGTAGCGCCTGTTTTGTAGGTCCGCGGTTCGTTCGCTGCGGATAAGGAAGTGCCGCGGAGCTACAAAACAGGTCCGCGCTACGCTTCGCAGCACACGGGCTCAAAAACCAAAGATAGGGGAACGGAAAGGCCCGGGAGGATATTTTCATCTCTTAGGGTGTCGCCCTGCCGAAGGGTCCTCAGGGGAAGTGAGCTATAAATGTCGACCTCACACTTCTCCGGATCAACTACCCAGATTAATTCGATGCCTGCATCGCGGTACTGCTGAATCTTTCGGCTCATCTCACGCGCCGTGTTATACGCCGAAAGGACCTCGACAACCAACACTGGGACGGCTTTCAAAGGGTGCTTTGGATCAAGGCTGGTAATGCGGTCGCGGGGGATGTACGCAACGTCCGGGGCACGCACCACACTGGGGGCAAGTTCAATCCAACTATCGGGAGCGACTAAACCCCCGTCGTTGGGCTTTGCCCATTCTTTCAGGAGCGCATAGAGCCGATAGATTATCTCGCTCTGTTGGAGGAAGTTCGGGGACACGTAGACGGGTTCCCCTTCCTCCAGCTCGTAGCCGCCGCCCTGCTCCGGCATAGGGAGCTTTTCGAATTCATCGATTGAAAGAAGCGTCTTCATCTTCATGTCCTATTAACTCTAACATTCAGGGCTGTCGCCTTCAAGGCGAGTCAGGGTTATTTCAGGGCTGCGCCAAATCTCATTGCAATCGCGGACCTTGCGCCGGATTGCGCCCTGCGTCGGGTTCGTCAAGCGGCTTGCGGCCGGCGAATCCCTCGTCGATGCCGTGCCAGAAGGCGATGTGATCTTCACCGAGTTTCCAGCACAGGTAAATCTCTTCTCCCTCGAGCAAACTGGGAAAATCCACCAAGCCGACGTCAAGATCCTTGACCAGGACGCCGGTTTCCTGAATGCGGTTGACGATTTCCACCAGGTGCTCGGCCGCCTCGTCGTGCTCAGATTTTTTCCGCAACAGGTCAGCCAGGGGAGGGAAAGTGCCGCCTAACAGCATGATGCGTGACGCGACCTGCGCCAAATCGTTCTTGAAAGCCTCAATCTTCTGCTTTTCGGCCTGCGCTTCTTCGAGCCAAGGTGTGAGGGTGATTAGAAGTTCTTCCGCTTCTCGGCGGTCAAAATACTTGTCGGCCATAGGATATAAGGTGCGCGATATCTGCCTTGGCGCCAGCACGCGGCGCACGTTGCGCTTGCCCAGCCGCCCTCCTCGCAGTTACCTGATCTCTAACATGCGATTCAGGGCAACGAGCGCCCAGCGTTTGGCCTCAGGATCGACGCTAACGCGGTTGACCACTTGACCGGAACACAGACTTTCGAGCGTCCAGCAGAGATGTTGGGGCGAGATCCGAAACATGGTGCTACACATGCAAACACAGTCGTCGAGCGAAACCACGAACCGGTCCGGGTGCTCGTTGGCCAGGCGGCGAATCATGTGAATTTCTGTGCCCACGGCCCAGGCACTTCCCGGGGGAGCTTCCACAATCCGCTTTAAGATATATTCCGTCGAGCCCACCTCATCTGCTGCCTGGCAGACCTCCCACGCGCATTCGGGGTGCGCAATCACGCGAATGCCCGGATGGCTCTTGCGCGCGCGCTCGACGTGTTCGGGGCGAAAACGCTGATGGACAGAGCAGTGGCCCTTCCACAAATAAATCCGTGCTGCGGCAATCTCGCTGTCCGCCAGCCCGCCGTTTTCTTCCCCCGGATTCCATACCGCCATCTTATCGAGGGGAATACCCAGCCCATAACCCGTGTTGCGGCCCAAGTGCTCATCGGGCAGGAACAATGCCTTTTCCCCGCGAGCGAGCGCCCACTCCATGACCTTGCGGGCGTTGGAAGAGGTGCAAACGGCCCCACCGTTCCTCCCCACAAAAGCCTTGATGGCCGCAGTGGAGTTAATGTAGGTGACGGGCACGATCTTGCCCCTATTCGCCGCGGTCAGCGCTTCCCAGCAAACCTCCACCTGCTCAAGGTTCGCCATGTCAGCCATGGAGCAGCCGGCATTTAGGTCAGGAAGAATCACCGTCTGGTGATCGCCGCTCAGGATGTCGGCGCTCTCTGCCATGAAGTGGACGCCGCAGAAAACGATGTACTCTGCCTCGCGACGGCCGGCGGCAAGTTGCGAAAGGCGCAGTGAATCACCGCGGTAGTCGGCAAACTTCACCACCTCGTCGCGTTGATAATGATGCCCCAGAATCACCAGCCGCGAGGCGAGTTCGTCCTTGGCCCGGGTAATGCGCTCGTCAAGCTCCTGCGCTGGAAGATCAGCGTAAGTCGCGAGGAGCATATCTGTAGTTACCGTTGCCATAATTGCCCTGCTGCTATTCTAGCCTAAGAACCGCGATGCGGGGTACGGGATACGGAACCCTGGACGGGTCCGCTTTGTGGTCCCGCGTCCACGCAATTATATGATCCATCTCCCATCGTTCGTAGGTCCGCCCGAATCCCCAAGCCCTAATCCCGAGTCCCGTATCCCGTGTCCCGTTTCCCTGGTCTCTACCCCCCAATGTAAACCATGGTCCGCGACGGCTGAACGAAATCCGGCTCATTGATGCGGTGGCTTGGCTCCTTCTGGTGCACGACCTTTTCCATAAATCTGGCGATGTCTTGGTCGGTGGCGCCGTTGCGAACCAGGTGGCGGATGTCGTGCTCCTTGAGGGAGAACAGGCAGGTGCGCAGTTTGCCATCCGCGGTCAACCGGATGCGGCTACACTGCCCGCAGAAAGGGATCGAAACGGGCGCGATGATGCCGAGTTCACCCTGACCGTCCGCGAAGCGGTACCGCAGCGCCGTTTCACTGGGTGAGTGACGGGGAATCTCCTGGAGTGGAAACACGGGCTGGATGACGTCGACAATTTCCTTAGCCGTTACCACCAGTTCGCGCTTCCAGGCATGGTCGGCGTCGAGCGGCATGAACTCAATGAAACGCACGACGATGTCGCGGCGGCGCGCCAAGCGCGCGAATTCCACAATCTCATCATCGTTGAAGCCGCGCACCAGAACGATGTTCACCTTCACCGGGCGCAGACCCGCTTCCAGAGCGGCGTCAATACCTGCCATCACTTTTTCATAGGAGCGCGGTGTTCGCGTGATCCTGGCGAACTTTTCCGGGTTCGTTGAATCCAGGCTGACGGTGACGCGTGGTGCCCCAGCGGCGGCGAGTTCGCGCGCCATCTCCGGCAGCAGGTAGCCGTTGGTGGTGAGCGCCACATCGGCCAGCCCGTCGAGGCGGCGAAGGCACGCGATGAAATCTACCACGCCCTCGCGCAACAGCGGTTCACCACCGGTCACGCGAATCTTGCGAATCCCCAAGCCCACCAGGACACGGCTGAGACGCAGGAATTCCTCCCAGGTCAGCAGGTCGCGGTGCGGGGAGTAGTTTTTCGGATCGGCAGACTTGCAGTAAACGCAACTGAAGTTGCAGCGGTCCGTCACCGAAATGCGCAAGTCGTGAATTTCGCGCCCCAATTTATCGCGCAGCATGCTTCCGCCACATCCGGCAGCAAGGAGGCAGACTTGGCAGCCCGCCGGATCGAGGGATTTTCCAGGCCTGTTCTTCCATTCGCCCCGAAAACAAAAACCGGTTCGTGTTTGGAGCCGGCGGCACTCACCTTATCCAATCACGGGAGTCGGCACGATTTCTCGCGTCACTTTTTGCGCCTGCCCCGCCCGCGATATTCAGGCTCCGTCAGCGCCGCGGGCCGGGAGGGCACTTCTATCGTAACGTGATTCGATGCGCTCAGGCAAGTGGGGACGCTGACAGCCTACAGCAAAGGAGTTGATAAGATGACGCCGGTCCATCATAAGATCGCCTTAAACGGTTCCCTCAAGTGGCGCTTGGTGCGATTCATCATAACCTTCTGTGCCTTTGGCAACGCTGCAAAGATTTACTAATTCAAGTATTGTCTTATGCTCACTGCGGGGATAGTATCTCTTCCGGAAGATCCCGTGCAATTGGCCACTGGGAAGGCTATTATCATTATCAGGTTCACATGCCCGGGGAGGAACCATGAGAACTAATGCGCGGACACTTGTAATTATCGTTGGCACCGCCTTATTACTACTGGTATTGGGGGGGGCCAACGCCGGACGCTTGGGTGCGAAGGAAAAGGCCTCGCAGATCAGCCCCAATGACCCAACCGTTCGCCTCTACAGCCTCTTGGATTCAAAATTCAACGGTAAGCTGGACGACTTCTTTCTGATGGCTGATACGGTTAACGATCCCAAGAACCCCGGACAAACTCAACAACACGTGCTCTGCGTCGATTATAAAAAGGACCGGGGATTTGGGAAACTTAACATTCACCTGCGGACGGTCAGCCAACTTACACCCGAGCAGATGAAGGCTTACAGTCCCAAGCAAATCTACGATTTCGCTGAGACCGACACTGCGAAGTTCACCAAGACCGATCCGGGCCCCTTTGGCAAGGTGGGTGACGTCTATTTGGAGCCGTCCCCTGACGGAGGCGGCATAGCAACAGCTCCTGTAACGCCTGAAGTGCAGGCCCAATATGAACGCTTTGTGACCCAGTACGTCCTGCCGGGCCTGGAGAAGAAGGCGGCTGAGGGAAACGGGTCGTAGTACCCTCCCGCAGGTGCTCGACGCCGCCCCCAAAGGCCAAGACTCAGTCACTACCTAGGGTTTTCCTTCCTTCAGAACTAAGCGCGGGAACGAGGATGGATTCCCAGAACTGATGCGGAACAGGTGGTCTTTCTTGGACTGTAATACGATCCGTTCCAGGTCTTCCGCATCAGTGGGACGGGCGGGACGGATCACTTTCGCCACGCTAAAACCCAACCCCAACTCGTAACCTGGAGCGAACCTTCCGCCTTCGAAGAAGGTCACCGGGACCGCGATATCTCCTGAGCAGCCGTGGCCGGTTTTCTTCCAAGCCGTGTAAATCTCTTGCATGTAATTGTGCGGTTGCTTGCGCGGCGGCAGATAATCCTCGTCGGAGAAGATGCTGGGCTTGACGCCGGCGAAATTCCCGGGGCTGAAGTAGAGTGTGTACTCATCGCCGGTGGGTTCGGTGGCGAAGAAGTTCTTGCGGAAACCGGCTTCCAGTGCCAGCACAAAGGTGTCGCCATTCTGAATGCCGCGCGCGAAGAAGGGTTGATAGAGATCCGAGTCGATCACGTCGACACCCACATAGAGGAAGCTGGCGTCCCACGCCAGCGCCACGCGTGCTGACAATTCGTGCGGCCCTCTCCACCGTGTGGCGCCCGCCGCCAACTGCCCGTGCTCATCCAGCCGATACATTGGGCCGCTTTCCCACTTGGAAAAATCACCGTCCAGGTTGGGCGATTGGGCCAGGCGATAGGCAGAGAGCGCCTCATAGTTTTCATTCCATTGGAGCGTGCCATCCGGCAGATGCTGGAACGCAGGATCAGCCTTGACCTCGGCCAGGCGCTCACTGGCGCGTTTGACCGCCGGGGAAATCTCTCTAAGCAGCGGCTCCAGCCGCCGCTGGTAGCGCAGACGCTCAAGCGCCGAATTCATTTCCGCCAGTTGCGATTGCATTTTCGCCACGTCCATGGGCTGGCGGCGCTCTTTGAACAGCGCAGTGAAATTTCCGTCATCCCAATAATATGTTCCGTAGGTCTTCAGGAAGGGCGCGAGCAGTCGTGGCGCATCTTGGCCGTATTGGCTCACCACCGCGTGGGTTTCCGATTGCGCCGGGTCGTATGCAGGGGTGTTCCACAGATAATCGGCAATCGTTTGCAGCGGAATCATCGAGGCGTGCGGTTCGATCATGGGATTGGAAAAAAGCCCGCGCGTCACCTCAGGCAATTGCAATTCGCGCCCGATGAGCGGCCCCAGGTAGCGGCACCATGGCGTGCCATCGTTTACAGGAAAGTTATCCCAAATCAGCGGCGGGCGATGGATGTAACCACCCCATTCGCGCGCCTGCTCCATGGTAATCGCGGGAGAAAAAACTTTCGGGCCGGTCCAGACGATGGACACGCCGGGGTCAACTCCCGCACCCAGTTCCCGAAGATAGTCGCGATCGCCCCATTCATTGGTGTAGGTCGTAGGCGTCAGCACCAAGCGATTCGCGGCAGATTGCTCCTTGAGGTATTTGTAGAGTTTGTTGGTCAGATAGATATGCGCCTGCGCGAGGGTTTTGAATTGCGCCCGGTCTTGGGGGTCTTGCAAGTCCTGTGGCACGTCGTCGAGAAAAAGGGCAAAGCAGGAAAACCCCAGCTTGCCCACGCTGGCGAGCTTGCTGGTCAAAACGCGGAAATCGGTTTCGCTTGAATAAGCCATGGTGAGGGCGGGGCTAATGGCGAAACAGAAATCCACAAAGTTGCGACTCGCGGCCTCGATGAGTTCCCCCAGCCTCTGCTGCGCTTCCGGCGGATACGCTTCGCGCCAGAGTTTGCGGTGATAGGGGTCGTCCTTGGGGGCGTAGTAGTACACGTTCATGCCATGCGCCCCCTCAAAACGCAGGATGTCAACGCGGTCCTGATGCGTCCAGGGAGGGCCGTAAAAACCTTCCACCACGCCGCGCTCCGGGAAGGAGGGAAAATCCACGATGGTGACGGAGACACCGTTTCTTTCGATGTGGACGGCTTGCGGGTGCGGAATGAGCTCGCTCGAAAGACTCGGCGGCGGGATCGCGAGCAAATCCGGAACCCTCAGCAAAGCATTGTGAAATCCTCGCCAGGTGGTAGCGGTGATGCGCAGCCGGTCGGGAACCGCCGCGCGGGGGTAGTTGGCCTCGATGACGTAGCCGTCCTGGGCGACTTCCGCCGTAGGCAGAACCGCGGATGCAGCCGCCCCGCGCTTGAGAGCGTCGAGAAAAGTTTCAACATTGTTTTCCTGGCGCAATTCAATCGCCAGGCCACCGGCCGCAGGAACCTCTTGCGACGGTTCCGAAGTGCCTTCCAAGAAGCGGATCAGCGCCTGATCCTGCCCGGCCAACACGTTAAGTTGGCGCTCGATGCGCTCGTCGAGCTCCGCGGCCGAGTAGACAACCCAGGTTTGCTCCGCGCCGCGAGCGCCGGCTGTCAAGGTGGTGAACATCAAGACCGCTAGGCCAACTATCGCGTGGGTTCGCATGGCTTCTCTCCAGGCAAGAGGTTACGCGAATGGTACCGAGTGTAACAGTTTGCGGAGGGGAGTTCCAAGGTTGTCGTGAGAAGAATCGAGGGTCCAGTGAAAAAACATGGCGTGGAGCCTGCGGGCTATTTTGCCATTCACTCGTTAGGAGTCACTGTCCTTCCGGCTGCCAAAACTCCGGGTCTTCCATTCCCAGCCGCCAGGCCGCGAATCCACGCAGTTGATAGAGCTGCACCAGCCTCAGTTTCTCTCGCAGGCTGCGGGCGTCGTCAAACCACGCGGTGCGCAGGGTTTCGCCCTCACGCAATTGGAACCAGGTGGTCCGCAAGAGATCGTCCCAATGGCGATCGCTCGTGGGATCATCAAGGAATTGCTTCAGGTCCTTATAGGCAAGGCTGTGCGACGTAGTGGCGCCCGCAGTTTCAGTCCACTCGCGGCCATAGAGAGGAAGGCCCAGCAGGAGCTTCGACGGGGGCACGCGGCAGACGGCGTAGTCGAGGGCCGCCTTCACCCAATCGTAGCCCGCCACGGGGCCGGGCGGGGTCACGGGAGTGTGTTGATCATAGGCCATGAGCACCAGGAAATCGGCAACGCGTGCGAGCCCGCGGAAATCAAAGGCCGCGCCCCACTCACCGGTGTAAAACCCTGCGGCGGAGCGGTCGGGATAGGTGTCAGAAAAGCGCGGCACTACCGCAACGCTGAGCAGGCGATGGTCGCGATGCAGCCGTGCCGCCACGCGCGCCACGAATCGTGTGTAGGCAAACTTGTCCGCGGGGTCGATGTCTTCGAAATCGAGTTGCCAACCTACGTATTGATTGCGTTCCGCAAGCTGCGCCAGGGCCTTTGCCGCGCGCACCTGGGCTTGGGCATGGTGCAGCAGGCCGTGCGCGGTCGAGCGGTCGAAGCCCGGATTCGTCACCAGCGGCATGAGGGGGAGCCTGGCACGGCGTGTCACGTCCAGAACCCCCGCGGGAAGTTGGCCCTGCAGCGCTCCCGCCCGGTCGAGCGCATAGCATTGCGGAGCGAGCAAGGTCATGGCGTCGGCGTTCACTTGGAGCGATGCCAGCCCCAACGAGTCGCCGGAGTAATAGAACATTGCCAGAGGGCTCGCTCCCAGCACCCGCTCCCGCGCTCTCGCCAGCGCGGCCTCCGCCGCGGCCTTGGCGGAGGAAGGTTCCACGGGGCGCCGAGCCTTGGGTGCTCCCCAGGCCGTGACCGCGAGGAGGAGCAAGAAAAGCGGGCAATGGCGAATTTTGAGTGTCACCCGGTCCGAAACTCGAAACTCGAAAATCGAAAATCGCCGCCACTCCATCGAATTTCGAGTTTCGAATTTGGATTTTCGATTCATGAAGAATGACGAATCCATGCCTTCCAGATCCAGTATGCGGGAATGCCGCTGCCCACCAGCACAACTCCCCACATGGAGTCGACGCGCTGCTGCCAAAACGTATTCACCAGCAGGCAGGCAGCAAGAATAACAAATATCGCGGGAACGATGGGATATCCCCAGGTCCGATAGGGGCGCGGCAGGTCGGGCTCCCGCCGGCGCAGCACAAAAACTCCGGCGGTGCAGAGGGCGTAAAAGAGAAATTCGGAAAAAATCGCTTTCGTGTAGAGCGACTCGTACCCTCCCGTCAGCGCGAACAATCCCGCGATGATGGCCTGCCATACCAAGGACACGGCGGGTGTGTGGAAGCGGGGATGGACGGTGGCCAACGCGGCCGGGAAAAGGCCCTCGCGCGCGGTGGCGTAGGGAATGCGCGAGCCCGCCAGAATGGACCCGTTGAGCGTGGCGAAGGTGGAAATCATGACGCCCACGGCAATGAATGCTCCCCCGGCGCTGCCCAGGAAGCGGCGCGCGGCGTCGGAGGCCACGGTTTTCGTGCCCAGAACCTGGGAAGTTGGCAGCACATAAAAGTAAGCAAGGTTCACCAGGACATAAACAATGAGAACCAGCAGCGCACCCGCAATCAGCGCCAGGGGCACGTTGCGTTGGGGATTTTTCACTTCACCCGCCACCATGCTGAGATTGTTCCATCCATCGTAGGCCCAGAGCGCGGAAACCGTGGCGACGCCGAAAGCCGTCAGCAGGCCGCCGTGCCCGCCCGCCGCGAAAAACGGGCGGAACCCCTGCCATGAGCCGTGACCGTAAGTAAGTCCCAGCACGATGAGGATCGCCAATACCAGTAGCTTGGAGGCGGTGAACAGAGTTTGTACGGCGCCGCTGCGGCGCACGCCCAGAATGTTCAGCCCGGAAAGCAGCAGCACCATCAGCGTCGCGCCAAGCTGAAGGCCCGTCAGGCGCAGTTCCAAACCGTGGCCGCCGAAACGGAGCGAGGCTCCCCACAGCGTTTCGTGCAAGCGCGGGAAGAAGTAGGCGAGGTAGATGACGAAACCTGTGGCGATTGCGGCAATCGAGGCGGTCTTGGCAATGATGAATTGCGTCCAGCCGTAAAGGAATCCGAACAGGGGGCCATAAGCGCGGTGCATGTAAACGAATTCGCCGCCCGCCTCCGGAAGCGCCGCGCCGAGCTCCGCATAAGCAAGCGCTCCGAAAAGGCTGAGGACCCCGGCGACCACGAACACCACAAGGACCATCGCCGGTGTACCCACCTGCTGCAACATGATGCCCGGAACCACGAAAATCGCGGTCCCGATCATGGTGCCCGCCACGACGGAGGTGGCGCCGAATACCCCCAGGCCTTTTACCAATTCGGACTGTGCTTTGTTGCGCATGACGCACTGTAGCACTACGAGCCAACTTCTTCGAGACCCGCGAAGATTTTCCTTTCGAGGCCCAGTGTCTCTGTGGCCTCCGTGCTCAGAAGGGCCTCAACACAGAGGCCATCCCTGCATTAAGAATTCCGAGCAGAATTTTAACGATCTCCTTGCAATCCGCGCGAGCGGGACGCTCCCGCGGCAGCGGGCGAAACGCCGCTACAACATACCCTCAGTCTTATCAGGCGCCATAGTACTCACCAGGAATCCCACCGCAAAGGTTACTACGGTCCCAATGGCGACGTACCACGTCCAGGCGATGGTGGTGTAGTGCATCACATAGCCCAGTGTGGCGAGGGCGCACAGCGCGCCCGACCAGGGCGCCGCGGCTGGTGGCCCGGCGGGTCAGGACTCCCAGCAGGAAGATTCCCAACATGCTGCCGTAGGGAACGCTGGCCACGGTGAGCGCCAACTCCAGCGCGCTGCGCTGGAGGTACTGCGCCGCCAGCGCGATGGTGATGATCACCGCCCCCCAAATCAGCGTCATCAAGCCGCGACACGCGCAGGTAATGCTGGTCATCAGCTCTGGGGCGCGCGAAGGGCTTGTAGAAATCCATCACCGAACTCGATGCCAGGGAATTGAGCGCCGCGCTCAGATTGGCCATGCCGGCAGCGAGGATGGCAGCGGTCAGCAGGCCGCAGAGTCCCACCGGAAGCCCGGTGATGACGAAGGTGGGATAAATCTGGTCGGGCCGGCTGAAGGGAACGGTGGGAGGAAAATGCTGATAGAAAGCGTAGAGCACCACCCCCACCACCAGGAACAGGCTGAATTGGAGCAGCACCACGACTCCGCTTGCCAGCAGCGCGCCCTGGCTCTGGCGGCGGCTGCGCGCGGCGAGCAATTGCTGCACGATCAGTTGATCCGTGCCGTGGCTCGCGGTGTTCAGAAACATGCCACCCACCAACCCCGTCCAGAACAGGTAGGGCTGGCTCCAGTCAAAGTGGAAATCGAAAACGGTGAATTTGCCGCCCGCCGCTTGCGCCACGCGCACGACCTCGCCCCACCCACCGGGAAGAGTATGCAAGGCGACGAAGAGCGCCACGACAGTTCCCGCCACGTAGATGGTGAGTTGGATGACGTCCGTCCAGATGACCGCCGTGAGTCCGCCCTCCAGGGTGTAGAGAAGGGTCAGCACGAAGATAATCACCAGTGAGGCCACGACGCCGGTTTTGAAGATGATCGCGATGACAATGGAAATTGCAAACACGCGCACGCCCTCGGCAAGCGCGCGGGTGAGGAGGAACAGGCCGGCGGTGAAGAGCCTCAGCCCGTGCCCGAAGCGGCGCTCGATGAGCTGGTAGGCCGTGTAGAGGTCGCCGGCAAAATAACGCGGGATCAGAAGGAAGCTCACCACCACGCGCGCGACCAAGTACCCAAAAACGAGTTGCAGGAAGCCCAGGTTGGAACGGAAGGCGATGCCGGGCGTACTGATGATGGTCAGGATGCTGGTTTCCGCGCAGACAATCGAGAGCGTGATCGCCCACCAGGGCAGGCGGTTCCCCCCGAGAAAGTAATCGTGCAAGGTCCGCTGGCCCTTGCGGAAACGCGCCCCAAAGGCAGTGATGGCGACAACGTAGGCGATGACGACGGCGAGATCGATCCAGCTAAAAGCCACTCCCTCTCCTGCGATGCGGTGATGGCCGCGTGCGCCCAGCGGCGCCCAGCATCAGCGAGCAAGCATACTCTATTCCCGGGGAACCGAGCGCGTCGAAACTCGCTGGCAAAGACCGCAACCGCGCTGCCACCCGCCTTGACTTCCGGCGATCTAGAAGCTTAAGATTCGCTCGATTGAGTGCCCATCCCCGCTGTTCATAGGACGGTCTGCCATGATGTGTGGCAATTTCCCCCTCGCAAAGAATTTGTCGGCGCCCCGGTTCGTGCTAGGGGCGGTGTTTATGTGCCTCGCGGCGTCCCTTCCCGTACTGGCCACGCCGCAAGCAGACTCCGATATCCCCCCGGACGCTACACCGCAGATTCAGCAAGTCAATCCCAACCAAGCCTCGGCCGGCGCGCACGTGACGATCACCATCCAGGGGAGCAATTTTTCCGCCAGCGCCTATGTTTCGTCGGTATCCGCCGCCCTTCACGTGGATTCCACAAAGCGAGTCAGCGCTACGCAAATTGAAGCGCAACTGAGCGTCAGCGCGTCGGCGCAACCCAGTACCGTCAGCCTGCTGGTCAGCAACCCGGCCAGCCGCGCCGCGGAAACGGCGTTTAAGATCGTCGCCGGGCAGACTACGAATGCCTCGGCAAAAGAAAGCGTTGAGCCTCCCGCGTCTGCTGCATCTCTTATCTCCCCCGCGCCGTCTGCACCGGCAGCCCCTGCCAGCCCCGCCCTGCCCGCGCAGGAAGTCAAACCTTCTGGACCTTTGGCGCCCGTTGCTCCTCCTGCGCCCCCCGCTCCGGAAGTAACGACGATCGAGCCCCCCCGCGCGGCCCTGGGCTTCGATGTGGATTTGAAAATCACCGGAAAGAATTTTGTCCAAGGTACCAAAGTGGGCTTTGCCAACCCGAGAATCCGGGTGATGGGGGTTACTTCCACTTCGGGCACAGAGCTTACGGTGCACATCAAGGTTGCGAAAGACGCCACCCCGGGCGTCGCAAGTGTGTTTGTGATTAACCCGGACGACCGCGAGGCGGAGGCCACCTTTGAGGTCACAATTAAAGCCCCCGCCACGCCTCCGGGCCCGGCTTCTCCCGAAACGCCTCCCGCCCCGGGTTCTGCTGACACCCAACGTTATGTTGCTTTTCATTTGGGAAATCCCGAGGAGATCCTGCAGGTTCACGGCAAGGTGAAGGGAGCGCTGGTGGTTTCTTCCGAGACAATTAAATATCAAGAGGACGGAAAAACCCTCATCAACATATCGCTGAGTGAGATCAAAGAGATTAAGACTTCTTCTGCTTTTCCGGACACGTTCCACATTACGCTGACTTCTGGAAAGACCTTTCATTTTGCCCCCGGCTCCTTGCGTGCTTCCGACGCCCGGAATCTTGTCGATTCGCTTCGCAAGGCGTTGCCACAATAACCGTACAAATCGATATAATGCGGAGCGTCATCGCCCCTCGGCAGGGCAGCAACCCCAACGTTTTTCCCAGGAAAGTAGAATTTGAGTCGACCCAAAAACCTGCAAAGCCTCTGAGGTCTGCGAACGAGATGACCAGTAACTGTTTGAAATCAATCATTTCGGAACTATCTGCTCTGGGGCGGCAGCGAGGTAAAAGAGACGAGGGCTCGTTTGTGTCCCTCCGAGGCACTCTCGCCGGTACGTAGACATTTCTAGTTGGGTTTGACGTCCGTTCAGGCGTACCTTGACGGACATCACATTTAATATTGACAAATATTTCAGGTAATGTTAGAAAATATGTCGCCTTGTATTGGCGGAGATCAAGGGTGGGCTGTCAAAGTCGGAGAGGGTCCGCCCGAGATCGGTAAGGGGAAAGAGGGTAGGTGAGGGCAGGGCTGGAGGTGCTTCCGAGCGGGGGGCGGCCAGGGTTGCCCTCTGAGGTGGTAGGGTCTTCGTAGGATGCTGTAAGTCTGCTTCCTCCGCGTCGGGTTTGCACGGGGTCTTTTTCGATCAAGACACTGCTCTCCTGTTCGACTGGCGTCAAGGTCTCACCGGGTCTAATTCGCAAAGTAAATGGCTGAAGTGCTCAACTTGTGTCGAGGTTAAGCGGGTCTATTTCTATTCCTATGAGGAGGAATATGACAGGATTGATGATGGGAAAACGTGCCTATCTATTGTGTCCGGTGCTGCTGGTGGTGAGTTTTCTAGCCATTCCGCTCCGGGCACAGAACTTCAACGCGACGCTGAGTGGCACGGTCGTCGACCCCAGCGGGGCGGGCGTGCCCAATGCCGTCTTAGAGCTGAAAGTCGAGAACATGGAGAGTATCGCCAAGGCCACCTCCAACGACCGGGGCGAGTTCACCATGCCCAATTTGACTCCGCGGACTTACAATCTGACCGTCAATGCCCCTGGATTCAAGGAGTATATCCAGAATGGCATCCAACTGCTGGTGGATCAGAATGCGCAGCTTACGGTCAAACTGCAGTTGGGAAGCGCGCATGAGAGTATCGAGGTGACGGCCAATGCCTCTCCCCTCGATTTTACCACCCCGACACTGCGCGGCAGTGTGACGCCCAATACGGTGGAATCCCTGCCGCTGATGATTTCCGGCCAGCCACGGGCGGCGGCGGCCTTCGTGCTTCTGTTCTCCGGCGTGGCCACGGGCAGCGACAACTCCGCGGCCAACATGCGGGTGAATGGAGGCCTGCATGGCGGGGGCGGCGCGGCCCTCGACGGCGTGGACCTGCAAGAGGGATTGATGAGCCAGAACGGGCCGGTTACGGCCTTTGATGACTGGCAAATGACCCCCGACATGGTGCAGGAAGTGGGGGTCGAAATCGGGAATTATTCCGTGCAATACGGCGATTCCGAATCCATGGAAATCGTCCAGCAGTCCAAGTCGGGAACGAATACCCTGCACGGCGGCGGGTTTGAGTACTTGCGGAACAACGATCTCAACGCCACGCCTTGGGGGGTTTCCAAAAGGCCGGTGGACCAGGAACACGAATTTGGCGGCTATATTGGTGGTCCGGCCAAGGTTCCGGGACTCTGGTCGCATTTCATGAAGACCTATTTTTACGTGAACCTGACGGGATTTCGGGTCAATGGGGGCACCTCCCTGCCGATCCTGACCGTGCCCACGGCGCAAGAAAAACAAGGGAACTTCAACGACTATGGGACGGGCAGCGGCACCAGCAGCTTCAGCCTGATTCCCATTTACGAGCCGGTGACCCCGGTGGCCAACCCGGGTTATATTCCCACCCAGGCCGCGAGCGCCAGTAATCTTCCGTATGTGCGGCCGCAGTTCATGGGATGTGATGGTGCTTCGCCCAACGTGATTTGCACTACACCGGGGAACCCGAATTACTTTGCGCCTTCGGCGGAAGCGGCGGCATGGTTGAGCTACGCACCCAATCCGAACGTTCTCAATGCCGCGGGCAACCCACTTCCCTTTAACAATTACACCCCTCCCCACGCGGTACCGAATTTGCTTTTGGCCCACACCAACTATCTGTTCGTGCACATGGACCACAACATTCTGGACAAGGACCACATCGCCTACACGGTTTATTACGAAGGAACGGCCAGGCTGCCTCCGTCGCAAGGATGCAATCTGCCGGTGCAGATTTGCAACCAGAACTTTGCCGGTCCCGAGTATTCGTTCATTGACCGCTTCAATTGGGATCACACCTTCAGCCCGACGCTGATTAACAACGCGCGTTTTGGTTATCAGAACCGGATGGAGGGGTACCAGTCCCAGAATGCCCAGTATGCCAGCGCTTTCCCCACCATCAAGGGGGTGCCCTCCTTTGCCTACCCGCCGCAGATGGATTTCGGCAATGGCTACGACACGTTTGGCGATAGCGGCAACGGGTTTTCCTATGATGATCAGACGAGCCGGGGAACCTACATCGCCAATGACACGCTGAATTATGTTAAGGGAGCGCACACCTTCCTGTTTGGCGGGGAATATCGCAACGTGCAAATGAATATCAAGGCGCAAGCCAACCTCAGCGGCACTTACACCTTCGATCCCGGGGAAACGGGCTTGGAAGGCTTCACCAGCGGCAACGCCATGGCGAGCTTCTTCCTGGGCCAGGTGGACAACGCCAATGCGAACTTTTGCAGCGTTTGCGCCGTGTACCCGCGCGCCCAAAATATCGGGCTGTTCGCGTCGGACACGTGGAAGCTGAGCAAGAAGTTGACGTTTAATTATGGCCTGCGCTGGGACATGTACACACCGGCCGGCGACAAGTGGAACCATCTGACCTCTTTCGATCCGGTGATGGCCAATCCCGGGGCGGGGGGTCTGCTGGGGGCTTTGGCTTATGCTGGGAACAATGCCGGTGCCGCGAGTTTGGGACGGCGGACGCCGGAATATACTTACCATCATGCCTTTGCGCCCCGCATTGGCCTTGCCTATGCCCTCTCGCCCACGACGGTGGTGCGGGCCGGGTACGGGATCTATTTCGACCAGGCGTTTTATCCCGGATGGGGGGGCGGCCATGGGGATGATGGCTATGCGCTCACCCAGCAGTGGTCGAGCTCGACGGCGGGCTTGGTGCCGGCTTTCGTCATCGACAACGGGTTTCCCACGCCTCCCACCTTGCCCCCCGTCATCAGCAATACCTTTGACAATGGCCGCACTCCCGGTCTCTACCGGCCTTTTGATGCCAACCGGCTGCCTTACACCCAGCAGTGGAACCTCACGGTGGAGCATCAATTCCCCGGTGATTTCCATGTGAAAGCGACCTATTCGGGGAATCGCGCGATCCATCTGATGAGTGATTTGGACCCGATTAACCACATCGACAATCTCTCGGACCTGACGACCTACGGGTCAGAACTCTATGACACCTTCCAGCCCGGCCAGACCACGTTGGATGGAGTGAGTATTCCCTATTCGAACTGGGTATCGCAAATGACGGGGTGCTCACCCACGGTGGGGCAGGCGCTTTTGCCCTACCCCCAGTTTTGCGGCAATATCGATGCGGAAAACGAAAACCGCGGCTGGTCAAACTACAACGCCCTGCAGCTCAGCGGGGAGAAGCGCATGGGTCATGGCCTTTGGTCCCTCACTTCCTTCACCTGGTCGAAGACCATGGGGACCTCGAATTTCACTCAGCAAAGCTCGGAACAGGGCACCGAGTACAGGGTGATTGCGCCCTCCGAGTTCCGGCGCGTTTATGGGCTCGCCCTGGACGACACCCCCTACGTATTTTCCGAGGCCCTCACGTACAACTTACCCTTTGGCCATGGGAAGCGTTTCGGCGGGGGAGCTAGCGGCGTGCTCAATGAGATAATCGGGGGTTGGCAGCTTTCCACGGTTTTGCACGCGCAGTCGGGAACCCCGCTGCTCTTCCGGTCCTCGACGTTCTGTAATATTCCGGGCCAGTTCGCGATGGGATGTGTACCGGGGATTATTTCCGGGCAAAGTCCCTTTGCCAGTGGCACCTCGTGGGCGAACCCCACCAGCAGGACGTCGCCGGTGTTGAACCCGGCGTCGTTTGAATCGGGAAGCCTTTTCAACTTTTATGGTGGAGTGGGGTCGCTGGCCACCAACTACCGGACCCAGGGCTACCATAACGAGGACCTCACCCTGGCGAAGAACTTCAAGATTGGCGAGCGCTTTAACGTGGAGGTGCGCGCCGATTTCGCCAACATCTGGAATTGGCACACGATGAACTGCGGAGGCTCCGGGACTGGGGAAGAGGATCCGGGTGAATGCTTTGTTTACAACACGGATATCACCAGCCCGTCGTTCGGTCTGTTTAACGGGAACTCCGTCACCACCCCGCGGGTCATCCAGTTAGTGGGCCGCATTACCTTCTGAACGCGAAGTAAAATCTCGACGGGGATTCTCCGCCCTCCTTGGCCAGCTCACCGGGACCAAGGAGGGCTTCCCTTTTAAAGGGGGATGACAATATGTGCCTCCCAACCTCCGGGAGGGGGGGAGCACATGATGGCTTTATGTCCATAGGACTTTATGTCCGTAGGACAAGACTCCCGTTCCATCTCCCTCTAACCTACCCATTCGCCCCCATGCCCCCTTTATCCA
>CAWGTQ010000068.1:0-39856 GCA_963825395.1 uncultured Acidobacteriota bacterium | reverse complement strand
AGGCGAGCAGGGAGAATTTCTCCGCGTTCATCAGCAGCACTTCGGACCGGCGATTGTCGCGCTTTACCTGCGAGTCGGTGGTAAAGGTCCCGCGATGGGTTTTCACGTAGAGTTCATCGTCCACCACGGGGAAATCCTTACTCTGCGGGAGCGCTTGGATTTCATGAAAGTAATCCAGCGCTTTGCGGAAGCGGACGGTGGGGTAATTGGGATCGTGCATCAACTCCACCGCGCGGTCCATCATATCGGGCATGGGCCCACCCCCGTGATCGCCCTTTCCGTACAGGATTAAGAGCTTGTCCACGTTGTGCATGGTCTCGAGGGTTTTCAGGTATTCCAGCATCTGGTCGGGCTTGACCGGCTGGGAGTAGTCGCCCAATGTGTGGAAGGCTAGAACCCGCGAGCCCTCCGGTCCCTCCCACCAGAAGAGGTGATAAGGGAAGGGAACGGGAGGATCATTGCGTTCGACTTGCCATTTCAATTTGTGCGTTACGAAATAGTCGATCCCGCACTTCCGGTAGATTTGGGGCAAGTTCCAGTTGAAGCCGAAGGAGTCGGGCAGCCAGCCGATCTTGACGTCAACGCCGAACTTTTCTTTGAAATATCGCTTCGCATAGAGATGCTGGCGTACCAGGGACTCGCCACTGGGAATGTTGGTGCTGTGCTCAGTCCACGACCCGCCCACAACCTCCCACTCACCCGCGGCAATCTTCTCGGAAATTTGCGCGAAAAGATCCGGATAGTAGCGCTCGGTCCACTTATAGGCTTGGGCTGCGCTCTGCGCATAAACCATGCCCGGATGCTCTTGCATCATCTTCAAAACGCTCTCAATGGTCCGCGGATAGACCTCATGAATTGTTTCACTCCGGGGCCACAGCCAGGAAAGATCGGTGTGGGCGTACCCCACCAGATCAATCTCCCCCTTGGGCTTGCTTTGCCCGGTCATGCTCGCGGTCAAGCAGACCAGGACTCCCGCGATCACAAGAATATAACCGTAAGAACGATACCGGAACACGGACGCCTCCATTGGGCACCGGTCACCAGCGTGCTCCTCCGGAACTCGCTGGTGAAGGATGCGGAATCGAATGAACGGAGATTCTCTTCATCTGCCGCCCGATAATGTACGATTGAACACTGCCACATGCAATGTTCATTTCAGCTTTCCGTGGTGAATCAATCCTGCATTGAATCGAATGGTGATGGATGCGTGGGGGGAGAAGATGCGGCTCGTTGTGTTACCATTAACAATCCAGCCGCTCCGGTGGAATGGGAATCCACCCTGCTGCGCTTGAAGGCACCTGATTTCATTCATCCTTGCGGAGGTTTTGAAATGAGTTCCGCCACAAATGTTTTAATCGTTACTTCGATCCAAGAAAGTATCAAGGTCAAGCAAGCGTTGCTTGAGGATAAACGTCTCCTCGGCCAAATTGCTGACGTGGTCAAGGAGTTCATCTCGGCGTTGAGCCACGGGCACAAGATCCTCTTATTTGGCAATGGGGGCAGCGCCGCTGACGCGCAACACATTGCCGCGGAGTTCGTGGGAAGATTCCAGATGGAGCGCACCGCGCTGCCGGCGCTTGCCCTTACCGTGAACACATCCGCGCTCACGGGAATCGGCAATGATTACGCCTACGAAAACGTGTTTTCCCGGCAAATTGAAGCTTTGGGCTCAACCGGTGATGTGGCCGTGGGAATCTCCACCAGCGGAAAGTCTCCCAATGTTCTAAAGGCGCTGGCCGCGGCAAAGGCCAAGGGTTTGGTCACCGTGGCTTTAACCGGAAAATTCGGAAGCATGCTGCAGGAGGTTTCACGCTATTGCCTTTGCGTGCCCTCGGACGAGACTCCTCGTATTCAGGAATCTCACATCCTGATTGGCCACATCGTTTCGCAGATCACGGAAATGGAACTCTTCGCGAAGTAAGCCCAGCGCTGCCGGGTGCCCGCAACCAAAGGTCAATGCCGAATTTCAACCCCGGCGGGTTACCAGGATGTAGCCGGCATTGCCACGCGCCCTGGGTATCCTAAAGCGGGGCTTGGGATTCAGGGTCAGGGATTCGGCCCGGTCCGGCGCTCCATTCTATCCGTCCGAACAAACCAGAAAACAACTCCGGGGGCGTTTTAACGAGAATCAGACAACTCCCTCTCTTTTCAGCGACATCGTTTCAAAATGGAAATAACCTGTTCGTTTTCATCAACATCGTTTCAAGCCCAGAAAAGGCCAATTTCTTTCCGTTTGTTTTCAACAACATCCTTAGACTATCCTCCATTTTTGGCATATTTTCCGTGGGAGTCCCCGAGCAGCTAAAACAAGATAAGCCGTTTATTTGCAATAGCTTGAAAATTTGAGCGCTTCACGGCATATTTTTATAACTGCTTTATTATCAAGTGCATAGTCTGAGGAAAACGATGACTTGCCCACCACATTCTGTCCCGCGGCGGGCTGTTCGACGGCGCGCAGATTGAGTCTCGGGGGTTCCTGATGCCCTGTTGCGCGGCGTCGATCCGGCCCCCTTTTCGCCATAATAGCCTAGCATTTAGTCGGAATTGCCATGCCGGGGGGGGACCCGCAGAGGGTGCAACCTTGACCCTCCGGTCATCGCCCAAGGAATGTCCAAGCGTGGGGGAGATTCGGGTTAATCCTTCGCCACGGCGGCCAGGATCTCCTGGGGTGATGCCGTGCCCGTCCCTTTTTTCATGACCGTAATCGAGGCCACGATATTTCCGAAGCTGGCGGCCCCCACGGGGTCGCGCGTAACGGCCATGGTTAGCGCCGTTCCCGCGGCAAAGCTATCACCGGCCCCGCAGATGTCCATGGGCTGTTCCACCGGGCACGCCTTGGACCAGGTTTCTTCACCTTCTTCGAAGACCAACGCGCCCTTGGCGCCATGTGTCACAAAGAGGGCCTTGGCTCCCAAAGTTTCGCGCAGCCGCTTGAAATCCACATTTCCGAAAAGCTCCTCGCAGGCGGCCTCCGCCTCGCTTTGGTTGGGCTTTACCATCAAGTTCCGGAACAGGTGAATGCGCCGGCGCGAATCAGCCAGAAAGACTTTTTCCGGATACTTTGCTGCCAGGGCGATGAGCGACTCCCGCACCGCCGGCGTCACCACTCCGCCTGCCGAGGTTTCCGCCTGGTCAGCCACCAGCACGGCGTCAAAGTTTTCAATGGCGGAGGCGAGGTGGGCAAGAATTCTCAGTTCGGCTTCCGAGGGCAGCGGCTTGGTGTTGATGAAGTCGGCTCGCGGTTGGTCCTCGATGCCGGTTTGACTGTTCAAAAGCTTCGTGTAGGTGAAGGTTTGCCATTGGCGGACCTCCACCATGAGGTGGGTGTCGATGCCGCGCTCGGTCAAAGCGCGGTCTAACTCGAACCCAAATCCATCGTCGCCTCGGACACCCAGCACCGCGACCTTCGCCGGTTGCAGCGCGGCGAGGTTATTGGCCACGGTTCCGCCGCCTCCGGGGGTGACCTCCGAAGCCACTATGCCCAGCCGAGGGATACCGGTTTCCGCCGAGGGCTCCGAGGTGCCGGGATCATACGTGCACCAGCGGTCCAGGCAGATATCTCCTACTACTAAGGCGCGAATTTTTTTAATGCCGTCGAGAATTTCAGGCAGGGTCATGGTTGCGGCTCCAAAAGGGCGCGCCGCAAGGCAGGCACGGTCGCGCGATGATCTCCACAGAAATAAAAACTCTCGCCCCCATCGGCTACAGTTCGAACCAAGATCGTTTTGTGGGAGCGGAAATAATATCCCGGATCGGTTTTGGGCAATTCGTGGTGAATGTCCCCTTGAATCGGCACCAGGTCAAACACGGCGGTGGTGAAGTTCTTGATCACTTGTCCCCGCTGGTGCGCCACGTTGCGGACCATAGAAAGCGCTTTCAGATAAACCTCCGGACCCATGATGGCGGACCCGAAGTTTAGCATGATGCCTCCCTCCAGCTTTTCCATGGTTTTGGTGAAGATCAGGAAATCATGGTAGCTGGCGGAACCCAGCGCCCGGCCGTCACAGTTGGGGTGCTCGTGGATGATGTCGTAACCAATCCCCACGTGCACGGTGACGGGCACCGACTGGCGATAGGCGGCGGCGAAAATGCTGACATCCTTGTGAGGGAAGGTGCTTTCCTCAATCCGCCGCCCCACATTTTCACCCAGGCCCAGCGAGAGCTCCGCGGCTTCGCGAATGATGTCATTCAAATCCCCGGTTTCCCGCCAGAGACCAAACTCACCGCTGCGGATGTACCGCGCCACGCTTTCCGTGGAAGCGCCGATGCGCGCCAGCTCGTAATCGTGAATGGCGCCCGCCCCGTTCATGGCGACATGCGTAATATATCCGCGCTCGATGAGGTCGATCATGTGGCGGCTGGCTCCGGATTTGATGACGTGAGCTCCCATCATCAGGATGCGAGCTGCGCCTTTCTCCTGGGCCGCGATCAGTCGTTGCGCCACTCCCTGCAACTGCGGATGAGAGAATTCGGGCGCGGGCTCATCGAGCTTGAGGATGTAATCGAGGCCCATGTCGTGCTTCCGCTCGCCCAGGGGCTTGATGAGCAGTTGCGAGCGGTCGAAGCTTTCATATTTTGATTTCATAAGGCCCCTCTCGAAGCCAACAGCTTACTGCCAACAGCCGGTAGTTAAGTTGGTCGAAAGCCTAAAAACAATCGTCCATGGTTCGTCCAGGCTCTTGGATCATGAACCGACTAACACTGTTCGCTGTCAGCTGTCGGCTGTGAGCTATCAGTTACGAGTTCGGAAACAACTTTCCCAAGAGTTCCTCACGGGAGAGGAAATTGGGGATGATAAAGTCCGCGCCGACGCTTACCAATCGATTGCGCTTCCACTCGTCCACCACCTGGCACTCCGGCTCTGCGGTGGCGAGTCCCACGGCAATTCCCCCCACGTCTTTCAGGTTCTTGATTTCGACAAACCCGTCACCGAACCCTAGCAGTTCGTCTCCCTTGCATTCGAGTCCGGAAATCATGCGCTGAATCAGGATCTCTTTGGAAAAGCTCTTGTAGTCGTCCTGCGCGCCGTAAATGCCGCCTTGGAAGTATTGGCGAACGTCCAGCAGTCCAGCTTCTTCCAAAGTGTAGACCTCGTCGGTGCCGCTGGCGCAATACAATTTCAGGCCGCGATCGCGCAGGGTCTCCAGAAATGCTCGCGCTCCCGGCACTAGATATTTCTCCGGTGACGCAGCGCCCCGTCGAAGGTCCTGGCGACGATATTCGATATTGGCCATCAGCTTTTCATGATACATCCGCTTGTAAGTAAGGGGTTCAAGCGGTTTGCCACCTCGCAGTTCCACTTGGCGGGCAAGCTCCATCATCTGGTAAATCGTCTGTTCGCCGGTCAGGCGCGCCACGAAATCTTCCACCAGCCCGCGCAATGCGGCCTCGCTCTCGCCGGTGTGAAGATCCATGAGTATTTCCACCATCATCGGCACCATCACCTCCACCCATCCTGATCGGATCAAGGAGACGGTGCCGTCGAAATCAAAAAGGCCCACGCGCGCGTGGACAGCAGAAACATCGGGATGCAGGCATTCAACCGTGTTAATCAAAATGTTCATTCACTCCATGCATGAGATTTGTTCAGCTGGCCTTGCGTCGGTTCCGTATCGTACCAACCGTGCCGAAATTGCGCTCAACCGGGCCGGTGCCGCGTTGGCCACTCGAAGAGTTGGCAGATTTGGACAGGCGCGGTATCGTACAGGAATCTGGCGCCTTATTTCCATCCTTTCTCAAGGTAAGGGTGAAAAGCACAGCCGAGTGCTCCGGCATGCGGAGCTCCCTGTAACCCTGAGGAAGGGAATGATACACCCGAGCGCGGCTGGAAACATGTGCATGCGGGATGGACTTAAGGTGGGAACTGCGGTTTCAGCGGGGCTTCAACATGCTGCGGAAAAAAACCGGACGCTTCCCCCATGCGTCCCTGCGTGGTGAGAAATCCCGGTTAGCGGTGCGCCACTTTCTCGAGGCCGGCACGGTTCTGAATCACCATGTGGCGTCCCCGCGCCACCAGCAACTGCTCTCGACGGAAGGAACTAAGGGTGCGGCTTATGGTTTCCGGCGAGAGTTCCAAAACTTCGCTGATCTCCTGCCGGGAAAGCGGCAGCGTCAAATTGACGGTCCCATTGCTGACAGGGGTGTCACTCGTGATGAGCGAGAGCAGGAATGTGGCCAGCTTCATACGGGCGTCCTTAAAGCTCATGTCCGTCACCTGCGTCCGGACGCGTTCCAGTTCCCCCACTAGAAAACGCACCATGCCGATGGCAATATCCGGATTGGTTCGCAGGTAGGTGGAAAAGTCCTCGCGGGGCGCGGCGCAAATCTCGCAGTCACGCAGAGCTACGGCGGTCAGAGGATAGGAGGCGTCCGTGAGTGATTCGAGACCGAATAGCTCACCGGGGAAGACCACGCCGGTAATACGATCTTTCCCGTTTTCCAGGGATTTCACGACCTTCACCAGTCCGGAGTGCAGGGCAAAGAGATGTTGCGCGATGCCTCCTTCGAAGAAAAGGATCTGGTTCCGGCGATAGCGGGCAGGCCGGAACACGCAACCTAACGCCTGAATCTCCTCGGTTGACATATCCCGAAACAGCGAAGTTCTCAAAACTGGACAATTGGCACATCCCGGTCCCATGACACTCTCCTCTTGGTGTTTGCTCAGCCACCCCATACTCAGGGAAGGAGGCGGCGTGCCCTCCCCGCCCGCCGGCTGGTTTCATGCAGCCGTTTGGACCGCTGCCATATTGGCCTTGATCCATTCCGTGCTTACAGACTTAGGCCGCGTAATGGGTGTGCCCAGGGCCCGGTTTAGAACTAACTGGGCGCACAACCCCAGCGCGCGGGACACGCCGAATAAAACCGTGTAGTAATCGAACTCCGTCAGACCAAAGCAATAAAGCAGTGCGCCGGAAATAGCGTCAACACGGGACCAGGGATCAGTGGCATTACCCTGTTCGTGCAGGATTCCGGGCGCGATGGCAAAGATTCTTTCGACGATGCGGAAAATCTCATCATCGGCGCAGACACGCTCCCCAAACTGGAGGAGAGCCGTAAAGCGCGGATCGGTGACCTGTATATCGGCGTGGCCGTAACCGGGCATGACCCGCCCCTGCTGGAGAGTTTTCCAGGCATACTCCTGCAATTGCTCGTCAGTGGGTACCCCCCCGAAACTCTTGCGCACGCCGAGCGCAAACATGATCCACTCTTGATGGGCCAGCCCATGCAGCGGCCCAGCCAAACCATTGATCCCGGCCGAGACCGCGTAGTAGGCGTCAGAAAGCGCCGAGCCCACGGTGTGACAGGTGAAGGCGCTGATGTTTCCGCCCTCGTGATCGCAGTGCAGGGTTAGGTAGAGCCGCATTAATTTGGCGAACTCTCCATTCGGGTCGGTCAAGCCCAGCATTTGCGCGTAATCAGCCGCCCAATCGAGCCTCGGGTCGGACGGCAGAGGCGCTCCGCGGCGTGTATACAAGCGATAGATTCCCGCAGCCACTGCAGGGAGCTTGGCCAGCAATTGCAGGGAGTCTTCCAGTGTGGCTTCCCAGTAGTCGTCCTTGGACATGCCCTCGGCGTAGCGGCGGCGGAACACCGACTCGCGCTCCATCACCAGGATGGCCGTGCTCAACAGGGTCATGGGATGAGAACCTTCGGGCATCGTTTCCAAGACGCGCCAAACGTAGGGCGACACGGGTGCGCGCTGCCGAAGTTCCGACTGGAGCGAGGCCAGCGACTTGGCGTCGGGCAGCTCTCCGGTGCAAAGGAGATAGAAGATCTCCTCCGGTAAACGGCAGGCAAGCTTTCCAATAGGAATCCCACGAATGGCCAGACCCTGATCGGCATCGACCACCGAAGTGTCGCAAACCAATCCCTTGACGCCTCGCATTCCGCCGAAAAGCTGGCTCACGGTGACCTGGGAAATGACCTCATCACCGTGCTTTTTGATTAACTCGCGGGCTTGCTTTCTCAGCACGGGAATCTGTTTTGCCAGCTTTTCCTTCAACCCACGCATCCAACCACTCCTGAATTAAGCTCGCCCCCCCGTCAGAACCCGAAAAAACACAACTTCCCTCTCTGTGTCCGTTCCCGGCACACAGCGAGGCCCGGCACGCGTTAATACCCGCTTCGAAGCAAATCAGGCTGCCTGGGCCATTCCCAGTTCGGAAAAATGACCCACAAATGGTCGGGCCAGTTTTGCGAAGTCCGAGTAGCGCATGCGGATACAGTCTTCGTGAGTTCCCGCACAGAATAAAATCTTCTCAGTACTCGCCACCGCTCGGTCCACCCATACGTCAATCCCGTACAAATTGCCAAAGGGCGGTACTGCGCCAAGGTCGCAGTCTGGAAAAAGCCCTACCAGCTCACTTTCTACAAGCATTTCCAGTTGATTCACCTTCAGAGCTGCCTTGAGCTCCTGAAGGTTCAGCCGGTGTGAAGCTGGCGTGACCACGATAACGGTCTTATTGTCCCCTTCAGCCACTACCGCTTTCACGCACTTCTTCCCGGACACATGGAGGGAATGAGCAACCTCCTGTGCGGTAAAGGCTTGAGAGTGGTGAAGCGTCTCGTAGGGGACATTCTGGGAATCCAAGTAGTCGCGGATCCGTTGGGGTATGGCCATGTTCCCCTCCTTGCAAAACGAATTACGACTCTTCCCTAATTAAACACAAGGCAATCGCCCTGCCAGAATTGGCTCTATTCCCGGCAGTATGGAAGGCTCGTACAAGAGATGGATTGACGCGGTATTCTCTTGTTTTGTGATATTTGTCAATTTCTTAAAATCCTCGAAGAATTTGTGAGGTGGTGGGGCTGACAATCCAGTTGCCTTGATGCGAAATTCAACGCATGACGAGCGCGCATTTTTTCTCTGTTGCATGTCATAGGGCGCGTGCCCCTGGGTCATCGAATACAGCCGTTTTGGGATATTGAGGTTTAGGTGTGCAGACTATTTGTCACTTCACCCTCACCGATATGCGACCTCTGAGCAGTCAGGATAAAGCAAAGGGGCGCCAGTAAGAGGTTAGGTCCGGCACCGAAGCAGACTTGTCCTGAAGCCCCAGAACGGTCCTCATCTTGGTGCGGAACGCCGAAAAATGAGCCCTGGGCCTAGTAGACGGTGAAGGAGCCGGAGGTTATGCGATTCCCGTTTACAAACAAATCGACCCGGTATGTGCCGCGCCTCCACATCCCGGCACGTTGCCAGCCGCGGCCGGAATTGTACACGGGCTCAGTCCAACCCGGGTCTGTATACGTTGGGACGGATTGATTGGCAAATATTGAACCATTGGGATAATACCATGTTGCATAGATGGTGAAGTCAACCCGTGAGGCTACGGAAGGACACGTGAAGTGGACTTCCCAGTTGATGAAACGGCTTTTGCGATGATCGAACTGAACCTGGTAAGTACGCCCGCCTAACTGGGGCGGTGTGTAACCCGATTCGAAAAACTTGATCTCTTTGAAGCTCGCCCCCGGCACGGGGAAACCCGGCAGGTTGCCGACCACCGGCCGAACCACCTGAGCGGGCGGTGGCGGTGGAGTGGTTACACCCACGTAAGTGGTGGCTGTCTTGATTCCTCCGGGGCCGATGGCGGTGAGCGTGTAGGTAGTCGGCTCGCGCGGTGACACGCTGGTTGAGCCTGTCACCGCCACCTTGCCCACGCCCGGCTCGATGTCTACATCGGTCGCGTTATTGGAAGTCCAAGTTAGGTTGACGGACTGTCCGCTTTCAATCGAGCTCCGGTCTGCGCCCAGTGTGACGGTGGGCGTAAGGTCTTGCTTTTCCAAGGTCACGAACGCATCCACCGTTTCACCTGCGGTGACAGTAATGGAGTTCTCCCAGGTTTTATAACCTGGCAGAATTACGCGCAGGCGGTAGGTACCGGGGGCCAGATTCGATAAGCGGAGGTCTCCTCCAGAACTTGTCATTCCTTTGGATTCGTCGTTAACATAAACCTGCGCCTCGCCCGGTTGTGACTGGATCTTAAGCATTCCTGAGGCCGGGGCGGATGGCGTTGTCGCCTCGGGCTTGGATGCTTTCTTCAAGGCATCGATCAGTTCATCCGTCGCTCCCGCTTGGCGAAATTGATTTTCCAGTTCGTCAAACATGCGGAAGCTGATGCCGTTTTCCTCGACCACTCGGGCAATCTCCGAGCTCGGCACGCTGCCTTTCAGCAACTCCATGACGTCCTTGACCGAGAGAGGTTTCCCTTTTTCCGCGGTCATCGGGGCGGCTACGGTGATGGCTGCCAGAATAAGTATTATCCAGCCCCAGCGCAGCAGGCTTCTCTTACGACCTGTATGGCTGAAATCGGGCTCGGGGGTTTTGGGCATGGTCTTTTCGGTGATTCCTGAAAAATGGCTTCTGAATATAATTGCCGCGGCTGCATACGGTACCGCGTCTTTGTAACTAAGGGCCGCGGCTGAAGCTGTCGATACGCCCGCTTTCCTGAGGGGACACCTCGCTCCGAGGGGATTTTATCGTAACAACCGGTGTTGAACAAGTACTGCTCGGTGGCGGGTTTGGAGAATTGGAAGGCCGGGTGCTTCGCTGAAACTTAGGAGGAGTTTCTCCGCTGTCAGGTCCGCCCCGCCAGTGAGCAATGATTAATTGATCTGAAAGGTTCCGCTGGCGATGCGCATGCTTTTGAAATAGAGATCAACACGGTAGGTACCCGGGGTCCAATGGCCGGGTTCGACGAACCCATAACCCAAGGTATGCCAGGAGCTTCCCCACGTTGGAAGCACGTAAGCGGGAATTGTTTGCTGCATCACTTGCGATCCGTCGGACCCGTACCACGAGGCATCGACCTGGAAATCGATTCGTCGCCCCGGTGCGGGAAAGCTCAGATCGAGTTCCCAGTATATGGATCTCGTCGTGAAGCGGTCGAAACTGTATCGATAGACTCGCTGGGATTTTTCCAGGGTGACGTCGTGCGGACCCTCAAAAAATTGCACGGCCGAAATCTTTATTCCCGGAATGGGAATTCCTGTGGTTGGGGTCGCGACGGGCGGCGGCTCCTGGGCAGGGACCGGGTTATTCTTGGGAGCGAGGGGTGGGGATTTTTGCACCAGCGTGACATCAACCGTCTGCTCCTCGCCGTCCGCAACCGTCACAGGCTTTTCGAAGCTCTGATATCCCGGTAGAGAAACTCGCAAGTTATAAGTCCCGGGTTTCAAATCCGGCAAACGGATTTCGCCCTCGGGGCTGGTCATCCCCTTAAGTTCATCGTTCAGATAAATCTCCGTCTCTCCGGGGGTGGTCTTGATTACTAACCCTGCCGCGCGCGGCCGCTCTGATTCCGCGCGGCGCTGCGACGCCCGCCTCAGTGCTGCAACTACATCGTCGGCGCCCCCTGCATCGCGGACTTTCTGCTCAATTTCGGGGGTGAAATCGAAATCAATGCCACGATCTTCGACAATCTCACTGACACGAGCGCTCGGTACCCCACCTCCCAGCAGCTCAAGCACTTCTTGTTGGTTAAGGGGTTTAGCCTCCTGGGCCGCAGAGGTTCGTACTACGGCCACCATCAGGAGCGGCAGAAAGGCGGCGCTCAATAACACGAGGGGGATTCGGTGGGTTGCGCGTTGCATGCCTGGACCGTTCAAACCTCCGGTTGAAATCTCTTGTTAATTTCCCTATCGGAAGTTAGCTGTATCTTACCCCAAGGGGCGCGGACGGACAAGGTGTTGAGACACGTATCCGCTGCATCCCGACATTGCCAGTCGCAGTTTCATGCCGAGCCAGTTCTCAGAGTTCATCCGGAACACGTGCAAATTATAATCTCGCTAGAAGAGTGCATCACTCGGGGTGCTGTCGGCCGGGATACCTGCTAGAATCGTGATCGCGATGGAAGCTAATCTTTGCCAGCCAGGAAAATCGCCGATGCGAAGGAAATCCGGAAGATTTTCGATCCCGCCGGCGGGTCTCGGGCTCGCCCTCGGTTTGCTCGCCGTGCTGCTTATGCCGCGCGTGGCGCGTGGCCAGGGAGGAGCGTATGACCGTTACGGTGGGTCCTGCCGACGCCGATGTCATCGGCACGGATAATGTCGCCATCCAGAAGGCCGTCGATCGCGTGGCGGCAGCGGGCGGCGGCACGGTGGTGATCAAGGCCGGAACTTATTTGCTCGCCAATTCTGTGCGGCTGGCCAGCCACATCCGGCTGCGCGGCGAAGGGCCGGAAAAAACCCTGCTGAAGAAAGCTCCGGGAGTGCAGAGCAAGCTGAAGCTCGACGCCGACTATGGCGAGATGATCGCCACGGTGGAAGACGCCGGCGGATTTGCCCCCGGCATGGGCGTTACCATTCTTGACAAGGTCAGTCCTGCGGGCTGGACGCCCAGCGTCCGCACCATCGTTAGCATCGAGGGGAACACCCTCCGCTTCGATCGTTTTCTGCAAATGGATTATTCCGTCGCCAACCAAGGGCAGGTTTTCAATACGTTTCCCCTCATCGCGGGGTTCAATGTGGAAGATGTGCAAGTTGAAGACCTGAGTGTGGATGGCAGCCGCATCGGCAGCGGCATTCTGGATGGCTGCCAGACGGGCGCGATTTACTTCTTTCATTCCCGGCACATGACGATCCGCAACTGCGTGGCCCGCAACTACCCGGGCGACGGCATCAGCCTCCAGTTCGTGGAAGACCCGGTGGTGGATAACTGTGAGGCGGAGGGCAACGCCTACCTGGGGATTCATCTGGGTACGGGCGCGTTGCGCGGCATCGTGCGCGACTGCCGCGCGCACGACAACGGCCAGGATGGCCTCTATCTCTGCTGGCGCGTTCAACACGCGCGCTATGAGCGGAACCAATCATGGAACAACGGGCGGGACGGGATTTCCTTAGGGCATAAGGATACGGATAATATCTTTATCGGGAACTCCTCCAGCGGAAATGGCCGCGCCGGCATTTATTTTCGCGATGAGGTGGCCGCCAACGCCGCAAGCCGCAACACTTTTGAAGAGAACACCCTCGAGGACAATGGCCGCGCACCGAGCCCGGGTTATGGTATTCGGATCGAGGGAGAAACGCGCGACCTTAAATTCGTCTCCAACACCATTCGCTCTCGCCGCATTGAGGGAGTAGTCGTGCAGCCGGTGGGGATTTACATCGGGCCGAAGGCAGATTCGATTATCGCGGACCAAAACCTGTTCCTGGGCGACGTGCAGAGGGCGATCGTCGATGAATCCCAAGGCGGCCACAACCAACTGGCTCCGCCCCGCGGCCAATGAGGCCAAGTCTTTCCCTCCGGGTGACCAGCCTCGGAGGGTGGCGTCGCCGCGAATCCCGCTGGAAACTGTTCCCGAAAACTCCGGACTCCGACGGTTATTTCTTGAGCGCCTTCTTGATCTCGGCTTCCCATTTGGGGGTTATAACGGAAGTGAAAATGAAGAGCGGGTAGAGCTCCGCAAAAATGCGCTCAACCACTCTGGCAAAGGCGGGAGTCGCGAGCCCGCGTGTGTTGGGCAGGAAGACCTTGCGCACCACCCAGGCGTGGAGCGTTTGCCAATCTTCCTCGCGGCGCGGCAGCCCGCGTGTTGCGCCCATTCCCCTTTCTCTTCGCGGTGCCAGTAGGTTTCGTATCGCCGGGCTCGGACGACGCGCGCGAGAAGGGTTTCAAAGGTTTCGCGATGCGCCGCAACGCGCTTGCGAAATACGGTTTCAAGTGCCCCCTTGGGTCCGCGCCAACTGCCGTAGATGGAAAAGCCCACGGTCACGCAATCCGCCGAGAGCCCGACGTACAAGCGGCCCGCGTGGCCGCGGTCGTGGCGGCCGTCGTAAACGTAGAGATAGTAAGTTCGATTTGTAGGGGCTTTTGTCTTTGCTGAAGCGGATGTCGCGGTTGATGCGGGAAAAGCTACCGTTGGTCTTGCCCCCAACTTCGAAGTGTGGGTTCAGCTTTAGAAGGGCAGGTGTGAGCGATTCCAGCAGGCCGCGAAAAGCGCCCACGACGTGCTGGTCGTAGCGGGCGCGGTTCGCGTCGAACCACGCCTTCTGGTTGTTACGTGCAAGTTCTTGGAAAAAGAGAAACGAATCGGCTGTGAATCCTTGAAAGATGGTCGTCACCATAGTCTCCTGTGAAAAGCCGCTGGTTGCGAGCTTCATTATACCCGGCGGCGGGAACCTTGGCTGCCGAATCCTTCACGGGCTGGCATACAGGAAGGCGACATCGGCGTACAGTCCCCGCATGCGGGGAAGGCGCTTACTTCTATTTCCTGGGAGACGGCCTTTTACCCTTCCGCTGAGACTTCCCCTCACGCGGCCATGTTGCATCAAGAGATAATTACGAGTAATGTCATCCTGATTTCCAAAGGGGCCAGCGAGTTTGTTAGCCAGGAGCAAGGAGGTGTGGAGTGATGGTGACCAAACAGCTATCCGTGATGGTGGAGAACAAGCGGGGTGCCTTGGCTGTGCTCTGTTCCAAGCTGGCGGAGAAAGCCGTGAACATTGTGGGCTTGATGGTTCCGGAACAGGTGGGCGTGGCGCCGATACGCCTGGTCGTAAACAATAGTGACACAGCCCGCAAAGTGCTTGAGACGATGGGACTGAAGTTTACGGAAGAGGATGTGCTGGCTGTGCAAGTCTCAAATCGTCCGGGTGCCTTAGGGAAACTGACGCGTAAGCTCGCCGATCACAACCTGGATGTGAAATACGCATACGCTACAATCGCCAAAGGGGGCGAAAAGGCCACGGTGATTCTTGCCCTGTCAGAACCCTCGGCAGCCGCCAAGATTCTATGATCACATCGAGTCATGCACTACTGGATATGCTATGCGGCGAAGATCATCGCGGGCGCGCGGCGTGTCGTCCCGTTATTTCGCTTTCTGATTGACGGGGGAAAGGCCCTGTGTCGGCCAGGCGAAATCGTGGAATTCGCCGGTGTAGTCAAACCCACCCGGAAGGATCGGTTGCGTAGGTTCGGCGGGGATGCCCGTGCCGCGGACGCATGCCAGTACCTCCGCTTCGTGGATGCGCGAGGCATCATATTCGACGACCAATTCATGACCTTCGAAGGAGAGCCCTCGGATCCCGTAAACCGTGGAGAGATGCGAGAAATGCTCAAGATCCTTGCTGGTTAGTTCCTTCTTTACTATAAACCGAGTTTTCAGGAAGGTCATTGGGCCTCACCTCATGGGCATTTTAGACTTCGGATTTTGGATTAACGGCCACCGCTGCCCACTCTCCTTCTGCAATCGAAAATCTAAGATCCGAAATGGTCAGATCTCCGCATGGCGTAATCGCAGGGCATTGCTGATAACCGAGACCGAGCTAAAGGTCATGGCAGCCGCCGCGAGCATCGGACTCAATCGCCAACCTAGCAGAGGGTAAAGCACGCCTGCCGCCACGGGCACCGTCACCATATTATAGACGAAGGCGAAGAAAAGATTTTGCCGGATATTGCGCAGCGTGCTCCGGCTCAGGCGGCGCGCGCGGACGATGCCTCGTAGATCGCCTTTGACCAAAGTAATTCCGGCGCTTTCCATGGCAACATCCGTGCCGGTTCCCATGGCGATGCCGACGTGCGCCTGCGCGAGCGCCGGCGCGTCGTTGATTCCGTCACCCGCCATGGCCACGATGTGCCCTTCCGACTGAAGCTTCTTCACGATCTCGCCCTTGCGCGCGGGCTGGACTTCCGCCTCAAAAGCATCGATTCCCAATTGGCGCGCCACTGCTTCCGCTGTGCTGCGGCTGTCCCCTGTCAGCATTACGATGCGCAGGCTCTTCCTGATGGAGAAGCCGAAGGGCTTCGGGCGTTGACGTCCTGATGGGATCTTTCACCGCAAGCACTCCCGCGGGCCGGAGATCGATGGCAAGGAGAATGGCCGTCGATCCATCGCGACGCATCTCCTCAGCCTCATGCAGCAAATTGCCGGGAGAGATCGCAAGCGACTCAAAAAGGGCGGCGTTCCCGAGGACTATAGCTTTGCCGTCCACAGAGCCGGCCACGCCTTGGCCGGTGAAAGAGCGGAAGTCCTTGGCTTCGGAAAGGACGAGAGAGCGCTTTTCCGCGGCGGCAATAATCGCGCCAGCCAGGGGATGTTCACTGCCGCGCTCCAGGCTTGCAGCGAGGCGGAGCAGTTCCAATTCCGTCCAACCCGGTTGGGGGTTGATGGCGATCAGGCGCGGCTTGCCCTCGGTTAGCGTTCCAGTTTTGTCGATGACCAACGTATCCACCTTAGCGAGAATCTCGAGGGCTTCGGCGTTCCGGATCAGTACGCCTGCCATTGCCCCTCGTCCCGTGCCGACCATGATGGACATGGGGGTGGCGAGCCCCAATGCGCAGGGGCAGGCGATGATCAGCACGGCCACGGCACTAATCAGCGCGTAGGCGAGGCGCGGCTGCGGGCCGAAGATCGACCAGACGACAAAGGTGAGCGCCGCGATGCCGAGCACCACGGGGACGAAATAGGATGCCACGAGGTCAGCCAGGCGCTGAATGGGCGCACGGCTGCGCTGTGCTTCGCTGACCATCGCTACGATTTGCGCCAGCAGCGTTTCACTACCGACGCGCTCAGCGCGCATCACGAAGCCTCCGGTGCCGTTCACCGTGCCACCCGTGACGGAATCCCCCGATCTCTTTTCCACGGGAATGGATTCGCCCGTCACCATCGACTCATCCACGGAACTCGCGCCTTCGAGCACGCTCCCATCCACGGGAATCTTTTCGCCCGGATGCACGCGCAGGCGGTCGCCGTGATGAACTTGATTCAGAGGAACATCCTCTTCGCCGCCGTCGGCGCGCAGCCGCCGTGCAGTTTTGGGGGCAAGTCCCAGCAAGGCTTTCAGCGCGCTGCTGGTGCGGCTCCGCGCGCGTAGCTCGAGCACTTGCCCCAGAAGAACCAGCGTGGTAATGGTGGCGGCGGATTCGAAATACACCGGGACTTCGCCGGAGGAGAGGCGGAAAGATTGCGGGAAAATCTGCGGTAAGGCGGTGGCGAGAAGGCTGTAGAGGTAGGCCGCGCCCGTACCCATGGCGATGAGCGTGAACATGTTGAGGCTGCGGTTGACGATAGAAGCCCAACCGCGCTGGAAGAATGGCCAACCCCCCCACAGGACCACGGGAGTTGCAAGAACTAACTCGATCCAGGCAAGCAGCCTCGAGGATAGGGTGCGTCCAAGGGATGGGCCGCCTAGCATGGCTGACATTGCTATGGCGATCAGCGGTGCCGTCAGCGCCAGGCTGATCCAAAATCTCCGTGTCATGAGGCGGAGTTCCGGGTTGGTTTCCTCTTGCCGTGTGACGGTGAGGGGTTCGAGCGCCATGCCGCACTTGGGACACGCACCAGGGCCGCGCTGGCGAACTTCCGGATCCATTGGGCAAGTGTAAATGGCGCCGAGATCCGCTGCCTCCATAGTGGCGCGGTCGGCGGGCGGGGCGAGAAAAGCTTCGGGATTGGCCTGGAATTGTTCCAGACAAGATCTCGTTACAAAAATAGAATTGCCGGCCCTGGTATTGATAGGAACCTGCCGCGTCTTCGGGTGTCACCTCCATGCCGCATACAGGGTCAATCACGCGATCGTACCTCAAGTCGATAATATGCCAGCTTGCTCCGAAGCGACAAGCGATGCTTACTGATCTGGGGCGCCCCCATGTTAGAATCGCGGCAAAGTGGCAGCATAGAGGAGGGGGCTGATGGCGAAGAAAACCGATTTATCAAAAGCTGGGGAGAAGGCCGATCCCGCGGTCGCGGCAACGCTGGCGGGGATCATCTATCAGGCTAAACTGTTCAACCGGCAGGCAAAGGTCAATGTGCCGGAGGAAGAAGTGGTGGTGGAAGTCATCAACCTCTGGCGAGTCGTGATGGACACCTTAGGCTCCCGGCCGGTTCCCCGGGTCAGCGTCTAGGGACTACCATGGGATCGCCGGGAATCGTCACGCTAGCGGTTGGACCCGCGGGCGAGGTCGAGGACAAAATCTTGGATGCGGGGATCATCCCAGTCGGCGGCGCCCACTACTTTTTCCGCGACCAGTCCCCGGTGGTCCAATATGTAGGTTTCCGGAAATTGAAACGTTCCATACCGGGCCGCGAGCGAGCGATCCGGATCGCGTCCGACCGGATAAGAAATGTGATTCTTCTGAATAAAATCCTGAAGCGCGTTTTGGTCTTCGTCGACACTCACGCTGAGCACAATCACACCATGGTCCCGCATTTTCTCCGCGAACTGTTCCAGGCTGGGGGTTTCTTCCACGCAAGGCGGGCACCACGTGGCCCAGAGGTTCAGCACCACGATTTGCCCTCGGTAGTTTTTCAAATTCGAGCGAGCCCGAGGGAACAGCGGGCACGGAGAAATCCGGCGCACTATCGCCAATGGCCAGGGGCCGCGCTTGGCGTTGGCGCAGGGCAAAGTAAACGGTCCCCCCCAGAATTGCGATGAGGATTGCAGCTTTAACCGCGTTGGTTTTGCTCATGTCAGAATCGTCTATTATAATGAAAGTTTGTGCCTCGTCATGTGAGATTAAGCAGGAGATAGGAGTTAGAATTTAGGAGTTAGAAGCCAGGAGGCGCGGACGATTACGCTTTCCATCTTGCTTCTCACTTCGAGCCTCTAACTTCATCGAGCGGATGAGTTCGACCCATCAGGAACGGGTTTCAGTCATCATCCCAGCGCGCAATGAAGAGGTTAACATCGCGCGAGCGGTAAGGTCGCTCGCGAATCAGCAGGGCATTCGGGAAATCCTGGTGGTGGATGACCAGTCGGCCGACCGTACGGGGGAAGTTCTGGCGGCGCTGGAAGTGGAGATTCCTCTACTTCGCAGTTTGCGTGTGGAGTCTTTGCCGGAAGGTTGGCTGGGGAAGACACACGCGGCGGCAGCCGGAGCCCGCGTGGCCACAGGGGACTGGCTGCTCTTCACCGACGCTGATACCGAGCACCTTGCAGGAAGCTTGGCGGAACTTGTGCGGCGGGCGGAAGATGAGCACGCTGACCTACTTTCTGTTTCCCCAGGACAGGAGACCCCGACGTGGTGGGAGAAATCCGTCATCCCCGCCGTGTATCTGAGACTGGCATCGCTTTTTCGCTTCGAGGAGGTCTCCGATCCGCATTCTCCAGCGGCGGCTGCAAACGGTCAGTACCTGCTCGTGAGGAGGGACATATATGAGCGGAGTGGCGGGCACGAGGCGGTGAAGTCGCAGATACTCGAGGATGTGGAACTGGCGCGGAGAATTAAGGGGCTGGGGGGGAAACTGCTATTCCTGCCGGGCGCGCGCTGGGTTCGAACGCGCATGTATCACAGCTTTCGTGAGATGTGGCAGGGCTGGACCAAGAATCTATACCTTCTTTACGGGGGAAACGTTTCCAAAATACTTGGGGCGGTTGCGTCACTATGGCTTTTGGATGCATTCCCGGTATTGGCTTTTGTGGCGGCATGTCTGTGGGTAGCTTTAGCCCGCTCCGGCGGTGTAGCCTTGCTGATCGCCTTAAGCCTGTTCTTGCTGGCGTTGGTGCGCCAATGGAACTACGGGCGGGCACTGGCGCGTTTGGGGTTTGATCCGGCCCTGGCGAGTTACCAGTCGATCGGCGCCGCCCTCCTGGGGACTCTGATGCTGGGTTCACTGCGTGCCCACCGTGCCACGGGAAATATCGAATGGAAGGGGCGTCATTACGCCACGAAAGGAAAGGGATGATCTACGTCACCCGTCGAGCTGAGTTTTCCGCATCGCATTATTATCACAATCCGAAATTTACCGCGGAAGAGAACCGGCGGATCTTCGGCAAGTGCAATAATCCCCTGGGGCATGGTCACAACTATACGATAGAAGTGACGGTCAGTGGCGTGATCAATCCCACCACAGGCATGGTGCTGGACCTCAAGGAATTGAAAGTCCTGCTGGAGCAAGAGGTCATCCAGTTAATGGATCACAAATTCCTGAATAAGGAAGTCCCGGCCTTTGCGGAGAAAAACCCCACGACGGAAAATATCGCGGTCGAGATTTGGAATCTGCTGGCCCCGAAACTTGCGCACGGCAAGCTGCATCAGATTAGGGTGTACGAGACCCCGGACCTATTCGTGGATTATTATGGAGGATAATGCTTTACCTGACCCGACGTTACCGATTCTCCGCCGGCCATCGCCTGCACAACGATGCCTTGAGCGCGGAGGAGAATCGCCGAGTTTATGGGAAATGTAACAACCCCAATGGGCACGGGCACAACTATCTTTTGGAAGTCACGGTAGCGGGTACTATCGATCCGGCCACTGGCATGGTATTTGACTTGGTGGCGCTGGATGGAATGGTTACCCAGTTTGTCATCGAGAAGCTCGACCACAGAAATCTGAACCTGGACATGGAGAACTTTCGCGCGCAAGTTCCCACGACAGAGAACCTCTGCCTGGAGATCTACAAACTTCTGCGCGGTCCTTTGGAGGAGGCGGGCGCGGAGCGAGGCCTGCAACTTGACCGTGTGCGGCTGGAAGAGACGAGTTTGAATTCATTCCAATACGTGCCCGAACACGCCGGCCGCAAAAAGGGAAATGGTTGGGAACAATCATGAAAGCACATGAGCTGGAAAACGCCGAGGGAATTGAAACCACTGCTCCTGCCGACCCGATCGCCGCAATGGTCCGTAAAATGATTGCGGAAATTGGAGAGGATCCGGATCGCGAGGGCATGTTGAAGACTCCGGGGCGCGTGGCGAAATCCCTGCGCTTCCTGACCAGCGGCTACCAGAAGGACATCGATAAAGTGCTGAATGGCGCGCTTTATTCGGTGGCGTATGACGAGATGGTGATTGTGAAAGACATCGAGGTGTTCAGCCTCTGCGAACATCACTTGCTCCCGTTTTTCGGGCGCTGCCACGTGGCTTACGTTCCCAATGGCAAAGTGATCGGCCTCAGCAAGATTCCCCGTGTCGTCGATGTTTTCGCACGGCGGCTGCAGGTGCAGGAGCGCCTGACGGTGCAGATTGCCGAGACCCTTATGGACAGGATCAAGCCGCAAGGAGTTGGCGTTATCATCGAGGCACGGCACCTCTGCATGATCATGCGCGGCGTAGAGAAGCAAAACTCCGTTGCCGTGACCTCTCATATGCTCGGGGTCTTCCGCGATTGCGAAGGGACACGTTCGGAATTCCTGCGGCTGCTAAAAGAACGGGTTTGAAAGAGTGGTACGATCCCGGCCGGCGGTTGGTGAGGGTGCCGGGTGGCGGAGTCGAAATTCGAAACTGGAAATTCGCCGCCACGGTCGCGAGTTTCTGATTTCGATTTTCGCGTTTCCGCCTTTCTTATCCCATGGGAAAACTTGAAGGCAAGGCAGTTCTCATAACGGGCGCGAGCCGGGGGATCGGCTTGGCGATCGCGCGAGCCCTGGATAGCGAGGGCGCCAAACTTATTCTGGCCGGGCGAAACCGCGGGCCACTGGCGCGCGCTGCATTGCAGCTTCCCGGCACGGTGATGAGTATGCCCGTGGATGTCACCAAGCCCGGTGATGTGAATCGGCTCCTCACCGCCGTGCAAAAGCGAATCCGCCGGCTCGACGTTTTGATCAACAATGCCGGTGTTTTCACTTACAAACCCTTCGCCAAAACAACTCTGGAGGATTGGAGGCGCAATATCGAGACGAACCTCACTTCCATCTTCCTGACCACCCAGGCCGCGTTGCCACTGCTCAAGCGCAGCCAGGGTGAGGTGGTGAACATCCTTTCCATTTCCAGCCGCGTCGCCTTTCCGAACTGCTCAGCGTATGCCGCCGCAAAATTCGGCGCATTGGGATTGACGGGCGTGCTGCGCCGCGAGCTCCGCGCGGAGGGCATCCGAGTGACGGCGGTGTTACCTGGGATGACGGAAACACGAATGAAAGATGAGTTGGATTTCCCCGTACGCGGCGAGGACTTGTTGCAACCTGAGGATGTGGCGGCCGCCGTGCTGAGCGCTTTGGTCCAACCTCGACGCGCAACGGTGGAAGAAATTCTCCTCGTGCCTTCCGGAGGCGCGCTCGGCGGGGAAGATTAAGCTACCCCCCCCGGGACCCGAAGCTCACCCCGTCTGTGCAGTCAGACTTCATCCTGTCCAGGGGACGGTCTCACTAGGCTGATGGGCTCTTCGCCGGCTCGGTCTTGGGCAGGGCCGCTGATTTCTTTTTGCCAAAACGCCTGGTTCATGCTAACCTCTTTGTGTACATAAGAAGAGATGAGAAGCGAGGAGAGAGGCGGATGCCGTTAGCCCGTGAGTCCAAAGTCAGCACGATAGAACGATTCCGAGTCCATCCCAAGGATACGGGCTCACCCGAAGTTCAAATTGCGCTGCTCAGCGAGCGGATCAATTATCTGAACGAGCACTTTCGCGCCCATCGGAAGGACCATGCTTCGCGGCGTGGATTGCTGAACATGGTGGGCCGGCGCAAGAGGCATTTAGAGTACTTAAAACGGCGTGATCCTGAGGCGTACAAGCAGGTCATTGAAAAGTTGGGCATCCGCAAGTAGCCCGGTGTATAACAAGGTAGTTTCAAGATTTCTGGAAAGACAAGATACGCTGTCGAAGCGATCCCCCGGTTTTCCGGCAAGGATCGCTTTTGCTTTTTGGGCGCCTTCAAACCGGGCTTGGGGCCCCCATCCGTTCACCATCCACCTCGATTCGCAGCTCCCTGAATAACCTGCATGCTGGGTGGCGGGGCATGGTTCATGGCCCCAGCCAGTCAAAAAGCGTGCCATGACCCGCTATGTGGCCCCTGTGTGGTGCTCGGCGTGGATTGTTGGGAGGATTTAGATGAAGCAAATTAGTATTGCCCTGGGTTCAAACACCCTTTCCATTGAATGTGGCAGAGTGGCGAAGCAAGCCAATGGCTCCGCCTATGTGCGTTATGGTGACACCGTTGTTCTGGCAACGGCGTGTTCAACCAACCCCCGTGAAGGGATTGATTTCTTCCCCCTCACGGTGGACTATCGCGAATATACTTACGCCGCGGGAAGAATTCCCGGCGGCTTTTTCAAGCGTGAAGGGCGGCCGACGGAGAAAGAAATTCTTACCAGCCGCCTGATCGACCGGCCCATCCGGCCCCTCTTTCCCGAGGGCTTCAAGGACGAAACGCAAGTCATTGCCCTCGTGCTTTCCGCCGATACCGATAACAACCCCGACGTTGTCGGGCTGGTGGCGGGCGCGGCGGCGCTCTACCTTTCTGACATTCCATTTTTCGCGCCAGTGGGCGCCGTGCGGGTGGGATTGGTGGACGGGCGCTTGACCACGAACCCCACTTACAGCGAGATCAAGAACAGTCTGCTGAACCTGGTTGTGGCGGGCACGGAAGACGCCATCGTGATGGTGGAGGCCGGTGCCAAGGAAGTTTCCGAAGCGAGCATCATTGATGCGATTCAGTACGCGCATGGCGAAATTCGCAAGATTGTGGCTGCGGAGAAAGAGCTCTTCGAATTGCTGGGATTGAAGAAGCGCGAGTTCACTGCGCCCACGCGAAATGAAGCGCTGTACGCGGAGGTTCGCGGCAAAATCGAAGAGGCGCTCCACGATGCCATGGATACTTCCAAGTATGTCAAGCTGGAAAGCCATCGCAAAATTTCCGATCTGCGAAAAGCTCTGGTGGAGAGTTATCCTGAGGACGATGTGGCGAAGCGCAAGCTGGTGGCGCATTATGTTGACGAATTGGAAGAACGCTTGTTTCGCGATGACGTCGTGCTGAAACGCCAGCGGCCTGACAAGCGCGCCTTCGATCAGGTGCGCGCCATTAGTTCGGAGGTGGGAATCCTGCCGCGCACGCATGGCTCGGCGCTGTTTACACGCGGTGAAACGCAAGCGTTGGTCACGGCTACGCTCGGAACTGCCGAAGATCAGCAGCGCATGGATGTGCTGGAGGGCGAGGCTTTCAAGCGTTTTATGCTCCACTACAACTTCCCTCCGTTCAGCGTGGGTGAGGTGGGCTTCCTGCGGGGGCCCGGCCGGCGCGAGATCGGGCACGGAGCTTTGGCCGAGCGCGCGCTGCTCAGCATGCTTCCGGAAGAGAGCGATTTCCCTTATACGGTTCGCGTGGTGTCAGACATCCTGGAATCGAACGGTTCATCTTCTATGGCCACGGTCTGCGGGGGAACGCTGGCTTTGATGGACGCGGGGGTTCCGGTGAAGTCGCCGGTGGCGGGGATTGCCATGGGGCTGGTGAAGGAAGGTGAGAAGTATGCCATCCTTACGGACATCGCGGGCGCCGAAGATCATTACGGTGACATGGATTTTAAAGTCGCCGGTACCAAGGACGGAATCACGGCGCTACAGATGGATATTAAGACCACGGGGATTACTTCGCAGATCATGTCGGAGGCCTTGACCCAGGCCCAGGCTGCGCGCTTGCACGTGCTCGGCAAAATGCTGGAGACATTGGGGGAGCCGCGCACCAGCATCTCTGCCTATGCTCCGCGCATCTACGCGATGAAGATCAATCCGGCCAAGATCGGCGAGCTCATCGGGCCGGGTGGCAAAGTTATTCGTGGCATCATCGAGCAGACGGGCGTGAAGATTGACGTTGAAGATGATGGCAGTGTGAACGTGGCTGCTACCGACGAGCCGTCGGCCTCGAAGGCATTGAAGATGATCCGCGACCTGCTGGCGGAGGCCGAGATTGGGAAGACCTACCTCGGCAAAGTTGTGCGATTGGCGGATTTCGGCGCTTTCGTGGAGATTTTCCCCGGTACGGATGGTTTGCTTCACATCAGCGAAGTGGCGGAGCATCGCATTCGCGATATCCGTGAGGAGTTGAAGTTGGGCGACCAGCTCTTGGTAAAGGTCATTTCCATTGAGGGCAACAAGGTGCGCCTGAGCCGCAAAGCCGTATTACGCGACCAGCGCGCCAAGACCGGCGCCAAAGCGGAACCCCCCGAGCATGGAGAACCCGTGGATCACCCGCATCATTCTGACCATCAGCCTTCCCACGAAAAGCACTAGGGCGGGGATGGTTGTAGAAAGGCCGACCTGGTATCAATCAGCGCCGGTTCCGCAATGCGGGGCCGGCGCTTTTGTCTATGGCCGAAGCCTTCTATATCGCGTCTAATTTCCCAAGTTAAGGTCCCAAGCCAAGGGTTCGAGAAAGGCTTCCAGTCCTCGTCACTCCATGTATAGGGCTATCCCCTGCACCCCCATGCAAGCTGAGAAGTGGAAAACCCTTTGCGACTCAGCGAGGCGTTCTGGTAGAATCCGCCCCCGATGGCGTAGTGCTTTCGCATCGGATGTCAGCTTAAGTACGAAATCGCTCGTTTGCCCGTCCCGTCCGGGGCGTGCTCCTTCATGTTGGCCGGAAAGATATGCCTTGACCTTAAGGAGGTAAATCCATGGGGTACCTCGACAAACTAGATCTCGACAAGAAGCTGGAATCGAAGGAGGAATATGAAGAACTGCTGGAGGAATATCAGTTCAAGCTGTTGAAGTTGCAGCGCAAGACCATCGAGAAGGGAATTGCGGTCGCCGTGGCCTATGAAGGGTGTGACGCCGCGGGCAAGGGAGGGAACATCAAGCGCGTTACCGAATCCCTTGACCCTCGCGGATACGAAGTGCATCCGATTGGCGCCCCGGGCCCGGCGGAGAAAGCCCACCATTGGCTGCGGCGATTCTGGTTGCGGTTGCCGCCCCGAGGCCGGATTGGCATCTTTGACCGCACCTGGTACGGGCGTGTGCTGGTGGAGCGAGTGGAGAAATTCGCCAAGAAGGAAGAATGGCAGCGCGCCTACCGCGAGATCAACGAATTTGAGAAAACGCTGACGGACGACGGGTTGGTGTTGGTCAAGTTCTGGATTCACATTTCCAAGAAAGAGCAACTCGACCGTTTCAAGAAGCGGGAGAAGGATCCGTGGAAGAACTGGAAGTTGACGGAAGAGGATTGGCGTAACCGCGAAAAGTGGGATGCTTATATCGAAGCATTGGAAGAGATGTTTGAGAAGACCGACACGGAGTGCGCCCCCTGGACCATCATCGAGGGAAACTGGAAATGGTGGGCGCGTATCAAAGCCCTGAAAACGATCGTAAATCGCATTGAAGCGCACATCTGATGCCGGTGATATGCGCGGCTGAGGCGGGCCAACGGCTCGTCGGCTTGAGTCGAGACGAGTCGCCCGCCTGCAACGCACGCGACCGGCCCCGTAAATTCTCGATTTCGGTAGTAGATTTCCAACCGCCGCTCGAATCCAGCCGAAAGCAGAGCCGCTTGCTTGGATGGAAACCACTTCTCCGGGGCGTTGGCGGGTGGGGGGAAAGACTACGCGCTTCACTCGTTTCGGGAAGAAAGGCGTCGATTTCTTCCCCCAGGAGGTCGAGGGCAATTTCCCTGGGTCAATCTAACACCTGGCACCTGACACCCAGCACAACTTATGGTACGATGCACACCTTAGTTGAGAGTATCCGAATTACAGTATGAATAACAACGTCATGGCGAGTTCTTCCGTGGGTTATTTGGCGCCTGCCGGCACGGCGGCAGAGGGTTCCGGACAGGCTGCCCCGGTGGAACTGGGCGCGCTGGCGGGAAAGATGCTTCTGCTGACTCTGAAAATTGACGAGGTTCTGGAACAGGAATCGCTGCACGTTTCCGTCTGGGGCTCGGCTGACGGCCAGAACTGGGGAACCCAGGCGCTCTTTTGGTTCCCGCAGAAATTCTATTCCGGGGTCACGCCCGCCGCATTGGATTTGGGGCAGCGTCCCGAAATCAAGTACCTGCAAGCACGCTGGGAAGCGAATCGGTGGGGACGAGGCATCCCTCGCCCCCTTTTTAGATTTGCTGTGGAAGTGCAGGAAGTTGCCCGGTAACGGCCTGGCTCGAAAGGTCGCCCCCTGTGGACTGGGAAGATCCGCAACTCATTAAGACGGATGTTGAGCGCCGGCAGTACCGGCGCATCAAGTTGGTAATACAAGTCCACTGTGAAGCGCTGGGATGCAATGAGATCAGGGTAACTCGGGATGTGAGTGTTGGCGGCATGTTCTTCAATATGCAATTTCCCCTTCCCTGGGTTCCGAGCTGTCGCTCACTTTCCGAATCCACCCGACGGAGCCGGCCGTCACGTGCCGCGCCAAGGTAATGTTCTCGCGCGTCGGCCTGGGGATGGGAATCCAGTTCCTGGACCTCAGCGAAGAGGCGCGCCAGACGCTCCAGAAATTTGTGGAAGAAGATGCCTAGGGGCTGCCATCTTTCTGCGGATTCCCGCCTTCTAACTCCATAGTGAGGTCAGTGATGAAATTGCTTTTCTTAGGGCTGCTTGTTGCCGTCTGTCCGCTTACCGCCCTCGGGCAATCGTCTTCCCCGAAAACGCCGCTGCCCCAACACCCCAATGGGCCTGCATCGGAGGAAATTCAGACGGAGAGGATTGTGTCGCCCGGCCAGGCGCCCGCCGTCCCCTCAGCCCAGGCAAGCGCCCCCGGGTATCTGGAACCGGCAGAGGTGAAGGCCCTGATGCACAAAGTCTGGCTCACGCAGTATCGTTTGAACGACCTTCTTACTCAGGTGCATCCGGAAAAATGGAAGATTGCTCCGGCCACGCGGCAGTCATTCGAGCAGAGTTTGGAATCACTGCGCAAGTCGATGGCGGCGGAGGAAGACTGGCGCAGTCAGTTTGAGGCCCGCCCTGACAGCCTGTATCTGGGATTTCAGACCTATGTGGCGATCAGCGCGGTGTTGCCGCGAGTGGACGGCGTGGCGCAGAGTGTCTCGCGGTATGAGAATGCCAGCTTCGGTGCGCAATATAGCCAGGCGGCCAACCAACTTTTCGATTTGCAACAGTTGATTGAGCCCCACATGGCCTATCTGTTGAAGAATCAGGACAACTCTCAGTTGGTCGCGCAGACGAACCTGGCTGCCTGCCAGAATGAATTGAATTTTGCCATGCATGGCAAGCAGGGGCGCGCGATTCCCATGAAAAATATCGCCCCGGTATTCCAAGGCCGAAAACGAACCGCGCACGCTCCCCCGGCCGCGAGCGGCGCAAAGCAAGCCGGGCCAAAGGACGCAACGGCCGGCAAGCCGGCCACCAATCCGCCCAACAAAACGCCGCAGAAATAGCACCAGGAGCGAAAGACTCTAAATTGCTGACACTCAGCTCTGGTGACCAGGAGCGCGTGGCGGGATGCCGGGGCAATCTCAACGGTCGAACAGGGAACGGTCTTCTCGCAGACCCATCTTTCCTGCTTTCTCCAGAATTGACGGGCGGGCTTCTTCCATGAGTTCGCGCATGTCCGCATAGCGCAACGTACGCTGGTCGAAGGTGCGTTTGGCCACCGCGCCGAGAAAACGGGCTTCGAACTCTCGAAAGTAAGATCCGTAAAGGTGGTAACTATCGGCCACGTGGCAGTAGCGGCCCACCCCCACTTTCCGGCCCGACAGTTCCGAAACCCGCGCCGCGATGCGCCTTTGCATTTCGACCAGGGCGAAGATATTCATGAAGGCAGCCTTGTAGGCGTCGTTGGAGCGAAAACGCACATTCATGCTGAGTGCCGGCGAGCCGTTTTCTTCGGTGATCCGGCACCACACGCTCTGCAAGCAGGCCGGGTCGTAGCAGTCGTTGTCCTCCCAAACCTTCCAGGTGACAGCCTGCGCGCGCCGCGTGTAAGGCGTCCCCGCCAGCTTGCGGCAAAGGGTGTCGATCTGGTCGATCGGCGCGAGCGTGGGGACGGCATACCGGAACAGCCGTTGATGGTAGGTATATTCCCAGCGCGTGTCGCCGGGGTCACGCTGGTCGCGCACCAGGTGGTCCTTGATGCCATCGAGAACTTCCATTACGTATTCCTGAAGATCCTCGGGACCACCCGGAAAATCGCGGTGGATCATCGGCTCCTTCAGGGGCTCGTCGATGGTGATGATCATCGTCGCATCTTTGCTCGGTGGGTCGCCGGGCTTGTCATACTGCGTTTTGATATCGCAGCCCTTCTGGTGGAGCAGAACTAGTGATTCTTCCCAGGCGCGGGCGATGCAATCGGCTTCAACATGAAGAACGGGGATACCGGACATGTAACCTTCCTTTGACGTAGCGCGGGCATCCTGCCCGCGCCTGGAGTTTCTACATTTCCGACAAGAAGACTTTCATTTGGAGCGAACGCACGCTCCTGGCATCCTGAGCCCGCACTTGGGCGGAAGGACCCCGGGGGTTTGCTCCTCCCGGTGCGCCGCGAACAACGGCCAGGGCCCTTCGGCCCGACACCCCGACGCGGCCCCATCATTCCCCACGGAGCGAAGCTGGAGTGCGCAGCTCGCTGGCACTTTCCTTGTATAAAGCGACTTAATGTCTAGCTCGTTCGAGAGATCAACCCGGAATTTCCCTTACAACTGCTCATCCGACCGATAACATACACCTGACGGCCTTTGAGCGCAATCGCGGGGGTTAGCGGAGAGGACCAGGAACGGTTTTGCCGACCGCGCATCGACCGCGTTCCGCTTCCCTTCGATGTGCATACCCCTATCTAAAGGCGAAAAGCCTCGGACCTTATCCAGAAGGTCAGCGCCACTTGCTGGCGTCTGGGCTTGCGAAATCGTGGATAGCCACGAGCCGGTGGGTGTACCATACTTGGGGGTTCTCCCAAAAGTTTTAGGAAGGATTTTGCGACGATTGGAGCAGATGTATGCGGCTGACGCCTGGCGAAAGCCCGCTTTCGGTTCGAACCCACTGTGGGCTCAAGTCTTTGGCCTGATGCAGTTACGCCATGTTGAAGCAGAAACTGTTGACCGTAGTATGCTGCGGTTCAGGATGCCAAAATGGAAACCCTGGGTGAATATAGCTCACGAATGGGTAAAGGGGACCCGTTGCCGGCCTCAGCGGAAGTCCGAACTCGGTGGCATGCCGATTTTGGTAGGGCGGTCGCCCCGAGTGAGGCCCAACGGATTGAACGTTTCCTGGCCACCGGGCGCGTGTTCCTGGCCGCGAGCTCGATTGTGGCGATTTGGCTCGACCCGACCCAGCCGAGCCGTTATGCCCCGCTGGCCTTCGGTCTACTGGCAGCTTACGCCATTCACAGCCTCATCACGCTAGTGCTCGTCCGGTTTCGCGAGACTTCCACATCGTCCTTCCGTTTCACTGTCCACGCCATTGACGTTGCCTGGCCTGCCCTCATTGGCTTTTTTACGGAGGGGCCTAATAGCCCCTTTATTGCCCTTTATATCTTCGTTCTTCTGGCCGCAGCCTATCGCTGGGGGTACCGGGAGACCATGGGCACGGCGGCTGCAACGGTTGTGTTGCTCTTTCTGGAGGCCCTGGTGATCAGCCCTGGGCTTGCAGGTGTCTTGGAAGGCCGGTACACGCTGAATGAACTCATCATCCGCACGTTGTACCTGTTAATTATAGGTTACCTGCTGGGATTCATCGCGGAAGAAGAGAAACTGCTGCGGGCGGAAATCGCCGGAATCGCCCGCACCATCGCCAGAGTCCAGGCCGAGACGGGTGTGCTGGGGACTCTGCGGGCCGTGTTTGACGAGGTCCTCTTTTTGTTCGGCGCGCGGGGGGCTTTGCTCTCGATGCGCGAGATGAGCACAGGTCGCGCCTTCCTCTGGGAGGTCCGGCGCGACCACCCGAGCCAAGAGCTTAATCTAGTCTCGACTGAACTCGATCGTGCCCGCCGCGAACAATACGTCTTTGATGCACCCGGCGAAGTCTGGCACGTCTTTCGCAGCGCGCGCCCGCGCCGCGACGTGCTGTTTGACCTCTTCGCACTGGACGAGGAAGGCACATGGCGCAAGCATGCCTCGTGGACGCCGCCGGAGGCTTTCTTGCAAGCGCAAAGTTTTCGCTCGCTGCTCGGCGCCGCCATCAATTTGGGGAATGAGTGGTCTGGTTGCCTGCTCATGTTCGAGCCCGACCTGGTACCCACACGGGATGCGGCCGTGCACTTCTTCCAGACCCTTTGCCATCAAGTGACTCCCGCCATTTACAGCAGGTACTTGACGCGCCGGCTGCGCTCGCGGGCGGGGGCCGTGGAGCGCGCCCGGGTGGCGCGCGAACTCCACGATGGCGTCATCCAAACTCTGATTGGCCTGGAAATGGAGGTGGACGTGCTGCGCCGTCAGGCCAACGCTTCCCCTCAACGCCTGACCCAGGACCTGAGCCGCGTCCAGGGGATCCTTCACCAGGAAGTGCTGAATCTTCGCGAGCTGATGCAGCAGATGAGGCCAGTGGACCTGACCCCGAAACAGCTCCTGGACTTCCTGGCCGACGCCGTCGACCGGTTCCGGCGCGACACGGGGATTTCCGCCCGTTTTGTGACGCTGCTCCCGGAAGTCTCGTTGCTGCCCCGTGTCTGCAACGAACTGGCACGCACCGTGCGGGAGGCCCTCGTCAATGTGCGGAAACATAGTGGAGCCCGCAACGTGCTCGTCCGCTTTGCCGCGAAGGACGGTTATTGGCAGCTGCTGGTGGACGACGATGGGCGTGGATTCGACTTTTCCGGCCGCCTCACCCATGCCGAACTGGAGGCCGAGCACAAGGGGCCCGCCATCATCATGGAACGTGTCCGTTCCATCGGGGGCGAACTTGCCATAGAGTCAACTCCGGGACGCGGCGCGCGCCTGGAAATCCGCATCCCGCAGATGGGTCATGAATGAGATCGCCCATTCCGTGCATCTTCTCATCGTCGACGAGAAAATCTCCCGGAAAGTCTTAGTGCTGTATCGGAAGCGCGCTGGCGGGTCCAGACTGCGGCTGAGATCGATTCGTTGTACAATCGGCTGGTGCGATGGATTCCAGCCGGCCGGACCGGAGTGTCGCGCATTCTGGAGGGATTGACATGCCCTTGTCAGACGCTGACCTGCGAGTGCGCCATCAACCCATGGTGCTCATGGCTCGCGCCTGGGCATTGATCGCGTGTGCCACCGTCGTAGCGGTTATTGCCGTGCAAACGGCCGCGAGCGCCCAGGCGCAAGTGCCGTCCGAGCCCGATCGGAGTCTGGTGGCCAAGTACCGGATCCCGTCCTCGAGCGAACCCATCCTTTCAGCCGAGCAACTCACACACCTGCTCCAAGAGAAGATCAAGTACATCTTTGTGCTCTACCAGGAAAACCGCTCCTTTGACTCCTACTTTGGAACCTTTCCTGGCGCCGACGGTCTCTTCAGCCGCCCGGGAAAGTCCACGCCGGGCTTTTATCAGCCGTTGAGGAACAGCGATGGAACCACCGGCGAGATCCATCCCTTTCGCATCGGCCCGCAGGATAAGCTGCCAAATTGTGCGGAGACAAGTGCCGAGAACTGCAAGCTGTACGCGTCCGACACCGACGACCTCGATCATTCTCACCCCGGAATCGTTGCCAAGATGGGCATCGTTCGCGGCACTGCGCAGATGGACCGCTTCGCCCTGACCGAGGAGCAGGAGCACAGCCAGAGCGGCCACCCTTCGCTCGTGGCGCGACAGTACGGCGAGCTGACCATGGCTTATGAAGACTGCGACACCATTCCGCTGCTCTGGCGATATGCCAGCCGGTTTACGCTCTTCGATCGGGTCTTTCAGGAGATGACGGGGCCCTCCACGCTGGGGAACATCTCCATCATTGCCGCGCAGACGGGTCAGACGCAGTGGGCTCTGCACCCCGATGAGTTCGCATGGAACGCCGCGGGTGGGTCGAACGTGCCGGGCGTGCCGGTCTTGAACGACGATGACCCCTTCTGGGGATCGCCGGCCGATCCCACGCCCGCGGCCGAAAGAATGCCGTCCAACCCCAAGGACTTTGCCGACGACAAGACCGCGCCGGTCCAGTTGAATCTCACCTTCGCTTCGCTTCCGCTCACCTTGCTGGGTTCGCAGCTCGCCTCGGTGACGCAGGCAGATCGCGATCCCCAGCACGACCTTGCTGACGTCCGCGAGGACGTGGCTTACATCTCGAAGTGTGCCCAAGCGCCCGTAGCCTTCGGCTGGTACGAGGAGGGATTCGACCGCGAGCCGACTGATCCGGACGACGGCCCTGAGGACGCCTACGGTTTGCACGCCTCCTTCGTCACTCACCACAACAGTCCGACGTATTTCGGGTACGTCTCGAACAATCCTCAGATGCGCGCTCAATTGCACGGATTGGAGGACTTCTTTAAAGCCCTTGTCGGCAAAACGCTCCCAACCGGCGGCGGCGTGTTCTTTGTGAAGGGCGGCTACAAGAATATTCTGGGCTTAAAGCCCTCCGATCCGGACCCGGACGTTCAGAAGAACTTTCTGGGAGACGATGACCACCCGGCCTACTCTGACTCCCAGATTAGCGAAGCGCTGGTGGCGGAGTCGATCAACAAGATTGCTGACAGCCCGTACTGGCCTGAAAGCGCAATTATTGTGACCTGGGACGATTCCGAGGGCGAGTATGACCACGTGCGCCCGCCGGTGCTCGCCACGGGCCCCGACCACGAGCCCATCAGCGACGGGCCGCGGGTTCCGCTCATCCTGATTTCGCCTTACGCCCGCGCGGGCTACATAGCGCAAGCGCAGGGGAACCAGGCCTCGGTGGTGAAGCTGGCGGACAGGATCTTCAACTTGTCGCCTTTGGCGCTCCTGCCCGACGAGGAGCGTGGCCGGCGTATGGGCGAGGAACGATACGGGCAGAAAAACCTGGGCCCTGAAGACGCGTTGACGCCCGGCATCACGGACCTCACCGACGCGTTCAGTCCGGCCCGCCTGCTGGGAAAAGCCGCTCCGTTGCCGGCGAGTTACGTGGAAGTTCCAGAGAGACTGGTCCTTCACCTGCCCGAAGAGACGGGCTATGGCTGCCAGTCCCTGGGGATTGTCACCACGGACCGAGCGCAACAGATTGAAAATCACATCCCGGAAGACTTTAATCCGCGGCCTAAAACCAACCCGACGAACGCCGCACGCTGAGCAAAACTTGACTCCTACCAGTGACCTTGTGGAGAAACAGTGAACACTTGTATATGCGCCGCGAGATATCCATAATACGGTCTTGCCCTCGACTCAATCCTGGACCTAACGCTAAAAGGAAAATACCATGGCAGCGAGTATCAATAATCTCGATCTCGGGCTGGTGGTGGGCTTTTCCCTCGGAATCGGAGTGTTTTTCCAAGGCTTTCGCGCCTACAGCAAGTCTCGCCTCCTCGATGACACGCCAGAGACGCCCATCCGCAGCATTGCCATGGGCTTTGTGCGCATTCACGGCAAGGCCAAGAGCGACCAGTTCGTCACCAGTCCCGTTACGCACACCCCGTGCTGTTATTATGCGGTGGAGATCGTGAAATGGGAGAGAAGCCCGGATAGCCGAACAACTTTTTATGGGAAGGACGAGGAGGCGGAAAGAGGCGTATGGATGCATTATGGTGCGGAGGCGGACGGCGGCTGGTTCTACCTCGAAGACAGCACGGGGCGCGTGACGGTGAATCCTCATGGGGCGCAGTTTCAACTGGAGATAACCGGGATGCGGGAGGTCGGGGGCGCGACGGCTTCCAGCTTCGCAGCCGGCGGCGTTTCTGAAACCGAGTTGCTTGCCTATGTGGCCCGCGTGGGTCTGAGCCCCATGATACCGGGGGTCCAGGCCGGCCTCGCAATGGTTGGGGCGATTCGCGACCTAATGCAGCATCAAACCACCTCGGGAGGGCGGTCCAAGGGAATGCCCGACCCCGAGATGATGAACCGCCTGCGCGAAATGCAGGCGAAGCTTGGAGGGATGAGTCTGCCCCCGTCCGTTGCCCGGCCGCGGCCGACCCCGCCGAGTAGCGATGTGGCAGCCCCGATTCCCGATCCGCCGGCTTCCGACTCGCCATTCTCCTCCGACTCCCCACTCGCTTCCGGCCGGTATCGCTTGATAGAATGCTGTATCCAGCCCGACCATGACTACGATATCAGCGGCACCTGCGCCGAGAATCCCGTGGCCAAGGATTCGAGTGACCGCAATCTGATTCGCAAGGGGAAAAACGAACCCACCTTCCTCATTTCCGACCGGGCTCGCGCCGACGTTACCGGCATGGTGCACAAGGGAGTGCTGTTGATGATCTACGGAGGCGGGATGGTGGCGGTATTTTGCCTGGGACTCCTGCTCCTTCGCTTCGGTGTTCTCTGAGCGAACAATGGCTCTCCCACCCAAGGCTTAACGGGTTTTCAGCTCTTGGAGAACGATGCGCAGGGGCCTGCCACCCGAAAAACAGCCCCTCTGGGTGCGTTTCGGAGTATTAGGCTTACGCTGCACTCGAGTGGGATGCCAAAACCAGGTCCGCTGCGTATCGAGTTCGTCTCTTCGGTGAATACGTGCCCTTGGGCTCACGGTTCGGAAGGTTGTGCAAGCGCAAACGATGCACGGGGGACGAACGCCCTTCCCGGAAAAGAGGACGATGGCGCTTTGCCTTTTGACCTTTGCAGTTTGACTTGCTCTTGCGGCGCCACGGCGAGAGGATGCGGAGCAGCGCGGCGGAGCCGCAACCAAATTTGTAGGGGCCAGCGGCGCTGGCCCTAGGCCGAACGCCGTTCGGCCCTACATTACGTCCAAAATGTCTGCTAAAAAAAGAATTCACGACCTTGCAATGCCGGGCTCGCTCTCCCGCCCGGCAACGCAATACTGTAGCTTCTTGTCTTTTTGGCAAGAGATTTAGCTGAGTTGTCAGGCTTCGGCCAGCCCACGCACGGCCTTGTTTCCTGCTCTGCCGCCGGCGGTGCGGAGAGGTGACGAGGTGGTGTCGTGCGGCAGAAAGGCGCCGCACCCGTTCCGGCGTACCAATGAAACTCCCCGTGCAGGGCTTCGCCAGCCGCGGCGCGCCGGCCCTTAGGGTTGCGCGTAGTATCCCGTGCGCGTGCGCGCCGTGAGTCCATGTTTGTCGATTTTGACCCGAAGATCGTGATACACGTTGGGATAGAGAGATTGCGGAGGATCGAAGGTAAGTATGTAGTAGGCCTTGGTGTCCGCTACACACATCGAAATCGCCTTGGCAATGTCGTTGCGTTCCAAAACTCGTCCCCCGCTCTGAACGGCGAAGACCTGAAGGGCAATGTTGCCATTCTGCACCCCGTTAGCGGAAGTCACCCCTTTCAGGAAGCTCTGATAATAATTCGCTTGGCCCACCGACTCCGTCGGGTCGATGTTGTAAAGCGTGACCCGAGCCTCGCGTAGCGCGGTGGACAGTGCCACAACGGTTTGAAAGAGATAGTTTCGATCCTTCGTGCTGAGCTCCACATTGGCCCCGGTGAGCAGAGGCCATCCCGGACCGAGCCAGATCAGCGCTTTTCTGCCGGGCTGCGTTGACTCATAAGAGGCAAAATGCTCCAGAGCGCTGATGGAAAGCTGCAACCGTTCCTCACCCCCATAGAATCCCGCCGAGCGGGTTATGTTACGCAGGCCGGATCGCGTGGAATCCAGAGATTTCGCCAGGAGGAGTCCGTCCTGAGTCGGTGCGGTCGGGCCACCGCCGGTGTCGGGAAGGACAAGCAGGGACATGGGGAGGGGAAGCTCGCCGCCACCTTGCCGCAAAAAGCTGCCCAGTTGTTCCCGCTGGTAAGCGGCGGCCTGGAACGTGGTGTTCACCGCATCGACCAGCACAATGGCTTGAAGCGGAGGGTCTGGCGGTTGGGTGGTTTCCACCACGGCGCGAAAGGAGCGAAGAGTGCGCGGATCTTTGTTGTCGAGGAGGGTAAAATCCTGCTCCTGCAATCCGGGCACAGGGTTCCCGGCATGATCGGTTACGACGACGTCGAGCGTAATCGGGTGGTCGGCGCCGGGCGCAAGGGCTGCCGGAGGCGTGACCTTCTCAGGGGCTGCCTCTTGCTGGGCAAACCCCGGAAATGCCGTGCAACAGAAAAGGAAGAGCAGCAGCTGGGACCCGCCTCGCATATGCATACGCCTCCCCGCCACATCCCAAAGTCAAACCCGCGTCTGCTGGCGCCCGCCTACTCCGGTCTTTGAGGTCCAGGCCTGACCCGCGCCTTCATCGCGTGATGTTATCAGGTCGTCAGCGCAAGGTCAACGCCCGCCCGGTAGCGCAACAACTGGATGATTTTGGCGGCGAGTTTATCAGATCAGAATGATGGTAAAATCCGCACCTAACTAAAGCCGAAATATATTTCCATCTGGATTTAGTCTTGCCCCTCCAAGATTCAAAGCCCTCTTTGCTGCTCACAAAGCCTGTCATGTGGAGCGACTTGACGTGGTAGCTTGAAAGGATACGCTCCTGAAGGCTGTTTAGACATTCGTCGATATATCCCCGTTTCCCTTTTAGGATGTCCGGCCCAAGGGGAAAAGATTCACCACAGATTCCCATGAGCCTGCGCCTCGCCCCTGTGCATGAAAATGTGCGAAGCGCCTTGGACTGCGGCGGCTCGACGCCGCCTTGAAATAACCCCAAGGACGATGACCAAGGCGGCGTCGAGCCGCCGCAGTCCAAGGTGCCTTTGGCACGTCCATTTTCATAGCAGAGGCACAGAGAGCATGGAGGAAGGTACTTTTGCAAAGGCTGGTAGGAATTGCGGCTCCCATCGCAAGCCCTGGCGCTCTGCCGTCAACACCTGCAGTCAGCCCTTTCCCACCCCCCGACCGCTGAGGTGCTCACCCAGCAACAGCGGCAAGCGCTGCAACGCCACAGCTAATGTGATGACAGAATCAGAAGCAAATTGCCTATAATGTTTGAGGCGGACAACGCATCGAAACGGAGGAAACAAAGGATCGTGGTTACTCGCCGTGAATTCGTCCGTACTCTCGCGATGGCCTCGACCGGTGCATGGGTAGGCGCAGTCCCCGAACCAGCCCCGAGAAGTCATGACTTTGAGCCTGTTCGCCAGCAGATCCTCCAAGCAATCGCAAAGGGAGACGCAACCGGAGTGGCTGTCGCGGTCGCACATGGCGGGAGCATTATTTGGGAAGAAGGCTTTGGATGGGCGAACCGCGAGAGCGGACTGAAAGCTACCGCTAACACTCCGTTCAGCCTCGCATCAATCACAAAACCCTTCACGACGACAACCTTGATGATACTCGCCGCGGAGGGAAAACTCGATTTAGATGACCCAGCGAACAAATATCTTCGGCAGAGCAACGTTCGAGGCCCGAACGGTAACCCAAACGAGGCAACGCTGCGAAGACTCGGCGCACACGTTGGTGGACTGCCGTCAATGTTCGAGTGGTGCTTTCCAAATAAGGCCCAGTACTCGCCGACTGCCGAGAATCTCTTGCGGGATTATGGCAGGCTCGCCTATCCACCGGGCGGCTGCTACGAATACAGCAACATCGGTTATGCGGCTTTGGGCGCGGTCGCAGCGAACGTCGCAGGCATGGACTTCGGGTCTTTAATGACGCGTAGGGTGCTGGAACCACTGGGGCTGCGCGACAGTTTTTTCGGCACATACGTTGAAAGGCTCAAAACCAGTGCTGCTCGCTATGACGACTCAGGGAATCCCATTCCGTATTACACGACCTCTACACCACCTTCCGGCGAGCTTTACGCCAGTGCCCACGACCTTGCACTTTTTGCAATGTTCAACCTAAAAAACGACCTAGGGCTGCGATCGCCGATATTGGATAGTCGATGGATCGACGAACTCCATAAGTCTGTGTTGGTGGGGCATTCGGGCACGGCAACCACATTCGGATGGTTCTCGGGACAGACAAAGACCGGGACACAAGTCGTATTCAAGGGCGGTGGACAGCCGGGTGTCGCGACCAGGCTGTACATGGTTCCATCAGGAATCTCGCATGCCTAGCCTTGACGAATCGTTCTAACGGAAGCGAGGTGGCGGTTGCTGTCTGCGACCAGATAATGGCGACAATTCTACCGCAATGGAGCCAACTCAGTGAGAGTGTGGGACCGCCGCCCTCTCCTTTAAGCGCCGCATCGCCGTTCTTTGGGGAATGGGAAGGCACGCTCAGCAACGGCGGTGCAAACATGCGAGTGAGACTCGAAGTTAAGTCCGGTGATTCGGCGACATTGGCACTCGGCCACGAGCCAGCGGAGAAGCTTAGTGACATCCGGGCGGAAGGGACCGCGTTTACGGGGAATGCGGTGGCAGTGATCGAGTCACCCGATGCCATTCGAAGCGAGGCGACGAATTTGTCATTAAAATTGATGCCTCAAAACGGCAAGCTCATCGGTAGAATTCTGGCGAAGGCGAAGGATGGCGGAACAGCACTCCCGTACGTCCTGACGTTAATGAGAAATTCCGCGTAGCGCGCCCGGTAAGTGGGAGAGTACAAGACCGCGTAAATGTAATCGAACACGTCTTCCGGCCCGAAGGTCCTTCTCAAATCACCTTTCCCGTCCGACAAAGACAAAAATCCAAGCCGTCTTTCGAAGTCGGCGATAAATTCCGGGTTGAGGTTAGCCTTCCAAGTCTCGCCTGTGAGTTCGTGCTCTGGCAAGCGTCCCTGTCCATTCGATTCCTTGTTGCCTTGGTCATAAAGATATAAACGAGCTAAAACCATATCGTGGATGAGGATCACAGTTTCAACTTGGAAGAATGTTTCTTAAGATTGTATCCGTCCAGACGGCCAACACCAGACGCTTACGACAATTGTGCCAGCGCTTTAAGTGAAACTTCTTTGACATCATCGAATGGAGTATGCTCCAACACTCTTTTAATTAGATCCACAGCCTCCTTTCTCCCAGACTTTACTAATAAACCAATTGCCCACGTTTGGACATCTGGATAAGAACAATTCAGCCCAATGACACCTACATCATATTGGGATTCAGGATTTGACAGCTTTCCTGATTTCTCTATCGCTATCATCGCCTTTTCCCGCTCACTCCACATTTCTGCTTCTAGTGCAACCAATCGAAACCGATACAAGACTTCTGGATCCGACAATCTTCCAAGCCTTCTAAATAAATTTATTGACCATTCCTTTTCTCCAGCGTAATGACTTTCAATTCCCTTTAAGGCAATTTGGAATTGCAAATTTGGATGTAGCGGATTGCCCGACCTTTCCAAAATGTCTATAGCATCTTTTTGAAGAGAAAAATGGTTGCTTTCAATTCCCCAAAGGCCAACTTGATACTGTAACGCCAGCAA
>CAWGTQ010000067.1:0-46603 GCA_963825395.1 uncultured Acidobacteriota bacterium | reverse complement strand
GACACGAACCGGCGCGAGCGTTTCACGGGGAGGGGAATTCCCTGACCGCTTGGGAGGACACAGCGGAGCAGGCCCTTAAGACCTCCAAGGAATATGCGGGTCCGGCGTGGGATATCGGCCTGACGGGCAAGAAATGGGATATCGATAAAGCCGCCCGCGTGGAAATCACTGAGCAGGGCCCGGTACGCGCCACGATTCGCGTGATCCACCGCTTCCGGGACTCCGAGTTCACCCAGGACATCAGCCTGATCGCGGGCGAGCCGCGCGTGGATGTCACCATGACGCTTAACTGGTACGAGCGCGCCACGTTCCTCAAGGCGGGCTTCCCCTTGAGCGTCGAGTCCAGCAAAGTGTCGGCGGAAATCCCCTACGGCGTCATCGAACGCGACCAGACGGGTGAGGAAGCCGTCATGGGAAAATGGGTTGATATCTCGAGCCCCGACTACGGCGTGGCCATCCTCAATAACGGCCGCAATGGTTATGATGCCAAAGGCAACGCCCTCCACCTCTCAGTGATTCGTGGGCCGTGGGGCCCTGACCCGCGCGCCGATGAAGGCGAGCACGTTTTCAGCTACGCAATTTATCCCCATAAGGGAAGTTGGCGTGAGGGCAAAGTGCAGTTGCAGGCACTGGCTTTCAACTCGCCGCTGCTGGCCATGCAGGAACCCCAACACGCCAGCCCGCAAGAACAGTGGGCCGGAAAGAAGGGTGGCTTGCCCGACGCCTACTCCTTTATCAAAACCGGTAGCGATCACGTGGTTCTGTATGCGTTCAAGCAGATGGAGGGTTTCTATGATACCGATGCCATCGCGCGCTTCGTGGAATGCGAAGGCCGCGAGGGCGACGTGACCCTTGAACTCCCGCGCAAGGTCCGCGCCACAGAGACCACCCTGCTGGAAGACGTCAGCGTGGGACCGGTGGGGGAAGGAACTTCTATTCAATTCCACATGAAGCCGTGGGAGATTAAAACTCTGCGCTTGGCGCGGGTACACTAGATGCCGAAACGCTGGATCGCCAAAATTGCGGCGTGCGGACGTCTTCCATTGCTTCAATCGTTTCGCCCTGGCTTGGACAGCCACGACGCCAACGCGAAAATAAACATGGAACAGACAACCGTGGCCGTACCTCCGAAAGCGATGCCATATACGGCGGTGGTCTGGTCGCCCGGATGAATAACCACCTCACGTGGATTTTCCGGATTGTAATAGAGGGTCATTTGCTCGATATTATTCGCAGTAGAGAACCCTCTGTGGGGCGGATTTGGGATGGACGAGTTCGACGCATCAGATGGCAATCTGAAATCAGTAGTGTAGTCGGCACCATTAGCGGTGTATCTCACGGAAATCTCGCGCTCATTTTCTGCGAAGGTAATTCCACCGCGTCTCGGCGCAAGAAACCCCTTTACCATTTGCGTGTGGGTAATTTCGGCCTGCGTCGCGGGCCAGTTTATGCTTGCCGAGCCAATTTGCCATTCGCGAATTCCGCCAATGAAAAGCAGAATCCCGACCACCAGGAACCCGGAGCACAGGACGACGCCCGTCCAAGCTGCCCCTAAATGCCGACGGCCCAAGCGCCGCCTCTGCTTGTCCCACCGCCCGTAGCGTTTCTGTGTCATAGAGGCATCGTTCGGATACCGCGAGTTGTTCCGTTCTTGATGCGCAACTCACTTCCCGGCAACGAGATTTTGCCTAGTATCACGGGGCGGCGCGCGCCGGTTACGCTGGGGAGATTGCCGGGCAAGCCGCGCAGCGTACGGTCGGCGAGCACGGCAAAGGCGATAGCTTCTTTCGCGTCCATGTCGAGGCCAAACTCATCGGAGCGATGAACGCGCAAGTTGGGAAGGAGTTCGGTGAGGCGCGCTACTAGCAACCGATTGTGGGCGCCGCCGCCGGAAATGATGAGGCGGTGGATGGCAATTTCTCCCAGCGCAAAGCGTTCGAGCGCGTCGGCGATGGAGCGTGCCGTTAACTCGGTCGCGGTGCGGAGCAGATCTTCCGGCCGCGCGCCCCGCCGCTTCAAAAAGAATTGCTGAATAAAGTGCTGGCCGAATTGCTCGCGCCCGGCGCTCTTGGGAGGTTCCTGCATAAAAAAAGAGAGATGCAGGATTTCGTCAAGCAGGGGTTCTTTCACCCTCCCCTTTGCCGCCCAACGTCCCCCAGTATCGTAGGCCTTTTGACCCTTGGAGAAATGCCGCACCAACCCGTCGATGACCATGTTTCCGGGGCCGGTGTCGAATCCGAAAACCTCTTCCGGTTTCGCGTTTGGGGGAATCACCGTGAAGTTCGCGATACCGCCGATGTTGAGCGCCACGGTCCCCTTGCGAGCGTTGCGCAGGAGCAGAAAATCCACCATCGGCACCAGTGGCGCGCCCTGGCCCCCTGCGGCCATGTCAGCGGGGCGAAAATCCGCCACCACTGGCGCGCCGGTGCGCTCAGCGATCACGGAAGGCTCGGCGATTTGCAGCGTGCTGGTGATACCCCTACCTCCCTCGCGAGTCGGTGCCCCCTGATGATAAATGGTCTGGCCGTGCGAGCCGATCGCCGCGAGGCGCGAGGGTGAGACGCGAGCTTTACGGCAGACGCGCAGCGCCGCTTCCGCGAACAGTTCTCCCAGAAGAAAATTAAGTTGACTGATTTCACCTGCTGTCGCCGCTTCCCCGGCAGCAATGCGCAGAATCACTTGGCGCACCTGCAGTGAGTAAGCGAGCGTCTCAAACGCTATCAGGCGCACGCGGGGTTGCGTGGCGTGGCCCGAGATGCGCACCAGCGCCGCGTCAATGCCGTCCATCGACGTGCCGGAAATTAACCCCACCACCAGGCGTGGGTTGCGCGAAACCTTTTCAGGCACTCTTCACCTCCTGGTAGCCGGAATTGAACTCTTCAAACCGCCGTGCCAGCCGCTCCCAAGCTTTTTTCGAAAACGGCCCTTTCGGCGGCGTCCATCCTTTTTTCGCCGCGCGAATGCGGGCCAGGGACTGCTCCACCCGCTCGCGCGGGAGAATGCCGGAAGCGACCGCATCCTCGATACCTTGTCGCATGGCCTGCCACGATGCCTCTCTTTCAATGAGCAGCATGTCGCACCCGGCGCTAAGGGACTGAACCGCCGCTTGACCCATGTTCAGAACCCCTCGCACTGCCTGAGATTCAAGCTGCGCGGCGACCACCACACCGCGATATCTGAGTTTTCTGCGGAGCAATCCCTCCACAACTTGAGGCGAGAGCACGGCCGCGCGCGGTTTATCAAACGCGAGAGTCCTTCGACAAAAGGCGCGCCGCACTCCGCCACAACGCGCGGGTTGGCGCTGAAGGTCCACGCTCCCAGTACTTCTTCAGCGAGTCCTGAAGCGCGGTCGAGCGCGATTGCGAAGTGGGTATTGAACCCAAGAAGCTTCAGCGCCTCGCCGATCATTTCCCCCGCTTGGCGGGCAAGCCATCCTCCCTTCTCCGCCATCGCCCGCAGCGAGGGCAGCGGGGGCAGCAGAACACTGAGAAGGTCCACGTTGTCGTCTTCTGCTTCCAAGGCGAGGATGGGTGGCGCATGCAGGCTTTGCGAAAGGCCGGCGAGCAACTCGTAGAGGGTTTCGGGCGATTGCGGCCGTGGTCCCGCCAGAAGAATCCCACCAGGCTCCACTGCCTGAAGCTGCTGCTCGAGCGAGGAACTCCAGCGCGGCGCCACGAGCCGCAGCATCACGAGTTCGCCCGCCGTTTTCTGCGATGGCGGTTTCATGATTGGATCTGTTTCTTCAATTCGGCAAGAAGGTTGAGCGCTTCGATGGGCTTCAGGTTGTCGAGGTCGGCTTTCTCAATGGCATTGACTACCTCGACGTTGAGTGGCGTAAAGATGGTGAGTTGCACTGGCCCCGTTCCCGGCGCCTCCTTGTGGGATGCCAGACGCTCGCTCAGGCTGTGCTCGCTCTGCTCGTGCCGCGTCAGTATTTCGCGCGCTCTTTCAATGACCGTGTTGGGCAAACCCGCCAGGCGCGCCACTTCGATGCCGTAGCTCTTGTCCGCGCTCCCCGGTTCCACCTTGCGCAGGAAGATGATGTTTGACCCGGATTCCTTCACCGACACATGGTAATTCTTCACCCCCGGGAGAAGATCAGCCAGTTCCGTCAATTCATGGTAGTGCGTTGCGAATAGTGTTTGGGTGTGGGTGTGGGTCAACAAATACTCGACCACCGCCCAGGCGATGGCCAAACCGTCAAACGTGGCCGTCCCGCGGCCGACTTCGTCGAGCAGCACCAGGCTGCGGGGCGTGGCGGTATTCAGAATGGCCGCTGCCTCCGTCATCTCCACCATGAAAGTTGAACGGCCGCGCGCCAAATTGTCAGACGCGCCGATGCGCGTAAAGATGCGGTCGAAAATGGGAAGCTTGGCGCGGGCGGCGGGTACAAAACTGCCCATCTGCGCCATCAACGCTATTTGCGCGGCCTGGCGCAGATAAGTCGATTTCCCGCCCATGTTCGGCCCAGTGACAATCAGGAGCAGATCCGTGCTCCCATTCATGTAAAGGTCGTTAGGAATGAACTTGCCGGTTTGCCCTTCTTCCACGATGCGCTCGATAACCGGATGGCGACCCTCCTGGATAAGTAATTCCCCGTCATCGGAAAACTCCGGACGATGGTATTCGTGCTCGGCGGCAAGGTGCGAGAAGCAAGCGAGCACGTCAAGTTCCGCCAGCACGGCGGCGGTTTGGCGAATGCGCGAGGCTTCGCTGCCCACCCGGCGGCGAACGCCGGTGAAGAGATCGCGCTCCAGGGTGTGGCTGCGCTCTTCCGCATCCAGGATCTTTGCTTCCAGTTCTTTGAGCTCCGGAGTGGTGAACCGTTCGGCGCTGACCAGCGTCTGCTTGCGCTCATAATCCGGCGGCGCAAGGTGCAGGTTGGCCTTGGAAATTTCAATGTAGTAGCCGAAGATGTTGTTGAAACGCACCTTGAGCGAGGCGATGCCGGTGCGGTCGCGCTCACGCAGTTCGATTTGCGCGAGTAGGCGCTTGGAATTCTGGCCGAGGTTGCGAAGCTCGTCGAGCTCCGTGTGAAAGCCGGGGCGAATCAATCCGCCTTCGTTCAGAACCACGGGCGGCTCGGGATGAATCGATTTCTCCAGCAACTCGTGGATGTCTGCCAGCTCATCAAGCCGCCCATGCAGTTCGCCGATACGGCGCGCCTGAAAATGCGTCAGGTAAGTCCGGAGGATCGGCAGCGGACGCACCGATTGCTTCAGGGCCAGCAACTCGCGGGCGTTGGCCGTTTCCAACGTAACCTTGCTGAGCAGGCGTTCAAGGTCCTGGATGGCGCTCAACACGCGGCGCAACTCTTCGCGCGCAATGGTGTTTTTCGCGAGTTCCTCGACGGCATCGAGTCGCGCGTTGAGCTCCCCGCGGTCGAGCGATGGCCGCAGCATCCAGGCCTTGAGCTTGCGCGCGCCGAGCGAGGTGACGCAATGATCGAGCACGCCGAGCAGCGTTGCGGCGCGCGATTCGCCGAACGCCGGGTCCACCAGTTCCAGGTTACGCAACGTGGAGGGATCGAGCACCAGCGCGTCCTGCTGTTGATAGAAGCGGATGCCATCGAGATGCGTCAGAGAACCACGCTGCGTCTCGCGGACATAATGGAGGATGGCGCCCGCCGCGGCCACGGCAAAGGGGTGGCCGTCGAGGCCGTAACCCGCCAACGTCGCCACGCGGAAATGGTCGCGCAGCAAGCGAGTTCCGTACTCCTCGCCAAACACCCATTCGTCGAGCGGCGTTTGGGTGACGATCGGGCCGCCTGCCCGGCCTTCGAGCGGACTAGCCGCGCCCGAAGCCAATAATAGTTCGCTCGGTTGCATGCGCTCGAGTTCATCCCTCAATCGCGTGAGGGCTTCGTCTCCGCAGAATTCCGCGGCGCGGAAATCCCCAGTGGAAAGGTCCACCAGGGCCAAGCCCGCCGCTCCGTTGCGCCAGACCACCGACGCCAGGTAGTTGTTCTCCCGCGGCTCGAGCACTTGTGAATCAATGGCGGTGCCGGGCGTCACCACGCGCGTTACCTCGCGCTTGACGAGCTTTTTGGCCACCCGGGGGTCTTCCATCTGGTCGCAAATCGCCACTCGAAAGCCCCGCCGGATGAGCTTGGCGATATACCCCTCGGCGGCGTGGTAGGGCACTCCGCACATCGGGATAGCGGTCCCCTTCTCCTTGTTGCGTGAGGTGAGGGTAATCTGGAGTTCTTTCGCGGCCACCACCGCGTCTTCAAAAAACAGTTCGTAGAAGTCGCCCAGGCGAAAAAGCAGCAGAGCGTTCGGGTGGCGCTGCTTGATGGCGCTGTACTGGCGCATGAGGGGTGTAGAAAACTCTTCCATAGGTATGAGGGACTCGCTTGGTCATTATAGCTTGCCCGGCGCGGGAACTCGCAAGGGCGTTTCTGCGATCAGGAAGGATCGGTTTGGGCCGGCTGATCGAATAAAAACAACGTCTGAGGGGAAGGGATATAGCGCACGTCGGCAAGATTTCGATATTTCTGGTCAAAATCCAAGCCGTAGCCAACCACGAAGACATCGGGGATCTCAAAGCCAACGTAATCCGCTTCGACGGGGAGGATACGGCGTGAGTGCTTATCGAGCAGGGCAGCGAGCTTCAGGCTGGCCGGGTCGTGCGCTCCCAGCACTTCCTTTAAGTAGCTAAAGGTGCGGCCCGTGTCCAGAATATCTTCCACCACCAGCACATCGCGGCCTTCGATGCTGACGTCGAGATCCTTGGTGATCTTCACTTCACCGGAGGACACGGTGCCGGATCCGTAGCTTTGGATGCTCAGAAAATCCACTGTGCAGTGGATGGAAATTCGCCGGACCAGATCCGCCATGAAAACCCAAGCGCCCTTCAATACGCCCACCAGGTGCGGAGTCCTGCCCCGATAATCGCGCGATATCGCGTCGGCCATCTCCGCGATGCGCGCCTCAATCTTGGCCGCATCCAGCAGAATGGGCATGTCAGACGCCAGAGGAGGAATACTCATATGTGTTCACCGTTGACGCTTTGGAGAGCAATCTGCTAGATTGAAGAATTGCATTTTGCCCTAAAGGAGTTTCCGTGGCAAGCCATAAATCTGCGCTGAAGAGCATTAAGCAAATTAAGAAACGCACCGAAGAGAATCAGGTGCACACTTCGCGTTTACGTCACCAGATTCGGAAGTTTCGGGCGGCGTTGAAAGCAAAGGACAAGACCGCTGCGCTGGCGTTGTTGAAGCCCACCTTGACGCTGATCGATCACTCCGTCCATAAAGGCATATTGCATGCCAACACTGCCGCGCGTTACAAGTCGCGACTGACGCTCGCCTTCAACGCGCTGGCGTAAATTGAGGCGGTCAACATTCAGCTATCAGCAGTCAGCTCTTGCCGCCTCTCAATCCCATCGGCGCATGGGGGGGATATCCTAGTCCGTTGAGGGCAAGGGGACCTCGCCGCCGAGGGTCGCTTCGCCCGCGGATTCCTTGCCCACCACGATCTGCCACACCAGAAACTCCAGCAGAATTCTGGAATCCTTCCAGGAGGACTTGATTCCCAGATCCGCGCGGCGCACGGCGCGCATGGCCTGCAACAATTCCTCGCGGGGATAATTCTTCTGGGTTAGCGGGGTAATCTCTGATGTGGAATAAGGGTTCGCGCCCCGCGACCAGCCGCCGCGGTTCCCGTAGCTCGACACACCCCGCAGGGCTTGGCGAAATAGGTCCCCAATACACCACAGGATGAGTGTTTCTGCGACCCTGCTTGCCAGCAACTCCCGCAGCGTGGCCAGCGCTACGGCGCACTTGCGTTCGCCGATGGCGCGCAGCAACTTCCCTATCTCGCGCTCTTCGCGAAAGGCGACAATCACCTCTAAATCCTCAGGGTCCACGCGCTTCATGCCCGGGCGCGCGGTAAGCAGTTTTTCCAACTCCGTCCGCATCCAGAGCAGGTTGATGGCCGAGGGCCCGGCGGCCGAGCGCGAATCTTGACTAATTTCAAACTTCCCGGCGATTTCTTCAGCCAGGCCGCCAGTGATTTCCACGCCCACGTGTTGCAGAAAATGCTTCGCCCAATCTGCGGCCGCCCGGCGGTCAGGCGAGCGCAACTCCACGAGCTGCGCCTTTTTTTCGAGCAACTGGATGAAGCGCCGGCGGCGGTCCGGTTCCGTGGCGAGAAAGACTACTGTGGAGAATGGAGAGGGGCGCTCCAGGTAAACGCGGAGCGCTTCCACATCCTCGTCGCCAGCTTGCTTGAAATCTTCCGGGTCGGAAATGAGCAGAAAGTTGTGGCCGCCCAGCATGGGCATCTGCTCGGCGCCTTCAAGCGCATGCGGGAGTTGCCCGGCGGCAAACTCCAGTTCCGCCAGGCACCATTGCCGTGAATCCGGCGGAAGTGAGTTCGCCACCGCCTTGCGGCATTCCTCCTGGAGGAAACGGTCGGGGCCGCGCAGGAAATACGCCGCACCCGCCTGGCCCTTTCGCAACGCGGTAATGAATTCTATAGGCTGCATCGAGAAGAGTTTAACGGCTATGAACGGATTGCGGAAGCCAAAAATAAACCGCGTCCGCGTTGCCCCCACGGGGCAAAGGGATGAACCGGGGAGAGGAAACGCCAAGTTCCGGATGCCAGAACACCACCTCAACCCTCATGACGCTCGTCATTCGTTCTTGCGATTGCCCGATGTGGGAGATAAAGAAGGGTAATGTTTGGTTTGTGAATTATAAATGAATGACCACGATTTCGGGATGGTTTCCGGTCCGCATCGTGGGCCCCCAGCCGCCTGTGCCGCTCGACGTGTAGAGCGTGTAATCACCTTCCACATGCAAGCCATGGTAATGCCTTCCAAACATCAGCCGGGTAATGAACTGGAGAGGAAAAATTTGGCCTTGATGAACATGTCCTGAAAGCTGGAGGTTGATGCCCGCCGCCTTTGCCTCCGCGACCTGGGTCGGGCTGTGGTAGAGCAGAATCGAGGGTAGGGCCGGGTCGAAACCATGTAGCTTGGCCATCTTCTCCGTAAAGCCCAACGAGTGGCCACGCTCGGGATAGCTGACTCCGATCACCTGCAAGCCGTCGATCACCACCCGTTCGTCGGCCAGAACCCTCACGGGAGTATTGCGCAGCGCTGCGCAGGAGCGCTGCACTCCCAAGTAGGTTTCGTGATTCCCCGTCACAAAATAGATTCCCTGCGGCGCAACCAGGCGGTTGAGCGGGGCGACCAGTTCCTCGAGATTCCCGTCGGCCCCGTCGAACAGGTCGCCGGTAATCAACACCATCGCGGGATTTTGCGCGTTGACCTTGGCCACAGTGCGCGCCAGGAAGTCCGCGCCCAGGACTCGCCCCAGATGCACGTCGGAAAGCTGCACCAGCTTCTTGCCCTGCCAGCCGGGCGGGAGATTCTTGATGCGGACTTTAAATCTCACAATGCGCGGATGGTAGGCGTTTGCGACTCCATAGGCAGAGTACAGGACCGTCAGTCCCACGGCGGCCAAGCCGAACGCCAGGCGGCTGGGGCTTCGCCCGAAAACGACTGGTGACACCCCAGGCGGCCCACGCTAACCCAAAGGCGGTAAGGAGTGTCAGCCCTACACCAAGCCAAAGGGCGGAGCAGAAATAGAGCACGCGGGTAAGGAGACCGTCACTCCAATGGGCCAGGAAGGACGAGGCGATGAAGCTCAGCGGAAGCAGGAAAAGAACGAGCGCCACCGCCGCCCTGTGCTCGACCGCGACGATGCCAAAGAAATGCAAGACGGACACATAGACAAAGTAATGGCCGAAGAAAAGAATCGACAGGGCGATGAGAATGAAGAATGGAATAAGAATGAAACCTCTCGAACTATGGGTTCACAGCGCGCGACGTCGCTTTTTTCATTTTACACACTCGCGCTGGGAATGCCAAGAACGAGGGACCCCGGCAGACCGGCGCTCTTTGCGGAATCCGTGTAGATGGCTCCGACCCTAGAAACGGCGCCTCCTTCCGTGGGATAGCTCCCGGTGAGCGATCCCACGGTTCCCGTTGACCTGCGCTCCCTATGCCGTTACGATGGCAGGAGCTTGGCACACACATCAATACCACCGATTCCACCTCGGCCTTCCGGTGCCCAGCACGCCGTGGCTGCCGGCGAAGACACCCTGATGCGCCGGCTTAGCCCTCGCCAAGTGAGCATGATCGCGCTGGGCGGCGCGATTGGCACTGGTTTCTTCCTGGGTTCAGGAATCTCCGTGCGTCTCGCCGGCCCCGGCGTCATTCTTGCTTATATCCTTGGGGGATTTATCGCTTTAGTCATTGCCTGGTCTCTTGCCGAGATGGCGATGGTCCACCCCGTGGCGGGCTCCTTTGGTGTTTACGCGGAAATCTATCTGCACCCCTGGGCGGGATTCACCATGCGCTACTCCTACTGGGTGGGCGTGAGCATCGCCGTGGGCAGCGAGGTGGTCGCAGCGGCCATTTATTGCCGCTTTTGGTTCCCGCGCTTTCCCGGATGGCTCTGGGTGGTGATATTTTCCCTGGGGCTGCTAGCGGCCAACGCTTGGACAGTTGCCAGCTTCGGAGAATTTGAATTCTGGTTGGCGTTGATTAAAGTATTAACCATTGTTGCCTTCATTCTCGCCGGCGTGGCCCTTCTCTTCGGTTTCGGGCCGTTCCCAGCACGTGGGTTTAGCAACTACACTGGCCAAGGCGGATTTCTTCCCAACGGCTGGCGCGGCGTTCTGCTGGCCACTTCGCTTGCGACGTTCAGTTACTTTGGCGTAGAAGAAGTGGCGGTGGCGGCCGGGGAAGCGATCGACCCGGTGCGCTCAATTCCGCGCGCCATGCGTTCCGTTTTTTGGCGGCTGGGCCTATTCTACATCGGCGGCATCACCGTACTCGTCGGGCTGGTGCCCTGGTCCGTGGCTGGCCTTGATGCCAGCCCCTTTGTGCGCGCATTCCAGGCAGTGGGGATGAGCGCCGCACCCACGCTGATGAACCTGGTGGTCCTGACGGCCGCGCTTTCCAGCGCCAACGCCTTGCTCTATCTTTCCGCCCGCATGGTATTCTCCCTGGCGCGCGGCGGTTACGCGCCGGCGGCATTGGGGTACACGACGAGCCGCGGAATCCCGATTTGGGCGCTGGCAACCTCCGGAGGCGGCATGGGGCTGGCGGTGCTGGCCGAAACGTACATTCCCGGGCGGGCTTACCTGGCTCTGGTAGGAGCATCGATGTTTGCAGGGCTCTATGTATGGATCATGATTCTCCTTACCCATCTGCGTTTTCGCCGAAGGCACGCTCATCATGTTTCTGCTTTATCCATGCCGGCATTCCCGCTCCTTAACGTGTTGGCGCTGGCGGGACTGGTGGGCGTGACCCTCTCCACCTGGTTTGCGCCGGGCCTGCGTGTCACTCTGTTGGCAGGGGTGCCCTGGCTCGTGATCATTTCTCTGGTGTACGGAGTGTGGCACGCCAAGAAGCGCGCATAGCGCCGCCGGCGCAAAGCCGGGCGCAAGTTGCGAAGGAGCTTATTCATGAAGGATCTTCTGGCATGGCGGGAAGAGTTCCCGATTCTGAAAACCACCACTTACCTCATCAGTAATTCGCTGGGGGCAATGCCGCGCGGTGTGGAGAGCGCGTTGCAGGATTACGCTCACACCTGGGCCACACGTGGGGTGCGCGCCTGGGATGAGGTCTGGTGGGAAATGGCGCTCAAGCTCGCTGACCTCCTCGCGCCGATTCTGGGAGCGGAGCCGGGAACCATCTCTCTGCACCAAAACGTGACGCAGACGCAAGCCGTCATCGCTTCCTGCTTCCAGTTCGATGGCCCCCGCTGCAAGGTGGTGCTGATCGACAAGGAGTTTCCTTCCATTCTGTATTTCTGGTACGCGCAGCGTAACCGAGGCGCACAGATCGAATTGGTCCGGACGGAGGAAGACCCGCTGTGCGTCCCTACCGAGAAGCTTCTTGCCGCTATCGACGAGCGCACCCTGCTGGTGCCCTTGTCGCATGTCCTCTTCAAGAGTGGTTGCATGCAGGATATTGAAGCCATCGTCGGGCACGCGCAGCGCGTGGGCGCGCACGTGATACTGGACACGTACCAATCCGCCGGGGTTCTGCCGCTTGAGGCCCAGCGTTGGGCCGTTGATTTCATGGTGGGCGGCGTACTCAAGTGGTTGTGTGGCGGGCCGGGGGTGGCTTATCTCTACACGCGCCCCGACCTGGCGCAAAGCCTTAAGCCCGCACTCACCGGATGGCTCGCGCAACCGAGACCCTTTGACTTCCAAGTCGGCCCCGGCGATTATCGCGAGGACGCTTATCGCTTCGCCAATGGCACTCCGGCGGTGCCAGGGTTTTACGCCGCAAAACCGGGGGTGGAGATCATTCGCCAAGTGGGTGTGGAGCGCATCCGCGAGCGCTCCCTGGAGTTGACTCGGAGGCTGATTGAAGGCGCGCACGAGCGCGGTTGGTGCGTCGCCACGCCCGTTGCCGACGAAGGACGCGGCGGCACCGTGACGCTCGATTTGCCTCGTGGCCCGGAGGTGCTGAATGAACTGTTGCGGCGCGAAGTGATTGTTGATTACCGCCCCAGCGCGGGAATCCGCCTCTCTCCTCATTTCTACAACACCGAGGAGGAGATCGACCACGCCATCGCGGAAATCGCGTCGATTCTCGAGGCGTGATTTCAGCGTCCCTGCCACGTTACGATCTGCATCCCTTCCGGCGGCGCCAACTCAGAGGTGATCGTGGGAATCCACCCCTGCGGGTGATTGAGTGGCAGGTTCAGGTGTAGGCATGTGGCACTGGCCGTCGTAGAACCCCCCCGGGTCGACGAGCAGGCAGGGAGTGTAGATGTCGCCCAGCACGATTCCGTGTTCTTTAATTTCGAGCCGTTCCTTGGAGTGAATCGTTCCCTTCACTTTTCCGGTAATGCTCACCACTCGGGCATGGATATCTCCTTCGACTTCTCCCTGGTCGTGGACCACCACGGCGCCGTCGGAAACGATTTCTCCCTTGAAGTGGGTGTTCAGCCGGAAGAGCCCACCGGTGACTTTCATTTTGCCTTCCATCTCCACACCGGGCTCGAGCCAGCCCACCCAATCCCCCGGCATTTCGGAGAGTTCGCGACGTCGCACCGCGGGTTTGTTTATGCCAAATGCCATTTCTACCTCCTAAAAGCAGTGCACAGTGAACAGTAAATGGTGAATATGGGTTAATGGCTGGTGATGAATCTCGAGTTCCGGACATCTGAGTCCTAACTGTCAATTGCTAGCCGCTAGCCACTTTCCCCTATTCACCATTTACTGTTCACTGCCTTTATCACTGCTTTTTGACTATCCAATCGTATATGCGATTCAGGTCTTCCGCTGAAAAATAGCTGATTTCGATTTTCCCGCGCTTTTCATCTCCGTGCACCTTGACGCGCGTGCCGAGGGCGCGTTCCATCTCCAGCACCGCCGCGCGCACGTTGGCGTCGAGCTTGGGCGCTTCGCTCGCCTCCCGCTTTTTCGCGGGCTTCGACCCGCGCAAGGCTACAAGGTTTTCCACCTGCCGCACAGACAAGCCTTGTTTCAAGACTAATTGGGCCAGCCGCAATTGCGACGGGGCGGAATCGAGCCCCAGCAGTGCCCGCGCGTGGCCCGCGGAAATAGCTCCCTCCGCGATCATCTGCTGCACTTCCGGGGGCAGGCGCAATAAGCGCAAGGTATTGGTGACGGTGGACCGATCCAATCCCAGGTGCTCGGCGATTTCTTCATGGCTCAACCCGTGTTTCTGTTGCAGGGCCGCATATCCCTCCGCCGCTTCGAGAGGGTTCAGGTCCTCGCGCAGCAGGTTTTCGGTCAGAGCCAGTTCCAGCGCGTCGCGGTCGCCGATTTCGCGCACTACGGCGGGAATCACCGTGAGCCCCGCCTGGCGCGCCGCCCGCCAACGCCGCTCGCCCGCGATCAGTTGGTACCGGCCGTCGGCTCGGCGCAGCAGCACCGGTTGCACCAAGCCGCTGGCACGAATCGAATCCGCCAATTCTTTCAGTTTGTCCGCCGAAAAGGTGCGGCGCGGCTGGAAGGGGTTGGCGTCAATCTGGTCAACGGCAACTTCCGCCAGTCCGGCCGTGGTGGTCTCGACGGTGTGTAGCAGCGCGTTAAGGCCCCGCCCTAACGCCTTTCTGGTCATGTTGGATGACCTCCTTGGCTAAATCCACGTAGCTGGTGGCGCCCTTGCAATCCGGATCGTAGAGAAAAATCGGCTTGCCGAAACTCGGCGCTTCCGCCAGCCGCACGTTGCGCGGGATAACGGTGGAAAATACCTGGTCGCCGAAAAAATCCCGCAGGTCGTCGCGCACCTGGTGCGAAAGATTGGTGCGCTCGTCGTACATGGTCAGCAGAATTCCTTCCACGGCCAACCGCGGGTTGTGCGAGCGGCGAATGCGAATCAGCGTATCAATCAGCTCGGAGACTCCTTCCAGGGCGAAGTATTCGCACTGCACCGGGACAATCACGGTGTCCGCCGCCACCAGCGCATTGAGCGTCAGCAGATCGAGCGCCGGCGGGCAGTCAAGCAAAATGAAATTGAACTGGCCGCGAAGGTCGCTCATCTTCTTGCGTAACACCTGTTCGCGTTCGGGCTGGTCCACCAGTTCCACGGAAGCCCCCACCAGGTTCTTCTCCGAGGGGATTAGATGCAACCCTTCCACCCCACAGGCCAAAATCAGGTCCTTGAGGGGCACATCGTGCATCAACGCGTGGTAAATCGAGCGGCGGGCGGGGTCGCGGGGAAATCCCATGCCGCCCGTCGTGTTTGCCTGGGGGTCGCAGTCGATGATCAGCGTCCACATGTCCTCTTTCGCCAACGCTGCCCCTAAATTGATGGCCGTCGTGGTCTTGCCGACTCCGCCTTTCTGATTGGCTATCGCGATGACTTTTCCCAAATCTTTCCCCGGCATTCTGGATTTGCCGTGAATCTAACAGAGCCAGCCGTTTTGCGCAAGTTGAGGGAGCATCGGCTCATCGGTTCATCAGGTGATTGTCGCTTGCCGATGGTCGATGGGTGATTTTCGAAGTTAAGAGTTTGATTCATGCTCTCACCTGAAACTGCCGATAACCGATATGGGGTAGTGTGTCACGCAGGGAGTTGGTCGTCGGCCCCTCCCGCCCTTCACCTTCGAGCTTGGCACTTTCTCACCACTTTTAACTTCCAACTTTCCTTACTGACCCCGGGCCTCGGACTGCGTGCCCCGGACTCCGCCTTTAGCAACCCCCTTTCTTTTCATCAACATCATGGAGACAATGGTTTAACTCGTTTGTTTTCATCAACATCATGGAGAGGCGAAAAGCGGGCATTTTTTCTATATGTGTTTTCAATAACTTAGTGAAGATTTGCCTCATTTTTCCGCCCTTTTTTTCGTGACCGTCGCCACCACGGGATCAGCTAAATATCTTAATTTCAATGACATAGATTTTCGCAAGTTTTTCGCTATTCTCTGCTAACCTCTTTTGTTTCTAGTACATCATGGAGAGCGCCGCGCCTCTTTTTCTCGCCGTCTCCTGTATTTCAAGCTAACTATCTTTATTTGAATGAGATTAAGCTTTCGGACATTGTTACTCTAAGCGACTAACCCCTTTTGTTTCTGACACATCTTGGAGAGCCGCGATGATCGGGCGATGGGACCATCGGATCGTCAGGCCATCTAAAACCAACTCCGTGCTCCTCCGATGGATCGCTGGGCCGATGGCCGATGAGCTTATTTTGTTTGCAACTTCACCCTGATTTATCGCGTAATCCGCGCTTCCTGGGTCAACAATTTCAACCGCTTGTTGTCGATTATCGTAAAATGGGTGTATTTTCGTGTAAAAACGTGCTTTTTAGTCCGACACTTTGTCATCGTCTCCTGTGTTTTCATGCACATAGCCGGATCGATCTTCATTTTTAACATCTCTAAGGGTCACCGGGTTCTGCCAAAGATTTTGACTCTATAAGTCCGTAAGTCCTTGGATTGCCTTCGAGAAACGCGGTTTCTGCTTTCTCCCCCCTGGAAGCGGGTACAGCAGGGCGTTCGGGGGTGAGCCGAAGGCGGGTTGGCACTTGGCTGAGTGTCGATGGCGGCTTCGTCGTGGGACTTGACGGCAAAGAAAAAAGGCGGTGAAGTCTCTCTTTCCCAATTCACCGAGCAGGGAACCGGCCAGGTTCCCGAGAGACTCACCGCCATGGGCAACATACCACGATTGGTGCTTTGGCTCTGCAGAAAATTTACCCGCCAGGATTTGCAGGAACTCGTCCAGCAATTGCAAGAGATCCTCGCCGGCCGTCAGCCCGAGCCGCAACCGCGCGATGATTTTCGCCAGCAGCATCCGCACTACCGCGATTTCTACGTCGATCCTCTGGCCCCCTTGACCCAGCCACCCCCGCCTCCCTCCCGCACCTTGCACTGGCGGCAGTTGTTGGCTCAGTACCAGCGCCAGCACCGCCGACCGCTGTCTCCGATTCAGCGTTCCGGCGCTCACCCCTTGCCTGCCACCTGTCGTTGTGCCCACTGCGGCGCACCCCGCGACTTCCTCTACGCCAACGATGGCCGGAAAGCCTGCCAACTGCGCTGCAAAGTCTGTGGCCGTGTCTCGCAGATCGCTCGCCGTCATCGCCCGACGAAAACTCCTTACTGGTGCCCCTACTGCGGCAACTCCCTCTTCGCCTGGAAGCAGCGTGCCGACTGCACCATCTACAAATGCCCGGGCGAGCACTGCCCTCACTACCGGCAGAAGCAACAAGCGCTGAACTGGAATGAGAAGCTGCTGCAGAAGTTGCGCCGCACGCAATTCAAGCTGCGCTACCAATATCGCCAATACCACTTCCAGCCCGCCCAACTGACCCCTTCCGCTCCCCATCCGCCTCACGTCGACGTCACCCGTCTGCATCGTTCTTCCGACGTGTTGGGCTTGGTGCTGGCCTTCCACATCTCCTTTGCCCTCTCCGCCCGCAAGACTGCGCAAGTCCTCGGGCGAGTCTTCGGCGTGCCCCTCAGCTACCAGTCCGTCCTCAACTATGCCCAGGCCGCCGCTTATTACTGCCACGCCTTCAACCTCCGCCACAAAGCCCCCCTCAGCGACACCGCTACCGGCGACGAAACCTATATTCGCGTCGCCGGCAAGCACCAATTCACTTTCTTTTTTCTCGACCCCCAAGGGCATCACATCACGTCCTATCACGTCGCTCCGGAGCGCGATGCCTTGGCCGCCACGGTGGCTCTGGGCGAGGCCTCGCGCACCCTGCCCGAGGGTCAGGCCCTGCGCTTCATCACCGATGGCAACCCCGCTTATCAGGCCGGCGTGCACTTCCTCAACGCCCACCGCACCGCTGCCCAACCCTCCCACACCTTGCGTCAGGTCATCGGTCTGGAAAACCTCGACGCGGTCTCCAAGGAATTTCGCCCCTTCAAGCAACTCATCGAACGCCTCAATCGCACCTACAAATACCACGTCCGTCCCGCTGGTGGCTTTGCCACTCGCAACGGCGCCGTGGCCCTCACCACCCTCTTTGTCACCCACTACAACTTCCTGCGCCCGCATCTGGCCCTGGGCTACCGAGTACCGGTCCCCTTGCCGGAGTTGAGTTCCCTCACCACCTTGCAAGGCCAGTGGAATAAGATCCTCGCTCTCGCCCTGGCGGCCTGAGCAAGGTGGGAGTAAACTTCCCAGTGGCCGGGGCGGAGGATAGGGCTCCGCAGGGATGCGACCTGAGCGCCGACTCCGGGGCCGAGATCGGTCGGGAGCGAGCCTCACTCGCTCCCCCAGCCCAGACCCATCTTGGCACCAAAGCGATAAGTCCTGGGGGTCTGGGGGCAAAGCCCCCAGCTCTATCCACCTCCCCACCCTTCATTACCTTTCATTAAACTTTTGACAGAACCGGTCACCGCTTCGCTTCGGGCCTTGACCAGCGTGTTGGTGAGCCACCACGGTGGGGGGGCACTTCGCAAATCGACAATCGAAAATCCGCCGCAGGCTGGAAGCTTCCATCTTCGGCATGAGCCGCAGATTTTCGTCCCTCGGGTCCTGACGCCGGAATTCTGCCCTGCGGAACTCGCAGGTTGGACGGGCTGGGCCTCGAAAAGGAGGGAGACTTGCGCGCGGACATGACGGCACTCCACAGCAACACTTAGTTATTATACCATTCGACATTACGAAAGTCAAGATAAATCCACCAGTGTTAGAGCCTACAAAATGTCGCTGCCGGAAAGCAAGCGTAGCGCGGACCTGTCTTGAAGGTCCCCGGCCTTTCACGCCCGCCGCCGATAATGTCCATCATCCGACGCAAAGCTCCTTGGCCCGCGCCCGGCTGAAGTGCTAGTATTGCGCGCACCGTTATGACCACTCACGGACTTATTGCTCCCACGCACCGCTCCATTCGCAAGTATTACGAAAACGTCGCAGCCCTGCGCGCCCAGGGTGTGCTGAACGAGATGAGCGTGCGTTCGCCCTTCGAGTCCCTGCTGCAAGAGACCGCCCGGCTCAAGGACTGGACGTTCATCGCCGAGCTTTCGGGCAAGTCCGGCGGCGCGATCATTCGTCCTGACGGCACCTTGCGCGACCGCAACAGCCTGCCGCGCGGCTACTGGGAAGCCAAAGACACCCAGGACGACCTTGATACCGAGATCAAGCGGAAGATCGCGCGCGGCTACCCCCTTTCCAACATCATCTTTGAGGATACCCAGACCGGCGTCCTGTTTCAGAGCAAGCAGAAGGTTAACGGGCCGTACAGCCTCGGCAACCCCAAAGAGTTGGCCGGCCTTCTGAACCAATTCTTCTCCTACACCGAGCCGGATATTGAGGGTTTTGAAGAAGCGGTTGACGAATTCAAGGAACGTGTGCCCGAACTGGCGCGCGGGCTGGTGGAGAAAATCCAGCAGGCGCATAAGGATAACCCGCCGTTCCAGGATGCTTTTGAGAAGTTCTTTGACCTTTGCCGCACCGCGCTTAATCCGAACATCCGCGTTGAGGCTGTGGATGAGATGCTGGTGCAGCATCTGCTGACGGAGCGCCTGTTCCGCACGATCTTCAACAACCCGGAATTCGTGAAGCGCAACGCCATTGCCGCCGAAGTCGAACGCGTGATTGACGCGCTGGTGAGCCATAGCTTTGACCGCACCGAGTACTTGAAGAGCCTGGACCGCTTCTACCGCGCCATCGAAGGGGCCGCGCGCCTACTCCCGGACTTCGGCGAAAAGCAGCATTTCCTGAATACCGTTTACGAGCGCTTCTTCCAAGGCTACTCGGTGAAGCTGGCGGACACGATGGGCATCGTTTACACGCCGCAGGAAATCGTCAACTTCATGTGCGCGAGCGTGGCCGAGGTCTTGGAGAAGGAATTTGGCAAGAGCCTTTCGAGCCCCGGTGTTTACATTATTGACCCATGCACGGGGACCGGAAACTTTGTTGTGAACCTGCTGCGCCGCATGCCCGGGCGTGATTTGCCCCGCGTGTACCGCGAGCAGCTATTTGCCAACGAAGTAATGCTGCTGCCCTATTACATTGCCGCGCTCAATATCGAGCACGCCTATTACGAACTGACCGGCAGCTATGAGCCCTTCGAAGGGCTGTGCTTCGTGGATACGCTTGACCTTGCCGAAGGCAGCCAGCACTCTTTTGGCTTCATGACACAGAAAAACGCGGAGCGCGTGGAGCGCCAGCGCCGCACTCCAATTACGGTGGTGATTGGCAATCCGCCGTACAACATGAACCAACAGAACGAGAACGACAACAACAAGAACCGTAAGTACGACGTGATTGACAGGCGGGTATCGGAGACCTACGCCAAGGACTCGGTGGCAAGCAGCAAAACCGCGCTATCCGATCCCTATGTGAAATTCTTCCGCTGGGCCACAGACCGGTTGCAAGGGCGCGATGGCATTGTGACGTTCGTCTCGAACAACGGATTTCTTCCCGGGATCGCTTTCGACGGGTTTCGCAAGCACCAGGCCTCGGATTTCAGCAAGGTTTACCACTTCGACTTTAAGGGGAACGCACGAACCAGGGGAGAGAGGCGGCGGCGGGAAGGCGGAAACATCTTCCACGATCTCATCCGATGCGGCGTCGGAATAACGGTGCTCGTCCGTAAATATGGCTGCCCCGAGCACGCGATCTTTTACCATGGTGTGGGCGACTATTGGAAGGCGGAGCAAAAGGCGCGCTATCTTGAGTCTTTTACCTCCCTCGGCTCCGTCCCGTGGTCCAAGCTGGCGCCCGATTCTGGGCACAACTGGCTTGTCCCGGAGCACGCAGCGGAATTCACGAGCCTTGATCCGCTCGGGACCAAGGCCGCCAAGTCAGCCAGCGCCCCGAGTACAGGCACGATCTTCAAAACCTTCAGCCGGGGTGTCGAGACCTGCCGCGACGAGTGGACGTATGACTTCGGTAAGGCCCCGCTTGAGGCGAAGGTAAGGGCGCTAGCCGAGAACTACAATGCGGAGATCGACCGCTGGCGGAGAGCGGGCAAGCCGCAAGACGTGGACGGCTTTGTAACCAACGAACCCACAAGAATTAAATGGTGCAGCAGACTCAAGCAGGCATTCCGCAAAGAGGCTTACGCCCAGTTCGATGCCGTTCGTATGAGAGATGCACTGTACAGGCCCTTCAGCGAGCGCCTAGTTTACCTGGATCCCATTCTGACCCACCGGAGGGGAATTTTTCCCCGGGCTTTCCCCGGAGGGGCCGCGCGTGAAGAGAATCGGGTGCTAGTCTGCGGGGGGTACGGGCGCACGCCATTTGCTGTCCTAGGCAGCCGCGGCCCTGTTGACGTGAATTTCTATGCGGACCCCGCGCAGTGTTTCCCCTTTTACGTTTACGACGAAGACGGCACGAATCGCCGCGAAAACATTACCGATTGGGCGCTGGAACATTTCCGCAAGCATTACAACGACAAGAAAATCACCAAGTGGCACATCTTCCATTACGTCTACGGCGTTCTGCATCATCCCGAGTACCGCGCGAAATATGCTGAGAACCTGAAGCGCGAACTGCCGCGCATTCCGCTGGCGAAGGATTTCTGGGGATTTTCCAAAGCCGGGGAGGAACTGGCGGGGCTGCACATCGAATACGAAAAGCTGGAACCGTGGCCGTTAAGATTTATCGAGACAACGGGTGTAGCGCCGAGCTTGAGCCCGGCACGTGCCGCCCGAAAGGGCGGCGGTGCTGTAGCGGCGGTCTCCGACCGCCGTCCGGCGGTGGGGACACCGCCGCTACAGAGTGCTTCCGTAGCGGCGAGTTTACCTCGCCATGGCGGCGTAAAGCCGCCGCTACAAAAGGCCGATCGCCGCTCGGCCCTACAGAATGCCGACCTCAAGGTCGGCGCTACGATCCCGCTCTCCTATCGTGTCGAGGACAAGATGCGCCTGGCGAAAGACCGCCGCTCACTGAAGATCAACGACTCGCTCACGCTGGGCGGCATTCCACCGGAAGCCTTTGAATACCGCCTGGGCAATCGCAGCGCCCTCGAATGGGTGATTGACCAATACCAGGTGACGGAAGACAAGCACAGCGGCATCCGCTCCGACCCCAACCGCCCCGACGACCCCGAATACATCGTGCGCCTCGTGGGCCAAGTCATTCGCGTGAGCCTCGAAACCGTGAAGCTTGTAAAATTCTTGCCCGCGCTCTAGCGGCGGATGAGCACAACGATATGGCTAAAACCCCTCAATTGGTTTGCCAGCATTTGGAGAACATCAGTCGCGATGGTCTAGAGCAGTATCAGGACATCATTCGTGAGTACGTTTCCCGGCGCCAGGGTGTTTATGCCCTTTATCATGATGATGACCTCTACTACGTCGGCTTGGCGAGTGACCTCAGTACTCGCCTAAAAAGCCATCTTGGCGACAAGCATGGCGGGCAGTGGAACCGTTTCAGCGTCTATCTGACCATTGGTGACAAACATCTGCGAGAGCTTGAGGCTCTGATCTTGCGAGTGGTTAAACCGATGCCGGAGGGCAACTCAAAGAGCGGTAAGTTTGCGCGCTCAGAAGACCTTCGCGCACGCCTCGCCAAGGATATTCGACAGCGGAATCGGGAAAATCTTGACGACATCGTCGGAAGAAGCGAGGAAATACTCCCACTGGTTTTCCCGGGCCGGATGCCGCCGCTCCTACCTTACGTCAAGAAGGTGTTCAAACTTCGCGGACGATCAAAGGGTATAACCTTCCATGCCTCCGTAAAAGATGACGGCAGGATTCGCCTTCAGGGAAAAGTGTATGCCTCGCCCAGCGCAGCGGCTTCGGCGGCGACCAAATACCCTGTTGACGGTTGGTGGTTCTGGAAATACGAGCGTGCCCCCGGCGACTGGGTCCGCTTGGACGAACTGCGCAAGTAAGCAAGCGTAGCGCGGATCTCTGGTGGGCGAGGTCCGCGGCTATTCGCGCCTGCCAGCGCTCGCTGGTCCGGCTCGTGATGGCCTGCGCGCATTGGGCGTAAACGGTTCGCATGTGGCGTTGGCGGCGCCCATTCCTTCGCGAACACGGGAATTTGAAACTGAAAGGCGAAGACCTTCAAGATAGGTCCACGCTCGGGTGCTTTCATCCGCTACGCGGGCTGAGCTTTGGACTGAGGTTCCGGCTGAGCGCCTGCCGGCAGGGTAACGCGAAACGTTGTGCCGTGATTAACTTCGCTCGTGAAGTCGATTGTGCCGTTATGGAGTTGCACCACGCGAAATGCCATGGCGAGCCCGACGCCGGTGCCGCCGGGCTTGGTAGTGTAAAAGAGGGAAAAGATTCTTTTCTGCGCGTCGGGGGGAATGCCCACGCCGGAATCGCGAATTTCGAGTTCGACAGCGTTAGGCATGGCATGGGGGGTGATCGTCAACTCGCCGCCTTTGGGCATCGCCTGGCATCCATTCAACACCAGGTTCAGCAGCGCTTGCTTGATGAGGTCACGATCGACGCGTACCGGCGGCGTAGCACCGTTGCCCGCAAGAATCAGTTGGACGTTATTACTCCGCGCCTGCGGCTCGGCCAGCGCAAAAACCTCGCGCACCAGCGGTGCGATTTCCGCATCGGCGGGATGAATCTCCACGGGCCGCGTGAAATCCAAGAAAGTCTTGACCACGCGATCGAGGCGCCGAATTTCTTCCGTCAGGATTTCCACCTGCGGGTGCACCTTTTCACCTTGGTCGCCCAATCTCGCCTTCAATACTTCCAATTGCAGAACCATGGCGTTCAGCGGATTCTTGACCTCGTGCGCGACGCCCGACATCAACCGCCCGATGGCCGCGAGTTTGGTGGTGGTGTCGATCTGGTCCTGTATTTCCGCGCGCGATCCCGTGTCGCGCAGGGTGATGAGGCAACCCACGCGGTGGGCCCCCGCGCCCACGAACTGCGCGTTCACGGCGACGCGGGTGGTCGGCTTGCCGGGCAGTTCCAGCGGTTTCCAAACGAGCGACTGGTGAGTTTGGAAGCTCTCTCGCAGCAGTTGGTGCAGGGGAGTGTCCTGGGAGAAAACTTCCATTGCCGGGCGATGGGCCGTGGTTTGAATTCCGGCGCCGAGAAATCGTTGCGCCGCCGGCGTCGCCAGGACCAACCGGTCCTGCTGGTCGAAGAGCAGCAGGCCATCGCTGAGGTTGCTGAAGACATGCCCAAGATTTTCCTGGAGGCGGACGAAGGCGGCCTTCTCCCCGCGCATCTGCTCACCCAGAAGATGGAGTTTCGAGGAGAGAATGCCCCACTCGTCGGTCCGCTTGAGCGCCACGGGCCCGGAGAACTCGCCGCGTGCCAGCAGGTCGACGCTCTGGGAAATCTTTTCCAGCGGCCGCAGCATGCGGAAGGAAAATACGGCCGCCGAAAGCGTGGCGATAACGATCGCTATGAGCGACAGGAGCAGCGCTGCGCGAAGGTTCGGTGAGAGCTCATCGCGGAGCAACACCGTGGAAACGCCCACTCGTACATCCCCCAGTGGCTCGGCGCCAATGGCCAGCGGCAGGGTGACCTCATAGACGCGCGGGGGGCCGTAGACGACGCGGAACTGCTGCAGCAGCCCAGCCTGCACCAGTTGCGAATAGCGGGGTGCGGGCGTGAGGGGGTGGTTGACCTCGTCAGGATTGCTGTGAACCAGGGTGACGAGATTCGTATCGGTGATGGCGACATAGTCGATGGAGCGCATATAACCCACGGCCGATTCCATAAGCGATTTCAGACCCGGGTCAGACGAGAGGCGCGTTTGGACGAAGTTGCTCAGCGCCGGGAGGTCTTGCGGGTTTTCACCTTCCGGCATATGGCTTTCGGCCAACACCGCGCCCGCCTGGTGATAGACCTCGTCGACGACGTATTCACCCTTACTTTGAACGTCCAGAAGCGCCTGGCGTGTGAGGTCCGAGATATAAACCGTGGAGGTGACCACCACCACCAGGAGGACCAAGACGGTAATCAGCGCGGTGAGCTTAGCTTTGAGGCTTAGCCTCATATTCTTTCAACTTATTGTGCAGGGTTTTCAAACTGATTTCCAAGAGTTCCGCAGCGCGCGTCTTGTTGTTTTCGGTGAACGCCAGGGTCTCGTGAATCAAGAGGCGCTCGGCTTCTGCCACGGTCATTCCCGGACGCAAGCGCAAGCTGTCGTTCGCGCCCGCCATCACTGTGCGGCCGAATTCGAGGCCCAGGTCTTCTTTTCTCAGGATTTCACCGGAGCAAGTCACTACGGCCCGTTCCAGGGCATTGCGGAGCTCGCGCACGTTTCCCGGCCATGTGTACTTTTGCAAGGTTTCAAGTGTCTCGGGGGAAATGCCTTTCACGGAGCGGCCGTGTTTGCGGTTGAGGCCCTCAAGGATCGCCACCGCCAAATCCGGAAGGTCGTCCAAATGCTCGCGCAAGGGGGGCATAGCGACGTGCACTACATTGAGGCGGAAATACAAATCGCGGCGAAGTTGCCCCTGGGCGACGGCCTCCTCCGGGATCTTGTTGGTGGCAGCCAGCACGCGCACGTCGACGGAGATTTCCGACTTGCTTCCCAGGCGGCGGACTTTCGAGTCCTCCAGGACGCGCAGAAGTTTGGCCTGCGTCGCGGGCGGCATTTCCCCGATTTCGTCCAGAAGCAACGTGCCGCCATCGGCCAGCTCAAAGCAGCCGATGCGCCGCTCGACCGCTCCCGTGAACGCGCCTTTCTCGTGTCCGAAGATTTCACTTTCCATCAACGACTCGGGGATCGCCGCACAGTTCACGGCCACAAAGGACTTGGCCTGGCGGGGACTGAGTTCGTGGAGAGTGCGCGCCGCCAATTCCTTCCCCGTGCCGCTTTCACCGGTAATCAAGACGGACGCACTCGAAGGCGCAACCATTCCAATTAAACGCATGACTTCCTGCATTTGCGCGGATCGGCCCACCAGGCTACCCAGCACGCCCATATCGCGCAGGCGGCGATGGGCAATTTCCAACTGCCGCTCGCTTTCCTGGCGCTCCAGGCAATTGCGCAATTCCACCTGGAGGCGTTTGGGATCGACAGGCTTTTCCAGGAAGTTGTAAGCGCCCAGCTTGGTGGCTTCGACGGCTTCTTCAATTGTGCCTTGGCCCGTGAGCATGATGAAGCGCAGACCAGGCCGCACGTCATGGAGTTGGCGCAGCAGTTCCATGCCGGTCACTTGCGGCATACGAAGATCGGAAATGACCACAGCGGGATTGAAAGCCTCTATTTTCCCCAAAGCTTCGTCGCCGTCACCGGCCGCATCGGTTTCGTATCCCCAGGCACTCAGCAGGTCTGACAAACCCTGTCGCGCGTGGGGGTCGTCTTCCACCACCAGAATTTTTCCCAGCTTGGCCACGTCCCGCCCCTCCAATCTGAAGACATTCTACACCGCTTCGGCATTCTACGGATGGCGCTGATCGCCGGGAGGCGTTGGCCAGAGAGTAATTATTTTGACTTCGCCCGGCGCGGACTGTATACTCCCCCGTCACTAGACGTGCCCTCGCTTCTGGTGGAGGCCTTGTCCGTCGCGGGCCTTAATCTTGCCGCCATGACCAGAAAGGTCTTACTCGTCGACGTCGATGTGTCCTCACAGGAGCAGTGTGCGCGCGTCCTGCGCGACTGCGCGTGTGAGGTGAGCGTGGTGAATTCGGGCGCCACGGCATTGGCGATGCTGGGGAGCCGGAAATTCGACGCTGTCCTCGTGGATTTCCGGCTGGCCAGCCTGGGAAAAAGCGATCTGCCCACCGCCGCCAAGCGCGCGCAACCGGGAATCAACGTCATTCTCATGGTGGAGGGGATTGGCAACGCCCCACCGCATCAAGCCCCGCGAATGCGCGGATACCCTCTGCTGACCAAGCCACTGAAGATCGAAGAACTGGCGCGGGTGTTGGAGACCCCGCCGGAGCCAGGTCCGCTTTCGCTGCCGGAAGTTGACACGATCGCGTCTGTACCGGTCCCGGCAGAGTTCGCGGGCCTGGTCGGAATCTCTGAGAAGATGAAGAAAATTTACCGGCTGATTTCCAAAGTGGCGCTGCAGCGGCACCCGGTTCTGATCATGGGCGAAAGCGGAACGGGCAAAGAGTTGGTGGCACGGGCCATCCATACGCACGGCCCCTGGCGCGATCAGCCCTTCGTCCCGGTTGATTGCGGGGCGCTGCCCCCGACCCTCATCGAAAGCGAGTTGTTCGGGCACGTCAAAGGTGCTTTCACCGGGGCCGCCCAATCGCGGCAGGGCCTGCTGGCGGCGGCCCGCTCGGGTACCGTCTTCCTGGATGAAATCGGCGAACTGCCCATCGAACTGCAATCGCGGCTGCTGCGCGCGCTCCAGGAGCATGAAATCCGGCCCCTGGGCGGCAATGAGCGGGTCAGGTTCGAAGCGCGGATCATCGCCGCCACCAACCAGGACTTGGAGGCGGGAATAAAGCGCGGCACCTTCCGTAAGGATTTGTTCTTCCGCGTCAACGTGGTTTCCATCAAGATGCCCTCGCTCCGCGATCGAAAAGAGGACATCCCGGAACTGGTCCGGCATTTCCTGGCGCGCTTCGGAAACGAGAAATCGGTGGCAAAGATTTCCGACGAAGCCCTGGGGCGATTGATGAGTTATGACTGGCCCGGCAACGTTCGCGAGTTGGAAAACTGCATCCAGCGCGCGGTCTCGCTGGGTTCGGGGACCTTCATTCAAATGCAGGATCTGCCCTCCGCCATGCTCTATCACCTCGCGCGCAAGTCGTCTTCCCGGCAGGATCTGACTACCTTGCAAGCGCTCGAACAGCAGGCCATCCGGCGGGCGCTCCAGGCTACGGGCGGGGATCGAGTTCGCGCCGCAAAGCTTCTCGGCATCGGCAAGACCACCATCTACCGCAAGCTCAAAGAGTACGGCATGGACCAAGACGAAAATCCCCCACTTCGACCCTAGCGGGGTCGCAAAGTTCCCTGGCCGCCGATAACCGGTTTTGTTTTCTATAATATGTTGGGATACCAGGATGCGGACGGATCGGGGTGAGACTTTCTGCAATTATCTGGTTTGTTTCCAACAACATCACGGGATTGATTGGTAACTCATTTGATTTCATTAACATCATGGGATATCTTAAAAATTGCCAACTGCGGTCCTGTGTTATCAATAACATCACGGGCAATACCTTCATTTTCAATGTAGAAACTCCAGGCGCCGGCTTCCAGCCGGCATTGAGCCGCCAAGATGGCGGCGCTACGTTCAAATTAGCACCAAGGCGTGCAGCGGCTTGTGTCTCTGTCTGACACTCTCCGGTCCGGGATGGGGTCCCCCGCAATAAGCGCTTCGCTTCTCGCGCTCCTCAGCTTATGAGGTCATGGTACATGCGGTATGAAGTACCATGGCCCACCCGGTAGAAGGGCAAGACGGTAGCGGTTGACTCTTGCTTGGATTGGAATTCAAGTGACCCACCTTCCGGAGTGATCCACTTCGAGGGATCAGAGCCGTTAGGGGCCACGATCGTCTCGCGCTCTTGCACGAGCACAACGGGCCCGTACACGGCCGCAACGCGATTGGGATGCTGGGCGTCGATGGGCTTGAGCACCAACTCCATAGGGATCCGGATTGTCACGCGATCTCCCGGCTTCCAGGTTCGATCAATGCTCGCCCAAGTGCCGGGACGGGCAGCGATGTTCAATTCTGAATCATTCACTTTTACCGTTACACCACGGGACCATCCAGGAACCCTAAACTTCAGGGCAAAGTCGACGGCCTTCCTGGGCGTTACCGTCAGGCTGGTGGTGTCGGACTCTGGGAAGCCAGTCAACTGTTCCACTTGGATCTCCACGTCGTCCTTGTTCCAGACGACCGAGGAGGGGACAAACAGGTTGACGCAGAGGCTGTTGCGATCCCGGAAGTAGATGATGTTGTGGTAGTCGGCCACATCCTGGATGTACGTGCCCGAGCAGCAAGGCCACGCGGCATCATAATAGATCTTGTGACATCCACCGAGCATGTAGTCCGAGTAATAGAAGGTGCGGCCGTAGCCGTGCATGGGTAGTGCGGCGCCGATGCCGTTGTACACCATCTGCTCAATCCAGTCGCCGTAGCGTGCGTCGCCGGTGAATCCAATGAGGTAGCGCGACAGCTTGAAGATTGACCAGGAGCCGCAGGGTGTCTCGAAGGTATTGAGGCTCTGCTCCAGGGACTTTCCCAGGGAGCCGTCAGGCGTGAGCAGGGATTCGCCCGGCCCGTAGCCGCCGGTGGCATAGCATTGAGTTCGCTGGAAGTAATCGTAGGCGTGGACGCAGGTCGCGAGGTACTGCGGCTCGCCCGTAACAGCGTACGTCATCGCAGCACTGCTCAGGGTGTTAACGTGGCTGTAAGCGTGGAGACCGTGGATATCCGGATTGGAGCTCTGGTTGAACTTGTCCCAGTAGGCGGGATACCGCCAGACGTCTCCAAAGGCCTTATACTTGGCGTTCCCGGTTAGCTGATAAGCCCGGTAAAGATTCTCCCCCAGCGTATACCACTCGTTGCCGCACGGGAGCGCGTCAGGATGGTCGGGGCTCGCGGCGGTGCGAGTGCGGTCGAAGATCGCCATGGCCCTATCGACCGTCGTTTCCAGAATTGGCAAGGCATCCTTCTGCCCGCCGTAGAGGCACATATCCACCAAGCCGCAGACCGTCTTGTCGAAAATATAGTGACTGTGGTCGAGACCAAGATTCCGGCGCGACGAAAAGTATTCTCCGTCCTTTGCGGCGGCCTTGGCCCACTCGTGCATCAGGTACGTAGCCTTCTCCAGGATTGCCGTGTCACCTGTGGCCTTGTACATCCGGGACATGCCGCTGAGCCATTGCCCCAGGACCTCCGCAGAGTCCCGCTGGCACCAACCGCCCATGTTGCGGCCGGGCGCGGGTAGTCCGATCCTTTGGCGGAACCCGTTCAGGATGTCGTCATTGGGAATCTGAAAGTAGTAGTCGCGCGTTGCGTCGTACTGCTTCTTAAGGGGTCCGTCGAGCAGACGGACGCCGTTGTAATCAAATGGTTCGAGGAGAGTGTTCCCGCGAGGCGGGCCGTCATGCGTATCCGGCTGCGCCACGCCTCGTGCGCCGCTCACCAGCGCTGGAGCAAGAGATGCCCCCAATACCCTCTTCATAAAGCTGCGTCGATTGCTGACATTGTTCATGGGCTAGGCCTCCAACACAAGGGATCGGCAAACCACACCGCGACGATTCCCCATGAAAACGTCCACTTTCTTGCTTAAGTTCGAAGGCCCTCGGGAAATCATCATCGAGCGATCTCCTCAACTCCGAAAAAGCGCTTCATCAAGTATCTCAGAACGGAAGCTGAACAACAATGCGGTTGCGTCGGCCGGTAGTGTCCGAATTTGGGCCCAAATTCCGGGAGTGGGCCAGTTTGACGTAGAGACGGTTTACGCTGCCATTTGGCGAGGTAAACTCGCCGCTACATTTTCAAGCTGACCCACTACCCCAATTCCCCGCGATTCGACATCCCTCCCTTTTCAAGTTAGGATTCTGGAGCGAACTTCTCATGGGGAGGATCCGCAGGATTCACTCGAGCGATGGCCACGATAGCCCTTGATGCTACTTATAGCGCCGAGCCGCAGCTTACGGGCATCGGCGTCTATTCGCGCCGCCTCATCGAAACGCTGCTCACCCTAGAGACGCGGCACCGGTTTCTGGTTTGTTACCGTCTGTCGCGCCTTGGCCGGCGGCAATACTTTCTACAGCCGGGATCTCTACCCGGCGCCCGGGCACGATTCTCGGTGCGCGTGTATCAGGAGCCGCTTACGTTCTGGCTGCCCTGGCAGGCTCAACTTTTTCACAGTCTCGCCCAGCGCCCGCCGGCTTTTCACTTCCGCCAGGAGATTGTGACCGTTTTCGATATCTTTCCCATTACCGGCGAGAACTATTCCACCCCGGACTTCCGCAAGAAATTCTCCGAACTCCTTTTGCAAGCCGTGGGCCGGGCGACGCGGGTCATTACTGCCTCGCACGCCACGGAAAGCCTGCTTATTTCGCGCGCCCAAGTTCCTCCGGAGAAAATCCGAGTGATTCCGCTGGGCGTCGATCCCCCTGCCGTCGTCTTAACGCCCGCGGAACGCTTGCGGGAGCGCGCGCGTATTCTTGGCGGGGAGGGGGAAATGGTCTTGAGCGTGGGGGTGATTCAAACCCGCAAAAATACTCTCAATATGCTCAAGGCGCTGAAGACGCTTCCGGCAAAATACAAACTGGTTCTAGCGGGAGGCAATGGCTACGGAAGCGAGGCCATCCATGAGTTCATTCGCGCCGAGTCCCTCGGAGAGCGCGTGAGACTGCTCGGATTCATTGACGACGCCCAACTTGCCCATCTTTACCAGGCCGCCAGTGTCTTCCTATTCCCCTCCTTGGAGGAGGGCTTTGGCATTCCCGTGTTAGAGGCGATGGCGGGCGGTGTGCCTGTTGTGACATCCAACGTTTCGTCGATGCCGGAAGTCGGCGGCGAAGCCGCTCTGTACGTGGACCCGTACAACCCCGCGGACATTGCGCAGAAGGTTGTCCGGGCGGTGGAGGATTCAGGGCTGCGCGCGGCTGTGGTGCAAAAGGGGCTTGCCCGGGCAAGCGAATTCACCTGGCGGCGCACCGCCGAGGCCACGCTGGCGGTTTATGATGAGGTCATGTAGGGGCACGCCATGGCGTGCCTTACGGCAAAACGGGCTAGTTCGTGCTAGTCTTGAGTCAACAGGAGTTGATCTATGGCGACCAAAACCTTGCTGACTATCGAACAATACGCCGCCCTCGATGAACCCGTAGGGGTGCGTTATGAACTAAGCGAGGGGGAACTTATTGTGACACCTTCCGCCGATTTCTTTCACAATGACATTCGTGATCGCTTCAATGCCCGGCTGCGGGTCTTTCTGGATGCGTATCCGTGTGGAAATGTGATCAGCAAAATGGATATGACGCTGGCCGCCGATGTTGTCCGCAGGCCCGATGTCGCCTTTATCCGAAAAGGGCGTCTGGAAGGCATCGATCTTCATCGAGTCCCTTTGCCTATCGCTCCCGATCTGGCCATCGAAATCGTTTCCAAGAACGACCGCGCCGATGATCTGAATTTGAAAGTCTCGCAGTACCTTCAGGCGGGAGTTCAGGCGGTCTGGCTTTTCTATCCCAGCACGCGCCTCGCCTATCGTTACGTTCCGGGCAAACTCGATCCGGAGGTTCGCAGCGCCAAAGCGGGTGACCGGTTCGAAGAGCCGGAAATGCTCAGCGGATTTTCATTGCTCCTTTCTGAAATCCTGAAATAGCAGGTGTTGCGCGGACCTACAGAACCGGACAGCGCTACGCTTCTGTCCCCTCGCAGATCCGCTATGTTCCCGTGCTGCTGTAATTTGCCACCCCCCGATTCCAAATCATGATCGCCAGCACGGAGAACCCTGCCGCGACCACGGGAACCAGATGGAAATACAGTGTGAAAGCGTTGCGTCCCAGGAAGTGAGTGGTGGGATAAAACGTGGCGAAGCCAAAGGGAATGATCCAACTTAGTAAAAACTGAATGAAGACATTGTAAATGGTCAGGGGGTAGCGGCCAAAATTGAGCATGTTGAAAACCGGTGGCACAATCCCCACCCGATCTTCAAACCAGAACGACACAGCGGTCAGTATCAGGAAAACAGCGAGGTAGATGGCAGCCCCACAAACGATCATCACTGCGAACCAGAGATAATCCGGAATTTTCAGCGTCAGATGCAAGCGGTGAACGCAGAGGGCCACCACGCCGATGCCGGTTACGACTTCTTGCAGCGACTCCAGCCGGAATTTCTCAAAGACCACTTGGAAGAGGGTCGAAACGGGCCGCAAAAGCACTCGATCAAACTTTCCCTCGATGATGTAAAGCTCGCTGAAATCATAAAGATTCCAACTGATCACATTGAAAAAGCCAAGGGGAATGAGGGAAAATCCATAGAGGAACATGACCTCATTGAACGACCAATCTTGCAAGCGTGGGATTTTCGAGAATAAGACCAGAACAAACCCAAACCCCAGGACAGTGGCCGCCATGGAGGAAAAGAAGGCAATGATGAAGTCGGCTTTATACGCCAGGCGCACTTTCGCGTACTGAGCGAAATATTGAACCAAGAGCCGAAAGTGTCTCTTCATCTCCCTCCCTACGCGGGCAGTAACCCGGCGCGTGCATTCAGCCCCAAAACGGCTCGATTTAGCATCACCACCGCCGAGCGCCGTTACCCTCCCTGGATGATCAATTTCCGGGTTGACCAGCGCCACAGGCCGTCGCCGATCGCCAGCAGGACCGCGACCCAGAAAATCTGAATGGCGATGGCGCGCGCCAGGCCGCCGCCATTCAGTTTGCCCAGGTAAATCAACATGGGCACGTAGCTGATGTATTGGAACGGCAGCAGGTCAAGAATTTTCTGAACGACGTGCGGGAAAAAGGTCATCGGCAACAGGAGTCCGGAGAATAATTCCAACAGAAAGAACTTGGCGCGCAGCAATCCCAGGATGGATTGTAGGCGCAAGGCGAAAGTTCCCACGGCAAAATTGATGGCGGCGACGATCAGGAAGCTCAAGCAGACGCTGACCAGAAACGCACCTGCGTGCCCAAAGCCGGCGGGCATGCGCAAGGGATAAACCAAAAACAACACCACAGCGGTGGGAACGGTCAGCAGGGCCAGGCGGAATACCGATTCCCCTGCCGCCCGCGCCACATACATCATCTGAATATTTACGGGCTTGATGAGATCCATCGCCAGGCGGCCTTCCATGACCTGGTAAGCAAGATCCTGGTCGATATTGTTGAAATAAAACGAACGGATGATCCATCCCACGCCGATGTAAGTCAGAAGATGCGCGAAGTCAAACCCTTCGATCGACGCGCTGTGCTCATAGATGGCTTTCCAAATAAAATAATATACAGACACATATATAAAGTAAGTGACGATTCCCGTATAGTAACGCAACCGGTAAGCGAGGGTATTGACAAAGCCCACGCGGGCGAATGCCCAATAGAGCCGCGCAAGTCTTTCGATCGAGGGGGAAGGCCCATTGAGGGGAATCGGGTTGGTGATGTCTGTCGAGGGCATCAGGCTACCTCGCCGCTCAGATAGATGCGCTTGACGATTTCTTCGATGGGCTCCTCTTCCACCAGGAGGTCGCGCACTTGCAGCGTGTTCACAATCTGGCGGATGACGTCGGCGCTGGAATGGTGTTCCCGGTCAAAGCGGATCAAATAAGTCAGCTCGTCGACGCGTTCGCATACGATCCCGTCGGTTTCGATCTGCACCAGGCGCGGGACCTGCGAGCGGTCTTTCAAAAAGAACTTCACCTGGTTGTACTTGGCCAAGCGCTGCTTCATCTGCTCCAGGTCGCCGTCGAACAGGATCCGCCCCTTGTCGATGATGAGGATGCGTTTGGAAAGTTCTTCAATATCGGAGAGGTCGTGCGTGGTCAACAACACGGTGGTGCCTTCCGTGCGATTGATCTCCTTCAAAAACTCACGGATGCGCTCCTTGGCCACCACGTCGAGGCCGATGGTGGGCTCATCCAGGAAAAGCAGCGGCGGATTGTGCAGCAGGGAAGCGGCCAAATCACAGCGCATGCGTTCGCCCAGACTCAGCTTGCGGACGGGCGTGTGCAAATATTCCTTCAGGTTGAGCATTTCACTGAAAACATCCAGGCGCTGGCGATAGGCCGGGTCGGGGATTTCGTAGATCTCCTTGAGCAGCTTGAATGATTCGACGACGGCGATGTCCCACCAGAGTTGGGTGCGTTGGCCAAAGACTACGCCGATGTGTTTAGTGTAATGGCGGCGCTCGCGATAGGGAACGAACCCGTTGGAGACCACGCGCCCGCCCGTAGGCGACAGAATGCCCGTCAAGATCTTAATCGTGGTCGATTTGCCCGCCCCGTTGGCTCCGATATAGCCCACCATCTCGCCGGGTTCGATCGAAAAGCTCACATGGTCTACCGCATGTACTGTTAGGTATTCACGAACTATAAGGTTTTGTAAAGCGCCCAAGACGCCTTCGCGCCGGCGAAACGTGCGGAATTCCTTTACCAAATCCTGAACTTCAATAATGGGTGGCATGCGAAGAAATCTTTCTCGGCGGGATGGGCGATTACCGCCGACCCCACATTTTGGATTCTAGCAGAGACCGGTTTTTTGAAGGTTAAAGGTTAAGGACTAAAGGTTAGGGTTATACGGCATTCGCGCTTACTTAAGCTTTCGTCATTCGAGGCACAGGAATGCTTCGTTGCTTCATCCTCAATGGAGAGAGCGCCCCCCTAACAAGCCAACAGGCAAGCTTTTATCCTTTAACCTTCAGCCTTTAACCTCTGATTGCCTTCACTCCCCGATGACTTTAATCAACACCCGCTTGCGGCGCTGGCCGTCGAACTCGGCGTAATAGACCTGCTGCCAGGGACCGAAGTCAAGCCTGCCGTTGGTGACCGGCACCACGGCTTGGTGCCCGATCAGCAAGCTTTTCAGGTGGGAATCGCCATTGGTTTCGCCCGTGTGATGGTGGCGGTATTCGGCGCGAAAGGGGGCCAGTTTTTCAAGCCACTCGTCGATGTCGGCAATCAAGCCGTCCTCAGCATCATTGACGTAGATGCCCGCGGTGATGTGCATGGCCGAGACCAGGATCAAGCCTTCCTTGATCTGCGACTTGGCCAGCGCCTTCTCAACCTCATCGGTGATATTGATGAACTCCCGATGCTTTTTCGTGTTGAACCACAGATACTCGGTATGTGATTTCATCGCCTGCCCTCGTTGTTGGGTCGGATGTTACCGGAAGGGCGGGGCTTCAACCCCGCCGAATTCGCGGCCGCGGTTCTCTGTTCGTCCTGCCCCCCGCGCAGCCCCGATGCATCGGGACTGCGCGGGGCGCGGCACACGGGAATAATCAGGAAATCCTTCTTACGGCGGGGTTGAAGCCCCGCCCTTCCCGACCCGTGGCGAGAAATCCCAGCGAGCGCGCACCGAAACTCTGGAGAATAGCAGACTTTGGGCACCGGCGTCGCGCCGGAGGATTTCAAGAGGGTGCGCGACATAAAAGTGAAAGACTTTGGACTTTCCTGGAAACGAGCGGAAAACCCTGTAGCGCGGGCGTCCCGCCCGCTGTCGCGGGAGCGTCCCGCTCGCGCGAATTGCGCGGGCAGGATGCCCACGCCCCAGCGGGCGGGACGCCCGCGCTACGTCCGAGGGGTTATCGCTTCCACTTTTATGTCGCACGCCCATTTCAAGACACCACCCGAGGTGATTCTGTGTGACTCTCATTTGTGGTAGTCTTAGGCGGCTTGAGCCATGATCCAGCCAGGTTCCCACGTTAGGAGAAACAACATGAAAGCAATCCCACGAATCGTCTTTGCAGCGGTTCTGATCTTTTCTTTTGCCGAAGCGGCGTTCTCGCAGTTAGGTATGTTTTCGAATGAGCAGCGCCTCGCCTTGACGCGCGAGTGGAAAGGAGAGCGGTTCCCGGACGGGCGTCCCAAGGTGCCTGACGCCATCCTCGCGGGGTTGAGCGATGTGGATGCCGAGGAAGCTTGGGGTGAGTTGCAGTCGCACGGTTACAAGTACCAGTTCGAAGGCGGCTGGCGCGAGATCAATCCGGGAGGGCGGATGGTGGGCCGCGTCTTCACCGCTGTCTTCATGCCTCAGCGGCCCGACGTGAACGCTGTGATTAACGACCAGGGCAAGGCAGAGGGACGCGTGGGATCCCAGAACTCATGGCCGATTGACATGCTCTCACCCGGCGACGTCCTGGTGGTGGACCTTTTCGGAAAAATCAAGGACGGCACCTACGCGGGTGACAACCTCTCCACCGCGATTTTCGCGAAGAGCCACAATGGTTTGGTGGTGGATGGCGCGGTGCGGGACGTCACAGGCATTTCCGAAATCAAAGGCATGCATGTCTTCGTTCGTGACTTTGACCCCTCCGCTTTGCGCGACACCACGCTGATGGGGATTAACGTGCCTATCCGCATCGGTCACGTCATGGTGCTGCCCGGTGACGTGGCCGTGAGCGATCCAGAGGGGATTACTTTCATCCCTCCTCAACTCGCACAGGAGGTCATCGATAAGGCGCAAATGACGCACGCCGTGGATGATTGGGGACACCAGATGCTGCGTGAGGGTAAGTACACGCCCGGCGAGATCGATCGCAAGTGGTCCAAGCCGATGATTCAGGAGTTCAACAGATGGCTGGAAAAGAAAGGCCTGAAACTGCACATGCCGGAAGAGTAGCCAGCCTGGGTCCGATTCTTAGATTGGAGGCGCAACCACACGATGAATAAATCCGACCCCTATCTCCTGAACCGTCGCGGAATCTTGAAAGGCTCTGCGGCCGCACTGGGAAGCGCGCTGCTCAGTGGCGAGCCGATGGAGGCCTATCCCAAAGGGGTTAACGTGAATTCCGGCCCTTCGGCACTGAGGATCACAGATCTGCGTGTGGCGACGGTGGTGAAGCCTGGGCCCAGCCCTTGCCCCATCATCCGCATTGACACCAATCAGGGCGTCTACGGACTTGGCGAAGTCCGGGATGGCGCCAGTGCCACATATGCACTGATGCTGAAGAGCCGAATTCTCGATGAAAATCCCCTCCAGGTGGATCGAATATTCCGCAAGATCAAGCAATTCGGCGGACCGGCGCGCCAGGCAGGCGGCGTGTGCGCCGTGGAAATGGCCTTGTGGGACATTGCGGGCAAAGTCTACAACGTGCCTGTCTACGTCATGCTGGGCGGCAAGGTTCGCGACCGGATTCGCGTCTATGCGGATACCACGGAGTCCAAGGATCCGAAGATTTATGCCCAGCGAATGAAGGAGCGCAAAGAAGTCATGGGCCTTACCTGGCTCAAAATGGACTTGGGAGTCGAAATGGTTGCAGACAAACCCGGCACCGTGACCGTGCGCTCGGGCCTGAGCCCATGGGAAGAAACGCAGGTTCCCCATCCCCTCCTTGCGATGGAGGTCACCGATAAGGGCATCGCTCTACTCGAAGAATATGTCTCCGCCGTGCGAGACGCCGTGGGCATGGAGATTCCACTCTCCATGGATCACCTCGGCCATCTCGGAGTGAAGTCGATCATCCGGCTGGGCAAGGCGTACGAGAAGTACAACCTCTCGTGGATCGAGGACGTGATTCCCTGGGAGTTGACCGACTTGCTGAAGCAGATCTCCGACCAGAGTCCCACGCCCATCCTGACGGGCGAGGATATTTACCTCAAGGAAGGGTTCCGGGTTCTCTGTGAGAATCGCGCTGTCAGTAAGATTCATCCTGACCTGGCGACGTCGGGCGGCATCCTTGAGACCAAGAAAATTGGTGACATGGCGTGGGAATACGCAGTCCCCATGGCCATGCACTTCGCCGGAACGCCCGTGAGCTGCATGGCCAACGTGCACTGCGCCGCGGCCACGCTCAACTTTTTGGCTCTTGAAAACCACTCCCTGGATGTGCCGTGGTGGAGTGATTTGGTGGAGGGTGTGGAGAAGCCGATCGTCAATCATGGCTGGATTGCTGTGCCCGATAAGCCAGGGCTCGGCGTGACCCTCAACGAAGACATGGTGAAAGAGCATCTGAAGCCCGGGACCGGTTACTTCGAACCTACAACCCAGTGGGATCACGATACATCTTGGGATCGGGAGTGGAGCTAACCGAGTGTTCCCCGGGGGGAAGAATATCATTAGCTATCGAGGTCCTGCCCATGCCCTATTCTAAATTTCTCAGATTGTTCCCGATCTTTGCCATCGTATGGGCGTGCGCCGCTTTGGTGACAACCGCTCCCATATCCGCCGCGCCGAGTCCTGATACCGATGCCAGCGGCGCCGTTGTGCTCGATACTTCCCATCTGTCGTTCCGTGTACACCCGGCGGCCGGCGCCTTTGAAATTCAGGACAAATCCGGCGGGGTCGTCTGGCGATCCAATTACCACATGCCGCGATTCGGTGAGGCAAGCCTTGAGGTCAGCGGGCAGGCGCAGCGCATCAACCTTTCTCAGTGCAAAGTCGAACATCGCGACAACGGGCTTGATCTGACGTTTCACCCTCTGTTATCCCAGCCGCAAGTGCAGATCGTGGTGAGCGTGCGGCCCGTGGCCGAAGGGGAAGGCTTGCAATTCGCCTATACGGCAAGTCCTGATATCAAGCTGGCGAGTATCCGTCTGCTTGACGACGCGTTGTGGACCACCGACGCCGAGCACGGGTATGCGATCATTCCCGCCCGCATGGGGCTGATGATCCCAGCGCGCCGAGGCGTGAACTTTCACTCACACCTTCGACACTTACGCGTACGAAGGCTGTCACATGGCCATGTCGGGCGTGGTGAAGAACGGCGCCGCGGCGCTGATCACCTGGGATGATCCCTTACGTCGCGGTTGAGATGAAAAGTGAATCACCGGCGACCGGTGAGCTGGCCGGGAAACAGGTCCTCGCTCCTTCGCTAGTGCTCCGCCAGTCTGCTCGATGGGTGCAGGTGCGATTTCTTGGGCGTGGTGATTACGTCACCGTGGCTAAAGCCTACCGCCAGATCGCGGCGCAGCGGGGATGGCTCACTACCTGGAGTGAAAAGCTGCGCGACCATCCCGAGCGAGCGAAATTGTTTGGAGCCATCAATTACAAACTCTGGGCTTTGCTCGACCGCGAGATGGACGCGACCAGCACCAAGCAAGAAGTCCTGAAAGTGAATTGGACCTTCGACGAGGCTGCCCAGGTTGCGGAACACCTGCGAAACGACTTGAAACTGGAAAAGGTTCTCTTCGTTATGGGCGGCTGGACGCATCGTGGATACGACAACCAGCACCCCGACATCCTTCCCGCCAATCCCGAGTGCGGCGGAAATGACGGGCTCGTCGAATGTGCGCGCCGCGTCATGCAACTGGGGTATCTCCTCTGCTTGCACGACAATTATCAGGATATCTACCGCGACTCGCCATCGTGGAATGAAGACCTGATCATGAAGCATCCCGACGGGTCGCTGGTGAAAGGCGGGCAGTGGTGGGGGGGGCAAGCCTATCTTACCTGCTCCCTCAAAGCTGTGGAATTGGCCAAACGGCCGCAGAATCTTCCCGCTGTAAAGGCGCTCACGAACGCAAATTCCTATTTCATCGACACAACTTATGCGTCGGGACTGCAAGAATGCTTCGATCCGGCGCACCCCTTGACCCGAGCCGACGATATGAAATGGAAGCAAGCTCTCTCCGACTACGCGCGCCAGGAGTTTGGGATTTTCGGAAGCGAGGACGGGCGCGAGTGGGCCATTCCCCACAGCGACTTTTTTGAAGGCCTGACCGGCGTGGATGGAACCTGGTTCCACGACAAGAATCTTCTCAAAAAAACGGGTGGAGTGTCGGTTCCGATGTTTGAGCTGGTTTATAGGGATTGCATCGCTCTCTACGGAAAGTATGGCTTCAATATTTCCCAGTCGGCCGATTACGTGCTCTATCACCTCAGCATCGGGCGGACGTTGAACTATCACGAGATTCCGCCGCACCTCTACTGGAAGGAGACCCTAGCCGCGCAAGGTCAAAAAGCCGAAACCACCGAAATGGATCCTGCCCTATTTACGCGTGCCGATCACGGTTGGGCGGAAGGCCTTCACCCGATGGACCGTTTCGTCAAGAACACCTATGAAATCCTCTCGCCTTTGAACGAGCTGACGGCGCAGATGGAAATGAGCCGGCACGAGTTTCCGACCCCGGATTACACAGTGCAGCGCACGGTTTTTGGCAAGGGGGAGGATCAAGTTGTGGTCGTGGTCAACATGGGCAGCGCGAAGTACTCTGTCAAGTCGCGATGGGCGGGTGATACGGTGTTGCCGCCGGGGGGATTCCTGATCGAGGCTCCCACCTTTGTGGCTTTTCACGCGCTGAATTGGAATGGCCTCGCTTACGCCGACGCGCCATTGTTCACGCTTCGCAGCGCAGATGGACAGCCCCTCGCGCGCTCGCGAAGCGTTCGAGTCTTTCACGGCTTCGGTGATCCGCGGGTACGGCTGGCGGGAGGCACGTTCACCGTCGCGAAGGAAGAAGTGGTCTCCGTTGCCCCCTAGGCTGGGTCGAAGGTCCTGGTGGCGTGAGAGTCTTCCGTAGAGGCGGCTCTACGCCGCCACTTGGCGAGGTAAACTCGCCTCTACACCATCAAACTGGCGCACCACCGGAATCTTGGCAAAATGCCGCGATTTGTGTAGTCTCATCCTGATGCCTTCCAAACTGAATTACATCGCGGGGCTGGTGCAGATGTCGTGCTCCCCCAGCCCGGACGAAAACCTGCAAAAAGCCGCAGCCCTCGTCGAAGACGCGGCCCAGCGCGGCGCGGAGGTTGTCTGTTTGCCGGAGCTTTTCCGCTCGCAGTACTTCTGCCAACGCGAGGATGCCGGGCTGTTTGATCTTGCCGAGACGGTCCCCGGCCCGACCACTGAGACCTTGGGGAAGGTCGCCAAAGCCCGAGGGGTGGTTATTGTTGCACCCTTGTTCGAACGCCGCGCCCCTGGCGTTTATCACAACAGTGCCGCGGTGATTGATGTGAACGGCGAGGTGGTGGGCCTATACCGCAAGATGCACATCCCCGACGATCCCGCCTACTATGAAAAATTCTACTTCACGCCCGGAGACCTGGGATTTCGCGCCTTCAACACGGAAGTGGGCCGGATCGCCACGCTGATCTGTTGGGATCAATGGTATCCGGAGGGCGCGCGCCTGGCGTCCTTGCAAGGGCCCAGCATCCTGTTCTACCCGACGGCCATCGGCTGGCACCCGGCGGAGAAAGAGCAGTTCGGACCCGCGCAGCGCGATGCCTGGCGAACCATTCAGCGCGCCCACGCTATCGCCAATGGCGTGTACGTCGCAGCGGTCAATCGTGTGGGCTTTGAAAAAACCTCCGACGCGAGCGCCGGCCTGGAGTTCTGGGGCTCCACGTTCCTCTGCGATCCCTTCGGCGTGGTGCTGGCGGAGGCCTCAACGGAGCGGGAGGAAATCCTTCTCGCCGAAATCGATCTGGCGCGTCTTGAGGACGTGCGGCGCAATTGGCCCTTTCTCCGCGACCGGCGAATCGATGCTTACGCCGGAATCACCCATCGCTTCCTGGACGAGGATCCGTGGCGCAGAAAAGATTAGGTTCTGGGGACCGGGCGCTGGGGGCTGGCGTGCCAGGGTCTTTGTCTTTCGAATGCCGAGTCCCGAGTCCCGAGCCCCGAAGCGGCTACCGCATGCCCGCCGAGTGGGAGCCGCACGAGGCCACCTGGATCGGCTGGCCGCACAACCTCACGGACTGGCCAGGGAAGTTCGCGCCCATCCCGTGGGTGTACGGTGAGATCGTCCGCCAAATCGTCCCCGGCGAAATCGTCAGGATTCTGGTCAACTCGAAAGCACATGAGGATAAAGCCCGCCACATTCTCAAAAGAATCGGCGTGGATCTGACGCGCGTAAAGTTCTTCCGCTTTCCCACCGACCGCGGGTGGACGCGCGACTTCGGCCCCATGTTCGTGAAGCGTGATGCGCCGCGCGCCGATGTGGCCATTGCGCGTTTCGGCTTTACGGGTTGGGCGAAGTATCCGAACTGGCGGAAGGATTGTAAAGTGCCTGAGCTAGCGGCGCGAGCGCTGCGTCGGCGGCTGTTCGATGCCGTGGTGATGGGCCGGACGTTTGTTTTGGAGGGCGGCAGCATTGACGTGAATGGGCGCGGCACGCTGTTGACGACGGAAGAGTGCCTGCTTGATCCCGTCACGCAAGTCCGCAACCCGGGCTTTACCCGCAAGGAAATTGCCGCGGTCTTCCAGCAATATCTCGGGGTAACAAATGTTCTCTGGCTGGGGAAGGGCATTGCCGGCGACGACACGCACGGGCACGTGGATGACCTGTGCCGGTTTGTGGGACCACGCACGGTGCTTCTTTGCCAGGAGAAGAATCCGCACGAGGCCAATTATTCCCCGCTTCAGGAAAATTGGGAACGCGTCCAAGCCATGCGCCTGGAAGACGGCTCGAAGCTTGAGGCGGTGCCGTTGCCCATGCCTGCGCCCGTCTGCCTCGACGGCCAAAACCTGCCTGCGAGCTATGCGAACTTCTATATTTGCAATGCTGCGGTGTTAGTCCCAACATTTAACGATCCGCAGGACCGCATTGCCTTGGGAACGATCGCGGACGTCTTTCGCGATCGCCCCGTGGTGGGAATTCACGCCGTCGATCTGGTTTGGGGTTTGGGGGCCTTGCATTGCCTCACGCAACAGCAGCCGGTAATGTAATAGGTTTCAGGTGCCAGGTGTCAGTTGTCGGAATCGAAACTCGAAATCCGATGCATAACTTGCGAGTTTCGAGTATCGATTTTCGAGTTTCGGCCTACCCCGACACCTGGCATCTGACACCTGACACCTGCGATCCACCGCACTTCAGGCCTGCTGGTCCAACCTCCGCTTGATCTGGTCCACCAATTCATTCACATCCACAGGGCGCAGCATGATCAGTTCAAAGCCGTGGCCGCGCAAACCTTTATCGACGATGTAGGTTCGGCTTGCGATGATCCAGATGGGAACCCTGCGGGACCACGCGGAGAGCGCTTCGACGTCAGCGGAAGGTTCGTCGCTCGCGGAAATATCAGCGATAAACAAACCCGGAAGGTTTGTGCCCGGCCCCAGCGCCGCTATAGCATCGGGGATGGTTTCGCGGGCTTCCACTTCGAACCCTTCTTCGAGGAGTTGAGCGCGCAACAGAGCGCGTGCCTGCCAATCCTTTCCGGCGATGAGGATTTGACTCATCGTGAACCTCCGGGGCGAATCGTACGCAATCGACCGATCATCCCCCATAGGGCAAGAGAAACGGCAATAACCACCGGAGCGCTGAGGCTAGCATCCAGTTTGCTAACGAGGTATTATGCGCTTCGCGCGGCGACGGGGAGAAGGCGATTCTCATCCGTAATCCGCCGCGCTTCTCGGCGGCCGATTGGAGGGTATTTCGATGCGAATTCTCCTGACAGGTTCCAGTGGATTGATCGGTCATGCGCTGCTCACCTTTTTGGCGGCCGGCGGCCACATAGTAGTCCGCCTCACCAGGTCGCCCGCAAGTGGGAGACATATCTTGTGGAATCCCGACGCGGGCACAATCCAGGCAGACGATCTGGAAGATTTCGACGCCGTCGTGCACCTAGCCGGAGAAACCATTGTCGGCCGATGGACGGCTGGGAAAAAAACTTGCATCCTCGAGAGTCGCGCCAAGGGCACGCGGTTGCTCTGCGAATCCCTGGCGCAGTTGCGAAATCGCCCTAGGGTGCTGGTGTCAGCTTCCGCGAGCGGTTACTACGGGGACTGTGGTGACCAGGTGCTGGATGAGGAGAGCCCTGCGGGCTCGCTGTTTCTTTCGGAGGTGGCGAAAGCCTGGGAAGCCGCGACGGAGCCCGCGTCGCAGAACGGCATCCGGGTCGTGAACCTGCGTATCGGCTTCGTCCTCAGCAAAGCGGGCGGCGGCTTGGCCACGATGCTTTTGCCTTTCAAACTGGGTTTCGGCGGATGCGTGGGGAGTGGCCGTCAGTACCTGAGTTGGATCGCCATCGATGATGTCGTGGGAGCCATCTCGCACGCTATCCTTTCTGATGCCTTGCGTGGCCCGGTGAATGCTGTGGCGCCCCAACCCGTGACCAATCGGGAATTTACGAAAACCCTCGGCCGCGTCTTGTGGCGTCCTACAATCTTTCCCCTGCCGGTCTTTGCCGCCCACCTGGTCATGGGAGAAATGGCGGACAACCTCCTGCTGGCCAGCGCCCGTGTGAAACCCTCGCGACTCCTCTCGAGCGGCTATGAGTTTCGCTTTCCTCAACTCGACAGCGCTCTGCGTCATGTCCTCGGCAAAAGTTGACACGATGGGATGGCTTCCAACCTTATCGTGCCGTGGGCTGAGCACTCTTGCCGATATTTGGGCTAGTATATATTGAGACTAGGCTCGAAATATTGATTGACAAATTCAAGCAATAGGCTATAATCGCCGGGTGTGCCGGCGCTCTGCCAGCGTGTAGCACCTCGCGGATTCTCTCACCACGAGAGGACAAAATACCGAGAGGATTGAAAGGACGGACGCTGTTTGTCTGTCGTCAGTACTGGCGGGTTCCAGCGCGGGTTAGGAAAATATGACCACCCGGCACAAAGGCGCAAGTTAGTGAAAACTCAGGACTGGAAACTGACGACTGATAAAGGTTCGCCACGTGCGCCCCTCGACGGTGTGTCGGGCTCAAAACGCCCCGAGCGTCAGGTGGAAGCTTTAGCCCGACTTTCGCAGTTGGGGCAGTAGGCGGCGGGTAAGTGGTTTATTTTCAGCAGAGCGATCTCCAAGGTCTACACTACAATTTGAGCCTGCACCCGCTGATCGATGACGGTCTCCGCGGGCTTGATGCGGGGTGGCGGTTGCGACGGCAGTGCCAGATGGAGTTGGTGGAGCAGGAGCATCTGCTCGGGTTCCGGCTGCGTGTAGCGCGGCATGATGAGCCAGCGCCCGTCGGTGGTGGGCAGGCAGACGTCGAGCATTTGAATCGTGGCCAGTTTCTCCAGCACGGCGCGCGGTGTCAGCCCCGGGGCGCAGGGGGCTAGCCGCTGCCGGAGGGTGACCGACAAAGCGTAAGCGAGGAAAGCCACAAAGATGTGGGCCTCCACGCGCTTCTCGACTTGGTGATAAATCGGACGCAGCCCCAATTCGCTCTTCAAGGTTTTGAAGGCCGCTTCGATCTGGGTGAGGAGGATATAGAGTTCCCAGAGCACTTCCGGCTTCTCTCCCAGCAGGTTCGAGCGCAGCAGATAGTGGCCATCGCGGAGTTCCGCCTTCTGCAACTTCTCTTGGTCCAAGTGAAAGGAGAAAGTCTGGCGGGTGACTTCCTCTCCCTCGCGGGGCAAGTGTAGAGGCACGAAGCCGAAGGCGCGGCCGGCGTCCTTCTTGGCCGCACCGATGCGCAGCAGCAATTGATCGCGCGCCGGAGCACTGCGGCGCAACTTGCGCAAGGTCTTCAGCAAGCGAACCAACTTGCGCCGCCGTATGGCGCGTTCCTTGGCGTACCGGCCTTCACTCTTGGCCAGCACGTACAGTTCGCCGTCTTCCACGAATAACTTCACTTCCACCGATTCGCGCACCTTCTGCCAGGGCAATTCCAGCCAGCGCTTTGCGTACTGCTGAATCTTGCCGCGCGGCGTCCCCACCAGGTAGAAAACTTCCCGTCCCCCGGTGCGCATCTCTGCCAGCACCTCTTCGGTCGGAATCCCCCGATCCATCACCCACACCCGCCGCGCCCGCCCGTACTGCGCTTCGATCTGGTCGAGAAATCCGCGCAGCGTGGTGCGGTCTGAGGTGTTGCCCGCCAGCACTTCGTAAGCCAGGGGAAATCCCTCCGGCGTCACCACCAGCGCGATCACCACCTGCCGGCAATCGCCGCGATGGTCCCGACTGTAGCCGTGCTTCGCCTTGGGAATCTCCTCGCCTTCGCCTTCGATATAGGTGCTCGTCAGGTCGTACAGCAACACGTCGAAGCGCGCCTGAAACAGCTCTTGCCAACGTTGCCGCAGGTGATCGAACAGCACGGTTTTGTGCTCCCCGATCCGGTCCAGACAGCGATACAAGCGATCTTTTTCCGCCACGGCGAAGCCCGTCCCCAACAGATCTCCCATGGCACTCTGATCAAACCCTTGCCGGTGCAAACGGAACTCGCTGCCCGGCGCCACCAACCGGTTCACCACCAGCAACTCCAGCACCTTTGCCCACGGCACTTCCTCCCGTCCCTGGCCCAGACGCTCTTCCCAAAATTCGCTCAACCCCAACTGCCGCCACAGTTCGCACCCCAGCCAGTAGTTGCCAAACGCCCGCGGCCGCCGCAACTCCATCTCCTTCAGCTTCACCTGCACGCCGTCCAACGCATCGACAGGAATGGCGCGATCCTCGGGAAATAAACTCAGGCTCGCGGCCCGCTGCTCGGCTTCATCAAACACCTCCAGCGTCTTGCGCCACGCCGCTTGCTGACTGTCGTTAATCTCGCCCAAATACAGCACCCGCCGCTGCACCACCCGGCCCGAACGCAACCGCCGACTCTCCTCCACGCTCCAATAGCGGTGCTCCTTGCCGTCTTTCTTGCGCTTGTTCGCACGCAGGTACATGGCTGGCGGCCATTGTGCCAAGCTTGATCGCAGATGAAAAGGGGGTAGGTCTACACTACAAGCCTTTGCCTACAACCCACATTGAAGAGTCAGGACTTATCGCCGTGCCCCCGCCGAATCTCGCCCGAAAAAGCTCCGAACTGCGAAAGTCAG